>JBFXJP010000005.1:0-258395 GCA_050174775.1 Phycisphaerales bacterium
CCCCTCACCACGCCGCAACACCAGCGGCACAAAGAACGCGCCGTAGCACGCGAACACACGCAGCGCGAACGCCGGCGCCGCAGGGTTGATCCCCCCCGCGAGAATCGACCTGATCCGTTCCGACTGCGGCGTCAGTCCCCCCCAATGCCACGCAAACGCGCCCACAATCAACAGCGGCGCCAACGCTGCCAACCCCGACGCGATCAGCGCACCACACGACCCGTGCTCACCCTCCCGCATCCTCCTCCACACCCTCGGCCCCCACATCGCCAGCGGGCTCGCCAGCGCCCCCCCCAACCCGATCGGCCCCGCCACCCACACGTGGATCTGCCGCATCAGCACCGCAACACACGCCAGCGCGCCCGCGCCCATCGCGCTCCCCACGCTCGTCCGCACACCCCACGCCACCACCAGCGCCCCGAGCACACACGCCCACGCGATGTTGTCCGTCGTCAGCCAGATCGACGAACTCACCACGTACGGGCTGCACGCAAATGGCAGCGCGAGCCCCGCCGCGCCCCAGCCCCCACAATGCCTCCGCGCACCCCACCACACCACGCTCACCGCGCCCAATCCAAACACCACATTCAACAACCGCATGGCCAGCACATCGCGCAGGTACGCGTCGAACGCGCCGCGCTCCTCCGCGCTCAACGTCGTTTCAGGGGGAACCCCTCCCGGGCCCGCCTCCATCGGCATCCTCGGCGCCTCGCGTCCCGGCTCCCCCGTCGCCCGCCACACCCACCCCATCACCACGTGATACCCCGGCGTCGTCGCCGAGTTGTACCGCTGCACATCGATATCCGGCCACGTCGTCGCAAACGTCCGGATCACCGGTAGGTGGTAATGCAGCTCGTCCCCCGACTCGCTCGTCCCCACACGACCGCTCAGCACCACCGGGACCGTCAGCGCAAGAAACAACCCGCACAACGCGATCCACCCCCCCCACGCCGAGCGACCTCCACTCGAACCCATCTGCATCGCTCCGTTCGCGCCGAACCCTCAATAACAGCCCCGGAACGCACGATATCATCGGGCCGTGTCGGTCGGGCCCCTCAAGCAAATCATGCGTTCACTCCACCGACCGATCTACGAGTCGCGCACCCGCGCGCTCGTCTCGGCCATCCTCCCCCACCTCCCCCACGACGCCCGCGTCCTCGATATCGGCTGCGGCTTCGGCACGCTCGCAAAGGCCCTCGCCGACGCCGATCCTTCCCGCCGTCTCGTCGTAGAAGGTCTCGAACGCGTCCGGCGCGACGGCGAAGCCATCCCCGTCACCGCATATGACGGACGCACCGCCCCCTTCGCCGATAACACCTTCGACGCCGTGATCCTCGCCGACGTCCTCCATCACGAGCCCGACCCCGACCGACTCCTCGACGAGGCCGCGCGCATCACCAAGCGATTCCTCATCATCAAAGACCACGCCCCCCAAGCCCTCCTCGCCCAGCAACGCATCTCCCTCATCGACTGGGCCGCCAACGCCCCCTACGGCGTCCCCTGCCTCTTCCGATACTTCACCCCCGCGCAGTGGCGCACCCACTTCTCCTCCCGATCCCTCCGTCTCGTCGAAGAACGTCTCTCCATGAACCTCTACCCGCCCATCGTCAACCTCCTCTTCGGCCGGCGCCTCCAGTACCTCGCCATCGCCGAGAAGCCCGCCACGGAGCCCCGCTCGACATGACGGGCACGATCCCCTCCACCCAAGGCCCGCGCACTCCCCCCCCCGGACGACTCCTCATCCCCATCCTCCGTCTCGCGCGACCAAAGCAGTGGCTCAAGAGCGCCTTCGTCCTCATCGGCCCGTTCTACGGCCTGCGCGACCTCGCGCACGCCGGACGCTCCATCGACAGTGTCTTCTGGCCCGCCGTCCTCACCGCCGCACTCTTCGCCATCACCTCCAGCGCCTGCTACATCATCAACGACATCTTCGACCGCGAAGCAGACCGCCTCCATCCACGCAAGCGCAACCGCCCCATCGCCTCCGGCGCCGTCTCCGTCCCGCAAGCCTGGCTCCTCTCCATCTCACTCCTCATCCTCGCCGTCGCCGGCGCCTGCCTCCTCCCCGCAGAGCCCCCCGTCCAGGCCGCCGTCAGCCCGCGACCCTGGGTGCTCGCCGCCCTCGCCCTCTACGCAGGCAACGTCGCCCTCTACAGCGCACTCTCCAAGCACCTCGTCATCGCCGACGTCATAAGCCTCTCCCTGGGCTTCGTCCTCAGAGTCATGGCCGGCTGCTGGGCCGTCGGCATCATGCCCTCCGTCTGGCTCCTCAACATCACCCTCTTCCTCGCCATGTTCCTCTCCTTCGGCAAACGCCTCGGCGAGCGCCGCACCCTCGCGCCCGTCCCCGGCGCCACCGACCTCTCACCCGCAGCACTCCACCGCCCCGTCCACGCCGCATACACCGACACACTCCTCCAGATGGCCGTCGTCGTCACCGGCGTCGCCACCCTCATGGGCTACGCCGCATACATCCAGACCAAGGCCGAGGACTACATCAAAGGATTCAACCTCCTCTGGCTCACCATCATCCCCGTCACCTACTGCATCCTCCGCGCCATCGTCATGGTCGAACGCGGCCAATACGACGACCCCACCGAACTCGCCACGCGCGACCGCGCGTTCCAAGTCAGCGCCGCACTCTTCATCATCATCACCATCGCCGTCCTCTGGGTCTTCCGCGCCGTGCCGCCCCTCTGAGCCGCGCGACGCAAGCCGACCCCGAGATCACGGCGCCGTGCAGTCCACGCCGAACGCGCTCAGCACGATGTTCAAATCCAGAAAGTTCACGACGCAGTCCTGACTCACGTCCCCCGGGATGTTCGGCGCGCTCTGCCCGAAGAACCCGAGCACCAGGTTCAGGTCCGTGAAGTTCACGCGCTGATCGTTGTTCGCGTCCCCAGGACACGGCGCGTTGAACCCCCGAACCACGATCACGCGATCACCCCCACCGAACGTCGAGAACAGGAAATCCCCCGTGGACGAGTCCACGTGCGCGCCCTCCGCGCCGCTCAGCCCCGACACAAACTCCCTCCGTGTCGCCGGGACCGGATCCCCGTTCGCATCCACCTCGTACGTCGACACCAGCCCCGCCGCCCACTCCGACACGAGCACGCTCGCCGCAGGGAAGTTGGGCGATCCCGCGCGCACGTACACCGTCCCCTCAGGCCCTCCCTGAATGGCCGTCGCGCCCGAAGCCCCCGTCACGTCGAACAACCCCGTCCCGTCCGGCACGAGCGTCAGCGTGTACCACGCCGACGCGTTGTACGAGATCACCTTCAGCTGCCCCGCCCCGGGCAAGCCGGGCGGCACGATCTGACACGTCCCCACGCTCGCCGACACACCCAGCGGCCCCAGCGCCGTCGTCTTGTCCATCATCGCGCTGCCCGGACGGATCTGCCCCAGCTCGTTCATGCTGTACCGCGTGAAGAACAGCACCCCCGACGGATGCGCCACCAGCCCCCCATCAATGTTCGGCGCATCCGCGATCCGCTCCGCCGTGCCCACGAACCCCGTGATCCGATCGCACGTCCGCTCCACCTCGATCGCATAGATCCCCGCGCCGTTCTGGTTCGCCAACCCACCGATCAGCAACCGGTTCGGATCGTTCGGGTCCAGCGTCAGCCCGCCGTACGGCCCCGGCACGCCCGGCACACCCCCAAGGTCCGTCAGCACGTAGTTCACGTCGAACGGCGGCGTCATCGACTGCCCCGCGCACGCCCCGCCCATCCACGCGCCCAATGCCACAACGCACGCCCCAGCGCTCGACCGGCAAACCATCTTCATGTCTCTCTCCTCTTCAGAAAACCGCGACCGTGATCACCGAAACCGCATCACACCGCGCCAACCTGCAGCATGACCATGGCCGCATTCGCGATGTGCTTCGACGACAGCTCGCACATATCCAGCACCTCTTCTGGCTCGCGCGCACTCTTCGGAATCCGCTTCACGTACATCTGCTTCAGCGTGAACGCGTCCCCCGCCTCCGTCAGCGCGTCCGCAACGGCCGAGCCCATCGCGGCGCCGTAATTGTCCTCGATCGTCACCACGTACCCGCCGTTCGCGTTCGCCAGATCCAGCAACGCGTCCGCGTCGAACGGCAGCGAATACAGGTCCACCAGCGTGGCGGACACGCCCGCGCGATCCAGCGCCTCCAGCGCCTTGTTCGCCTCGTGCACCATGTACCCCGCGGCGACCAGCAGGATGTCACGACCCTCGTTCAGCACCTCGAACCCGCCGAGGTTGAACACCGTGTCCTCGCTGTACAGGAACTCCGTCTCCGGACGAAGCGTCCGCATGTAGCACATGCCCTCATGCTCGGCCATCGCCTCCGTGAGCGCATACGCCGCGTACGCGTCCGCCGGCTGCAGCACGTAGCACCCGGGGTTCCCGCGATGATCCTTCACCGTCGAGAGCGACCGGAACCACGCGACGTCCGGCAGCGACATCTGGCTCGGGCCGTCCGCCGCGAGCGAGATCCCCGCGTGCGAGCCCACGATCTTGATGTTCGCCCCTGAGTTCATCGCCATCTCGATCTGGTCGTACGCCCGCGTCACGAACTTGGCGAACGTCGAGCAGAACGGGATCTTCCCGGCCGCGGCAAGACCCGCCGCCACCGAGATCATGTTCTGCTCCGCGATCTTGCACTCCATGAACCGCGGGGCGAGCGCGCCGTCCTTCCGGAACGTCTCCGCGAACGTCGAGTTCGACACGTCCGCGTCCAGCACCACCACGCGCGAGTTCACGTGGCCGAGCGCACGCAGCGCCACCCCGTACGCCTTCCGCGTCGCCAGCTTGCCCGCGTGAACCACCGACTCCATGTCGTACCGCTTCATCGTCTCAGTGAACGGAGGAAGCTCCCCGATCATCTCCGTCTTCGCAGCAGCCTGCTGGGGCGGACGGATCGTGAACGAGTCCGTGCTCACCAGGCTGCTCGTCAGCTCCACACGACGCTGATCCAGCTCCGCCTTGGCCTTCGCCAGCGCGTCCCCCACGGCCGGCTTCCCGTGCCACCCGTTCCCCTGCATGACGGTGCTGCCCCACCCCTTCACCGTCTTCGCCACCACCGCCATCGGCTTCTCAGCCGCGTCCGGCAGCGCAACAAACTCATCGAACGCCTTCTTGATCGCCTCCGGGCTGTGCCCGTCGATCGTGCGCACGTCGTAGCCCATGGCCGTCAGACGCGCCGCCATCTTCTCAGCAGACTGCTGATGGCTCACCCGGTCCGTCTGCCCGTACCCGTTGCAGTTGAAGATCGGAAGCACGTGCGACAGCTTGCGATCGACGATGTAGTCCAGCGCCTCGGCAATCTGCCCCTCGCGCGACTCACCATCACCGATGATGCAGTACACACGACGATCCGTCCCATCCAGACGCGCCGCCTCTGCCACGCCCGCCGCAACGCTCAACCCCTGACCCAGCGAACCCGTCGCCGCATCAAAGAACGGGAACCCCTCCATCGGGTTCGGATGCCCGTCCACGGCCGAATCCGCGGAACGCAGCGTGAACAGATCGTCCACCGTCATCGACCGCCGCGCCGCGGGGTCCTTCCCGAACTTCACACCCAGCTTCGCGCACGCCGCGTACACGATCGGGCACGCGTGACCCTCCGACAGCACCAGACGATCCGACGTCGGATAGTCCGGCTGGTCCGGGCTCCAACGCATCGTGTGGAACATCAGCACCGTCACGAGGTGACCCAGAGACATCGCCGTCGACGGATGGCCGCTCCCGGCCACCGCGCACATGTCCAACGACAACTGATCCAGCTCGATCGCCTGCGTATGCACCGCGGCCTCGAATGACATGGGCAATGCCTCCAAAACCCGCGCGCACTCCCGCACGCGCAGGGGATACCGTTCTCAACAAACACCGCGCCCGGCCGACCTCAAAGAACGGCCGAAACCGCACCAAACAACCGCCCAGCGTATCGGACCCTCACCGTTCCCGCAAAGCAAACACCGCGCCAATCACCTCTGCCTATCATCCTCCAAACAAACCACTGTATATCGCCCCCCGTACGCCCCTGATACACTCCCCGTTGAGCGCGACAGGGAATCGTTCCCTAACCCGCGCCCGGAGCTCTACACGCCATGAAAGTCATCTGCGACCGTCCCGCCCTCCTCGACGCCGTCAACCTCGTCTCCTCCGTCGTCGCCTCCAGAACCCCAAGGCCACAGCTCACCGCCGTCAAACTCACCGCAGCCAAGGCCGCCGGCGGCGCCGGCTCACTCACCCTCTGCGGCACCGACGCCGAAGCCTCCCTCCGCCTCACCATCACCCGCGTCGACGTCCAGAAGTCCGGCGAAGCGCTCATCCCCGCAGACAAGCTCCGCGCCATCGTCCAGGCCGAAGAGTCCGAAGCCACCCTCACCCTCGAAGCCGACGCCGACTCCTGCGTCATCCGAGGCGCCGACGCACGCTTCAAGATCTTCGGCTTCCCTCCCGCAGACTTCCCTCCCATCCCCGACTTCCCCGCCTCCTCCAAAGGCCCCTTCTCCCTCCCGGCGGGCGAATTCGCGCACCTCATCTCCCGCACCATCTTCGCCGCAGCGCGCGAACTCTCCCGCTACGCCTTCAACGGCGTACTCCTGAAGCGCGAAGGCAAGAAGCTCGAGATGGTCGCCACCGACGGCCGCCGACTCGCACTTGCGCGCTCCTCTCTCTCCGGCGCCGCCGACCTCCCCAAGGAGCCCACCTCCTGCATCATCCCCACCAAGGCCCTCAACCTCGTCCTCAAACTCATCCGCGACCCTGAACAATCCGTCCGCGTCGCGCTCGTCGACAACCAGATCGTCTTCGCCTTCGGTGAAGAGGGCGACCCCACACGCGCCGTCCTCGCCTCCAACCTCGTCGAAGGCTCCTTCCCCAACTACGACGACGTCATCCCCAAGGACCAGGACAAGAAAGCCGCCTTCAACCGCGAAACCCTCATGTCCGGCGTCCGCCGCGCAGCCCTCCTCACCAACGAGGAATCCCGAGGCGTCCGCTTCGCACTCGACAACGACAACCTCAACCTCTCCTCCCGCGCGCCCGAAATGGGCGAGGCCGAGATCAAGGTCCCCCTCTCCACCTACAACGGCGAGCCCATCACCATCGGCTTCAACCCGGGCTTCATCACCGAAGCCCTCAAGGTCATCGCCGACGAGGACGTCACCTTCGAACTCAAAGCCCCCAACAAGCCCGGCCTCCTCCGCGCAGGCCCCGACTTCCTCTACGTCGTCATGCCCGTCAACCTGCAATAACCCCGCGCGCCGATGTCGGGCCCGCTCCCACTCTCCATCGCCATCGTCTGCAAAAACAGCGGCGCCACCATCGCCCGCACACTCGACTCCGTCGCGCCCCTCGCCTCCGAAATCATCGCCCTCGACTCCGGCTCCACCGACAACACGCTCGCCATCCTCGCCGGCGCCAACGCCACCGTCCATCACATCCAGTGGCAAGGCCACGTCGCCACCAAGCAACGCGCCCTCGATTCATGCTCCCAGCCCTGGATCCTCGCCCTCGACGCCGACGAATCCCTCACCCCACCTCTCGCCTCCTCCATCCGCGCCGCCATCACCTCCGACAACCCCTCCGTCCGCGCCTACGAACTCAACCGCAAGGTCTTCTTCCGAGGCGCCTGGCTCCACCACGCCTGGCAACCCGAATGGCGCCTCCGTCTCGTCCGCAAAGACGCCGCGCGCTGGACCGGCCTCGACCCACACGACCGACTCGACCTCCTCAACCCCTCCCCCTCAGCCGTCGCGCGCCTCCAGGGCGACCTCCGACACGACTCCTTCCTCGATGCGCACGACTGCTTCCGCAAACAAGCCGACCACGCTCGCACCTCCGCACGCTCGCTCCTTAACACAGGCCGACGCGCCTCCATCCTCTCACTCCTCACCTCCCCCACCGGCGCCTTCCTCAAGCAGCTCATCCTCAAGCAATCCTTCCGCGACGGCTGGCGTGGCTGGATCGCCGCATCCGCCACGGCCTCCGCAACCCTCATGAAGCACGCCACCCTCCTCGACCTCCAGAACGCCCCCTCCGACACCGATCCCCCGCGCGCGCACTAACGCCCGCGCCCCACCGCCTACCCTCCCACCATGTTCGGATCACACCTCTCCATCGCCGGCAACATGTGCAACGCGCTCAGCGCCGCACAGGAACTCACCCTCGACACCGTCCAGGTCTTCACCAAAAACCAGCGCCAATGGAAGGTCAAGCCTCTCGACGACGCCGACGCCGACGAATGGGTCCGCCAGCTCCGCGCCCTCAACTGGACCGACCGCACCGTCTCCCACAACTCCTACCTCGTCAACCTCGCCTCACCCAACGATGAACTCTGGGAAAAATCCCTCAACCTCCAGCGCGACGAGATCGAACGCTGCGAGCGCCTCTCCATCCCCTTCCTCGTCTCCCACCCGGGCGCCCACACCGGCTCCGGCGTCGACGCCGGACTCAAACGCATCGCCGACGCCTACACCACACTCCTCAAAGACACCGCCGGCTACAACACCGTCATCTGCATCGAGAACACCGTCGGCGGCGGCTCCAACCTCGGCGGCCCCTTCGAAGACCTCGCCACCATCCGAAACCTCCTCCTCGAACGCATCCCCAAGGAAGCCGAGAAACGCATCGCCTTCTGCTTCGACACCTGCCACGCACTCGCCTTCGGCCACGACGTCCGCACCCCAGACACCGTCAACGAAACCCTCGCCTCCTTCGAATCCCTCTGCGGCGCCGGAACCATCAAGGTCGCACACTTCAACGACTCCAAAACCCCGTTCGCCTCCCACAAAGACCGACACGAGCACATCGGCCTGGGCCACCTCGGCGCCGAAGGCTTCCGCGCCCTCTCCAATCACCCGGCCCTCCGCGACATCCCCAAAATCCTCGAAACCCCCAAGGATGATCACGATTCCGGCCGCCCCTGGGACGCCGTGAATCTCGAACTCCTCCGATCCTTCCTCACCACTCCCGCCCCCAAACGCCGATCCTCCTCCACACGGGCATAATGCCCACTCCCGAACCGCGCCCACACGCGCGCCGTACCCATCACCTCGGCCTCAACCCCGCGGGAATCACACCCATGCGCACACCCACTCTCACCCGCTTCCTCATCCTCTCCTCCCTCTGCCTCTCACTCCCTGCCTGCTCCCTCTGGTCGCGCACCGACACCGAACTCCCTCCCGCCCCCGACACCTCCGCCCGCGTCTCCCAGGCCGACGCCCTCATCGAAGAAGGCCGCGTCGCCGAAGCCCTCGCACAACTCGCGCTCGCCATCCGCGAAAACCCCACCCTCTCCACCGCATACGTCAAGATGGCCGACATCCACAAGGACCAGGGCAACTACAGCGCCGCCGAAGCCTCATACCGCGAAGCCGGACGACTCGAACCCTCCAACTTCCACGTCGCCTACAACCACGGCCTCGTCCTCCAACTCCTCAACCGACTCTCCGAAGCCGTCCGCGCATACCTCCGCGCACTCTCCATCAACCCCAACGACCGCGACGCAAACCTCAACCTCGCCACCGCATACCTCCAGCTCGCCGAACCCGCACAAGCACTCCCCTACGCCGAACGAGCCGCGGCCTCCGACGCAGCCCACGGCCCGTCCCGCGTCAACCTCGGCGCCGTCTACGCCGCTCTCAACCGCCACGCCGAAGCCGTCTCCCAGTACGAAGCGGCCGCCGACCTCATGGCCCTCACTCCCCAACTCCTCCTCAACCTCGCCGACTCCCTCTCACGCATCAACCGCTACGAGGAAATGCTCAACACACTCGACCGTCTCGTCGCGCTCCAACCCTCCGCCCTCGCCTACGAGCGCCGCGGCTCCGCCCTCTTCCGTCTCCGCCGCTACGACGACGCCCTCGCCTCCTTCCGCAACGCCGCACGGTCCGACCCCAACCACTACCCCGCGCTCAACGGCGTCGGGGTCGTCCTCCTCAACCAATACCTCCTCTCCCAACAGAAAGACCGCGACCTCCGCAACGAAGGCCTCGACGCGCTCCGACGCTCACTCAAACTCAACCCCAACCAGCCCCGCATCCTCGAACTCGTCTCCCGCTTCTCCTGATCCCCCCATGAACCAGAGCGCGCCCCACATCGTCCTCATGGGCCTGCGCGCCTCCGGAAAATCCACCCTCGCCAAACTCCTCTCCACACTCACCAACCTCCCCCGCACCGACCTCGACCACGAAACCCTCGCCCTCCTCAACCAGCCCTCCACTTCAAGCGCATGGGCAACCCTCGGCCAAGCCGCCTTCCGCGACGCCGAATCCACAGCCCTCTCCAACACACTCTTCCTCCCCACCCGCGTCATCGCCCTCGGCGGCGGCACGCCCACCTCACCACCAGCCGAACAACTCCTCAGAGAAGCGCGCCGCGCCCGACACGCGCTCCTCGTCTATCTCCGCTACCCCGCCGACACCCTCCGCGCCCGTCTCGCCTCCGATCCCGACCAACTCGCCGACCGCCCCGCCATCCATGGCGCATCGCCCCTCGACGAGATCCCCACACTCCTCGCGCAGCGCGACCCCCTCTACACCGATCTCGCAGAGCTCATCCTCGATTCCCCCGAAGATGCGCACGCAGCAGCGCGCACGATCCTCGACCGCCATCGCGCCATGACGCCATAGCGCCCAGGCGCACGCGCTCACATCGACCAGCGCTCGTGATGTCCAGAAGCTCTTCCGGGAGTTACGCCACCCGACGCAGGAAGAACCCGCTGTCGAGCCGGCCCATCAGCCGCTCCCGATCGCCCGCGCGCGCAAACCGCGTGATCGCCAGCGCCATCCGCGCCGGTCCCGGCTCATCCTCGTCCTCGAGCCACACCACGTTCCCCATCACGAACACCGGCAGGCCCGACGCGCCGCGCATCTGCTGCGCCGTCAGACCCACACCCGGCAGCTCGATCTTCAGCGCCAGCTGCGAACCCGGCGAGAACGCGCGATCGCACTCAAACTGCAAACCGCCCTCGCTGATGTCATACGCGTGCCCCTCCCACCGAAACACGTCCTCATCCAGCGTCCGCACCGAAATCGGCGTGTACATCGGAGGTACGACGAAGCGATCATGGCGTCGACGGCTCTGACCCGTATGCATGAAGCAGGCTCCATTGCGGCGCCCAGCCCCGGATACGCGCCGCTCCCCCCCTATCGACCCCATCACGCGCCCACTTCACTCCCCCGAACAACCACCCACCCGCTCCCCCTCAAACTCCACCCGAACACGCCGGATCTTCACCCCCAAACGCTCACCCACCTCCCGCAGCGCCTCCGCAGGAATCCGCTCCAGCACCCGACCCCCCAAATCCTCGGGGACATCCAAAACCTTCCCGTCCTCCGTCGTCACATGCAGGTGCTCGCGTAGATCCGCGTCATACCGCGCCCCACCACACGCACACACCAGCCGCCGCGCCAACCCCACTCGGCACAACGCATCCAGCGTGTTGTACACCGTCGCCAAACTCACCCGACCCTCCCCCGACTCCTCACCCTCATCCTCACAACATTCCCCCCCGCTCAGCGGCGGGCGCTCGTTCACGATCTTGTGCAGCTCCTCGGCCGTGGGGTGCTCACAAGACGCCATCAGCGCCTCAAACACCTCAACCCGCTGCCTGGTGCAGCGCAACCCCCGCTCACCAAACAACGTATGCGTGTCCGTGCGTCCCAAACCCTCACTCCTGCCTTCCATCACGCCCCCCGATTCCGTGTCACATCCCATCTACAACCCCAAACCTTAGACCTGTTCAAAGATCAACGGCAAGCCCTATACCCCACCCCCGGCCCAGAACCCCCCTCGCCCCGCTCATATCCTTCGGAACCCGATGGTCCCGCGCGACGCCATCCTCTGCGAATCCTGCGGCTACGACATCACCACCCTCGAACCATCTGTCCGCCAAAACGTCAACACGCCCTGCCCCGAGTGCGGCTTGCGCATGATCGCCAGCCTCCCCGAACACCGATACGGCAGCCCCTGGCAAAGACGCCAATCACTCTCGAACCTCTTGAACACCGCATCCCGTGTCGTCACCGCGCCCAATCGCGCATGGTTCGAAGTCCGCATCGACTCCCGCGCCAACCGAAAACTCCTCAACCGATCACTCCTCCTCGTCTCCTTCGCATGGCCCGCCGCCTACGGCCTCCCCGGCATCATCAACGCCCTCCTCCACCGCGCAAGCCCCGCACTCGCGCTCCAGAGAGGCTTTCGTTGGCTCTTGATCGCCGGCGCCCTGCTCCTCATCCTCCACACCCTCTGCGCGATCGAGTCACTCGGCCTGCGCTTCTTCGCCCGCCGCCGTGGTTGGCGAACCGACCGCCACATCGCGCTCGCCGTCATCGCGCACGCATCCATCGGCTGGTGGCTCGGCCCCTTCCTCTTCCTCGCCCTCCTCCTCATCATCATCAACATCGCCGCGCCCGATCCAGCCTCGAACGCCCACCTCCTCACGCCCGTAGCCGCGCTCTTCTTCCTCCACTTCCTCATCCCACTCCTCGCCTTCGAAATCCTCGTCTACACCGGCTTCCGCGCGCTCCGCTTCGCCAACTACCCACGCCCCAAACCCGCGCCGCACAACGCTCCGCCTACCAAAGCGACTTCCTCACAAGCATGACCCCTCCCCTCCCCATCCTCTGCTCCTCCTGCGGCTACGACATCACCTTCCTTGCCGACGCCACACGCGCAGACCCCACTCTCCCATGCCCCGAGTGCGGCGCCTCCCTCTCCGGCTCCCTCCCCGAATCGCGCTCCAACACCTACCGCGCCAGCGACTATTCCCTCCGCGCCATGCTCCGCGTCTACCTCGACGCCCACCTGCACCCCATCGCCATGTGGCGACGCGCGCCCCTCAACAAGAACACCGGCGCACTCTGGATCGTCAACGCCGCGCTCGCGGCCATCCTCCTCGCCTTCATCCCACTCACACTCGGACTCGTGACCGGCGATCTCGTGCAAGCCGCCGTTATCGCATTGCTCATGTTCTTCGCCGCCTGGGCCGTCATCACCTTCCTCTCAATGCTTATCGCGCTCCTCGGCCTGATCACCGCCCGCATCCTCCGCTGGCGCGTCACCCGCGAAACATTCTGGGTCGCTCTCGACCGATCCACCCTCCTCTGGCCACTCTCCAGCGTGCTCATGGTCGTCGTCGACAGGCTGCTGGAGCAAACAAGCGCTTCCCCACAACTCACCTTCTGGTCAGCGCTCGCCGTCAGCGTGACGCCCCCTTCACTCCTCATTCTGACCTACTTCCTCTACGGCCTCCGCGCACTCCGCTTCGCCAACCCACCGCAACCCCCTCCCGACCCTTCCCTACCATCCCCTCCTTGACCTCCACTCCCCACACATCCCCCTCTCCAGCCCCACCCACGAGCCTCCTCTCCCGACTCTTCTCCACCTCCCCCCTCCGTCACCCCCACTTCCGCAACATCCAGATCGCCGCCTTCGGCTCCTCCATCGGCACCTGGATGGAGTCCGTCGGCGTCCAGTGGCTCATGGCCGAGCAGACGCGCTCTCCCATCATGATGGGCTGGCTCGCGGCCGCGCAAATGGGGCCCATGCTCTGCCTGGGCCTCTTCGGCGGGCTCGTCGCCGACCGCGTCAACCGAAAAACACTCCTCATCTGCACCGGCGCCGCGATGATGATCATCGCCGCCCTCCTCACACTCGCCTCCTACTACCGCTTCACCTCCCCCACCTTCCTCATCACCCTCTCCCTCTTCCAAGGCATCGCCACCGCCTTCAACATCCCCGCCTGGCAGGTCCTCACACCCCGACTCGTCCCGCGCACCGAACTCGCGCGCGCCATCACCATCAACGGCATGCAGTTCAACCTCGCGCGCGTCGTCGGCCCCGGCCTCGGCGGCGTCCTCATGGCCCTCTACGGACCCACCATCCTCTTCCTCATCAACACCCTCTCCTTCATCGGAGTCATCATCGCCGTCGCCGCGACCCCCGACGCCCCCGCTATGCGCCAAGGCCAGCGCCTCTTCTCCGGCGCCTGGAAACAGATCGGCGAAGCCTTCTCCTTCGTCTTCCGCTCACCCGGACCCCGCGCCATCTTCCTCGGCCTCACCCTCTTCGCCACACTCGCCGTACCCATCATCCGATTCCTCCCCCTCTTCGTCTCCGAAGTCTTCCACGCCGAAGAACGAACCTACGGACTCCTCCTCTCCATCATGGGCGTCGGCGCCGTCGCCGGCGGCTTCCTCAAAAAACTCATCCCCTCCTGGTACCCCACACACCACCTCCTCCCCGTCTCCATCCTCTCCGGAGCGCTCTCCGTCCTCGCCTTCGCCCTCTCCCCCAACATCACCATCGCGGCCATCACCATCTTCTGCGTCGGCGTCTTCTGGCTCTGGACATTCACCACCGCGCTCGCCGCAATGCAACTCCTCGTCGCCGAGGAAATGCGCGGCCGCGTCATGGCCGTCTGCAACACCGCAACCTTCGGCGCCATGCCCCTCGGCTCCGTCCTCGTCGGCCTCCTCGGCGAAGCCATCGCCCGGCTCGATCTCTCCACCCACACACCCCGGCAAATGACCGAGATCGCCGTCCGATCCGGCGTCGGCGCCGCCGCATGCGCCCTCCTCATCGCCGCACTCTTCATGCTCAACTGGCGTACTCCCGAAATAGATGCCCCCGCATCCGACCAACCCCAGCACCCCCGCCGCCCCGGCCTCCTCCGAGGCCTCACCGGCTCCACCCACCGCCCGCCCCCCACGCGATAATCACACCATGCCACTCGTCCGCCCCGCCCGCGCCGACGACTTCGACAACATCGCCGCCCTCACCAACCACTTCATCAACACCACCTCCATCCACTTCTCCTACCAGCCCGTCACCCCCGACGAACTCCGCCAACTCTGGCAATCCAAACTCCACCTCTACCCCTGGCTCGTCGCCGAAGTCGACTCCACCTTCGCGGGCTACGCCAAAGCCGGCCCCTGGCGCGAACGCTCCGCATACCAGTGGACCCCCGAAGCCGGCATCTACGTCGAGCCCCGCTTCCACCGCCAAGGCATCGGCCGCGCCCTCTACCTCCACCTCTTCGACGTCCTCCGCGCGCAGGGCTACCACTCCCTCATCGGCGGACTCACCCTTCCCAACCAAGCCTCGCAACGCCTCCACGAATCCCTCGGCTTCCGACCCGCCGGCATCGTCCGACGCGCAGGCTGGAAAATGAACCAGTGGTGGGACGTCGCCTTCTACCAGTACGACCTCGCGCACCCCGACACCCCCGCCCAAACACCCATCAAACCGCCGCAATTCGACTAAGCCCCTCGGCTACACTCCCTCTCCCATGCACCCACGACGCCCAACCCGACCCATCTTCCTCGGCGACTCCCGCACCGGCATCATCCAGATCGGCGGCGGACTCCCCGACTCCAAAGGCAACCCCTCCTCCACGGCCCCCGTCTCCGTCCAGACGATGACCTCGGGCTACACCCACGACGTCGACCGCTGCGTCGCCGAGATCCACAAGCTCGCCGCAGCCGGCGCCGATGTCGTCCGCGTCGCCGTCCCCGAAAAGAAAGACACCGAAGCCCTCCGCCACATCATCCCCCAGGTCCGCGTCCCCATCGTCGCCGACGTCCACTTCCACTTCCAGCGCGCCCTCGAAGCCGTCGAGTCCGGCGTCCACAAGATCCGCCTCAACCCCGGCAACATCAACGACCGCGAGCAGGTCAACGCCGTCATCGACGCCTGCAAAGAACGCTCCATCCCCATCCGCGTCGGCGTCAACGAAGGCTCCATCATCGAACGCCGCGACAAGCAACGCCGCAAGGAAGAGCTCGGCAAGTTCTTCGCCGGCCACAAGCAGGGCCACCTCATGGCCCTCATGATCGCCAAGCTCGAGGAATACCTCGACATCTTCCACGACCGCGACTTCCACGACATCTCCATCTCCGCCAAATCCATGGACGCCGCATTCGTCTTCGACATCTACTCCGAAGTCTCCAAACGATTCGACTACCCCCTCCACCTCGGCGTCACACACGCCGGCACCAAGGAGTCCGGCTGCATCCGCTCCGTCGCAGCCCTCGGCGCCCTCCTCGCTCACGGCGTCGGCGACACCATCCGCATCTCCTACGCCTCCGACCCCGTCTACGAAGTCCAGGACGGCCTCGAACTCCTCTGGTCACTCTCACTCCGCGAACGCAAAGGCGTCGACCTCATCGCCTGCCCCACCTGCGGCCGCATCCAGGTCGACCTCTTCACACTCGTCCAGGACGTCCGCACCAAGCTCGCCGCCGAAATCACCGTCCCCATGAAAGTCGCCGTCATGGGCTGCATCGTCAACGGCCCCGGCGAAGCCGAAGGCGCCGACGTCGCCGTCTTCGCGGGCGACCGACGCGGCATCATCTACGTCCAGGGCGAACGAGTCGCCAACGTCCCCGAACCCGAAATTCTTGACAGACTCCTCACAGAGTGCCGCCAGTTCCAATCCCGCGTCCTCGCAGGCGACGCCAAGCTGGGCGAGAAAAAGGTCGACATCGTCCCCCCGGACCCCATCGGCGAGCTCGGCTCCGGCTTCGAAAAGATCGCCGAGGGACGCGTCGAGAAGCACGCACCCCTCACCGTCGGCCGCACCTGAACCCCTTTTTCACCGCGCCGCCCACCACCTCCGCCGATACACTCGTCCGGAGGAGATCCCCCACGCGCAATGCCCAATAAACAGCCCGCCAACCCGAGCCCCGCCGCGCCCGTCCCCGGCTTCCAAACCGAGTTCCACGACGCGCTCGACGCACTCCACCAGCGACTCTGCCGCGAAGGAATGCTCGCGCTCGAACTCCTCGAAGCCGCAATCTCCGCCTTCAAAAAGTGCGACCGCTCCGCCGCCAAGGCCCTCCGCGCACGCGACACCGAAGTCGACGAGGAGGAAGTCCACATCGAAGAGGAAACCGTCCGACTCATCGCCCTCCACCAGCCCGTCGCCCGCGACCTGCGACGCCTGATGCTCATCATCAAGTCCAACGCCGACATCGAACGCATCGCCGACCACGCCATGGGCCTCTGCAAATCCGTCCTCTACCTCGACGCCGACGAAAACCCCACCTGGCCCACCGCCCTCCTCGACATGGCCGACCGCGTCATCCCCCGAAGCCACGACGCCCTCCGCGCACTCCAGGCCATCGACGCCGACGCCGCGCAGAAACTCATCTCCGAAGACGCCACACTCGACTCCCTCGCCCGACGCGCCTTCGAGGAGATCGAGCACTCCGAAGCCTGCGGCCGCATCACCAACCGCGCCGCCCTCCTCGCCTTCCGCGCCTCCCGCGAACTCGAACGAATCTCCGACCTCGTCGGCGCCATCTGCGAGGACATCGTCTACACGCGCACCGGACGCATCATCCGCCACGCCAAGCGCCTCAACCCCCCCGCCAAACCCGCCTGATCGCACCCGCGCACACGCTCGTGCGCACACCCGCGCCCCCGCGCACATCCACCACATCCCCATGCCCGACGCATCACTCCTCGAAGCCTTCCCCACGCCCGACCAGGCCGGCGATCACCCCTTCCTCATCGAGCACTTCGCCGAAGAGTTCACCTCCCTCTGCCCCAAAACCGGACACCCCGACTTCGGCACGATCACCATCCGATACGTCCCCCGACCCGCTTCCCAAGCGGGAAACCAGGGCTGCGTCGAGCTCAAGTCCCTCAAGCTCTACCTCCAGTCCTTCCGCACCCAAGGCATCTTCTACGAAGCCGTCACCAACGAAATCCGCAACGACCTCGCGCAACTCATGAACCCGCTCTGGCTCGAAGTCACCTCCGACTGGAAAGGCCGCGGCGGAATCCGCTCACGCATCACCGCCTCCCTCGGACAGCGCCCCAACATCCTCTGACCCTCTCTCCCGCGCCGCCTCAGACTCCGCCCGCCTCCGAATCCCGCGCAACATCCCCCCAAACACCACGTGGTGCAGCGGAAGCACCCCGTACCAGTACATCAGCCCCGCCAATCCCCTCGGCCTGAACCGCGCGCACATCACCAGCCGCGTCGCGCTCCCGCCCTCCCGCTCCTCCAACGAAAACCGAAGCGTCGCCTCACCCGGCAACTTCATCTCCGCGCGCAACTCCAACAACCGGTCACGCTCCAGCCCGATCACCCTCCAGAAATCCAACGCCTCCCCGAACTCCACCCGCTCCGGATGACGCCTCCCGCGCCGCAACCCCGGCCCGCCCACCAGCGTGTCCATCCACCCCCGCAGCCGCCACAACACATCGCTCGCATACCACCCGTTCCCGCCGCCGACCCGACACACCGCCGCGTACACCAGCCTCGCCGCCGCCCCGATCTCCGTCTCCCGCTCATCCACGAACACCTTCCCCCCCGCCCACTCCGGATCGCCCCGCACCGGACCCGCCGCGCTCCACCTCGTCTCCACGTCCTGCGCACGCGACCGCGCAAGCGCCTCACGCACCGCCTCCCGCACGCCCAGCGGCTCGTGCGCCATCAACTCCCGCGCCCGATCACTCCTCACCACCACCCGATTCCGCAACCCCTCCGCCAGCGGTCGAGCGATCCGATACGACACCGGCGTGATCAGACTGATCCACCCCGAACTCAACCTCGGCGTCAGCACCGGAACCCGAATCACCAACCTCCGCCGCAGCCCCAACTCCTCCGCCATCACACGCATGATCCGCTCGTACGTCATCACGTCCGCCCCCCCGATCTCCAGCGTCTCACCCGCCGTCCCCTCCACACGAAGACAACGCACCAACCAATACAACACGTCCGCGATCGCCACCGGCTGCGATTCCGTCTGCACCCACCTCGGCGTCACCATCACCGGCAACCGCTCCACCAGATACCGCATGATCTCAAACGACGCCGACCCCGCCCCGATGATCATCGCCGCGCGAAACACCGTCACCGCAACCCCCGCGCGCCCCAACTCCCGCTCCACCTCACGACGCGACGCCAAATGCTCGCTCAACCCCTCACCCAGCTCACCAAGCCCGCCCAGATACACAATCCGCTCCACCCCAGCGTCCCGCGCGGCCTCCCCGAAACGACGCGCCAGCTCCCGATCGCGCTCCGCGTATCCCGATCCGCTCACCTCCATCGAGTGCACGAGGTAATACGCCGCCCAACACCCGCGCAACGACTCCCGCAGCCGCGCCCCGTCCGAAAGATCATCCTCCACCACCTCCACGCGCGACCGCCACGCTCGATCGTCCAGCTTCCGCGCCGACCGCGCAACACACCGCACCTCCCACCCGTCATCGAGCAACAACGGAGCCAACCGCCCGCCCACATACCCCGTCGCCCCCACCACCGCGACCCTCGTGCGCCCCGCGCCATGCATTCCCATCACACCCCATCCTAAGCCGCTTCCAGGCCCGCGACCCGCACCAGCGCCTCCTTCTCCCCTCTGAGCGAGAAGGTGTCATCGCGCCCTTCCGGGGGCGATGACGATGAGGGGGCTTCATTCTCCTCCCGCTCGCATCACGCACCCCACCCCGTCAATCCGGAGCGTGTTCCGCGTCTTCGCGTTCATAACGAGACGCGACCGGAAGGGAGCGTCTACCCCACCTCACACTCCTCCCCGCCTCATCCCTTCAAGCGACTCCCCACCACTCCAGCAATCACCCTCCCTGAGCCTCGTCAGCGGCGACAGTGAATCGCACCGGGCGCCGTCCCGGGGGCGGGGGAGTCCGGTGTGAATCGCACGCGCACTCCCTTCCTTCGCCCCCCGTCCCGGGGGCGGGGGCCGGGGCTATCTCTTCTCCTGTCCTACCCCGTGCGGACGAGACAGGCTCGCCGGGCGAACCGCAGGAATCACCCATCGCGCGCCTTCATCGCCCCCTCCAGCAACTCCACCGTGCGCCGCGCTCGCTCCCTCGTCCGAACCCGCTCGGCAGCCCGCTCCGTGCGATGCGCCTCCTGATCAAACCCGCGCAGCATCGGCAGCGCCTCCGACATCGCCTCCGAAAACGCCCGCATGCGCTCCTCAACCCCGCGCGCTTCAGCGCCGTCCGGGTCCTCCCGTGCCCACTCCTCCGCTCTCGCAAGCCACGCCCGCGCGCCCTCAAGCGCGTCCCGATCATCACGATCTCGGCGCGCCGGATCTCCACCCGCGCGCAACAGCAACTCCACGCACTCGGCCTCGCCCTTCCCCGCCGCCGACATCAACGGCGTGCGGCCATCGCTCTCCACCGCGTTCGGATCGGCGCCAAGCTCCAGCAGCAGCCGCGCCGTGCCGACATTCCCATGATCGTCCCCCACAGCGTAGAACAGCGGCGTGGACCCATAGTCATCCGCAACATCCACCGGCGCCCCCGCCTCGACCAGCAACCTGATGATCCGCTCCCTGGCCTCGTTCTCTTCCGGGTCCCACGACTCCCGCCCCCAGCACACCGCATGTAGCGCGGTGACACCCCGCTCGTCCGCGCGCGCGACATCCGCCCCGACACTCAACAAGAACTCCACCGAGTCCGCGTACAGACCAAACGCGGCCGCACGCAAACGCGTCCATCCCCGCCCGTCCACTCCCTCAACATCCAAACCCGCACTGAACAGCGCTCGCGCCGCATCCCGCCTCCCCGCGACTTCCTCTTCGCTCTCTGTCTCGTGCGAAAGCAACGCGTGCACAGCGTCACGCCCGCGCTCGTCCCTCGCTCGCAAATCAGCCCCGGCCTCGACGAGCGCCAGCACCACCGCCGCGGACCCCGCCGTCATCAGCGGCGTGCGCCCTCCGCTATCCCGTGTCTCAAGACCCGCGCCCGCATCCAACAACAATCGCACACACTCCGCCGACCCCGAACGCGCCGCGCAAAAGATCGGGATCTCATACTCACCCGCGCTACCCCGCGGCGCTTGCGCCAAAGGATTCTCCTCCGACGCCGGTAGTAATGACGATACGCCGCGCAACGCATCCGTCACGCTCGGCAACCGCGCACGATCGCGCGCATCAACGCGCGCTCCTCTGCTCAGCAGCAACCCCACCCGCGCGCCGTCCCCAGCACGGCACGCCTCGACGAGCAGCGACCGACCGCACTCGCAGCACTCCTCCGGATCAAGACCGAGATCCAACAAATACCGCAACCGCTCCGCGTGGTCCGGCGTGATCGCCTTCCGATGAAACTCCCAGCGGCCCCCGTGCCCCGCGCCATACCACGCCGCCGTCACGCCGGCATCCGACACCGCACGCACCTCGGCGCCATGCTCCACCAACCACCGAAGCGTCTCCACCGTCGCCCCATCAATCGATCGCGCGGCCGTCATCAGCGGCGTCAATCCCCGTAGATACGACCCGTTGTCAATCTCAACATCCCCCCTCTCATTGACGTCGGCGCCCGCCTTCAACAGACGCTCCAACTCCGCAATATTCCCCTTCCGTGCAGCGCGATGGATCGCCGACTCCGGTGGCAACTTCCACTCGGGATCCGGGAGTTCACGATCGTCGACCAACAACGATTCCACGAGCACGTTCCATCTAAGAAGATGAAAGCCTAGCCTTCCATTCACAACTCATGCCACCAACCTGCAACGCAGGTCGGAACGGCATCGTTCCTCTCACCGCCTACGCCAACCCCCCACTCCCTCCGCGTCACAACTCCCTCACTCGCCCGCTCCCCCCCTCGGCTTCGCCCGCTGAGCCGGGGCTACCTCTTCTCTTCTCCTCTTTCTCCTACCCCGGGCGGGCGGGAGGCTCGGCGGGCGAAGCCGCTCCCCCACGACACACAATCACGCACATGACCCACAAATGTCGCACGCGCCCATTCTTCCTCTTCGGGGGTTGCAAGGGGGCGAAGCCCCCTGCAATGCACTCGTCTTCATCGCACGCGAGCGCACCCGTCGATCATCACGCGCGTAATCAATCGCGCCTCAATCACCACCCTTGAACCCCATCTTCTCCATCAACCCCTCAAAGTGATCCAGGTCATAAAACTCCAGCATCACCCTTCCACGCTTCCCGCTCGCGTCCGTCCGGATCCGCACGCGCGTCCCCAAATGCTCGCCCAGCCGCTTCTCGAGATCGCGCGCCTGCGCCTGCGCCCGCGACAGCCCCCCCACTCTCGTCTCTTCCACATCACTCGTGTCATCGATCCGCACACCCCCCGGCGACCCCTCATACGCCCCCGCGGCAATCGTCGCCTCCAACCTCCGCACACTCCAACCCGCGCTCTCGCACCGATTCGCCAGCGCCTTCCGCGCCTTGCCCGCCGGCACGCTCAACAGCGCCTTCCCGTGACCCGCCGTCAACGCTCCGCTCGCCACCCGATCACGAATCTCCTCCTCCAGCTCCACCAGCCGAACCAGATTCGCAACCGTCGAGCGCTCCAGCCCCACACGCTCGGCCACCTGCCCGTGACTCAACCCAAACTCCTCCGACAAGCGCTTCAACCCCTCCGCACGCTCCATCGGATTCAGATCCTCACGCTGCATGTTCTCCACGAGACCCCACGCAGCGCTCTCCTCATCACTCAAGCGCACCACCACCGCCGGAATCGCGCTCAAACCCGCAATCTTCGACGCGCGCCAACGACGCTCACCAGCCACCAACTCATACAACCCAGCCCCCGCCTCCCGCACGGCCACAGGCTGCATCACACCGCTCACCCGAATCGAATCCGCCAACCCCTTCAGCGCACTCTCATCCATCACCTTCCGAGGCTGATGACGACTCGTCACGATCTGCGCCAGCGGTATCCGCAATAACCGCTCCACCACCTCACCCTCACCCGCGCCACGCGCATCGACACCGCGCGCATCAGACGCGCCGCCCGCGCGCGCACGCTGCCCCACACCCGCATCACCGCTCCCATGCGCACCACTCGCGTCACCGCCACCACTCCCCGCGCGCGCACCAGCCGCGTCGCTCGCCCCCCCACTCTCGCGCGCAACTCCCTCACGCGCGCGCACCGGCGATGCGCCCCCGATCTCGCCGGCCGAACCCGCATCTCCACCATGCACACCGGAGTCGACGGCGCCGTGCGCACGACCCTCCTTCGATATCACCGCGTTGGTGCGCGCACCGCCCGCAACTGCATTCTCTCGGCCAAAAGTTGCAACACTCGATTCCGCGCGGACCTCCGCCCCCACCACTCCACCACCATCCGCCGCCGTGCGCACCACGCCGGCTCCACCATCCGACCCCGCCCGCACGCCCCCCGCCCCATCAGCCTTCTCTGCGCGCACCCCGTCAGCCCCACTCGTCACCTGTTCCTTAGGGTTTTTCCCAGCGCCAGACTCTTCCGCTTGACGGGGCGGCTCGACAGGAACCGGCTGCGACAGCAGACTGCTCAGACCCCTACCCAGCCTCCGCTCCGACTTCGATTGCTGCGACATGCCTCACACTCCGTGCTCAGGCGCTATCCGCTTCACGCGCGCCCTCTGTCCACGCGGCCTCCATCACCCGGCCGCATCAGTCGTCCGTGACCCATCCCGAACATGCCGTGGAACACGTTCCACGGAGGAACAGGCTCCGCATCATGGCAGATTATCGGCAAACCGAGCTCCTTGCGCGCGCACTTCTCCGTCGACCCACCGACAGCGCCGTGCTCCTCTGTCGCAACGTCGCCAAGGGCTATCACTACCTGCCCGGCGGCCACGTTGAATTCGACGAGTCCGCTCCGTGCGCACTCGCCCGGGAGTTCCTCGAGGAAACCGGCCTCACATTCAACCCCGGCCCCCTCCTTGCCGTCGCCGAGGTCCGCTTCCGTGCGCACGGCAAGCCACACCATGAGATCAACCTGGTGTTCCACGTGGAACACCCCCCCACCTCCTCCCTCCTCCACGTCCCCTCCCTCGAGCCCGAGATCGCTTTCGACTGGCTCCTCCCTTCCCAAATCCCCTCCCTTGACCTCCGCCCCGATATCCTCAAATCCTGGCTTCTTTCCCGCCTTTCCCAGCCTCTCACCCTTCCGCCCCTCTCGCCCGCGCATCCCGCAGACGCCGCCCCACCACCCGTGGATTGGCTCCAAGACTCTTCCCCACACTGATCTGCGTCTGCAGCGGCCGCCGATCTTCACCCCCACAGGCAATGGCGAGTGTCCCAAGCAGCCATTCCCTATTTCGGGACGGAGAAGAGAGGAGCCATCAGATGTCGCAATCCAACCCCCGGGGCCATCGCGCTCACGTCGTCGAGGCCTCCGGAGCCCACACCCGCGAGGTCTTCCGACTCCTCGGCAAGACCGAGCAGGGCGCCTCTCGACTCCAGGATTCCGCCGCCGAGACCTCCGAACGACTCGCGGAACTGGGCCTCTGGGCGGCGATGGTCGCCCATGAGTTCAACAACATCCTCACCCCGGTTCTGAGTTATTCCCAGATCGCCCTGGCCAAGCCAGATGACCGCGAATTGGCCGCCCAAGCCCTGGAAAGGGCTGCGGCGGGGGTTGAGAAGGCAGTGGCCGTGGCTGAGTTGATCCTCGATTTCCTCCGAGCATCATCGGGGCACGGAGCCGGGGAGCGCGCCGAGGTGGGGGTGTGCCTGGAGTCGACGCTCAAGGCCCTGGGCCGTGCTCCGGAAGCTGATGGCATCTCGGTAGTTGCGCGCGTTCCGGTGGGCTTGGCCGCGCAGATCCGCGAGGCGGGGCTGGGGCAGGTCTTCCACAACCTGTTGGTGAACGCGTGGCGGGAGCTGGCGGATGACGGGGGGGGCGTCATCGAAATCGAGGGGTGTTCCACGGGGAACAGCGACGTGGAGATCTGGTTCCGTGACACAGGTCCGGGTCTGCCGCTGGATGCGAGAAGGCGGCTTGAGGGGTCATGGACCGAGGCCATGGGGGGCACGGGGATGGCTCGGGGGAACGGATTGGGGCTGCTGGTGTGCCGGAAGTTGATCGAGGGGGCGGGGGGGACGATCGGAGTCGAGGAGCAGGAGGGGTGGGGGACGACGTTCAGAATTGTGTTGCCGGCCGCGGCGTAGTGGCTGGACCGGTGCGCACGGGGCGTGGCGGTGCGCTACGAAACGACCGTCGTGGTGCGCACGGGTGCGATGGTGGGTCAGTGGATGATGGCGATCTGGGAAGGATCGACGTGGAGAGTGACGCGGTCGGTGCGCGCGGGCGGGGGTGTTGCGCCAGCGAGCAGCATGGCATGAATTGGCCGAGAGGCTGCAGTGTCCGCGGCTGAGCGCACTATCAGCGAGATACTCTCACCCAGGAACTCAGACTCCTCGACGACTGCGTGGAACATGTTCCACGCGCCATTTGAGTGGGTTGCGGATTGAGTGGGGGGGGCGTGTTGCGTCGGGGGGGTACCTGAATGGGTCGCGGCTTGGGTAGTGGGGGAGTCGGGGCGGGGGTCGGCGCTGGCGGCGGGCTCGGCCGCGCGCGCGGAGCTGGAGGCGTTGGTGGCCGAGGGGTGGCGGGGGGAATCGGAATGAGAAGTGGCGGAGGTGCTCGAGGCCGTGGCGGCGCGGGAGTTGAGGAAGGGGGTGATGGCTTCGGGTCGGATGAGCGCAGTGACTCTGGCGCCTGGCTGGAGGTTGGAGTGAGTGGGGGACGTGTTGACGTGCAGCTGCCCGAGTGGGGAGTCGAGGAGGGTGTGTGTGGTGGTGTGGGAGTGGATGGTTGCGGGGATGAGGTTGGCGGCGCCCAGGAACTCGGCGACGAAGGTGGAGGTGGGGGCTTGGTACATCTCGCGTGGCGGTGCGAGTTGTTCGATGCGGCCTTGGCGCATGACGGCGAGACGATCGGCGAGCGAGAGCGCTTCTTTCTGGTCGTGGGTGACGTAGACGGTGGTAATTGATGTTGCTCGGCAGAGCCTGCGGATCTCGGCGCGCATGTCGTGCCGCAGTTTGGCGTCGAGATTGGAGAGTGGTTCGTCGAGGAGGAGAACGTCGGGCTGGACGGCGAGTGCGCGGGCGAGCGCGACGCGTTGCTGCTGGCCGCCTGAGAGTTGTGCGGGTTTGCGCTGGGCGTACTGGTCCATCTGGACGAGGGCGAGTGCTTCGGCGGCGCGTTGGCGGCGCTCGGGGCGGGGGAGTTTGCGTTGGCGCAGGCCGAACTCGACGTTCTCGAGGACGGTCATGTGCGGCCAGAGGGCGTAGGACTGGAAGACCATGCCGACGCGGCGTTTTTCGGGTGGGAGTCGGGTGACGTCGCGGTCGGCGAAGTGGATGGAGCCGGATGTCGGTTCGGTGAAGCCGGCGAGCATGCGGAGGATGGTGGTTTTGCCGCAGCCGGACGGGCCGAGGAGGAAGAAGAGCTCGCCGGGGTTGATGGTGAGTGAGACGTTGTCGACGGCGGTGGTGGCGCCGAAGCGTTTGGTGAGTGAGGAGATGGAGATGGGGAGGGGCATGGGGGGGATGGTACGGAAAAGGGCACCAGGCATCAGGCACTCGGGAAAGGCGAATACGGAAAGCGGGATGTGAACATGAAGACGGCGGAGCGCGGCGCGGAAGCGGGTAATGGCGCTGCTTGATGATGCGTGTGGTGTTCGCCCGGGGTAGGAGGGGACTGGAGCGGCGGAGGATGGGGAGCGCTGTGCGCGGCTTGAAGGGATGAGGCGTGGAGACAGAGGAGGAGGGGTAGACGCTCCCTTCCGGTCGCGTCTCGTTATGTATGCGAATAGGCGGAACGCGCGCCGGATTGACGAGACGGGGAGCGCAAAGAGGTTGAGGCATAGGGAAAGAAGAAGACGGAGGCCATGGAGCCCTCACCCTGCCCTCTCCCACTCACGCAGAGCCGCGAGTGGGAGAGGTGGCACGGGCGGACGCGTCTCGTTTGTCAGGCTGGTTGCGCGATGGGAGCGCTCACGCGAAGGGGGCTGGAAGCGCTCTTGCGTCTCGAAAGGCCGATCGGCACAGATCGCTTGCGGCACTAATGCGCGAGTGCTCTATGAGGCAGAGTAGAGAAAGGAGCGATGCACCCCCGGCAGTAGCCCTCTCCTTTGTCCTCTCTCATTCGCGCAGAGCCGCGAGTGGGAGAGGTGGCACGGGCGGTCGCGTCTCGTTATGCACGCGAAGAGCCGGAACGCGCTCCGGATTGACGAGAGGGGAGCGCAAAGAGGTTGAGGCATAGGGAGAGAGAAGACGGAGGCCATGGAGCCCTCACCCTGCCCTCTCCCAAGCGAATCGCTTGGGAGAGGTGGCCCGTGCGCAGGTGATGTGTGGGTTGGTCAGACGTTGGGGATCATGATGTTGGTTGGTGTGCCGCATTCAGGGCAGGCGGATGCGGAGGAGCCGCGGAGGTCGTAGTTGCAGATGGGGCAGTGTGGTGGGGCGAATCGGGGTTTGTAGAGGGCGACGGCGATGATGGTGATGAGGGAGGAGATGAAGAGGAGGCCGAAGAGTGTGAGGATGGACGTGATGTGCCCGCGTGGGTTGTCGGTGGGTGGGGGGATGAGGAGTGTGATGAGGTGTGTGAGGATGGCGGCGTGGCAGAGGGCCGAGAGGATGCGGAGGGCGGTGTGCGCGGGGAGCGGTCGGCGCCAGAGCGCGGCGATGGAGAGGAGCGCGGTGAGGAGATAGAAGGGGGCCCAGAGCGTGAAGGGTGAGAGGAGCGTGGTGGTGGAGAAGGACATGAAGAGGATGAGCGTGGCGTAGCAGGGCATGAGGACGTAGTTGGCGAAGAGGGCGAGGGAGCGGAGGGAGTGGGGGTGGGCAGGCCGCATGAGGGGATTATGCGGGTTTGGCGGGGGTGGCTTGCGGTAGGGGCGCGCGAGGGCGTGGAGGAATGACGTGGAGGGGCAGGAGGTAGGATGGTGGCAGTGAATTCGGGCCCGAACAAGAAGAAGCCACGTGGGTTTTCAGAGCGGGGACGCTACGATGGGTCGTCGCCGATCTTTGTCGGTCGCGATGCTGAGGTGCGCGAGTTCATTGACTGGGTGGCCGAGGAGCCGCCAACCGACGGCATGCGGGCCGCGGTGCTTGTCGGGTCGGCAGGACGTGGCAAGACCCGGCTCCTGCAGAAATTCGAGGAGATATGCGTTCATCGCCCGGGCCCGACTTGGCACGTGGTCTATCGAACGCTTAATGAAAATAAGGGAGTGGCGGAGTTCTTTGATGATCTGTTGCGCGACATGCACGCGCTGCTGGTAGCTCGGCCGCTCAGGGCAGGACCACACGACGATCGTTTGCGCGATGAGCTTCTCAAGGCCATCCCGAAGGCAGGGTCGCTGCTCACGGCGCTGATCGGCAATCAGAAACTGACGGGCGGAGAGCGGTTTGTCGAGTATCTGCGAGTCGTTTCATCGCACATCGTGCCAAAGAACGAGCGTTTCGTCGTCCTTGTCGACCCCAAGAACACTGTTGCAAGCGCACAGGCAGCAGAGTGGATGACGATAGCGTCACTTGTTCCCGCAAACGTACGCATCGTGATCGCGCAGCGCCCGGATGATGTCGTCGCAGGGCATAGCGAGAGGCGATTACGCTTTCGGTCAATGCCGAGCGAAGGAGCGCTTGAGGATCTAAGCGAGGTTAAGATCCAAGACTGGTACGACGCGGAATTTGCCGCGGGCAGGTTGCAACTGACGCCCTCGGGACGTGTGTGGGACAGCCAGACGCGACAACAGCTTGGCGAAGTGGCGTTCCAACGGTATGGGGGTTATCCGCTAGCACACGAGGCTGTGATTCGGCTCGTGGCCTCTGCGACGAGCGAACAGCCGCTCCAAGACATTCAGTCATGGCCGAGAGCGGTAGCCGCCCTTATGGACATGCTCTTCGGACGATTGGCTGACCTTGGGGAAGAGCAACTCCGCGCGGGGCTCGCTTTGCGCGTGTTCGGAATCGCAACACCAATGGAAATTTGGGCCGAGGGAGCGGGCGTACCTACAGAACGACTGATGTCATGGCTGACTGATCCCCGATTCATGCACTTCTTTGCTCGCGATGAGCGAGGACAATATGCACCGTTTCACGCGCTCTTCGCAGAGCGGCTTGTTAACGCGCTGCGTTACACGCCGCAACGCACAAAGGAGATTGCGGAGATTGTCTGGAGTACGATTGAACCCGCGCTCGACAAAACACGCTTGGCGACAAGTCTCGCTCCGGTATTTTGAGTTGCTAGCGGCTAGCAGAGTCGCTTTTTGGATGCAAGATGCCACTCGCTTTCTTGAGATTATCAATTGCACGTCCGACGCAAAGATACGGATGGGATTCGTCGATTCGGTGATTGTCGATAATCTACAAGTACTGGCTATATTTAATCATCACGATGATCTCGTAGCCGCAGCGCATTGCAATTTAGGACGCTGTGCTCTACACCGCCATGAGTTCGAAAGGGCCGAACGAGAGTTTCGTACGGGTCTATCGATAAACGAGCGCATTGATCGCCAACAGGGTATCGCGTCGTGCTGCGGGAATCTGGGGCTTGTCGAGATGTATCGTGGTCGATTTGAGATCGCTCGGTCCTGGATTAGGCGCAGTGTCGAAATCGAAAGGCGTCTTGGGCGTGAGCATGGCATCGCAGACGACCTAGGCAATCTCGGAATAATCGAATTTGAACTTGGTTTTCTTGAAGATGCCGAAGCGTCCCAACAGGAATGCCTAGAGATCAACGAGCGATTGGGACGGTTAGCCAGTGTGTCAATAGCCTGCCGCAATCTGGGACACATTGCGCTGGCGCGGGATGATCCCGATGTAGCCGAACGTCGCTACCAACGAGGCCTTGCGATCGCCGAACAGATTGGGGACCGCGGCGGCACCGCTAGCTGTCACGTCAGTCTCGGGAACCTTGCTATTCAACGGGGCGAAAAGGTAAAGGCGCGGGAGCGCTGGGAGAAGGCGAGGGAGTTGTATGCGAAGCTTGGGACGCAGCACATGGTGAAGCAGGTGGAGGGGTGGTTGGAGGGGTTGGAGGGGTTGGAGGGGTTGGAGGGGTTGGAGGGGTTGGAGGAAGACGATAGCGAGAATACGCGCAGCATTCCCCCTCACCTGTCGCTGCGCGGCATCCTCTCCCGCACCCCCGGTGGGAGAGGGGTTAGGAGTGCGCCGATGCGCGTCAGGTAGCAGTCAGTCCCCCCCACCTGTCGCCTTCGGCGACATCCTCCCCCACGAGGGGGGAGGGGCCAAAGCAGCGGCGCGTGTGTGGAAGAAGATGGAGGCCCCCTCATCCGTCTCTGCAATGAAGCATTGCAGAGACACCTTCTCCCTCGGAGGGGAGAAGGGGCTAAGCACCCTCACCTGTTACGAGTGCGCAGATTGCGCGGCAAGTAGCACAAGTCCCCCCCACCGGTTCGTGCAAAGCACGAACCACCTCCCCCACGAGGGGGGAGGAGCTAAAGCCATCACTGCGCCTTCTTGCGGCAGAGGGTGTAGTGGGCGAAGAGGTCGGACTCGAGGTTCATGGAGGGGTGGCCTTGGTCGTTGGGAGCGTCCCAGTTGAGGGCGTGGGCCATGGCGCGGGCGGGTACGGAGTCGTCGTGGTCGAAGGCGATGATTTCGAAGCCGGCTTGTTCGAGTGTTTCGCGGGAGAAGGGTGAGCGGCCGTCGGCCCAGGGGATGTAGGGCTTGTCGGGCGGGGCCTGGGCGGGTGAGAGGTTGTAGATCATGAAGAGGGCGCCGGGCTTGAGGAGGTCGGCGACGGCGCGGCAGTAGGTGAGGTCGGCGACGGCGCGGCAGTAGGTGAGGTCGTCGACGGCGAGGTTGATGAGTCGGCGGGGGTCGATGTCTTTGGAGCGTTCGGGGTCGGGGTGGATGTAGCCGCGCTTGAGGGTGTTTTTGGAGATGAAGAGGTCGAGCGAGGCGGGAGGGATGGCGTCGTTGACGGCTTGGATTGTGTCGGGGTCCGCGGGCCAGCGGCCTTGGATGAGGGTGATGGAGCCTGCGGCGGCGCGTTCGGCGTCGTTGGAGTCGGCGCGGGGGATGAGGCCGGTGTCGGAGGGTTGGGAGTAGAGGGCTTTGAGGATGGGGTCGACTTCGACGCCGAGTGTGTGGGCGCCGAGGGATGCGAGGAGTCGGAGGTGTCCGATCGTGCCGTGGCCGAAGTCGAGGATGTGGAGGTTGGCGGGGGCGGGGAGGTTGTGTGCGGCGAGGATGTCGAGGGGGCGGGCGTAGGCGAGTGGTGAGCCGTAGCGGGTGGTGTAGTAGAAGGCTTCGTCGAGCGTGAGTTCGGCGAGGTTGGCCTTGGCTTCGGGGGGGAGTTTGGTGATTTCGTCGGGGGTGAAGCAGTCGCGGGTGGCTTTGTCGCGGTAGATGGTGCGCGGGGAGATGTGGGGGAGGGAGGAGGTTGCGCGGGCGAAGGATTTGGCGAGGTCGGATTCGAGGAGAGGGAGGAGGGCGGCGGATTCGGCTTGGAGGCGCGCGACGGTCTCGCCTGGGGATTGGGGAGGTGGGGGTGATTGCTGGGAAAGGGAGGTGGAGGAGAGGAGGAGGAGGGTGAGGTTGGTGAGGAGGTGGCGCATGGTGGAGGTTGTACCGGGGAGGGGGAGGGTGGATGCCCCTCTCCCGGTCGTGCGTCTGCGCAAGCAGCCGCATGACCAGCCTCTCCCACACCCCCGGAAGTTCGCGGGGAGAGGGGGAGTTGCTTCTTTGGGAGCGCGGTAGGGTGTGATGATGCGAGAAGTGGTGTTGGCGACGACGAATCCGCACAAGGTGGTGGAGTTGCGCGCGGTGTTGGGGCCGAGGGGAGTGGGGGTGGTGTCGTTGGGTGAGGTGGAGGGAGGGGATGGGATTGAGGAGCCGAGGGAGGATGGTGAGACGTTTGAGGCGAATGCGCGGTTGAAGGCTGGGTATTACGCGAAGAGGCTCAAGCGGGTGTGTTTGGCGGATGATTCGGGGTTGGAGGTGGATGTGTTGGGTGGGAGGCCCGGGGTGCATTCGGCGTATTTCGCGCATGGGGTGGAGGAGGGGCCGAGGGTGGCACGGGCGGAGCGGGATGCGGCGAACAACGCGAAGTTGCTGAAGGAGATGGAGGGGGTGGAGTGGGGGAGGCGGGGCGCGCGGTTTCGGTGTGTGATGGCCTTGGCGGGGAGTGATGGGAGAGTGGTGGCGGTGGCGGATGGTGTGTTTGAGGGGAGGATCGGGTTGGAGATGAAGGGGAGGAACGGGTTTGGGTATGACCCGTTGCTGGTGCTGGAGGGTGGGAGGACGAGCGCGGAGTTGAGCGCGGAGGAGAAGAACGCGCGGTCGCATCGTGGGGAGGCGGCGCGGAAGATCGCGGGTGAGGTGGTGAGGGTGATGGGGAGTGTGTAGAACGAAAGGCCGATCGGCATAGATCGCTGGTCGAGCTCGTGGCAAAGTGCTCTCCGAGGCGATGTAGATCAAGAAGCGATGCAGTAGCCCTCTCCCTACCCTCTCCCATTCGTTCAGAGCGACGAATGGGAGAGGTGGCACGGCAGGCGGTCGCACGCGATTAGAAGTCGGGTGTGCTTGTGAATTCGAGAGGGGTGTTGGTGATGGGGTCGTGGAAGCGGAGGTAGGAGGCGTGGAGCATGAGTCGGGAGTCGGGGGTGTGGGAGGGGGGAGGTTGGTTGTTGAGGAGTGCGTGGTAGATGGATTGTCCGGCGGGTGAGTAGAGGGGGTCGCCGAGGATGTGGTGGCCGAGGCCGGCTGGTGGGGGGAGCGCGGCGTGCACGCGGAGTTGGTGTGTGCGTCCGGTGATGGGTTCGAGGAGGACGCGTGTGCGGTCGGTTTCGTAGGCGAGGACGGAGTAGCGGGTTTGGGCGGGTTGGCCGAGGTGGGGGTCGTGGATTTGGAAGGGACGTGCGCGGGGGTCGAGGCGGATGGGGGCGGTGATGAGGCCTTGGGGTGAGGTGAGGAGGCCGTCGAGGAGGGCGATGTAGCGCTTGGAGACCTGACGGCGTTCGAATTGTCGGGAGAGGTTGCGTTGGGCGTCGGGGGTGAGGGCGAAGACCATGAGGCCGGAGGTGTCCATGTCGAGTCGGTGGACGACGAGGGGGCCGGTGGCGTCGGGGAAGAGGTCGCGGACGCGGGAGGCGGCGCAGCGGGCTTTGTCGGGGCCTTTGCCCGGGACGGAGAGGAGAGCTTGGGGTTTGTGGATGACGGTGAAGTGGGGAGTGGCGTGGAGGATGGAGATGTCGCTGGAACCGGGGGTCATGTGGGGATTCTGATGTGGTGGCGTTGGATTAGAATCGGGGCTTGTGAGGTTTTCGGACATGAGAAGGTGAGGGTCTGCTGATGCCGCTGATGCTGAGCGTGGTGATGGTGGGTGTGTGTGCGATGGGCGTGCATGATGCGCCGGAGCATGGGGGCGTGAAGGGGGAGGCGGTGAGCGCGGAGGTGTTGGCGGCGGAGAGCGAGGCTGAGGGGAAGTCGATCAAGGGGGCGGTGCGGCTGACGGGACCGGAGTTGTTTGCGAAGGCGGGTGAGGCGTACTTTGATCCGTATGCGCGGTGGGTGATTTTCCAGGCCGTGCCTGTGGGACAGGGTGAGCATTCGTCGTCGACGCATTATTCGATGTACGCGGCGCGTCTAGGGAAGGGCGCGGACGGGCATGTGAAGGGGATTGATGCGCCGGTGTTGTTGTCGCCCGCGGGGTCGGCGAACACGTGCGGGTTCTTCCATCCGACGGCGTCGTACAGCGTGATCTTCGGGTCGACGGTTCGTCCGCTGGGCGTGCCTGAGCCGAAGGGCGCGGGGGAGTCGGGGGGCGGCGCCGGGTACAAGCGCGAGTCGGGTTCGTATGTGTGGGAGTTCCCGACGGAGATGGAAGTGTGCGTGAAGACGGTGGGGGAGATCTTCAAGGACATCGTGGGTGTGGAGGATGAGGGGGTGATGGCGGCGGCGAAGGGGCTGCCGTTCCCGCTGTGGAACAGGGAGGGGTATGACGCGGAGTGCGCGTACTCGTCGGACGGGCGGAACATCGTGTACACGCGGGTCGATCCGGAGACGAAGAATCCGGACATCTACGTGTACAACGTGGAGTTCAAGACGCACACGCCGGTGATCACGCGGCCCGGGTATGACGGGGGGCCGTTCTTCTCGCCGGACAACTCGCACATCTGCTACCGGTCGGACCCCAAGGGGGACAACAACCTGCAGATCTTCGTTGCGGAGCTGGAGTGGGACTCGACGGGGGCGCTGAAGCGCGTGGTGCGTGAGAAGCAGGTGACGGACAACGCGCACGTGAACTGGGCGCCGTACTGGTCTCCGACGGGGGATTACCTGCTGTACACGACATCGGAGGTGGGGCACGACAACTACGAGGTGTTCTCGATCGAGGCGCCTGTGGGGGAGAACGCGGAGAAGGGGGCGGGCGAGCTGAAGCGTCGGCGGATCACGCACTCGAGGGGGTTCGACGGGTTGCCGGTGGTGTCGAAGGACGGGAAGTACATGATGTGGACGTCGCAGCGGCCGGCGGGGGCGAAGAACACGGCGCTGAAGCCCGGGGATGAGGGGTTCGGGGGGAAAGAGACGTCGCAGGTGTGGATCGCGGACGTGGTGGATTTGAGGCCTTGAGGGGGAGGGGAAGGAAGACTTAAGGCCGACATCCGCCGCGTCATGAGGTTGCGGGTGATGCGGCCCGACGAGGCGATGTAGAGAAAGAAGCGATGCGGGAGCCCTCTCCCTGCACTCTCCCACGCAGAGCCGTGGGAGAGGTGGCGGGAGCGATTGCGGCGCGCGGGTGTACGGGATCATCTATTCTTCGCGCGCGATGTTGAGGCGCGTGATGGGATCGTTTCTGCCGGGGTCGTTGCCCGCGATGTCGCGGCAGTCGTATCGGTGGGAGGCGCTCAGCGCGTTGTTCCTGCCGATGGCGGTGGCGTGCGTTGAGGCGAACGTGATCGCGGTGATCGCGAAGAAGGCGTTCGACGCGTCGCCGCTGGCGATTGCGACGCTGGCCGCGGCGCCGGCGTTGTCGAATCTGTCGTCGGTGCTGTGGACGCGGTTCATCCGTGGGCGGGACCGGGTGCGGGCGGTGAACGTGATGCAGGTGTCGCTGCTGGTGTGCGTGGCGGCGATCGCGCTGGCGCCGATCTCGGCGCTGGGGCAGCTGATGCTGGTGGGGTCGACGCTGATGGCGCGGGTGCTGCTCACGGGGATCATCACGGCGCGGACGGACATCTGGCGGAACAACTACGCGCGGGGGCATCGTGCGCGGGTGACGGGGAAGCTGCTGACGATCGCGGCGCTGACGGTGGCCGTGACGGCTGGGGTGTTGGGGGCGGCGATGGATTTGTCTGAGGGTGCGCGGGTGACGGCGTTCCGGGTGATTTATCTGGGGGCCGCGGTGGTGGGGCTGGTGGGGGTGTGGCTGTTTGCGCGGATCCGTTGGCGGACGCGGTCGATGTCGCTTTCTGCCGAGCGTGATCCGAGGGCGGAGTATGCCACTGCGGGGGCGCGGGACATGCTTCGGGTGCTGAAGAACGACAAGACGTACCGGTCGTTCATGGCGGCGCAATTCGCGCTGGGATTGCCGAACCTGGCGTCGATCCCGATTTTCATTCTGGCGCTGGAGGAGCGGTTTGTGCCGTCGTACGGGGAGTCGTTCCTGCTGACGCAGATCATCCCGCTGCTCGTGCCGATCCTGACGATCCCGATGTGGGCGCGGCTGCTGGACCGGATGCACATCGTGCGGTTCCGGGTGTATCACTCGTGGTTCTTCGTGATCGCGAATCTGCTGCTGGGGATCGGGTTCTCGACGGAGAGCCTGTGGGTGATCTACGTGTCGCGGATCGTGCTGGGCGCGGCGTACGGGGGCGGGATGCTGGCGTGGGATCTGGGGCACCATGACTTTGCGCGGCGCGATCTGGCCACGCTGTACATGGGGATCCACGTGACGTTGACGGGCGTGCGCGGGGCGATCGCGCCGTTCCTGGGGACGCTGCTGTATGCGGGGGCGTTGGCGGTTCCGGCGTTTGCGTGGGGGGGGTGGGAGTTTCCGGGGATGTCGGGGCCCGTGCCGCGGTTGGGGGAGGATTCGTGTTCTTTGCTCGCCGCGTGGGCGGTGGTGGGGGCGTTGATGTTTCGGCGGTGGGCGCCCGTGATCGGGGCGGCGCCGCGGCCGAAGCCGGGGGGGCATTGATTGAGGTGCGGGGCGGCTGCCTGTCCTGCGTTCATCTGCCAGATCCGAGAGACGTAGGGAAGGGAGAAGGAGGAGGCTATGGAGCCCTCACCCTGCTCTCTCCCACGCAGAGCCGTGGGAGAGGTGGCGTGTGGAGGTCGTGTGCTGAGGCACGGAGCGTTGTGACGGCACGAGCGGAGTGAAAGGCCGACATCCGACGTCGGGGAGTGGGCACAGGACGCCGCAGTACGAGGCGATGTAGAGAAAGAAGCGATGCAGTAGCCCTCTCCCTACCCTCTCCCAGGCGAAGCGCCTGGGAGAGGTGGCAAGTCAGAAGAAATCAACCATCGATGGCGCGAGGCCGAGGGAGCGGTGGGTGGGAGAGAAGGCGGTGGTGAGGGCGGCGAGTGTGTCGGGTGGGGCTTGCGCGAGTGATTGGAGTGCGAGGGATTCGGCGGAGGCGTAGCCGGAGTAGAGGGCCGCGAGTGCCCGGGTGTGGAGGCGGACAACGGGAGGTGAAGAAGTTGGTTCGACGTGTGCGCGGGTGTGGGAGATGGAGAGGGAGAAGGCGCGGTTGTTCTCGGGGATGACGTCGTCGTCGACGTGGATGGTGGTGGAGAGGGAGATTGATGAGGGGAAGGGGCGGGACTCGAGCGCGGACTTGACGTCGGCGATGCGGAGCATCCATTCGTACTTGCAGGTGAGGCGGTAGGAGACTTCGGGGAGGAGGGTGAGGAAGGGGCTGGCGGGGGGGAGTCGCCAGATGAGTTCTTCGCACATGGAGCGTTGGTCGTTGAGGAAGGAGAGGACACGTCGGAGGGCCGCGGGCGTGGAGGCCGCGGCGTCGGTGATGGTCGTCTGGTGCTTGCCGGAGTCGAGTCGTTTCTGGAGGAAGAAGACGTAGGCTTCGAGTGTGTTGGTGGAGGAGTGGAAGAGGAAGCCGGTGGCCTTGCCGTCGCGGGGGGATTCGACGCGGTTCCAGACGTAGTCGCCACGGTCGACGAAGCCGTCGGCGTTGATAGCGAGTGAGGCGTAGAGGTCGCGGACGGCGGAGCGGTCGTCGTCGGTGAAGGCGCGGATGGAGAGGGAGTCGTCGTTGCGGACGCGGATGTTGAGGAGTCGGGGGTCGAAGGAGGCTTCGTAGTAGAGGCCTGCTTCTTCGTAGCCGCACTTGCGGTAGAGGGATTTGGTGGCGGGGTAGAGGGTGGAGATGGGGAAGTTGGCGGCGCGTGCTTCGCGGACGGCGGCGCGCATGAGTTCGAGCGCGGCGCCCTGAGCGCGGGCTTCGGGGGGGACGGCGACGCCGGCGACGCCGAGCATGGGGATGGAGCGGCCGGCGAAGAACTGGCCCATGGGGACGAGGAGGAATCCGGCGCGGACGGCGTTGGAGGAGTCTTTGAGGACGCGGACGTTGTGGTGGCCGGCCTTTTCGAGCCAGCCCTTGATGCCTTCGAGGTCGGAGGCGAAGGCGAGGGAGAGGGCGCGGCGGTATTGCGCGAGGTCGTCTTCGGAGGTGGGGGTGATGTAGTTGAGGGTGGTCATTTCTGCGTGGCTCGTTCGGTGAGGATGGAGGTCCAGGCTTCGCGGTAGCGTTTGGCCATGTCGATGGGGGCGGAGGGGTTGACGCGGACGGCGCCGACGACGGTCATGAAGTTGACGTCGCCGAGCCATCGGGGGACGAGGTGGACGTGGACGTGTTGTGGGACGCCGGCGCCTGCGGCGCGGCCTTCGTTGACGCCGACGTTGATGCCTTGGGGCGCGAGAGCGCGGTCCATGATGGCGAGTGCGTCTTCGACGAGTGCCCAGAGTGCGGCGCGTTGCGCTTGGGAGTAGTCGAGGATGCGCGGGCGGGATTCGCCCAGGGAGACGAGGAGGTGGCCGTTGGCGTATGGGTAGAGGTTGAGCATGACGAGTCCGCCGCAGGAGGGGCCGGCTTGGTCGTCGGTTTTTCGGAGGACGACGAGGTTTTGTTCGTCGTGCTCGGGCGTGAGCCAGTAATCGCGGAGGAAGCAGCCTGAGGAGCCGGGGAGGTTTTGGGGAGGCGCGTCGGGGGACGTGGAGGAGGGTTTTTCGGAGTCGGCCATGGCGCGGAGGTATCGCTCGCGCCAGGGAGCGTAGAGGACGCGTGGTGAGCCGAGGGTTTCGCCGGGCATGTCGGCAATGGTATGAAAAGGGGGTACATTCGTCGGTTCTGACGATGACCCTTTGAGGAGAGGCTGCGCATGTTCGAGTCGATTTCGGTGGCGCCGGTTTCGAAGAAGCAGGCAGGTGTCGGCGTGGTGGTGCTGGGGTATTTCTCCGCGGGGAGCGGCGGGGGCGCGGCGCGGCTGGATCGGGGGTCTGCGGGCGTGCTGAAGCACGCGTCGATCGGGGATGCACTGAAGCGCGCGGAGGCGACGGGGGAGATCGGGAAGGTGGTGGAGGCGCATCCGTCGCGGACGAAGCGCGTGATGCTGGTGGGGCTGGGGGAGGCTGAGAAGCTGGACCTCGAGGGGTTGCGGAGCGCGATGGGGGTTGTGGCGCGGAAGCTTGCGGAGTGCAAGGCGAGCGGGGTGGCGCTGGAGGTGGGGCATGCGCTCGGGCAGACGGCGTTGAGCGCGGGTGAGGCGCACGTCGCGGTCGGTGAGGTGTTCGGGTTGCTCGGGTGCGACTTCTCGGCGTTCAAGGGGGCGGAGGGGAAGAGCGCGAAGCGGGAGGCGCTGACGCTGCACGTGTCGGACGAGGCGGCGCGGGAGGGGCTGGTGAAGGGGCTGGGGATCGCGGCTTCGGTGAATCTGGGGAGGAGGATTTCGAATTCGCCGCCGAACGTGGCGACGCCGCTGACGATTGCGCAGACGGCGCAGGAGTTGTCGAAGGGGTTGCCGTTGAAGGTGACGGTGATGAAGGGGGCGGAGTTGGCGAAGCATGGGATGGAGGGGCTGATCAACGTTGGGAAGGCGTCGGAGAACGAGCCTTGCTTGATCCGGCTGGAGTACACGCCGAGCGGGAGGGCGGATCAGAAGAAGAAGCCGCTGGTGTTCATCGGGAAGACGATGACGTACGACACGGGCGGGTTGTCACTGAAGGTGAATAACGGGATGCGGGGGATGAAGGGGGACAAGGACGGTGGTTGCGCGGTGTTGGCGGCGATGCACGCGATCGCGAGTGTGATCAAGCCGAGCGTGCCGGTTGTGGGGTTGCTTGCGGCTGCTGAGAACTCGGTGTCGAACAACGCGTACCGGCCGGACGACGTGCTGACGTTCGCGAACGGGACGACGGTGGAGGTGACGAACACGGACGCTGAGGGTCGGCTGGTGCTGGCGGACGCGTTGTGCTGGGCGGAGAAGCACGAGAACCCGGCGGCGATCGTCGATCTGGCGACGCTGACGGGCGGGGTGATCATCGCGCTGGGATCGACGTACGCGGGGTATTTCTGCGAGCACCCGGACCTGCGGTCGCGGCTGGAATCGGCGGCGCACTCGACGGGGGAGCGGCTGTGGCGCTTGCCGATGCATCGGGAGTATCGGGAGATGATGAAGTCGTCGATCGCGGACATCATCAATTCGTCGCCGGAGCGGAAGGCGCATCCGATTCAGGGCGCGGCGTTCCTGTCGTACTTCGTGAGTGAGAGCGTGCCTTGGGCGCACGTGGACGTGGCCGGGACGCATCGGTCGGAGGGTGACAAGGGGAGTTATGCCAAGGACACGCCGACGGGGTTCGGGGCGCGGCTGCTGGTGAGCCTTGCGGAGAGCTGGTGAGGCAAAATGAACAGCGCCCCATCGGCAGAGGGACGGGGCGCTGCGGGGTGGGTCAAGGGGAGTTGAGGCTTAGCGGCGGCGGCGGGCGGTGATTGCGCCGAGGGCGAGTGTGGCGAGGCCGGCGGAGGTGGGGAGGGGGATGACGGTGATGGCGTCGCCGGAGATGGTGACCATGTCGAGGCGGATGGTGCCGGAGGTTCCGAAGGAGGAGCCGGAGTTGGAGGCCGCGTAGGCGGAGGTGGAGGGAGCGAAGACGGCGACGAGCAGGATGGCGAAGTTGGCGTTGTTGGCGGCGCCGGCGATGGAGGAGAGATCGACGGACTGGCCGTTGAACCAGGTGGTTCCGGCGTTGACGGTGACGATGCCGTTGTTGGCGAGGCCTGCGGAGGTGAAGGTGGAGCCGTTGAGGGTGTACTGGAGTTGGAGGGCGTTGGGGGCGGTGTTGCTGTTGCGCTGATCCCAGGTGACGACGATGTTCTGGAAGCCGACGGTGGAGAGGGCGAAGCGGGCGCCTCGGGTGCCGCTGGCGGTTCCCTGGGAGGGCCAGGTGGTGAGGTTCCAGGCCGAGTCATCGCCGGAGGCTGGGTCGGAGGAGCCACCTTCGGAGTCGCCGGAGGCGAAGGTGGCGGTGGCGCCGCCGATGAGGGAGGCCGAGCCCGTGCCGAGGGAGGCTGTGGTGGAGCCGGTGCCGACGTTGGCGTCGGGGACGGTGGAGTTGAAGTTCCACTGGGTGATGGTGGCCGCGGAGGCCGAGGTGGCGAGGAACGCGGCGGAGGCACAGATGGCGGCGATACGGATGGTCATGCTCTCTATCTCCTCTGAGGGGGAGGAGGGTAGAGGGGGGATGTGGGGGAAATGATGAGTGAGGCGCTAAGGGTGCGCTAGGGAAGGGGTTGGGGTTAGACTGGAGGGCATGTCGAGGGAGCCTGTCATTGCGGTGCAGGGGCTGGTGAAGCGGTTTGACGGGCGGACGGTGTTGGATGGGCTGACGCTGGAGGTGCTGCCGGGGGAGACGATGGTGATCATGGGGGGATCGGGGTCGGGGAAGAGCACATTTCTGAGGTGCATGATCGGGTCGCATTGCCCGGATGAGGGATCGATCCGGTTGTTCGGGGAGGAGATCGCGGGGCTGGGAGAGGCGGGGCTGAATGGGGTGCGGAAGCGGTTCGGCATCCTGTTTCAGAGCGGGGCGTTGTTCAATTCGATGACGGTTGCTGAGAACGTGGCGCTGCCGCTGGTGGAGCACACGACGCTCGAGCGGGACATCATCGACATCCAGGTGAAGATCAAGCTGGAGTTGGTGGGGCTGCGCGAGCACTCGGAGAAGTACCCCTCGCAGTTGTCGGGTGGGATGAAGAAGCGTGCGGGGCTGGCGCGGGCGCTGGCGCTCGATCCGCAGTTGTTGTTCTATGACGAGCCGAGCGCGGGGCTGGATCCGGTGACGAGCGCGGAGATCGATCGTCTGATCGTGGACCTGAGCAAGAAGCTGGGCGTGACGAGCGTGGTGGTGACGCACGAGATGGACTCGGCGTTCACGATCGCGGATCGGATGGCGATGCTGGACAAGGGCCGGATGCTCGCGGTGGAGCGGCGGGAATGGTTTGATGAGCTGCGGAGGACGCCGGAGGAGCAGTCGAAGGGGCTGGAGGAGAAGGAGCGGCTGATCCGGCAGTTTTTGAGGGGTGATGCGGAGGGGCCGATCACGGCCCGAAGGTCGGATTCGGGGTATGCAGAGGACTTGTTGAGCACGGGTCAGCGGAAGGTCCGGGGACCGAGCGTGGAAGCGACGCGCGTGGTGTAATGGGTTGCGGCGGGCGTGCGGCGTTGCGTCGCGTTGCGGGAGCGTTGGAGGCAAGGCATGGCGGGAAGTCGGCGGACGGCGAACAACGTGCTGGCTGGGTTGTTCGTGGTGTTGAGCGTGCTTGGCGGGGTTGCCGTGGTGGTGCTGTTGGCCGGGGTGGGTGACCGGCTGACGCCGAGGGACCGGTACGTGGTGCATTTCACGCTCGCGGACGGCGCGGAGGGGCTGGATGAGGGGTCTCCGGTGACGATCGCGGGGCGCGAGGTGGGGTGGGTGGATTCGGTGGAGCTGGTGTTGCAGGATGAGGGGGAGCGGAAGGCCGGGGTGTACGCGACGATTCTGGTGGACCAGAAGCACGCGATTCACGGGACGCCGAGGGCGTCGCTGGTGCGTCCGCTGCTGGGGGCTGGGGCGACATTGAACTTCTCGAACGTGGGGCTGACGAGCGAACCGCGGGCAGTGGAGGGGACGCTGTTTGAGGGTGGGCCCGCGGCGCCGGGGTTCCTCGCGCAGGCCGGGTACGGGGATGAGCAGAAGACGCAGCTGCAGAGCATCCTGGCGCGTGGGGAGAAGATCGCGGCGAACGTGGAGGAGGTGACGGAGCAGTTTCGGGGGTCGATCGTTCCGGACGTGAGAAGCGTGGTGGGGGATGTGAGAGAGCGTTGGCCCGGGTGGGGGGAGCGGGTGGACTCGATCACGAAGAACGTGGATGAGGCGACTGCGAAGTTGTCGCCGGGGATCGACGAGGTGCGCGAGACGATCGCGCGGGCACGGGAGTGGTTCGACGAGAACCGGGAAAAGCTGACGAGCATCGTGGACAACACGAACGACGCGTCGGCGGATCTCAAGAAGGGGCTGGCGCGGCTGAACGAGGAGACGCTGGACAAGCTGCACGCGATGCTGGATTCGGGGACGGAGACGACGAAGAGCGCGCAGGCGGCGATTGAGCGGATTGACGGTCTGGTGACGGAGCAAACGCCGAACCTGCGGAAGGCGTTCGCGGATGCGCGGATCGCCACGGATCAGCTGAAGCTGACGATGGGTGAGGTGCGTCGGAGCCCGTGGAGACTGCTGTATCGGCCTGACACGCGGGAGTTGGAGTTTGAGTTGCTGTACGACGCGGCGCGGCAGTATGCCGAGGCGGTGAGCGATCTGCGGGCGGCGGGCGAGGCGCTCGAGTCGGCGGGGGCGCGGGCCGCTGTGCGGGGCACGAACGCGGAGGAGTTGACACCGCTGGTGGAGTTGATGAAGGGGAGCTTCGAGAAGTACCGCGCGGCCGAGGAGCGGTTTTTGAATCTGGTGGTTGAGCCGCAGCAGAGGCCTTGAGCCGGCGCGAGATCAGTCGGCGTTGTCGATGATCTCGGTGATGGCTGCTTTGAAGGCGTCGACGTCGGATTGCTTGGAGTAAGGGCCGGGTGAGGCGCGGACGGCGCCGCCGCCGCCCTTGGCGCCGCACTCGCCGGTTTGGGCTGGGACGTCGGTGCCCATGGCGTGGTGTGCGCCGGGTGCGCACTGGAGTCCGGCGCGGACGGCGATGTTGAAGGAGGCGTCGAGGATGGAGGCGAGTTCGCCGGCGTCGTGCTTGTGTGTGGTGAAGGAGACGACGGAGACTCGGCGGTCGGTGTCCTTGGGGCCGAGGACGCGGACACCGGGGGTTGAGAGGAGGAATTCGAGGATCTGGCCGGTGAGGTCTTTCTCGTGGGCGTGCGCGCCGCTCTTGTGGAGGCGCTCGTGCTCGTCGAGGGCCGCGAGGAGCCCGGCCATGCCGGGGGCGTTGCAGGTGCCGGCTTCGAAGTGGTGGGGGAGTGCACGGGGCATGAGGGGGTCGTCGGAGTTTCCGCCGGTGCCGCCCTGGATGTGCGGGTCGAGTCGGGGGTCGGCATCGTCGGGGGAGTAGGCGCGCGGGGAGATGTAGAGGGCGCCGATGCCTGGCGGGCCGAGGAGAGCCTTGTGGGTTGGGAAGGCAAGGAGATCGGCCAGGTCTGCCTGCACGTCGACGGGGATGTGCCCGACGGTTTGCGAGGCGTCTACGAGGAAGAGGGTGTGTGGGGACTTCTCTCGGAGGCGTGCCGCGATGTCGCGGATGGGTTGGATCGTGCCAAGCACGTTGGAGGCGTGGGTGACTGCGAGCAGGGCTGTGCGCGGGGTGCAGGCCTTGATGAGCTCGTCGGGGTCGACGAAGCCCTGGTAGTCGCAGGTGACGAGTGTGAGATCGATGCGTTTGCGATGCTGGAGGGCGTAGAGGGGTCGGAGGACGGCGTTGTGTTCGAGGACGGTGGTGACGACGTGTGGGCGCGGTTGGAAGTAGGGGAGTTCGCAGGCTGCGTCGATGGCGCCGTGGATCGCGGTGTTGAGCGCGTCGGTGGCGGAGTGTGCGAGGATGAGGCGTGAGGGGTCTTCGGCGTTGATGAGTGAGGCGAGACGTTGGCGGGCGGTGTCGACGGTGCGTGCGGCGTTGACGGAGGCGCGGTGTCCGCCCCGGCCGGGATTGCCGTTGGGTGAGTTGATGTAGGTGGTGATGGCCTCGGCCATCGCGGGTGGCTTGGGCCAGGAGGTGGCGGCGTTGTCGAGATAGATGATCTCGGTGGTCATGGGGGAGTGGATGATACGGGGAGGGGGGAGCCTGGTTGAAGGGGGAAGTGTGGTGTTAGCGCGAGCGGCGGGTGCGATAACACCAGGCGCCGTAGTGGAGGAGGGACTTGAGGAGCTCGTAGCGGGAGTGGGGGAGGCCGCGGCCGAAGGCGGTTTCCATGCGCCATCGCCAGTAGGGGCCCTTGAAACGGCATCGGGTGATGAGCGCGAGTCGGGCGAGTTCGTAGAGGCCGCCGAGGGTGTCGATGGCGCGTTGGAGCATGGTCAGGCTCCTCTGGTGGCGAGCGCGGCGGCGAGGAGTTGGTCGGAGGATTCGAGGTCAGGGTTGGAGGAAAGGGCGGAGCGGACGAGGAGTTCGGCGTCTGCGGCGCGCTCGCCGAGGCGGACGAGGGCTGCTGCTGCGTGGAGGGCGTGTGGTGGGAGTGAGGAGGCGGGAGCGCGCGGGAGGGGAGAGGGCGGAGTTGCAGAGGGTGAGGCGGCGAGCGCGGCGGCCTTGTCGGCGAGTTCGTTGATGATGGACTCGGCGAGTTTCTTTCCGACTTCGGGGAGAGAAGAGAGGAAGCGTGCGTCACGGGAGGTGATGGCGTTGGCGATGTCGGAGGGGGGAGCGGCGATGATGCGGAGGGCGCGCTTTGGGCCGAGGCCCTTGACCTTGGTGAGGAGCTCGAAGAGTTGCTTTTCGTCGGAGGTGATGAAGGCGAGGATTCGGGGGATGAAGGAGGCGCCTTGGGAGAGGGATTCGAGGTGCTGGATGGTGAAGAGTGTGACGGTGTGGCCGAGGGAGGGGGCGAGGGACGCCGCGGCGTGTGGTGAGAGGAGAACCTCGTAGGCGAGGGGTGAGGGGAGATCGATGGAGGGAGGGGGGGCGGCGATCCGTGCGGATGCGGAGTCGAGGGCTTCGAGGACGCCGGTGAGGCGGGCGAGCATGTGGTGAGTTTAGAAGGCGGAGCGTTTTCGTTCGTGTGCGGGGACGCCGACAACGGTGGTGTTGTCGGAGACGGCGTGGAGGACGACGGAGCCGGCGCCGACGACGGCGCGGGAGCCGACTCGAGCGCCGGGGAGGACGCGGCAGCCCAGGCCCAGGAGGGTGTCGGGACCGACAGTGGCGGCGCCGCCGAGAACGGAGCCTGGGGCGACGTGGGTGTTGATGCCGATGGCGCAGTCGTGCTCGATGATGGCGCCGGTGTTGATGATGGCGTGATCACCGACACGTGCGCGGGCGTGGATGACGGCGAGGGGGCCGACGAAGACGCCGGAGCCGAGGGTTGCGGTGGGTGAGACGACCGCGGAGGGATGGACGACGGGGGCGGCCTGGCGCTTGAGGCGTTTGACGACCCATGCGCGGAGGGCGACGTCGCCGAGGGCGATGATGACGTTGGCTTCGGGTGCGGCGTCGTTGAGTTTGGCGATGGGGCCGAGGTGGGGGGCGAGGTCGTGGAGTGTGGCGTCGGGGTCGTCGTCGAGGAACCCTGCGAGGTGGAGGTTGGAGGCGCGTGCGGCTTCGGCGACGACCATCGCGTGAGCGCCGCCGCCGAGGAGAAGGAGCGGGTTGTGGTGGTTGTGGTGGGTCATGTGTGTGGTGGTGGATGATATGGGACGGTGGGTGGGGTTGTGCGGGTTGTGCGGGGTCGGGGAGGGAAGGTGGTTCTGGGTCGGTGCAGGCGGGTGTTGGGGATGACGATGGAGACGTGTCGTTTTCGGCGGTTCGCGCGTCGGCGGTGTTATTGGCCGTACGCGAGGAGAGCAACTGTGGACAAGGCCAGTCTGATCGGGACGATCATCGCGGTGGTTTGTCTGGTGGCGGTGGGGTATCTGGCCAGCCACGGGAACTGGGCGCTCTTCTATTCGGAGAAGGGCATCATCATGGTGGGCGGGGGGACGGTGTCGGTGTTGTTCATGGCGATGCCGATGGCGAAGCTGAAGTGCGTGCCCGGGTACATCAAGAAGTTCTTCTTTTACAAGGGGAAGAGCCCGTCGGACATCGTGAAGATTCTGGCGGAGCTGGGGGACAAGGCTCGTCGTGACGGGATGCTGTCGCTGGAGTCGGAGGTGGAGAAGATCGACGACGTGTTCCTGGTGAGCGGGCTGAAGATGGCGATCGACGGCGTGGACCCGCACAGCATCGAGGCGACGATGCAGGCTGAGATCATGGCGATGCGGGAGCGTCATGCCGCGGGGAAGAAGTTCTTCGATCTGATCAAGGTGTACGGCCCGGGGTGGGGTCTGGCTGCGACGCTGATCGGACAGATCGGCATGTTCGCGAACCTGGGCGGGTCGATCGAGGTGATGGGTCACATGCTCGCGGTGGCGGTGGTGGCGACGGCGTATGCGACGATCATCGCGAACGCGGTGGCGGGGCCGATGGGCGACAAGCTGGCGTTGCGCTCTGCCGAGGAGATCCTCGGCAAGGAGATGATGCTGCAGGGGCTGCTTTCGATCCAGGCGGGCGACAACCCGCGGGTGACGCTGGATCGGATGCTGGCGTTCGTGCCGAACGCGGCGCGCGATGCGCTGCGTCCGGCGGCTTGATCTTCGGCAACGTGAGCGGAGGGACGAACGATGGCCGAGGAACATGCCGGCGGACACGGCGGTCACGAGGAAGAGGGCAAGGGGGAACATAAGAAGAAGGGGGGTCACGGTGGTGGTCATGGCGGCGGGCACGGTGGCGGCCACCATGAGGAGGGCGTGCCGGAGTGGATGGTGTCGTTCGCGGACAACGTGTGCCTGATGATGGGCTTCTTCGTGATCATGCTGGCCATGAACATGGGGCCGAAGGGGGGCGGTGAGGGCGCGGACGCGGACGGGGGGCATCCGGACAAGCCGACGGACTCATTCCTTGATCTCGCGATCGGGATCCGGGAGGGGTTCAACAACCCCGTGAAGATGAACTCGGCGGACCCCAACGACGAGGCGCTGATTCGGCGCATGAAGCAGAAGCAGGGGGAGACGAACGATCGGAACCCCAAGGGCGAGAACGAGAAGGTGCAGGGGCTGCGGACGAGTGATTTTTATTCGTACGGCGGGACCGTGCTGTTCGGGGATGGGTCTGCGGAGTTGACGGAGTCGACGGCGCAGAGCGTGAAGGACATCGCGGACTTCGTGAAGGGGACGAAGTTCATGGTGGAGGTGCGCGGGCACGTGAGCGCGATGGAGGCGCAGGGGGATATCGGGATGGCGATGGATCTGTCGCACCGGAGGGCGCTGACGGTGGCGAAGGCGCTGGCTTCGCGCGGCGTGGAGTGGGGGAGGCTGCGCGTGGTGGCGTGCGGTGATGCGGAGCGCGTGACGGCGCTGGCGTACGACTCGAAGGGGCACCGGACAAATCAGCGTGTTGAGGCGCTGGTGACGAAGGAAGTGATGGCGGAGGACCCGCACCTGCGCGAGCCGACGGCGGGTGTGGGGCACGATGGGGGCGGGCATTGAGCGCGCCGGGAACGGATTAGAGGGAGAGGACGAGCAGCGCCGCGAGCGCGAGCAGCAGACCGACGGAGATGACGAAGGTCTTGAGTGCGCGGGGGCGAGAGTGCTCGGTCCAGGGGTTGGAGGGGGAGTCTTCGAAGGCGTGATCGTCGTAGCCGTCGTCGTCGCGGCCGTCGTGGCCGAAGCGAGCGATGTCGGCGTCGGAGGGCTCCTCGTGATGGGAGAGGTCGTCGGCGTGCGCGGGGCCGGAGCAGCAGGAGCCTGAGCGGATACGTGGCGCGGACATGTGGTGATGGTAGGGGGTGGAGGGGGTCAGCGGGGGATGCGCTCGATGGCGGCGTCGAATGCGGGGTCGGCGCCGCGGATGTAGTCGGTGGAACGGACTGGCGTGTGGATGTCGGGGATGAGGGAGTGGGGGTCGTCGGGGAGAGACTTGAAGAACTTTGTGGAGTGGAAGACGGTGAGGCCGGAGTGTGTGAGGATGAAGGAGCGGACCTCGCCGAAGTGGTTGGGCTTGCCGCCGGTGGGCTCGCCGATGAGTGTGGCGTTGGTCTTCTGCTTGAGTTCGATGGCGTTGAGGAGGGCGGAGGAGAAGGTTTGTCGGCCGATGAGGACGAAGATGCGGTTGGGCTGGTTGATGGCGTCGCGCTGCGCGAGGCCTTGGATGAGGGGGCGGGCGATCGCGGAGTTGCCGCCGCCGTTGTTGCGGAGGTCGATGATGACGGCGCTGGGCTTGTGGTCGTCGATGAAGGCGAGTGCTTGTTCGGCGAAGTCGTCGAAGGGAAGGTCTTTCGCGCTGGCGCAGCGGTTGTATTGGATGTAGAGGGCGTTGGAGGGTTGGTGGAGCTCGGACCAGTACCAGGCGTTGGGGCGTTTGCGTGAGAGGGGGGTGGGGGCGTCGGCGGGTGGGAGCCAGCGTTGCCAGTCTGTGGAAGCGTCGGGTGAGAGAGGGGAGAGGGACTGCTCGAACTCACCGGCGTCGGGGGAGGAGAAGGTGAAGGGGACGACGTCGGTGGTGGTGATGACGCGTGCGGCGAGAAGCGCTTGCGCGGTGGGGAGTGTGTTGGCGATGGAGGATTTGAAGAAGGACTGGTTTTCGTGTGCGACGTAGGGGGTCAGGGATTGGAGGACGGTGTCGATGGGGGAATGGTTGATGTGGGTGAGGCGGGCGCCGAGCAGGTTGTCGTAGCCCTTGTCGGCGGCGATGACAGTGAGGCCGTCCTCGAACCAGAAGAGGTGTAAGGGGTAGGCCTGAAGCGGAGGGTCGATGTTGTTGATGCGGATGAAGGTGTGGGAGTCGCCGAGGGATGCTGTGAGACGGAGGAAGGAGAAGGCGACCTGATGGGGGGAAAGGTTGGGGATGTCGGCGTCGAGAGAGGCGACCGCATCGGTCCAGGCTTCGCGCGAGGTGTGCGTGAAGGGGTCTGGATGTTTGCTGGGGAGGGTGTCGGCGAGCTGATGGAGGTCAGCGCGCCACTGCTCGGGGGTGAGAGTGGCGAGGTTGACGGGGGCTGATGCGGGCGGCGTGCTCTGTGCGAGCGCGGCGGCTGAGAGGAGTGTGGTGGTGAAGAGTGCGTGGAGGGAGAGCGTGCTCATGGCGGATCCTTCGGTTGGATGCACGGCGAGGACGCGTTCAGGTTATCTGATGGGCGGGAGACGGCGTGCCGTCCTTGATCTTCTCGCGCTTGGGCGGGGTAGCGGGGTCCGGGGTCGCCACGGAGAAGAGCCACATGTCGTCATCGATGCGGGCCTGGAGGTGGACGGGACGTCCCCAGAGGATCCGGAGATTCCGGAGCGCTGAGAGGGCGCGTTGGACATCGATCTCGGCTCCGGTCCATTGATGGGCGAGGTAGAGCTCGCCGCGGTTGAGGTAGTTGGCATCGGCAACGTGGATGAAGGGCTGGCCTGCGTTCGTGAGTCGTTGGAGGAGGGTGGACTTGATCTGCTTGAAGTCGCGAGACGCGATGCGGGTCTGACCTGAGGAGGGGTCCTGTCGCGCGCGGAAGAGCTTGTGCTCATCGCAGAAGTCTTCGGTGAGGAATTCGTCAATGAAGGCAACGTCGTTGTAGACGCGGCGGACCTCGAAGATCTTTTCGCGGCCCTTCATGGAGTGGTCGTTCCACGTGGATCGGGCGCCGAGGGTGTCGAGGGATTCCCACGCGTGGCCGTGCTGCCCGGTGTTCCAGCGGCGTTCGATGTCGCGGAAGAGTTCGAGTCCGATCTTGTAGGGATTGAATCCGCCGGGTGGTGTGAAGACGACGCCGGCGTGTTTGTCGGCGTAGTCGATGATCTCGGAGGGCTCGGCGAAGCGTTCGGTCATGAGTTTGGTGTGCCAGTAGGAGGCCCAGCCTTCGTTCATGATCTTGGTCATCGCCTGCGGCGCGAAGTAGTAGGCCTCGTCCCGGATGATGGAGAGGATGTCGTGCTGCCAGGGGGAGAGGGGGGCGTGCTGGAGGAGGAAGAGCAGGACGTCGCGCGTGGGTTTGCGGGGCGTCTTCCCCTGATCTTCCCTCTGGCGACGTTCGTGCTCAAGGCGCTGCGCTTCGATAGCGCCGGCCGGGTTGATGTAGGGGTCCATGTAGTCGCGCGCACGGAAGCGGTCGGGGATAAAAGGGGAGTCGTCATCGTCGCGGACGCGGGGGGAGACATCGTCGCGCTTGACGAAGGGGGAGTGGGGATCGATGAGGTGTTCGATGGAGAGGCAGACGTCGAGGAATTGCTCGACGGCGTTGTGCCCGACCTTCTCGATGTGCCGGCGGACGCGGGTGGCGTGGTTGGCCATGCGGTCCATCATTTTGCGGTCTGTCTTGGAGAACCAGTAGTTGCACTTGAAGAAGTCGGCGTGGCCGAAGACGTGGGTCATGACCAGCTTCTGATCGATGACGGCGTTGGACTCCTGGAGGTAGGCATAGCAGGGGTCGTTGTTGATGACCATTTCGTAGATGCGGCCGAGGCCATAGGCATCGCGCTTGCGCGCGGACTCGTACTCCATGCCCCAGCGCCAGTGGGGGTAACGGACGGGGAACCCGCCGAAGGCGGCAAGCCGGTTCATGGTGTCGAAGTCGACTACCTCGTAGACGACATCGAAGAAGTCGAGGCCTTCGGCGAGCGCGCGTTCCCTGATCTTCTCCATGTGTGCCTGGAGCTCTGGGGGAAGCGCGGTCGTGGGGTTCGATGGCATGATGTGGATATCGGCGGAAGCGCCTGTGTCTGGTTATACGCGGCGCGCGGCGAAAAGTGCGCATCGAGCGTGGGGTTGGTGGTACGATCGCGTGCCGGGGCGTGCAGGGGAGGATTTCGATGGCGTTGGAAGAGCTGACGACTGCGGGCGCGGACGCGACGTGGTGGGAGGTGTCGCTGCGTCTTGTGCTCTCGGTGGTGTTTGCGGGGTGTGTGGGATGGGAGCGTGAGTCGAGGGGGCGCGCCGCGGGGCTGCGAACGCACATGATGGTGGCGCTGGGGGCCGCGGGGTTCACGACGATCGCGCTCGACGTGGGCGTGTTGCTCCCTGAGGACGGCGCGACCGGTGTGAGTGTGGACCCGGTGCGGATTGTGGCGGCGATCGTGGGGGGGATCGGGTTTCTGGGGGCGGGGGCGATTATTCAGTCGCGCGGGGAGGTGAAGGGGCTGACGACTGCGGCAGGGTTGTGGGTGACTGCGGCCATCGGTGCGGCGGCGGGGCTGGGGTTGTATGTCGTTGCGGTGATGTTGACCCTGATCTCGGTGCTCACACTGCGCGGCGTGCACGTGCTGGAGCGTCGGATGCGCAACGGGGGCACGGAAGTGGCGCGCGTGGATGGCGCATCGCAGGAAGAATGAGGGTGGGGATGAAGGGGTGTGCAGCCGAGAGGGCGAGCCATCGGAGACGCCGATCATGAAGACGGCGTTCGGATTGCAAAGCGGGTGAAGGGACTCGAACCCTCGACTTTCACGTTGGCAACGTGACGCTCTACCACTGAGCTACACCCGCGGGTGTTCCTGAGCGGAGCTGTTGAGGCTCCGATCGGGAGGGAGAGACTATATCGGGGCTGGTAGGGGGTCAATGCGCGGGAAAGCGGTGAGAAGGGGGTGGAGAGGGGTTATAGGGCGGAGACCGGGGCTGTTTCGGGGGGGTAGCGTCGTTGGTCGTCCAGGGCTGTCGGATCGGCAGGAATGGGGGGGCTAGTGCGTGCCTGGAGGGGGTTTGTGGCGGGTGAGTGGGGGTCTGGAGGGGTGGGGGCGCGGCGCACGGGTTGTTGAGGGGAGGGGAGACACGAGAGGAGGCTATCGATGCGAATGGAGCGGTTTACGACGCTGGCCCAGCAGGCCTTGGCCGAGGCGCAGGGATTGGCAGTGGAGCGGTCGCACGGTGAGGTGGGACCGTTGCATCTGCTGCGCGCGTTGCTGACGGAGGGGCAGGGCGGGAGTGTGGGAGGGCCTGTGGCATCGATCGTGTCGAAGGCGGGCGCCGAGCCTGCGCGGGTAGCGCAGGTGGTGGATGCGGCGCTGGAGCGTCAGCCGAAGGTGAGCGGCGCCACGGCGCAGGCGGGCAGACGGTTGATGGAGGCGCTGGCTGGAGCGGACAAGACGGCGCGGGACATGAAAGACTCGTACGTCTCCACGGAGCACCTGCTGCTGGCGCTTGCTGAGCAGGCCGGGGAAGCAAAGGAGTTGCTGAGCACGGTGGGGCTGTCACGGAAGGGGTTGTTGGACGCTGTGAAGGGGGTGCGCGCGGCATCGGGAGTGGAGCACGTGGCGGACCCGGGCGCAGAGAGCACATTTGAGGCGTTGAAGAAGTACAGCATTGACCTCACGGAGAAGGCGCAACAGGGGAAGCTGGACCCTGTGATCGGGCGGGATGACGAGATCCGGCGGTGCATGCAGGTGCTGAGCCGCAGGACGAAGAACAACCCGGTGCTGATCGGTGAGCCGGGTGTGGGGAAGACGGCGGTGGTGGAGGGGTTGGCGCAGCGGATCGTGAACCGGGATTGTCCGGAGTCGATGCGCGAGGCGCGGATCGTGGCGCTGGACGTAGGGGCGTTGTTGGCCGGCGCGAAGTACCGGGGCGAGTTTGAGGAGCGGCTCAAGGCGGTGCTGCGCGAGGTGGTGGCTTCGGAAGGCAGCATCATTCTGTTCATCGATGAGTTGCACACGATCGTGGGCGCGGGGCAGGCGGAGGGGGCGGTGTCGGCGGGGAATCTGCTGAAGCCGGCATTGGCGCGTGGCGAGTTGCGGTGCATCGGGGCGACAACGCTGGATGAGTACCGCAAGCACATCGAGAAGGACGCGGCGTTCGAGCGGCGCTTCCAGCCGGTGTATGTGGATCAGCCGAGCGTCGAGGACACGATCGCGATCTTGCGCGGCTTGAAGCCGAGGTACGAGGCGCATCACGGGGTGCGGATCCTGGACTCGGCGCTCGTGTCGGCGGCGCGGCTGAGCCAGCGGTACATCACGGAGCGGTTTCTGCCGGACAAGGCGATCGACCTGATTGATGAGTCTGCGTCACGGCTGCGGATCGAGAACGACTCGATGCCGACGGAGCTGGACGAGTTGCGCCGGCGAATCATGCAGTTGGAGATCGAGAAGAATGCGCTCGAGTTGGAGGCGAAGGAAGCGGGCGGCACGGGGGCAGAGCAGGCGCGGAAGGGGTTGGCTCGCGTGGAGCAGGAGCTCGCGGAGCTGAACGAGCGGAATCGGGGGCTGACGGCGCGATGGGAGGAGGAGAAGGGGCTGCTGGATGAGGTGAAGGGGGTGCGCGAGGAGATCGAGAGCAAGCAGGTGGAGCTGGAGCAGGCGCAGCGTCGGGGGGATCTGGAGGCCGCGGCGCGGATCAAGTACGGGGAGATGCGGGAGTTATCGCGTCGGCTGGAGGAGGCGGAGGCGGCGCTGGAGGCTCGCGCGAGCAAGGGGGAAATGATGGTGCGCGAGGACGTGGACGCGGAGGCTGTGGCCGAGGTGGTCGCGAAATGGACGGGTATCCCGGTGTCGCGGCTCGTGGAGGGTGAACGGGAGAAGCTGACGCGGATGGAGGGAGAGATCGGCAAGCGCGTGGTCGGGCAGGCGGCCGCGGTGCGCGCGGTGTCGGACGCGGTGCGGAGGTCTCGCGCAGGGCTGGGCGATCAGGCTCGTCCGGTGGGAAGTTTTCTGTTCCTGGGGCCGACGGGTGTGGGGAAGACGGAGTTGTGCAAGGCGCTCGCCGAGTTCCTGTTCGACACGGAGCAGGCGATGGTGCGGATCGACATGTCGGAGTTCATGGAGAAGCACTCAGTGGCGCGGCTGATCGGGGCGCCTCCGGGGTATGTGGGGTATGAGGAGGGCGGGCGGCTGACGGAGGCGATCCGTCGGAGGCCGTATGCCGTGGTGTTGCTGGACGAGATCGAGAAGGCGCACCCGGATGTCTTCAACGTGCTGCTCCAGGTGCTGGATGACGGCCGTCTTACGGATGGTCAGGGGCGGACGGTGGACTTCAAGAACACCATCATCGTGATGACGAGCAATATCGGGAGCCAGCAGATTCAGGAGTTGACGGGGCGCGGCGCGGAGGACTGGGAGATCGAGGCCGCGGCGCGGGAGCAGTTGAAGGGGTTCATGCGTCCGGAGCTGTTGAACCGGATCGACGAGACGATCATCTTCCATCAGCTCAAGCGCGAGGAGATCGCGCGGATCGTGGGGCTGCAGCTGGGGAGGCTGCGCGAGCGGCTCGCACAGCGGGAGATCACACTGGAGGTGACGGAGGGCGCGGTGGAGGCGATTGCGAGCGAAGGGTGGGACCCGTCGTTCGGGGCGCGTCCGCTGAAGCGTGTGATCCAGCAGCGGATCGAGAACGCGCTGGCTTCGAGGATGGTGGCGGGAGAGATCGCGGACGGCGCGACGGTGAAGGTGGATTACGTGGGGAAGACGTTCACCTTCGAGGGCGCGGGGGCGCAGCGAAAGGCGGGGTAATCATGTCGCATGGCTGGATCAGCTCGCGGCGCCGGACTTGGGACGGCGCTCGGTCTTCTCGGCGGTGCTGGGGTAGGCGATGCGAGCGTGGTAGATGGAGTTGAGCGACTTGATGATGCTCTGCTCGATGATGTGAATCTCGCGGAGCGTGATGTCGCACTCGTCGAACTGGCCGTCGGTGAGGCGCATGCCGGAGATGGCGCCGACGAGGGATTCGATGCGGGCGGGGGTGGGCTCGGCGAGAGCGCGTGAGGCGGATTCGATGGCGTCACAGAGCATGAGTATGGCGGCTTCCTTCGTGCGCGGTCTTGGGCCGGGGTAGCGATAGCCGAACTCTTCAGGCTCGTTGGCGTCGGGGGCTTCACCGGCCTGCTCGCGGGCACGGTTGTAGAAGTATTCGACGAGCGTGGTGCCGTGGTGGGACTCGATGTAGTGCTGAATGGAACGGGGGAGGTTGTGTTCGCGGGCGAGCTCCATGCCGTCCTTGACGTGGCCCACGATGACGAGGAGGGACATCGCGGGAGAGAGTCGGTCGTGGCGCGAGACGCCGCGGGCCTGGTTTTCGACGAAGTACTGGGGTTTGTTCATCTTGCCGATGTCGTGGTAGAGGGCGCCGACGTGGAGGTGGAGGGAGTCGGCGCCGACGGCATCGGCTGCAGCTTCGGCGAGTGAGGCGACGGTCATGGAGTGGGTGTAGGTGCCGGGGGCGCGCTGCGCGAGTTCGCGGAGTAGGGGGTGGCGGGTGTCGCGCAGCTCCATGAGGGTCATGCCCGTGACGGCGTCGAACGCGCGTTCGATGACGGGGAGAACGCCGAGGGTGACGAAGGCGACGAGGAGGGCTGCGACCGCGGCTTGGGACGCATCGGCGAGAGCGTCGCGGAAGACCGCTTCGGCAAGCGCGTTGGGGGGCATTTCGACGAGCGTGCCTGCGAGGGAGGCGAGGGCCATGGCCGCGGCTGTGACGAGACCGGCGGAGACGACGGAGCGGCGGTTGCGGATTTCACGGAGGCGCCAGACGACAGCCACGACGCCTGCGAGAGCTGTGAAGAAGAGGGAGGGTGTGGCGGAGACGGCGAGGGTGAGAACGAGGGCTGCAGCCGCGGCGAAGGCGAGGGCGAAGCGCTGCCCGAAGGCGATGACGACGGCGACGGCAAGGAAGACGGCGGGGGCTGCGACGGCAAGTGTGGTGAGTGCGGGGGAGATGAGGGCGCTGGCGCAGGAAAGCGCGATCGAGCCTGCAACGATGGCTGCGAGTGAGATGAGGCGGCGCGGGTCGTGGAAGGTTTTGGGGGCAAAGAGGAGTGTGTAGCCGGCGAGGCCGAGGGCGAGGAGCGCGGAGAGAAGGACGAGGCCGAGACGTGTGGACCAGATGCGCCACCACGCGCCCTGGGCGTGCCACGCGCGCATCTCGCGGCTGAGGCGATCGCGCGTGGTTTCGGTGATGGTTTCGCCGCGGCGGACGAGAGCATCACCGCGCTGGAAGACGATCATCTCGGGCTTCACGGCCGCGGCGGAGGCGTCCTGGAGCCGACGGGTTTCGGTGTCGTCGTAGGAGAAGGTGGGACGGGCTGAGCGAACGAGACGTGCAACGACGGCGGGCTGGACATCGCGGCCGAACCCGGCCTGACGGACGATGTGCGCCATCGCGGCGTCGAAGGACTCGGAGCCGACAGCGACCATCGCGCTCTCGTGGACGCGCTTGGATGGTTTGTCCCACGCGCGGAGTTCGACAACGTCGTTCTGGGAGATCGTTTCGAGCTGGACGGTCTCGGGCGTGACGAGCGGGGTCTGCTTGAGGATGTCCAAGAGTTCGCGGACGGCGCCCTTCCAGTTGGCGGAAACCTCGCCTGCAGCGTCGATACGGGAGCGGATCGCGAGAAGGAGTTCGTCGTTCAGCGCGAACGCGTCGCGGATCTCGGGGGCGACCTTGTCGAGGGCGTCGGCTTCGACGAGCGAGGCGGGGAGACGGGTAAGGCTCGTTTCGATAGCTTCGAGCGCAGCACGATCGGCAACGTACACGCGCGGAGTGTTGACACGCTCGAACTCGCGACGCTTCTGGGTGGCGGCGACATCCTCGACTGAGAAGTCGACTCGAGAGAGGCGTGTGTCCGGCGCGAGGCGGCCGGCCGGAGGGACGAGGCGTTCGCGCGCGGCGATGAGAGAGAGGGACACGATGGCGATAAAGATGAGTGCGAGAATGGCGAGCGAAGTGGTCTCCGGACGGCGAAGGAGTTCACGCCACCTGGACACGGCGCGGAAGGAGATGCGCCGCGACTCTCGTGCGGCACGGCGCGCGGACCCGGTCTTCGCACGACGCCAGGGGGATGAGGAGGGAGCCTCAGGCATGATCTGCGCGTCCGTTGGAATCGCCTGGCGGGTCGTCGGGATCGGCGCCGTAGGCCTCGACGATGCGCTGGACCAATGAGTGACGGACGATGTCCTCGCGGTCTAGAGCGAGGAAGGCCACTCCTTGGGTGCGGCGCAGCCGACGCGCGGCGTCGATGAGTCCGGAGTCGCGCGGGTCGGGGAGGTCGACCTGCGTCGTGTCCCCGGTGACGATCATCTTCGAGCCCTGTCCCATGCGGGTCAGGAACATGTGCATCTGGCCCTTGGTGGTGTTCTGGGCCTCGTCAAGGATGATGACGGCGTGGTTGAGTGTGCGGCCGCGCATGAAGGCGAGCGGGGCGACCTCGATGACGTCGTTGAAGACCAGACGCTTGAGGGTCTGGTAGTCCATCATGTCGTGGAGGGCGTCGAAGAGGGGGCGGAGATAGGGATGAACCTTGGCTTGCATGTCGCCCGGGAGGAAGCCGAGTTTTTCGCCGGCTTCGACCGCGGGACGGACGAGCACGACTTTGCGAACGGCGCCAGCGCGAAGAAGGTGTACGGCGGAAGCAACGGCGAGGTATGTCTTGCCGGAGCCGGCGGGGCCGGAGCAGAAAACGAGGTCGTGCTGGTGGATGGCTTCGACATAGGCGGCCTGGTTGAGGCTGCGCGGACGAACGGGGCGGCCCGCGACGCGGACGTTCAGTTCGCCGGTCCAGGTCGGAGTGGGCGCGGTGGGACCGAGATCGGTGAAGGAGCTATCGCCGTTGGTGTGTGATACTTCGACGCGGGAGGCGGCGTCTGCGATGGCGCCGAGGACTTCGCGCCGCGAGAGCGGCGTATCAGGGGGAGCATCGGCGAGCCGTTCGAGCACGAGCCGTGCGGCCTGGACAGAGCCCGGGTCGCCGGAGACGTGGACAGAGTCCTCGCGCGCGGCGATGTTGACGCCGAGGGCTTCCCGGATCATCTTGAGGTTTCGATCGGCGGCGCCGAGGACGGCTACGCGGTCCGCCCCACGAGGCACACGTACGGTGACATTCACTCGACGACTACTCCTGCGCAGGCCTTGGACGCGGCGCAAACGCGCTTGGCGTCGGAAGGGGCGCGATTCCCACCTGAGACATCGGCATTCTACGCGGAGCGTTTATGGGGTCGATGCGTTTTCGGTGCGTGGTTTTCGGACGCTGATCGGTGTTCTGGCGATGCTGATCGGGTTGGCCGCGTGTGGAGGGGGCGTGCAGCGGAGCGCGATTCCTGCGCGGATCGGATGGGGAGACGTGGATGCGGCGGTGCGGGTTGCGGCATCGGGACTGGACATCGCCGTGCTGCGCGTGGTCGAGGAGAGCGAGCGGGTCCGTGTGTACGAGCTGACGACCATTCGGGATGAGCCTGGGAGGTTGCGTGTTGAGTGGCACGGGGAGGCGTTGGAGGAGGTAGATGTTCGTATGGCGGAGATGACGTGCCGGCTGACGAGGTTCGGCGATCCCGCGCGCGAGCGCGCGTTCGTCGAGACCGTGCGTTCGTGGCGAGCAACGCAGTCGAGGTAATCGGACATGGTCGGTGGAATCAGCCGGCGTACGGGGGTGACTGGTTGCGATCGCGCTTCCATGGGGGATCGCGGCGTTTGACCTTCGGGGGCGCGGGCACGAGGCGCGCGTTGCCCTTGCCGACGATCTCTTCGAGACGGCGCACGGTCTCAAGCGTCGGGAGGAGACGTGTCGAGGGAGATTCGAGCTGGATCGCGCGTCGTGAGGATATGAGGACCAACTCCAGCGGGGCCGAACGTTCATGGGCGCTGTCGGGCGCCAGCGCGGGGATCGACTTTGCGAGCATCTGGAGTGTCGGAGAGGCCTGGCCGTTCAACTTACGCTCATCGATGATGACGCGAACGCGGGAGGCAAGCCGGTCACAGGCGGAATCTATGGGCGCGGCGTCTTCGACGATGATCTGTGGCTCACCACGGGCGCGGTCGACGGCGCCGCAGAGGAAAAGGATGGAGTCGGCTGCAAGCTTGCCGTTGAGTCGCGCGGAGAGTTCCTCGAATGCCTGGGGGAACAGAACGGCTTCGATCGAGCCGGTGAGATCTTCGAACGAGAGGATGGCCATGCGTCCACCGTTGCGTGTGGTGATGGAGCGGATGGACTTGATCATGCCGCCGACGACGATCGGGGAGTCATGAGGGAGCGACTTGGCGCGTGTGCAGTCGGCGCTGCTGAGTGAGTCAATGAGTTCATGACAGGCTTCCAACGGGTGTGAGGAGACATAGAAGCCTAGTGCGGCCTTCTCGCGCGCCAGTGTTTCTCGCTCATCCCACGCGCGGACCTGAATAAGCGGGGTCGGGGGGGCGGTGAGCTTCGTGTCTGCGCCGCCACCAAAGAGAGAGGATTGCCCGGCGGCGCGATCTTTCGCGAGAGACTGACCCGCTGCGATAGCGGGCTCGATGGAGGCAAGGACCGCAGCGCGGTCGTGCTTGGAGTGAACGGAGTCGAAGGCGCCGGCGCAAACAAGCGCTTCGAGTGTGGCCTTGGTCACTGCGGTCTCTGCGCCCGGAGGAACGCGCTCGCCGAAATCGAAGATGGAGGCGAACGGTCCGTGCTTTGTGCGCTCCGCGACGATGGCGGAGGCAGCGCGCTCGCCGGCGCCACGGATGGCGCGCAGGCCGAAACGGATATGGCCGTGCTCCGCGTCGTGCGGCTCCTTCTCGTCGAAGACGACCGTGAAGTCGACGGCTGAGGTGTTCACGTCGGGCGGCCGGACATCGACGCCGACTTTGCCGCTGAGGAAGCGGGTGGTCTTACAGTCGGCGACGTACCTGATCCACTCGTCGACCTTGAGGGCGCCCGATTCGTACGTGAGAAACGCGGCCATGTACTGGTTGGGGAAGTACGTCTTCAGGTACGCGGTGTGATAGGCGAGGAGGGCGTAGGCTGTGGAGTGGGACTTGTTGAAGCCGTAGCCGGCGAATTTCAGGATGAGATCAAAGAGATCGCCCGCGGCGCGTGCGTTGAGACCGTTGGACTTCGCGCCTTCGATGAAAAGCGGGCGCGCGGCGTCGATGGTTTTCTGCTTCTTCTTGCTGATGGCTTTGATCAGCGTGTACGCCTCACGGAGCGGCACGCCTCCCAGCTCGTGGCAGATCTGCATGACCTGCTCCTGGTAGACCATGACGCCATATGTCTCGGCAGTGTGCCGGTCGACGATCGGATGGACTGTGGGGATGGGTTCCAGCTTGTGCTTGCGCTTGCAGTAATCGGGGATGAGGTCCATCGGACCGGGGCGGAAAAGAGCGTTCGCAGCGATAAGATCCCCGAGCCTGTCGGGCTTCATCTCGGCAAGGAGACGGCGCATCCCACCGGATTCGAACTGGAACACCCCCGAGGTATCGGCCCGCTGGAAGAGCTCGTAGACGCGCGGGTCGGAGAGGGAGATGCGATCGAGGTCGAGGGGATGCGGTCCGCGGTCGTCCGATGAGCGGCCGACGGCGCGCCAGATCTCGTTCTCGGGGAGGGTTTGCGTGATGAGTTCGCGTGCGCGTTCGACCACGGAGAGGGTGCGCAGGCCCAGGAAGTCCATCTTGAGAAGCCCGACCTTCTCGCAGGTAGGGCCGTCCCACTGTGTGACGACGTCGTCGTTGCCGGACTGTTTGCAGAGCGGGACGATCTCGTGGAGGGGGCGTGTCGCGACAATGACGCCGGCGGCATGGACGGAGGAATGGCGTGCCTGGCCTTCGAGGGTGCGCGCTGTGTCGATGAGTCGTCGAACGTTGGCATCGTTGTCGTAGGTCTTCTTGAGATCGGGCTCTTGCTCCAAGGCCTGGTCGAGGGTGATGTTGAGCGTTTCGGGAACGAGCTTGGCAATGCGATCAACGTCGGGCAGGGGAAGGCCCATGACGCGGCCGACGTCGCGGACGGCGGCGCGGGCCTTCAGGGTCCCGAAGGTGATGATCTGCGCAACGTGGCCGTATTTCTCGCGGACGTACGAGATGACGTCCTGCCTGCGATCCTGACAGAGATCGACGTCGATATCGGGGTACTCGGAGCGGTCGGGGTCGGTGAAGCGCTCGAAGAGGAGGCCGTAGCGAACGGGACAGGCGTTCGAGAGGCCTAGGCAGTATCCGACCATGGTGCCGACGCCGGAGCCGCGGGCCATGGCGGGGATGCCGCGCTGGCGTCCCCAGTTGACGAAGTCCCAGACGATGAGGAAGTAGGCGGAAATGTGCTTGTCAGCGAGGATGTTGAGTTCGCGTTCGAGGCGTGCGCGGATGACGGCCTTCTCGTCGCGCGATCGGGGGGAGGGAGAGGTGGGCGCATCGTCCGCATCTTCCAGGATGGCGCCGCCGTAGCGCCAGACGAGCCCGGCCTCGGAGAGTTCGCGGAGCGCGGCGTCTGCGTCGCTCTTGATCTTGGCGCGTTCCGCTTCATCGTCGGGGGACGCCTGGTAGGGCTCGATGATGACCTGATCGCAGCGACGGCGATACCACGCGGTGACATCTTCCTTGCCATTCCATGGCGCGGGCTTGCCTTCGCGACGGACGCGTACTGCGGGGGCATGGTTATCGAAGTTGAGGTCGACGTTGCAGCGTTCGGCGATGTTGACGGTGTTGTCGCAGGCCTCGGGGATGTCGCGGAAGAGGTGGCGCATCTCCTGAGGGGACTTGACGTAGAGATCAGGGGGGTACTTGAGGCGCGACTCGTCGGCCTTGGTCTTGCCCATCGAGATGCAGCAGAGTGTGTCGTGGGCGTCCCAGTCTTCTTTGCGGAGGAAGTGGGAGTCGTTGTCACAGACGAGTGGGAGGCTGAGTTCACGCGCGAGCCGAACAAGATGGGGGTTGATGGCGTCCTGCTCGCGGACGTGGCGTTGGAGTTCGACGAAGAATCGCGATTGGCCCTGCTCGTTCGTGCCGAAGGTCTTGGCGTGCCACTGCGCGGCTTCGATGGCCTTGTTCCAGTGGAGGGTGTCGCGGGACTTCTCGAACTCGACGAGATGGAAGGCGAGTTCGGAGCCGAGGTGCCCGGAGATGGCAATGAGGCCATCGGAGTGGGCCTCGAGGATCTGTCGATCCATCCGGGGCTTGAAGTAGAAGCCGGTGAGGTATGCCTCGCTGGCGAGATAGAGGAGGTTGCGCCAGCCTTGGAGGTTTTCGGCGAGCAGGACGAGGTGGTATCCGCCATCCATGACCCCTGTGTAGGTGCGGTCGGTTCGGGGACCGGGCGCGACGTAGGCCTCACAGCCGAGGATGGGCTTGATGCCCGCGGCCTTGGCCTGGGCGTAGAAGGACATGGCGCCGAAGAGATTGCCGTGGTCGGTAACGGCGACCGCGTTCATGCCGAGGTCTTTCACGCGGGCGACAAGCCGGTCGACACGATTGGCGCCATCGAGGAGGGAGTATTCGGTGTGGAGGTGAAGGTGGACGAACTGCTGCTCGCGCGGGATCGATGTGGGCTCAGACCCTACAGGTTGTGCCTGCGCAGGCATCGTTGTGGCTCCGTACCCCGGATGTGGTAGGCAAATGCGTTCACTGACATGGTAGGCGTACGGAGGCGCCTGTAGGCATGTGCGACAGGCTCTCCACCGCTCGATCACGTCGCGATACGTGCAACGGCTGTGATCCGTCGATTTTAGAATCGGAGAGCCGTGTGAGAAATAGTCGGGGTGGAAGGAGCTAAGACGTGCGTGCAATGACATGGATGTGGGTGGGCGTGGCCGTGGTGTCGGCGTTGGTCAGTGCAGGTGCTTGCGGCGCTGAGCAAGTGGATGTGTCGCTGGATGCTCCACTCCCCACGCACCCAGGAGTGACGACGGGGACGCTGGAGAACGGACTGCGGTACTTCATCAAGCCACACACGAACCCGCCGGGGCGGACATACATGAACCTGTGGATCGGAGCGGGGTCGATCAACGAGACTGAGGCGCAGCGCGGGCTGGCGCACTTCTTGGAGCACATGGCGTTCAACGGCTCGAAGAACTTTGCGCCGGGGACATTGATCCCGTTCTTTGAGTCGATCGGCCTGACATTCGGGCGGCACCAGAACGCCTCAACGGGCTTTGACCGCACGCAATACCTGCTGGACCTGCCGAAGAACGACCGGGAGACGATCGCGAAGGGGTTTCTGTTCCTGTCCGACGTGGCCGGGCGCCTCGACCTGAGTGCGGAGGAGATCGACAAGGAACGGCAGATCATCCTGGAGGAGAAGCGTGCGCGGCAGAGCGCGATCCAGCGAGTGTTCGAGGCGTTGCTGCCACGGCGGTATCCGGGCTCGCGGATCGCGGAGCGGATGCCGATCGGCGTGGAGGAGGTTTTGCTGCACGCGGGGCGGGACGAGTTCGTGTCGTACTACCGGAAGTGGTACCGGCCTTCGAACATGGCGCTCGTGGTGGTGGGGGACTTCGACGCGGGAATGATCGAGGAACTGGTGCGGGTGTACTTCACGGATCTTCCGAAGGAAGCGAAGGAGGAATCGCTGGAGGCAGGACTTTCCGCTTCGACGGAGCTGAACGCCCTCGTGCAGACGGACGCGGAGCTGCCGTACTGCGGGCTGGAGCTTGAGCGGCTGTTCGAGAAGCGGGGGCCGACGCGCACGGCTGGCGACATGCGCCGAGATTTCGTGGAGAGCCTTGCGTCGTTCGCATTCAATCGGCGCGTGCGGGCGAAGGTGGACGCCGGGGGGATGCCGTTCCGGGGCGCGAGCGCGTCGGTGTCGGACTCCTTCCGCAGTGCGGTCTCGTCGTCGGTGCAGGCGATCGGGCAGCCGGACAAGTGGCGTGAGATGGCGACAACGTTGGTTGAGGAGGTGCAGCGGGCGCGTGCGCACGGGTTCAGCGAACGGGAGATCGAGGACGTGCGGCGCGACTTCCTGACGAACGCGCGGAACGCGGCGACACGGGAAGATTCGATGCCGATGCGCGTAGCGGCCGTGCAGATCACGCGAGCGATCGGGTCGGATGAGCCGGTGATGTCGGCGGCGCAGCGGGCGGAGTATGCGGAGGCGATATTGCCCAGCATCTCGGCCTCGGAGGTGTCCGCGGCGTTCGCGACACTGTTCGACTTCTCGAAGGGCACGGCGGTGCTGACCATGAAGGAGTCGCCCGGGCAGACGCCGAGCGAAGCGGATCTGCTGGAGGCGGTCCGGAGCGCGCTCTCCGCTGAGACGGAGGCCGACGCGGAGTCGGATCGTCCGACGGCACTGATGTCGTCATCGCCCGGGCCGGGGAAGGTCCGTGAGATGTCGATCCACCCGGAGACGGGCGTATTCGAGGCGATGCTCGAGAACGGGGTCCGCACGCGGCATCGGTTCATGGAGTATCGGAAGAATTCCGCGACGATCACGATCACGCTCGCGGGGGGGCAGATCGAGGAGACGAACGAGACGCGCGGCCTGACGTCACTGGCGGTGCTCGCGCTACAGCGGCCTGCGACAGCCCATCTGTCGTCGACGAATGTGCGCGATCTCCTCACAGGGAAGGATGTACGTGTGTTTGGCGGAGCCGGGCTGGACACGGTGACAATCTCGGTGTCGGGGGCGCCAGAGGATCTCGAGACGGGAATGCAATTGGCGCACCTGCTACTGACAGAGCCGAAGCTCGAAGCCGCGGCGGCAGAGCAGTGGAAGGAGGCGCAGAAGCAGGGGATCGAGGCGCGGAAGACGCAGCCTTCAGGGGCGCTACAGGAGATGCTGGCGGACTCGATCTACCCGAAGGATGAAGCGAGGGCGCGCCCGCTGGAGGCCGCGGAGATCGATGGATTGTCCGTGGAGGCGGCGCAAGTGTGGCTGGAGCGGATCGTTCGCACGGCGCCGATGGAGGTTGTGGTGGTGGGGGACATCGACCGGGAGCGCGCGGTGGCGCTGGTGACGCGCTACGTCGGGTCGCTCGGCTCGCGAAACCCGATCACGTCGGGGACGCTGGCTTCGAAGCGGGAGATCCAGCGCACGACGGGCCCACTTTCGAAGTCGCGGGAGATCGAGACGCGGACCAAGCAGGCCGTGGTGTCCGTGGGAATGTACGGGACGGACGGCTCGAACCTGCGCGACTCGCGCGTGCTGGACATGGCGGCGCAGATCCTCTCGACCCGCCTGATTCGGAAGGTGCGCGAGGAGGCGCAGCTGGTGTATTCGATCCGCGCGGCGAACGTGCCGTCGGAGGCGTACCCGGGGTTCGGGCTGTTCTATGCCGCGAGCCCGACGGAGCCGGCGAAGGCGGAGCGGCTGGTCTCGACGCTGACGGAGATCTTTGCCGAATTTGCGGCAAAGGGTCCAACGCAGGACGAGGTCGAGGTGGCACGCGGGCAGCTGCTCAACACGCTCGAGGAGCGGATGCGGGAGCCCTCGTACTGGGTGAGCGCGCTGGGGGACATGTCCTACCGCGGGCTGACAATCGACGATGTGCTCCGGGAGCCGGCGGACATCGCGTCGTTCACTCGGGAGCAGGTGCACGAGGTGTTCAAACGGTATCACAAGCCGGAGGCGATGCTGAGCTTCACGGTGCTGCCGAAATAAGGGCCGATCGGGTTTAGATCGGCCTTCCATCCCTGGGGATGGCGGGTTGCCCCGGAGCGCCCGGGTGGGATGATGTCGGGCATGAGCGTGCTCGAGGCTGTGCTATTGACGTTGCTTGTTGCGTGCGGGGTGGGGCTGGTTGTGTCGCTGTTGGATCGGCGTCGGCTGGCGCGTTCGCTGGGCGAGGCCGAGCGTGACTTGGAGGAAGCGGGAGAGCGGGCATCGCGCGTGCGCGAGGAGGCCGCGGCGTTGCGCGCGAGGTGTGAGGCTTTCGCGCGACATGAGGAGGACGAGGAGGCGCGGGAGCGCTCGATACGAGAGGCATTCAGATCGCTCGCCTCAGAGGCGATGACGCAGAGCTCGGAACAGCTACTGAAACTGGCGTCGGAACGACTGGGACAGGTGAACAGCGGGGCGCTGAAAGAACTTGATGCACGTCGGGCGTCGGTGGACGCCATGGTGAAGCCGATCTCAGAGACCCTCCGGAAGGCCGGGGAGACGATGGAGGCGATGGAGCGCGAGCGCGTGCGTGCGTACGCGGAACTCCGAGAACAGGCGCGACTCCTGGCGGAGTCCAACGCGGCGCTGCGCTCGCGAGCGGACGACCTGGTCACTGCGTTGCGTAAGCCTCAGGTGCGAGGGCGGTACGGTGAGATCCAGCTTCGGCGGGTGGTGGAGCTGGCGGGGATGCGCGCGTACTGCGACTTCAACGAGCAGGCCTCGGTGCGAACCGGAGAGGGGAGAGCGTTGCGACCCGACATGGTCGTGCGTCTGCCGAACGAACGAACGGTGGTGGTGGACGCGAAGACGAACATCGAGGCGTACGTGGACGCGATCGAGGCAGAGGCTCCGGAGCTCGCCGAGGAGCACTTGGAGCGGTTTGCTCGACACGTTTCCGAGCAGGCGGAGAAGCTGGCTCGCAAGGAGTACGCCACGCAGTTCGAGCGAGCGCCCGACTTCATCGTCATGTTCATCCCCGGCGATCAGTTCATCGATGCGGCATTGCAGCGTCGCCCCGAGCTGCTCGACCTTGCCGCGCAGCGGGGCGTGATCCTGGCGAGCCCGTCGACACTCATCGGGCTCTTGCGCGCGGTGCACGTGGGATGGCGTGATCACGGGCTGACGGAGCAGGCGGAACGGCTGTTGCGGCTCGGGTCAGAGCTGCACGAGCGCGTGTCGATCGCGTTGGGGCACGCGGAGGACCTGGGGTCGGCGCTGCGTCAGAGCGTGGAGCGATATAATAAGTTTGTGGGGTCGGTCGAGCGGAACCTGCTGCCTACGGTGCGGAAGTTCGAGGAGGCGGGCGCGCGCTCGGGCAAGTCGTTGCCGGGGATGGGCGAGATCGAGGTGACAACGCGGGCGATCACCCCCGCTCGGAGTGTGGAGAGCAAGAATGCAACAGGGGCTGACGAAACTCGTCAGCCCCTGTGAGCGATCAGAGATGTAAGGAGGAATCAGCGCTTGCGGCGAGCGCCCACGGTCAGGAGGCCGGCGCACGCGAGACCAGCGCCGGTCGGCAGCGGGATGATGAAGAGCTGATCCTGGATCGTGGGGCTGACGCCTGCCACGACGTTCATGCCGAGCAGACCGTCCTTGAAGGCCGTGAAGGCCGAATCAAGGTAGCTGTTGGCCTGCGTCTGCGCGCTGGCATTCGTGGACGCCCTGAAATCGCCGGAGGAAGCGTCAAGGCCCGCCAGCCCACGAGTGCCCTGCGAGAAGTCGATCGTCGCTTCGTTGACGATTTCCCAGACCGCGAGCTGGAACGCGGCGGCCTTGGCGGCCGTCGTCTGCGAATCGGCGTATTTCGTGGCGTACAGGAGCGAGATCATCGCGGCGCGATCGAGACCCATCGCCGCGCCCGGCGCCGGGGCCTGATCAAGGCTCACGATGGTGAGATAGCCGTCAGCAGCGCCCTGCGAAATGTCGGTGCAGAACGTGTAGATGATCGAGCCGACCGTGAACCCGGGGTGCGTGCCACCGGCGAGAACCTTGTACTTCAACTGGCCAGCGGCCACGTTGAGGTTCGACACGCCGAGGCTCGTGTCATGGATACGCACGGACTGGTTCAGCCCGGATCCCTGGAAATCGAGATTGACTGTTCCGGCCGACGCGGTCGCGCCCGCCACCAACGCCAACGCAGCAACACACCGACGCATATGGTTTCCTCTCTCTCGCTCTTTCTCCCGAACCGCCTGCTGGCGACCGGATCACAAATGAACGCCCGCGCTCACACCGCACGGACGGGGGGGTACATGCCCTCAACGGGTGTCAGGATACTACGTGTGCAAACGGATGCAATCGCTGCAACCCAATTTGGGCGTCAGCGAAAGACATGATTCCGAGCACTGCGCACGAATAACCCCGCCCGTTTGGTGAACGGGCGGGGTCGCTGGCAAACTAGGTAATTGTCGTCGATCCGGCTCAGCGGCGACGGCGGAGGCCCAGGGAAGCGAGCCCCACGAAGCCCAGACCCGCGGCACTCGGCATGGGCACCGAGACGATGAAGATCTGATCCTGCGCCGTCGGGCTGACGCCAGCCATCAAGTTGTAACCCGTCAGGCCGTCCTTGAACGCAAGGAACGCTTGGTCGAGGTACAGATTCGCCTGCGTGCGGGCATTCGCGTTATTGGTCGCCTTGAAGTCGCCCCCATTCACGTCGATCCCGGCGAGGCCGCGAGTCCCCTGTGACGCGTCGAGGTTCGCCTCGTTGATGATCTCCCACACGGCGAGCTGGAACGCGGCCGCAGCCGTGTTGTTCGTGAATGCCGTGGCGTACGACGTCGCGTAGAGATTGCGGAGCAGGGATGCGCGCTCGGCGCCCATCTGCGGACCGGGGACAGGGCCAGATTCAAGGCCGACCAGTGTCAGGATGCCGTTGCTGACATTCTGGCTCAGGTCCATGCAGAACGTGGAGATCATCTGCCCAACGCTGAAACCGGGAGCGTTCGTGCCGGTGAGCGTCTTGTACTGGATCTCGCCGGCGTTGACGTTCATGTTGGTGATGCCAAGGCTCGTGTCGGTCACCTTCACGCTCTCGCGGAGGCCCACGCCCGTGAACTGGAGGTTCAGGGTGTTCGCGCCGGCGATGCTCGTCATGAACCCGGCAACGGCGATGATGCTGATCTTCGTGGCGTTGGTCATGTCTTCTCTCTCCCCTGTGCCTATTGCTCACGGATCACCCGCGAGACATGTGAAGCATGCCCCACGCCGCGACGCCCGCCACGAAGTCGCGGACATTCGGGCGGCGGATGTGCCGACTGTGCTGGTTGTGCTGGGGGCTCCGAGAATCACGAATGGCGCGTGCGGCGCGAGCTGGTTTCTCGGGCTCGTATCCGCAGATCTCGCGCCTCAGTACGCGCTCAGAATGATGTTAAGGTCCGCAAAGTTCACCACTCCGTCGTTATTGACATCGCCGCGGAGATAGACGCCGCTGAGAGGCGAGTTCTGCCCAAACTCGCTGAGCACGATGTTGAGATCGGCGAAGTTGGTGATCCCATCGGAGTTCGCGTCGGCGTCGCACCAGCGGATCATGGGGTTATCGATGCCGAGATCCCAGGTTTGGAAGATGAAGAAGAATGTGGGGTTGCCGTAGAAGAAGCGGAGTTGTGTGACGTTGCGAAGGACGTCCTGCCAGTCGGGGTTGCTGGGCGCATTGGGGCCGAACTGGATGTAATCCCAGCCGGGCGGTGTAGACGCGGAACGCGAAGGGACGGCAAACTCGAATCGCTTCCATCCCTCGCCCGGGATCGGAACGTTCTCGATGCCGATGTAGTACGCGGCATAATCATCGGACGAGTCGGCGGGGGTGCCGTTATCGCACATCAACAGCACAGACAGCGGCCGACCGCCCGCGCCGAAGTCGACGCGGAATGTCTGGAGGTCGACACCGATTTTCGACACCGAGCGCGACCAGTAATCGCCAGTGAACATCGTGGCGTTATTCGCGCAATGGGGCTGCGGCGCGAAGGTGTCGAGAAAGTCGGTGCGGACGTATCCACCCGGATTGCCGCCGGTGAGAGGCTGGGACTGGCTCGGGCCTCCGAATGTCCATCCGGTGGAATTGTTCCCGTTGTCGAGAGACGCCGTGACGGTTGTGCAAGGCTGTGATTCTGCCGGCAGTGCGAAAAAGACGCAGAGGAAGACGCTCGTGAGTGCGCGACGCATGGCATGAACCTCCCTGTAGGAAACGCGGTGCATGCTACCGGTGGGGACAGCGTGATCCAACCGCTTTTCTGCGCGATGCGTCAACTGACGGTCAGCGTGGGGGTTGACGCGGGTCGCATCGCGGCGAGCGCGACCTGGTTCTCGACTTGCTCGGCCACGGATTCGAGGGCGCCGCAAAGGGCTATGTTGGCGGGATCGGAGTCGAAGTTGGCGCTCGGATCCCCGGCGTCGCTGTTCCGGCGGAGCGCCATGGAGATGGGCACGGCGCCGAGGAAGGGGAGCGAGAGGCGCTGGGCCATCTGCTGCGCACCGCCGCGTCCGAAGAGGTCGTATTGCTTTCCGTCGTCACCAACGAAGTACGACATGTTCTCAACGACGCCGAGCACGTTGACGTTGAGCTGCTTGAACATCGCGGCGGCGCGCACCGCATCATCCTGAGCAACCTTCTGAGGCGTACAAACTATGACCGCACCGGCGAGGCGAAGGAGCTGGGCCATGGTCAGAGGAACATCGCCCGTGCCGGGGGGGAGATCGATGATGAGGTAGTCAAGGTCGCCCCAGGCGGTCTGCGTGACAAGCTGCTTGAAGGCGCCGTGCGCCATGGGCCCGCGCCAGATGAGAGGCTTGTCGTCATCGACGAGCTTGCCGAGGGTCATGGCTTTGATGTCGTGGACGGCAAACGGCTGGAGCATATTGCCGACAGAGTGCGCATCGAGCGCGCCGAGGCCGAGAAGCGTGGGAACAGAGGGGCCGTAGATGTCGCCATCCATCAGTCCGACCGCGTGGCCTCGTCGCGCGAGCGCGACAGCGAGATTGACGGCAATGGTGCTCTTGCCGACACCGCCCTTGCCGGCGCCGACAGCAATGATCCGTGAGACGCCCGGGATGCCCGAATCGGTTGCTCCGAGCGGGTTCGTCGTGGCGGGCTGGGGCGCGGCAAACGCAATCTCGACCTCTCCCACGTGATAGCCGAGCGACTGAGCAGTGTCGTGGATCGCGCGGCGAGCTTCGGTGCGCACGCGTTCTTGTGCGGCAGAGTCGGGTGATGCAAGCGCGAGCGTGACACCCACGTTCCCGTCGCACACGTTGACCTTACGCACAGCCTGGAGGGAGACGACGTCGCGTTGGAGTTCGGGATCGCTGACGCGTTCGAGCGCCTGGAGGACGTGCTCTTTCTTGATGTTCTCGGGCATGATGCGTGTCCTTGGGGCAAGGTCGGGAAAGAGCCGATGGTAGGAGGGTTCGGCGGGCAATACTCGGCAATACGATGTCGTTCTACTCTCCGGTGTGAGAATCTGCGGAGCATGAGCACATGGATACACGCGCGATTCGATGTGTGGCGGCTGGCTGGGTGACGATTGTGACAGGCGCAACGTGGGGAGCGCCTCAGACGACCGCGCCAAAGAGGGACGTGCTGAAAGGGCCATCGGCGACACCGAGCTCGCCACCGACATCACCGGGAGTCTTTGGGGACCCTGCAGATGCGCGCCCGGGACGGCCCGCATCCGGCGTCCGTGCTCGATACGAGCTGTTCCAACGCGCGTTGGCGACGATCATGAAGGATGACGCCCCGGTTGCCGTGCGCCTCGACGAACAGCAATCGGTGCGCGTGCGCACGATCCAGCACGAGTTGCGGCAGGCGAATGAGGCGTTCTTCCGGGATCATCAGGACGAGATCCGTCAGATACGAGAGCAAATCGGTGATCGTGGTGATGATCGACCGAACACTCGGGGACGCGATGGCGCGGCCCCCGGTCGGAAGACGAACGAGGCGCCGAAGGAGGAAGGCGCGCGTCCTGCTCGTCGACAGCCCCCGGAAGAGATGTCACCGGCAAGCCGAGAGGATCTGCTGCGAAGACTGCGAGAACTGGAGGAGCAACGCCCGGACCCGGGCCCGTATCAGGCGCGCGTGTGGGAGGTGTTGCGAGAGGAGCAGCGCACGCACGTGACGAAAGAGATGGAGCGGGCAGCGGAGGAAATGGCAAAGCGTCGCGGCGAAGAACGATTGAGGAACGGCAACCCGGACGGCGCGAAGAAGCCGGGAGCCGCGACGTCACGCGAAGCAGATGACCGGCGTGACCGAAGAGCGAACACGCCGCCAGCACGCAAAGCGCCGACGCGTTCCGCTCCGAAGTCGGATGACGTGAACGTTCCAAAGCCCTGAATGAAAGGAACCCGCGCGGCGTGACGGCCGAGCGGGCTCCGGATTCGGTGTGATGATCACGCCGTCATTACGGCGTCGGTCCGCAGTTCCGACCGAAGAACGAAAGGACAAGGTTGAGATCGGTGAAGTTCACGGCCTCGTCTCCATTGACATCGCCGGCCAGACCTGGCCCCGACTGACCAAAATCACTGAGGACATTGTTGAGGTCGGCGAAGTTGACCGTCGCGTCACCGTTGGTGTCGCCCGGGCAGAAGAGGAGCCGGCTCGGTCGCGCAAAGCCGCGGACCTCGCTGAGCCCGATGAGACCGACAAGCGGCGGGATGCCGACTACGCCATCGCTGCCCGGGCCGCCTCTGCCGACAGCGTGAACCATGAAGCCCTTCGGGTCGGCTCGAAGTTGGAGCTCGACGATCTCAATGGGCACAAGCTGGTTCTCAATGTTGAGACCCTCAAACGAGACCTGATAGAACACGTCGAAGAAGGAGTCGATGACGGGCCCACCGGTGGGCGCCATCGTGCCGATCTCAGCCGTGCCCATCGCCATCGGCGCGAAGTTCTCCAGGCCATGCGGAGCGCCGGCAACGAGCTGCATCTGCACCAGCTCGATCTCGACGATATTCGACGACGCGGGCGCAAGATCGATTCTGTACGCGATGTCGAAGAACGAATCGACCTGGAACGGCTGGGTGAACTGCGTGAACGTCTGGAAGCGCCCGTGGCCGGGCAGGAACGGGACCGGATCGATGAAGGTCTGAGGCTGGGGCTGGCCGTTCACAAGCACCTGAGCGGCGGGGAACACCGTGGTCACGCTCCACTGCTCGCTCGGTGCGGGCTGTCCGAGCACGCGCAACCGTGCCGGTGGCTCGGGGACGGGCAAAAGCTCCACGACCTTGCCGCCGTCCTCCCAGAGATATGCGGGAGGCACGCTCTCATCGGCGTAGACGACCGCTGCAGTGCAGGCGACTCCCTCCGTGCCATCGGCAAACACGCCGAGCGCACGGATGCGGCTCTTCGCGCATGAGCCATCAGCACACATGCCCCACGGCCTCGCAAAGATGTCGATGACCTTTGTCTCGCCAGGCAGCAGGACCAGCGGCTCAACGATGCTGGGGATCGCTGGGTTGTGCGGGTCCGGCGGGAGCGGAACGCAGTACGGCGGCTGCAGCGGGCCGAACGCGATGGGGAAATTATCGCCGAGGAGCGGATCGGAGATGGTGTAAGGGCCGTGCCCCGGAGGAGACGGGAGGCCGAGATCGAACACCTCGCGCGAAACCTGCTCCATGTCGGCGCCGATGTTGCCGGTGAATGTGTGCGTCGAGTCATTATTGGTGATGGCGTAACGCATGCGCGCCTGGTCACCGGGATGCACATGGAAGAACGGATCGCTGCCCGGATCGAACAAGCGAAGGTCAAGACGCGGTAGCGTCGGGTTGCCCGGAGCGGGATCGACAATGCATACGTCCTTCATGACGCTGTTGCCGCTGATAATCGTGCCATCGACAAACAGCACATCAATGGTGCCGGTCAGCGTGCAGATGCGCGCCGGGCCCGGGGGCAGCACGAGATCGACCGACGCGACGTTGTAGCCGTTCATCACTGGAATCGTGACCGTGCCCGTGATTGGCGGCATCGGCGGAGGGCACGTAAGCGTGAAGGTGATCGTGGCGAGATAGGGCCCGGGAGGGCAGACGCCCGGAGCGCCGACATCCTGCGCGAGGAAAAACACCTCAAGGGGCACGGAGAGCGTTCCGCCCGCGGTGAGCACCTGCGAGCCACGAAGCGCCTGCCCGAGCACCACCGTCTTCGCGCACACGGGCGGTGGTGGATCGCCTCCGCAGGCAAGCGCGTCCGCGGGAGTGAAGAGCGACACGAGCGCGGCGCCCACCATTGCCCCGCGCAGGCGAACCAACCGATCTTTGCGTTTCATGAGACTTCTCCCGACCGCGCGAGCCATTGATGCGCCGAAGGCCGTCAGGACTCACATGCAGCGCACGCTCACGTCGGCCTCTGCGAGTTGGAGATGAACCGCGGGCAAGCCCCGCATGACCAACGCGTGTCGTTCGACGTCACGGTCGATACTCCCCGGCAGTGCAACCCAATTGTGACGGCAACCCAGGGCACAATGCAAGAGTTTCGCGCAATTATTCGGCGTGTTCGCACGATGTTTGCATGATCGGAACGCGCCTTCACGTCATTCCGGCGCAACCGACAAACGGAGAACGGCCGTGTCATACACGTGCACGCGCACCAGACCGATCTCTTCCACACTCCATCCAGGAGCTTCACGGACGCGCTGTTCCTCTCCCGCGGCCATTCCACCCGAGCGCACGACCGCGATGTACATCCCGTTCGTCCACTGTCCCCGCAACCCGGGTTTCCACACGGGGCGTATCGATCTGCCTTCCTTTGCAGCCTCGAGCTGCGCATACAGCAGCGTCTCAGGGCGAGATTCGATGAGTTCATCGGCCCAGATCTCGGCGCCATCCGGAAGCCACTGCCCAATCTGTGCGCCCGCCTCGCGTCCGCTATCGAGTCCGCGCTTGGGCTCGGCCACGATGACCCACCACACTGCGGCGCCGACCAGGACCGTAAGGAGCACAACGGGATGTCCGAGCATCATCACACGGGCGATGCCCTGACGCGCCGGCGTCATACCGTCACGGAGCGAACGCCAGACGTATCCGACGGTCGGCGCCGCAAGCACAACAGCCGGCATGGTGTATCGAGGGTTGCTCACGCCCACAACGAGATAGATCGCGGTCGAGAGCAGAAAGCCGATAGCAAGCGCCCGCGCGACGCGCAAACGCACCAGAGACGGGCCGGTCGCCGCCTCACCCCGCGCGTCGGGACCGAACGGAAAGAGCAGCGCGAGCGCGCCTGGCAGCGCGCCCGCGAATGTGAGCGGGGCAAGCGCCAGAATCTCACCGATGTCACTCTCGCGCCAGAGATGCCACCAGAAGAGCTTGTCGCCGACACCCTCCGCTTCTGGGGCGCTCGCGCCAACGCTCGCCGCCGCAGCGTCACTCCCCGAGAGCGTGGCAGCAGCATCGCCCATCGCATGGAGCACGAACCAACCGAGCGTGGCGATGCAGACAAGCCCGAGCCCAAGACCACCCCATGCCCAGCCGCTGCGAAGTGTGGACTTCATGCCGGAGACAATCGCACAGGCAAGGAGCACACCGAGCGCGACGGGAAGGCTCGCAGGCCCTTTCATGAGCGCAAAACCGAACAAGCCTACGGCCACGGCCAGTGCGCCGATCGCTCGCGCCGACGTGCGTGCAGCTACCCCCTCTAACGTCGCACGAGCACGCTGGAACACGAGCAGTTCGATCGCGCCGAGCGCGAACAGAGCGGTCGCCAGGTTGTTGAGTGTTTCGATCTCTGCGCTTCTCCCGGGCGCCCAAAGCCCCGGGGCGAGCGCCTGTGCGAGACCGGATGCCACAGCCCCTCCAAGGCTGCCGAACCATCTCCACGCGAAGAGAAACACAAGCAGTGCGCCGAGCACCGAGCCGATCGCGGACGGGAGCCTCGCTGCAAACTCTGTCTCACCGAGCGCCATCGAGCTGAGACATATCGCCCACGGCATCCCCGGCGGCTTGCGGACGTACACGGCCTCGAACATGCGCGTCGGGAGCCACTCCCCCGTCTCAAGGATGTGCCAGCCGGGGATGGTGCGATGCCCCTCGGTGGATCGAAGCCCGTTGCGGCCAAGCCCCGGGATATAGATGAGTACGGAAACGAGCACGACCACCAGTGCGCCGAGGATGACGCGGCCGCGCAATGCGCCCGCGTTCACTGGGCGCCGTTCCCTTGCGCGATTTCTTCCGACTTGCCCTCACCCTCAGCATTGGGCTCGGGCTGCTCGGCCCGAACGACCTCGTTCGGACCGACGATCTTCCCGCCCTCACGAAACGCCTCGCCGATCTCATCGGACCAGTCCGCAAGATACGCGAGCATGCGCCAATCCTTGCCCGGCTTGTGGCGGTACTCCCACGCCTCGGGGTACACCTCGAGGATGGGCTTCCCCTCGATGAAGTGGCGGTAGAGAATCGTGGCTGCACCGGTGCGCTGCGACCCGGCGCCGCAATGCACGAGCACGGGCTGACGACTCGGATCCGTCATGACGCGGAGCGCCTCCACGTACCGATTTGGATCGCCCGTGCCGTCGCCCTCGAGCCGCAGCACGACGCGATCCACACCCAACGCCCGGCAGGTCTCGGCCTCACGAGTGTCCTCGGGGGTGCCCTCTGGGTCCGACCCGAAGTCAATCACCGTCTTGATCTGCTTCTCGCGAACGAGCCGCTCAAGCCCCGCGGGGGTCGTGCGACCCATGCGATAGATCTTGCCCTGCGTCACCGTGCCGAAATTCTTCAGGGACGGCTTCCACGGCTGCCAGACAACCAGACCCGCGGCAAGAGCGGCAGACAGCAGCGAGGCAACTATCCAGTGTCGAGATCGCATGGGCCTATCGTAGCCCACGCGCGGAAGAACGCCCGGATCGGCGTTGGGGGACCGACCCGGGCGTCGAACAGGACTCGTTCAGACAGACGTCGTTACGCACCCGAGCAATCGACACCGAAGCTGCTCAGCACCGAGTTCAGGTCGAGGAAATTGACGACTCCGTCGCCGTTCACATCGCCGAGCAAGCCCGGGCCGGCGACCCCGAAGTTCCCGAGGACGTTGTTGAGGTCGAGGAAATCGACCCGATAGTCCTCGTTCGAATCGCCGGTGGGGAGAGCGCGCCCGCGCGCGATGCCGGACGCGATCGCCTCACCGAACTGGTTGTTCGCGTGCGCATCGAGCACGGCGGAGAAGTCCTGGCACGCCGTCATGACGTAGCCCGGCGCCGTGTAGAACTCGACCTCGAGCGTGATGGTCTCGCCGGGGAGCACGTCGCGCTCATTGAAGAGGACGATCGCTTCAAGGCCCGGATCGATCGGCGTCACCGTGAAGAACGCATGGACGGGATCGCCCGTTGTGTTGGTGAAGTCCATCTTGCGCCGGGGAACCTGATCGTGCAGACGTGCGCCCTCGGTGATCACCGGAGAAGGCACGACAGTGATATGGAATTTGAAAGCGCCCACGGGCGGTGCGGGAGGACCGATCGGCGTCACGGCGTACACGTGCGGCCCGAGGGGATAGTCACTCAGCCGGATCGTCCCGCCCGGAGGAACCGGCACGCCATCGAAGGTCACCATCGCGCCGTAGAACGTGTTCTTCAGGATGACGTTCGAGGCGTGAACGACCGGGAAGATCATCGGCCCGGGGCCGTCTGCCCCGCCCACGCCCTGCTCGATAGCGTCCTGAATCCCCGTCCAGCCCGCGTTCGGATTCGCGACCTGCGGCTGCTGGCCGCTCCACGGACATGACGTCTCCTCCCACGAAGTGGACCCGGTCGCCTGGCCCTGCTCCTGATTCAAGATGGTCTCCGTCCATGTGTACGACGCCCCGGCGCTCACACTGCCGCCGCTGGTGCCCACCTCGGCGCCGACGCTCCCGGTGCACGAACGCAGCAACACCGTCGTAAGCCAGATCGCCTGCCCGGTAGCGGTCTTGGTGCACGTGCGCTTCCACGTGTCCCAGATGAATCCGTCCTCGATCAGTCTCCATGGCCCGTACGTGATGGTGATCTGCGGCTGACCGACCCATTCACAGCGCATCTCGGCCGAGTTCGCCGTGCCCGCAGAGCCCGCGAGTGCTGCCGCCGCCAAGGCCGCCATCCCGACATTCCCAATCGCCCTTGCCATGATCCGCTCCTTTCTCTTTGCGACTCCGGTCCGACCCATACGCGCCCGGCGCCACACCGGCGAGAAGCCCGCAGGGCCTCCCTTCACGCGTTGGTCGAACTCCGTTGCATGACCGGATCAGCGGCGGACGCGCAAGAGATCGGCGCGAACGTCCCAAAAAAGGAACAGCCTGAACCGCTCAACCGCACAAGCGATACGCGGCCCGATCACTCACGCGCCGGCCGGATTTCTTTGAACGCTCTGATCGCGATTCGTGCGCATCGTCAGCTCGGGCTGCTTGCTCCGAACCACATGCCCGGGCGGGACGCTCTGCGTCAGGAACACGGACCCGCTCACGACACAGTCGTCACCGACCACCGTGTCACCGCCCAGAATCACCGCATCGGCGTAGATGGTCACTCTGTTGCCGATCGTCGGATGTCGCTTCGTTCCCCGCACCATGCGTCCCTCACCGTCGCGCGGGAACGACCTGGCCCCGAGCGTCACCCCCTGGTAAATGCGGACGTCATCGCCGATCTCTGCCGTCTCGCCGATCACCACACCCGTCCCGTGATCGAGGAAGAACGACCTGCCGATGCGTGCACCGGGATGAATGTCCACACCCGTGCGCGAATGCGCGAGCTCGGTGATGATCCGCGGAGCAACCGCGGCTCCAAACTCGTGCAACAGATGCGCGACCCGGTACGCAAACACCGCGTCGATGCCTGGGTAGCAGAGGACGATCTCATCCACGCTGCGCGCGGCAGGATCGCCCTCGAACGCCGCGCGAACGTCGAGCGCCACCGACTCGCGCAACCGAGGGAGCGACTCGATGAAGCGGCTCGCGATCCGCGACGCATCGGCATGACAGCCGGTGAAGGCATCCCCCTCCGCTTCGCACACGCCCCGATCGTGACGAAGCCCCGCCGCGACAGCCTCCTCCGCTAGCTCCCACACACGCAACGTGAGGCGACGCAGGTGCTCCTCCAACCCCTCGGCCGGAATCTCATGACGATCGAAGTACCCCACAAAGACGATCCGCCGGGTCAACTCCACCATCTCATGCACGCCCGCGATTCGTGGCAGGGGAAGCCCATGCACACGAGCGATGTCCTGGAGGCGATCCACCGATCTGAGGAGTTCCGGGATCGTCGAAGCCAGGACACCCTGACGTGCCTCCTCCGACGCACGTTGTGCCTGGTCTCGCCCGGCGTCTGAGGCATTCCCCTGACCCGGGGCTCGCGGCGTCTCGCATGGGGGGGCGGAACCGCTGTTCGACCCGCCCGTACCGGAGGTGGCCTTCGTCATGGGCGCATCCTACGTCCCTGCCGAGTTCGATTGACGCCGGGGTGCGGTTCGCCCACAATCCCCCTCCCTTGGGCGCTTTTTCGCCCTCAAGGCCGAGACCAGCCAGGAGCACTGTCCGCCATGCGACGCTTCAACCCTCGTCCGCTCATCTTGACCGCCACGGCGCTCCTCTCCGTCACGCTGGTGGGCTGCAGCGCCCAGCAGTCCCGTCTCGCGGCCTACCGAATGAACCCGAGTCCGGACGTCGACACTCTTTCCAAGACCCACGACAACATCGACAACCGTCTGACGATCACTTCGGACACCAACTTCCGCATGTTGAACGAGGACATCGGCAGGGCCCTTCTCCTCGACCGGCCTTCCCGGCTCTCCCCGATCCCGGTCCCCTATTGATCCCGAGCCTTTCAGTCATCCTCCTGAGCAGCCCGCGCCTGCGGCTACACTGAACGCCTGATGTCGAGACGCGTGGTCATCACGGGTGTCGGGGCGGTGACGCCATTTGGCGTCGGCGCCGATGCGCTCTGGGAGGGATTGCTCTCGGGCGAATCCCGACTGGCCCCCATACAGCGATTCGACGCCTCGGCCTTCCGCAGCAGCCTCGCGGGCGAAGTCAAAGACTTCGCCGCCAAAGACTTCGTGCCGAAGTCCTACCGCAAAGCCGTCAAAGTCATGGCCCGCGACATCGAGTTGGCCGTCGGCGCCGCCAAGTGCGCCGTCGAGGACGCCGGCATCCTCACCAAGGGGATTCTCCCCGAAGGCGAGGAGGGCACGCCCACCTACGACGGCTCACGCGTGGGCTGTCACATCGGGGCGGGCCTGATCGCCGCGGAAACCGACGAACTCACCGGCGCTCTCGCAACAGCCGTCGCCCCCGGCGGCGACTTCGACCTGAAAACCTGGGGCGAGCGCGGCATGCAAAACCTGCAGCCCCTCTGGCTCCTCAAATACCTCCCCAACATGCTCGCCTGCCACGTCACGATCATCCACGACGCGCGCGGCCCCTCCAACACCATCACCTGTGCCGAGGCCTCCGGCCTCCTCTCGATCGGCGAGTCCCTGCGCGTCATCGAGCGCGGCGATGCCGACATCTGCTTCTCAGGCGGCGCCGAGAGCAAGGTCAATCTCATGGGCCTCATCCGCATGGACCTCGCAGGCCGCCTGGCGCCCACCCACTCCGAACGAGACGGCTCAAAGTGCGTCCGTCCCTACGACACAGAAGCCCAGGGTGGCATCATCGGTGAAGGCGGCGGAATCGTAATGCTCGAGAGCGCCGAAACCGCCGCAGCACGCGGCGCCAAGCCCTACGCCGAGGTCGCCGGCTTCGGCGCCGGGCACTCTCCCCGCTCCGACGACCCCCAGGAACGCGCCGAGGGCCTCATCGCCGCGATCGAGAGCGCGCTCGAAGACGCCGCGATCAGTCCCGACGCGATCGACGCCATCGTCCCCCACGCATCCGGCATCCGTGAGGTCGACAGCGAAGAAGCGAGCGCCTTCGCCCGTGTGTTCGGAAAACGACTGGGTGACATCCCTCTCATCACGCTGACGCCCAGCATCGGCGACCTCATGGCCGGCAGCGGTGGGGTGGCCGCAGGGGTCGGCGCCATGTGCGTCCGCCGTCAGGCCCTGCCCGCTCGCCTGCACGCCGGGCGCCCGGCGACCGGGCTTCGAGCCGAGGCCAGCGGCCAACGCGACGCCAGACTCACCCACGTCCTCGTCTGCACCAACGCTCTGGGGGGGCAGAACGCGGCGTTGGTGTTGAAGGCGGTGTAAAGTCTCGGACTGTCCTGACCTTTCGCACTACCAATGCTGGAGACCACCATGGCGCACGAACGCCGCCCACCCGTTCCCATCGAGGACCTCGACCCCGCTCTCACCGACGTCAGCCGTCAGGTGATCGGCTTCGCCATCGAGATCCACAAGGCGCTGGGCCCGGGCTTCGAACGGGACATCTACGAGCGAGCCCTCACGCTCGAACTCGAGCAGGCCGGCATCGCCTACCGCGTGCATCACGAGGTTCCGGTCCAGTACAAGTCGCAGGTCGTCGGCGAGCACATCATCGGCCTCTTCGTCGATAACCGCTTCGCCGTCGAGGTCATGGCCGTCTCCCGCGAGATCGACGGGCTCGATCGCACCAAGCTCCGCGCACAGCTCCGCGCAGCAGACCTCGAGCTCGGCCTCATCATCAACTTCGGCGAGCGCCGCCTCAAGGACGGCCTCGTCCGCGTCCTCAACCCCGACAAGCTCAACGCCATGCGCGCCGCGCGCGGCGAGGTCGTCCACGACCACGACGACGAGGATGACGACGACTACGAGGATTGAGCGTGGTGGCAAGACACGATCGCGCCCGCAGGCGCGTGGTGATCACGGGCACGGGGTGGGTCACCCCCCTCGGGCATGATGTCGACGCCGTCTGGGCGCGCCTCCTCAAGGGCGACTCCGGCGTCGATCGCATCACGCGCTTCGACGCCTCCACCTTCACCACCGACTTCGCCGCCGAAGTCCGCAACTACCGCCTCGAGGACTTCCTCCCCGACGCCGCGCGCCACGCCGACGCCGGCCTGAACACCCGCTTCGCGCTCGGCGCCGCCGCGCGCGCATGGGCCCAGGCCGGGCTCGGCCAGCCACCCGGCTCCAAACGCAGCTCCCACATCCCCCGCAGGCGCATCGGCGTCTACCTCGGCTCGGGCGAAGGCTCGCTCGACTTCGGCAACTTCGTAGCGACCAACCTCGCAGGCTGGGACAGCGGCTCGCGATCCCTCGACGCGAAACGCTGGGCGGCCACGGCCTACCAGCGCATGGTCGCCGCACGCGAGATCGAGCAAGAGCCCAACATGCCCCTCTCACACATCGCCGACGCCTTTGGCGCCGGAGGGCCCGCCTACAACTGCCTCACCGCCTGCGCCGCCTCCACACAAGCCATCGGCGAAGCCACCGAGATCCTCCGACGAGGCGACGCCGACGTCATGATCGCCGGCGGCGCCCACACCATGATCCACCCGCTCGGCGTCACGGGCTTCATCCGTCTCACCGCGCTCTCCAGCCAGAAGGACGACCCGCCCCGCGCACCCCGCCCCTTCGACGCCACACGCGGCGGCTTTGTCATGGGCGAGGGCGCCGGCATGCTCATCCTCGAGGCCGCTGATCACGCCCTCGCTCGCGGCGCCACGCCCCTCGCCGAGATCGTCGGCTACGGCTCCTCCGCAGACGCCTTCCGCATCACCGACATCCAGCCCGAAGGCCTCGGCGCCCAGGCCGCCATGCGCGAAGCGCTCGCCGAGGCCGACATCGATCCGCTCGCCCAAAGCAACGACGGACGATGCGGCATCCACTACATCTCCGCCCACGGCACGGGCACCAAAGAGAACGATTCCATCGAAACCAAAGCGATCAAAGCGGTGTTCGGGCCCATGGCGCCCCGCACCCCCGTGAGCTCGGTGAAATCGATGTTCGGCCACCTCATCGCCGCCGCAGGCGCAGTCGAACTCATCACCTGCGTCATGGCGATCCGCAGCGGTTGGGTCCCGCCCACGATGAACCTCCATCACCCCGACCCGGCGTGCGACCTCGACTACGTTCCCAACGCCGCGCGAGACCTCTCTGCCACAGGCGGCGTCGACACCTGCCTCAGCAACTCCTTCGGGTTCGGCGGGCAGAACGACACACTGATCGTGCGCCGCTGGCGCGGGTGAATCCGTACACGACCCCGACCGATCGGAGACGGGACCAGCACGTGGGAGACGCGGCCACCATCGCAGAGCGTGCCGGCCGACGCGCCCGCGCCCTCTGGCGCCGCCGCCCCAACTCCTTGAACTTCACATCCAACCCGACACGCCTCGCGCTCCGCGCCGCCCTCGCCCTCGCCTTCGCGCTCACCCTCACCCTCCTCCTCCTGGCGCTCCTCTCATCCCTCGCGCCCTCATGGTGGAGTGATGCGCTCCGGCTCACCGCCGTGCCGAGCGACGTGGGCGAACGCGTGGAGCGCGCCATCGTCAGCGAGACACACCGCGCCCGCCCGCAGGGCGAAACCTGGGCGATGGCCATCACACAAGAACAGGCAAACGCCTGGCTCAGAGATCGACTCCCGAAGTGGGCGTCCAACCGCGGCATCCGCGCTGCCCCCGGAGCCGCGGTCCGAGTCCGCTTCGTCGAGAACGCGATCATCGTCGGCGCACAGGAGAGAGAAGGCGCCCGCGTGTTCACCGCCAGCCTCCGCCCCGAACTCCGATCCGACGGCAGCCTCTGGGCGCGCCTCCTGTCCGTGAGCGCAGGCCGAATGCCCGCCCCGACGTCCCTCGCGCTCGACGGACTGCATTCCATGATCGGAAACACACAGACCAACGGCAATCACTCCCCGGTCACCGTGCTGACCGGAAAGTCTCCCGCAGTCGAGAAAGCGGAAGTGCGACTCGAAGACGGTCGGCGCGTGCACCCGCGCGAGATCCGCGTCGAGCCGGGCCGCATCATCATCCTCTGGGAAACCGTCCCGCCCGCACGCGCCTCCTCCGGGTCGTGAGTCACGAGCCCGAGGACGACGCCCCGCCGCTCATCCGCTGCCGCAATCGCTCGAGCCGCTCCTGATGGATTGGCCGATCAGGCTCCAGCTTTGTGAGCGCAACCAGATGGCGCTCCGCGGTGGCGAAGTCACCGCGCATCAGCGCAATCGTCGCCGCCAATTCGCGCAGCTCCCCTCGGAACGGACCGATCTGCGTCGCCCGCTCCGCCTTCTCACCCGCCCGATCCAGCTCGCGCAGCGCCGCATACCGACGCGCCAGCGCCTCCGCGAACGTCGCGCTCCGCTCCTCGCGCGCGTCCAGATGCTCCAGGTGCGGGATCGCCTCGTCCTGCGCATCCTCCGACGCGAGATAGATCCGGGCCAACGCACGATGCGGCGCCGAATCCACAGGCCGTGCCTCCGCGTACGCCTCGTAGAGCGGCACAAGGCCCTCCGAAGGCTCGCCCCCGTTCATGGCCTCTGCGAACGCGATCTTCGCCTCCAACACCTCAGGATGACGCGGGTGATCAGCCAGAATCGCGTCGATGCGCTGCGGCGTCGGCTGCGCAATATCCACATCAGGCGCCTTCGGCGCCGCGAGCCGCACAAACGACAACCCCGCCGATCGTGCCGCCAGACGCATCGCGCCGACCGCCTCCACACGCGCCGTGTCATCCTCAAGCGCATGGCGAGCCAGCAACTCACTCAGGCCCGGCTCAGGCGCCAACCCCCACGCCTTCACCTCCTCCTTCGCCCACGGCAGAAACGCCGCGACAAACTCGTCCTGCGACACGCCCAGCACGCGCTGCATGGCCGCATCCTCGCGCACGCCCTCGGCGTACAGGTCCATCAGGTCCAGCGGCGCCTGTGCGCCCCACCGCTCCACGATGAACTGGTACATCCAATGCCCCTGCGCATACGCCTGCGCACGGTCCGTCGGCTTCTCCGGACGAACGAACGCGAGGTTGATCTTCCGCATGTCGAAGATCTCATCACGCGCAAGCGCGTTCGCGAGCAGGCGCGCCGTGTTGTAGTCCCGAGGCCCGGCCTCGAGATACACAGCAGCCGCCTCGGTGAACCAGTGCGGAATCCTGTTCTTGGTCCGCGACAGCGTCACCGTGTGCGTGTACTCGTGCCGGATCACCCGCACCCAGTCGTACTCCCCCTCGTGCTTCGGGCCGACCTTCGGCGCCTCCATCGCGATCACCGGCCCCGTGGCAGCAGCGATCGTGTGAATGTCCGGCATGCCCGTGATCCGCACCGCGAACCACTCGTGGTCCGGCAGCAACTCGATCACCGTCTTCTGCGCCGGCTCGTGCTCGATGCCCGCGGCCACCACCCGGTGAATCTCCTCGAGCGGCGCCAACATCTCCCGCGCCAGCACCTCGTCGACCCCGGGCCGGAACCGCACCACAAAGTGCTCCGACTCGATCGTCGAGTACGTCAGCAACTCCTCGATGAGCGTCAGCGAATTCCGTGCGCGGACATTGAACGGGTCGAGTCGCGTCGCCGCACGCAGCGCCACGGCCGCGCGATCGTCCCGACCCGACTGCAGCTCCAGCAAGCCAAGCTCGATCTGCGGCGGCGCCCAGTTGGGCATCCGCTCCGCCGCACTTCCGAGAAACTCCGCCGCCACGCCGTACTGCCGAGACTCCGACAGCGCCCTCCCCACCGCAAACACGCCGCGCGCCGAGCCAGGCTCCAGCTCCTCCAACATGCTCAAACGACGCTGCAGCGACTCCTGATCATCACGCACCGCGGCAGCCGCCGCGTACACCGCGATCCCCTCACGGAAGTTCGGATGCCGCGCCAGCACCGGCTCCAACGCCTCCTCCGCCCCCTCAGCATCGTTCTGCCGCAGCGCCGCAGCAGCACGAATCAACCCTCCCTGCGCCGACACCGCCTCCGGATCGTCCGTGAGGTTCCGAACGAGCGCATCAAGCCGTGCGGCGGCCTCCTCCGCGCCGTCCATGTTGAAACCGTCCACCGACAACCGGCCCAGCATCGCCCAACCGACCGCACTCCGAGGGTGCAGCGACAACGCCCCTAGCACGGCCTTCGCCGCGTCCGGACGATTGTCCTTGTCATACAACAACATCGCCTCGGCAAGCGGCACGCTCGGCTCGAGCCGATCCAACTCCTCGCGCGCGCGCGCGAGCAGGTTGTTCAACTGGTGATAGTCCTGCGATTGGGCGCCCAGCAGACGCGCCCGCAACAGCAACGCGCGAACCCCATCCGCGATGTCCGCCGCGCTCACCCCGGCCCGCGCCGACAACGCATCCACAATCCCGTCCGTCGCGCGCGCCGCCTCATCTCGCCGACCCACCGCCTCCAAGCTCTCCGCACGCAACCACATCGCGCGCACGCCCGGAGCATCGCCGATCAACTCCAAAGCCTGCGCCGCATCGCCTCGACGCAGCATCGCCTCTGCGCGATCCAGCGCCGGAACATCCTCGTGCTGCAGCGACACATCGTCCCACGCGCCCACCGCGAGCGCCGCCCGCGCGCGCATCAACGGCGTTTCAAGATCCGACGGCGTCCACAACCCGTGAGCCACCCGGATCTCGCGCTTCTCCTCCTCCGAGAGATACGGCGCCTGCGACGCCTGGAACAACGCCGGCGCCACCGACGGCTCAGGCAGACTCTGAGGCGCCTCCGGCCCAGCCAACGCGGCGCCGCTCACCAGCAGACTCGTCACCAACCCCAACGTCTGTCGCACGCTCATCGATCGACCCCTCCCGCCCCTCCTGTCACAGGGCGCCACGGGTATATACGTCCGAAACTCCCCCCTAGATCGGCTTATCCGCCCCGACGATCCTGCGAGCCCGCGACCGAATCCCGCGACCTCACTGAGCCGAGCCGCCCTCCTCCGTCTGGACGTCCCACCCACTGCCCGGTTCGGGCGGCTCCGTCGAGAACACATTCTCCGGGATGGCGCCCGGCGCGTTCGGCTCCAGGTTGATCAGCACCACCCACGACTCATCACCAGACCGCTCCACCGTCCGCGCCATACGAGGCAGATACGTCTCCCGATCAAACCAAAGCCGCACCTCTCGGAACTGCGGCTTGCGCCCCGCGCTCTCCCGGGGCGTCAGCACGAGCTGCACCGTCTCTCCCAGAAACGGCAGGCTCGCCCGATCCGCGTCCTCAACGCCGTCCTCGGCCTCGCGCACCTCACTCGTGAACTGCGCAAGCACTTCTCCCGCCTTCAGCCCCACCGGCAGCGGAATCGGCGACTGCGACGGCGCCAACGGGTCCGCGCCCGCAAGCCCCATCCTGCGCCGAATGAACCGCTTCTCGCGCGGATGCTCCTCAACCAGCCATTCCGAATCGAAGATCCATCCCTCCGGGTCGTCCGACACGCGCTCCCCCACCCACAACCGTTCGAACAACACCGCAAACGCGCGCGACTCCTCCGCCGACGACGCTCGGTAATAGAACGTCCCGAGCCGCACGTGCCGGTCGCCCTGCAACAGAAATCGCCGGTCGTACGCCACCTCGGCAGCCAGCGTCCTCACCCCCGCGTGCGCCGCCTCGACGCGCTGGAGCAGCTCGCCCCCGTCGCGCGGAGTCTCCCCCGAGACACGAGCCGCACTCACACCCAGCGCCAACACGCCAACAGAAAACCCGACCAAGCGACGCATCTATCGTCTCCCCATCATCGAACCGAGGGGATCAGGACGCCGCCAACGCCGGCGGCGCCGAGACCAGCATACGACGCGACCGGCGCGACACCTGCCTACGCTTGCGGTCGACCCGAGCCAACCCAAGGAGTCTTACATGCGGAACGTGGAGCGGTTGATCGTGACGGGCCTCGCAGCGGGCGCTGCCCTCCTCTCCCCCCTCGCCGCCCACGCGGCCGAGCGCACTGAAAGCGGCAAGACGCTCGTCATCCCCTCAGAGCACGCCTCCCAAGGCCAGCCCTACTACGTCCACAACGGGCTCGACGCACAGGTCACGTTCATCTCCGACGCGCCCCTCGAGCACATCAAGGGCACGTCCAACAAGGTCGTCGGCTACGCCGTGCGATCCACGGGTGATGGTCTTGCGCTTGGCGCGGGTGAGTTTGCCCTTCCCGTGGCCTCCCTCGATACGGGCATCCCTCTCAGAAATGAGCATCTGCAGGGCGAGCGGTGGATGAACGCCCCAACCCACCCCGACGTCCTCTTTGTGCTCAAGAGCACCAAGGACGCGAACGAGGTGAAGAAGTCCGACACCTTCACGACGTACGCCGTGACGCTGGTGGGCACGATGACGGTCAAGGGGACGTCCCGCGAGATGGAGATTCCCGCCCGCATCACCCTCATGCCGGCAAACGACCAGACCAAGGTCCGCGCCCCGGGCGATCTGATGGCCATCCGCGCCACCTACGACATCAAGATGAGCGACTTCGGCATCGGGGTTGACGACCCCGGCATCAAGATCGGCAAGCTCTCCGACACGCTGACCATGGACACCTTCCTGCTCCTCTCCACCGTCTCCCCCGACGACGTCCGGCGGCGCTGAGCGAGCCAACAACATGATCCGACTGGTTGCTCGATGGACGATCCTGCTGTGCTGTGCGCTGGTGGTCGCGCAGGGCGTGCTGTTGTGGGACGCCACCGGGCGCGCGGGGTACACACGGTTTAAGGACACGGATCGGGCCGCGCGGGAGGCCTCCGCGCCGAGCGCGGCCGATCTCTTTGCAGACACCGGACTTACGGACGGGGGCGACGTCCGGGTGGCGGAGGTCCCCAACGGGTTTGCGCTGGGGCTGCTCCCCTCGACGTACCCGTGGCGGGTCTGGGACCCGCACCTCGCGTCGCTCGTGACGATCGCGGCGCCGGCGCTCCTCATTTCCGTGCTGACTCTTCTGCTCACTCGCGCGAGGAAGCCGGTCGCAAGTCAGGACGCGGCCTCGTCGTCGTGAGGGGCGTGCGCGCGGCGGCGGGAACTGAGAAAATCCCTCAGAAAGTTGGCGGCGGCGATCGCGTCCCGGACGTTCTTCTTTTCCTTTCGGGTGCGTTCTGAGCCTCTGAGGGCCCATTCCGCTTCCTCACTCGAAAGTCGTTCATCTTGCAGATGGGCCATAAGTCCGGTCCTTGCGCGCAATTTCGCTGCGATATCGCGCGCAAGTCGAGCTCTCGGTCCCTCGCTGTCGTCCATGTTCAGGGGGAGACCGACGACCAGGTCGGTGGCGCCGTGGTCCTTTGCCGCGCGCACAAGAGCGTCCAGGAGGGCTTCCCCGTTCCGGTCCGCGATGGGGACGTGGAGCACCTCGAGGGGGAAGACGTGCCCCGTCTCGTCGTCTCCGATGGCGAGACCGGTTCGTTTGTCGCCCAGATCGATCGCGAGGCAGCGCAGCGATTCGCCCTCGTGGTTAGTGCACCGAGACGACGCCGCGTTCCTCGGCGCCGATGGCCGCGTCACGGAGCGCGACCGGGTGGGAGGGCGCCGCGGTGACATGCTCGCCCTCGAGCGGTGAGAAGCGCGAGCCGGCCATGGGGACGCGCTTGTTGACGTCGGCCTTCGGCATGAGCGGCTGGACCGCCAGGACGCCCGCGATGAGTGCGACGTTCATGACGAAGAGCTGCCAGGGCGCCGTCCAGCCCATGTACATCATGAGGGAGGTGGCGACGAGGAGCACGATGGAGATCGGGATGAGGCCGGCCCAGGCCAGCTTGAGGACCTGGTCGTAGCGGATCCGGGGGATCGTCCAGCGGACGACCATCGAGAGGGAGATCAGCAGGAGGACCTTCGTGAAGATCGCGAGGAACTTCACGAGCATCGGGCCGATGCCGATCGCTTCGGGTCTCGTCCACCCCACGAACGGGATGTGGTACCCGCCCAGGAAGAGCACCGCCAGGAGCGCGGAGCCGGTGATCATGTGGGAGTACTCGGCCAGAAAGAAGAGCGCGAAGCGCATCGATGAGTACTCGGTGTGGTACCCGCCGACCAGCTCCTGCTCGGCTTCCGCGTTGTCGAAGGGAGCGCGGTTCGATTCCGCCAGGTGGCAGGTGTAGAAGAGGATGGCCGCGAGCGGCATCGACCAGAGGAACCACCCGTTGCGGATCTGGAGTTCGGTGATGGAGTCGAGCTGGAGGGTGCCCGCGAGCAGCACCATGACCAGGATGGAGACGCCCAGGGGGATCTCGTAGGAGATCATGCCCGCGGTGCAGCGGAGCCCGCCGAGGAAGGAGTACTTGTTGTTGGAGGCCCACCCGCCCAGGGTGACGCCGTAGACGCCCAACGAAGCCACGGCCAAGATGTAGATGACGCCGATGTTGATGTCGGCGCCGATGACCTGGGCCCTGCCTGCCTCGACGAGGTGGAAGCCGGCGAGGGTGATGTCGGGCACCTGGATGTAGCCGCCCCAGGGCACCACGGCGAAGCCGATGAGTGCCGGGATGATGATCGCGATGGGGGCGAGGGTGAAGAGGGCCTTGTCCGACGAGGCCGGGGCGTAGTCCTCTTTGAGGAGGAACTTGAGGCCGTCGGCAAGGGGTTGCCCGAGCCCCCAGAACCCGAACTTGATCGGCAGCACGCCGAAGTCAAAGCCGACCCGGTTGGGGCCGATGCGGTCCTGGATATAGGCGGAGATCTTCCGCTCCAGGTAGATGAGGTACGCCACGGTGATGAGGATCACGTGGACGACGATGACGAGCACGGCGAGCGAGACGAATGTCTGCGCGGGCAGGATGGCTCCGGCGGCGGTTCCCATGGGACGTGCATCCTAGCGGAGCATGGGCGAGAGGGCGGGACGTAGGATGGGCCCGTCGGCATGGGGGTTCAGAATGGAGGAGCGGATATGGGAAGCGCGGAACAGGGATCGAAGTCGTACGTGGAATTGGCGGGGCTGGCGCGCGAGGCCGCGGTCCTCGGCTCCGCGGCGAACACGCTGGCATGGGACCAGGAGACGATGATGCCCCCCGCGGCCGCGCCCCTCCGAGCGGACCAGCTCAGCGCGTTGTCCGCGATCGTCCACGAGCGTTGGACCTCCCCCCGCATCGGTGAGCTGCTGAGCGCGTGCGCTGATGAGGCCGCGCTGCGAGACGATCCGGACGCCTCGGCCAACATCCGGGAGTGGAAGCGCGATTACGACCGGGCTCGCAAGGTGCCCACGGCCCTGGTGGCCGAGTTCGCCAAGACGACCTCCGAGGCCATGGAGGCGTGGAAGCATGCGCGGGCGTCGTCGAAGTACACGGACTTCGCGCCGTGGCTCGAGAAGGTCGTCACGCTGTGCAAGCGGAAAGCGGAGTGCTGGGGCCCTCCGTCGGCCCCGGCCGGTGGGGGCAAGACCACGCTCTACGACGCGTTGCTGGATGAGTTCGAGCCGGGGATGACGGAGGCGCAGATCGAGGCGCTGTTCAATCCGTTGCGCACCCGGCTGACGCCGCTGATCGCGTCGATTGCGCAGGCCGTGGCCAAGAAGCCCGTCGACGAGTCGATCCACGCTGTCCGCGTGCCTCTGGAGCAGCAGAAGGCGTTCAACGGGATGGTGGCGATGCGTCTCGGGTTCGACACGACGGGCGGGCGGCTCGACGAGTCCGCGCATCCGTTCTCCGACGGCGCCGGGCCGGGGGACACGCGCATGACCACGCGTTATCGCCACGATCACTTCATGGATGCGCTCTCGAGCACGCTCCACGAGACGGGCCATTCGTTGTACGAGCAGGGGCTGGACAAGTGGGATCGCTTCGGCCAGCCGCTCGCGCAGGCCGCGAGCCTCGGCATCCACGAGAGCCAGTCGCGCATGTGGGAGAACTTTGTGGGCCGGTCGCGCGCGTTCTGGGAGTGGGCGCTGCCGGAGGCCAAGAAGGTCTTCGCCCCCGCGCTCGACAAGCATTCCGTGGAGCAGGCGCATCGCGCGGCCAACAGCGTGAAGCCCAACTTCATCCGGGTTGACTCGGACGAGGCCACGTACAACCTCCACATCATGCTCCGGTTCGATCTCGAGCGCGCCCTGTTCACGGGCGATCTCTCGGTGAGGGACCTGCCGGGGGCGTGGAACGAGCGGATCAAGAAGGATCTGGGGCTCGAGGTGAAGGAGGATCGGCTGGGCTGCCTGCAGGACGTCCACTGGTCGATGGGCGCCATCGGTTACTTCCCCACGTACACCCTCGGCAACCTGTACGCCGGGCAGATGTGGGGGCGCATCACCCGAGACCTGCCCGATCTCGAGATCGACGTGGCGCGCGGCAACTTCGCGCCGCTGCTCGGATGGCTGCGCGAGCACGTCCACACGCCGGGGCGCCGGTGGAGCGCGCCGGAGCTCTGCAAGCGGATCACGGGGAGCGCGCTCAGCCACGAGCCGCTGATGGAAGTGCTCGACGGGAAGCTCAAGCCGCTGTACGGGGTGTGACGCTCAGCGGATGAAGCGCATGCGTCCGAAGTCGGGCACGATGGCGTGCCGCTGGCCGAAGACGTTGGCCGGGAGCGGCGCCGGGAAGTAGACGAAGAACGCCTTGCCGATGAGCAGGTCGTCGGTGATGACGCCGGAGGGGGTGTCGCCCGCGGCTTTGACCCAGTCGTTCGGCTCCTCCCAGAGGCGCCCGTCGCGCGAGGAGGCGCTGTTGTCTCCCAGCACGAAGTACTGGCCCTGTGCGAGGCGAGCCGTGCGTGCGGGGTGCGTCGCGCGGGCCGGGGCGCCCTGCTCGTCGAAGGCGGGGCGGTACCGGATGTCTCGCTCCAGCCCGACGCGCGCGAGGGTGGCGTGGATGGGCCCGCCCTGAGCCGCGTGCAACTCCCAGCGGACGCGCGTGGCGGGGTAGATGTCGGGGTCGACGAGGGAGACGAACGACTCGTCCTCCTCATCGGCGCGCCCATCAAAGAGGGTTGTCACGCGCTCCGTGTCGAGCGTGGTCGCGCGCGCCAGCCGTTCGCGCGCATCCCAGTCGTAGACCACACGAACGCGTCGACGATCGCCGACCGCGAGTTCCACGCTCTGGTCGGCGTGCGCGAGCGACACGCGGGTCGGCACGCCGGGAAGCAGTGATTCCCGATCCTTGAACCGTTTCTCTGCGATCGAGAGCCATGACGCGTCGTCGTCCGAACGGCGCAGGATGCGGAGCACGAGGGCGCCCGCGCCGTCACGCACGGCCTCTCCCGCGTATGTCCTGCCCGGCGCCTCGATCACCCCGCGAACACGCACGTCGGTCTTCGCGTGAACGGTCACGCTGAGTCGAACGTCACCGATGGGATACGCGCCGAAGCGGAGCGGTCCCGCGTCATCGAAGTCGTCATCGCCGGTGCGCAGTCTCGGCGTGTCGTTGTACGGCTCCGCGTCCGTGATCGGGAACCGCTCCGCGTCCCACTCCAGGCTCATCTCCGCGGCGCCCGACGCGCGGTATTCCCGCCCGACGCGCTCGAACCCGACGCCAGTCCACGGGCCGATCCACGGCTCGCCCAGGTGCTCGTCGTCGAGGGCCGCCCACTGTGAGGAGTAGATCGGCCGCCAGAGCGATTCCTGCAGGCGAGCCGGCTTCCGCGCGATGACCCAGGCCGAGGAGGCATCCGCGCTCGCCTTCGTGAACACGTCCCCGTCCAGCAGCAGGACTTGTTCACCGGGCAGCCCGACCAGACGCTTGATGTAGTTCTCTTCCGGGAGTTCGGGGTTCTTGAACACCACCACGTCCCAGCGCTTCGGGGCGAACACGGCGCCCAGGAACTTCAGCACGAAGATCCGATCCCCCGCCCTCGGCCCATCCACCGGCGTGTCGATCCGCAGCCCTGAGGAGGGATCGTTGACGATGGCGCGCGAGTCTCTCGGGAGCGCGCGCACGTTGGCTGCGTTCGCCGCCCAGTCGTAGCCCGTCTGGAAACTCCGAGAGCGCAGGTGCTCGCCGAGGAGTGTCGGCGCCATCGATCCGGTGGGGATCAGGAACGCTTCGGCGACGAACGCGCGGAACACGAGCGTCAGCACGAACGCGATCACGATCGTGATCAGGGTGAACTTGATCGACCCGTCCTCGTTCGCGGGCGTGCGCGCCGTCGGCTGGGGCGAGGTGTCGGGAGTCGTCGCGGGCACGAGGCGCACGATACACGCACACGCTCCGCGCGATCAGCCCTCCCGCGGCGGCTCCGGCGGACGACCGCCGTCACCCCCGTCGGACTCGCCTCCGCCACGCCCCCCACGACGACGCTTGCGCCGACGCTTCTTGCCGTCACCGCTGCTCCCCCCCGGCTCGGTGCTCGCACCGCCCTCAGGACCTGCGTTCCCTGCTCCCCCTGCATCGCGCGGGGGCCTTGGTGAGGGCGGCCCGCCCTCGGGCTGCCTCGGTCGATCCGGACGCGGCCCGCCCCGTCCGCCGGCGCGCGCGCCGCGCTGGGGCGGGCGCTCGCGCTGGGACCGCTCCCTGTGCGCATCCTGCTGCTGCTCACGTGTTCGTCCGCCCGACCCGGTGCTGCCGGGCTGTGCGCGGCGCTCGACGCGCTCCGGTGAGGCGCCGCGCAGCGGGTCCGGCGCCTTCGGTGGCGGCACGGCGTCGGGGTCGCACAGCTCCTCCACGGGGACGGCGATCCGCTTGTCCACGCGCTCCAGGGCCACGAGGACCAGCTGCGTGAGGATCTGCGAGTCGATCACGATGCCCGGGCCTTCCGCGGTTCCGACGCGCGTCTTGTTCCGCGGCAGGCGCTTCTTCAGCTCGTCGTATGTTTCATCCTCGTAGCGCAGGCAGCACATCAGCCGGCCGCACCGCCCGGAGATCTTCATCGGGTCGAGCGTGGCCTTCTGGACCTTGGCGGCCTTCATCGACACCGGCTTGAGCACCTTGAGGAACTGCTTGCAGCAGCAGTGCTGCCCGCATCGCTCGTAATCGGCGATGAGGCGCGCCTCGTCGCGCGCCCCGACCTGGCGCAGCTCGATGCGTGTCTGGAAGCGGTGCGCGAGCCGGCGCGCGAGCTCGCGGAAGTCCACGCGGTCCGGCGCCGTGAAGTAGAAGGTGACCTTCTCGCCCCCGAGGATGGGCTCCGCCTCGATGACCTTCATGTCGAGCGCGAGGGCGGCGACCTCCTCGCGCGCCTGGCGCACGAGGTCCGGGGCCGAGGCCTCGAGGCGCGCCTGGGCGTTCATGTCCTCGATGGTGGCGATGCGCAGGACGCGGCCCTCGGTGAAGAACGGGTAGTCCTTGCCCCCCGAGTTCTCGATGTACTCGAGCATCTGCTTGCGGGTGACGCTTTTTCCGCACCCGGCGTTGGGACAGGTGCTCGTGAGCATCTCGCCCAGCTCCGTGCCGCGGTGGGTGCGGACGACGAGCTTGCTCCCGCAGCCGGGTTTCGCTTCTCCGTCGTAGGGGTATTCCCCGACGAAGCGCATGGCGCCGAAGCGAACCACGATTGAGGTCGGGGGCTTGAGACGTTCGTACGCCTCGCGGTCAGCCTCGAGAAGGTCGGCCTCGAACTGGGGCAATGGGAAAATGGACATGGGGGATGGGCGCGCGACAGCACAAGCGTGCCGGAGGGCGTGTTGTCGCTGGGAGAGCGTGTTTTTACGTCCGACCGCGGCCCAGCCCGCCGATCGGGTCCGAACGCGAACCCCGCCGAGCCAGCATCGCCCGGCGTGCGATCCAGTCTACAGCCGTGGCTTAGCGCCGCGGCCTGCCGCCCTGACCCTTCGCCTCGGCGAAGGCGTCCGACAGCTTGAGCACCTGGGCCAGCTCCACCCGGGCGCGGTTCTCCACGCGATAGACCATCAGCTGCTCGCTCCGCGCGTCGAGCACGCAGACGACGTCCTCGCCCTGGGCGATCTGGGCGTTGATGGCCGTGATGTCTCCGACCACGGCCACGTCGGCCTTGGCTTCTCCGCGCGGGAGCCTGGCGGCCTGCGCGAGGATGAGCCCGCCCAGCACGAACGCGCTGGCCAGCAGCGCCTGATCCCGATGATGTGTGCGTGCGCGTGTCATGTGTGCTCTCTTGTCGTGGCTCATCGGCGAGGGGTGGGGCCAGCGGCTGCGTCGGCCGCGAGGTCGCGGTGCCCGATGGGGATCATCTCCCGTCGGCCGAGGTCGTAGCGCAGGGCGAGCATCTGCATGCTCGTGCCGTCGACGATGAACACGCCGCGCTCCTGCCCGCCGAGGATCTGCGACGCGAGCAGGGTGTACTGCCCGCGCGGGCGGGGCGCGTTCTGCGCCCCGGCCTCGGAGGGCCCGAACGCCACCAGGGCGAGCGCCCCGAGCAGCATCGCGTTCAGCAGCACCAGCCCGCCCGATCTTCCTCGACGCATCGTGCGATCCTCCATCTCGGCGCCGGACGCGCCGCCGCCCACCCTTCGAACCAATCCCGCGCGCGGTTCCGCTCTCAATCCAGGTGCCCGCGCTTGCTCGGGATGATGCTGACCACGATCGTCAGGCCGAGGAGCACCGCGATCACCAGGTAATACAGCCAGACCTGCGGGGTGTCCGCCTGCTTGGGCACGGGAGGCGTCGGCGCCTGCGCCAACGCGCTCGACACCGTTGCGAACAAGCCCAGCGCGGCCCCGGCCATCCGACTACGACGAGGTATGACGCTCATGTCGCCCGGACGATACGACCGCCCCCAGAGGGTGTAAAGCCGTCTCGGGGCCTTCTCCGAACCCCCCGGCAGGCGGGCAGAACGGCTGGCTCAACCGCTCAAACTCCCGTGTCGGCAGGTGCACCGTCCTCCAACGCGCTGATCTCGTGCGCATCTCCGAGGCGTACGCCCCCAGCGTCACCGAACGCACGGCGTACCACCGCTCCCGGTATGTGAAAACCTCCTGAAACAGCCCGTCGGGGGGCTGGCCGTCGCACCAATAGACGAACACGAACACCCCGACGTACCCCGCCCCGAAGAGCCGCTCCCAGCACCCCAAGGACTCCACGTCGTCCAGCGTCACCCACGACTCGAGCCGCCCCACGCCTCTCGCTCGCGGCGCCACCCGTCGCCCCTTCACATCGATCAACAGATTCCCCCCCTCCCCGTACACCACGAAGTCGAACGACTTGAGCGCGCGCCGACGGAGAGCCCCGTCCTCCGGCGCGCCGAGCGACGCCCCCTCCGGCAGCAACGCCTGGCGGGCGTCATCCACGCACACGTACGGAACACGCCGACGGCGCAGATAGTCCTCGAACGCCCGCTCGTAATGCCGCCCGCGATCCGACATCACGCGCCAACTCTACCGCGCTACTCGATCGAAACGTCCCCCGTGTCGGACAGGATCTTCACCTTCGCCTTCACGCCTCCCAGGGACAGCTCGAACAGCGCGTCCGTCGCCGGACCGCGGATCCGCCCGAACCCGTCGAACTGGACGATGCCGCCCCCGCCCGCGGCCACGGCGCCGCCCGCCGTCAGCGCGATCTTCACCCCCGTCATCCCCGTCGCGGGCGCTTCCCCGAACACCACTCGGAACTTCCTGCCGCCGGCCGCGGGGATCTCCGTCTCCGTCGTGTCGGTGCGCGCGACCCAGTACGACGCGCCGTCCGCCGCGCTCCGCACGACGCCGGGGTTTGCGGGCGTCGTGAGGGAGATCATCCGGGCGTGCTCCACGTCCGAGGCGAACAGCGCCGCGGCCGACACCACGCGCGTGCGCTCCGTCGGCGACATCGTCGCGAGCGCCAGGCCCGCGATGATGGCGAGGACGGCCACCGTCATCAGCGTGTCCACCAGCGTGAACGCGCGACGATGAGCAGACGGGATGGCGGGTTGCCGCATCATGGCGCTGCGTCCGCGGCCTGAGCGTCCATCTTCGTCACGAACGTCACCAGGGCCGAGTCACTCGTCGGCGCGACGAACAGGCCCGACCGGCTGGCGGAGAGCGTGTTCTTCTCGAGCGAGAGCGCGACGAAGGGCCACTCGTTGCCCCTCGCGCGATTCCCGGCCCGCGCGGTCGTCCCGCTCGACACCGGCGTCGCGGAGCGCGACGGGCACAGCCCGCCGACGACGATCGGCAGCACCTCACAGCCCTGGAGGTCTCCGGTGACCGACAACGCGAGCGACAGATTGGTCACCGGGTCGCCGTTCGAGGCGTACAACGGGCCATTGCGCGTGGTGTACCCCATGTTCCGATCCAACGCGGGGTCGTAGAGCAACATGCTCCCACGCTTGATAGTGACCTCCTTGCCCGAGATCCGCCCGTAGAGCACGGAGTTGTTGTCGATCGTCGGCTTGTCGTACGGCACATGGATGTTTGCTCGCACGAGCGCGCGCTTGTCGATCGAGTGCGGCTTGTTCGTGGTGCCGCCGCTCGACGGCGTCAACGCCATGATCGTGATGTCCGACGGCTGCGAATACCCGATCACGCTCGCCGCCGAGCGCGACGTGTTCCGGGCGACCGTGCGGTCAAAGCCCACCGCGGCATCATCCACCGTGAGGTCATCCGCGACGTACACGACCAGTTTCGCGCCGGAGGCCAACTCCACCGCGCCCCTCGATTGCACACGGAAATCATCTCGCACGCCGATGCGCACATCACCCCGGATGATGAGCACTCCCTCGCTCTCGATCTCGAGGTCGTTGAAGCTGTAGTACGTGGTGGCGCCGGACGTGCCCAGCGTCAGCTCCCCCCGGTTCTTCACGAGATAATCGCCGTACCGTCCCTGGCTCCGCGAGGTCGCCCAGCCGTCGATCGTCAGGCCCGTGCCCGGCAGCAAGAGCGAATTGATCGACGATGGCATCGTGGCGGCGAGCGCCTTTGGGGTGATCGGCAGAACGTCTCCCGGTGCGAACCGTGACGACGCGATCGCCGACTGCAGGAACGAGCTGGCTCCTGGCGGCGCATAGATCGCCATTCCTGGAATCGTGGCCGCGCCACCGATGTTCAGCTTCGTGCTGTAGATGAAGCCCAGACCAACCTTCACGGCTTTTCCCGCCCTCCGCGCCGGCGCCAGCGGCCACAACGCGACCGTGCACGTGTCCTCGACCGTCAGCTCATCCACCGCAAAGATCGCGAACTCATCCATGCACGGGTCGATGGCCGCACCAGGGCTCCGCGAGGCCTGGTACCGCACCATGCGCTGCACCACCGCGTCGAACCCGTTCACGTTCGCGCGCGAGGTGATCAGAACGTCCTGCTCGTTCGCGCCGGGCGATCCGCCCTGCACCGTCGTCGCGTAGATGAACACCTTGGCGTTGTTCAGCCCGAACTCCGTGTACAGCACGTCGGGGTTCGCGTCCGACTGCCAACCCTTGTCCGTCTCCAGCAGGGCTTGCGCGATCTGCGCGCCGGCCCGCGCCGCGGCCTCGGCCGCGCTCGTCGACGCCGCGTTCTGCCCCACCGCCGCCGCGCCCTGACGGCTCGACGCGTACGACACCGCGAGCACGGTCGCCGCAGCGACAGAGATCATCACCAGCAGCGTCGCCATGCCTCGACGCTCCCGCGCGACACCCCGCCCACGTTGCCGACGAACACGCCTCATGCCGCTCCTCCTTCAGCGCACCGGGGCCCGATATCCGGCCAGCCCCATCGCCGTCATGAACTCCTGCACGCCCCCGCTCGCCGTCTCCATGCCCAGCGTCACCCGCACCCTCGTCGCCCCCTGCACCGACGACATCGCCGGCACGTTGAAGCCCCACGTCACCGTCCGCACGCTCCGCGCCAGCACGTCCCGCTTCGTGTACCCCGCGCTCCGGAACGCGATCATCACGGCGGCAAAGTCCGTCGACGCCGGCATGTTGATGTCCGCCGCGTCCTTCTGCGTCTGCGACCACGCCTCCGGAAACTCCACGCGCTCCACCGTCAGCGTCTTCCCCGACGAGTCGAACCACAGCACGCGCATCTCCGTCGCGTTCACGATGTTCGGGGCCCGCGTGTCCGCCAGCCACACGACCAGTGCCCCGCGCGCCGCGTCGTGCTGCAGCACGCACTGCGACGGCTCCAGATACGCCCTCAGCCTCGTCTGGGCCGCGTGCGAGCGCAGCAGCACCGACCGACCCTCCCGGTCCGCCTGCGTCGCTGTCCCCACCATCGCCAGCATCGACGACAGCGCGAGCCCCGCCACCGCGAGAATCGCGAGCGAGAGCATCAGCTCGACCAGTGTGAGGGCGCGCCGGATCATGACGCCGGCTCCGGCACGAACCGCTCCGCGGACGCCACCGTCCGCCCCTCCGCATCCACCGCGCGAACCGTGATCGTCACCCCCCCGAATTCCACGCCCATCCCCGGATCGCTGAAGCGCGTCGACGTCACCGAGACCTGCCGACCGATCGACCAGTACGTCGAGGGGTACTTCACCCCGTCGATCGTCTGGATCTGCCCGGCCGCTTCCTTCCGGCCGTGGTACGACGTCAGCGTGTTGTACGGCACGCTCGACAGCTCGCTCATCATGTCCGAGACCGCGAGCGAGCCCAGCATCAGCTTCTGACCCTCGAGTGACGCCTGCTGCCCCGCGGCCACGGCCGAGGACAACGCCAGCACGCTCAGGGACAGCACCGACACCGCCACCATCGCCTCGATCAGCGTGAACGCGCGCCGGCGCCGCGCCGGTTTCCTTCGTTCCGAGTTGAACGACGCGCAACGCATCCCGCACGCTCCTTCACAAGCATCGCCGCGGGCTCCGCCGCCAAAACGTCCCCTCACCTCGCTTGTCGGCCCGATCACCCGGAGGCTTCGCCCGCAACAGGGGCCCCACGCCGCACACCGCCCGCACAGACTGCGTCACTCGCGCCTCCGGCGCCCGAGCAGGCCCGAGAACCCCTCCACACCGGCTTGCCTCGCAACCCTTCCCCCCGGACCATGTGCACGAACGCATGCGATCCCGCTTCCCCTGGACCATCTCCCTCATGCTCCTGGCCGACCTGCTGCGCCTCGTCGCGCTCACAGGCGCCATCCTCGTCGTCATCATCGCCTTCGCCGCCACCGTCCAGCCCCTCACTGACGGCCGCCTCAGCCCGGCACAGACGCTCAAATTCCTCGCGCTGGCGCTCCTCCCGATGCTCCAGTACGCCCTCCCCTTCGCCTCCGGCTTCGCGGCCACGCTCGTCTACCACCGCTTTGCCGCAGAGAACGAGGCCCTGGCCGCGCACGCGGGCGGGGTCTCCCATCGAGGCCTCCTCGCCCCCGCGCTCGCTGTCGGTGTCGCCCTCGCCCTCCTCCTCGCTGCGCTCTCCCACGCGGTCAGCCCCTGGTTCCTCAGAGAGATGCAGACCCTCAAGGGGCCCGACCTCGCGCGCATCGTGCTCGGCGCCATCGAGTCCGGCCAATCCGTACGCCTCCGCAGCGACCTCACCATCCACGCCGACTCCGCAGAGCGGCGCGACCCGACCCCCTACGGCGCCATCGATCACCTCGCGCTCCGAGGCGTCCTCGCGGTCAGGACCGACGCCGACAACAACATCGAGTGGGAAGCGTCCTCCCGGCTCGCGGGCGTGTGGGTCTTCAACGAGCTCGAAGGCTCATCCGGCGGCGTCATCCGCGTGCGACTCCTCGACGGTGTCATCGCGCAGCGCGGCGAGGCCGCGGCCTCTTCCTCCGTCATCGACCTCAAGCCCATCTCCCTGGCTGGCATCTTCAAGGACAGCCCCAAGTTCTACAGCGCGCTCGACCTCGAAGAGCTCCGACAGAACCCCGACCCGATCCCGGCCGTCAACGCCAAGCGTCGCGACCTCGCGGCTGCGCTCGAAACCCACCGCATCGCGCAAACCCTCAACGCCGCAGCGCGCCACGACGGACGCATCCGGCTTGTCGACTCCGACGGCGCCGTGGTGGCCATCCCGACCTCCGGCCTCACCCCCGAGAAGAACCGCTGGCGCATCGAGCCCGCGCGCCCCGGCCGGCCAGTCGAACTCTCCTGGCGCCTCTCGTCGGACCGCGCACGGCTCCAATCCGCGCAGGCCGCGTACCTCGTCCCCGACGACACCGCGGTCATCTCCGCCTCCCGCCCCACCCTCCGGCTCGAACTCGATTCCGTCACCACCCAGAACCCATCCTCCGACGCGCCCGCGGCCGCCACGCGCAGCCACCAGACCTTCTCCGCCCTCTCTATCCCTGGAGATGAGAGCGAATCGCTCCTCACCGCGACAAGCCGCACGCTCCTCGCCCGCGCCGAAACCAACGACAGCCCGCTCGTGCTCGCGGCCGCGGACAACCTCCGCAACGAGATCGCCTCCCTCCGGCGCGAGATCACCTCCCGCCACCACGAACGCAGCGCTCTCTCCGTCGCCTGCCTCGTGATGGTCCTCGTCGGCGCCATTGTCGCGCTCCGCCTGCGCGACGCGCGCCCACTGCTCGTCTACGCCTGGTCCTTCTTCCCCTCCCTCATCGCGATCATCACCGTCACCGGCGGTCAGGGCGTCATGCACCGCGAAGGCCTCTCCGGCGCGCCCCTCCTCTGGGGCGGCGTCATCGTCCTCGCCGCATTTGCCGCACTCGAGTTCGCAAGGCTGCGCAGGCACTGATGCTCCGCAATCCCCACGCCCGCGCCGCGATCGCGCTCGTCCTGGCCCTCCTGGTCCTGCGCATCCTCTATCTCGTCTTCCTGTCCCCCTACACGCTGGTCGATGATGAGTCCCACTACTGGGAATGGTCGCGCCGACTTGCGCCGTCGTACTACACCAAAGGCCCCGGCATCGCGTGGACCATCGCCGTCTCGACGCGCCTGTTCGGCGACATCGAATGGGCCGTCCGACTCCCCGCCGCGCTCGCCTCCGCCATCGCGGCCCTCGCTCTCGCGCGTCTGGCCTCCGATGCCTCCGAGGACCGGCGCGCCCCTCTCCTCGCGGCCGTCATCTTCACACTGATTCCCATCCACCTCGCCCTCGCCATCCTCATGACCATCGACGGCCCCTACCTCGCCTGCTGGTCGCTCACCGCCCTCTTCGCGCACCGCGCTCTCATCCTCGACAGGCCCCGCGCCTGGCTCCCCGGCGCGCTCTTCCTCGGCCTCGGCTTCCTCTTCAAGTACACCATCCTTCTGCTCCTGCTCGGCATCCTTCTCGCCGCGCTGCTCACGCGCCGACCGCGCCCCCTCACGCGACACCTCCCCTGGCTCGCGCTCGCCACCCTCGTCTTCCTGCTCGCCATCTCCCCCGTCCTCCTCTGGAACCACCAGCACGACTGGCCCACCGTCCAACACCTCCTGAAGCACCTCGGCGCCGACGCCCCGCAACCCGCCGCGCCCAAGACGCCGCGCGAATGGTCCCCCCTCTGGCCCGTTACTTTCCTCGCCTCCCAGATCGGCGCGATCGGCCCCGCCATTGTCCTGCTCGCGCTCTCGACGCTGCGCGCGCTCCGTGACCGCGCCGCGCCGCAGCGCGCCTCACATCTCTTTCTCATCCTCTGCGCCGCGCCCGTCCTTCTCTTCTATCTCGCCGTCTCCTTCATCGCCGAGCCCGAGGCCAACTGGCCCCTGGCGGGCTACGCGACCCTCATCGCGCTCAGTGCCGCGTTCCTCCCCCCCGAACTCGACCGCTATCGCGCGCTTCTCACCGCCTGGCGCGCCGACCCCGCGCGCCCGCGCATGGGCTTCCTCCGGCGCGCGCCCGAAACCTCCTGGCAGATCGCCTGGCACTGGACGCTCGCCGTCGGCGTGGTCGTCGCGCTCCTGCTCCCGCGCGCCGACCTCCTCGCGCGCCTCCCTCTGCTCGGCCCGCTCATCCCCACCTACCGGCTGATGGGCGCCGACACCCGCGCGCACGCCGCACGCGAGTTCCTCGACCAGATCCCCTCCACCGACAACGCGCAACCCCTCATCCTGTCCGAGCTCTACGGCCCCGCCAGCTCGCTCGCGTTCTATCTCCCCGACCATCCCGTCACCCACTGCGCACGCGCGGCCCTCGGGGGCGAGCCCTCCCAGTACGACTACTTCCCCGACACGCGCCTCGACAACCCCTCGCTCGAAGGCCGAAATGCGCTCCTCATCGGCGCGGACGCCGAGCGTTGGTCCGCCCTCTTCGAGCGCGTCGAGCCGCTGGGCTCGCTCAACCCCGACTTCGACAACAAACGCATCGCGCGCGGCCGCTTCCCCCGATACCAGGTCTACGTGGGCTACGGATACCATCCACCCACACATCTCCCGCGATGAGCACCTCACACACCAACCCGCACGCCGACCGCTTCGCGCCCTGGTCCACGCCCGACGCGATCCGCGCCGCCCTCCTCACCACACTCATCGTCTGGGCCGCCTCCGCGCTCGATCGCGCCGCGTTCCACCTCTTTCACGTCCAGGGCGTGCGTGACTACTCCCTCTTCTTCGCCGTGAAGTGGCTCGGCACCATCACCCCCTGGCTCATCATCGCCGTCGCCATTCTCGTCATCGACGCGCTCCGCGCCCCCCCCTCCGTTCCCTCTTCCGCGCGCGCCCTCCACATCATCCGCCGCCCGCTCTTTCTCCTTGCCAGCGCGATCTCGGCTGGCGCGCTCGCCGAGCTCCTCAAGATCGTCTTCCGGCGAGAGCGCCCCATCTATCACGACGGCCTCCACATGCTCCGCCCGCTCACCGAACGACCATTCCACTCCGGCGGTCTCGACCTGCCCTCCTCCCACGTCGCCGTGGCCTTCGGCGCCGCGTGCGCCCTCGCCTTCATCGCCCCCCCCTTCCGCATTCCCGCCCTCCTCATCGCCTCCCTAGTTGGCGTCGCGCGCATGCTCGAAGGCTCCCACTCCCTCTCCGGCGTCACCCTCGCCGCCGCGCTCGCCTGGGCCTGCTCCCGCGCGCTCGCCCCGCTCTTCTCCCCACACGAGGAGCGCGCCGCATGACCATCCTCGACCGCTACATCGCGCGACACTTCCTCCTCAACGTCCTCGTCCTCCTCGTCCTCTTCTCCAGCCTCTTCATCGCCATCGACGTCGTCCTCAACATGAACAAGTTCGTCAGCGCCGGCGCAAAGCTCGCCGGCTCCCAGGGCACCCTCCGGCACGTCGTCGCCACCATCGTCTGGATCATCGATTACTGGGGGCCGCGCCTCCTCCTCACCCTCAATCTCCTCCTCGGCATGGTCCTCGTCACCGCGATGGGCTTCACCTGCGTCCAGCTCGTCCGCCGGCGCGAACTCGTCGCAGCCGTGGCCTCCGGCGTCTCTCTGCACCGTCTCACCCGCCCCTTCCTCCTCATCGCCCTCCTCGTCGGCGGCGTGCAGGTGCTCAATCAGGAAGTCCTCGTCCCCGCGGTGGCGCCCCTCCTCACCCGTTCACCCGAGGATGCGCTCCACCGAGACCTCCGCGAGACCTCCGTCCCACTCCTCAAAGACGGCCAGTCCCGCCTCTTCTTCGCCGCCAAGTTCAACAAGCGCGAACGCTCCCTCCAGAACGCGCGCATCTGGGAGCGCGACAACCAGGGGCGCGTCGTCCGCACCATCGACGCAGAGCACGCGGTGTGGGACCGCGACGCGTGGATCCTCGAACGCCCGCGCATCTCCGACATCCCCAACCCTCCCGAACGGCTCCGCCTCCCCACCGACCTCGATCCCACCGCCATCGGCGCCCGGCTCTTCGCGTACTACGGCCGCAACCTCTCCTGGGCGCAGATCGACCGCATGCTCTCCTCCTCAGGCCCCGTCGACACCGCCACACGCGACCGCTTCGACCGCATCCGCTTCGGACGATTCTCCACCGTCCTCTGCAACATCCTCGCGCTTATCATCGCGCTCCCCTTCTACCTCGTCCGCGAGCCGCGCAACATGGCCGTCCAGACGCTCAAGTGCGCGCCCCTCGTCTCCGCCGCGCTCCTCGCAGCCGTGCTCGGCCCCGCCACCCCCGTGCCGGGCCTCCCCGTCTGGCTCGCCGTCTTCACCCCCGCGCTCATCCTCGCGCCCGCAGCGCTCGCGGCCTCCGTCTCCATCCGCACCTGACCGCGCTCAACCGCCCGACGCGCCGCCACCCTCACCCGTCGATCCGCCCTCCGCAGGCGCAGACGCGTCCGGCGCCTCCTCGCCCTGCGGCAGCGCCGCCTCCCCGTACACCGGCTCGAACCCCATGTTCAACGCCTCTTCCTTCGCGCGACCACCCTTGCGCAGCGTCACGGCCTTCCGCCCCGGCAACACCGCGAACAAGTCCTCGTACCGAGGCTGCTTCGCGTCGAACGTCGACTCATCAAACACCGCCACGATCAACACGCCGCCTCGCTCGAACTGCAGCGGCACCGGCACCCCGCGCTGCCCGCCACGCATCGTCTGATCCTGGTTCTGCGCGCCCATCGACTCGCCGAACGTCTGCAGCAGTGATCCGAAATCCTTCGGCGCCTCACGAAACTCCCCGTAGTGCGCGCGCAACGCCGCGGCGAACTGCGCCATGTCCTCGTCCGTCACCGACTTGGCCGCGCCCTCCGTCAGGCCCGTCCGTGCGGCGGCAGGGTCCTTCTCGATCGACTCCACCAGCATCGCCACCGGCGGAATCATCCGATCCCGGTAGAACCGGTACGCCTGCCCGAATCCGACGACCACCGACCCCCACAGCACGCTCAGGATCAGACCCAGCACCAGCCCCGTGATCGCCAACCCCTTCCCCGTGAGCCGACCGCGCGACTTCCCGATCGACACCAACCCGCCGATGCCCAGCAGCGCGCCCACCAGCCCCGCGCCCGGAACGAAACAGATGAGCGAGAAGATCAGCGAGAACAGCGCCATCAGGCTCAGCCGCTGCTCACCGACATACTCATCCGCAACATCGGCTCCCCAGGACTCCTCGCGCTGCTCGTACGGGTTCTGTGTCATGCTCGAACACTACCGCCCGCCCAACCACAACGCCAACATCCGCCCCTCCACGCCCCTCGACCCTCATTCTCCCCCTTCGTCTCCTTCATCCTTCTTCATGCTCGGCAGCGCACCCTCCCCGTACACCGGCGCGAACCCAACGTTCAACGCCTCACGCTTCCCGGGCCCGTCCTCCCGCAACGTCACCGCGTTCCGCCCCGGCAAAATCGCGAACGCGTCCGTGATCCGGAAGTCCTCCTTCATCCACGTGTCCTTTACGAACACCACGAACACCGACGCGCTCCCGTTCGCAAACCGCACCGGGATCGGCAGCGAGTCCGGAGTCCCGCGCGGATTCGTGTTCCCAGACCCTTGAAGCGACTCTGCGAACGTCTTCCACGCCGGCCCCCACTCCCTCGGCGCCTCCACGAACGCTCCGTAGTGCGCCTGCAACGCGCGCACGAACTGCTCAAAGTCCGCGTCGCTCGTCGCCGCCGCCGCGCTCTCCGTCATCACCGCGCGCGCCGCGCTCCACCCTTCCGCGCCGGGCGACACCAACAACTCCGCCCTCGCGCTGGCCGTGTGCAGATAGAACGAGCTGAAACGCCATGTCCACATCCCGACCGACGTCCACACCACCGTTGACACCAGCCCGATCGACAACCCCGCCACGCCGAGCCACGTCCCGCGCAGCCTCCCGCGCGAACGCGAAATCGCCACGATCGCGCCGACGCCCAGAAGCGCGGCCAACAGCCCCACCACCGGCACAAAGCACAACAACGACAACACCAACGCGCCGACAGCCAACAGGCTCACGCGCGCCGACGCCTCGTCCAGATACGCCTCGTCGTGACGCTCCATCAGGCGGCCTCCTGCACCCCGCCCCAGACTCCACCTACCCGCCGACCTTGTTCCCATGCAACATCAGTGCCATCAACAAATCATCATGTTCCCGCCCGTCCGCCTCCCGCAACTGACCCCTCCGCACCCCCTCCAACTCAAAGCCGAGCGACTCATACAGCCTCCGCGCCCTCACGTTCTCCGCGAACACATCCAGCGTCACTCGGCTCACGCCCTGATCTTCATCCGCGCTCTCCCCGGTCCAGCGCGCCCACTCCAGCATCGCCCCCATGATCGCGCGCCCCAGCCCCACACCCTGATACGCCGGGTGCACGCCGAGGGACAGATGCGCCACGTGCCGCACCTTGCTCGGCTTGAACCTCCGGATCTTCCCCTCCCCAGCCACCTTCCCCTTCACCGTCGCCACCACCATCAATCCCTCGCGCAGCGGCAGCCCCGTCCATTTCTGCAGACGCGCCCGCATCTCCGGCAACCCCGCCGGCAACTGACCCGCGTCCCACACCACCCCGCGCCCGTCCTCAGCGAGCGCCCGGTCCATCTCCCCACACCCCTTGGCATCACGCACCGACACCTTCCGCAGCGTGGCCTCGCGCCCGTCGCGCAAACGGATCACGCGCGGCCGAAACCGCTCTCTCATCCCTCATCCCCCGAAACTGTGGCCGCGTCCCAAGCCTCCACCACCGCGCGCGTCATCTCCCCGACGCTCCCCGCCCCGATCGTCTTCCCCTCCACCCTCGACACCGGCAGCGCGCCCCACTGCGAGTTCGTCAGAAACACCTCGTCCGCGTCGAGCACGTCCGCCACGCTCAACATCCGACGCTCCACACGTACCCCGCGCGCCTCCAGCGCCTCGCGCACGAACGCCCTCGTAACCCCCGGCAGCACGGGGCTCGCAAGCGTCCGCACACTCTGTCTCCCCGACACCTCCCCAGCCCCGCCACCCTGCGCCTCGCCCGCAACCTCCTGCTCCTCCCCGCGCGCAATCGGCGTCAGCGCCACTCCATCCTTCACCACGAACACGTTGCTCACGGCGCCGCCCGCTACGTGATTCGTCACCTGCAGCATCAACGCCTCCGACGCCCCGGCCCGCGCCGCCTCGCGCAGCTCGCGCAGCCGCATCCAGTAGTTCAACGTCTTGTGCCCCGCCGTCGGGTCCAGCGGATTCACCCTCCCGCTCCCCACCATCACCAGCGCGCCCCGCTCGAACATCTCCCTCGGCCGCTCCGTCACCGGCTGCGCCGTGATCACCACCGTCGGCGTCGTCGCGCCCGAACCCGCCGGCCCCAACATCCGCAAATCCCCCCCCGTCATCGTCAGCCGCACCCGCGCACGCTCCAGCCCCGCGCGCTCCACCACCCGACGCACGGCCTCAGCCAACGGATTGATCCGCGCCGACTCGCTCAAGCCCAACACACGCGCCGACACCTGCAACCGCTCCAGGTGCTTGTGCAGCCGAAACACCTTCCCCCCAACACCCAACATCGTCTCGAACAGCCCCACCCCGTGCTGCAGACCCGCATCCAGCGCGGACACCTCCGCGCGCTCCGCCTCCACAAACTCCCCGTTCAACCAGATCGTCAGCTCGCGGCTCACTGCGCCGTCCCTCCCGGCGCAGGATCAACCACAGGCGCCCCGCTCCCCTCCTGCGAAGGCGTCGGCACAGGCTCACTCACCCCGGGCGACGCCGGAGCGTGCGGCGGCTCGAACGTCGGCGCAACCTGCGGCGCCGGCTCCGGCTCGCTCTCCCGCATCAATCTCGGCCCGTAGCGCACCGCCCCGTACACACCCAGCCACAACAGCGCGTGCGTGATCAGCACCGCCATCGCATCCTCGCGCGTCAGCCGGAACGTCACCCACACCACCGACAGGTACACAGCCGTCGCAATCCCCAACGCCATCGGCCGATCCACCACCCACCAACCCGTCGGCGCGATCCCCATGTTCACTACGAGCAAAAACAACCCCGTCGCCGCGAACATCCGCACCGCCACTAAGCGCGCCTCACCCACCCTCCGCTTCCGCCACACCGCCACGCCCTTCACCGCCACAAACCCCATCACCAATCCCACCAGCCCCCAACCAAGCACCCACCCCACGCTCTGCAGGATCGATGCATCCGCCCCCGCGCGCGCACGCTCCTGCGCATGCACCGCAGCCAGCGCGGCCGCGGCGCCCAGCGACGTCACCCCCACGGCCAACGTGAACGGCCACCCGAACCACCCGCCCGACGCCATCGGTGTCTCATCCCGCGCGCCCGACGTCTTCTCACCAGCCTTCTTCTCCCCCGACCCCGCGCGAAACACCTCCTTCGCCTTCGATGGCTCGCGCGCCTCCCCCGAAATGCCCTCCTCACCGATCTCGTCGAAGTCCCGCCCTGATTCCATCACAGCAGAATACCCGCGATATCATCGCCCCCGGTGCCCAGCAACGATCACATCCTCACCGTCGGCCTCGTCCAGCGCGCCTGCTCCGACGACGTCCAGACCAACGTCCGCTCCGCCCTCGACGGGGCGCGCGAAGCCGCCTCCAAAGGCGCACGGATCATCTGCCTCCAGGAGATGTTCAACGCGCCCTACTTCTGCAAGGCCGAGGAACACGCCCGCTTCAACTACGCCGAGCCGATCCTCCCCCCCGACACCGGTCCCACCGTCCGCGCCTGTCAGGACGCCGCCAAGCAACTCAAAGCCGTCATCATCGCGCCCGTCTTCGAGCGCCGCGCCCAAGGCCTCTACCACAACTCCGCGGCCGTCATCGACGCCGACGGCACGCTCCTGGGCCTCTACCGCAAGATGACCATCCCCGACGACCCCCTCTACTACGAGAAGTTCTACTTCACCCCGGGCGATGCCTCCGGCCCGCCCGTCTGCGTCGAGGGCGCCGCGCGAACCTCCCACGGCTACGCCTCGTGGAAGACCCGCGCCGGCAACGTGGGCGTGCTCATCTGCTGGGACCAGTGGTACCCAGAGAACGCCCGCATCACCTCCCTCCTCGGCCCCGACATCCTCTTCTACCCCACCGCCATCGGCTACCACCCCGACGAAAAATCCCAATACGGCCCCGCCCAACGCGACTCCTGGATCACCATCCAACGCTCCCACGCCATCGCCAACGGCCTCTTCGTCGCCGCCGTCAACCGCGTCGGCCACGAGCCCGAGCCCAACACCAAAGGCATCGAGTTCTTCGGCGCCTCCTTCGTCGCCGACCCCGCAGGCCAGATCATCGCGCAGGCCCCCGACCACGAGGAATCCGTCCTCGTCGTCCCCTGCGACCGCCGACTCATCCGCGAACGCCGCGAGCACTGGCCCTTCCTGCGCGACCGCCGTGTCGACGCCTTCTCCCCCATCCTTCAACGCTGGCTGGGCGCCCCGTGATCCCCCGCTTCCCTGCCGAGTGGGAGCCTCACGACGCCACCTGGCTCGCCTGGCCCCACAACGCCGAAGACTGGCCGGGTAAGTTCGAACCCATCGAGTGGGTCTTCACCGAGATCATCCGCGCCATCGTCCCGGGCGAGCGCCTCGAGCTCGTCTGCAACACCCCCGAGGCCGCGGACCGCGCCGGCGAATGCCTCGCTCTCTCCCACATCCCCCTCGACAACGTCCGTCTCCACGTCCTCCCCACCGATCGAGGCTGGATGCGCGACGCGGCCCCCACCTTCACCCGCGCCGCCTCCTCCCTCATCCCCATCCGCTGGTCCTTCAACGGCTGGGCCAAGTACGACAACCACACACTCGACGCCCAGATCCCCGACCTCGTCTCCCGCGTCACGGAACTCGAGCTCCTCCACGCCACCCGACGCGACAACGACCAACCCCTCGTACTCGAAGGCGGTGCCATCGAGACCGACGGCCAAGGCCTCCTCCTCACCACCGAAGAGTGCCTCCTCCACCCCTCAATCCAAGTCCGCAACCCGGGCCTCACCCGCGCCGACTACGAACGCGCATTCGCCAAATACCTCGCCATCTCCCGCACCGTCTGGCTCGGCCACGGCTGCGCCGGCGATGATACCCACGGCCACGTCGACGACCTCGCCCGCTGCACACCCTCCGGCGCCATCCTCCTCGCCTACGAGCCCGACGCCACCGACGACAACCACGCCATGTCCCTCGACAACGAAAAACGTCTCCTCAACGCAAACCTCCCCGTCATCCGTCTCCCCTTCCCGGCCCCCGTCTGGTTCGACGACCAACGCCTCCCCGCCTCCTACGCCAACTTCTACTGCTGCAACGCGGCCACCCTCGTCCCCGTCTTCAACGACCCCAACGACCGTCACGCCCTCGACGTCATCGCCAACGCCTTCCCCGACCGACCCGTCGTCCCCATCTACGCCCGCGACCTCGTGCTCGGCCTCGGCACGATCCACTGCCTCACCCAGCAACAACCCGCGCCGCACTGAAGCCCTGCGCTTCCGCAGCCGGAACACGGTCACTCCACGTCCAGCTCGCGCACCCGCTTCATCCGACGCATCGTCTCCGTGTGCTCGCGCAGCAGGTCTGCCACCTTCCCGTGCCCGCGCACGTTCTTCATCACGAACTCCGGATGGCTCCGGTCCGACGTCACCAGCCGCACGCTCCCGAGCCCCACCGCGCGCTGCCACACGCTCTGCTCCACCGTGAAGTCGCGCACCCGATAGAGCTCGATCTCATCCACCCGCTTGCTCAGCACCCCGCTCCGCGACCGCAAACGCTGCGTCGTCAGCTCATACCTCGTGAACCGCGTCTCCAGCAGCACCACCAACGCATAGATCAACGGCACCACCAGGAACGCCAGCAACGCCCCGAACACGAACACCGGCGCGTTCCCCCACTGGCTCGGCCCGCCCTCCCACACCGTCCGCTCCTCACGATCACTCCCGCGCACAACTCCCCCGGCAGCCGGCACGCGCTCCTCCTCCGGCTCCTCGACCAGCGGAATCGTCTCCACCACCTTCCGGTCAGCCCCCACGCCCGCGCTCGCCGCCGACCCCGCACGCACCGCGCTCACCTGCTCCACCACCATCCCGGCCTCGATGCCCAAACGCTCCGCCTCCCCGGCCGACGAAGCCTCCACCTCCATCACGCGCTCAGCCCCAGTCGTCGGATCTGCCCCCACCACGCGGTACTTCATGCACTCTCCTTCCGCCGCGCACCGCCCCGATTCCGCACCGCCCTCACCCGGCCATCCCCGGCGCCTTCGTGTGCCACGTTGTCGCCCCCTCATGCATCCGCGCGATCCGCAGCATCCGCGCCTCATCAAACGCCGGCCCGATCAGCTGCACACCCACCGGCAACGCCTCCCCGTTCGTTCCTGCCCCCTCCGCGAACCCCCCAGGGATCGTGATCCCCGGCAGCCCCGCCAGGTTCGCCGTCACCGTGTACACGTCCTCCAGATACAGCGCCAGCGGGTCGTTCGCCTTCTCCCCGATCTTGAACGCCGGCCCGGGAGTCGCCGGCAGCAGCACCGCGTGCACGCCGGGCCCCGCGCTCCCGTCCGCGCGTTTCGACGCGAACGCGCCATCAAAGTCACCCTTGATCACCCGTCGAGCCTTCAACGCCGTCAGGTAATACGCGTCGTAGTACCCGCTCGACAACGCATACGTCCCCAACATGATCCGACGCTGCACCTCCGGCCCGAACCCCTCCGCTCGGCTCTTGGCGTACAGATCGAACAACTCCTCCCCGGCATCCAGCTTCGCCCGCCGCCCATACCGCACCCCGTCGAAGCGCGCGAGATTCGAAGACGCCTCGGCCGGCGCGATGATGTAGTACGCAGCGATCCCGTGCTTCAGGTTGGGCAAATCGATCTCCACGATCGTCGCGCCCAAACCCTTGTACACCTCGATCGCCCCCCGCAGCGCCGCGTTCACCGCCGGGTGGTTCTGCTCGCTCCAAGCCTCTCTCGGCACGCCCAGCCGCAACCCCTCCACCGGCCGATCCAACCCCTCCGTGAACGTCGTCGACCCCTGCCGCGCTTCGTCCGCGCTCGTCGAATCCAGCGCGTCGCTCCCCGCCATCACCTCCAGCGCCAACGCCGCATCACCCACGCTCCGAGTCAGCGGCCCAATCTGATCAAGGCTCGACGCGAACGCCACCAGCCCGTACCGCGACACGCGCCCGTACGTCGGCTTCAGACCCACGATCCCCGTCAGCCCCGCAGGCTGCCGGATCGACCCGCCCGTGTCCGACCCCAGCGCGAGCCCCACCATCCGCGCCGCCACGGCCGCGGACGATCCCCCCGACGATCCTCCCGCCGCGCGCGTCAGATCCCACGGATTCACCGTCTTCCCCAACGCCGAGTTCTCGCAACTCGAACCCATCGCAAACTCGTCGAGATTCGTCTTCCCGACGATCACCGCGCCCGCCCGCTCCAGCCGCCGCACCACCGTCGCGCTGTACGGGCTCTCGTACTTCTCCAGAATCCGCGACGCGCACGTCGTCCGCCCGAAGTCCGTGCAGATGTTGTCCTTGACCGCGATCGGCAAGCCCGCCAGCGCACCCATGTGCTCCCCACCCCCGCGCGCCCTGTCGATCCCCCGCGCACGCTCCACCGCGCGCTCCTCGAACACCTGCAGAAACGCCCCGACCTTCCCGTCCAACGCCGAGATGCGCGCCAACGCGCCCCTCGTCGCCTCCTCGGCCGAGACCTTCCCCGCGCGAATCTGCTCGCGCAACTCCAACAACGTCAGTGCATGCAGCGACACGACACCACTCTAACCAACCACGCGCCGCCCCTCCCCACCGCGACGCGTCCCCTCAAGGCACGTCGAACACCAGCACCTCCACCCCTCCCTTGCCCCCCTCCACCACGATCTCACGCTCCCGCTCCAGCCCCACTCCGTCCCCCTCCTTGAGCAACTCCCCGTTCACCACCGCGCTCCCCCGCGCCACCTGCACCCAGCCCTTCCGCCCCTCACCAAGACCCGCCTTCACCTCCACACCCTCCCCGATCGTCCCCACGTACACCCGCGCATCCTGCCCGATCTCCAGCGATCCATCCGCGCCGTCCCCCGACGCGATCAGACAGAGCGCGTCCTTCCGCTTCGACATCGGGAACTCCCGATCCTCATGTCTCGGCTCCGTCCCCTCCTGCTTCGGCTCGATCCAGATCTGCAACAGCCGCACCGGCTCCGTCTTCGACCCGTTGAACTCGCTGTGCCGGATGCCCCGCCCCGCTGTCATCGCCTGCGCCCAACCAGGCCGCAACGCCTTCGCGTTCCCGAGCGAATCCCCGTGCGCAAGCGCCCCCTCCAGCACCCACGTCACGATCTCCATGTTCCGGTGCGGGTGCTCCCCAAACCCCGCCCCCGGCGCCACGATGTCATCGTTGATCACGCGCAGCGTGCCGAAGCCCATCCACTTCTCGTCGTAATACCTCCCGAACGAGAACGTGTGCTTCGTGTCCAGCCAGCCGTAATCGAAACTCCCCCGCTCATCCGCCCTTCTGATGGTCAGCATGGACCATTCTACGCGCCGCCCCCGTCATCCCCCAGCACCTTGGGCACGCTGATGAACGGGGGCAAGTGCCCACCGCCCTCCGGCGCGATCCGCGCCACGTCCGTCGGCCCGAGCCGCGTGCTCCCCTCACCCCGCTCCCCGCTCGCCACATCTTCATCCATCCGGTTCCGCGCATCCACCGGACCCGTCATCGGCTCCACATCCTTCAGGTCCAGCTCGCGCAACCGCTCGATGTACCCAAGCACGTCCCCCATCTGCGACGCGTACTTCGACACCTGCTCGTCCGTCAGCGCTAAGCGCGCCAGCCGCGCCACCTTCCGCACCGCCTCTGGGGTCAGCTCGCTCATGACTCCACTCTATCCCCGCCCTCTGTCCCGGGAGCCGGCGTCGCGCCGGGGTGCTCCGCCACCCACTTGCGCATCACCCGCGTCGCGATCATCCCGATCACCACCACCACCACGAGCGACAGGCCGATGCCCCCGATCACGATCCACTCCGGCATCCGCTCCTTCACCGCGTCCTTCGCCTCCGTGGCCGCCAGCGACTGAACCGACGCAGCGATCCACACCGCGACCGCGGTCCTGGGCGACAACCCGATCACCGTTCCGAGCAACGCCGCGCCCCAAGGCACGCGCGTCGACCCCAGCGCCAGATTCGTCAGCGCGAACGGCGAGTTCGGCGGCAACCGCACCAGCGTCACCATCCCCAACGCCTTCCAGAACCCACTCCCCACCATTGCGTTCCGCACCGCCAGCCACTCGGGCCGCGATGCGAGCACCTTCATCACGTCATCGCTCGCAGCGCGTCGCGCCACCAACATCCCGATCACCGCGCCCCCGAAGATCCCGGTCAGCGCAGCCGGAAACCCCGTCGCAAACCCGAACGCCCACCCTCCCAGAATCGCCTGCGAGTACGTCGGCAACAACGCCAGCCCCGAACACACTGCCAACGCCACGACATACAACGCGATCCCCGCGCTCCCGTGATCGCGCAGCCAAGGCCCCACAATCCCCAACGTCCCCAGAATCACAATCCCACCGATCGCCGGCATCGCCGCAGCCACAGCCGCCATCGGCCCCGCGGCCCCGAGCCGCTTCCACAGCGACTCCTCCCGAACATCCCCACCCGAGTTCTCCGCCGATCCGTCCTCTCGCATCCCACCACGCTACCATCCCACCGGTCCTCTCGGCCCCGTTGGCCCGAGAAACCACGCCAGGCCGGGCGAAAGCCCCGCCACGGAGATTCCGCCGTGCTTCCAAAGCCTCCCGCCCGCGAGGGCGCTCCCGGGTTCCTCTTCCTCCCTCCCTTCCGCGTCCAAGGCGCCTCCATCGCCGGCGAGTCCACCTGCATCCAGATCCCCGAACTCGACGTCTGCTTCGATATGGGCGCCTGCCCCCGTCACGCGCTCGCCTCCAAGTACGCCGTCATCTCCCACGGCCACATGGACCACGTCGGCGGCCTCGCCTACTGGTGCTCCCAACGACGCTTCCAGGGCATGGGCACCGGCTCCATCATCTGCGACGCCCGCATCGAACGCGCCGTCCGACGAATGATGGACGGCTTCGTCGAACTCGAACAACAGGTCACCCCCTACGACCTCATCCCGCTCGCCCCCGAGCAGGAATACCTGATAAAAAACAACATCATCCTCAAAGGCTTCGAGGTCGAGCACACCTGCCCCGCCTTCGGCTACTCCATCATCGAGAAACGCTCCAAGCTCCGGCCCGAATACCTCAACCTCCCGCAGGAAAAACTGCGTGAGCTCAAGGCCAAGGGCGAGGAGATCACCCGAACCCTCGACGTCCCCCTGATCGCCTACCTGGGCGACACCGCGCCCGGGCCCGCCCTCCTCCGACCCGAGGTCCGCGCCGCGCACGTCGTCATCTCCGAGTGCACCTTCGTCGAACCCGATCACAAATCCCGCGCAAAGATCGGCAAACACCTCCACCTCGACGACATCACCGAATGGCTCGGCGTCCTCGAGTGCCAGCACCTCGTCCTCATCCACGTCTCACGCCGGTCCAACCTGGCCACCGCGCGCAAGCATCTCGTGAACGCCATCGGCCACGAGAAGGCGCAGCGCGTCCACTTCCTCATGGACACGCGCGTCAACCGCGCACGCTACGAACAGCAGCTCGCCGAGGCCGCCGCGCACGAGCAGAAACCCGCTCAATAATGCGTTTTTCCCGCTCACTGTTGACACGCGCACGCCGCGCACGTACGTTGACACCCCCGCGCGCCGCTCGCCTCGACGACGCGCAGGTCGAAGGCGTTAGGTGGGTTCATCTCGAGGCACTGACCATCCAACGGCCCGAATCGCATGTGCTCGGGCGGAGCAGTCGCGCATGACCGTACCGGATCACAAGATCTGGGACGATATCCTCTCGCACCTTCGCAGACACCACGTCGGCGTCTGCAGAAAGTGGTTCGACGAACTCGAGTTCCTCGGCATCGACCGGGGCGCTCTCCTCCTGCGCGTCGATCAGCCCGCGCGCCGTCGCTACCTCGAAACCGACTGCGCCCCCTTCTTCGCCGAAGCCGCCCAGGCCCTCACCGGCATGCTCCTCACCGTCCGCTTCCTCAGGCCCGGTGACCACACCCCCTCCTCCAACGGCAGTCACCACGCGCCGGCCCCAAGACCCGCCGCCCCGATCACCCTCGACACCACCGACGACGACATCGACGACGTCGAGCCCGTCCTCCCGCGCACGCTCGACGCAGCGCCCCCCGCGCCGCTCCCCCTCCCCACACAGTCCGCGCCGGCCTCGGCCATGCACGCCGCCGAGTCCCTCCGCATCTCCCCAGACTTCACCTTCGACAACTTCGTCACCGGCCCCGAAAACCGCCTCGCCCACGCGGCCGCCCTCGCCGTCGCAGAGAACCCAGGTCGCGCATACAACCCCCTCTTCATCCACGGGCGCGTCGGCCTGGGCAAATCCCACCTCCTCCAGGCCATCTGCCACCGCATCTGCGACCGGAACCCCAACGCCTCCATCCACTACACGTCCTGCGAGGGCTTCCTCACGCAGTTCGTCGAGGCCGTGACCTCCAACCAGATGCCCGGCTTCCGGCACCGCTTCCGCGACGCCGACGTGCTCGTCATCGACGACATTCACTTCCTGGCCAAGCACGACCGCGTGCAGGAAGAGTTCTTCCACACCTTCAACTCCCTCTTCCAGGCGCAGAAGCAGATCGTCCTCTCCTCCGACGCGCCACCCGACCTCATCCCCTCCCTCGAAGAGCGGCTCGTCTCGCGATTCAAGTGGGGCCTGGTCGCCGAGGTCGAGAAGCCCTCCTACGACACGCGCATCGCGATCGTGCAGAAGAAGGCCGAGCTGCGCGGGCTCAACATCCCCCATGACGTGGCGGCGCTCATCGCGGCGTCCATCGACGCCAACATCCGCGAACTCGAGGGAGCCGTGGTCCGGCTCCAGGCCCAGGCCAACATCGAGAACGTCGACCTGAACCTCGACCTCGCGCAGCGCGTCCTCTCCCAGATCCCCTCCAAGGCGCCGCTCAAGGTCTCTATCAACGTCATCATGGACACGGTGGCCGAGTTCTACTCCCTCAAGCTCTCCGATCTGCAGTCGAAACGCCGGCAGAAGTCGATCGCGCAGCCCCGCCAGCTCTGCATGTTCCTCGCGCGGAGGCTCACGGATCACTCCCTGGAGGAGATCGGGAACTACTTCGGCGGGCGGGATCACACCACCGTGATGCACGCGGTCCGAACCACGGCCGAGCGGATGGAGGCCGATTCCGACTACGCGGCGGTGGTCACCACCCTCCAACAGAGGGCCCAGATCCCGAGGCCGGCCACGCAGCGGTAAGCGCCAGGGGGACCCGGACATCCTGTCGGCATCTCGCCGGAAGCGCCCGGCAGGAAACGGGCTGCGGCTGTGGATTTCCTGTGCAATTGGAGATTCGGGCGTCCCCTCTGACCGGGCCTGGGCGCGAGCGACACGGTGCCGACAGGGACAACCTGGGGATGGTGGTTGTAAGTTGCTGATATTGCTTTGTTTACGGTGTCGGGCCTTGGTTCGTCCACAACCCGACAGGACATACGAACACCACTGCGCATTGCTTTCTGATGAGATAGATAGAGAGGGCTGAATGCCCGATCCCGGGTGACCTTTACATTCGGGAAATCCTGTGGAAAAGTCAGGATTGGCAGTGCCCGCACCAGGTGGTGGTCCGCGCGGAAATGAGGGAGGAGAGGAGGGGTCGGGAGCAGGCTTTGCAGGGCTGGTCGGCGCGGGCGTAGACGGCGTGGCGGGACTGTGCCGAGCCTGAGGCGCCCTGTGCGTTGACGTAGGTGCGGTCCTTAAGGGTGCTTCCGCCCAGGTCGATGGCGGCGTGGAGGATGGATCTGACGGCCTCGCAGAGGCGTGAGACGTCGGAGGGGGAGAGGGAGTCGGCGGGCCGGTGGGGATCGAGGCGGGCCATGAAGCAGGATTCGTCGGTGTAGATATTTCCAAGGCCGGCAAGGAGTTGCTGATCGAGGAGTGCGGCCTTGAGGGCGCGGGAGGTGTTGGCGAGGCGGGGGGAGAGGAGGTCAGGGGTGATGGTGAGTGCGTCGGGGCCGAGTGAGGACCAGGAGGCTTTGAGGGCGCGCGGTGAGGGGTGGAGGCGGACGTGGCCGAAGCGGCGCGGGTCCACGAAAGCGAGGGTTATGCACAATCGTGACTTTTGGCCGAGGAGGGTCCAGTGCCCGTGCGTGTGCGCAGGAAGGGGGTGATATGGATCGGGATAGAGGAGGAGTTTGCCCGACATGCCCAAGTGGAAGTCGATCGCGCGGCCGTCGTCGGCGATGAGGGCGAGTCGCTTGCCCGTGCGCATGGAGGAGGTGATGCGGGCGCCGAGGAGGAGCTGGTCGGGGGAGGGGGAGTGGGGGGAGAAGATGTCGGGGCGGAGCGCGCGGGCGGAGGTGATGGTGTGGTTGAGGATGACGTCGAGGGAACGGCGGACGGTCTCGACCTCGGGGAGTTCGGGCATCGGAGGAGAAGGGTAGCGCGGGGGTGATCGAGGGGAGGAGGGGGGGCGTAGACGCTTGATGACGGTCGCGTCTGGTACATCGAGCGAGGTGCGCGGGTGGAGGTCGGACACGAAGGGGGTGGGTTGCGAAGCCCGCGAACTGCAGATGCATAGTGGAAGAGAAGAAAGAGGCCATGGAGCCCTCACCCCACCCTCTCCCATCTCAGAGCAGATGGGAGAGGCGGCCCGCGCCGATCGCGGTGTGACGTGAACGCGGTTGGGCCGCGCGGCGTAGAGCGGAGATGCTGTACATGGTGATCGAGCGGTTTCGGAAGGGTGATTGGCGCGCGGTGGGGGAGCGGTTTGCGCGCGATGGGCGCATGATCCCGGAGGGAAGCGGCGCGGAGTATGTGAAGAGTTGGATGATGGAGGGAGGGGAGGGGTGTTTTCAGGTGATGCGGGCGCCGAGCAGAGAGGCGCTGGATGGGTGGATGGAGAGGTGGAAGGACCTGGTGGAGTTTGAGGTGGTGGAGGTGCGGGAGTCGGGGGAGTGGTGGGGGAAGAAGAAGGAAGGGCACTAGGGATTAGGCATTAGGCACTAGGGCAGGCAGCCCTCATCTGTCGCTTCGCGGCATAGTCGCGCGGTAGAGGTGGGAGAGGGTTGATGCACCCTCCACCGACTCGGCGCCCCGGAATGGCGCCGAGCCACTTCCTCCACACTCGCCCTAGGAAGGGCTCGCGGGAGGAGGGGTTGTGAGAGCGCGAGACCGCTCCCTGACGGTCGCGGCTCTGGTGATGCAGGGAGTGAGGCGTTTGGTTGTGTCGGGGATGCGTAAAGGTCGGCGCGGATGAGCGCGCCGACCGTGTGTAATGGTGATGATGTGTGTTGGTGAGGGATCAGCGTCTACGGCGCGGGACGGCGCAGAGTGCGGCGAGCGCGAGTGCGCCGGGCGAGGGGATGTAGGTGATGGTTCCGGAGAAGCCCGTGGGGTCGGTGAAGCCGACGCCGGTGACGAGGCCGCCGTTGTCGAAGGATGCGTCGCCAGAGGCGTGCACGACGGTGCGGATCCTCATGGGATGCACGGGGAAGGTGAGCGCCTGGTTCCAGTCGGAGATGTTGGGGAGAGAGGGGTAGGGGACTTCGTTGGGGTTTCCGACGTAGGCTTCGTGGAGCCAGATGTCGCTGATGGCGAGGCCGAGGCCAGCGCCGGCGATGGCGCCGCCGAGCCCGAAGCCCAGTCCGCCGAGGACTCCGCCGCCGACGACTTCCGCGGCTCTGACGAGCCATTCGCGTTCGACGCGTTCGGAGGTTTCGACGCCGCCTCTGCTCTGGAAGAGCATGGAGGTGAAGGTGGGGAGTCCGGGTTGCCAGAGGGCGGTTGCGTTGGTGAGGACGTTGTCCTTGCCGAGCGTTCCGGTGGAGGAGACTTCGGTGAAGAATCCGTCTTGGGTGAATGCGGAGTTTGCGGTGTAGTGGAGCGTGAGCGTGTCGCCCTCGGCGCCGCTGTGGAGGGTTGCGTTCCAGCCCTCGGGGGTGACGTTGGCGTTCCAGTTGAGGGTGGAGTTTTCGGCGATGCGTCCGGTCTGCATGGCGAGCATGCGGACGTCGTGCGCCATGGTTTCCATGAGCGCGTGGGTGTTGAGGTGTGTGAGGAGTTCGCCGTTGGCGCCGCGTGCGTGCGCGGCCGAGGCGCATGCGGTGATAGAGAGGATCATCGACGCTGTTCGAGTGATCATTTCGCGACCTTTCGATTGATTGCTCATCGTCCCCCGCCCGTGCCGACGGTCGGAGTCGACGCAGGGATGAGCGCGGATGGGGTGGAGAACCGGCGCGGGATTTTGGGGATTGAGGAAAAAAACGGATGGAGGTAGGGGTGAGAGCACCGACTTGCTGCGCGAGTCGGTGGCACGGGGGCGCTGGGGAGATCGAGGCGTGCGGGGGAGTCGTCTGCGAGCTCGCGCTCGCGGCTCGGATGAGGCGCGGAGGGGAGGAGCAAAGGGGCACTGGGGCAAAGGGGCACTAGGGACTAGGCATCGGGCACTAGGGGAAGCAGCCCTCACCTGTCGCTGCGCGACATCCTCCCCCGCGCTCGCCTCTAGCGAGCGGAGGGAGGGGTTGGAGCGCTCCCCTCTCCCGTCTCTGCGTTCGCTTGGGGCGAACGCAGAGCCACCCTCTCCCACACCTTCGGTGGGGAGAGGGGGACACTGATGCAACGCGGAGCGGGGGATTTCTTGGGGCTAAACAGCCGATGGAGGAAGGTTCGGGGTTGGGAACCGTTGGGCCCTAGGATGGGTCTGATAAGGATGGCGTGTGGGGGGGAGCAGGCAGGCAGGAGGCTTCCATGGCAGAGGCGGGCGTGACGGACGAGGGCATGGGCGGGATGGACGCGCAGGCCGCGGTCGCGGAGGTGCGTCGGGCGTATGACCGCCTGAAGGGGGAGGTGCATAAGACGATCGTGGGTCAGGATGAGGTGGTCGATCAGCTGCTGACGACCATGTTCTGTCGGGGGCATGCGCTGGTCGTCGGCGTGCCGGGGCTGGCGAAGACGCTGCTGATCTCGACGATCGCGCGGGCGCTGAGCCTGGAGTTCTCGCGGATTCAGTTCACGCCGGACCTGATGCCTTCGGACATCACGGGGACGGAGGTGATCGAGGAGGACAAGACGACGGGGTCGAGGGCGCTTCGGTTTGTGCCGGGGCCGGTGTTTGCGAACGTGATTCTGGCGGACGAGATCAATCGGACGCCGCCGAAGACGCAGGCCGCGTTGCTCGAGGCGATGCAGGAGCGTCAGGTGACGGTGGGCGGGATGCGTCATCCGTTGCCGTCGCCGTTCTTCGTGCTGGCGACGCAGAACCCGATCGAGCAGGAGGGGACGTATCCGCTGCCGGAGGCGCAGTTGGATCGGTTCCTGTTCAACGTTTTGATTTCGTATCCGACGGAGGCCGAGGAGGTGGAGATCGTGCGTCGGACGACGACGCGTGATGAGGCCGAGCCGGAGCCGGTGCTGACGGGTGAGGATGTGATCCGTGTGCAGGAGTTGGTGCGTGAAGCGCCGGTGGCGGATCACGTGATTCGGTATGCGTTGCGGCTGGCGCGGTCGACGCGCGTGGGGGCGGGTGTTGAGGGCGCGGAGGATGCGCCTGCGATGGCGCGGCAGTATTTGTCGTGGGGGGCCGGGCCGAGAGCGAGCCAGGCGTTGGTGCTGGCGGCGAAGGCGCGTGCGATTTTGTCGGGGAGCTATCACGTGACGGTGGAGCACGTGAAGCAGGTGGCGAAGCCGGTGCTGCGGCATCGGGTGATCATGAATTACAACGCCGAGGCGGACGGTGTGACGGCGGACGCGGTGATCGAGAGTCTGCTGAAGGAGACGAGCGTTGAGGGGCTGAGCGAGGGGGACCGGAAGAAGATGGACGCGGTGATGCGCTGAGGTATTGATGACAGCGGACACCCAGAGAGCGGCAGGGCCGGTGGCGAACGCCAATGCGGTGGACGCGACGCTGTATCTGCATCCGCAGACGCTGGCGCGGCTGGGGTCGCTCGAGTTGCGCGCGAAGCACATCGTCGAGGGCGTGATGAACGGGATGCACCGTTCGCCGTACCAGGGCGTGAGCGTGGAGTTTGCGCAGCACCGCCCGTACGTGCAGGGGGACGACATCCGCCGGCTGGACTGGAAGGTGTTCGGGCGGTCGGACAAGCTGTATCTGAAGCAGCACGAGCAGGAGACGAATCTCGACGTGGTGGTGATGGTGGACGCGTCGGGGTCGATGAATTTCGGGTCGCGGACGTTCGAGGAGGCGTCTGGGTCGGGGAAGAAGACGAGCGTGGACGGGCGGGTGAACTGGACGAAGTTCGATCATGCGACGGCGGTGGCCGCGGCGATGAGCTACATGGCGCTGACGCAGGGTGATCGGGCGGGGATGGTGGTGTACGCGGACGGTGTGAAGTTCATGGTTCGTCGGTCGAGCGCGCAGGGGCAGTGGCGCCAGATCGTGAGCGCGCTGGCGACGCATCCGGTGGTGGAGCAGACGGACATCGGGCGCGCGATGGATCAGACGATCGCGAAGCTGACGAACCGGTCGCTGCTGGTGATCGTGAGTGATTTCTACACGGAGCCGGAGGACGTGCGGGCGGCGCTGGCGCGCGCGAAGCACCGCGGTCACGACGTGATCGTGATGCAGGTGGTGGACAAGCGCGAGGAGACGTTCGACCTGCGGGACACGGCGCCGTTCCTGGGGTTGGAGGGTGAGGGGAAGGTGCGCGTCGATCCGCGGGCGATTCGCGCGGCGTATCTTGAGGCGTTCGAGAAGCACCGGAAGGAGATCGAGCGGATCGCGCGCGGGTTGGGCTTTGATTATCAGCTGGTGCGGACGCACGACTGGCTGGGGCCGCCGCTCGCGGCGTTCGTGGCGCGGCGGAACGCGCGGCTGAAGCGGGCCAAGAGCGGATGAGGGGGGTGCGCGCATGACATTCCTGCAGCCGATGCTGTTTGCGGCGGGCGCGGCGTGCGTGGCCATTCCCATTTTGATTCATCTGCTGGCGCGTCGGAGGCGGAAGCCGATCGTGTGGGGGGCGATGCGGTTTTTGCTGGAGGCGTATCGGCGGCAGAAGCGTCGGTTGCGGATCGAGCAGTTGCTGCTGTTGTTGGTGCGGTGCGCGGTGGTGGCGTTGATTGCCGTGGCGATCGGGCGGCCTGCGCTGGAGGCGGCCGGGGTGCTGGGTGGGGGTGGGGGGAAGACGGTGTACCTGGTGGTGGACACGTCGCTGGCGTCGAGCGCGAAGGGTGAGGATGGGCGGAGCGCGTTGCAGCGGCATGCGCGGAGTGCGGAGCGGTTGATTGAGGGGTTGAGCGCGGGGGACAGGGTGGGGGTGATTGCGTTGGGGGCGCCGGCGCGGGGCGTGGTGCTGCCCGCGGCCGCGGACGTGAGCGCGGTGAAGGGGGTGATCTCGAGGCTTGAGGCGACGGATGCGCGGGCGGACTGGGCGGGTGGGATGGAGTTGTTGCGCGGGGAGTTGGCGCGTGAGGAGCGCGAGGGTGGGGGTCGCGCGATGGTGGTGGTGCTGAGTGATTTCACGGCGGGGTCGGCGGACGTGGGTGAGGCGTTGACGGGGGCGCTCAGGGGGATGAAGGACCCGTCGAGGGTGACGGTGGTGGCGCAGGGGCCGAGGGGAGTGGCGGGGGGGAATGTGAGTGTGGTCGGCGTGGACGCGTTGCGTCCGGTGGTGGTGACGGGTGGCGCGCCGGGCGCTGCGGGCGGGGGCGCGAGCGAGCAGGTGCGGGTGCGGCTGGCGCGGAGCGGGGACGTGGTGGGGAGCGCGGGTACGACGGTGGTGCGGGTGGGGGCGGCGTCCGCGGAGACGGGTCGGGTGGAGGGGACGTGGGCGCGGGGTGAGGTGCGGTGGAGCGCGGGGCAGAGCGAGGCGAGCGTGTCGGTGGGTGTGGATGCCGCGGGCGCGGCGAGACGTGGGGGGAGCGGGTGGGCTCTGGTTGCGGAGATTGATGAGGATGCGATCGCGGGTGACAACGTGTTTCGCAGGCCGGTGGGTGTGCGGGAGAGTTTGAAGGTCGGGGTGGTGGATCGGCGGACGTTCGCGAGCGGGGCGCGTGTGCTGACGATGTCGGGGGGGGAGTGGCTGGGGTTGGCGCTGCGGCCTGGCAAGAGCGGCGGCGCGACGGTGGAGCCGGTGGAGATTGCGCCCACGGCGATCGATGCATCGGTGCTGGCTGGTGTGGATGTGGTGTTCGTGTGCCGGCCGGATCTGATCGAGGCGGAGGGGTGGGAGCGGTTGTCGCGGCACGTGGAGGGTGGGGGTGTGGTGGTGGTGTTTCCGCCGAGTGAAGGGGCGGTGCACACGTGGACGGACGCGTTCGCGCGGGCGTTCGGGTTGGATTGGCGGATTGCGCGGGAGGCGCGGACGTGGGAGACGGCGGCGCGGCTTGCAGTGGAGCAGCCGGAGCATGCGCTGACGGCGCTGCTGCGGCCTGAGATGGCTGAGCTGACGCGCGCGGTGGGAGTGACGAGAGCGCTGCCGATCGAGAGCGGGAGCGGCGTGTCGGAGGTGCTCAGGCTGGAGGATGGGACGGGTTGGATCGTGAGCGCGCGGGGGAGTGAGCGGCTGGGCTCGGGGATGGTGGTGTACGGGGCTTCGGCTCTGCACGTGGGTTGGACGGACCTGCCGGTGAAGCCGCTGTTCGTGGCGCTTGCGCAGGAGGTGGTGCGTCAGGGTGTGGGTGAGAGCGTGTCGGGGTGGGCGCAGGTGGCGGGGTCGAGGGTGACGGCGCCTCGGAGAACGGAGGAGCTGCGCGCGGCGGGCGAGACGGAGGGCGCGGGGCTGCTGGTGGACTCGGGGGGGCAGAGCGTGGAGCCGGCGCGGAAGGGCGCGCTGTATCGCGCGGTGGACGGGCGGGGCGCGGAGCGTGGCGTGGTGGCCGTGAACGCGGACGTGCGCGGCGCGCGGGTGGACGGGCAGAGCGAGGCGGTGGTGAGCGCGTGGTTGAATGCGGGGTTCGAGGGGGCGGATGGGGGCGTGCGGTGGGTGGATGAGGAGAGCGTTGGGCAGGCGGGGCGTGCGCGGGAGGAGAAGGCGATGGCGGGGTGGCCGTTGCTGCTGGGCGCGCTGTTCCTGGCACTGATCGAGACGGCGCTGGCGCGGTGGTTCTCGCACGCGTTGCGAGAGGAAGGGGGGAGCGCGACGTGAGCGCATGGATGCGATGGTTGTTGGGGTTGCAGGAGATGGCGCCGGGCGCGGAGGGCGTGGCGTTCGGGTTCGAGCGCGAGTTTCCGGCGTGGGCGTGGGCGGGCGCGGCGATCTTTGCGGTGGCGTTCGCGGGGTGGTCGTATCGGAAGCTGACGGGGCCGCTGTGGGCGCGGGGGGTGTTGGCTGGTGTGCGGGCGTTGCTGTTGATGGTGGTGGGGGTGCTGGCGGCCGGGCCGAGACTGGTGGAGCGGGAGGAGAGCGTCGAGCGGGATTGGGTGATGGCGTTGGTGGATCGGTCGGCGTCGATGGGGATTGCCGATTCCCCCGGGAGTGCCGCTGGAAATGTCGCCGGCGGCTCGGGCGGGAGTTCCGCGCGGATGACGCGGGATGTGGAGGCGTTGTCGGCGATTGCGCGGACGGGTGAGATGTGGGAGGGGTTGGCGAGCGAGCGTGAGCTGGTGTGGATGGGGTTTGACGCTGGGGCGTATGACCTCAAGCGCGATGATGAGGGGAAGGTGGTGTTTGGGGAGGCGCTGGGGAGGAGGACCGCGGTGGGCCTGGCCGTGGAGCAGGCGCTGCGTCGCGCGGCGGCGCGTCCGCTGTCGGCGATCGTGGTGTTCACGGATGGTCGGAGCGTGGATGAGGTGGGTCGGAGCGCGTTGCGTCAGTTGCAGGCGGAGCGTGTGCCGGTGCACGTGGTGGCGCTGGGGAGCGAGGAGGGTGTGGGGGACATCGGGATTGCGCGGGTGGAGGGGCCGGGCGTGGCGTACGTGCATGACGTGGCGCCGATCACGGTGGAGTTGGAGCGGTTGGGGGGGAATGGTGGCGCGGCTCGCAGTGCGACGGTGCGGCTGGTGGACGGCGCGACGGGGATGACGCTGGAGGAGCGGCGCGTGGAGGTGGGTGATCGGGGCGTGACGGTGGCTCTGGGTCACCGGGAGGATCGTGAGGGGAAGGCGGTGTGGCGTGTGGAGGTGGCGCCGGACGGGGCGGATTTGATCGAGGGGAACAACAGCGCGGAGACCACGGTGGAGTTTGTGGATCGTCCGATGCGCGTGCTGTACGTGGACGGATATCCGAGGTGGGAGCAGCGGTATCTGAAGAACCTGCTGCTGCGGGAGAAGACGATCGTGTCGTCGGCGTTGCTTCTGGCGCCGAACCGGAGGTATCTGCAGGAGGGGGACGTGGAGGTGGACGCGTTGCCGGATTCGCCGGAGCGTTGGGCTGAGTACGACGTGGTGGCGATCGGGGACGTTGATCCGGGGGTGTTCACGAAGACGCAGTTGGAGCAGTTGCGCGAGCACGTGGCGCTTCGGGGCGGGGGGCTGTTGTGGATCGGCGGGGCGGGGTCGACGCCTCAGAAGTGGTTCGACACGCCGCTGGCGGACGTGCTGCCGATGACGGGGGCCGTGGGGAGCGGGGCGTGGCCTGTGGTGAGTGGGTTGGTGATGGCGGAGCCGACGGCGTTGTCGGAGCGGCTCGGGGTGTTGCGGCTGGGGAGTGATGAGGAAACGGGTTGGCCCAGGGAGATGCTGCGCGAGGATACGGGGTGGAATCTGCTTCGGTGGGTGCAGCGGATCGAGCGCGAGCAGATGAAGCCCGCGGCGGAGGCGCTTGCGGTTGGTGCGGTGGTGGGTGGAGATGAGGAGTGGCCGGTGGCGCTGACGATGCGGTTCGGCGCGGGGACGGTGGTGTATGTGGCCACGGACGAGACGTGGAGGTGGAGGTTCGGGAGGGGCGAGGCGATTCCGGAGCGGTTCTGGGTGCAGACGCTGCGGTATCTGGGGAGGGGGACGTTGGGGCGCGCGGGGAAGGCTGCTGTGGTGGAGGTGGCGCCGAGACGGAGCGTGGTGGAGCAGGCGGTTCGGGTGTCTGTGGAGCTGCTGGATCAGCGGTTGATTGATGCTGGGTATCGGTCGATCGCGTTGCGGCTCGAGCGGAGGCGCGAGGCTGGTGAGGAGGATGTGGGCGCGGTGGTGGAGTTGGCGGCGCGCGCGGAGGACGTGGGTGATGCGTCGGGGGCGGCGCGCCGGTTTGGCGCGGTGTGGACGCCTCCTGAGGCCGGGGTGTGGAGCGTGAAGGTGGTGGAGCCGGGGTTGTCGGGGCTGGGGTTGGTGGGGGAGGCTGTGGTGTCGTTGCCGGATGATGAGCTGCGTCATCCGGAGACGGATCACGTGATGCTCGCGCGGTTGGCGGAGGAGACGGGGGGACGGGTGTGGAGGGCGTCGGAGATCGGGGAGCTGGCGGATGCGCTGCCGAACCGGGAGGTGCGTGCGGTGCGTGAGCGGTTTGAGACGTTGTGGGACACGCCGGGCGCGTTGTTGGCAGTGATGGCGTTGTTGACGCTGGAGTGGGTGGGGAGGCGGGTGATCCGGCTGATTTGAGGTGTTTGAGCGGGTGGGTGATCAGAAGTGGGGGGTGACACGTAGAGTCAACGGGAGGGGTTGGATGGTGGTAGAGGGGAGGGAGTTTTCGGGCCGAAGATGAGGAGCGGGGAGGGCGTCTGGGGCGTCAGGAGTAGGCATGGACGTGCGACGAGGGAGCGTTGGTCTGGAGGGGGTGGAGCGGGCGCTTCGTCGCGTGCGGGCGTTGGCGGTGGGCGCGCTTGCGGGCCAGCGGGTGTTGGTGACGTTGACGGCGTTGGGGGGCGCGGTGGTGGGGTTGGCGGCGCTGGACGCGTTGTTGCGGTTTCCGGAGTGGATCCGGTGGCTGCACTGGGTGTTGGGTGTGTCGGGTGTGGTGGGCGCGTTGGTGGTGTATGTGCTTCCCGCGCTGCGGTTCAGGCCCAGCCTGACGGACGTGGCGTTGCGTGTGGAGCGTGAGAAGGAGGGGGAGCGGGGCCGGTTGGCCAGCGCGGTGGAGTTTGCGCGGGCGCTGCGCGCGGGGGAGATGGGTGAGGGTCGGACGTCGGAGTTGGCGGCGAAGGTGGTGGAGGCGGAGGCGCGGGGTTGGGATGTGGAGAGCGCGCGGGGGCTGATGCGGGTGGATCGGTTGCGCGCGCGGGGGATGTGGTTTGCGCTGGTGGTGTTGATGACGGTGGGCGCCGCGTGGGTGAACCCGGCGGGCGCGCGGGTGGGTGCGATGCGGACGCTGTCGCCCTGGAAGGGCGTGGAGTGGCCGAAGCGGACGGAGGTGGTGGATGCGACGGGGGCGCGCGTGCAGGCGCGCGGGTCTTCGATAGCGTTGCGTGGCGTGGTGACGAAGTCGACGCGTCCGATGGGGGAGACGCGGGTGGAGGCGGAGTATCGGGTGGTGGATGAGCAGGGGAGGACGGGCCCGACGCGGCGCGCGGTGCTGACGCATCAGCGGCGCGAGGAGGTGGTGGGTGAGGCGCGGGGCGGGTTGTTCGAGCGTTTGGTGGAGGCCGAGGGGGATTGGGTGGAGTATCGGCTGAGCGCGCTGGATGACGAGACGGCGTGGAGTCGTGTGCGGGTGGTGGAGGCGCCTGCGGTGGAGAGCGCGCGGGTGGTGATCGAGCCGCCGGAGTACGCGCTGGGTGGCGCGAGCGGGAGGCTTGGCGCGTGGGTGGAGGCGGAGCTGGGGAGCGGGTTGGATGATCGGGCGATCGGGCCGAGCGCGCTCTCGGGGTCGAGGGTGGAGTTGCGGCTGGCGTTGAACAAGGAGGTTCCGGGGCCGAGCGAGACGGGTGATGAGCGCGCGTGGGTGGAGCGTGCGCTGGGTGTGGATCTTGCCGAGGCCGGGGCGCACGTGGAGGCCGAGGGTGGTGAGTGGGTGGTGCGTTGGCAGTTGGAGAAGGGCGCGCGGGTGGTGGTGCGTCTGGAGGATGCGTGGGGGATCGAGAGCGCGGAGGAGGCTGTGTATCGGTTCGAGGCGCTGCAGGATGCGCCGGCGAGCGCGATCGTTGCGGAGCCTGCGTCGGACATCACGGCGTTGCCGAGCGCGTTGGTGGAGGTGGCTGCTGAGGGTCGGGACGACGTGGGGCTGACGGGTGTGTGGGCGGAGCGTCAGGTGGTGCGGCGCGCGGGGTCGGGGGAGAAGAGCGTGCCGGGCGGGGCGTTGGAGCCGGAGGGTGAGCCGGTGGAGTGGGCGCGTGCGGCGCTGAGTGGTGGGGAGACGGGCGCGACGGCGCGTGGTTCGCTTGAGCTGTGGGAGCTGGGCGTGAAGGGTGGGGACGAGGTGTGGGTGTGGGCGGTGGCGACGGACGCGTATCGCGATGCGTCGGGGGCGCGTGCGGCGACGCGGTCGGGGGTGCGTCGGGTGCGGGTGATCTCGGAGGAGGAGTTTGTCGAGGAGATCCGGTCGGAGTTGTCGGGGATTCGGCGCACGGCGATCCGGATCGATGAGGCGCAGTCGGAGCTGATGGAGGCGGCGCAGGCGCGCGGGACGGATCGGCTGACGCGGGCGGGGCAGGCGCAGGTGGGTGAGCGGTTGGCGCGGCAGGGGGAGGCGTTGGAGCGGTTGGCGGAGCGGGTAGAGCAGAACGGGTTGCGGGATGAGGGGTTGGCGCGGCTGCTGCGGGATGCGGGAGAGGGGACGCGTCGCGCGGGGCAGTCGAGCCGGTCTGCGGGGGAGGGGTTGGAGCAGGCCGCGGAGCGCGCGCGTCGGGAGGCCGGGGAGAAGGGCGCGCAGAGCGCGGAGGAGATGGAGGCGGCGCGGCTGACGGAGGAGGAGGGTCGGAAGGTTGCGCAGGATCAGCAGCAGGTTCGTGAGGAGCTTGCGGGGCTGATCGGGTCGTTGGACGCGGGTGAGGATGCGTGGGCGACGAGGCGGGAGATCGAGCGTTTGCTGGAGGCGCAGAAGGAGGCGCAGGAGGCGTTGCGCGCGGCCGCGAACGAGACGGCGGGCGTGGAGGCTGGGGCGTTGACGCCCAAGCAGCGCGAGGCGTTGCAGAAGGTGGCGGATGCGCAGCGGTCGATGGCGGAGCGTGCGCAGAAGCTGGTGGAGGAGATGCCCAGCAAGGCGGAGCAGCTGAGCCGGCAGGACCCGAGCGCGGCCGCGGGGATGCAGCGCGCGGCGCAGGAGGCGCGTGCGGCCGGGGTGTCGCAGTCGATGCAGCAGGCGGGCGAGCAGGCGCAGCAGAATCAGACGAACGAGGCGATGGGCTCGCAGGAACGGGCGCAGAAGGCGCTCGAGCAGATGCTCGAGGAGATGGAGCGGGGCGAGCGGACGCGGCGCGAGCAGTTGCGTCGTCGGTTGGCGAGCGTGATCGAGTCGATCGAGGGGCTGATCGGGCAGCAGGAGCAGGAGTTGACGCGGCTCGCGGACGGGGAGCGGGTCGGCGCGCTGGTCGGGCTGGACGGGGGGATGATCGGGCTGAACCGGAACACGCTCGCGGTGCAGGACGAGGCGCGCGGCGCGGGGCGGGAGTTGGCGGGCGTGGTGAACCTGTTGGGTCGCGCGTCGGAGGCGCAGGTGCGCGCGATCGGGGGGTTGCGGGAGTCGAGCATCGATGTGGGGGCGACGCGGGCTGCTGAGGAGGAGAGTCTGGCGCGGCTGAAGGAGGCCAAGGCCGAGGCGGAGAAGGTGGATCAGAACGAGGAGGAGCGTGAGCAGCAGGAGAAGCGTCGGGAGCTGCGCGCGGCGTATCGGGCGATGCTGGAGCGTGAGCAGCAGATCCGGGAGCGGACGGGGGCGCTGGCCGGGGTGGAGGAGCTGACGCGGCGTGATCGCGCGGCGGTTCGGGCTCTCGGTGAGGAGCAGACGAGCGTGCGGGTGGAGCTGAATGCGCTGCTCGAGAAGACGGAGGAGTTGAACGAGGCGAAGATCTTCGCGTTCACGCACACGCGCCTGGACGACGCGGCCGGGCGCGCCGCGGAGGCGTTGCGGACGGGCGAGCCCCGGGGCGCGCTGGCGCACGAGGACAAGGTGATCGCGCTGCTGCAGGGGTTGTTGCGGGCGCTGGCGAACGATCCGCGCGCGGACAAGGACGACAAGTTCTCGGATGCGGCCGGGGATTCGGGCGGTGGGGGCGGCGCCGCGGGCGGGAGCCCGCCGTTGATCCCGCCTCTGGCGGAGCTGGTGCTGCTGCGCGAGATGCAGGCGCAGATCGCGCTGGAGACGCGGGCGATGGATGAGGCGACGGAGGGTCGGGACGTGGAGCCGCTGAGCGCGGCCCAGCGCGAGCTGGCGGAGATCGGGAAGGCGCTGATTCAGAAGATGAGTCAGGGTGGAGGCGGGGGCGGCGCTCCGGGAGGAGGTGGGCAATGAGTCAGGCATGGATGCGCGTGCGCGCGGGGTTGCTGGGGCTGGCGGTGTGCGGCGGTGTGGTGTGGGCTGCGCAGGAGTCGAAGCCGAGCGAGAAGCAGGAGAGTCCGGGGGCTTCGGGTGCGCCGGAGAAGAAGGAAGAGAAGAAGAGGGCCGAGCCGCTGCCCGGGCTGGATGAGTTGCTGGGGCTGCCCAAGAAGGAGTCCGCCGAGAAGAAGGCGGGAGAGGGGCAGAAGGGGGATGAGAAGGGGACGGTGGGTGAGGAGGAGCTGCAGCGTCGCCTGACGGGGAGGGAGATGACGGAGACGTTCGCGCAGGCGGTGGCGCTGATGGGGGACACGGCGGAGCGGCTGGCGCGGGCGGGGGACACGGGCCTGGACACGCAGCGGATTCAGGAGGAGATCGTTCGTCGTCTCGACACGCTGATCGAGAGCGCGAAGGAGCAGCAGCAACAGCAGCAGCAACAGTCCCAGAGCTCGAGCCAGCAGCAGCAGCAGAACCCGACGTCGCAGCAGCAACAGCAGCAGCAGAGGGACGAGAGCAGCACGTCCGACCCGCAGGAAGGGCTCAGGGGCGGGCAGATGAAGTCGGGCGCGTTGCGCGACAGTCTGGAGGCGGCGCGGGCGTCGTGGGGGGCGTTGCCGGCGCGGATCCGTGAGGCGCTGATGCAGGGGTCGGGTGACAAGTATTCTTCGTTGTATGAGGCGTTGACGGAGGAGTATTACCGCCGGCTGGCGGAAGAAGGGCCGAGGCAATGAAGCGCGGGACGTGGATGGTCGGAGTGGCGACGTGGTGCGCGCTGGCGGGGCTGGCGTGCGGGCAGGCCGGCGAGGGCGCGGGTGAGCGCACGGGCGCGGAGAACGCGGCGATCGAGGGGGAGATGATTCCGGAGCTGGAGGCCGCGGTGCAGAAGGGGATGGCGTGGCTCGCCGCGGAGCAGGAGGCGGACGGGGCGTTCGGCTCGCAGCAGTACCGTCGTCACGTGGCGTTGACGTCTCTGGCGTGCATCGCGTTCATGGCGGACGGGAACGTGCCGGGTCGCGGGCCGTACGGCGAGACGGTGCAGAAGGGGCTGGAGTTCATCCTGGCGAACGTGGCGGAGACGGGGCTGATCGCGGCGGACACCTCGCACGGGCCGATGTACGGGCACGGGTTCTCGACGCTGTTCCTGGGCGAGGTGTACGGGATGACGGCGGGCGGCGCGGACACGGCCACGTCCGCGCGCGTGCACGACGCATTGGTGCGCGCGTGCCGCCTGATCATCCAGAGCCAGAACGATCAGGGCGGGTGGAGGTACAACCCGATCCCGTACGACGCGGACGTGTCGGTGACGATCTGTCAGATCATGGGGCTGCGCTCGGCGCGGAACGCCGGGATCGAGATCCCCAAGGGGACGATCGATCGCGCGGTGGAGTACGTGCGCCAGTGCCAGAACACGGACGGGGGGTTCAAGTATCAGCTGACGAGCGGGCGGAGCGCGCCGCCGAGGAGTGCGGCGGGCGTGGCGAGCCTGTACTACGCGGGCATCTACGAGGACCAGGCGCTGACGAGCGGGCTGGACTACCTGCGCACGACGTTCCTGCCCGGGACGGACGGGATCAACCAGGCGCACTATTTCTACGGGCATTATTACGCGGTGCAGGCGATGTACCTGGCGGGGGGGGAGCATTGGGCGACGTGGTGGCCGGCGATCCGGGACGAGCTGCTGGCGTCGCAGGAGGCGGACGGGAGGTGGTCGGAGCGCCAGGCCGGGGACACGTACGGCACGGCGATGGCGCTCATCATCCTGCAGATGCCCAAGCGGTATCTGCCGATCTTCCAGAAGTGAGGCGTAGTCGATGGCGCGTCGGAGCGTGATGGCGGCGGTGGCGGCGGGTTGCACGGCGTGCGCGGGGGTGTTCGCGCAGAGCGAGCCGGTGGGCGTGAAGCACGAGATCATGCTGCGCGATCTGCGCGTTTCGGTGGGGACGCTGGTGCGCGCGGACGAGGAGGGGGCGGAGTGGGTGGAGGAGGGGGGCGTGCGGAGGCGCGCGGGGGCGAACGAGCTGCTGGGTGTGGCGCCGAGCCTGGCGCCGATGGTGTCGGCGGACACGGCGCTGGAGTTGATGGGCGTGCAGGTGGGCGCGACGGGGATCGTGGAGACGCGGGACGGGGAGCGGTATCCGGGAGAACGTCTTGGGGAGGAGGCGGAGGGGGAGGAGACGCTGGTGTGGCGTCATCCGTCGTTCGGTCGGATGTCGTTCTCGCTGGACGACGTGCGTCGCGCGGGGTTCGACACGCCGACGCGCGAGCGGATCGAGCGGCGCGTGTGGTCGGGCAGCACGAAGGACGTGGCGTGGCTGGCGAACGGGGATGCGCTCGAGGGGTACCTGGTGGGCATCGGGGAGCGCGTGGTGCTGCAGACGGACGGGGGAGGGGAGGCCTCGGCGCCGATGGACCGCGTGTCGGGGATCGCGCTGGCCGGGGCGCGGAAGAGCGCGAGGGGCGTGCGGTACTGGTTCGAGGACGGGACGGTGTGCACGGCCGCGAGCGCGACGAGCGCGGGCGCGGGGTGGACGGTGATCGCGCTCAAGGGCGGGCAGACGATCCGCATGCCGCTGAGCGCCGTGCGCGCGATGGTGATGGACACGGCGGTGGTGGCGCCGCTGTCCTCGCTCGCGCCGCCCAGCGTGGCGCCGGTGGGTGATCGCGCGGTGCTGGACGGCGTTCGCGTGCTGGAGTCGTCGACGACGCCGGCGTGGAACGCGTACGACATCGAGCTGGGCGGGCCCTTGAGCGCGACGTGGGAGATGCCGGCGGGGGCGCTCAAGTTCAGCGCGCTGGTGGAGATGCCCCTGGCGACAAGGCCTTGGGGGGACTGCGAGGTGGCGGTGCTGGTGGACGGTGTGGAGGTGTGGAAGGCCCGCCTGTGGGGTGGCGAGCCGGCGGCGCGGGTGGGGGTGAGCACCGCGGGGAGAAGACTGACGGTGGAGGTGCGCCCCGGCGCGCAGGGCGGCGTGAACGATCGTCCGGTGCTGCGGCGCGCGATCGTGGTGGTGGGCGAGCCGGAGGCGTGAGCACTTCGTCGCATTTCGGCACACGGCGCTAGGCTTTGCCTCCGGCGCGGAATACCGTGCTTCGCGGGGGCGAGATCGGTCACACGCCGGGATGAACAGGAGCAGAGCCCATGTCCTTCCGCCCGGCGGTAATTTGCATTGGCGCGATCCTTTTCGGTGCGCCCCTCCTCTCGTTCGCCGCGCCTGAGTCGGTGGAGGTCGCGGGCGGTGAGCCGGTGAAATTTCGCGGCGGTCAGTGGCTCTGCGTCTCGCCCGAGCCGGACTCGCAGGTGCGGGTGATCGTCGGCGTCCTGTGGCTGAACGGCTCGGGCCCGTCCTCCGCGACGTACGAGCTGGAGGGCATCCCGGATTCCGAGATGTACGTGGCGATCTGCATGCCGCCGTGCTTCGAGGCCCATCTGCAAAACAACGTCCTTCGACAGGCGTTCGCGGACCGCTTCAACGCGATGCGCGTCACGATCACCGACGACACCGGCGACATGATCTTCGATTCGAAATCCCGCTGCGTTGTCGACGGCAAGGATGTGGCGCGGACATGGAGCATGTCGGGCACACCCTCGCAGTGGCACGTCTGGAACGGGCCGAACGCGATGCTGACGTTCCGCAACGATCGGAAATACACGATGCGGGTGGACGCGTCGATGCTCCGCAGCCCGCCCTTCCCGGGCCAGCTGGAGGTGCGTTTGGAGCGACGGGTGATGCCCTGAGTCAGCGCGCGGGGCGCGCATCGAGCCACTTCTTGATCGCGTTGTGCGCGTTGTGCTCGACCTGATCCGGGTCGCCCGACGCGTCGATCACGGCGAAGTGGTGGGGGTTGGCCTTGGCCTGCTCGAGGTAGGAGGCGCGGACGCGTCGGTGGAACTCGGCGCCCTTGGCCTCCATGCGGTCGAGGAGGGGGTTGAGGCGCGAGGCCGCGGTGTGCTCGTCGACGTCGAAGAGGAGGACGAGGTCGGGCAGCGTCGGCCCGCAGGCCACGCGCGCGAGGAGATCGATCTCATCGGGTGAGAGCCCGCCCGCGGCGCCCTGGTACGCGATGGTCGAGGGGACGAAGCGGTCGCCGAGGACGACCTCGCGCCGCGCGAGGGCGGGGCGGATGATCTGGTCGACGAGCTGCGCGCGGCTGGCCATGTAGAGCATGGCCTCGGTGCGGACGCACATCTCCTCGTGGGTGCGGTCGAGGAGAACCTCTCGGATGCGTTCGCCGATGGGCGTGCCGCCGGGGTCGGGGGCTTCGCGTACGACGAGCCCCAGGGAGCGGAGCGCGGCGCTGAGGCGCTTGTGCTGCGTGGACTTGCCCGAGCCGTCGGGCCCTTCGACGACGAGGAAACAGCCCGCGAGCTGCTTGAGGAAGGCGGGTTTGGGGGAGGGGGAGGTCACGGGGGGAGTGGAGTGTACGGGACGGTGAAGACGTCTCGAAAGTCTGTTAGAGCGACCGCTTCTGAAATACTTCCTGATTGCCGTCAGCGGTGTCCTTCACCTCGTAGCCTTCCGAGGCAAGTTCTTGTCTAACGCGGTCTGATTCCTGGTAATCCCGATCTTTACGAGCCTTCGCACGGCGCTTGAGAGCATCGTCGAGAATTCCGATCAGCAGCTCGTTCTTGAGATCGATAGCAGGCTCTCGTTGGGAGACTTCTGAACGAATTTTTTCCGCCACGTCACTTTGTCTGGCCCTCATCGCTTCATTTAGTGCCGCGATAATCTTGTCTGTGAGTGGACCGAATGGTTGCTGATAGTTGGGTGACACACCCAAAATGTCGCCGACGATGGACTTGAGTTGCTTCCCATGATTGGTAAATGGATGCTTGATCGAGCCCATCCATGCATTGATCGCCGCAAGCGCAGCCGAGACGTTTAGATCATCAGAAAGAGCATCAGCGATCGCATCGTCAAGTAACGGGTCTCGTTCTGGAGGCGAATACATAGACGGCATGCCATTGTCGACGAACTGTGCCCACCGAGAGACCATTCGCTCCGAATCCTTCAGCCCTTGCTCCGTAAAATTCGCGTTCGCGCGGTAGTGGGTCTTGATGAGTTCGAGACGGATCGCGGCCGGAGAAAACCCCTTCGAAACAAGATCCCGGATGGTGTAGAAGTTGCCCTTGGACTTGGACATCTTCTCGCCCTCGACCTGCAGGTGGCGCACGTGGAACCAGTGGCGCGCGAAGGTCTTCGTGCTGTTCGCGCAGCGGGACTGCGCGATCTCGCACTCGTGGTGGGGGAAGATGTTGTCCTCGCCGCCGGAGTGGAGGTCGATCGTGTTGCCCAGCGCTTCGCGGGACATCGCGCTGCACTCGATGTGCCAGCCCGGGTAGCCCTTCTCGAACGCGTCGAACGCGTCGCCCCGCTTGTCGAAGAGCCAGGACATCTTGTGCGCGGGGTCGACCTTCCAGAGGAGGAAGTCCGCCGGGGTGTGCTTGGCGGATTGATTGGCCGCGGAGACTCGCCCCCCCGCGCCCGCGCGGAGCGCGTCGAGCGTGTTGCCGGAGAGCTTGCCGTACTCGTTGAACCGGGCGACGTCGAAGTACACGGCCGTGCCGGGCGAGCCGGCGCCGGTAGGCCCGTCCACGATGTACGCGAAGCCGCCCTTGTGCAGCTCGCGGATCATGGCCTGCATCTGCGGCACTTTCCGCGTGGGGCGGGGCATGAGGTCGGGATTCTTCTCGGCCTCGAGCGCGACCTTGAGGCCCAGCAGTCGCGCGTCGGCAAGGAAGGCATTCGCGTAGAAGTCCGCGATCTGGAAGGGGTCGTTGGGGTTGATGTCGGCGGGGGCGCCGGGGGGGAGCTTGCCGGACTTCTTGGCTTCGGTGAGCCGGCGCGCGCCCTCCTCCATGCGGTCGACGCCGCCGCCGTCGGCGTTGTCGTCGTCGACCATGTGGCCGACGTCGGTGATGTTCATGACGTGGCGAACGTTGCGCGGGCCCTGGTGGACTTTGCCGTCCGGTCCGGGGGTGCGCACCTCGCACAGCGGCGACTCGATCCAGCGGCGCAGCACGTCCGCGAGCAGGAAGGAGCGGAAGTTGCCGATGTGCGCGAAGTCATAGACGGTCGGTCCGCACGAATAGAACGTGACGTTCTCGGGGTCGGCCGGGGTGAACTCCTCGACGGAGCGCGTGAGCGTGTTGTAGAGGCGGAAGGGCATGGGGCGAAGGGTAGCCGGGTTATGGGGAGGCGGGCGCCGAGTAGATGGCGGGCAGGCCGGCCGCGGCGAGCACCGCGTCCTCCTCGGCGTGCATCCGCGCCGACGCCTCGGGCGTGTCGTCGTTGTGCCCCAGACAGTGCAGGCAGGCGTGGAGCAGGTAGAGGAGCAGCTCGGCTTCAGCGGGATGGTTCCGCAGCGCGCCCTGGCGCTCGGCCTCATCCACACAGAGCAACACATCCACGTCGAGAGCGGGGCTCTCGGGGTCCTCGCGCAGGTCGAACGTGAGGACGTCGGTGGTCGTGGGGTCGTCGGAGTGTTCCGCGTGGAGCGCGCTCATCTCGGGGTCGCGGATGATCCGCGCGCGGACGGAGCCGTGGGCGTTGTGACGCGCGGCGAGCTGGGCCATGACGCGCGTGGCGTGCTCGTTGAGCCGGCGGAGCGCGCCCGGCGCGAGCGCGCCGGAAGCGTCGGTGATGTCGAGCGCGGGGGTGAGGGAGAGTTCGAAGAAGCGCTCGTTGAAGCGCGGGGGAGTGGGGGGGGTGATCTCGGAGAAGCCGAGGGATTGGTAGAGCGCGATGGCTTCCTTCATCGAGGGGAGCGTGTCGAGCCGGATGGTGGCGTAGGCGCGGGTGCGTGCGAAGGTGAGTGCGCGCCGGGTGAGCGTGCGCGCGAGCCCCTGACCCCGGGCGTGCGGGCGGAGGTAGAGGCGCTTGAGTTCCGCGTGGTGGAGGTTGTCGGATGGCGCGGCGAGGCCGTGGGCGGTTGCGCCCGCGAGCGGTCGCACGGCCACGCAACCGAGCGGTTGGTCGGGGTCGTCGTAGGCGAGCAGGAGGAGGCCCTGGGGCGGGGCGTAGGCGCCGGGGAGGGAGGCGAGTTCCTTGTCGATGCCGTGGAAGCACGCCTCGGCGTCGATGGTCGCGGCGTACTCACGGAAGAGCGCGCGTGCGTGTTCGATGTGCGCGGGCGACTCGGCGTGGACGATGCGGGGTGGCATGGGTGTGAGGTAGTGCGTCGGCGGGGGCGGGAAGGTTCGGAGTTCGTATCCGGGGGTGCGTCCGGGGTCCGGGGGCGGGGGTTGGAGTTCCGGGGGTCAGCGTTCCTGCTCGGTGGGGCGGATGAGGACTTCGTTGAGGGCGACGTGCTCGGGTGTTTCGAGCGCGTGGACGATCTCGCGCGCGACGTCGTCCGCGTCGAGCCATCGCATGGGCGGGCGGGCGTCCATGCGGGCGCGCTGCTCGGGCTCGCTGGTGTGCTGGTGGAGCTCGGTGGTGACGAGCCCGGGGGCGATGATGGTGACGCGGATGTTGTGGTTGAAGGTCTCGGAGCGCAGGCCCTCGGAGAAGGCGTGGACGAAGAACTTCGTGCCGCAGTAGACGGCCGCGCCAGGGAAGACCCTGCGCCCCGCCACGGATGAGACGTTCACAACGTGCCCGCCCTTTCGCGCGATCATCTGGGGGAGGGCGTGCGCGGTGCAGTAGAGGACGCCCTTGATGTTGACGTCGATCTGCTGTTCCCACTCCTCGACGCGGTTCTTCTCGAGGGTCGAGAGGAGCATGACGCCCGCGTTGTTGATGAGCGCGTCGGGCGGGCCGAGCCGGTCCCGCGCGGCGTCGAGGGCCTCGTTCACGCTCTCTCGGCTTGCGACATCGCACACGAGCGGCAGACACGCTCCGCCCTTGGGCTTGGCGATCGGCGTGAGCTCGCGCGCGAGATCATGGAGGAGGGATTCGCGCCGCGCGAGCAGCGCGACCCGCGCCCCCGCGTGCGCCAGACGCTTCGCGGTGGCGAGACCGATGCCGGAGGAGGCGCCGGTGAGAATCACGACTCGGCCTTTCAGATCGGGCATGGCCTCAGTTTACGCCCCCGTCCCCAAGCCCCACCCCCCGACCGCCCCAACCCGCTTCAGCGCTCGTTCTTCCGCAGCACCACGATCATCGTGCGGCTGAACAGCATGGGCCTGGAGTTCAACGCGCCGTGCATCGCCCGGTTGCGCTCGGGCCATTGCTTGGCGCGCCCGCCGAAGAAGAGCTTCCGCGACCACACGATGCCCAGCACGTGGATCAGCCCGAAGAGGGGCAGCATCCACTTCTTCTTCATGCGATCACCCCGGACGTCGATCACTGCGGCGTTGAGATACGTGGCGTAGTACCAGAGCCACTGGAGCGTGAGCGGCGAGATGTGGAAGCGGTCCTCCATGGCGCCGGGCGGGAGATCGCGCAGCGTGGCGGGGTTGAACTGATAGAAGGTGCCGGTGAGGAGGAACTGCAGTCGTGAGTAGTAGTTCTGCGTGTTGGGGGTGGAGAGCACGACGAGCCCGCCCGGGCGCACAACACGGACGAGTTCGCTGAGGAGGCGGAGCGGCTCGACGAGGTGTTCGAGCCCTTCAAGACACACGGCCGCGTCGAACGCGCCGTCCTCGAAGGGCAGGGGCGCGTTCATGTCCGCGTACGCGTAGTCGTCCCGCTCCTTGTTGATGTCGGCGGGGGTGACGGTGTGGCCCCGGGCGCGGAGGGCGTCGGTGAACTGGCCGAGGCCCGCGGGGAGGTCGAGGATGCGTTTGGGAGTGTTGTCCGCGTTGAGGGCGTGGAAGGCCTCGCGCATGTAGCCGGTGAAGTCCGCGGTGCCGGAGAACCAGGGGGCGGCGGCGCCAGTGGAGCCGTCGGGCATGCGGTCGCGCTGGCGTCGTGGTCGTGTTTCTGCGGTAGTAGACACGCGGGAAAGTTTACGGGTCATTGTCCGCGCGCGTGGTGAAGGCCACGGCGCCTCCCGGCGCGCGAAATTTTTCTCTCCCACACGTCACACGTCCGCGGGGACCTCCGCCAATTTATGGTCCGCCACGATCGCGGCGCCCGTATCCCGTACCAATGAAACCAGATCGGGAGTGCCACCAATGTTTCATGCCCGCCGCCCGTCCTGCGCGCCGTTCCTCCACCTCATCGCCCTCGTCGCCTGCGCCGTCTCCTTGACGTTCGCAGGCTCCGCGCGCGCCGCAGGCCCCGACACCAGGCCGGCCGCAGCGGATGCCTCCGTCAAACCGCCGACCCCGCCCCTTGTCCCGCCCCGCTCCTCGGCGCTCCCCGCCGTCCCCCCGCGCGGCAGCGCCGTAACCCACCACGTCCTGCGCGACCTTGATGGTGACGGCCTCCGCGACTTCGGCGCGTTCACCCCGGACGATCCCGCGCAGCCCGCGGGCGCCGGGGAGGTGGAAGTCCGCTCCGGCGCAACGTCCGAGCCGATCGCGGCCTTCCGTGTCGACAGCGAGGAATCGTTGCTCCGGATCGCGGGCCGCCATCCCGCAGACCTGAACGACGACCAGCGCATCGACGCCGTCGACCTCCAGCTCCTCATGTTCCGGCTCGGGCGCACCACGACTCTGCGCGGCCCGGGCGACCTCAACAACAACCGGCTCGTCGATGAGGACGATCTCACCGCGCTCCTGCAAGCGCTCGAGGCCACGTCCTGGCTCGCCTACGTGCGGTACGCCCCCGAATGGCCTCCGGAAATGGGCAACCAGGCCGCGCCGCGCTGCATGGTCTGCTGCATACAGCTCGACAACGGCGACCTGATCTGCGGCGGGGCGGGCGCCGGCGGTGGCGGGCCGGGGGGAGTGGGCGTCGGCGGGGGAGAAGGGGGCGGCGTCAGCGGTGGCGGAGGTGGGAACACCGGCAACGGCAATGGCAACAACCCCGGCGGCGGGAGCGGTCCTTCGGGGCCGGTCTGTCAGATCGTCGTCTCCATCGCCGTGCCCGAAGGCAGCGCGATCGTCGCGAACACGTGGGATCACGACGGCGACGGCATCGAAGGCTTCGCCGACGGCTTCGACTGGAACCCGCTCGTCTCCGAAGACAATGAGGACGACACACCCCTCACGCCGGTCCTCGTGCAGGTCGCCGGCGCGATGCCCAACGCCCGCTACCGCATCTCCTACATCGGCGCCTCCGATCCCGCCGATCTCGGCCTCACGATCCATAGCGGCTGGGTGATCCCCCCGGGCCGGGTCCGCCTGTGGCGCACCAGCAACGCCCGCGACATGCGCCCCGCGGACGAGGGCGGGGACTACCTCCCGCCGGGTATCTACTCCGCGCAGCAGCTGGGACTGTCCGGCCCCTCCGGGCTGCTCTACCTCGAGGCCGTGCGCGAGAGCGAGACCCCGAACGACATCGTCATCCGCATCGAGGTCGACCCGACCGGCTACTCCGGTTTCATCTGCTCCAGCAGTGACGGCGCGACAGCGGCGCGCGTCGAGCTGCGGGCGTGGAACCTCGGTGAGTCCACGTTCCATCCCGCGATCGCCCTGATCGCTACGAACCTGTACGACGCGACCTCCCCTCCCCCTCCCGGGATGACCGAGGGCGCGTGGCAGACGTACCGAATCCAGATCCACGATCCGCGCAGCCTCGAGGGCCAGATGTTCAGGCTCTCCGAACAGACGCTCATGCTCACCGAGTGTGAGATCAACACCTATACAACGCCCGAATTCTTCGTCGGTGTCCTGCCGTTCCCGCCCAACACGGCCGGCCTCCCGGGGTGCTACCCCATCGTGCTCGACGAGCTCGAGAGCGTCGTGGAGTGGGAGTACGACGCCGGAGGGTCGGCGGACAGTCCGCGCCGCACCAAGGGGAAGGTGGAGCGGGTAATCCTCAGATCGCTGGACAAGAACGAGCAAGTCGTGGCCAACGTGATCATGGCCGTGATTGACGAGATGCAGGCGGAGAACTGGCAGCCGACGGGTCCGCCGAACACGGGCGCCTTCGGCAACGAGGTCCACCGTCGAGTCTTCGACCGCATGACCGGAAATGGGTGGTACTCGAGCGTGTGGGTTCATCGCAATACTAGGGAGATTATGAGCATCGGATCTCCTGCCGGCGTGCTCGATACGATCGAGATCGATCTTCTGCGAGTTCGGAACGGTGTGCAATTGAACGTTGGCGACACGTTTGATCCCAACCAGTTGCGTTGCCGAGCGTTTGAGATCAAGACAAGCGTCAGCGGCGCGGTACGCACGTTCCAGCGCGACCGACTGACCGAATTACTTGGCAATCGCGGCTGGTGCTGTGCGACACCGCCTCGCCGGTGGACACCGACCGCTTGGGTGCCGCACCAGTACGGAGGAAAATTGATCCGGCTCGGAGGTGTCCTCGGAATCGCGAGCTCGGTCTACATGATCCTTCAGGCGCCCGATTGCTATGAGTACCTCGACGTGATGCTCGTCGCCTACGAGCAAGCGATGAGGCCCGAGCTTGACGACTTCGAGCGGCATCTCGCGGTCGTCGGTTTCATCAGCGAGTTCAACACATACTTGGCTGTTCTAACCGGCGACGCGTCCCGAGCAGGTATTCTCTCGGTCGCGATGTTCTACCAGTATCTGAGCCTCCTCGAGTAGCCCCAATGGGACAGACCGGCGTAGTTGTGTTGTATTCCATCAATGAGCCGAGCGATCCTCCTCGACTGCTCTCTGACCTCTTGCGCCTGACTGGAAGCGCGCGCGCGTTCTTCGTACTACGAAGCACCGGCCCTGACGAAAGCTGGACCATCTTTCAACGAAACCAAAGGCGAGCCCGTTCGGGCCGACGAATTCGGTCTATTCAGGAGATGGAGTTCACACGTGTGGCGGACAAACTACTGATTGAAGATGTTGCGAGACACTTCCGATCGGAAGAATGTCTGTTGATCGATCTGATGGGGCCCACGATCTCGGTAGACGTGGGGATCGCCGCCGAGCGTGACATCCCGCCCGAGATCCGCGGCCAGTTCTGGTTTAGAGATCTCGCCGTTGGGTTCGGTTGGCACGATCTCTTCGAATACGCGGAGAACGAGGACGGCCACCTCTTCGCGCGTGCCTTCATCTCCATCCAGTTCCACGGCCACAGCACCCCGTCCGACTGGAACGAGTACCGCCGACGCGTCTTCGAAGTCCCCGAGTTCAAAGAAGCCAAGGCCCGCTTCGAGACCGTCACCGGCCCCCTCCAGCAGTGCGCCTATTGGGATGTCTGATTTCCTCTCTCGCCCTGTCCTCAGGATGTTCTACCAGTATCTCATCCTCATCGAGTAACCCCCATGGGACAGACCGGCGTTGTCGTGTTGTATTCGACAGAAAAGCCGAGCGATCCTCCGCGCCGGCTTGCCGACCTATTGCATCTCACTGGGTCGACACACGCCGCATTTACATACAGGTCGTGCGGTCCCGACGAGAGCTGGGCGCTCTTTCAGAAAAACATGAAGCTGCTTCGATCGAACATGGAGATTGAATCTCTTGAGGAGATGGATTTTCAGTTAGTGGCGCAGCAACTTCCCATCGACGATGCTGTGAAGCATTTCCGACCGGAGGAATGCATATATCTATGGATGGACGGTCCGACGATCGCCGAATCCATCGGTCTCGCCGCCGAGCGCGACATCCCCCCCGAGGTCCGCGGCCAGTTCTGGTTCCGTGACCTCCATGTTTGGTTCGGCTGGCACGACCTGTTCGAATACGCGGAAAACGAGGAGGGTCACCTCTTTGCGCGAGCCTTCATCTCCATCCAGTTCCACGGCCACAGCACCCCTTCCGACTGGAACGAGTACCGCCGACGCGTCTTCGAAGTCCCCGAACTCAAAGAAGCCAAGGCCCTCTTCGAGACCGTCACCGGACCCCTCGAGCAGTGCGCGTTCTGGGATGTCTGACATTCGCTCGCCAACCGCCAACGGCATGTGTTACGAGTGCCAGGCCATCCTCGAGTGACTCCCTATGGGACAGACCGGCAAAGTTGTGCTGTATTCCACCGAAGAGCCGAGCGACCCGCCTCGTCTTCTGGCAGATCTGCTGCGCCTCACCGGGGCAACGCACATCGGGTCTGTCTGCGCGTGGCACGGCGCCGACAAGAGCTGGGCCATGTTCCAGCGCAACCTCAAACGCCTCCGATCAGGGCGCCGTGTTCGGACACTTGAGGAGATGGATTATGAGCGTCTAGCGATGGACGGGTCCTTAGACGAGGCGACGCGACATGTCCGTCCGAAGGGGTGTCTGTCGATCCGGTTTGCCGACCCAACGATCGCAGTAGACGTTGGTCTCGCCGCCGAGCGCGACATCCCACCCGAGATCCGCGGCGAGTTCTGGTTTCGCGACCTCATCATCTGGTTCGGCTGGCACGACCTCTTCGAGTCCGCGGAGAACGAGGACGGCCACCTCTTCGCGCGTGCCTTCACCTCCATCCGCTTCTACGGCCACAGCTCCCCCTCCAACTGGAACGAGTACCGCCGGCGCGTCTTCGAAATCCCCGAGTTCAAAACAGCCAAGGCCCGCTTCGAGACCGTCACCGGCCCCCTCCAGCAGTGCGCATATTGGGATGTCTGAGCCCCCAAGCCCGCGCACAGACGTCCCTGTCCCCGCCCTCGCCGTCGCGCGTTCAGGGTGAACTCCCAAAAACCCCGCGAATCTTCCGCGGCAATCTTGGAGCGCACGCCCGCCGTGGGGTACGTTGGAGTCGCGGGCTCGGGGGGCCCCTCCGCCGGGGGACAACCAAGGAGCCGGACATGCTGAAGAGCCTCATGACCGTCACAGTGTTCGCAGTGAGCGCGGCCCTCTCATCCGCGCAATCGATCAACATCGATTTCGGCGAGGGCGGGTTCACCCCCGCCTCGACGTACGCCGGCGCCGGACGCGCAGGCGTCTGGAACGAGATCGGCGTCATGCCCACCTCACAGGGCTTCAATCTCCTCGGGCTCAACGGCCAGCCCGTCATCGCCGCCGTCTACAACATCGGCGGCTCCGCACTCCTCAGCGCGAACAACCCCGCCACCACCGGCAACGACGAGCGACTCATGGACGACATGTTTCTATCGTTCAACAACCCGGTCGACCTCTGCCTCTTCTTCGAGAACCTCTGGCACGGCGACTACGAGGTGATCTGCTACGCCATGACCCCGGACAACGCGAGCCTCATGAGCCGCGTCCGCGTCGACTTCGCGAACCCCGGGCCCGTCATGGTCGGCGGCGCATGGCCCGGCGTCCACGCCGAGGGCGTCACCTTCTCCCGCCACACCGTGACCGTCACCGACGGACGCCTCAACCCCCACTCCGGGCTCTTCGGCGGCGTCATCCAGTCCGGCCTCAACGGCGTGCAGTTGCTCTACCTCGGCCCGTGTGCCGGCGACGCGAACGGCGATCACGTCGTCAACTTCGCCGACCTCAACGCCGTCCTCTCCAACTTCGGGCAGATCGGCGCAGGTCTCGTCGGCGACGTGAACAACGACGGCGTCGTGAATTTCGCCGATCTGAACGTCGTGCTGAGCGCGTTCGGGAGCGCGTGCTGACAAATCGTCCCTGAGAGCGCCTCAGCATCGATCGCGCGCGGGATTTTTACATTCTGTTCGCAGGATGAAACGCGAACGTGCGCGCCCGCGCGCCGCGTGCGCACGCGCACACACGCAAAAACGGTTGAACCGCGCGCCGGGATTTCGCACAATGGGCGCGCCGCCGCAACGGGCGGCGGTGGTCGACGGCGGCCGAGGTGTATGGGTCGGCGCCGGCTTGTGAGCATCAAACACGTCACAAGCAAATGGGAGGAAACACGTGAGACCAATGCTGTACGGAAGCGCCGTCGCGGCGTCGCTGTTCTGCCTCGCAGGGGCCGCGTCCGCGGACAACATCCTGGGCAACCTGCCCGCCGCGAACAACAACACGCAGAGCGCCGGCCTCAACGCGTCACGCATCAAAGCGATGTCGTTCCTGATGCCGGGCGGCCCGGGCTACACCCTCGACTCCGTCGAGCTGATCCTCAGCAACTACGACCCGGGCGAGATGGTCACGCTCCAGATCCGCGATGACGGCGGCGGTGCGCCGGGCGGCAACATCCTCGCCACCTTCAACAACCCCGCCACCGTCGGCGGCACGGACGTGCTCTACACGTTCCTGCCCAGCGCCTCGTTCACCTTCATGGCGAACACCACCTACTGGCTCTACGTCGCCGGCGACGCCAACTCCACCTTCGACTGGGAGGCCGCGAGCCCCGGCCAGGCCCCCACGGGCATCGCCACCTTCGGCCTGAATCTCTTCACGACCAACGGCGGCACGTCATGGACCAACTCGTCCATCACGAACAACTTCCAGATCAACGGCACCGTCGTGCCCGCGCCAGGCGCCGCGCTCGCCCTCATGGGTGGTCTCGGCCTCGCCGGCACGCGCCGCCGTCGCTGATCACCACACCCGCAGGGTCCGGGGCCGGGGGCAGGAGGAAGATGAACCGGGCCGAGACGTCCACCAGGGCGTCTCGGCCTTTCTCATGACGAGCGAACACCGTTCGGGGTTTGGGGGGCGTGCCACGCCCTCGGGCACTATCATCGTGCCCTCCACCCCGCGATCCGCGCGGGGAGAGAGCCGAAAGGAACCCGCCTTGCCCTTCACGCTCAAGCCGGACGACGCCTTCACGGTCGACGCGGACAGCCCCGCCGAGTACCTGCGCGAGCACATCGACACCGGCGACCGCTGGGTCCTCAACTTCGGCCCCCAGCACCCCGCAACCCACACCACCCTGCGCCTCGTCATGGAGCTCGACGGCGAGCGCGTCGCCCGCGTCACGCCCCACATCGGCTACCTCCACTCCGGCTTCGAAAAGCTCGCCGAGCACCTCGACTACAACCAGTACGTCACCATCGTCTCCCGCATGAACTACCTCTCCCCGGTGTCCAACGACATCTGCTGGCACCACGCGGTCGAGAAGGTCTTCGGCATCGACATCACCCCGCGCTGCAAGGTCCTCCGCACCATCATGGCCGAGCTCGGCCGCATCCAGGACCACCTCCTCTGCGTCGGCGCCGCCGCGCTCGACCTGGGCGCCTTCACCGGCTTCCTCTACGCCTTCAACCCGCGCGAGAAGATCTACGACCTCTGCGACTACATCTCCGGGCAGCGCTTCCACCCCGACTGGACCCGCGTCGGCGGGCTCATGCAGGACCTGCCCGACGAGGAAACCTTCAAGCGCATGATCAAGTCGTTCCTCCGGGACGACCTCTCCGTCGCGCTCGTCGACCTCGAAAAACTCGTCCTCCGCAACCGCATCTTCATGGACCGCACGCAAGGCATCGGCTACATCAGCGAGGCCGACGCCATCGGCTGGTCCCTCTCCGGACCCGTCGCGCGCGCCTCGGGCGTCCGCCGCGATCTGCGCAAGGATGAGCCCTACCTCTGCTACGCCGACAACTGGGACGGCCAAGGCGCCCCCGCCGTCCAGTTCAAGGTCGCGCTCCACACCGACGGCGACGTCTACGCACGCTTCCAGGTGCGCATCGAAGAAATCCGCCAGGCGATGGGCATCATCGAGCAGCTCATCGACAACATCCCGCAAGGCCCCGTCAACACCTTCGCGGACGGCAAGCTCGCCAAGCCCGCCAAGAAGGACGTCTACGGCTCCATCGAAGGCCTCATCGCGCACTTCGAACTCATCATGACCAACCGCGGCTGGCAAGCCCCCATCGCGGAGGGCTACGGCGCCAACGAGACCGCCAACGGCGAACTGGGCTACTACGTCGTGAGCGACGGCGGCCCGCGCCCCTGGCGCGTCAAGACCCGCCCGCCCTCCTTCATCAACTTCGCGGTCATGGCCAAGATGCTCGAGGGGCACATGCTCGCCGACGCCGTGGCCGTGCTCGGCTCGCTCAACATCGTGGCCGCCGAACTCGACCGCTGACCCCCGAGGGAGCGCGATGATCGAATCCCTGCGGACCGCGATCGAGCCGCTGGAGCGCACCCCGCGCGTGCTGCGCGAGATGCTGGGCGGCATCGACGACACGTGGGCGCGCTCCAACTACGGCCCCGACACCTTCAGCCCCTTCGACGTCGTCGGCCACCTCCTGCACGCCGACCGGGTCAACTGGCTCGCGCGCGCCAGACACATCCTCGCGCGCGACACAAGGCCCTTCGAGCCCTTCGACCGCTACGCGATGTACGAGACGGACAAGAACAAGTCGATGGAGACGCTCCTCGAGGAGTTCGCGCGCACGCGCCGCGAGAGCCTCGACACGCTCGCCGCGCTCAACATCACCCCCGAGCACTTCACCCTCCCCGCCACCCACCCCGACCTCGGCCCCGTCAACCTCGGACAGCTCCTCTCCACCTGGGTCGTCCACGACCTCCACCACACCGCGCAGATCACCAAGGCCATGGCCTTCCAATTGAAGAACGACGTCGGCCCCTGGCGGCAATACCTCGCCATCCTGCAGAAGACCTAAACCCTCGGCGGCAATCGCGATTCAGCGGTACGCTTCAGACATGGGCGTCGAGTCGGGTTTCAACTTCGGGGCGTGCTTCGCGGCGTTCTGCGTGAGCAGCACTGCAACGTTTGCCGCGCCTCCCGTCCCCTTCCCCAACCCCGTCATCATGGAGGCCATGTTCGCCGTCCCCGCGGACGAGGCGTTCGACCCCAACAAGGACGGCGTGCGCGACGCCACCGCCGACGAGTTCGTCGAGATCATGAACCCGCACGCCAAGCCCATCGACCTGGCCGGGTTCGTCATCGCCGACAAGACCGGGCTCGAGAAGCCCGGGGACAAGCGCGGCGTGCGCTTCGTCTTCCCCGCCGTCTCGCTCGCGCCCGGCGCCGTCGCCGTCGTCTTCAACGGCGCCGCGACCGGCAAAGCCATCCCCGGCGAAGTCGGCACGAGCGCCAAGCCCGCGGGCCCCAACCCTCAGTTCAGCGGCGCGCTCGTCTTCAGCATGGAGAACTCCGCGCCCTCCCGCGCGTTCGCAAACTCAGCAGACCTCATCGCGCTCCTCGACCCCAAAGGCGCCGTGATCGACGTCGTCACCTGGGGCCGCAACGCGCCCCAGCCGCCCAAAGGCGCGCTCCGCATCGCCACCGTCCGCGCGGTCTCCACCGGCTCGGTGCAGCGGACCGCGCCCGATGGCGACCTGCGCCCGCACGCCGAGATCGACGGCAACCCCTGCTCCCCCGGAGCGATCCCGCAGCAGGGCGGCCAACCCGGGGGCCCGCCCCGCTAGGGCGCCGTACACTGCCGTTTTCCCGACTTCCTTACGCGAGAAACGAGCAATGTCCTGGATCACGAAGCCCTCCGCGACCACGACGATCCCAAGGCGGGACGAGCCCTACCTCACCAGCGCCATGCGCGAGGAGCTCACCAGCAAGATCCTGCCGCGCTACGCCACCAAGCAGGGCGGCACACTCTCCGCGCTGCACATGATCCAGGAGGCGTACCACTGGATCCCCCCCCAGGCCCTCGAAGAGGTCGCGCAGTTTCTCTCCCTCACGCCGGCCGAAGTCCTCGACACCGCATCCTTCTATGAGGAGTACTGGCTCAAGCCCCGCGGCACGCACGTCATCGCCGTCTGCCGATCCATCGCCTGCGAGTTCTGCAACCACAAAGCCATCACCGACGCGTGCAAAGCCAAGCTCGGCATCGAGCTCGGCGAGACCACCGACGACGGCAAGTTCACGCTCGTCGAGCTCGAGTGTCTCGGCTCGTGCGGCTCGGCCCCCGTCGCGCTCATCGACCACACCCTCCACGAGAACCTCACGCCCGACCAGATGCCCCGTCTCATCGACGACGCCGAGCGCTCCGGCGGGCATCACTGAGAAAAAAATATGGGCGGCGGCGCGCACAAATCGCTCTGGCGGTCCCTCGGGGAATTCGTCGCCCATATCACGCACGCGGTGCGCACCGACCCCGCAACAACACGCTCTCGGCCAAAAGTTGAGGAAACGCAAAAACGCACGCCGCAGGGCACGGTGACGCTTCGACGCACCACGATCGAGGAGATCGAGATCACCCCGAATCAGCGCACGGGGGACGGCAATGCATAGCGACGTGCGCGCGCCCTCGTGGCTGCCCCGACCCTTCCGCCCCGCCCCAAGCGTGCTCCGAGAGGCCCGCGCCTTCACGCGCCAACGCTTCGGCGCGCGCCTGGAAGAGGCGTTGGAGCTGCCCGGCTGGCTCCATCCCGATCAGGCCGCGATGCTCTGCTGGTGCGCGTCCAAGGCGCCGCAGGGCCCGCTCATCGAGCTCGGCTCCTTCAAAGGCAAGAGCGCGGTCTTCATCGCCGCCGGCATGCGCGAGGGCTCGACCCTGCACGCCGTCGACCCGCACACGCTTCCCCTCTTCGGCTCGCGCGATGATCTCGCCGGCGCCGGGCGCAGCGAGCAGGAGGCCGACGCGGGCCATTCCTGGCCTGTGTTTCTCGACACAATCGAGAAGTGGGGCCTGAAGGGCAAGGTGGTTCCCGAGCGCGAGATGAGCCACGACTTCCGGGCGCACTGGAGCGAGCCCGCGTCGTTCATCTGGATCGACGCGGACCACACCTACGGCGCCGTGAAGAAGGACATCGAGGACTGGGCCGACATGGTGAAGCCCGGCGGATACCTCGGCTTTCACGACACGCACGAGCGGCGCGGCCCCGACCCGCACCAGAAGCATCTGCCCGGGGGCGAGCGCAACGTCTACGACGCGATCGTCGACTCGGGGCTCCCGGAAAAGCGGGGGTTCGAGACGACGCTCCGTCTGCGGAACGCCTGGTTTATGCGGCGAAACGGGTGAGCGGGCGGACGCGCACGGGCGCCGTAGAATCGGGGCCCGTTGCAGGATCGAACGACTGAGGGAGCCTTCGCGTGCCAGCCTGGAACTATCTCGAACGACCGAGCAAGCCCGTCCTGACGCAGCGGATCCCGACGTTCCCGTGGGGTGATCCGAAGGATCGGCGCGTCGTGTCGTACGACGACTACACGCGCACCGGCGGGTACGAGGGCCTCAAGAAAGCCATCACGCTCGCGCCGGAAGCCCTGGTCGACATGGTGAAGGACTCGCAGCTGCGCGGGCGCGGCGGCGCGGGCTTCCCCACCGGGCTGAAGTGGACGTTCCTCCCGAAGTTCGACGGCGGGCAGCGCTACCTCGCGGTGAACGCGGACGAGTCGGAGCCGGGCACCTTCAAGGACCGGCTGCTGATGGACTTCGATCCGCACATCGTGCTCGAGGGCATCGCGATCGCGTGCTACGCGTGCCGCCTGCAGACGGCGTACTTCTACATCCGCGGCGAATACCACCACCAGGCGCAGGTGATGGAGAACGCGATCCGCGAGGCGTACGAGAAGGGCATCTTCGGCGGCTCGGGTCTGCTCAGCGGCGCGAGCACGGCCGGCGGGGGCGCGTGGAAGGTGGACTGCTACCTGCATCGCGGAGCCGGGGCGTACATCTGCGGCGAGGAGACCGCGCTGCTCGAGTCGCTCGAGGGGAAGCGCGGCTGGCCGCGCAACAAGCCGCCGTTCCCGGCGATCAAGGGCCTGTGGGGCCGGCCGACGATCATCAACAACGTCGAGACGATGGCGCACCTGCCGTCGATCGTGTCCAACGGCGCCGAGTGGTTCAAAGGCCAGGGCGTGCAGTCCACGGTGGGCGGGCCTCCGTCCCACGGCACGAAGCTCATGGGCGTGTCGGGGCACGTGAATCGGCCGGGCGTGTACGAGTGCGAGCTCGGCATCCCGCTGCGTCGGCTTGTTGAGGACTACTGCGGCGGGATGCGCGGAGGCAAGAAGTACAAGGGCGCGATCGCGGGCGGGATTTCCACGGGGATTCTGGGGCCGGACCAGTTCGACGCCGAGATGGATTTCGACATCGGGCGCAAGTACAACGTGCTGGGCCTGGGCACCGCGTGCCCGACGGTGTTCGACGAGGACACCGACATGGTGGGCGTGGCGCGCAACATCGCGCGCTTCTTCAAGCACGAGTCGTGCGGGCAGTGCACGCCCTGCCGAGAGGGCAGCCAGTGGCTGTTCAAGCTGCTCTCGCGGATCGAGAAGGGTGATGCTCGGACGAAGGACCTCGATCTCACGCTGGAGATCGCGACGAGCATGGGCGCGATGCCCGGGACGACGATCTGCGGGCTGGCGGACGGCAACAACTGGGCCGTGCGGACGATCATGAACAAGTACTGGGACGAGTTCGAGCGCAGAGTGAAGCCGACGTACGTTCCAGTGACGATGAGCGTGGGCGTCGCGGCGAACGGGTGACGCGTGGCGCGCTGTGCCTGGTCCGAGTCATCCGAGCAGATGCGCATCTACCACGATGAGGAATGGGGGAGGCCGGTGCGCGATGATCGCGTGCTGTTCGAGTTCCTGATCCTCGAGGGCGCGCAGGCGGGGCTGTCGTGGTCGACGATCCTGAAGAAGCGCGAGGCGTACCGCGAGGCGTTCGCCGAGTTCGATCCCGAGAAGGTGGCGCGCTTCACGGACGCTCGGCTCGAGCGCTTGCTACAGAACGAGGGGATCGTCAGGAATCGGCTCAAAGTCTTCGGCGCCCGGACGAACGCTCGCGCATTTCTGAGGGTGCAGGAGGAGTGTGGATCGTTCGCGGAGCTTGTGTGGGGGTTTGCGCCCACGGAAGTGAGGCGTGCGCCGCGGACTCTTCAGGACATCCCGTCGAAGACTGCGGAGTCGGACGCGATGTCGAAGGCGCTCAAGAAGTGCGGGTTCACGTTTGTGGGGTCGACGATCTGCTACGCGTTCATGCAGGCCGTGGGGATCGTGAATGATCACGTGGAGGGGTGTGAGGCGGGGTCTGGGATCAGGGCGGGGAGTGGGGGGAGTATGAAGAAGCCGCGGCGCTGATGAAAAAAGCGTCGTGGGCGCTTGCTTCGGCCTGGTTATGGGGGAGGAGTGTTATAGGTTGTTGGTGATGCGGGCCGCGCGGACGTGCGGCCTCCTGGGAGGAAACACATGTTCAGAGCATTTCGTGCTGTTGTGCCGGCGATGATCGGCGTTTGGCTGGGTGGCGCATCGAGCGCTTCGCTGGTGGTGTTCTCGAACGCTGGCGGCGAGTTTGCCTGGTCGGGCTCGCAGGCGATCCCGTTCGATCCGTTCTTTATTCGGGGCCAGGGGCTGGACGTGACACTCCCGCCGTCGCAGAGCGGCGGCGCGACTTCGCTCTCGACGCTGTACGTGTGGGGGAACCCCGTCACGTCGACGGAGCTGGTGGCGACTACGTTCGAGCGCGAGGGCGCGAACGTGCGCGTGGCGCAGGGTTCGACGGTGAACGTGATGGCCGGGGGCGGGCAGGCGGACTTCACGCTGGCGCGCGTCTTCGACGTCGGCGAGTCGGTCGGGGCGAGCGAGACGTGGGTCAGCTCAACGACCGCGGGGTTCTATTCGTTCACCACGGGGGACGTTCCTCTGCTCGGAACCTCGGCGTACGTGGGCGTGGAGCTGTCGATCGCGGGGCTGACGCACTACGGATGGATTCATCTGCTGTGGGACCCGACGGTCATCAGCGGCCGCAGCCAGTATCGCGCGACGACGTGGGCGTACGAAACGGACGCGGGGATGCCGGCGCGCGTGATCCCGGCGCCGGGGGCGGCCGGGCTTCTCGCGTGTAGTTGCATCATGGCCCTGCGTCAGCGTCGGCGCTGACCGCTCGGACGGCAGAGATCGAGGAGGGGTGCACGACACGGCTGGGAAGGGCCGTGTCGTGTTTGTTTGCACGTTGTCCGTATGGCGCCGAGGATGTTTGCAGGATGGTTGGGGCGATTGTGAAGATTATGAAGAATTGTCTTTGCGCAAGGATCGGTCGGGGTTAGGTTGCGGGGAGTGAAGAAGGGGGCGGGGATGGTGGCCGCGACCCAGACGCCGCGGGTGAGTGAGACCAATTCGAAGGAGCGGTGTCATGGCTCGGCAGAGTGTTGTCGCGTTGGCGTCGGTGTTGTGTGTTTCGTGCGCGTGGGCGGGGCCGATCACGATCACGTCGCGGACGGGGATGGTGAGCGGTTCGGTGATGGACCTGAGCGGGCCCGGGTCGTTTTTGGGAACGGCGCCGGCTGGCATCGGCGATTTCGTGCTGCACGGCGACGACCTGACGCCGTCCACGCTGAGCAGCGTGGCGGCGGACCTTTCGACGATGTTCACGATGGACAAGATCGCGGCGTTGGGCGGGGGCGAATCGTTCTCGCTCGTGCCGGTCGGCGGGTACGACGCGGCGGCGAAGGCGGAACTGCACGTGTTCTTCGACCTGACGACGGACGCGACGATCTCGTGGGACTTCTTCACGGTGTTCCTCGCGCCGACGGCGACGATCGACATCGAACTGAAGGAGGTCGGCGGCTCGGCCATCGCCACGGGGATACACACGCTGAGCGCGGGCTCGTACGAGCTTCATGCGACGGCGATGTTCGACGCGACGGGGCTGCCGCCCGGCGTGGTGTTCTCGGCGCATTACGGGCTGGAGTTCCTGGTGATCCCGCTGCCGCAGCCGGCGCTCCTTGCGTGCGCCGGACTGGGGCTGGTTGGGCTGCGGCGGAAGCGCTGAGACGAGGGCTCGTCCGGAAGGCTTATTCCGTCACGCCGAGGTCGCGCTTGGTGAAGAGCGCCTCGAAGCGGACGCCCGCTTTTTCCATGTTCTCGCGCGCGCCCTCGAGCCGATCGATGGTGGCGATGACGCCCAGGACGTTGGCGCCCTCCTCGCGCAGTGACTGCACGGCCTCGAGGGCCTGGCCCCCGGTGGTGGCCACGTCCTCGAGGAAGATGAGCGTGTCGCCCTTGTTCAGCTCGCCTTCGATCTGCTTGGCGGTGCCGTAGTCCTTCTTCTTGTTGCGGACGAAGATGCAGGGAAGGCCGGTCTGCATGGCGGCGGCGGTGACGAGGGGGATGCCGCCGAGCTCGGCGCCGGCGAGCCGCTGGACAGGGCCGAGATCATCGGTCCAGGCGTCGATGCGTTGGGCGAAGAGTTTGGCCAGCTCTCGGAGAACCTCGGGTCGTGTGGAGAAGCGGTACTTGTCGAGGTAGTAGGAGGACGTTCGTCCGGAGCGGAGGGTAAAGGTTCCGCGGAGGAGGGAGGCGTCCGCGATGCGTTGGGCCAGTTCTTCTCGGGTCATGGGCGGAGCGTAGCGTTCGTGCAAGGGAAGGGCGGAAGCGGCGTTGGGCTGGGCGGAAGGACCGTGGGGGCAAGGAGCGTGCGAAGATGCGTTGGCTGATCCTGACGGCGTGTGCGGGGTTGTGTGCGGGAGGGTTGGGCGTGGCGCAGGAGTCTCCGGCGCTTCCAGCGCAGGGCGCGCAGCCGCCGGGCCGCACGCCGGAGGAAGTGTTTCCGCAGAGCGATCACGACTTGTTGCGCGGGCCCGGGGTGGAGTTGCTGGAGGGGCTGACGCTCGTGCGTCGGGATGCGGAGGGGCGGCTGCTGCGTCCGGATGCGACGGTGGAGGAGGCCGCGGTGGATCTGTTGCGGGGGATGTTGGATGAGGAGGCACGTCGGAGGGTGGACGAGGTGCTGGCGGCGCGGTCGGGGGAGTGGGACGCGTTTTTCCGGGAGCACGTGAAGGAGATCATTCAGTTGCAGAGCGATCTCGCGGCTGGGCCGCAGGGGCGCGCGAGCGCGCTGGAGACGCTGCGGGAGCTCTCGAAGGAGGCGCCGTCGCTGGAGGATCACCGGGTGTTCCGGGACGAGCTGGCGGGTGCGCTGCCTGCGGAGGCACGCGCGAAGTTCGAGGAGATCACAAGGGAATACCGGGAGGCGCTGCTGGAAGAGGTTCGGGGGGAGGCGGAGAAGCGCGGCGTACCGCTGCGCAGGGCGGTGCAGGAGGAGATGGTGAGGGCCTTCGGGGGGGAGGTGCGCCGGGCGTATGAGCGGGAGACGACCCTGGGCAAGGAGCGCCTGGAAGAGACGATCGCGGCGCTCAACCTGACTCCGGAGCAGGAGCCCAGGGTCCGCAATGCGATCCAGACGTTCGGGCAGAAGCAGCGCCTGGGCACGGCGTCCGCAGCCGACCGGCGCGAACTGTTCCGCACATTGGCCGGGGTGCTGAATGAGGAGCAGTTGCGGACGCTGCTGAACCTCGTGCGCGGGCGGAAGGGCTGAGTTCGGCGCGTGATCGGGTTGCGCGGCGAGGCGCGGATGCGCTACACTGCGCGCGAGCGACGTGAGCCGGGTTGCGCTACGATGCGCGCCTGGGTACGTTGATCGTCGAGGAGCGGTGACCGATGGCACAGAGCGCGCCGGGCACATCAAAGAAGCGGTCGCAGCGCGCGCCGAGCGTGCGCGAGGCGGGGGCGATGCGGCCGGCGTACGAGGCGGAGAAGCCCCAGACGCGTCTGTACGTTGGTGACTGTCGGGAGGTGCTGAGCGCGCTGCCGGAGTGCCGCGAGCGCAAGGTGGACCTCATCTTCGCCGACCCGCCGTTCAATTGGAGCCGTGGGTACGACCGGTGGGACGACGACATGCCGCGGAGCGATTACCTCGACTTCACGTACAGGTGGCTGGACCTGTGTGTGGATGCATTGACGGATCGCGGGTCGATGTGGGTGAACATCCCGGATGACACGGCGGCCGAGATCGTGGTGCACCTGAAGCGGCGCGAGATGACGATGATCAACTGGTGCGTCTGGCACTTCCGGTTCGGGCAGAACCGGATGGGCTCGTTCATCATGTCGAAGGTGCACGCGCTGTACTTTGCGAAGGACGCGTCGGAGCGGACGTGGAACCCGGACGAGATCCTCGAGCCGTCGGACCGCGCGACGATCTACTTCGATCCGAGGACGCACGCCAAAAAGGAGGGGACGAACGGGAAGCGCGTGCCGATGGACGTGTGGTACGGGAAGTACTGGGGGCGCATCCAGGGGAACAACAAGGAGCGGCGCGCCAATCACGACAACCAGCTGCCCGAGGCGTACCTGGAGCGCGTGATCCGGGCGTGCTCGAACGAGGGCGATCTGGTGCTCGACCCGTTCAACGGGTCGGGGACGACGCTCACGCTCGCGCGTGCGCTCCAGCGCCGATCGATCGGCATCGAGTACAGCCCCGAGCTGGCCAAGAGCGCGTGGGACCGGATCACGAAGGTCGGGCCGCTGCGTCTGGGGGAGGCGCTCAATCAGGCGACACCGATCTTTCCCCCGAGACGAAAGCGGGCACGGGCCGAGACGGAGGCCTGAGCAAGGCCTCTACGCGGGGTTTTGGGGCTGGACGGGAGGAGTCGGCGAACGGGCCGGGAACCGTGGCGGGGGTGTCGGAGTAGAAGTGGGGGTGGGGGGTTCGGGCGCGGCCGCGCCTCGATGCTCCCTTTGTGAGGAGGAGAATCCCATGAGATTGAACGGATGGCTGGCTGGTGTGATCGGCGGCGCGGCGTTGCTGTGCGCGCCCGCGATGGCGGACGGGCTCCGCGTGTCGGTGCGGATCGGGAACTCGGCGTGCGCGCCGCGCCCCGCGTATTCCCACGGCGGGTACGGGGGGCATCACGCGCGCCCGAGCTACGGGCATCATCGACCGTCGTACGGACACCACGGTTCGCACGGGCGGCCGCACTACGGCGGGCACTCGTCGTACGGCGCAGGAACGAGCGTGGGCTTCTATGCCGGCTCGAGCGGGCGACACGGCGTGACGACCTACTGGTCCTCGTCCTACAGCCCCTCGTACACATCGTCGTACAGCGTGAGATATTCGGCGCCGGCGCCGTCCGTGCGGACGCACTACCCGTCCCGCGCGACCTACTCGACCTACCGGCCGGCGCATGTGGAATACCGGCAGGCGCGTTCCGTTCGGTACGAGCGCGATTGTGCGCCGAGGCGCGTGTATTACTCGCGCCCTGCGTGCAGATGAACTTTCGCGGGATGAAACCGGGGATACATCTGAGCGTCTGAAACGGCGGGCGGTTCGCGACGTGCGGGCCGCCCGCGTCGCACAACGCGGCTCGGCGCGTCGGCATCGAAGCAGGCGCGCCGGCCGCACTCTGAAACGACAGGGAGCCTGTCATGTCGCGTCTTCGCGTCGGTCTCACGCTCGCCTCCCTCACCGCGCTTGCCGCGCCCGCGTTTGCGGGCGCGCCGTTCCGCTGCGGGACGCCGGCGCCGTCGCGCGTGGTGGTGGTTCGCACGCACGACGACTACCGCAGGCCCCGCTCCACGTACGACCGATTGATGGACGAGGCGTGGGACCAGTTCGAGCGCGAGTGCTACGCGGATGCGCAGCGGCTGTTCGCGAAAGCGTCGCGCCTGCGTCCGCAGGAGGGAGAGGCGAACACGGGATACGCGCTGGCCTCAGCCATGTGCGGGGATGAGCGCGCCGCGGCATGGGCCATGCGCGACGCGTTCGACTCCGACCCGCGCGGCGTGCGGGCGCCCCGGTCCCGCGACATCGACGAGACGCTCTGCGATCTGCAGCGGCAGTATCGTTCGCGCGAGGAGCGGTTCCCGGCCGGTCGAAGGGCCGCACGCGACGAGGCGTTCATGCTGGCCGCGGTGTCGTACCTGCTCGACGAGGACAGGGAGGCTCGGCGGGCGATCGAGTGTGCGATCGACATGGGAGACCGTTCGAACGCGGTGTACAACCTGCGTGATCTCCTGCGTCCGCGCTCGGACTGCGACTGATCACCCTCACAACCACTGACGACCACACCCGCCCGCTGCTCTCCGGAGCGCGGGCGGTTTCGTTGGGGCGCGCGGCGATCAGTGCGCGTCGGACCAGGAGGCGCCGAAGAACTCGATGACGCGCTGCGCGAGGCCGATGGCCGTGCGCTCGTCGAGGGGTTGCTTCGTGCTGTTGAGAGTCATGGCCACCACGCCCCACCCGCCCCCCTTCTCGGCGTGGCGCTCCAGCAGCCACGTGACGTTCAGCACACCCGGCTCGGAGCCGCCCTTGAAGCCCACGCTCGCCCAGTCCGTCCGCAGGGAGGGGATGCCTGGGTTGATCGAGAGGGCGCGCCACACCTCGCCCAGCCCCTCCTCCTTCGACGCCTTGTGCAGCGCGACGATCGTCTCCGCGAGGTCGCGCGGGCTGGCGAACCATTCCACCGCGTCGACCCGCTGCGGGATGCGCCAGTGCTCCGCGAGCGTGAGCTGCGGCTCGGCGGAAGCGATCTCCCCACCCTCAGACAGCATGGCGCGGCGCGTCTCGACATCGGCGTCCGCGTACCTGTTCAGCAGCGCGCCGTCCTCGGAGAGCTTGGCCGCGAACAGCTCGCGCGTGGTGAGGAAGGGCAGCGTGCGCGCCGGGTCCTTCACCCGCGCGAGGTACACGCCCTCGACCTTCTCGCGCCCCAGCGTGCGGAGCAGGTGGTCCGTGGCCGTGTTGTCGCTGATGGAAATCATCTGACGCGCGTACTCGGCCAGGGGCTTCTCCGTCCCGCGCGGGAGGTTCTGCATCACGCCCGAGGGCAGGGACTTCCACTCGTCGCGGATCTCGATGGGCGTCGACCACTCGAGCCGGCCCTCGCGCACCTCGTTCGCCACGGCCTCGAGCACGAAGAACTTGAACGCGGACCCGATCGCCAGGGGCTGCCCGTCGTTGAGCGTGTGCACCGGCTCGAGCGCAAAGTCCTTCGTCACCCGATACACGCCGAGCGCCGCCATCTCTCCCATGGCAGCCACCGACTTGTCGACCTCCTCCCACGAGCGCAGCGGCTTGATCGCCTCCTCCGGCGCCGGCTGGAACAGCATCGAGTCGATGCGGTGCGGGTCCGCGCCCTCCACGCCCACGATCACCCGCCACGTCGTCTGGTTCGCGCCCGACCGGATCACCCCCACGAGCGCGTGCGGGGACTGCTCATCGACCCGCATCAGCTCGACGTTCCCGAGCGCCGAGCGCAGCTGGCTGAACACGAGACGCAGCCGATCCGGCGGCGCCTGAGCGCTGAACGCCTCGGTGAACCGCCCCTCCGCCTTCACGTCGTCCTTCGAGGCAAGCTCGTCGAGAATCCATCGGAGCTGTTCGCCCGCCGGGGTCTCCGGGATCGCCACGTTCCCGGGCGCTTCCACGGGCCGCACCGCCGCGGGCGCACCGTGATCATGCCCCGCGTGATCGTGGTCATGGTCGTGATCCTGCGTGCGGGCGAGCGGCGCGAGCGAGAGGAGCGTGAGCAGCAGCGCGGTGAGTGTCTTTGGCATGGTGTTCTCCGATCGTAGGGTACGGCTCGGGCGCGGGCGGCGCCTCGCGTTGCTTCCCCAATGACAAAGCCGCCGCAGTCTCTGCCGAGGGAGCTCTGCGGCGGCGGCGGAGTTGTCGTTGGACCCTCGGGTTCACGCTCGGGCCCTCGCGCATCAGGATCAGGGCGCCGGCGCGCTCAGCCCGAGGGGTCCGTGTGCCCTGCGGGTCGTTAGTGGATCCGCACCGGAGCGCTCGAGGCCACCGAGGCCGCGTCGCGCACCGGACGATCCTTCTCCCCTGCCTCCGGCGCGATCCGGATCTCGTTCGCAGGCTTTGTGCTCGGGGAGATCGACTCCGTGGCCCGCTCGAACTCGCTGCGGGCCGTCTCCTCGGCCTGGATCTGCTGCTGGGCCTGCTGCTCGTAGTTCAGCCGGTCCGTCGCCTTCTCCAGCGACTTGAACTGCGACTCCTGCTTGGCCTGGATCTGCGTGAGACGCTGCTTGACCTGATCCACCGACACGACGTCGAAGCGGTTGTATTCGTCGATCTGCCGCTGACGCTTCTCGAGCATCTCCAGCAGACGATCGTTACGCGCGATCGCGTCCACCTGGTGGTCGATCTGCCACAGCTGCGAGTTGAAATCCGCCTGCTCGCTCTCCAGCTTCGTCAGCATCTCGTTCACGCGAGATTCCTGCTGCTTCAGGTAGACCGTCGTCCGCTCCGCGTCGCTGACGCGGGCCTGGTACGCGGCCTTGGTCTGGGAGATCTGCGTCGCGCGGGCGTACGCCTCGTCGATCTTGTAGTCCCGATCGTTGAACGCGACGGTGATGACGCGCCCGGGCCCGTGCGCGGCGCGCGCCTCGTCGGCGCGGGCGAGCAGGTCCTTGAGGCCGTCGAGGTCGCGCTGCGCGAGCGCCACGACGCGCTCGCCGATCTGCTTCTCGCGCTCGACCTGGCGGATCTGCTCCTGCAGCTCCGCGAGGTCCCCGCGAACGTCCGCGATCCGCTCGGGATACTGCTCCGCGAGCTCTCGAAGCTGTGCGCGCAGCACCGTGGGGTCGTCGATGTTGCTGTCGATGACCGACACGATCTTGCCCTGCACGGCGTGAGCCAGGGCCGAGACGCGGTGCGGACCCGCGATCAGGACCGCCGCGCCCGTCCCCAACCCCGCGATGACGCCGAACCGAACCAGAGGCTTCACGATTCCTGACATGGCTTACGCCCCTTTCCGCGTGTGCTCCCGGCGAAATGGCTGAGGGAGGCTGGGTGCGAATCTCTTCCTCCGTTGGTGGGAAGGCCCGCCGCCCGCTTTCACGCTTCCGGGCTTCTTTTGCGCCGTGGTTCCCGGACGCAGACCTCCGCCCCGCCCCGTCTTATGCTTGTTCGGGAGCCGGTGGGGAGAAAGAGCGTGCTGAAACCCCCTGGTGCGGGGTCGGAACAACGGACGCCGAGCGATCTCGCGCCCGGTTTGCCTTGACGGCCCGCCGAACCCGGCCCGGGCCACTTGCGGAGGATGCCCGATGCTCAATCAGCTCACGACCGCGTTCATCGCACGCCTGCGTGCGCGCGACGAGACCGCTTGGTTCGAGCTGTGGGAGATCTTCGGCCCCGTCCTCCGCGCCCAGCTCTCCAAGTGGGGCAAGGGCGCCATCGGCTCGCAGACCGTGCGCGATCTCTCTCAGGAAACACTCGCGGCGCTCTCCGACTCCATCGACCGCTACGACCCCTCCCGCGGCGCACGCTTCTCCACATGGCTCCTCTCCATCGCCAAGCACACCCTCGGCGACGAGATCGACCGACGCATGGCCCAGAAGCGCGGACGCGGGAAGCGCGGCGCCTCGCTCGACGAGACCTGGATGCAGTCCGCCGGCGGCATGAGCCCCGACGGGCAGTACGAGGCCGCGGTCTTCCGCGCCAAGGTCGAGGCCGCGATCCGCATGGTCGAGCGCCGCTGTGAATTCATGGAGTTCCAGATCTACCGGATGCGCGTGTTCGACGGGCTCGAAGGAAAGGAAGTGGCCGCGCAGCTCGGCACCTCCGAGCCCACCGTCTCCCGCAGGCTGACCAAGGTCCGCGACATGCTCCGGGAAAAGGTGCGGGAGGTGGTGGCCACCTACTCCTTCACGAGCGACGAGCAGGGCGAGCTGGAGCGGGCCGGGCTGGGCACGGCCTCGAAATCGGAGGACGCGCTTTTCGATGAAGCCGTGGCGGAGATCTATCACCGCCAGCAGGAACTGCGTCGACAGGATCAGGCGGCGATGATGAACGACTAAGCCGCGAGAGCGTGGGGACTCACGCGCGACACGCCGCGAGCAGCGCGGCGGGAGGCAACGATGGGAGCATTCTTCGGCATCCTGATGTCCGTCCTCGCGATCTCGGTCGCCGTGCTGCTGGTCATCTTCGTCATGGTGCCCGCCTTCAAGGGCGTCTCCTGGTTCATCAGGCACATCTTCCAGTTCATCTTCGGGATGATCTACGAGGTCCTCCGCGCCATCGGCGGGCTGGTCACCTCCATCGTCCTCCTCCCCCTCATCCTTCTCAACGTCGTCATCGGGCGCTGGTCCGCGGCCTCGCACTACGGGCGCACCTTCCAGGACGAACTCAAGACCATCGGCCGCTGCTGCTACCGATTCGCCGTCGGCCGCCCCGCACGCCTCCTCCTGCTCACCCCGCTCGTCGAGGGCATCGAGAAGCGCGTCCCCGAAGCGGTCGCGCACGCCCCGGGCGCCGACAAGCCCTCCAAGCGCACCCTCGGGCAGTTCGAGGGCTACAAGATCGTCGGCTCGCTCCGCTCCGGCGGCTCGGGCGGGCGCCTCTACATCGCCGAGCCCGACGAGACCAAGCGCGCCGTCTTCGCGCGCCGGGGCATCGGCAACGTCGATCAGGTCGTCATCAAGGCCTTCTCCCTCGCCGACGGCTCCTCTCTCCCGCAGATCGTCCGAGAGAGCAAGTCCCTCGACGCCGCGCGCCGGCTCGGGCTCATCCTCGAGCACGAGCTCACCGACAAGCGGTTCTATTACGTCATGCGCTACGTGCCGGGAGACACCCTCTCCATCGTCACCTCGCGCCTCCACGACCGCGCCGGGATGGAAGGCCTCCGCGCCGACACGCTGCAGGAAGCCCTCTCCTACGCCTCCGACCTCGTCCGCACCCTGAACACCTACCACGAGGGCGGGCTCTGGCACAAGGACGTCAAGCCCGACAACATCATCGTCTCCCACGGCGCTGCGCACCTCGTCGACTTCGGGCTCGTCACCCCGCTCCGCAGCGCGATGACCCTCACGACGCACGGCACGGAGTACTTCCGGGATCCCGAGATGGTCCGCATGGCCCTCAAGGGCGTGAAGGTGGCCGAGGTCAACGGCGCCAAGTTCGACATCTATGCCGCGGGCGCCGTGATCTATTCGATCATCGAGAACGGCTTCCCCGCGCACGGGGGTCTCTCGCAGATCACGAAGAAGTGCCCCGAGGGGCTGCGCTGGATCATCCGTCGCGCGATGGCCGACTACGAGGCGCGCTACGCCTCCTCGCGCGACATGCTGGCCGACCTCCAGCACATCATGGCCTCGTCCGACCCCTTCGCGATCCGTCCCGCCGACCTGCCCTCGATGCGGGGCGGGCCGTCCCACGACATGGAGGACGCGGTTCGCGCCGCCCACGAGGAAGCCCAGGCCGTCGGCGCCGCGGCCGCCGCGCGCGTCGCGCAGGGCCCCGTCGCGCAGCCCGCGGGCTTCGACCCCGCGCCCGCCGGCGCGCGCCACACCCCGCGCCCGGACCCCTCCCCCGCGGGCGGGCAGGGCCGGCCGCGCATCCGCGTCACCGACTGGTGGAAGGGCGGCTTCGTCGTCAACGACGGCCCTGAAGGTGCGCAGCCCGGCAACGTTCCGCCCCAGCGCGGCGCCCCCGTGCCTCCGCACGACCGCCGCCCGGCGCACGAGCAGGTCGAGCGCGCACGCGCACGCGCCCAGGCGCGCCGCTCGCGAGCCTACGAGCGCATGAACCGCGCGCCGCGCCGCCCCAAGCCCGACGTTCGGGTCATCGGTGTCGCGATCGGGACCGGACCGCGCAGGCCGCGCACCGCGCGCTACGACTCCCGCCCCAACGGCGGCGTCATTCTCGCAGCGCTCTTCCTCATCGCCGCGGTGGCCGGCATCTTCCTGCTCACGATGAACGCCGGCTCGCGCTCGCGCAGCGGCAACCGCATCGTCATCAACGGCGCCGACCGCACCGTGGTGACCAAGTTCGATTTCGACGACATCAAGCAGGTGATGCGCGAGGCGGGCGAGCGCTTCCGCGAGGGCGGGCAGCACTCCGAGGCGCTGCGCGACTCCATGCTCGCGCTGCAGGGCGCCGTGTCCGACTGGACGACCGGCGCCCCCTTCACCCCTCCCGCGGACGCTCGACCCCAGTCGATCAACGAGAAGATCAACAAGGCGTTCAAGGGCAGGACGTACTCCGGTCCTGTCCCGCCCACGCCGCCTCCCGCGCCGGGCGAGCCGGCCCAGGCCAGCGTTGCCTCCGCACCCGCCCTCCCTTCCGCCCCAGACGCGCCCTCGATGGCCACGGCGCCCGGAGGAACGTGGCTTGTCATCAACGACCTCACCGGCTCGCCACAGGAGGTCAAGGATGAAGTGAGCGCGGGGCTCGACCGTCTCCGCGCCGCAGGCGCCGAGATCCTCGGCGCCGACAACAGCGAGGTCGTCGACATCATCGCCTCCGCGCGCAAGGCCATCGGCGCCACGGCCCGCGTCACCGACGACGCGGTCGAGCGGATCAAGACATGGCTCGCGGACGAAGGTGAAGCGTTCACCGGCCTCATCTGGTTCGCCCGTGATGACGGCCCGGACACCGCCTTCGCGCTCGCAGTCGTGGGGCAGGAAGGCCTCAACGCCGCGCCCGTCGGCACACTTCTGAGGGCCGGCGCCGCCCGCCGCGCGCAGTGAGTTGTTCACTCCGAACGTCGCGCCGCAATAACGATGCCTACGCTCGCAGCATGACACACCACGCCGCACGACCGCGGCTTCTTTCGGATAGCGACATCGAGACGTACGCCGACGCCGCGCTCCATGCCGTGCGCCTCGCGTCGCTCGTCTGCCGCGACGCGCAGCAGGACGCCTTTTCCGCGGGGCGCGCGGGCGCCATCACCAAGGGGGACGATTCGCCCGTCACCTTTGCCGACTTTGCATCGCAAGCCGTCGTCGCGCACACACTCCGCGAGCGTCTCGCCCACGTCACGCTCGTGGGCGAAGAAGGCTCCGATTACCTGCGCGATCCCGAGCACGCCACGGCCCTTGAGCGCGCCACGCGCGCCACCTCACACGTCTGGAGCAGCGTCGATGAAGCCGCGCTCCTCGAAGCCGTCGACCTCGGCGCCGCGGACCCGCCCATCGACGGCTCCGGATTCTGGACTCTTGACCCCATCGACGGCACCAAAGGCTTCGTGCGCGGGGAGCAGTACTCCGTCTGTCTCGCGTACATCCTCGATGGCGAGCCGATCATCGCGGCCCTGGGCTGCCCCAACCTGCCCGCCTCGTTCGATGCCCCCTTCGATGCGCGCGATCCCGCGGGTCAGGTGTTTCTCGCCGTGAAGGGCGGCGGTGTGCGCGTGGCCGACGCCACGCAACCGGGTCACAATCCGCGCCCGCTCCACGTCGCGATGCGCGACCTCTCCGCACCCGCCCGCTCCTGCCGATCCGTCGATGCCTCCCACTCCGATCACGACGCGGCCACGCAGGTGCTCCGTGCCGCGGGCGCAGGGGGCGAGCCGCTCCGTCTCGATTCACAGTGCAAGTACGCCGTGGTCGCGCGAGGGCAGGCCGAGGTCTACCTTCGACTCCCCCGACGCGCCGGCGCCTACGTCGAGCGCATCTGGGACCACGCGCCGGGCGCCCTCATCGCGCAGGAAACCGGGTGCGTCGTCACCGACGTGCTGGGCAGACCGCTCGACTTCTCCAAAGGGCGTGGCCTCGACGCCAACCGCGGCGTCCTCTGCTGCCGCACAGAGTTCCACCAGCCCATCCTCAGGGCGATCCGCGAGTTCTTCTCCGCCCGATCATAAGCCGAACAATGGCGGAGCGAACCATCACGCGAGCACTGCGTCTGGATGGAGAGCAGGAACGAGAGTGACCGAACAGAGTCGGTATGCCCCTCACCTGCCCCGCACGCGCGGACTGGACGAGCCGCGCCGCGCGTCGGATGGTGTCGGGACAGCCGGCTCGCACACGGGGCGACCCGCTCGATCATGCACACACGCGGCTCGGCCGCAGGAGGAATCTACGGATGCAGTTTCGCAAGGCTACCTGGTTGACCCTCGCCAGCGCCACCATCGCGCTCGGGGCTCTCGCGCCGTTCACGCACGCGACGCCCGACGACGAGGCCGCCATCGCGCAGGCCGAGTCGCTGTCGAAAGCATTCCGGCGCGCGGCCGCCAAGGTCCGCCCCGCCGTTGTGCAGGTCCGCTCCAAGCAGACCATCGTCCAACGCGTCTTCGACCCCTTCGAGCAGATGTTCGGCTCCCCCTTCGGCAACCGGGGCCCGCAGACCCGCGAGTTCCAGCGGCAGGGCCTCGGCTCGGGCGTCATCATCGACCGCGAGGGACACATCCTCACGAACAACCACGTCATCCAGGACGCGGACGAGCTGGTCATCGTGTTCCACGACGAGACGCAGGCCGAGGCCAAGCTCGTCGGCGCCGACCCCGCCACCGACCTGGCCGTGATCAAGGTGGACCCGTCCTCCCTCTCCGCGGCCGTGAGCGCCGCAACGCTGGGCGACTCCGACAAGATGGAGGTCGGCGACTGGGTCATCGCCATCGGCTCGCCCCTCGAGCTGCAGGAGACGGTCACCGCGGGCATCATCAGCGCGACCGGCCGGCGCCAGGGAATCATCCGCTCGAGCGAAGGGCTCGGGTACGAGTCGTTCATCCAGACCGACGCGGCCATCAACCCCGGCAACTCCGGCGGCCCGCTCATCAACCTGCGTGGTGAGGTGATCGGCATCAACACAGCCATCAAGAGCACCTCCGGCGGCAGCATCGGCCTGGGCTTCTCGATTCCCACCTCGATGGCGAAGACCGTGGCCGAGCAGATCATCGAGACCGGCTCGGTGAAGCGCGGATACCTCGGCGTCGGTCTCGACACCGTCACCACCGAGAACGCCGCGCTGCTGGGCCTCGACAAGGACACGCGCGGCGCCGTGGTCACCACCGTCGAGAAGGACTCACCCGCGGACAAGGCGGGGCTGCAGGAGAAGGACGTGATCGTGGCGATCAACGGGAGCGACGTGCGCGAGCTGGCGGACGTGCAGCTGAAGATCGCGGGCGTGCGGCCGGACAGCGAGGCGAGCATCAAAATCCTGCGGGACGGGAAAGAGCGCGAGGTGACGGTGCGCGTGAGCGAGCGGCCTTCGTTGGCTACCGCGGGCGGGGGGATCGGGCTGTCGGTGGAGGATGTGGATCGTGCGACGGCCCGTCGTCTGGGGCTTCGTCAGCCGATGGGCGCGCGGGTGACGGCGGTGGCGGCGGGGAGCGAGGCGGAGAAGGCGGGGTTCGCGGAAGGCGACATCATCTTGTCACTCAACAACTTGCGCGTGCCCGACGCGACGACGCTGCAGGACTATCTTGACAGAGCGCCGGCGGGGATGCGTCTGCAGTTCCAGGTGGTGGACGCGCAGGGGGCCACGGGAGTGAAAAGTTTGCGGGCTCCCAGCGCTTCAGGCCGATAACCGGTACGATTGGGTCGATCTCTCTCTCTCCTCCAGCGGGGCGCCGTCTTACGATGGCGCCCTGCTTTTTTCTTGCACGGCGAGAATGGCAAGAAATGGCCGAGAGAGCGCAGTGCGGGGTGATGTGCGCTGTTTCGTTGCTTAACGGGGAGCGCGGAGAAAGAGCCCTTGACCGACGAAACCTTCGGGGGTTGCGCGCAGGTTTCCGACCATGTCGCCCAGGTGTCGGAGGATGGCATCCGCGGGGACGGGGGTGCGCGCGGACTCGGGCATGTGCTCGCGCATCATGTCGAGGTATTCCTTCTCCTCCTCGGGGTCGAGCTCGAGTGAGCGGATCTGCTCCTGCATGATCTTGTCGAAGTTCTCGGCGGACCATGCGGAGTAGAGGAGCGTGGGTCGGAGTCGCGTCCAGGAGTGTCCGATGGCGGGGCCGCTGATGGCGCGTGTGGCGTCGATGAACGTGGGGTCGTCGGCGAGCTTGGGCCGGTCGGGGTTGGAGGATTCGCGGAGCGCGTCTTCGACGGAGGCGGGGGGGCCTGCGAAGAACCAGGCGCCGCCGAGCGCGAAGGCGAAGCCTCCGCCGAAGGGCCCCTGCATTTCCCAGATCTGATGGCCGAGGTATTCGCGGGGCGCGAAGCCGAAGAGGCCTTGCGCGACGGTGGCGATGGAGGAGGTGAGCGTCTGTGGGTCTTTCACTGCGATGGCGATGAGTGAGGACTGGCTGTCGGCGGAGTAGGGCTGTGAGATGCGGGAGGCGACGTGGAGTTCGGGGGCGAGTGAGGAGGTGATCGTGCCGACGGTGTTGAGGAAGTCCTCGATGAAGGGGCCGGCTTCGGCGCGCTGTTCTTCGGGGAGGTTGTTCATGACGGCGCGGATGGTGGGGACGACCTGCGCGAAGTTGATGCGTCCGGAGGTGAGGCTTGCGGCGTCGGCGGGGATGAAGGGTGGGGGGGAGAAGGGTCCGGGCTCGGCGTTGAGGAGGGAGATGAGGCCGGTCTTGTTGGGGACGCGGGCGGCGAAGGTGTATTGGGCCGCGGCGTCGGGGGTGTCGAATCGGATGGCGCCCGCGACGGAGCGGAGTTGATCGAGGCCGAAGACGGAGAACATCATGGGGTCGTCGGTGATCTGCGCTGCGGGGTTGGCGGCGAGGCGTGCGGCGGCGAGGCCGTCCTGCATGGCCTTGAAGATGGGCTGCATGTTGAGGACGGCGTAGGCGTGCTGGTCGGCGCGTTGGCCGAGCATGTCGAGGGCGGCGATGTAGTCGGGATTGTCGTCGGCGGCGTCGCCGAGGTCCTTGCCCTCGATGCGGTCGATGGCGTCGTGGAGGGCGTCGAGGTGTGAGGAGGCGAGGAAGACGTCGTTGACACGTGTGATGAGGATGACGGAGGGGATGTCTTCGTCGGCTTCGGGCTCGTCGTCCCAGAAGACGTCCTGGTCGTCGCCGTCTTCGGCGGGCTGGGGCTCGGGCGCGGGCTCTTCTTCATCGCCCTTGAAGGTGATGCGGGTGATCTCGTGCTCGCCGTAGTCGAGGAGATCGGAGACGGCGCGGTCTCCGTCGACGGCCTGCTTGATGAGTTTCTCGATGGCTTCCTCGACGGAAGCGATGGCGTCTTCCTCGGCGCCTTCGTAGTCGGCGAGCAGGAGGAGCTGGGGGGCGGGCTCTTCGTCCTGGAGGCGCGGGTCGTTGGGGGGGAAGGCGTCGGAGCGTGCCAGGAAGAAGGCGAGGCCTACTGCGGCTTTGGGGGGCTGGATCTCATCGAGGGAGATGCCCGACTCTTCCCAGGGCTGGAGGAGGTCGTCGGCGGAGGCGCCCAGGATCGTGTGGAAGTAGGAGCGGACCTGCTTGTCGTTCCAGAGGGAGTGGAGTGAGGAGCGTTTGAACGCGGCGACGGCTTCGGAGGTGTTGTCGCAGGCGATGACTGCGAGAGAGTCGGGGGGCGCGAGGGAGGCGATGGTCGGGCCGGCGTGCGTGAGGGGGGAGAGGAGCGTGAGCGCGAGGAGGGCGGCGGGCGTGCAGGAACGCATGGCGTGCTCCGGGGTGTGTCGGTGGGGCGTGCGGGAACTCGACGCGTATCGGTTATTGGGGGGACGAGTCGTTGAGGACCGGGGGAGGTGTGAATTCTTCGCGCGGCGGGGGCTGGTTGTAGGAGTATCCGGAGTTGGGGTTGTCCTTGTCGTAGGCGAAGGCTTCGCGGTTGTTGAGGAAATCGCGGAGGTAGCGGGCTGGGATGGCGAAGCCGAGGCCTTCGCCGAAGGGGATCTTCATGTTGCAGACGCCGATGACTTCGCCGCGGTCGTTGAAGAGGGGACCGCCGGAGTTTCCGGGGTTGATCTGCGCGGTGGTCTGGATGTAGGTGACGCCTTCGAAGTTTCGGAGGGTGGTGGCGATGACGCCGCGTGAGAGTGTGCGTTCGAGGCCGAGGGGCGCGCCGATGGCGAAGACGTTCTCGCCGACGGCGAGGGCGTCGTCTGCGGAGACGTAGACGGTGTGGAAGGGCTTCTTGTTGGGGTGTTCGAGTTTGAGGAGGGCGAGGTCGAGGTGGTTGTTCACGGCGAGGATTCGGGCGTCGTCGATGACGAGTCGCTGGAAGTCGGCCTGTCCCTTCTGGAAGACGGTGCACTTGACGCGTGTTTCGCCCTGGATGACGTGGGCGTTGGTGACGGCGTAGCCGTCGGGGTGGATGAGGAAGCCCGAGCCGAGGCCTGAGGGTGTGGAGATGAGGATGACGGCTTCGCCGAAGCGTTCGGCCTGATCGCGCGCGGAGCGTTCGGGGAGGTTGCGCGCGGAGGAGAAGAGCTTGTCGGCTGCCGCGGCGGACTGGGGCGCTTCGTCGGGGTTGGCGCGTTCGATGGATTCGATGAGTGAGCGCGGGACCTTGAGGACGTCGAAGGCCATGTCGAGCCAGACGGTGTCGGAGGTTTCCTTGAGGATGGGTGCTTTGACGACGCGGCCGTCGGTGAAGCGGATGGTGTCGGCGGAGACGGGCGCGGAGGAGGGTGCGGGCGCGGTGGTTTGTGTGTCGATTGGTGGGGGCGTGTCGGTCTGCGCGAGCGCTGCGGAGAGGAGGAGGGAAGCGGTGAGGAACGGCGCGAGGATGATGGACGGCATGGTGTTTCCCGGGAAGGGATGGCGGCGCGGTGACGCCGGGTAGAGTATCCGGGCTCGGCTCGGAAGGGCGGGGCGATCAGGGATTTGCATCGCGCGCGAGCGCAAGGAGTCGGGCATGCGTGGCACGGTGACGGCGTTGGTGTGTGGGATGTGTGCGGGCGTGTGCTCGGGTCAGAGCGGGGTGAGCCTTGGGAGGTATTTCGGGTTCGATCCGATGCGGATCGTGGTGGTGGACCCTGGGTGCGGGCCCGTGGTGGTGGCGGACGTGAACGGGGACGGGCTGAACGACCTGGTGGTGGTGAACAACCGGAAGAGCCGCATCGAGGCGCACGTGCAGCGCGCGAAGCCGCTCAGTGAGGAGGAGGCCGCGGCGCGGGGGAAGGTGAACGAGCTGCCGCAGAGCCGGTGGTATGAGCGGCGCGAGATCGGGGTGTCGGCGCGCGTGGGGGGGATCCGCGTGTCGGACATGGACGGGGACGGTGTGGTGGACATCGTGTACGCGGGGCAGCCTGGGGAGCTGGTGGTGCTGAAGCAGAGCAAGGAGGGGGAGTTCTCGGTGTTGTCTCGTCGGCGGGTGAACGGGCTCTCGTCGGGGCGGGACGCGGTGCTGGTGGCGGATGTGGCGGGTGATTCGCGCGCGGAGGTGTTGGCGATTGCGGGGGGGCGTGTGCAGGTGTTCCCGGTGCTGGGTGGGGGGAGGTTGGGGGAGCCGACGCGGCTTGGAGGGGGGAGCGCGTCGCAGCAGGCCGTGGCGATGTTCGTGGAGGACTACGACGGGAACGGGTTGACGGACGTGATGGCGGTGGCGCCGGACGACGCGGCGCCGTTGCGGATGTGGTTGCAGGGGAGTGTGGGTGGGGGGGAGAAGAGGGGGGCGTTGGGGCCGGAGTTGCGGTTTGAGATGCCGGCGTTGCGCGAGGCGGATTCGATCCGTGTGGGTGGGCGCGAGGCTGCCATGGTGGGGGTGATCGAGCGCGCGAGCCGCAGGATGGTGTTGCTGGATCTGGTGGAGGAGAGCATCGAGAAGGCGGGGACGTCGGGTGGCGAGCGGGAGGCGCAGGCCGAGGTGACTGCGTTTGAGGATGAGGAGACGAAGGATCGCGCGGTGGTGGTGGCGGACGTGGACGGGGATGGGCGGGCGGACGTGCTTGCGGGGGATGTGAAGGGGAACGCGTTGGTGCTGCATCGGCAGCGCGCGGGGATCGGGCTTGGTCGGGGCGAGCGGTTCAGTTCGCTGAAGGCGCCGAAGGCTCTGGCGGTGGGTGCGTGGGACTCGAGCGCGAACAAGGTGTTCGTGCTGAGTGAGGAAGAGAAGGCGGTGGGGATCGCCACGTACGAGGATGGTCGGCTGGGTTTCCCGCAGCCGGTGACGTTGTCGACGTCGGGGGCGTCGCCGGTGGCGATCGGCCACATGACGCTCACGGATGGGCCGGCGTTAGCGGTGGTGGTGCAGAACCGGCGCGATCACACGCTGGAGGTGCATCGTCCGGGTGGTGGTGAGGTGAAGACGGTGGCGCTGGAGGGGGTGAATCGCCCGCCCAGGTCGATGCTGAGCGCGGACATCGACCATGACGGCTGGACGGACCTGATGCTGTTCACGCCGGGCGAGCCGATGGTGATGGTGCGGGGCGTGGATTCGCCGGAGGGGGCGAAGGTGCTGATTGATAAGACGATGCCGCAGTTCGGGCTGGTGCAGAGCGCGGGTCCGGACAACACGGCGTTGTTCGACGCGGACGGGGATGGGGAAGCGGAGTTGTTGATCGCGGACAAGAACTTCGTGCGTGCCGCGGCGTTCGATGCGACGAACGGGTGGCGTGTGATCACGCAGGTGACGGAGGCGGACCCGTCGACGCAGTTCGTGGGGCTCGCGGTGCTTGCGGACGGGGGGACGGCGCGGATCGTGGCGTCGGACAAGGGGAGCAAGCGGCTCGTGATGATGGAGCGGGACAAGGACGGGGCGTGGGAGATCGTGGACCGGGTGCGTCTGACGGGGTTCGATCCGAAGGCGATCTATGCGGGGGCGTTTGCGGGCGACGGGCGCGCGGGGCTGCTGTGTCTGTCGGATGAGGCGTTCGGTGTGGTGCGTCTGTCGGGGACGCGTCGGGCGCTTAAGGAGTTCGAGAGCTGGCGGTCGGACGATGAGAATCGTCTGGAGCACGAGATGATCGTGGGTGACGTGAACGGGGACGGGTTCACGGACATCGCGGTGCTGGACGCGCGCGAGCAGATGTGCCAGGTGTTCACGCTGAGCGCGACGCGGAAGCTGCACATGGCGACGGAGTTCGAGGTGTTCGAGTCGAGGCTGTTCCAGGGGGGCGAGCCCCGGGAGTATGAGCCGAGCATGGGCGCGATCGAGGACGTGACGGGCGACGGCGCGGCGGACCTTGTGCTGCTGGCGCACGACCGGGTGCTGATCTATCCGCAGATGACGACGAAGAAGTGAGAGGGGGCTGGTCGAGGGATATCAGCGGGCGCGGATGGGGCGGCGTTCGACGGTGGTGACGCCTGGCCTGGGCTCGGTGGGTGGGGATGACTCGGGCGTGGGCGCGACGGCGCGGACGTGGTCGAGCCGTTGCCGGAGGTTGTCGAGCACGTTCATGTAGTTGATGTAGGAGTCGTAGGGGGAGTCGTAGGGGTTGAAGTACTTGTGGACGTCGCCGTCGGCGAAGTACTTGGTGCACATGTAATAGAAGTGGTCGGAGGTGGTGAGCTTGCGCCAGTCGGCCAGGAGGTAGCGGGCTTCTTCGCGGGTGTGCTCGTCGGGGGAGCGCATCGCGGCGGCCGCGGCTGCTTTGAGGGGGGCTTCGAGTGAGAAGCACTCTTTGAGGGCGGACTGCTGCATGGCGTTGCCGAGCCATGCGGAGAGGTCGCGCTCGGTGTCGGCCCATGAGGTGAGGTTGGGGGCGTCGTATTCGCCGACGGGGTCGAAGTGCTCGAGGACTTCGGAGGGCGTGGCGAAGTGGTTCTGGCCGGGGTTGACGTCGAAGATCTTTTCGGGGAGGGCGTTCAAGAAGGGGAAGATGCCGGTCTCGGCCCACTGGTGCTCGCCGAAGGTTTCGTAGTCCATGAAGAGGTTGCAGAGGTAACCGTCGCCGTTGATGTTGTTCACCCAGTGGGCGAACTTCTCGGCGGTGAGGGGCCATTCGGACCAGCCTCGGTTGGAGAAGCGGAAGGCGACGTCGTCGGAGAGGCGGTAGTGCTTGAGGAGGAGGGAGAAGGGCTTGTTGTGGCGCGCGGTGACGGGGGGGAAGGGCGGGCGGTAGAGGTAGGTGGGTTTGCGGTAGGCGAGGAGCCAGTCGACGCCTTCGCAGATGGCGCCCTTGAAGCGGGGCTTTCCGTCGGGGTCTTGCCAGTCGGCGAGGTAGCGGGCGAGGTCGTTGGAGTAGATGAGCTCGGTGTTTCGGAAGACGGTGGGGGTCTGGCCGAAGAGATCGCGGATGCGCTGAGTGTGGAGGTTGACCTGCTCGCGGAACTCATCGCGCGAGTAGAGAAAGGAGAGGGAGTGGTGGTAGGTCTCGGCGAGGAACTCGCAGCAGCCGGTGTCGGCGAGGGCCTTGAAGGTGTCGAGGACGTCGGGGGCCCATGCTTCGAGCTGGTCGAGGCAGACGCCGGTGATGGCGTAGGAGACGCGGAAGCGGCCTTCGTGTCGCTTGACGAGGTCGAGGATGAGTTGCGTGGCGGGGCGGTAGCACTTGTGGGCTACTTTGCGGAGGATCTCGGCGTTGTTGGCGTCGTGGAAGTAGAAGGGGTCTTCATCGAAGACGGTGTACTTGCGGAGTCGGTAGGGCTGGTGGACCTGGAAATAGAAGACGACCGTGGCCATATGGGGATTGTTCCGTGTTTTGGTGGCTGGACAAGGGGGGAGGCGCGGGAAGGGGGGAGAAGTGGTGATTATCGGCGGATGCGCGGGTGAGAGTTAGATGATGAAGAAGAGGCAGAGCGCGCACCAGAGGAGAGCGAAGAGCATGGCGATGGCGGTGTAGCCGACGATGTCGCGTGCGCGTGCGCGGGTGATGGCGAGGAGGGGGAGTGCCCAGAAGGGCTGGATCATGTTGGTGAGTTGATCGCCGTAGGCGACGCAGAGGACGAGACGGCCGGGGTCGGCGCCGGCGTCGAGCGCGGCCTGGATGGCGATGGGGCCTTGGACGGCCCATTGGCCTCCGCCGGAGGGGACGAAGAGGTTGACGATTGCGGCGGAGAGGAGGATGAGGACGCGGAGGGCTGGGGGGTTGGAGTTGGAGAGGGAGACGAACTCGTTGGAGAGGAGGGTGATGAGGCCGGAGAATTTAAGCATGGCGATGATGCCGGCGTAGAGGGGGAATTGGACGAGGATGGCGGCGCAGCCGCGCGCGGCGTCGTCGACGGCTGCGGCGTATCGGGAGGTGGAGGTGTGAAGGGCGAGGCCGAGGGTGAGGAGGGTGAGGTTGACGGTGTTGAGGTCGAGGGCGTTCCAGCCTTTGGCGCGGAACTGGGAGAGGAGGAAGAAGGACATGGGGATGACGAGGAGGAGGGGGATGAGTGGGGAGTGTTCGAGGAAGTGGGGGAGTCGGCCGGGCTTGTCGGTGGGGTCGAGGGGGAGTGGGGGTGGAGGAGGGGGAGGTTCGGGGAGGGGTGAGTTGGGTGGGGTGTTGCGCGGGCAGAGGAGGGAGAGGAGGAGGGGTGTGAAGAGGAGGAGGCCGCCGGAGATGAGGAGGTTGGTGGGGGTGAGGAGTGTTTGGGAGATGGGGATGGGTCCGCCGACGCGGGCGTAGAGGGTGGGGCCGAGGAGTTTGGAGAGGGCGTCGGGGTCTGCAGCTGCGAGTGGAGCGGAGCCGGAGAAGCCGCCGTGCCAGCACATGAGGCCGAGGTATCCGGCGGCTGGGAGGAGGCCTTGGGGGACGTGGCAGTGTGGGTGTCCGGAGGCGGCGCGGCGCGCGAGTGCGGCTTGCATGTTGCGTGCGAGGACGGCGCCGACGATGAGGCCGAGGCCCCAGTTGAGGAGCGCGAAGGCGATGGCGGTGGTGGCGGTGAGCCAGACGGCTTGTCGCGCGGTGCTCGGGATGTTGACGAGGGATTGGAGGAGGAAGGAGACGGGCTTGGTGGAGGCGAGGGCGTGGCCCAGGACGAGGATGAGGCACATCTGCATGGCGAATGCGAGGAGGTCCCAGAGGCCGGACTGCCATGCGTTGACGAGGGCTGAGGCGTTGGGGGCGGTGACGCCCATGTGTGCCCAGGCGAGGAAGAAGGTGAGTGCGGAGAGGAGGATGGCGAGGACGAAGGGGTCGGGGGCGGTGGCGCGGAAGACGGAGGCGATGCGGGCACCGAGTCGGGGGAGCATGGGAACAAGGTACGGGATGGTGGCGTGGAGGTAGATTTGCGCGGATGAGCGGGCTCGGGCTGTGGGTGATGGGTTTGGCGGGTGCGTTTTTGTCGGGGTCGATCCCGTTCGGGCTGTTGATCGGGTTAGCGCGCGGCGTGGATGTGCGCGAGCACGGGTCGAGGAACATCGGCGCGACGAACGTGACGCGCGTGGTGGGTCGGCGGGCGGGGTATCTGTGCTTTGCGCTCGACGTGCTGAAGGGCGCGCTGCCTGTGGTGGTGTATGGCTGGCTGGCTGGGTTTGCGGGGAGGGGTGTGACGAGCGCGGGTGAGGCGGGGATGTGGATGTGTGTAGTGTGCGGCGCAGCGTTCGGGCACATGTTCACGCCTTGGGCGCGGTTCAAGGGCGGGAAGGGTGTTGCGACTGGGCTTGGCGCCGCGTTGGGCGTGTGGCCGGCGTTGACGTTGCCGGCGTTGGGCGCGTTGTTGATCTGGATCGTGGTGGTGCGCACGACGCGGTACGTGAGCGTTGCATCGGTGACGGCGGCCGGGTTGATGCCGCTGCTGGTTCTCGGACTGGGAGCGTCGGGCGCGACGGTGGAGGCGGAGGGGGTGGGGGCGCGGCTGGGGGCGGTGTGGGTGTATGCGTTGTTCGCGGGGCTGTTGGGCGGGCTGGTGATCTGGAAGCACCGGGGGAACATTGCGCGGCTGCGGGCGGGGACAGAGCGGAGGATCGGGGAGCGGGTGGAGGTGGTGGAGGGGCGATAACGGTGGGGGAGGGGGAAGCGAGGCAAAGCGCAAGGGTTGCGCGGGGGATCGGAAAAGTCGCTGATCGCTGTGGGTGATGTGTGCGTGGCGGAGCGCCGATGTCGCGTTGGTCACGTATGCGGAGGAGTTGCGCGTATGCAGCGATTGAAGTTTCGAGGCGTGGAACAGGACGAGGGGTACCCGGAGGGCGTTTACGCGTTTCCGGGGTCGATCCGGGACATTCTGTCGCGGCCCGATCCCCGGAAGATGAGCCCTGACGAGCTGGCCTCATCGATGGAGGAGACCTTGCAGCGCATGGAGGCGAGCCTGGACCTGCTGCGGCAGGAGTCGGGCGCGTACCCCATGTCGGAGTACGGACGGGGGGATGACGACGGCCCGCCGCGCGCGGCGTGACGGGCGCGCTGTGCGGGCGTGTCTCGCGCGGCGTGGCTGGGTGATTGTGATTCCTGACGGCGGCGCTTGTGCAACAGGCGCCGCTGCTTTTCAATGGCGGGGATGAGCGGTACGCGTTCGAGGTCGGAGGTGTGCGCGGCGGCGGCGGGGGGGTTGCGCGGGCGGGACGCGGGGGCGTTTCGCGCGGTGGTGGGGTTTGACGGGATGGTGGACACGATCGCGCGCGCGGTGGATCGGCGGGAGGGGTCCGGGACGTTCACGCCGATGCGCGCGATGGGTGACTTTGCGAAGCGCGTGTCGGACAACGCGGGGACGTCCATCAACATTGAGTTAGCGGTGGAGCGGGTGAAGGTGGGGGGGAACGGGGCGATCCTTGCGGATGCGCTCGCGTCGATGGGGGCGCGGGTGTCGTTTGTCGGGGGGATCGGTGGCGAGGAGGGGGTGCACGAGGTGTTCCGGGAGTTCGCGGAGCGGTGCGCGTCGGTGCATGCGACGTCGGCGCCGGGGTTCACGGACGCCGTGGAGTTCGGTGACGGGAAGGTGATGCTGGGGAAGACGGCTGCGTTGTCGGAGATCACGTGGGCGCGGGTGGTGGAGGCGTTCGGGGGGTTGGACGGGTTGGTGCGCGCGCTGCGCGGGGCTGCGTTGCTGGCGCCTGAGTCGTGGACGATGGTGCCGCACATGAACGAGATCTGGGCGGGGCTGTCGCGCGAGGCGTTGTCGCGCGTGCCTGTGGGGGAGCGTCCCGGGGTGTTCATCGATCTGGCGGACCCGGCGAAGCGGACGGACGAGGAGGTGCGCGGCGCGTTGGGGTTGCTCGAGGAGATGCAGGGGGTGACGGACGTGGCGCTGGGGTTGAACCTTGCGGAGTCGAGGCGGATCGCGGCCATCGTGGGGGCGAAGAAGCCGGAGGGGATCGAGGAGGCCGCGGTGGTCGTGCGCGAGGCTGTGGGGCTTTCGTGCGTGGTGGCGCATCGGCGTGAGGGGAGCGCGGCTTCGTGGGGGGACGGGGCAGCACGGTTCGAGGGGGCGTTCACGAAGCAGCCCAAGATGAGCACGGGGGCCGGGGATCACTTCAACGCGGGCTTTGCGCTGGGGTGGCGGCTCGGGCTCGGGGTGGAGGAGGCGTTGGCGGTGGGGTCGGCCGTGAGCGGGCTGTATGTGCGCAGCGGCGAATCGCCTTCGATGGAGAAGGTGATCGCGTTTCTGGAGGGGATGCCCGAGCCGGAGCGCTGAGCGCGGGTGTGATTACATCGCGGCGGGGAGGCCCATGATGCGGCGCCAGGCGCTGATCTGGCCCAGGTGCATCATGGAGTGTCCGCCCAGGAGGAAGTCGAAGCGTGAGCCGACGGTGGCGAAGGACTTCCAGTTGTCGGTGACGGGGGCGTTGAGCGCGGCGTCATCGGCTTCGGCCAGTGCGTTGATGGCCGCGTCGGTGCGTTCGAAGTAGGTGGAGGTGATGACCTCCATGGCCGGGTAGATGGAGGCGTTGGGGTCGTCGAGGCAGGGCTTTCCGTTCTCGAAGAGCTCCTTGAACTTGGGATTGGGCTTGGTGAGGTCTTTGCGTCCGAGCATCTCGAGGAGCATGTCGGGGTAGACCGCGAGGTGGCCGTAGACCCAGGCGGGGTGGTTGGTGTTGATGCCTTTGGGGAGGCGCGCGAAGTCGGCCGGGTTGATGCCCTTGAGGAGGGTTTCGGCGTAGGTGCGCGTGAGTCTTGCGGCGGGGAGGATGGCGGCGCTGATGTTGCCCATGTCGTCTCGCTCCTGTGGTGTGCTCGGGGAGCGGATGCTAGGCATGGGGTGTGGGGCCTACTGTTGTGCATGACCAGAGCGCGACGCGTTGCGGGTGCGGCGTGGAGGCGGGTGCTCGTCCGGGAGAGCGTCCGCGCGCTGGGGATCACCATGAGCGTGGGTGCGGCGTGCGGGGTGTTGGGCGCGACGGCGACGCGATTGGTGTGGGCTGGGGACTCGAGAACGTCGTGGATCGTGCTCGGCGCGGGGGTCGGCGCGGGGCTCGTGGCCGGGCTGGCGCTGGGATGGGCGCGCGCGAGGCGGATCGGGGTGACGGGCGCTGCGATCGAGGTGGATCGCGCGCTGGGTCTGCGGGATCGGATCACGTCGTCGCTGACGTTCGGCTCGTCGGAGGACGAGGCGTTCGTGGCGCTGGCGCTTGAGGATGCGGAGCGGGCCGCGAGCGGCGCGCGTGCGGGGCGTGCGGTGCGTGTGCGGATGGGTCGGTGGTGGGGTGTGTGGCCTGCGGTGACGGTGGCGGGTGTGTTGGTGGGGCTGTGGGTTCCGGCGATGACGTTGCTTGATCCGCGCGCGAAGGCGGAGCGGATGCGTCAGGTGGCGTTGCAGGAGGAGCGGGATCGTGCGGTGGAGGATGTGCGGGCGGCGCTGGAGCAGTTGAGGGGCGAGGAGGAGTCGGGGGCTGTGACGGCGGAGGAGTTGCGGGCGCTGGAGGAGATCGAGCGGGAGCTTGAGAAGGGTGTTGCGGCCGGCGAGGAGGGGCGCGCGATGGCGGCGGCCGCGCTCGAGGAGATGGCTCGGGAGCGTGAGGAGCTGGAGCGTCGCGCGCGGGAGCAGGTGGACACGATCGCGTCGCGTGTGGCGTCGCAGGGGGCGCAGAGCGAGAACGGAGATCGCGCGCAGGAGTTGCGTGAGGCGCTGGCGCGTGGGGACATGGACGCTGCGGCCGAGGCGTTGCGGGCGCTTGAGGAGCCGGGCGCGCTGACGGACGAGGAGATGCGCGAGCTTGCGCGGGAGATGGAGGACCTGGCTGAGGCGCTGGAGAGCGCGCAGGGCGAGCAGGGGGAGAACGAGAGCGCGGGTGACGGCGCGAAGGAGTTGTCGGAGTCGCTGAAGGAAGCCGCGAACGAGGTGAACGAGCAGTCTCAGGGGGGAGGGGAGGCGAGCGAGTCGGGGAAGAAGGGGGAGAGCGAGAAGCATTCGCAGGGGAGCACTTCTCCGAACAGCGCGCGGCAGGAGGGCTCGGCTTCTTCGGGTCAGCAGGGGGAGGGTGAGGGCAAGTCTCCGACGCAGCAGCCCAAGGGTCAGGCGGGGCAGGGGTCGAAGGCGGGGGAGAAGGCGAGCGGGGACGCGGTGCGTCGCGCGCAGGAGACGATGCGCAAGCTCGGTGAGCAGCAGCAGGGCGCGACGAAGCAGGGACAGAAGGCCAAGGACATCCGTGGGGTTGCGCAGCAGTTGATGGAGGGGGACGCGGAGCAGGCAGGTCAGGAGGAGGGGCAGGATGGTCCGGGCTCGCGTCGGCAGGGGGACGCGGGCGGGGGCGCGGGTGAGGGCTCGAACGGGCTGCGGATGCGGGAGCCCGGTGAGGAGCGGCCTTCGAACGTGCAGGACGTGGATGCGCGGCGCGGCGCGAGTGAGCGTGAGGGTGGCGCGCGGTCGTTCGAGTGGTACAACCCGAATGCGCGCGAGGGTCGGGGGACGGTGGATGCGCGGGTTGCGGCGGAGCGGTTGCGCGAGGCCGCGAAGAGCGCGGAGCGCGCGATCGAGGATCAGACGTTGCCGTCTCGCTACTCGAAGTTGTTGCGCGAGTATTACCGGCGGATGCCTGATGCCGTGCGGGGGGATGCGCCGGCGAGCGGGGGTGGGGAGAGCGCGCCTGCGGAGCCGAAGCCGTCGGGGGGTTGAGCGGCGCGCCTGGTGGGGGCGCGCATTGGGGGGCGGAACCTAGGATGGTGTCGTGAGCCTTCGGTTTGCCGATCCGCTGTGGCTGGCGCTGCTTGCGCTGTCGTTGCCGACGGTGTGGGCGACGCTGAAGTGGCTGCACGCCATGACGCGGTTTCGCTCGTGGACGGTGGGGGCGGCGCGGGTGGTGTTGTTGGCGTTGATCGCGGGCGCGCTGGCGGGCGCGAGCGCGGTGACGCGCACGGATCGGGTGGGTGTGGTGTTCGTGGTGGACGTGTCGGAGTCGGTGCGGCGGTTTGCGCCGGGGGCGCGGGACGCGAGCGGGAACGAGGTGGGGGTGGAGCGCGCGGTGCGGGAGTGGATCGGGCGCGCGATGGAGGGGAGGAGGCCTGACGATCTGGTGGGTGTGGTGGCGTTCGACGGGAGCGCGATCGCCACGGCCGCGGCGCGTGCGCGGGCGCTGACGCCGGAGGACGTGGAGATCGGGGTGACGCTTGGCGAGGGGACGGACATCGGAGGGGCGTTGCGCTTGGCGTCGGCGTTGATTCCGTCGGGAGTGGCACACCGGATCGTGCTGGTGTCGGACGGCGCCGAGACGAGCGGGGATGCGCTCGCGGCGGTGGCGGAGTCGACGGGTTCGACGCCGATCGACGTGTTGCCGCTGAGCTACCGGGTGCAGAGTGAGGTGGTGGTGGAGTCGGTGGATGTTCCGCCGCAGGCGCAGGAGAACGCGACGGTTGCGGTGCGCGTGTCGATGTACGCGACGGGTCCGGCGCGTGGGAGGCTGACGTTGCTGCGCGAGGGGCGCGCGGTGGACATCAACGGGGGTGAGGGCGGGGTGAGCCGCGCGCTGGAGTGGGGGCCCGGGAGGAAGGTGGAGGTGATCCCGGTTCCGCTGACGGACGGGCGCGTGCATCGGTTTGAGGCGGTGTTCGAGCCGGAGGGTGTGGGGGCGGGGTTGGGGGGCGACACGTCGACGGTGAACAATCGCGCGGGGGGCGTGGTGATTTCGCCCGGGAAGGGCGCGGTGCTGTTGGTGGACGGGGTGTCGAGGGGGGAGGCCGGGGGAGCGGGTCGGACGGTGGCGCAGGCCTTGGAGCGCGCGGGGCTGACGGTGGAGGTGGTGGGGGCGAGCGCGTTTCCGACGGACCCGCTGGCGCTGCAGCGGTATGACCTGGTGATGCTGGAGAACGTGCCCGCGGAGGACGTATCGGCGCGGACGCAGCAATCGCTGGTGGACTTTGTGCGCGATCTGGGTGGCGGGCTGGTGATGATCGGCGGGCCGGACTCGTTCGGCGCGGGAGGATGGAAGGGGTCGGCGCTCGAGGAGGTGCTGCCGGTGCGGCTGGACCTTCCGGAGGAGCTGATCATTCCGAGCGCGGCGTTGATGATCGTGATCGACTCGTCGGGGTCGATGGGGATGCCGGTGCTGGGGAGCGCGCGTTCGCAGCAGGAGATCGCGAATGAGGGGGCGGCGCTCGCGGTGCGGACGCTGGACAAGCAGGACCTGATCGGGGTGATCGCGTTCGACAGCGAGAGCCATGAGGTGGTGCGGCTGCAGAAGAACTCGGACCCGGAGGGTGTGGCGCGGAAGATTCGGGGGATCTCGCCGGGAGGCGGGACGAACCTGTACCCCGCGCTTGCGCAGGCCGGGAACAGGCTGATGTCGGTCGAGGCGCAGGTGAAGCACGTGATCGTGCTGTCGGACGGGGTGTCGATGGGTGATCCGACGGAGGGGGGAGCGATCGCGGCGGAGTTGTCGGATCACGGGATCACGGTGTCAACGATCGCGGTGGGGGACGGCGCGGACGTGCACACGCTGGCGGAGATCGCGCTGGAGGGTGGGGGGCAGCACTACCGGGTGACGGACCCGAACATGCTGCCGCGGATTTTTCTGAAAGAGACGCGCGTGGTGCGCAAGCCGCTGGTGCGCGAGTCGGACTTTGTGCCGGTGGACACGCGTTCGGGGTCGGCGTTGACGCTGGGGATGCCTGGGGAGATTCCGCCGCTGGGCGGGCTGGTGCTGACGCGGGCGCGGCTTGCGGAGCCGGGGACGCCTCCGGCGATCGTGGACCTGGTTGCGCCGTCGGGGGAGCCGGTGTTGGCGCATTGGCGCGTGGGGCTGGGGCAGGTTGCGGCGTTCACGTCGGATGCGCACAAGTGGGCGTCGAGGTGGGTGGAGTGGCCGGGGTATCAGATTCTGTGGAGTCAGATCGCGCGCGCGGTGTCGAGGCCGCCGTTCGGTCGGGACTACGACCTGACGGTGTCGACGGAGGGGGAGATGGTGCGTGTGCGATTGGAGGCGCGCGACGAGGAGGGGGCGCCGAGGGATCTCTTGACGATCCCGGGCGTGGTGTACGGGCCTGGCGGGGCGCGTGAGCCGATCGTGCTGCGGCAGACAGGTCCGGGCGTGTACACGGGTGAGGCGCCTGCGCGGAGCGCGGGGTCGTATGTGGCTGCGCTGACGCCCAGAGAGGGCGGGAGGATGCTGGCGCCGGCGGTCGGGGCGACGACGCGGGAGGCGGGGCCGGAGCTGCGCGTGTTGCGGTCGAACGATGCGCTGCTGCGGGAGATCGCGTCGAGGAGCGGCGGGCGGGTGTTGTCGATGAACGATCCGATGGGGGCGTGGTTGTTTGCGCGGCAGGGGTTGCCGCCGACGGTGTCGGCGTCGCCGCTGTGGAGATCGTTGTTGGTGTGGGCGGTGATCGTGATGCTGCTGGATGTGGCGACGAGACGGGTGGCGTGGGATCGGTTGATCACGCGCGAGGCCGCGGCGGAGTTGGCGCGGATGGCGATGTCGCGCGGGAAGAAGGAGTCGGGGCCGGAGGCGGTGGGGGCGATGCGTCGCGCGAAGGAGCGTGTGGATCGGCGCGCGGGTGAGCCGGGGCGAGGTGGAGGGCGCGTGGTGGCGAGCACGGGGCAGGGGACGGCCGGCGCAGCGCGCGGGAGCGTGGAGCGGGCGCGGGGGCCGGTGGAGGAGTCGCGGGATCGTGGAGAGAGGGTGGTGGAGGAGGGTGAGGGCTCGACGTCGGGGCTGCTGGCGGCGAAGCGTCGCGCGGCGCGGCGGTTTGAGCAGGGTGAGGAGGGGTCGGAAAGCGGGGCATGAGGTGGGGAAGTCCGGAAACCTGGGGGCGGGCGCGGGTGTATAAGGCCTAGCGACTCGGGGTCGGCACGGTGTCTGTGCGCCGTGAACCTGCCTCGACCGGACTTTTACGAGCCGATTCGTCGACGGCGTGCTCGAGCGGGCTGCGGCGTCCGGCACGGAGCAATTGCAGAGGAGCCGACCCATGGCTGAGCGGACGTTTCAGGAAGGACGAGCGGGCAAACGAAGCACGGTGCGCACCGGGGCGGCGCTGCTGGCGTTGACGGGGCTGGCGCTGGCGAGCGTGGCGAGCGCGTGGGCGCAGGACGGGACGGAGGGGCAGCCGGGCATCCCGCCGGAGGCGCTTGCCGCGATGAAGGCGGCGCAGGGCGGGGGCAAGGGGGGGGACGACAAGAAGGAAGATTTCCCGAAGTTCGACGAGGTGATCAAGGAGTACACGAAGGTCGTGTCGACGGCGGACGGCGCCGCGAGCATGTACACGCTGTACCGGCGCGACAAGGACAACCAGCTGCTGGCGGAGCTGCCTCGTGATTTCGAGCGGCAGAAGCTGTTCGTGGCGACCACGATCGCGGGGGGCACTCCCACGGCGGGCATCCAGTTCGGCGACACGTTCGTGTACTGGAAGCGCGTGGACAAGCGGCTCATGCTGGTGCAGCCGAACCTCGGCGTGCGCTCGACGGGGGACCTCGAATCGCAGAAGTCGCGCGACAATCTCTTCACCGATCGCGTGCTGCTCGACGTGCCGATCGTGACGATGAGCCCGGGTGGAGGCCCGGTGATCGACCTGGACGACCTGCTCGTGGGGCAGGCGGACAAGTTCTTCGGGCCGATGACCAAGGGCGTGAACAAGGCGCTCGCGGAGCTGGACAAGGCCAAGGCGTTCCCGCAGAACATCGAGGTGGCGTTCCGGATGCCGCTCGCGGCGGCGGGCGGCTCGCTGACCACGCTGCACTATTCGTGGAGCGTGCTGCCGGAGAACACGGGGTACAAGCCGCGCACGGCGGACCCGCGCGTCGGCTATTTCACGACGGTGTATCAGGAGCTGGGGCAGCCCGGCTCGGAGCAGCCGTACACGCGCTACATCAACCGGTGGCAGCTGGAGAAGGCGGACCCGAGCCTGAAGCTCAGCCCGCCCAAGCAGCCCATCGTGTTCTTCATCGAGCACACCACGCCCGTGCGCTATCGGCGCTGGGTGCGCGACGGCATCCTCGATTGGAACAAGGCCTTCGAGAAGGTCGGCATCGTGAACGCGGTCGAGGTGTATCAGCAGGACGCGCGCTCGGGCGCCCACATGGACAAGGACCCCGAGGACGTCCGCTACAACTTCTTCCGCTGGAACTCGAACTCGATCGGGTTCGCGATCGGGCCGTCGCGCGTCGATCCGCGCACGGGGCAGATCCTCGACGCGGACATCGTGATGAACGACGGGTTCATCCGCTCCTACGGGCGGACGTTCAAGAACCTCGTGCCGCAGGTGGCGATGGAGGGGTTCAACCCGCAGACGCTCCGCTGGCTGGAGACGCGTCCGCAGTGGGACCCGCGTCTGCTGCTGGCGGACGGCGCCGAGCGGCAGCGGCTGCTGGCCGAGCGCGCCGCGCGCTTCGCTTCGGGCGAGCCGATGCCCCTGCCGGGCATGCCCGCGGAGAGCCACGAGGGGCCGACGTTGCTGGGCGCCTCGGCCTATGACGGGCTCGCCAACCGCATCTCGCAGGTCAACGGCGGGTGCGCGCACTCCACCTTCAAGGCCATGGACGTCTCGCTGATGCGTCTGGGCTTCGACGCGCTCGACACGATGCGCCTGGCCGCGAAGCCGGGGGAAGGTTCTCCGGGCGGGGGCGACGGTGATGACAACCTCATCGACGGGCTCCCTGAGGAGTACATCGGCGAGCTGATCAAGGAAGTCACGGCGCACGAGGTCGGGCACACGCTCGGCCTGCGTCACAACTTCAAGGCGTCGTCCCTCTACGACATGAAGGAGATCAACGCGGCCGAGTTCAAGGGCAAGGCCCAGGTCGGCTCGGTGATGGACTACAACCCGGTCAACATCAACTTCAACGACGGGCCCGCGCAGGGCGACTGGGTGACGCCCGTCATCGGCCCGTACGACTACTGGGTGATCGAGTACGGGTACACGGCGGAGAACGACCTCAAGCCGATCCTCGCCAAGTGCACCGACCCGAACCTCGCGTACCTCACCGATGAGGACACGTGGGGCCCTGACCCGTACGCGCGCCGGTTCGACTTCGGCAAGGACCCCGTCGGCTGGGCCGAGTCGCGCATGCGTCTCGTGCAGCACCTGCGCTCCAAGATCCTCGAGCGCGCGGTGAAGGACGGGGAGTCGTGGGAGAAGGCCCGCACGGCGTACCTCGTGACGCTGGGCCAGCACGTCTCCGCCCTGTCGGTCTCGGCCAACTGGGTCGGCGGCTCGTTCGTGAATCGTGATCGCAAGGGCGACGTGGTCTCTTCCACGGGTAAGTCGCGCGACCCGATCGAGAACATCCCGGCCGAGACGCAGCGCCGCGCGATGCGCCTGGTCATCGACAACGCGTTCAAGGATGAGGCGTTCGGTCTGACGCCCGAGCTGCTCGCCAAGATGTCCATCGACAAGTGGTGGGACGAGGGCGGCATGAGCGGGATCTACGAGGACCCGACGTACCCGGTGCACGAGCGCGTCGCGGCGGTGCAGTCGTCCGCGATGACGATGCTGGTCAACCCCACGACGCTCTCGCGCGTCTACGACAACGAGCTGCGCGTGCCGTCGGGCGAGGACGCCCTCACCGTGGCCGAGGTCATGACGGCCACCACCGACGCGATCTGGTCGGAGCTGGACGGTCGGTCGACGGGCAAGTACACGGCGCGCCAGCCGATGATCTCGAGCCTGCGTCGGAATCTGCAGCGCGATCACCTCAACCGGCTGATCGACCTGACGATGCCGTACGCCCTGGGCGGGTCCGCGGCCGAGAACGCCGTGGCCACCCTCTCCTGCCTCAAGCTGCGCGAGATCCAGTCTCGGATCGGCAAGGCCCTGGGCAAGGACGAGGCGGGCGCGGGTCTTGACCCGTACTCCGTCGCGCACCTTGTCGACGCCAAGAAGCGCATCGAGAAGGCGCTCGATGCGCAGTACATCGCCAACAACAACCCCTTCGGCGCGTTCGGCGGGTTCATGCTCTTCGGGCAGCCCGCGGGCTCGGGGAACTAACGAGCCGACGCGTCACGTCGTTCGTACACCAGAGCGGGCCGCGGTCCACGTCGATCGCGGCCCGTTTCTCGTTTTGCTCTCGCGCGCGCCGCTGCGCGCAGGCGCTCACATGATCGAGCCCAGCCGCAGCGCACGGCGCAGGTCGGCGATCTGGCCCGTGTGCATGCCGTTGTGGAAGACCATGCGGAAGACCAGCATCCCGAGCGTTTGCTGGCCCGCGCCCCAGGGCACGCCGCGATCGAGGTCCGCGTCCTTGGACGCGCGGATCGCGCGCGCCAGTCTGTCGCACCCTCCCTCGAACACCTCCACGCAGCGCGCGAGCGCGGGATATTCGTTCACATCTCCGCTCGGCGTCGAGCCGAAGCAGACGCCCTCCGTGGCGAAGCGGTTCGCGTCGCCCTTGGTCGCGCCCTCGATGAAGACCTCGGGCGGGAGCGGGCCGCCGTCGAAGAAGCCTGCGACGCGGTGCATGGTGTGGGCGAGGTGCCCGAGCGACCAGGCGACGTGGTTGGGGAGCGTCGGCGCCTGGGCCGCGCGGTTCTGGTCGGTGAAGCCCTTGAGGTACCGGTTCACGAGTTCCTTCGTGCTCTCGACGCCCCGGGCGAGGTATTCCTGCGCGCTGGCCATGCGGGATGCTCCTGTGTGGTGTGGAGCGATCCTAGTGCGCAAGGGGCGCTCGGGCCGTGGCCAGTCGGGCTACGCGTCCGCGGAGCGGTGGGACGCTTCCACCAGCCCGCGGAGCGTGGCGAGCGCCGCGCCCCGCTCGATCGCCTCGCGCGCCAGGCTCAGCCCGGCCTCGGGGGACGGCGCGGCGCCGCCCACCCACAGCGCCATCGCGCTGTTCACCTCCACGATGTCGCGCGCGGGGCCGCGCTCCCCCTCGAGCACGCGCCGCAGGATGTCCGCGGCCTCTTCGAGCGTCGATGCCGCGAGCGACTCCGTTGTCGCGCGCGCGATCCCCAGCGCGGCAGGGTCAAACTCCTCCACCCACACGCGCGAGCCCTCGCAGTGGGCGATGCGGGTCGGGCCGGAGGTGGAGATCTCGTCCATGCGCCCGGCGCCGTGCACCACGGCCGCGCGCTCCGACCCGAGCCTCGAGAGCGCTCTTGCCATGGGCTCGACGAACTCCGGCGCGAACACCCCGAGCAGTTGCCTCGGCGCGAGCGCGGGGTTGGTGAGCGGCCCGAGCAGATTGAAGATCGTGGGGAAGGCGAGCGCCTTGCGCACCGGCGCCACATGCTTTGTCGCTGGGTGGTGATGAATCGCGAAGCAGAAGCACACGCCCACGTCGCGCAGGCAGCGAGCCTGGGTCTCGGGCGATGCGTCTACGTTCACGCCGAGCATGGCGAGCGCTTCCGCGGAGCCCCGACCGGTGCGCGACCGGTTGCCGTGCTTGGCGACACGGATGCGTTGCCCGCTGCCCGGCAGCGCGGAGGCCGAGGCCGTGACGAACGCGCTGGCCGTGGAGATGTTGAAGGTCTTCGCGGCGCCGCCGGTGCCGCAGGTGTCGATGACGGTCTCGCCGGCGCGCGGGGTGTAGGGCACGCGCGCCACGCGCTCGCGCATGGCTCTCGCGGCGCCGACGAGCATGTCCTCGCTGACGCCGCGCGCCTGCATGAGCGTGAGCAGCGCCGCGATGCGCGCCGGCTCCTCCTCTCCCTCCAGCATCCGGTCGAACACCGCGCGCGTGGCGTCCTCGCTCAGCGTCCCCCCGCTCAACAGCGTCTCGAGCGCCTGCTGCATCCCACGGAGCCTATCGGCCCCCCGCGCGGCACATTCGACTCCCCACCCCGCGAAAACCCGTCACACCCGCTCCGAACGCGGGAATAACCCCTCCTGGGGCGCTCTCGTGACGCCCTTCCCCTCACCCGCAAGCCCACAAACACCGACGTACCATCCCCGAACCCGTGCGGGGCCTGCGCGTCCTATCCGGCGTGCCCTGGTGTACAGACAGAGTTTCCGGCCCCGGCCACCGGCCGACCCGGGCCCATCCATCCCAAGGAACCGAATCCATGCCGCGTCTCGCGACCCGTCGTCCCTCCCGCAGCGTCCTCGCCCTTCTCGTCTCGGCTGGATTGGCATCCCTGGCCCACGCCGACCTCCCCGCGATTCTTGACCGTGCGCCGCAGGGCGCGACCGCGATCCTCGCGGCTCCCAGCTTCAACAAGCTCGACTCCGGCGCCGCGGGCCTGCTCGGCGTGCTGGGCCAGGCGCCCAACGGCCTCAAGGCCGCGATGGAGATGCTCGGTCTTGCGCAGACGGTCGACATGACCCGCCCGGTGGCGGTGCTGGTGATGCCGTTGGGCGATCCGAACGCCGCGGCCGATGCGCCGCCGATCATCGCGCTGCTCCCGGTGAACGATTTCCAGGCGATGGCGAAGGCGCTCGATGCGACGGACCCGGGCGCCGCGATGCCGGAGATCTCCCTCCAGGGCGAGACGTTCTATGCCAAGCCGGTCGAGGGCGGGTACGCCGCGCTCAGCCCGCTGAAGGATCTGCTCGAGAAGTTCGACGGCGCCGGCGGGAATCTCGCGGCCCACGCCGCGGCGCTCGGTCAGGCCGGTGAGCGCGTGGCGTCCAAGGGCGACGTGTTCATCATGTTCGATCCTGCTGCGGTGCAGGAGATGTCGAAGGCCGGGCTGAATCCGCTGGCGGGCGCGCTGCAGAAGCCGCTGATGGCCGCGGGTCTGGGCGGCGCGATGGGCCAGCAGGGCGGGATGCCCGGCGCGAAGCTGATGCAGGACGCCGTGGGCGGCGTGATCGCGCTGCACAACGCGCCGGCGGGGCTGCACGTCGAGCTGGCGATGAACTACAAGCCGGGCTCGGAGCGGGCGAGCATGCTCGAGGCGGGCGGGTCGTCCGCGTCGCTGCTCAACAAACTGCCCAGCGAGCCGTTCCTCATCGCGTACGCGGCCGATCTCTCGACGCCGGGCATGAAGAAGCTCATCGAGCACGTGGGCGGGAAGGATCCCGCGGCCGCGGCGTCCCAGCCGCTGCTCGCGCTCGGCGCCGCGGTCGAAGGCCAGGCCGTGGCCATCTATCCGAACCCCGCAGGGCTCTTCGGCGGTCTGCTTGCGCGTTCGGTTTCGTACTACGCGGCCAAGAACCCCGCGGACTTCACGCACGCCTTCAAGACCTTCGTCACCGGCCTGAACGGGCAGCAGGCGGACAACAACCAGGTCGTCTCGTCGTACACCGACGGCGCCGTGGCCGAGGCGAACCTCAAGGCCGACGCGTACTCCCTCAAGGTGCTCTCCTCGGGTGGTGGCGGCTCGCCGCTCGCGTTGTTCTACGGCCCGGCCAGCGGCCCCAACGGCCACGTCGCCGCCGCAGAGAAGGGCGTCTACGTGACCACCGTGGCGGACGCGAAGCTGATGTCCAAGGCGCTGGCCACCACGTCCGACGCCTCCCTCGGCTCGAACAAGCAGCTCGCGCAGGTCGCGTCGAATCTCCCGGCCAACCGCGCGGGCGAGTTGTACATCGGCGTCGGGCCGATCCTCACGCAGGCGCTCCCGCTCATGGCGATGGCCGGCATGAACGCGAACTTCACGCCCGCGGACGACCTCTCGCCCGTGGGCATGGCGTTCATCCCTGAGGGCGGGGGCTTCTCGGTGGACGTGTTCGTGCCGAACGACGTGCTGCAGGCGGTGCAGGCGCTCGGCGCCGCGATGCAGCAGGGCGCGCCCCAGGGCGGCCAGCCGAAGAAGCCCGCGTTCTGAGCTTGTCGTGATCCGCGATTAGCCGGCGATGGCGTGCGCGATCTCTCCGGTCGTGCGCGCGGCGCACGTCGGCGCGCCGATCTCGCCCCCGCGCGCGCCGAGGCGCGCGAGCAGGGACGTGTGCGCGTACACCACGCGCCACGAGCCGTGATCGTCGCGCTCGAGCGTGGCGCGCAGCTCTTCCCCGCCGTCGAGGTGCGCGCGCCCGTCGACCGGGTCGATGACGAACGAGGCGTCGCGTGCGGGGCGGCTCACGAGCGGCTCGACTGTCCCCGGCGCCTCGTGCTCGCAGCGCGCGCCGATCTCGCCCGGGCCGCGGACCTCGATGATCCAGCGCAGCGTCCACCAGGACGCGCCGCCGGCCCCACCGACCGTCCATTCCAAGCACAGCGTGCCGGTCCACGGCGAGCTGCTCGGCACCGTCCGGGCGCGTCCGCTCATCGCTTCCGCCTCCCGCGCGCCGCCGAGGGCTCCTCGTCGGCTCGCTCCATCACGTCCGCGAGCGTCTCCGCGGCCTCGCGCAGGTCCGATCCCTCCTGCGACACCACCCGCTCGGCGAGCGCATCGAGCAGCCCGACAAACTCCACCATCGCATCGAGCCGCGCCGTGTGCTCACTCGCGCCGCCGTCCTCCGCGCGGGTCATGTCGCGGATCTCGTAGAGCGACGCGAGCAGGGGGTCCAGCTCGCGCTTCTTCCGCTCCCGGAGGATCGTCCGCAGCATCGACCACACGTCCGAGTCCGCGCGGAAGTACTCCTTCCGATCGCCCGGCTTGTGCACCCGTTGCACCAGACCCCAGTCCACCAGCGAGCGCAGCGTCATCGACGCGTTCCCGCGGCTGATCTGCAAACGCTGCATCACCTCATCCGAGTTCAGCGGCTCGCCCACGATGTAAAGGAGCGCGTGCGCCTCGGCCATGGTGCGCCCGATCCCCCACGCGCCGGCCATCTGTCCCCACGAACGCACGAACGCGTCCTGCGCTCTGGCCTTGACCCCAACGTCATGCGTGCCCCGACGTTCCACGACCCTGCCTCCAGACCATCCGACGAGCGCGGTTCACGATGCTCGTACGGTCCTGGATCATAGAGTGTTCAAAACATTTTGAAACAGTCCCCGGAGTCTCACTGCCGCAAAAAGACACAGATTTGAGTGCGAATGCGCGCACATGACACAAAGCGGGGTGTTCGGATGGCCTCTGCCCCGCCAGACGACACAGATTTGCAAAAAGAAAAGAAGGCGGCGAGCCGCCGAAGGCAGTCTCGCCGCCCTTCCGGGGGCTGAGTAAGTGCTTGAAATATACCCCTCCCTGGCATCCGCTGCCACCAAACGAGCAAACTTTTTTTCCTGCGAAACAGTACCTCACCCGCGCAACATGACGTCAAAGCACCCCGCGCTGCCGACTGCCAACGCCACCACGCCGTTGATCAGCCCGAAAGAGACCGGCAATCCGGCGATTCCGCGCCTCGACAGATGCACGTGCTCCCACACCAGCAACGCTCCGACACCCAATCCTGCCACCCCGAAAATCGTTCCCAAGCGCGGGTCAGAAACCCAAACAAGGACCAGGGCGCCGAACGCGAGCGCGTGTAATCCACGACTCATCCACCGAGCGGATCTCCCGCCCCACCGCGCTGGAACGCTCCGGAGCCCGACGCCTCGGTCAAACGCCTCATCTTGGAGCGAATAGAGCACGTCAAATCCGGCGACCCAACACAGCACCATGGACGCGAGACACCACAACGGGGTGCCGTGCCACAAATACGTGGGATCGACCGCGATCGCCGCGGCCACCGGGCTCGCCGCCAGAGCGCCCCCGAGAAACAGGTGCGACGCCCACGTGAACCGTTTCGTGAATGAGTAGAACGCGATCCACACCAGCGTCGGCAAGGCCAGCATCAACGGCCATGGATTGTCGAACGCCATCCAGAACAGCCCGCAGCACACCACGAACGCGAGACCCGCGATCACGGCGATCCGCACCGCATCGCTGCGCCCCAGCCGCCCCGACGCGAGCGCGCGACCCGCGGTCCGTGGATTCGCCGCATCGAACGCACGGTCCGCGATCCGGTTCACCAGCATCGCCCACGTCCGCGCGAACACCATGCACACCACCACCAGCCCGAGCTGACCCGCGAACCTCCCCCATCCTCCGCCGGCAGTCGCTCCTTCCCCCCGGAACATCGGCGCCGCCAGAAACGCGCCGAGCACCGCGAACGGCAACGCGAAGACCGAGTGCGCCAGCTTGATGTCGCGCAGCGCCAGCCCCACGCGCTGCGGCCAGGCCCCGCGCGCCACACCCTCCATCTCCGCTGTAGCCGTCCCGCTCATTCCCCCGGATGGTACGGACCTTCCGACGATTCCTCGTCCGCGCCGCGCACGCCGTCCTCCCACCGGATCGGCAGTTCATGCTCCACGCCGAGCAGATCCAGCACCTTCCCGGCCACGAAGTCCACCAGGTCCTCCACGCGCCTGGGCAGCAGATAGAACCCCGGGCTCGCCGGGCACACGATCCCCCCCGCAAGCGTCACCTGGCGCATCGACTCGATGTCCATCAGCGTCAGCGGCGCCTCCCGATGCACCAGCACCAGCCGGCGGCGTTCCTTCAACGTGCATGCCGCGGCCCGCGTCAGCAGATTGTCCCCCAGCCCGTGCGCGATCGCGTTGAGCGTGTGGCTCGAGCACGGCACGACCGCCATCCCGTCGTGCTTGAAACTCCCCGACGCGATCACCGCGCCGATGTCCCGGTGGTTGTGCCGCACGACGAGCCCCGCGCGCGGGTCGTCCGCCCCGCCCAGGCCCGCCAGCGTCCACACGTCCACCCCCTCCATGCCGAGCTCGTCGTGCAGCAGCCGCGCCCCCGGGGGAGTCACCACGACATGGGCCTCGTGTCCGAGCCCCACAAGCGTGGAGATCACCCGTCGCGCATACGCCGCGCCGCTCGCCCCGCTGATCCCGATGACATACCGACCCACGTTCGTCGCCTCCCTTCGCCCGCGACAGCCATGCTAGCCCACGCTCGTGCCCACCGGCCCGTTCTGTCGATGAGTAGACTGCATCGCCAACAGCGACAGGAGTCTTCGATGCCCACCGCTCGCCGGATGTCCGCCCTCATCCCCACCCTCGCCGCCTCGCTCGCGATCGCCGCGACGCTGCCAGCCTGCGTCGGCGTCTCCACCAACCCCTCCATCTACGACGATCCCAACGCGCGACCCGTCGCCTCCGCCGCCATCGTCGAGATCACCTCCGCGGCCGTGCGCCACGTCGTCTCCCGCTACCCCGTCCAAGGCCCCTACGCCGTCAACCTCCCCTCCTCCATCCCCGATCACCAGGCCGAACTCATCATCAAACGACTCAACGACGACGCGAACCTCCTCACCGAGGCCACGCAATCACTCCCCGTCTTCCATGTCGAGAGCGTCCGCGTCCTCGGCGATGAAGCCATCGTCCAGGTCCACCGCCCCGTCACCCTCGCCAGCGCCGAAGGAAAGCCCGTCACCCAGGCCATCGAGGTCAAGTGCCGCGGCGGTGTTCAGCCGTGGCGCGTCGTCGCAACGCGCGGCCTCATGCTCGGCGCCATCCCCGCCCCGCCCTACTACCTCCGCGCATCCTCGAACTGATCAACGCCCGCGTCAGTCCTGCGAACCGTCCCGCGGTCCGCCGCCGAGCACCGGCGAGAAGTCGCCCTCGGCCGCAGCTCCGCCAACGCGTTCCTCGGCCACCGCGATCTCGTGCAGACGAACGCCCAGCGACACCATCGTTGCCGCCTCGATCAACACCGAGCAGCCCGCGAGATACACGCCGTCGAGCACCTCCGACACGTGCGTCGCCGCCACGAGCACGGAGCACAGCTCCACACCGTCCGCCACGCACACCAGCCGGCACGCGCGATGCAACTCCACCGGGCCGGGGCACAGCAAACCAAAGCCGCCTCGGCTCACGTCGCGGATGTGCACGAATTGTCTGGGCCTGCCCGCTCCGAACTCAGTGTGCGGATCGAAGATCAGCGAGCCCTGCCCACGCACGCGAAACCGCTCGTGAGCGCGTCGGTTCTTGCCCGACCCTTGGTCCGCCATCTCGTCCAGCGCCCTGAGCGCTTCAAGCAGGCGCGTGGCCCCATCTTGACTCATGGTGTACGTCTCCCATCCGCGATCCTGGCGAATGTCAACCACTCTTGAATCGGCACACACCGCACGCCCTATCTACTTTGCTCGGCGTTCTCCCCCCGTTTCTCCACGAATTCCTCAGAACTGAACGCCTCGCCCGCCGCCGATAAAACGCCCGGTCTTACCGCCCCTCGCGCCACGTCGCTGATAATTCCCGACCGTCCAGCGTCGTGAAGCGAATCAACAAACTCGTCCGCCCCGTCCCCAACGCCTCCTCGCGCCCCCCCGTCAGCGTCGCCACGTACATCCGTGTCACACGATCAAACTGCGCCGCGCTCGCGTCGCCCGTGCGCAAGTCCTTATGCCACAACGCTTGAGGCTGCTGCGCCTCCGTCGCGCCCCCACCCCGCGCCGCAAACTCCACCTCCCCCAACTCCCGCACGCTCTCCCCATACCGATCCAGCAACTCGAAATGCGCATCGATCCGGAGTGAACCATCCGGTTCTTTCACTATCCGCGTCAGCGGGTGAATCACCAGACGTTCCGCGCGGAACGGACTCGCACTCACTTCTGCGCCGTGGGAACCACCGGCGCGAGAGTGCGCGCACCCCGCACACCACCCCACGCACCCCAGAACCAGCGCTCCTGCATACCACGCGCGCATACTCACGCCCCGAGTGTACCTCGCGCGCCCTCCCGCTCGCTCCCCCTCGATGCCTCCACCCGACCCGCCATCAACCCCCCGATCAGCCCCGACAACGACCGCTGCCCCGCCTCCACCGCCGCCACGGCCCGCGTGTTCTCCGTCACCACCGACATCAACGCCTCCAACTGCACCTTCTGCTCCATCACCCGCGCGTGCGCCTCGCCAAGCTGCGTCTCCCGCTGCACCGCCCCGCGACGCTCCATCAGCCACATCCACGCGATCAGCCCCGCCGCCCCGAACTGCGCCAGCTCCGTCCACATCGCGCTCTCCATCCCGATGCCTCCTCCCGCTTATGTCAGGCGCGCATAATCCGCCCGGTACGCCAGGCTGATCGCCCTCCCCCGGTCCACGCGCTCCTCCGGACGGAACGTCAGCAGCGTCATGCTCGACCACGTCCGCCCGTTGTTGTCCACCAGCGCGCCCGTCAGCTGCGATTCGCAGCGCGCCCGGATCGTCTCCACCTGCGTCCACAGGTCCGCCTCGTTCGCCCCGATCAGGCGCCCGGCCTGCTCGATCTGCACCTGCAGGTTCGCCGAGAACACCACGATCAGGTCCTGCAGCACGTCCACGCGCAGCGGCGGAACCCACAGCTTCCCCACCTTCTTCAGCGCAAACCGGTGCGGCCCCGAATTGAACAACGACTGTCCCGCGATCGTGCTCATCCCGCCACCTCCACCACAGGGTCCGCCGCGCCGTCCGACGAGATCGCCACCATCACGATCCGCTGCGTCGCGCCCCCCTTCGCGCTCAGCTCGTGCTCCACACTCTCCACCACCACGCTCGCCACGAACTCACGCGACCCAGCGTCCGTCCCCCCCGATCGCTTCCACCGCAGCTCGCCCGCCTCCCCCGTCTTCGCGGGCGCCGCTTCATCCGTCGTCAGCTGCCGTTTCAACCGGATCATCACGCGCTGCTCCGGCGCATCCGCGAACACCACGTGCGGCCCCTTGTCGCTCCGCTCCAGCGCCAATCCCCCCGACAGCCGATCCACCGTCAGCGCCTCCACGTTGTCCAGCGCCTTCCCCAGCAGCGTCACGCTCCCAGGCCGCACCACCAGCATCCCGCACCTCCCTCACGCCCGCGTGAGACGCGTCACGCTCATCCGCCTCGTCGCATCCGCCACCCCGTCCCCGTTCAGATCGATCAACGCCGCCACGCGCTGCCGCTCCTCACGGAACCGCTCCCGATACGCCTCCGCCTTCGCCCACGTCGCCGACGTCTCGCCCACCATCGCGCTGGCGCTCGACAGGATCGCGTGCATCGCGCCCAGCGCCTCCACCCGCGCGAGCGACCCCGGATTCACGATCGAGGTCTCCCCCACCTCCCCAAGCTGCCCCACGCTCCCCGGCTCGATCCCCAGCATCCGCAGCACCTGCCCGTGCGCCACGCTCAACTGCGCCCGGAACGTCATCACCACCAGCGTCGCGCCCGACATCGTCCCCGGCGGGATCGCAACCCCGCCCGCCTCCTCCCGCACGCGCGACACCGTCAGCTGCGTCGCGCTCAACCGCGCCACCACCTCCATCACCGCGCCGTTCACCAGCGCCACGTGCCCCGCCGTCACCCCCGCCGTCACGAAGTCGCTCCCCGCGCTCGTCAGCGTCGTCCCCGACACGCTCACCCCGCTCGCCTCCACCACGCGCTGCGCCGACCACCCCACCTCCCGAAACAACCCCGGCTCCAGCACCAGCAGATCCCTGTCCGTTGCGAACCCCATCACACCCCCCTTCCTCGATCACCCTTCCGTCAATCCCGCCGGCAGCGCCGCGGCGCCGCCGACGAGCCACGCGCGCAAAAGCCCACACCCCCGCGCGCGTCCCCCCTCCCCTTCCCGCAATCTCAACTCGTCGCCAACCCGCTCAGCACGCCGTGCGCGTTCTCGTTGCGGAACTCCAGCGTGTACTCACCGATCACCTGCCCCGCCTCGCTGTCCCCCGTCACCGCGTGCGGCTTGTACTGGAAGCTCCGTCCCGCCAGCGGCAGCACGTCCACGCGCGACGAATCCAACAAGAGCGCCATGTCCGGCGGCATCCACCGGCTCAGGATCACCCGCGCCACACCGAAATCGCTCTCGTACACGCTCACCAGCTCGCGGAACTTCGTGTCGCCGGGTGTGTACCCCACGTTCCCCGTCACGAACGAGTTGATCTTCCGTTTCTGGAAACCACCCACCACGATCGTGTCGATCTGCCCCGCCGAACTCTCCCACACGCGCCGCAGCGCCGCGTTCAGCACGTCCTCCGTCAGCCCGTTGTTCCCGCCCCCCGACCCCTGCGGCATGCCCCCCGCGCCCGGCTGCATCTTGTTCGTCACGATCGACGACAGCACCCCCCGCATCGTGCGCCGCACCGTCGACGAGCCCTGCTGCGTCGTGCTCGGCGCCACCCCGTTCAGCACGCAGTTCTCCAGATCGCGCAGCAGCTCCCGCACGCGCTCCTGCTTCTGATAGTCCAGCTCGTCCTGCACCCCGATCGACTTCACCGCAAGCTGCGACCCCGACACCTCCACCGACGCGGTCAGGATCTGCGTGAAATTCGTCCGCCGGACGCGGCTCGTGAACCGCGCCGCAGGCCGCGCATCTCCCTCCAGCGCCGCGTTCCCGATGATCAGCAGCTTCATGTCGTCCGCCAGCGCCGTCGCCGTCGTGCCCCCGTACCCGCGCTGCACCGTCAACGCGTTCCCGATCACGCCCGTCACCAGCATCACCTCGCCCGACGTCCCGGGCCGCACCTGATCGCCGACCTGAAACCGCGAGCCGTTGTCCACCACGAAGCTCGTCGCCGCCGTCGCGTTCGGCGTGAAGCTCGACTGATTCACCTGGTCCGTGTTGGGCAACAGCGCATCCTCCACCCACTCGTGCACCGTGCTCCGCGCCACCCGCGCCGGATCACCCAGGTGATCCAGCAGCGGCGTCTCGAACGGCGACACGATCCCGATGATGTCGCTCACGTCCTCCGCAATCTCCGGCAGATCCGCCCCCGCACCGTACGTCGCCTTCCCCGTAAACGGCATTCCCGCATCCTCCCTTGTGTTGCTCTCGTCTCACCCACTCCGCGCGCACGCCACCCGCGACACGCGCTCCACCCGACTCACCGACCGCGCTTCAGACGCAGGTACCGCAGCAACGCGCCGCGATCACCCGTCACCGCGGCCTCCTCAGCCGCATCCTCCAATGCGCTGCTCCAACGCTCCCCCACTCGACCGCTCATCACCGACGCCCCCGCGCCGCTCACATGCCCATGCCCGAACAACCAACCCTTCGTCCGCTTCAAGTCCTCGATCGCCACCGCCACATCCGGCGCATCCATCTCCTCCACCGCGGCCTCCGTCAGCAGCCGCGCCGCCGCGATGTCCACCGCCCCGGCCTCGGCCAGACAACACTCGATCTGCCGCTTCCGCTCGCTCGCGTCCAACGCCTCCCGCGCCGCCTCCAGATCCTCCAACGCGCCCGCCAACTTCCCCTTCAACTCTTCCACAAGCGCCTCCGCCTCGAGCGCCCGCTTCCGCCAGCGCTGCTCCTCCGTCACCACCTCCACATCACCAGCCCCCCCCTCACCACCCGGCCCCGGCCCTCCACCGCCACCCTCCAGCGGCGGACCCCCGCCCCCACCCTCACCATCTCCCAAACCACCCGCACCAGGCATCACTCGCTCCTTTCATTTCACAGCGCTCAGACCACGCCCTCATCCCCCACCGCATACCCCAGCTCCGCCAGCGCCACGCTCGCCGGCACGCCCAGCTCGCGCTTCAGCCGCGCTTCCTCCAGCCGCTCGCGCTCGCTCCGGGGCAGCGCGTCCGGCCACACCACCCGCACCCTCCGCTCCGCCTCGCTCGTCCGGAACACCCCCATCCGGTCCAGCGCCGTCAGCGCCATCCGGCTCATCTCCGCGATCCCGCGCCCGTACGTCACGCGCTTCCGCGCCGTCTTCGTCACCAGCCCCTGCAGCGTCACCCGCAACGCGTTCTCGCTCGACAGATTCCCCACCTTCGACAGCACCCCCGTCACGATCGGCGTCACGCTCGACGCCTTGTCCATCGCCTCACGCACCTCCCGGATGTGCGCCTCCTCCGACGGCGACGCCATGTCCCCCCCGATCGCGTCCACGCTCGCCTGCTCGTTGTCCGTCCACCACACCATCCCCGCCCCGATCGGCGCCGCGTCCACCGGCTCCAGCCCCTTCGCGAGATACATCTGGAAACTCTGCATCGTCACCCGATGCGCCCGGTCCGACAGCCTCGTGTTCAGCTCGTCCTGCAGCGGGATCAGCGGCTCCACCTCCCCGAACCCCGAATACTCGAGCGGCTGCGCGATGTTCTGCACGTGCGCGATCGGAACCTCCCCGAGCCCGTGCTCCTCCTCCTCGCGCAGCCTCCCGTCCACGTACAACTGCCGCGCCCGCGCCGAGAACACCTCCACCACCTCTTCCCGACCGCGCTGCGCGCTCGACCTCCACTTCATCCCGAACCGCGCCAGCGCGGCACGCCCGCGATCCGCCTCCCGCACCACCTCCGTCGTCTCGCGCTCAAACCGCACCACGTACGCGTCCAGCGCCCGGTAGTCCCGCGCGCTCACCAGCGGGATCCCGCGCGTCGGCTCCACCACCTCGATCCTAACCCCCGCGCCCCGCCGTCCGCAGCAGCAGGTCCACGTGCCCGTACACCGCGCCCAACAGCGCCATGTCCTGCAGCAGCGCGATCCCGCCGGACCCCTCCCACACCCCGTCCAGCACACGCGCGATCTCCTCGCGCCGACCCGCGTCCTCCACCTGCGCCGCCACCGTCACCGGCCGCCCGAACATGAAGTCCACCATCGCATGCACCCGCCACGCGATGTCATTCTCGACCACGCGCTCCTTCTGATCATCCCGATCATCCTGCCCGCGCTTCCGACGCTTGAACCGGCTGGGCAGCCCCTCCTCCTGCGCCAAACGCCCGCGCCCCGAACCATTCTCCACCCGCGCATTGCGGTAATACGCCCACAACCGACGCATCCCCGGCACGCGCCGCCTCTCGTGCTCCTCGATCAGCACGCCCAGCAGCGCCGCGTCCAGACCCACCTCCGCAAACGGCCCCAGCGAATAAGCCACGCGCGAGCCCTCCTCTCACCCTCCCCGTCCCAGGCCCGCCCGCGTGCGCACCCACACCGCTCCTCCGCCCCACGCGCACGCCAAAACGCCCGCCGCGTCAGCGAAAAAAATCCTCAATCGCTCTGGAGCCCCCGCCCCCCGAAAGCCGCCCCGCGCGCACAACCCCGCGACGTCACTCAGCCCGCCGCGGCGTCCGCCTCCTCCAACAGCTCCACTCGGCTGTACCGGTCCAGGTTCACCACCACCCGCTCCCCGTCATCCTTCTTCAGCTCCAGCCGGTCCAGCCACAGCTTGTCGTCCTTGCTGTGCGCAAACCACGACCCCGTCTTCTGCTGGCCGAAGCGCACCACGACCCCCTCGACGTCGATCGTCATCACGTCCTTGATCCGCGGGATCTGCTGCGTCACGCGCACCCGCTGACCAACCCGGTATTCATGAGGCTCAAGCGCTCGTCCCATACGCCCCGAGTCTACAGCCGCGCCCCCGGCCCCGCGTCACGCCCGCAGATCGATCTCGCGCGTCAACGCGCTCACCGTGGCGTCCACCACCTCATGGCTCTCATAGAACCCCGAGGCGATCCGCTCCCGGGCCCGCGCAATCACATCCTCACGCACGTCCGGCAGCTCCTTCAACTTCGCCAGAAACAACGCTCGATCCGACAACTCCACCCGGTCCTCATCACCCGCCCGACCCGCGCTCACCGAGGGCTGACTCGCGCCGATGCTCCGGTCCGCGCGCCCACCACTCCGAACCGATTCCACCCGGGAAAAACCAACCTCGTGCACGCCATTGATCGTAAAGTCTGACATGAGCGTCCCGTCTGTTCCCTGCCGGCCCGCCCGAGACTCCGCTCGAACCGCGCCGTCTCGCGCCGCGCCACACCGGCCGCGACACGAAATCCCCCGAATCCCGCCGCCGTGATCGGGCCGCTCCCGCGAACCCGCCTCAGGACACTCGCCCAAGGCCCACCTCACGACGACACCCACACTATCGTCCCCCAGACCGAGAACCCTGCAATCCTTCCCACCACGATTCCACATCACCTAAACCTAAGTCAAGCAACCACTTACATCGGATAACCGCCACCGGACTTCCACCCGATTTTCTGCCAAGAGTCACTCCCATGACCCCCAGATCTTGCCCAAATACACACCGAACAAATCTCCTCCTCTTTGCCGCCCTCTTTCTCCTCCTCCTCCCCCTCGCGCCCACCCACGCCCAGTCCCACAAGAAGGACTCCTCCTCAAACTCCTCCACCTCCACCCCGGAAGGCTGGACCATCGTCCTCGCTACCTACGCCGGCCCCGATCACGCCGGGCTCGCGGCGGGCGCGGCCGAGCAGATCCGCACGCTCACTCCTCTGAAGGACGTCCAAACCCAGAACCGAGGCAAGGGCTCCGTGGTCGTGCTGGGCTCATACCCCTCCCCGGCGGACCCTCAGGCTCAAAAAGACCTCCTGGCCGTCCGCAACACACTCCTTGAAGAGCGCCCCCTCTTCCTGGCCGCGTTCCTCGCGCCACCGCGCACGCCTTCGGAAGCGGATCCGGGCTCCGCGGCTCCCTTCCCCCTCTCCACCGCCCGAGCCGAGTTCTCCCCCTACGCCCGCTACACACTTCAGATCGCCATCTACGAATCGCCCAACCTCGACGAGGCCAGAAAGGCCGCGGAAAAAGCCGCGCTCCAACTCCGACGCGACGGCGAGCCCGCCTTCTACTACCACGGCCCCACCGCCTCCCTGGTCACCCTCGGCGCCTTCACCGACGCCGACGCCGGCATCTCCAAGCCCATCGAGTCACCGCTCCTTGCCCAGCTTCGCAAACGACACCCCCACAATCTCTACAACGGCAACCAGCAGCTCCTCCAGAAGACCCCGGGCGCCAAGGACAAGACCCCTCAGCCCTCGTTCCTTGTCGAGATCCCCTGACTCGGCGCCACCGTCAGGTTTTCCCCCATCGTCCGGAAACGCACTTTCCGGCCCGACACGCGCGATTTCTCTTGCAGAACCTTCGCGCTCAGGTATGCTCAAAAAGTCTTGCCACGCGCCTTTGCACAGGGACGTGGCAGTAGCGAGTAGAGAGAGCGCTGCGCACAGCGCGACCGGGCTACGTCTTGCGTGCATCCCTCCGGTGATGCACGAAGCGTCCCGCGCATCGCGCGTCCTGCGCACCCCCCCTACACGCGGCGCTGCCACGCTCAACGGCATTCGTTCCGACGCGCCGCACAACGCGCCGGAACTCCAACGTGGCAGAGCCGCCCGGCCCGTTAACTCGGTTCGGGAGGCTTCAACGTCAGGCGACCTGGGGCGTTGAGGCCCACCACACGGGCCAGGTGAGAGGGACGCGTTGTGAACCCCAGCGCACCGCACACTGCCGCCTGACGAAATTCACGCCGCCATGGGACACCCCCCGTGGCGGCGTTTTTCTTTCGCGCACGGCGCGAGGCTCGAGAGAGCCGCGAAATGCAGCGGCGTGGACGGCCGCACGTGCGCCGGCCGTATGATGCACCGCGTCTTCGGGTTGTATTCTCGAGGGGTATCCGCAATGACCGCTGCGCGAATCTTCGCGATCTGCATCGCCCTCCTCGGCGTCATCCTCGCCGGGCGTGCGCTGCTCCCCACGAGCCGTGCGACACACCACCCGCAAACGCCCGCGCCGACACCTTCCGGCGACCCCGAGGCTGCGGACGAATCACGACATCCCCCTTCGCTTCCCGAGTGGGATGCGCTCTCGTTCTCCTCGGCTCGCGCGGACGACGCCATCGCCTCGCTCTCCGCCGCGCTCGACGAGGATGCGCGTTGGGTGCAAGTCGATCTCCCGAACGACGCGCGCAGCGATCTCCGCGAGCGATTTCTCCGGCGAGTCTCGTACGTGCTTCGCGCGAGCGAGGACGATCGTCTCGCCGCCGCGTTGGCCGAGCGCGCGACGCGCACCGATGCTCCGGATGGTCTCTCCCCCGAGTCGATCGAACGCTGCGGCCGATGGCCGCAGGTCTGGGCCGATGCGCCCATCGACGCTTCCAACATCCGCGTACGCATCCTCGACGTCTCGTCCGGCGCCGCGATGCGTGCGGCCTCCACGCCCGCGGTGACCAGCTCTCCGCTCAGCGCGGCGTACGGCGAGCCCGCGCAACCGAAGCGCCTCTACGAAATCATCGTTCCCATCAGGCCGCGCACCGCTCCCGATGAATCACGTCGCATCCCCGCGTTCCTCGGCGTTGCGTACGAGCGCACGGCGCAGAACACGTGGCGTCCGCATCGCATCTCCGTCTACACGCATGAGCACCCCGGCGGACGCCCGCTGATCGCACCCCCGATGTGACGCATCATGAAACGCGCACGCCACAACGTGTCTCGCGCTTTCACCATCAGCGAGCTTCTCGTCTCGATCGGCGTCATCGGCGTGCTCATCGCCATCACGCTCCCCGCGCTGCGTTCGAGCCGTGCCGTCACGGGCGCCACGGCCTCGCTTGCCAACCTGCGCTCGCTCGGGCAATCCCTCCAACTCTCCACGCAACGTAACAACGAGCGTTTCCCGTTCCCCCCTCGACGTGGAGAGAGTTGGGGCCCGCTGTATTGGGAGCCTCCGCACCCGAACGCGGCCCAGCACTTCTACGGAGACGTCTGGTACTACGGTCGCTTCTTCTGGCCCGCGCTGCTGCACGACGTGGCGCCCTGGCCCGAGCACTACGCATCATGGCTCTCGCCCAACTACCAGGCTCCCGACGGAGACAACCCGCTCTGGGAGCGTGTGCCGATCGTGTCGTACTTCTATTCGACGGCGTTCTACGCGGCGCCGAGAGTGTGGGACGTGTCGCTCCGTGCGAACGTCACCGCGCACGACATTGCGCAGCAGCCCGTTTCGGTCGTCTCCTTCCCGAGCGCGAAGGTGATCGCGTATGACCGTGATCGCTCGTACATCACGAGGATGACGCCCGACGCGCAGCGCCCCGTGCTCTTTGTCGACGGCAGCGCATCGCTGCGGCTGGATCGTGACGCCGCGGAGCCCGTGCAGAACCCGTTGAGCGCTGATTCTCCCGCGCGCTATCACGACACCCCGCTCGGCGCCGCGGGGCGCGACTTCTGAACACACCGATCTCGTTCCCACTCCTTCCCGAATCCCCAGGCCGCCGACGGTGGTCGTGCCGGCGACCCGGAGTCATGCCCCCGGGTCCAACGGAACACCTGACCGGCGCGGCACAGACGCCGCGCATGCGAGCGGGGCTCGCCGGCTTCGGCGCTTCCTGCGGCCGAAGACTGGGCGAACGTGCCCACACATCTTCTTTCGTCGAAAGCGGGTCGCGGCGATTTCATTTCACACCCACGCCCGCAACTCATCTTCTCCCCAAGGCCAAAGCGGCATCGGCGCGGAGGACTCACGCGGGTTTTCACCTTTTTTTCCGGTTCTCTCGGGAGACCCGAACGCCCTCAGAACATCGGGCGCTTCGGTCGCTGCTCGGGGCCCACGGAGCGGATGACCCGGACCGCGACGTAGAGCCCGGCCACTTCTTCGCGGTGCACGACGCGCGGGCCGTAGCGGGAGTTGAGGGGCTGGAGTCTGATCCGCACGGCCTCGTCGCCTTCGCGCTCGAAATACACGCGTTTGAAGGTGGTTTCGGCGTCGCGTTCGAGCCGGACGAAGCAGTCGTCGCCGTCGACGGCGCTGAGTTCGGGGCTGAAGACGACGATGTCGCCCTCTGCGTACTGGGGGGACATGGAGTCGCCGACGACTCGGGCGCCGAAGGCGTCGGGGTCGGAGACGTCGGGGACGCGCACGTGATCGTCCGCAACTCGTGCGGGATAGCCAAGATCGGTGAATTCGCGCGGGTAGCCGGCGGCCACGGAGTTGATGACGGGGACGTGGATGGGGAGGCCGACGAGCTCGACGTTGGTGCGCGGCGCGGCGCCTGAGAGGCGGTCGACCAGGGACTGGAGTTCGCCGGACTGCCAGACGTCGTCAAGTGATTGGGAGCGAACGAGTTCGGCGAGCCGGCGGCCGGCGTTGCTCGCCTCGGCCATCTCGCGCATCTCGGCCCGGACGGGCTCGGGCATCGACTCGAAACTAGCCATTTTCACGAGGATTCCGGGCTCCAGACGGAGGGCTTCCTCGAGGCGTGCGAGCAGCGAGGGGGAGGGGGCGCCGGTGGTTTTGCCGTTCTCGATCTGGGAGAGGTAGGACTTGTGACACCGAACCGTGTCGGCGAGCGCCTGCAGGGTCATTTCCCGCGCTGTTCTGTGGTTCCTCAAGAATTGGCCGAGACGCTTCATCGCCCGCTCCTGTGCGCCGTTTCCTGGTGATACCAAACAAACACCTTGCAAACAAGACTGTATCCGATAAAACTCCGAACATCGAGTTGAGCGATCAATAGACGAGCGGCTTATCCAGAATGAGACGGGAGGGCGCCATGGTCGGAGGACAGGCGATCGGGATGCGGGCGGGTCGGAGCGCGGTGCGGGAGCTGGATCGGATCGATCCGGATCGGGTGGCGGACCTTCGTCGGAGGCATGGTCGGGAGGAGACGGAGCGGGTGTTGGCGTTGGCGGAGCACGTGGGTGCGGAGGAGCGGGCGCTGCTGCGCGCGGTGTTCGAGGGAGGGGTGTCGGTGGGGGAGTTGGCGCGGGTGAGGGGGTGTCCGGTGCGGACGTTGCGGCGCGAGGTGCGCGGTCTGGTGAGGAGGGTGACGGACCCGCGGTTCGTGTTCGTGCTGTCGAGGCGTGAGGGGTGGGGGGCTGGTCGGAGGAAGGTGGCGAGCGCGTGCGTGTTGCAGGGGTTGAGTCTGCGGGAGGCCGCGCGGGAGGCGGGGCTGACGCTGCACACGGTGCGTCGGCACATGGGGGCGATCGAGGCGTTGTTTGATGCGGAGAGCGCGGCGTGAGTGAGCGGGTGTTGCGAGCGTGCGCGATGTTCGGGCTGCCGCCTGAGGAGGCGCGCGAGGCGGCGAGGGAAGCGGTGCGCGCGGGGAGGGAGATCTCGGCGCGAGGGGGGACGATCACGCTGCTGACGGGGGCGAGCGGCTCGGGGAAGACGAGCGCGCTGCGGAGCGCGGTGGAGCAGTGGCGCGCGGAGGGGCGGATGGTGATCGAGGCGCGGCCGGCGTCGAGGCGCGCGTGGCGGCGCGCGTGCGTCGAACTGGTGGGGGAAGGGGAGGGAGAGGAGGGGGTGGCGCGCGCGATGCGGAGGCTGTCGCAGGTGGGGCTGGGCGAGGCGCGGTGCTTCGTGCGGAGCGCGCGGGAGTTGTCGGAGGGGCAGCGGGAACGGCTATGGCTTGGGATGGCGCTGGAGCGCGCGGCGCGGACGGCGGGGAGCGTGATCGTGGTGGATGAGTTTCTCGCGCGGTTGGATCGGGTGACCGCGCGGGTGACGGCGCGGTGCTTCGCGCGGGCGGTGCGTCAGGAGGGGGTGAGCGCGGTGGTGGCCACGGCGCACGATGACCTGGAGGAGGCGCTGGGGGCGGACGAGGTGGTGCGGTTCGGGTTGGATGGAGGGGTGCGTGTGACGCGGGGGGCGGGGGAGAGCGCGGCGCTGGAGGTGGAGTACGGGGAGGCGGAGTGGGAGGAGTGCGCCGGGTTGTTGCGGTTTCACTATCGCGGCGCGCGGCCGGCGATGGTGGCGCGGGTGATGGCGGCGCGCGTGGAGGGAGAGGTGGTGGGGGCGTTGATCGTGGCGATGCCGACGTTGAACGGGGTGTGGAGGCGGCTGGCGTGGGGTGATCGGTATTCGAGCGGGGATCGGCGGGAGTGCGCGCGGCGGCTGAACGCGGAGGTGCGGCGGATCTCGCGGGTGGTGGTTGATCCGCGGTGGCGGGGCGTGGGGATCGCGAAGGGGCTGGTGCGCGCGTATCTGGATGCGCCGCTGACGGCGCGGACGGAGGCGGTGGCGGCGATGGGGGCGGTGTGCCCGTTCTTCGAGCGCGCGGGGATGCGTGCGCATCGGGCGCCGGCGGGGCATCGGGATGCGCGGCTGCTGGACGTGTTTGCGCATCTCGGGGTGCGTGAGTGGGAGACGTGTGACGGCGCGCGTGTGCTGCGGGCGGCGCGGGAGCGCGGGCTGGAGGCGTGGCTGGAGTGGGAGTTGGAGCGGTGGGTGGGCGACGGGAGGGGGAGGGAGACGTGTCGAGGCTTGGGCGTGGAGGGGCTGGCGCGGGAGGCGTGTCGGCGGGTGTCGGCGGAGCAGGTGGCGTACACGGATGGATGAATGGAAAGGAGGCGCGAGGTGCGGCGGGGAACACAGGGCGGGGAATTGTTGTCGTCGTTGACGGTGTTTGTGACGGCGGCGGAGCGGCGGGAGGCGTTGGAGGTGATGCGTCGTTTCGATCGGGAGCGTGGGAGGGCGTTCATGGGGATGGCGCGTGCGGCGGCGACGGTGCGTGCGGCGCGGAAGGGGGGGAGGGCGTGATGGGCGCGAAGCGTGGCGTGGTGGTGGATGCGGACGTGCGGAGCGGTCGGGTGTTGCGGGACGTGTATTCGCTGGTGCGCGAGGCGCCGCAGATCGCGGAGCGTCACGGGATGACGTTGCGGGAGCTGGCGTCGTGGGCGAGTTCGGAGGAGGAGCGGAGGACGGTGGAGGGGTTGTGTCGATTTGAGGATGCGCGTGCGGAGTTGTTGTTGCGGCGTGCGCGGGTGAGCGCGGCGCGGCGGTTGTTGCGGCTTTCGCTGGAGGCGTCTTCGGAGGAGACGAGGCGGAAGGCGTGCGTGGACCTGTTGCGGATCGGGTCGTCGTCGGGGTTGCGGCGTGTGCGTGAGGAGGAGGAGGAGGGGGAGAGCGGGATGGAGGTGTTGCAGGACGGGCCGGAGGCCGAGGTGATTCGGGAGACGTTGGAGCGTCGGGGCGCGCAGAGCGCGTGAGGGAGGGGGTGGGTGATGGCGGGAGGGAGGGTGGTGTCGAGGCGCGCGTTGTTGGGCGTGCGGCCGAGGACGGAGAACCAGTTGTGGGAGTGGCTGCGTCTGGTGCTGGACGTGGAGGCGTCGCGGCGCGCGTTGGTGGAGGGGAGTGATGCGCCGTTTTCGTACGTGGCGCACGCGTTCTTCGAGGAGCGTGGCGAGCGGGACGTGGTGGTGTGGGCGAATCGGGGCGGGGGGAAGACGTTCTATGGCGCGGTGGCGACGGTGTTGGACCTGGTGTTCAAGCCGGGGATCGAGGTGCGCGTGCTTGCGGGGAGCGTGGAGCAGGGGCAGCGGATGCACGGGCACGTGCGGAGGTTGTTTGAGCGGGAGCGGCTGCGCGGGTTGGTGGACGGGAAGCCGACGGGGAGGAGTTTGCGGCTGACGAACGGGAGTGTGGTGGAGGTGAGCGCGGCTTCGGAGTCGTCGGTGCGGGGGGCGAGGCCGGTGAAGATGCGGTGTGACGAGGTGGAGTTGTTTGATCCGGAGATCTGGGCGGCGGCGCAGCTGGCGCCGAGGAGCAGGAGGTGTGGTGGTGTGTGGGCGAAGGCGGGTGTTGAGGCGTTGAGCACGATGCATCGGCCGTGGGGGTTGATGCACGAGTTGACGGGGGACCTGGAGCGGAAGCAGTTTCGGTGGGGGGTGGTGGATGTGTTGTCGAGGTGCGCGTCAGCGCGGGAGTGTTCGTCGTGCGCGTTGTGGGAGGAGTGTGGGGGGAGAGCGAAGGGTGAGGGGGTGCGCGGGCACGTCGGGGTGGAGGATGCGGAGCGGATGAAGGGGAGGTGTTCGGAGGGAGTGTGGCGCGCGGAGATGTTGTGCGAGCGGCCGAGGAAGGACGGGCTGGTGTTTGAGGAGTTTGATGAGGGGGAGCATGTGTTCGAGGGGAGCGCGGAGGGGGAGTTGGTGTGCGGGATGGACTTTGGGTTTCGCTCGCCGACGGTGGTGTTGTGGGCGCGGGTGAGTGTGGGGGGAGTGGTGCGGGTGATTGAGGAGCGGGTGGTGTCGGGGGAGGTGTTGGAGGAGCACGTGCGGGCGATATTGGAGAGCGGGCATGGGAGGGCGAGCTGGGTGGGTGTTGATCCGGCGGGTCGCGCGCGGAACGACCAGACGGGCGTGAGCGCGGTGGGGGTGTTGCGACGGGCTGGGTTGGAGGTGCGGTCGAGGAGGGTGGGGGTGGAGGCAGGGTTGCGTGCGGTGCGTGCGCGGCTGAAGCCGGCGCGTGGTGGGGGCGCGCGGTTGCTGGTGCATGCGCGGTGTGAGGGGTTGCGGCGCGCGATGGCGACGCATCACTACGGGGCGGGGCGCGGGGGGGATGCGGATGCGGCGCGGCCGGTGAAGGACGGGAGCGATCACGCGGCGGATGCGCTGCGGTACCTGGTGGTGAATCTGGATGTGGGGAGGGGTGGGGCTTTGGGGCCGTATTGGGAGGAGGTTTAGGAGTAGATGGGGAGGAGGACTTCGGTGAAGAGGTAGATGCCGGCGCCGAGGGCGACCATGGCGAGGACGATCTGCGCGGTCATGACCGCGACATGGCGGAGGAAGCGGGCGGGGGCGAGGTCGTGGTCTGGGAGGCGGACGGCTTTGTAGGAGAAGGAGATGAAGAAGGCGAGAGGAAGGAGGAGCGTCCACCAGAGTTCATGGACGGGGAGGGGGTCGAGGAATGGTCGGTAGGCGAGGAGGAGGTCAGGCATGTCGGGGCTCCGGGCGTGGGCGCGGGGCGTGCCAGGAGGCGTCGATGATGGCGATGAGGTTGAGGAGGCCGGCGAGGGTGCAGAAGAGGGCGCCGATTTCGTTTGGTTTGGCGATGGAGACGGAGTAGGGGGGCGGTTTTTCGCCGGGGGCGGAGGGTGAGGGGGGGAGGAGACGGCCGGTGCGGGGGTCGGGCTCTTTGAGGGATTGGTGGAGGTGATCGACGGCGAAGGCGACGGGGCCGGTGAGGGCTTGCCCGAGGAACCACCACTTGTCATCGCGTCGATCGACGACGTCGATGCCGCCGATGAGGAGTCCGGAGGTGAAGAGTCCGATGACGCCGAGGAAGATGAGGACGGCGCGTCGGGGCTGCGCGAGGACGAGGTGGCCGAGGCCCGGGAGGAGGAACGCGAGCGCGCCGGCGAGTGGTTCTGCGCGTTCGGGAGGATGGGTGGGATTGGTCATGGATGGGGGTTTGGGGCTCGGTTTGACAGGGTGATGACGGGGGGTAGTGTACCGCCCGATCGCGGTCCTACGGGTTGGTTCGCGAGGGCGTTCGGTGGGAATGCGGACGCACAGGGAACGGAGAGGACTTTGCCATGTTGCTTCTGGATGAGCTGAAGGATGGTGCGTTGCTGGAGGAAGTCGGCGCGTCGATGTGGGGGGGCGTTGTCGAGGTGGTGATGGAGGAGGAAGAGGAAGAGGACGACGACTTCTTCGATGACGACGACGACGATGATGATGATGACGAGGAGGACGATGACTTCCTCGATGATGACGAGGAGTTCCTCGAGGACGACGAGGAGTTCGAGGACGACGACGACGTGGACGACGATGACGACGACGAGGACCTGTAATCCTCGGCCTGCGTGCGTGAGGGGTGGGGGTGGTGGAGGAGGGTGTCCGGGGGGCCGATGTTCTCGGCATGGACAAGACGCAGGATCGGTCTGGGCAGGGTGGGGGCGACGTCGGCGGGCGCGCGGGTGGCGGGGATGCGCCGGAGGGCGGGGGGTGGAACGGGCTGCTGGATCGGCGGAGCGGGCTGGACCGGCGTGATTTTCAGCGCGCGATGGGAGGGGGGAGCGGGGAAGACCTGGGACGTCGGCGTGGGGCGGGTCGGCGTCTGTCGGACTTCACGAAGAGCGCGGAGGAGGGGGAGTTCACGAAGGAGCAGTTCCTGTTCGTGCAGGGCGTGGAGGCGTTCAAGCGCGCGAATGCGAAGGCGTATCCGACATGGACGGACGTGCTGGAGGTGATCCGGTTGCTGGGGTATCGGAAGACGGCGCGGAGCGAGATCGAGCTGCGGAACGCGGAGGATTGGCTGGAGGCGCCGGACGCGGAGTCGGGGGTTCGGCCGAAGGGTTGGGAGAAGAGGTCTGGCGGGAGGGGGAAGCGCGGGGAGGCGGCGTAGGAAAAGCAGAACGCGGAAAGTGAAAAGAGGAAATGAAGAGGGGTGGTTGGCGGGTGGTGGTTGCGCGGTGCGCAGAGGCGAGATGATGAGAAGGGGTAGGGCATGGCGCCCTCACCCCGCCCTCTCCCATGCTGCGCATGGGAGAGGAGGCCGAGCGGGCGGCGTGTGGGGCGCGCGGCGTGTGATTACTTGTTGGCGTTCTTGTAGTAGTCGGCGTTGATCTGGACGTACTTGCGCCATTCGTCCGGGAGGTCTTCCTCGGGGAAGATGGCTTTGACGGGGCACTCGTCGACGCAGAGGCCGCAGTCGATGCAGGTGTCGGGGTCGATGTAGAGCTGTTGTGCGGGTGAGTGGTCCTGATCGGACTTGGTGGGGTGGATGCAGTCGACGGGGCAGACGTCGACGCAGGAGGTGTCTTTGGTGCCGATGCAGGGTTCCGCGATGACGTGTGGCATTGGGGGCTGATGGTCCGTGTGGAGTGTGGTGGAGGTGCGTGGTGAGTCGGGAGGGAGTTTGGTGTAGGGGGGGTGTGATGATAGAGGGTGGGAGGTGGGATGCAAAAAAAACGACGAGGCCGAGGGATGCTCGGCCCCGCGTTTGTTGTTCTGTGGCGCTGGGGAGGGAGGGCGATCGCGTCCTCCATCCCTTGCGGTTCTCGTCGTGGTGTACACGCCCGACGAGATCCGGTTCCCCCGAAAGTCCCCCCGGGGTTGAGGACCCGATCGGGTCTCACATCATCATCATGGGAGCGGCGGCCGCCTTCTTCTTGCGGCGTGCCTTCTTCTTCTTGCCGGCCTTCTTCTTGCCGGTCTTCTTGGCAGCCTTCTTCTTGCCCTTCTTCTTGGCGGCCTTCTTCTTGCCCTTCTTCTTGGCGGCCTTCTTACGACCGGCCTTCTTGGCGCCCTTCTTCTTGGCTTTCTTCTTGGCTCGCTTCTTGGCCATGGACTGAACCTCCTCTAAAGAGTCGGAGCGTGAGGAACGTCTACGCGGGCGAGTCAGCGCCACTTTCCGCAGCCTCGCCGCCTCACAGTGTACGGCTTTATCGGTGTGTCGTCGCGTGCATCTTCAATAGGAAGGGGTGGGAGAGGGGCGTGGGGCGAGGGGTGGCGATAGACTCGGCGCGTCGGAACGGGGGCGCGAAGACGAGGAGCGAGGCGTGGGCGCGATCGAGACGTATCGGCTGTCGTGCGGTTTGCCGGTGGTGGTGGAGACGATGTCGAACGTGCGCTCGGCGGGCGTTTCGTGGCTGATTCCCGCGGGATCAGCGCTTGATCCGGCGGGGCGCGAGGGGCTGAGCGCGATGTGGTCGCACCTGGTGTTGCGGGGCGCGGGGGAGCGGGATTCGCGGGCGCAGGCGGACGCGTTGGATGCGCTCGGGGTGAGTCGGGGGAGCGATGTGCACACGTATTCGGTGGAGTTGACGGCGACGATGCTGGGGAGTCGGGTGGTGGAGGCGTTGCCGCTGCTGGTGGACGCGGTGCGGCGGCCGAGGATCGAGCGGGAGGCGGTGGAGGCGGTGCGTGCGTTGTGCGTGCAGTCGCTGGAGGGTGTGGAGGATGATCCGCAGGAGCGGGTGATGCTGGGGTTGCGGAAGCGTCATTCGCCGGACCCGATCGGGCGCGGGCCGTATGGGACGATGGAGGGGCTGGAGGGGGCGAGCGTTGAGGAGGTGGTGGAGGGGTGGAGGGAGCGGGCGCGGCCCAGGGGAGAGGGGTCGGTATTGGCGGTGGCGGGGGCGGTGAAGGGGCGTGAGGTGGTGGATGCGCTGGAGAAGCTGACGAAGGGGTGGGAGGGGGAGGCGCCCAAAGTGATGGAGGGTGCGCAGGCCGAGCGCGGGTACGGGCATGAGGTGGATGAGACGAATCAGGTGCATATTGCGATGGGGTTTGATGCGCCTGCGGAGGGGAGCGGGGACAGCGCGCTGGAGCGGGTGACGGGGGCGGTGCTGTCGGGGGGGATGTCGGGGAGGCTGTTCACGGAGGTGCGCGAGAAGCGGAGCCTGTGCTACAGCGTGCACGCCACGTACGGGGCGGACAAGACGTATGGAAGGATGACGGCGTATTCGGGGACGACGCCGGAGCGCGCGCAGGAGACGATGGACGTCTTGTGGGGGGAGATGACGCGGATCAACGGGAAGGGTGGGGGGGTGACGAAGGAGGAGCATGCGCGCGCGGTGGTGGGCCTGAAGAGCCGGATCGTGATGAGCGGTGAGAGCACGTCGGCGCGGGCCGGGGCGTTGGCGCAGGACTGGCGGAAGCTGGGTCGGTGCCGCACGTTGGAGGAGCTGGTGTCGCAGGTGGATGGGGCGACGTGGGAGAGGGTGAACGAGTACCTGGCGCGGCGCGAGATGGGGAGGGCGACGGTGATGACGATCGGGCCGAGCGCGCTGAAGGCGCCCGTGGGGGTGTGATGATGGGGGCGCGTCGCTCGGCGTTCGGGGCGGGCGCAGTGGGGGGGTTGTGTCATGGCGTGCTGATGGCGCTGGCGTTTGCGCCGGTGGGGCTGTGGGGCGCTGCGCTCCTGGCCGTGGCGCCGCTCGCGTTGGTGGCGTGGAAGGCGAAGCGTGCGCGCTGGGCGGGGCTGGGGGCGTGCGTGGGCGCCGCGCCGATGTGGTGGTGGCTGCACCGATGGATTTGGGAGGTTTCGGCGGCGGGATTGCCGGTGCTGGTGGGGTATTTGAGTTTGTACGCGGGGGCGTTCGTGGCGATGGGGGTGCTGTGGCGGAGGGTGGTGGAGCGGAAGGGGTGGGGGGTGTGGAGGTTCTGGTGGGCGCTGCCGGTGGTGTGGTGCGGGTTGGAGATGTTCCGGGGGAGCGTGATGTGGGATGGGTATGCGTGGTTCTTCGTGGGGCATCCGGCGGTCGATTCGGACTTGGGCGTGATGCTCGGCAGAGTGGCGGGCGCAGTCGGCGTGAGTCTTGTGGTCGCGGCGATCGGAGTGTGGGTGGTGTGGGCGGTTGAGGTGGTGCGCGGCGGGATGAAGGGATGGCTGGGCGCGCTGGTGTCGGCAGTGTTGTTCGTCGTGGCGGTTGGAGCGGGTGCTATTGCCGGGTTGCCGGTCACTGTCGCGGAGAGCGGGAACGAGGTGGATGTGCGGCTCGGGTTGGTGCAGACGAATGTGCCGCAGAGCAACAAGATGGGTTGGGGGATCGAGCAGCGGCTTGCGGACTTTGCACGGATGGAGGCGTTGACGCGGGAGGCCAAGGCGAACGGGGCGGAGGTGATCGTCTGGCCGGAGACGATGTTCGCGGGGTTGGCGTTGAACAAGGAGGCCGTGGATGCGGAGCGCGCGGCGGAGCTGCGGTACAGGGGGGGGGTGAAGAGCACGGAGTTCCACGACCGGCTGCTTGCGCTGCAGGAGGAGGTGGGGGTGCCGCTGGTGGTGGGGGCGATCGCGATGGAGGGGGTGCGGATCGAGGAGGATGAGGGGGGCATCCGTGTCGAGAGGGATGCGACGTTCAACAGCGTGTTCGTGGTGGATGGGAGCGGCGTGCGTGAGGAGCGGTACGACAAGGTGCGGCTGACGCCCTTCGGTGAGTACATGCCGTACATCTCGAAGTGGCCCTGGCTGGAGCGGCAGTTGCTGTCGCTGGGGGCGAGCGGGATGTCGTTTGATCTTGAGGCGAGTGACGCGGTGCGGACGTTGCAGGTCGATCTCGGCGGCGGGAAGTCGGTGCGGATCGGGACGCCGGTGTGTTTCGAGGGGAGCGAGGCGGGGTTGTGCCGAGCGATGGCGCGGCAGGGGGTAGATGGGCTGATCAACGTGACGAACGACGGGTGGTTCGGGAGGGCCTTGGGCGGGCGTGAGAATCACCTGATGATGGCGCGGTGGAGGGCGGTGGAGAACGGGGTTTGGGTGTCTCGCGCGGCGAACACGGGGGTGTCGTGCGTGATCGACCAGTGGGGTCGAGTTGTGGAGACGCTCCGTGCGAACGAGGAAGGGGTGCTGGTCGTAGAAGTGAGGGTCGGCGGAGGCGGCGGGACGTTGTATAGCTCGATGCTCGGCGGATCGGTCGGCGGGTTGTGTCTCGCGGGCACGGGTTTGCTCGGCGTCGGGAGCGTGCTCGGTCGGGAGCGGAAGGGTCGAGTGGCCGATAGCAAGGGATGATGATGGTGATGGGGTTTAAGAACAGGAGCGGATCGATGGGACGATGGATGCGGGTCGCGGCGTGCGTGTCGTTGGGAGCGGGTCTGGCGTGCGGGGTGGTCGGCGCGCAGGCGGGCCAGGGGGCCGGTGTGGAGGGCGGTCAGGGCGCGACGTACGTCGATCCGGTGTCTCGTTCGGAGCTGCGTGAGCGCGCGATCGTGATGTTGGAGGAGTTGGCGCGGTCGGGGAGCGCGCTGACGCGGGCGAACGCGATGGAGGCGTTGCAGAGCGTGCCGAGCCGTGCGGAGGATTCGATCCGTGCAGGGCTTGCGGATGAGAACCAGGGTGTTCGATTCGCGGCGGCGATGACTGCGGGTCGTGCGCGGATGCGCGGGCTGGTGGAGGCGGTGCGTCCGTTGCTGCGGGACCCGTCGCCGTCGGTGCGGGCCGCGGCGATCTTTGCGATGCGGGTGAACGGTCAGAACGTGGACCCGACGCCGCTGGCGTCGATGCTGGAGTCGCGCGACGCGGGTCTGCGCGGGAACGTGGTGATGGTGCTGGGGGAGATGGGTGACGCTTCGGCGGCGCCGATGCTGAAGGGCGCGGCGAACGATCCGCGCGCGACGGGGTCGTTGGTGGAGCAGAAGATCGTGCGTCTGCAGATCGCGGAGGCGTTGGTGAAGCTGGGCGACGCCGAGGCGGTGCAGACGGTTCGTGCGGCGCTGTATCCCTCCTCGGCTTCGGAGGTGGAGACGGCGGTGCTGGCGGCGCAGATCCTGGGGAACGTGAAGGATTCTCCCTCGGCGCCGGAGTTGATCGGTCGGGTGCGGGAGAAGTTGCGGCCGGTGGAGGACCCCTCGGCGCCTGACCGGGCGGACCCGAAGAACCCGTATCTATGGCCGCCGGAGTTGCGCTTGGCCGCGGCGCGGTCGCTCGGGCAGATCGGTCGTCGGGAGGGTGTGTACGTGGCGGATCAGTACGCGAGGGCGGAGGAGCCGATGGTTCGTGCGTTGGCCGCGTTGGTGTATGGGGAGACGGGACGGGAGGGAGATCTGTCGAAGTTGGAGGCGATGCTGGGGGATGGGTCGGAGGGGGTTCGGTTGGCGGCTGCGGCTGGTGTTGTTCGGGTGGTGGATCGGTTGGCGGGGTCGAGAGGGGGCCGCTAGGAGCGGGGATGGCTTGACGCTCGGTGAGCAGGGGGGTATCACCCGCGTTCGCTGCGGGCAGGGAGGTCCGAGGCGGAGACTGACTTCTCGCTTCGAGGGCAACCGCGGGGCGGGTGGCAGTCGTACAGAGGAAGCCCGACCGGCGGCGCTGGTGGAGGACGTTCTCGCGCGTGCGAGGGGGTCTCAAGCGACGACGGGCGAGGGACGTAGCGGTTCGGGAAGGCCTCCCGGGCCGTTGCAGGTGGACGAATTCGGAGCCCAGACGCCGTGCATCCGCTGACGAAAGTGCTGGTTGTCCTTGCCGCCCTGCTGTCGATCGCGCTGTCGGCGCTGACGATCGCGTTCACGGCCAATGCCGATCGTGTCCGTCGGGAGTTCGAGAGCGAGCGCCAGCTGCGTCTCGCGGCTCAGGACTCGGTGGACCGCGAGCGGAACGCCCATCAGACCGAGAAGGCCCGGCTGGAGACGGAACTGACGTCTCTGCAGGGCACGAACTCGGGTCTGGTCGGGACGGTGGCCGATCTGCAGCGCGACAACGCCCGTCTGCTGGCCGATCTCAAGTCGCTCGAGGCGTCGGGGCTCTCGACGCAGGCGAAGATCGATCAGCTCACGGCCATGAACCAGACGCTGACGAACCTGATCGCCAAGTACCGGGAAGAGGTGACGAGCCTGCGCGAGAACGAGCTTCGGTTCGCTCGGCGCGAGATCGACCTTGGGGACCGTCTGGCGGACGTGACGGGGCAGCTCGAGGTGGCGGTCGAGAACAACCGGGCGCTGCAGGAGCAGCTCGTCGAGCTTCGTGATCAGCTGGCCACGGCCCGCACGGGCGGGTCGGGGGTGAGCGGGAGCGAGACGGTGGTGAAGGCCACGATGCCGGTGCGGGCGCGGATCACGGGCGTTCGGAAGGACGCTTCGGGGGACGTGCTGGTGCAGATCGACGCGGGCTCGAACTCGCAACTGCGGGCGAACATGGAGCTGTCGATCGTGCGCGGGGACAAGTTCCTGGCCAAGGTGGTGGTGCAGGCGGTGGACTTTGCCGAGTCGGTGGGCCGCGTGGACTTCCTGGGCCGTCAGGGCCTGGAGATCCGTCCGGGCGACACGGTGATCAGCCTGGTGCAGTGAGCGAGACGTAGGGCGACGCGAGTGGCGGGAACGGTGGCAGCAGGACGGAGGCGAGCGGAATGAGCCAGTTGGGGATGCAGTTGCCGGGGAGCCAGGCGCGTCGGGGCGGCTCGATGAACGTGTACACGGCGCTGCTGTTCGTGGCGGTGATGTGCTTGGCCGGGGCGTTGGGGATGGTGTGGGTGCAGGGGACGAAGGTGGCGCCTGGCGGGAAGCCTTGGGAGGTGCATCCGTCCGGGCAGCGTCTGGACCTGAAGGCGCTCCCGGGGCAGTGATGGTTGGCGGGCCGGGGGCGTTCTGATCCGATAGAGTGGATACTTCTCGGACGCTGGGCTCAGGAGGGCCCGGTGGCGGCCGGAGTGGTTCCGTCTGCGCATCGGACGCGGGAAGGTGTTCGGGGGTGAAGCGGGCGCGGGAGCGCAAGGAGTCGGCGTGCTGGATCGACTGCTGGGCTGGTTCAGCGTGGACATGGGGATCGACCTGGGGACGTGCAACACGCTGGTGTGCGTCCGCGGGGAAGGGATCGTGCTGAACGAGCCCAGCGTGGTGGCGGTGCGCAAGGGCACGAACCGCGTGCTGAATGACGGGAACGCGGTGGGCTGGGTGGCCAAGGAGATGCTGGGCAAGACGCCGGGGAGCATCACGGCGGTGCGTCCGTTGAAGGACGGCGTGATCTCGGACTTCGAGATCACGGAGGCGATGCTGAGCTATTTCATCCGCAAGGCGTCGGGACGGATGAGCGTGATCGGCCCGCGCGTGGTGATCTCCGTGCCGAGCGGGATCACGGCGGTGGAGACGCAGGCGGTGAAGAACTCGGCGCAGCGCGCGGGGGCGCGACAGACGTACCTGGTGGAGGAGCCGATGGCGGCGGCGATCGGGGCGGGGCTGCCGTGGACGGAGCCGACGGCGTCGATGATCGTGGACATCGGTGGCGGGACGAGCGAGGTGGCGATCTTGTCGCTGGCGGACATCGCGGTGTGCGAGAGCGTTCGTGTGGCTGGTGATGACTTTGACGAGGCGATCATCAATCACATGAAGAAGACGTACAACATGATGATCGGCGAGCAGTCGGCGGAGCGGATCAAGATCGAGATCGGGTCCGCGGCTCCCGTGGGGGAGGAGACGACGATGGAGGTGCGCGGTCGGGACATGATCTCGGGGCTGCCGCGGAAGACGACGATCACGAGCGAGGAGGTGCGCGAGGCGCTGCAGGAGCCGATCTCAGCGATCATCGAGACGGTGACGCGGACGCTGGAGCGCGCGGAGCCCGAGCTGGCGGCGGACCTCGTGGAGAACGGGATCATGCTGGCTGGAGGCGGGGCGTTGCTGCGCGGGCTGGACAAGGTGATCCACAACGCGACGGGGCTGGGGGTGAAGGTGGCGGACGACCCGCTGACGTGCGTGGCGCGCGGGACGAGCACGTTCCTCGAGCACCTCGAGACATGGAAGGCGACACTCGAGACCGACATGGACGCGTGAGGTCTCGCGCGGAGCGGCGCTGAAGAAGGATGCGGCGAGGACGGATCACACCCAGACGCGCATTGGGCGCGAGCGTGGCAGGGCTCGTCGCGCTGTCCCTCCTCCCCTCCAGATGGTCGGGCTGGTTGACGGGGGTGCGCGAGCCGGTGCTGGCGGTGCTCTCCCCGGCCGCGTCTCCGGCGCGATGGCTGGGCCGGCTGGTGCGCCCGCCGCACGACACGGCCGATCTTGCCGACCCCGCGGTGCGCGAGATCGAGCGCGACCGTGATCACTTCCAGATGCTGTGGCGCCAGAGCGAGCAGAAGGTGGGGGACCTCGAGAAGCTGGTCGCGGAGCTGCAGCAGGGTCGGGTGCTGCACGCGGGGCTGGACCTTGCGCAGGTGGTGGCGCCGATCGTGGGCGTGGCGTCGGACCTGACGGACGGGACGCTGCAGGCGCGCGGTGGGCGCGACCGGGGGATCACGAAGAACTCCGTGGCCGTGGTCGACGGCGTGCAGCTGGTGGGGCGTGTGGTGGAGGTGCACGGGATGACGTGCTTCATCCGTCCGGTGACGATGTGGAGCCCGAGCGCGCGGGCGTCGTACCTGCGGGCGGTGGTGGATGTCGGTGAGAACGCGCCGGTGGCGGGGCTGCCGATGTGCCAGCTGACGCCGCAGGCGGACGGGACGCTGCGCGGGGAGCTGGACGCGGATGCGCGCGGCGTGGAGGTTGGTCAGGTGGTTCGGCTGCGCGATCTGGGCTGGCCGGAGGCGGCGCAGATGAAGGTGCTGGGGCGCGTGGTGGAGGTGAAGCCCAAGGAGACGCAGCCCCTGCGGAAGATGGTGACGGTGAAGCCGGACATCGATCTGCGTCGCGTGAGCCAGGTGGTGCTGTACACGCCGAGGCTGGAGTCGGACGGGGCTGGCAGTGACGGCGGGGCGGGGACGGGGGGGCGCCGATGAGGTGGCTGGCGTTTGCGATCGTGGCGTGGGCGCTGCTGGGGCTGGAGGTGGGGTTCAAGGATGCGCTGCAGGTGGGGGCGGGGCCGGTGGCGCCGAGCTTCGTGATGGCGCTGGTGGTGTTCGTGGCGTTGCACGCGCCGGCGTTGACGGCGGCGGCGGCTGGGCTGGTGATCGGGCTGGCGTTGGACCTGACGCACGCGCACCAGTTCATGGGCGCGCCGCAGACGGTGGTGATCGTGGGGCCGTACGCGATCGGGTGCATGTGCGGGGCGTACGCGGTGGTGGCGATGCGTTCGATCGTGATGCGTCACAACCCGCTGACGTTTGCGTTCCTGACGGTGATGGGCGCGATGATCATGCACGTGGTGGTGTCGGCGCTGATGGAGGCGCGGTCGATCTACGACGTGATCACGTTCGACGCGGGGCCGGAGCTGATGGCGCGGGTGTGGATCAGCCTGTACACGGGGGTGGTGGCCGTGCCGCTGGGGTGGCTCCTGCAGAAGAGCGAGCCGGTGTTCCGGTTTGCGCCGATGGGGAGCGTGCGCAGGCGGTATTGAGACCGGGTTTCGGCGTGCGCGTGCGCGGGGGAAGAAGTCGGGGGCGGCTATACTTTTGACGGTGTTTTCCGCGCTGAGCGCGGCGTAGGGCGAGCAGGAGGCACGATCATGGCGATGGGCGGCAAGAGCATCTGGCACCCGGTGATCGACGGTGAGGAAGCCAAGCGCGCCCTCGCGGCCGCGGAGGCCGCGGACGACCCGTTGATGCCCGCCGATCAGATCGACATCGAGAAGATGGTCATCACGCAGCGGTACGACAAGTACACGCCGGAGGACCACGAGGTCTGGTCGATCCTGTTCAAGAAGCGCATGGAGCAGCTCACCACGGAGGCGAGCGAGGTGTTCCTCAGCGGGCTGCGCGTCATCAACCTGCGCGAGGACCGTGTGCCCGACCTGCGCGAGGTCAACGCCAATCTCGCGCGGATGACCGGCTGGGCGAGCCGAGGCGTGCCGGGGTACCTGCCCCCCAAGGTGTTCTTCGCGTTCCTTGCGCAGCGGCAGTTCCCGACGACGCTGTCGGTGCGCCCCAAGACGAGCATGGATTACCTGCCGGAGCCGGACATCATCCACGACGTGTTCGGGCACGTGCCGCTGCACGCGGACCCGGTGTTCGCGGACTTCCTGCAGACGTACGGGCAGGCCGCGCTGCACACGAACGACCCGAAGCACACCGAGCGCCTGGCGCGCCTGTTCTGGTTCACGGTGGAGTTCGGGCTGATCCGGGAGGACGGGCGCGTCAAGCTGTACGGCTCGGGGCTCATCAGCAGCGAGGGCGAGGGGCACCACGCGCTCGAGAGCGACAAGGTGGATCGTCGGCCCTTCGAGATGGAGCGTGTCTGCGACACGCCCTTCGAGATCGACCACTACCAGCCGATCCTCTACGTGCTCGAGTCCTTCGAGCAGCTGCGCGACGCGATGAACACGTACGCCGAGCGGCTGCTCAACCAGCCTGCGGGGTCGTCGTCAGCACGCTGAGCCGAAGGTCGCCAGCACCAGATTGAGGTCGAGAAAGTCGACGACGCCGTCGAGGTTGAGGTCTCCGGGCCCGCCGGGCCCTGGCTGTGCGCCGAACGCGGAGAGCACCAGCACGAGATCACGGAAGTCCACGCCGCAGTCGGCGTTGGCGTCGGCCGCGCAGGTCGCGGAGTCCTGCGGCACGCTCACCACGAGCACGGCGTGCGTGTGGTCGAGAAATCGCGCGCGGAGCACGAGCTGGCGCCGCCCGTTCCACGCACGAGCGCTCGTGAACGGCGCGTCGTCCGACGTGAGCGAGAGGATGGCTTTGGTCTGGCCGTTGGGCAGCGTCAGCGTGTCGCCCGCGCGGATAAGGATCTCGTGATCGAACGGCGTGCGCGCGAACCAGAACGACTCGGAGTTGAGCGCGGGCGTGATCGACGGCCCATGCAGCTGCGTCGAGAACGCGAACTCCGGCGAGCCGTTGAACAGCAGCACCGGAGTGAACAGCCCGTCCGAAGGACGACCGAAACGCGCATCCGGAGCGCCCGGCACGCTCGGCGCCGCCTGCCCCGAGAAGATCATCGGCGCGAGCGAGCGGTCCGCGCCCAGCCGCCAGAGCGAATACGAGTGCACGTCGGGCGAGCCGGGCGTGCGCGTCTCCGCGAACACATACGCGCCGCCGTCAGAGAGAAAGTGCGGGCTCACGGACGTGAACACGCTGCCCGCCGGCATGCCCGGCGCTTCGTCACCGTCTTCCAGCGCCAGCTCGAGAGCGTCCGGCGGGCCCACGTAGACGCGCTTGTGATTCTCCTGCGTGATCGGCCCTCCCTCCACCTTCGCCAGGATCGCGAGCCGATTCCCGGTGATCGGCCGCGCGTCGTAGAACGTCAGGTACGTCACGCCGCTCGGCCCGCCCGGCGCGGCCTGTCCGGCCACCGGGCTCGCCAACGCGAGCAGTTGCTCCACCGGGCCCGCGAGAAACGCGCGATCCCCGAAGAACTCTCCGGGAGGTCCGATGCTCACGGGAAGGAGCACGCGCCCCGGGTTGTCCGGGAACGATTGCCACGTGTGAAACGACGTGAACCGTTGCCCCGACATGCCGGGCACGACGCCGCCGATCCCCACGATCAGGCTCGTCGCTCCCTCGTGCACGCGATACAGCGCGCCCGTGCTGCTCCATGGGGACGACGCGTCGATCAAGCGCGCGGAGAACTGCAGCCCGAGCCCCCGGTCGAGCATCATGGGGTAGCCCACGAACTCCGGATCGAACGAGGCTCCCGGGATGAACGGCGCCGGGTCCCCGCTGCGCGCGATCGGCGTGAGCGCGCCGCCCCGCGCCACCCATGCCGCGCTCCCCGTCGGGCCGATCCCGTCGGACGACGTCTTCGACACGAGCACGCTCTCGCCGTCCGGGCCCAGAAAGGCGAACTGCGCCGCGTTGAGATCGAACCAATACCGTTCACCCTGGGGCAGCCCCGCCGCCTGCTGCCCAGCGCGCGCGAGCAGCATCACTCGTCCCGGTTCGTCGCGCCACAGGCCGATGGAGTTCGATGCGCTCACTCCCGGGCCGACGACGTCGGCGCGGAACACCACCTCTCCGCGCCCGTTGATCGACGCCGCGCCGAACCCGCGGAACGTCACGCCCGGCGCCGCACCGGGCGCCTGCTGGCCCGTGTACGCCACGACGCGAACCGACGGCGCGGCCCGCGAATCGGCGAGCGTTCCCGTCGCGACAAGCCCGAGCGTCATGAGGGCGGCGCGACGGAACGAGAACGTGAGCATGTGGTGTCTCCGGGGGGACCGGCTGGATTAGCCGCGCCAATGGGATCGACCATCGGCCCTCGATCAGATGAGATTGCCGCCGTTCGTGCTGCTCGGCGCCGGGATGGACCAGCACTCACTTCTTCAAGTGATTTCCCGCCGACACGCCCGCTGCTCAGCGAGCTCTTTGCCTTCTCCCGCCCGCCATCCCAAGCCCCATCATCGCCAGCGCCACGCCCGCCGGCGCCGGGACCGCGTTCACCGGCGCGACGCGCCCGAAATCGGAGAGGACGTGGTTGAGGTCCGTGAAATTGACGACGCCGTCCTCGTTCGCATCGCCCAGGAGCCCCGTGCCGGTCTGGCCGAAGAACGACAGGACGTTGTTCACGTCGGTGAAGTTGACGACCCCGTCGTGATTCGTGTCCGCGACGAGCCGCACGCCGATGGAGAACGACGAGAACGTGAGTTCCCGCCACCAGCGCAGATTCACCGGGTCGGAGAGCGTGGGCAGGACAAGCGTGGACATGTCGCCGAAGTGTGCGCTGAAGGACAGGATGTCGAACCGGTCGCCCCAGTCCGGCATGAATCCGTCGGTCAGCGAGACGTTGATGTCCGCCCCGGTGATCGACGCGGCGCCGGTGATCGTGACGCGCCCGTAGCCGGTCGTCGGGGAAGCCGAGGAGAGCTCGAAGCTGATAGGGCCGTTGGTCGACGCGGGCAGCCCGCCGTTGAACTGGATGCGCCCCCCGGTCCGCGCGATGAGCGCGCCCGAGTTGGACGAGAATCCGCCCGTGCGACGCACCGTGATCACGCCCCCGTTCTCGGCGATGATCGTCCCGGTGTTCGCGAGCACCGGGCTGGACGTCGCGCCGAGCTGAATCGACTTGCCCTGCGTGCCCGCGACGATCGTCCCGTGATTGACCAGCGAACCGAACGCTCCGATGAGCCCCCCCTCCTCCCCGGTGCGCACGGTCATGCCGCTCCCGATCTCCAGCGTGCCGGCCGAGGCGCGGATCGCGTTGTTGCCGCTCGACCCGCGCAGCACCACCTCGCCCTGTCCCTGCAGCATCTGGCTCCCGGCGCCCTGAAAGTCGAGAAGGGCGTCGGAGATCGACACCTGGCGCCCCGCGGCCACCGTCACGCCGCCCGTGATCGTCAGCTGATCCTGCACGCTCACGCCCGCCTCCAGCACGACGCCGTTGATCAGACGGGAGTTGAGGGTCGACGTGGAGAACTGCGAGCCGCCCGTCGTGCGGATCGCTCCACCGTCGATCGTGCCCCCCTTGAGCATCACGGAGCCGACCTGGTCGTCGAGCACCATGATGTTCCCGGTGTTGGTCAGCGTTCCGCTGATCTCCACGGCGCCGCCCGTGCGCTGCCATCGGAACGGCGAGATGTCCGCCGGCTTGAACGTCCCGCCCAGGTCCATCACGCCCTCATTCACCACCAGCAGGCCGTGATTCGCCCAGTGCCCGCGCAACGCGATCGTTCCCCCGTTGACCGCCTCGATGACGCCGGTCTGCTCGTTGACGAGCGGGTTCGCGGCGTTCCCCCCGAGCAGCGTGATCGTCTTGCCCGCCGTGCGGCTCGAGATCAGGCCGTGATTGGCCCAGGACATCGAGTCCCCGACCGTCCCCCCGCTCAGCCCTGATCGGACGACGATGCCGGCGCCGAGCGCGAACTTGCCCCGCACGCTCCCGACGTCGTCGAACACCAGCTCCCCGGAGCCCCCGAGCGTCTGCGTTGCACCCGTGCCGAATTGGAGCGTCGGGTTGTTGAAGCCGAAGAAGATGCGGCGGTTGGGCGCGAGCGTCAGGCCGCCGGTCACGTTCATCGTGCCGGCAAAGTCGAGATGCACATCCGTGTCCAGCGTCACGCCGTTGAGCGTGCCGCCGAGGTTGTTGAAGCTCAGGCGGGCTCCGTCGGCGGTCGTGATCGTTCCGCCGTTGATCACCCCTCCCGTCCCGACACGCAGCGTGCCCGTCTGCTGGTTGAGGAGCAGAGTGTTCGCGCCGTTGTTCAGAACACCGGTCAGCGTGACCTCCCCTCCCGTCCGGTTCCAGCGCGCCGGTGCGATCGAGTCGTGCGAGAACTCGCCGCCCAGCTCGAGGTTCCCCCCCCCGAAAACCGAGAACGTGCCGGCGTTCGTCCACACGCCCGACAGGCGCAACGTGCCGCTCGCCGCCGCGGAGAGCACGCCGGTCGAGCCGTTGACGAACGTGCCTCCTCCGCCGGACAGGGAGACGACCTGCCCCGACGTCTGGCTGGCGATGAGGCCGTTGTTGATGAAGCTGCCGCTGACCGTCCCGCCCTGCGTGCCGGCGCGGATGGTCGTCGTCGGGCTGAGCGTGACGGTCCCGCCCAGCGCCGTGATGTTCGAGAACGCTTGCTGCCCGTCGAAGACGAACGTTCCCCCGCTCACCAGCTGCGAGCCGCTGCTCATGAACTGCAGGTTGTTGCTGCCGACGCCGAAGGACTGATTGAGCCGCATGATCCAATTCGCGCCCATGGAAAAATCGCCGTTCACGATCAGCGACGCGTTGTGCCCGATGACCGCGTTGCCGTCCAGGTGGACGTTGCTCAGCTGGCCGAACGTGCCCGACTCCACAGAGAAGGCGCCGAGGATGTTCGCATTGGTGATCGTGCCTCCCGCGAGCCGGTAGGACCCGTTCTGCACGGACAGATTGCCCTGTTGCAGGTCGAGCGTCCCGCCCGTGTGCATAACGGTGGCGATGGCCGAGCTCAGGGTCAGAGATCGCACGGCCGCGGACTCCGCGAGCGTCACCGTGTACAGCGGTCCCGGGAAGATATTGATCAGCGCGTCGTCCGCCGCGCTCGGACTCGCCCCTCCCGCCCAGTTGGAGCCGACGGACCACAGGCCCCCGGCCGCGTTGCTCCACACGACCGTGGGACGCGCCGAAACGTCCCGCGTGGCGAGCAGGCCGGCGACGGAGCAGAGCAGCAGCGCAGCGTGAGATCGCGGCATGGAATGTCCTTTCAAGCCGTGGATCGGCGAGCGAACCCGAAAGAATCCTCCGTCGTCACGTGTGCCTCGTGCGACGATGCAAAAACTGTACAGATTCACTGGTGCGCATCAAGAGTGAAGATCAGAATGCACAAGGAGTTCGGTCCGGGGTGCGCCATGGTCACGCGCCCGTCGTGCCCGTCCGTCGCCTTCTCCCGCCCGCCAGCCCGAGCCCCATCATCGCCAGCGCCACGCCCGTCGGCGCCGGGACCGGGTTCACCGGCGCCGAGCGGCCGAAGTCCGACAGCACGAAGTTCAGGTCGATGAAGTCCACGAGCCCGTTCTCGTCCGCATCCCCCGCGAGCCCGACGCCGCTCTGCCCGAAGAACGAGAGCACGTTGTTCAGGTCGAGGAAGTCCACGACCCCGTCGTGGTTCGTGTCCGCCACGATGCGCACGCCCACGCTGTACGACGTGGCCGTCTGCGCCCGCCACCAGCGCAGCCCGAACGGGTCCGACAGCGTCGGCAGCACGAGCGTCGACATGTCCCCCAGCAGCGCGCCGTACGACAGGATGTTGAACGTGTCGCCCCAGTCCGGCGTGAACCCGTTCGTCAGCGCGAAGTCGATGTCCGTGCCGTTGATCGCGGCGTTCCCCGTGATCGCGACGCGACCGTAGCCCAGCGTCTGCGACGCCGAGGAGGCCTCCAGCCGGATCGTGCCCGTGCCCGCCGCGTCGTACCCGCTGTTGAACCGGATCGTCCCGCCGCTCCGGGCCGTGAGCTGGTCGCCGGAGTTCGACGAGAGCCCGCCCGCGCGCGCGATCGTGAGCGTGCCGCCGTTCTCGACGCGGATCACGCCCTCGTTGTGAATGTTCGTTCCCGCGATCGTCACCGTGCGCCCCTGCGTCTGGCTGAGGATCGTCCCCTTGTTCACGAGCGCCCCCAGCTGGCCGACGAACCCGCCCTGCGTGCCCGTGCGCACCGTCACGTTCTGATCAACCACCAGCGTCCCGCTGTTGGCCCGCACGTACCCCGTGGTCGCCGTCCCGTTGAACACGATCTCCCCGCCCTCGATCTTCTGCTCCCCCGCGCCCAGCATGTCGATCACCGTGAAACTGGCGCCCGACGCCATCGAGATCGTCCGCCCCGCGCCGAGCTTCAACCCGCCGTTCACGAACAGCGTGTACCCGGCGCCCATCGTGAGGTCCGTGTTCACCGTCACCCCGCCCGAGAGCGTGCCCGACGAGTTGCCGGGCAGCCCGAGCGCGGCCCCGTCCGCCGTGGTGATCGATCCCCCGTTGATCGTGCCACCCGTCAGGTTGATCGTCCCCGTCTGCCCGTTCAGCACGAACGTCGAGTTCGTGTTCGTCATCGTCCCAGTGATGTTGGCCGTGCCGCCCGACCGGCTCCACCTCCCAGGCGCCACCGACCCCGTGCTGAACGTCCCGCCCAGGTTCATCGTCCCGTTGTCCAGCGCGAGCATCCCCGCGTTCGCCCAAGCCCCGTTGAGCGTCAGCGTCCCCCCGTTCTTGGCCTCCAGCACCCCGTTCTCCGTGTTCGACCACTGCGTCGACGAATTGAGCGTCAGCGTCCGCCCCGCCGTCTGGCTCGAGATCAGCCCCTCGTTCCGCATCGTCCCGAACTGCCCCACCTGCCCGCCCTGCGTCCCCGTCCGGATCGTCATGGCCGGGCCGATGACCAGCGTGCCCGCGTTCGCACGGATGTACCCGTTGTTCGTCGTACCGTTGAGCACCACCTCCCCCTTACCCAACAACGCCTGATCCCCGCTCCCCAGCATGTCCAGCACCGTGAACCCCCCGCCGCTGTTCAGGCTCAGCGTGCGGCCGTTCATGATCGTCAGCCCGCCGTTCACGTTCAGCGTGTACGAGGGCGACAGAACGAAGTCGGTGTCCAGCGTCACGCCCCCCGAGAACGTCCCCGACGTGCCCGTGAGCGTCGTGAACTGCGAGCCGTCCGCCGTGGCCAGCGTCCCGCCCACGATCGTCCCGCTCGCCAGAACGAACGAGCCGGTCTGCGCATTCAGCGTGAACGTCTGGCCCGTGTTGTTCATCGTCCCGGTGATGTTCACCGTGCCCCCCGTCCGCGTCCACAGCGCCGGATCCACCGAAGCCGACGCGAACGAGCCGCCCAGGTTCATCGTCCCGTTGTTCACCACGAGGCTGCCCGTGTTCGTCCACCCGTTGTGCAGCGTCAGCGTCCCCCCGCCCGACGCCTCCAGCGTCCCCATGTCCGCGCTCACCCAGCCGCCGTTCCCAGCCACCGTGATCGTCTTCCCGTTCGTGCGGCTCGCGATCGTCCCCTTGTTCATCATCGCGCCCAGCTGACCCACCTGCCCGCCCTGCGTCCCCGAGCGGATCACCATCCCCTCCTCGATCACCAGCGTCCCGCCGTTCGCGCGCACGAAACTGTTCGACGATGTCCCGTTGAACACGATCTCGGCTTCGCCCGCCACCGCCTGATCCCCGCTCCCCAGGAAATCCAGCACGCAGAACCCCCCGCCCGAGTTCATCGACACCATCTGCCCCGCCTCGATGTCCAGACCCGACGCGATGTTCAGCGTGTACCCCGACCCAACGTTCAGCGTCGTCCCCACCGTCACGTTCGCCAGCGTCCCCGCGCTCCCGTTCGGCGTCGTGAACGACACGCCGGCCAGCCGCGCGCCGGAGATCGTCCCGCCCGTCAGGTTGTACGTCCCCGCCGTCCGCGTGAGATCTCCCCCGTTGAACTCCAGCGTCCCGCTCGTGTGCGCCAGCGTCGCGTTCGCCGAATTCAGCGTCAGCGAGCCGATCGTCGTCCCCGCGTTCAGCGTGATCGTGTACGGCCCGCCCCCGAGCAGATCGATCAGCGCGTCGTCCGCCGACGTCGGCGCCGCCCCGCCGCTCCAGTTCGTCCCCGTCGCCCACGACCCGCCCGCAGCATTGCTCCACGACACCGTCGGCCGAGCCGCGCTCGCCCCCGACATCGCCAGACCGCTCGCGCACACAACCGCCACAACCACGGATCGCGACATGGATAAGCCCCTTCGGACGAGAAAAAGGATGACCGCTCTCGATTCGACTCCTGATTCCGGCCCGCCTGTGCGGGCTGGCCGAAACCGTCACCAGACTACTGGCCGAGCAACCGACTTCAATACCCAATCCACAGGATTGCGGCCCATCCACGCCCCAAAACCATCATCCCGCCCGCTCCGCCGCGCGCAGCGCACAACCCCCCGCCCGCCACTGCGCCCCCCAGCCGCCGTCCGACCCGCCCGCTCAGGGCGCCAGCGCGCCGTAGTTCGACAGCACGTGGTTCAGGTCGGCGAAGCTCACCGTCCCGTCCCCGTCCGCGTCGCCGATCAGCCCGGCGCCGCTCTGCCCGAACGTCGACAGCACGTTGTTCAGATCGGCGAAGTCCACCACCCCGTCGTGGTTCGTGTCCGCGATCGCGCGCACACCGACGGTGAACGCGCTCGTGCCCTGCACCGTCCACCACCGAAGGCTCGGGTCCGTCAGCGCGGGCAGCGCGATCGATGAAAGGTTCCCGCTCTGCGAGCCGTACGTCACGAGCGTGAACGAGTGCCCCCACGAGGGCTGGAACCCGCCCGTCAGCACGACGTTCAGGTGCGACGCGCTCAGCGTCGAGTTGCCCTGCACGTTGACCTTGCCGTGCCCGCCCGACGAGCCCGAGGAGATCTCGAGCGTGATCGGCCCGTTCGCGACGCCGTTCAGCCCGCTGGCGTAATACAGGTCGCCCCCCGTGCGCGCCGTCAGCGTGCCCGTGTTGCTCACCAGCCCGCCCCCGCGCGCAAACAGCAGCCGACCCCCGTTCTCCGCGACCATCGCGCCCGTGTTGTCCTGGAACGACTGCGTGAGCGAGATGTGCTTCCCGCTCGTCCCGGCCACGATCGTCCCGAAGTTCCGCGCCAAGCCGAACTGGCCGATCACCCCGTTCTGCGTCCCCGAGCGCACCGTCACGCCCGGGCCGATGATCAGCGTCCCGCTGATCGCGAACAGCTCGCTCAGCCCGCCCGTCCCGTTGAACACGATCTCCCCGCCGCCCGAGATCGTCTGATCGCCGAAGTTGTCCAGCCCCACGCGACCGTTGGTGCTCACCGACGACTCGATCGAGATCACGCTCCCGGGCGCCAGCGTCAGCCCGTTCGACACGCTCAGGTGCGCCCCGGCCGGAACCGTCAGACTCGCATCCAGCGTCACGCCCCCCTTGAGGATCCCGAACTGCGGCACGCTCAGCTCCGCGCCACCGCTCACGCGCACGACGCCCCCGTCGATCGTCCCGCTCACGAGCGACACCGACCCCGTCATGGCATTCACGTCGAACGTCTGGCCCGTGTTGTTCAGCGTCCCCGTGATCCGCACCTGCCCGCCCGTCCGGTTCCATCTCCCCGGCGCAACGGACGACGTGCCGAACGCGCCCCCCAGCTCCATGATTCCGCTCCCGCTCACCTCCAGCACGCCCGTGTTCGTCCAGTCGCCACCGAACTTGAACACCCCGCTGTCCACGCGCGCGATCCCCTCGTTCGTCCACGTCCCGAACGTGTTCAGCGTGCCGTTGCTCGTGGCGTGCAGCAGCCCCGACGCCCCGTTCGCCCACACCCCCGTCGGATTCCCGACGCCCACCGTCCTCCCGCTCACCCCCGACCGGATCGTGCCCAGGTTCAGCAGCTCCCCCGTCTGCCCCACCTGCCCTCCCCGGATCGCCGAGCGCACCGTCGCGCCCGCCCCGATCACCAGCCGGCCCGTCGTCGCGCGCACCTGCCCGCCCGACACGCTCCCCCCGAACAGCACCTCACCCGTCCCGCGCAGCTCCTGATCCCCCGCGCCGAGGAAATCCAGCCGCGCGCCCTCATCCAGCAGCACCGTCTTCCCCCCGTTGATCGTCAGCCCGTTCGCCACGCTCATCGTCAGCGTCCGGTCGATCGTCAGGTGCGTGTCCAGCGTCACGTTCGACAGCGTCCCCCCGCTGAACCCCGACGCAAGGCTCGGCGAGACAAACGGCCCCCCCGTGATCACCGCGTTCGACAGCGTCGCCCCCTGCGTCAGCAGATACGTCCCCCCCGACAGCGTCAGCGCTCCCCCCCCAAGCTCCAGCGTGCCCGCCGTGTGCAGCAGCGTCGCGTTCGGGCTCCCGAACGTCAGCGACGCCGCGCTCGCGTTCGTGCTCAGCGTGATCGTGTACGGCCCGCTCCCCCCCAGCGCAATCACCGCGTCATCCCCGGCCGTCGGCGGCGTCCCCGTGCTCCAGTTCGCCCCCGCGTTCCACGCGCCCCCCGCGCCGTTCATCCACGACGCCGTCCCCCGCGCCACCGCCGCCGAAGACAACGCAAGCCCGCACGCAACGACACACACGGCCACCGAAACACGCGTCATCGCAAGTCTCCTCTGCGTTTCCGACCCGGCGAGCGGAGCACGCGCCTCATCACACACGTGCAACACAGAGCCCACACACGCCACACCCAGAACACAACGCTTGTTTCAGACTACCACCAGCCCACACCGCCTCAAAGCCCCCCGCCCATATTTATTGCCCGCCCGCGATCCCCCGCCCCGGCCCTCACCGCCCCGCCGCAAAGAACGTCCGCAGCGAATCATGAATGTCATCACGGCTGTTCACCCGCGACGTCACCAGCCTCGACCCCAGACTCGTCGCCTCCGGCTTCACCGGCCGCTTGTCCGTCGCGCAATCCGGATACGCCTCGTGCAGCACGTTGATGAAGTTCCCCGAACCGTACGCCGACGCGACCTGGCAGTACCCGAACTCGTTGCACACCGGCAACAGGTTCTCATTGAGCAACTTCACGCACAGACGGTTGTCCGCCTCCGACGAATTGTCCCCATCGCTGAAGTGAAACAAATAGATGTTCCAGTCCGCCGGCGAGTAATGATGCTCCAGCATCTCCCGCGCACACTGGAACGCCGACGAGATCCGCGTCCCCCCGTCCTCCCGCAGCGAGAAGAACGTCTGCCGATCCACCTCCTTCGCATGCACGTCGTGCACGATGTACCGCGACTCGATCCCCTCGTAATTCCTCCGCAGCCACGTATCAATCCAAAACGCCTCCAGCCGCACCAGCTCCTTCTGCTCATCACCCATCGAACCCGACACGTCCATCATGTACACGATCACCGCGTTCGACTGCGGCCTCTTCACCTCCCTCCACGATCGATACCGCCGATCCCGCTTGATCGGTATGACAATCGGGTTCTCCGGGTCATACTCCCCCAGCGCGATCTGCCGCTTCAGCGCCTCCCGGTACGTCCGCTTGAAGTGCCGCAGCGACTCCGGACCCGTCGGACGCACCCCCGAATACCGATCCTTCATCGTCGTGATCTGATGCTCGCCCCTCGGCTTGATCCGCGGCAGATGCAACTCCTCCGCCAGCAGATCCGCCAGCTCCTCCAGCGACACATCCACTTCCATGATGTGCTTGCCCGGCTGCTCCCCACCCTGCCCCTTCCCCGTCCCGACCGCGTCCCCCTCCTCACCCTCGCCCGTCCCCACGCCCATCGAATTGTCCCCGTACCGGAACGTCGGCAGATCGATGTCGTACACCGGGATCGAAACGAACTTCTTCCCCTCCTTGCCGATCAGCTCCCCGCGCTGCAGGAACTTCCGCAGGTCCTGACGGATCTTCCCCTTCACGATCTGCCGAAAGCGCTGGTGGTCCTGTTCGATGCGGCTCAGCATGGGCGAACGCCCCTCCGTATCCCTATACGTCGGGCATACGAGGGGGGTCTGTGGAATATGGGCAAAACCCCGGGCGCAATACCCCGATCCCGCGCCGCGCGGTCCGGAAAAACCCCCCCGAACGCACACTCACCAGACACGCGCCCTCAGCACGCAACCCCGAACCACGACAGCACCAGGTTCAGATCCAGAAAATCCACCGTCCCGTCCCCGTTGAGGTCTCCCGCCCTCGCCGCCCCAGGCGTCGACGCCTCCCCAAACCCCGACAACACATGGTTCAGATCGAGGAAATCAATCCTCCGATCACCGTTCGCATCAGCAGGGCAGTACGAGCCGCACAGCCGATACGCCGCGAACCGCGCGCTCGCCTCCCCACCGATCTCCACGAACGTCCCCGACACATACAACCAGGGCTCCCCCTCCTGTCCCTCCCCCAACGTCATCGCGCTCACCACGCGCGACCCATCCCCCAGCCCGTCACCCACGCGCATCCACCCCGCGCCGTCCCAGCGCGCAACCCCCACCGTCGAGATCGCGCCCGCAATCCGGAACGACCCGCCCACCAGCACCGTGTGCCCGCTCGCCGACTCCGGCCGCTCCTCCACCACGATCGACCGCACCACGCTCCCATTCCCCACCACACCAACGTGCGGCGCCCTCCCAAGCCCCCTCCACTCCGCCCCATCCCAGCTCACGATGCCCCGCGTCTCCACGGCAGCCACACCAGCCCCCGACCGCGTCGTCTGGAACGAGCCGCCCACGTACAACAGCGCTCCCCCCGCGCCCTCCCACACACCCATCGCATACACGTCCCCGAACACCCCGAGCGACGTGTCATGCCACACCGTCCCGTCCCACGACGCGATCCCCCACGACCGCGCGTTCCCCATCCGCTGAAACGTCCCCCCCGCGTACAGCCGCGCGCCGCTCCCATCGTCAAACACCTCCAGCGCGCGAACCACACCCAGCGTCCCCTCCCCGAGCGCCCTCCACTGCGTCCCGTCCCACCGCGCAACACCGTGCCGCGCGCTCGCGCCGCTCGGGCTCGCATCACGGAACGTCCCACCCACGTACAACGACGGCCCCGTCCCGTCGTCATACACCGCGATCGCACGCACCTCGCGCGCGCCCGGCTCCGCGAACGTCAGCCCTCCCCCGGGCGATGACCACGACGCCCCGTCATGCAGCGCGACGCTCAATGCGCTCGCGCCGCCCGCCGTGGTGAAATTCCCCCCCACGTACAACCCCCGCGCGCCCGCGCTCTGCGCCAGCAACGCCGAGCGCGCCGTGTACGCGTTGTCACCCACCGGCAACGTCGCCCACGCGCCCCCATCCCATCGACGCACGCCCTGATGCGCATTCGCGCCGGGCAGCGTCACGCCCGCGGCCACCACGCCCGCCACCCCCTCCGAATCCACGTGCGTCACCAGCGCAGACGCCCCCTCCGTCAACCCGAGATCCTCACCGTCCGACCACGCTTCCCACACGGCCCCGTCCCACACACGAGGCCTGATCATCCGCTCATCCACCAGCCGCGCAACCGCGCACAACCGCTCCGTCCCGCCCACCGGCGCCCTCGTCAACATCGACCCCACGTGCGCGCCCCCGCCGATCGTCGTCCACGACGCACCGTCCCACCGAAGATGCGTCGCGCCGCCCGCGTACAGCACATCCTCGCCCCCCTCCTCCACCACCAGGAACGAATCGATCGTCTGCCCCGACAGCAACGCGTTCGCGCCCACCACCTCCCACACACCGTCTCGGCTCCGCACCACGTTCCGCGCCGTCACCGATCCCCCCGTCTCGAACATCCCCCCCGCGTACATCGCCGCGCCCGTCCCGTCGTCGTGCCCCACGATCGCCACCGGATCGAACGAAGTCAGCAGCGGCAGCGTCGACCATTGCCCGCCAACCCACCGGTGAAACCGGTAGCCGCCGAGGCTCGGCGGCGGGGAACTCGAATACACAAACAACTCCGGACCCTGCGCCCCGACCACCGACGCCAGCATGTGCACGTCCCGGTTCTGCAGCAACGCCGCGTCCACCAACTCAAACTGACCGCCCCGGTACCGCGCCAGATTCCGCGCGCCCAAGCCGTTGATCTCCCAGAACGTCCCCCCCACGTACAACGCCTCGCCGTCCCCCAGGTCCGTCGCGTGCAGCGCGTACACCGCGCTCGGATGCCCCGGGAACACCGTCGACGCGCTCAGCCCCTCCCACTGCGCCCCGTCCCACCGCGCGATCCGCGACGCGGGCGATCCGCCCGCGCTCTCGAACTGCCCCCCGACATACAGCGCCTCCCCGTCCCCGTCGTCATACACGCACAGCGCAAACACCCCCACGTCATCCACCCCCTCCCCCAACGCCTCGTACCCGTGCTCCGCCGTCCACTTCACGATGTTCCGTACGCGCGTCCGCCCCGCGTACTCGAACTGGCCCCCGATGTACACCGCGCGCCCCCCGCCGTCATCGAACGTCGTCACCGCGCGAACCACCCCCTGAATCCCCTGCAGCGTGAACCCCGTCTCCCACCCCGCCCCGCAATCCCCCGCGCGCCCCGACCCCGCGCACAGCGCCGCCATCACGACGACCGACAACATCCCACGCAGCATTCGCCCGCGCATGCTCGATGCCCTCCGGTTGCGGCGCGCCCGCTCGCACGCGCCTCGACAGCCCTTTCCTTCAAGGGCGTCCTCCCGACTCGTGTGGATTCTCCCGACCTTCCCCGGTCACGCGCCACCATACCGCGCACGCAATGCCCGAAGCAAGACTCTGCTTCACATTCAAAAACGACACGCCGCCACCGGCCGATCCTGCGCGTGCGGTCCCTCAGCACTCCGTCCCGAACGCCGACAGCACGATGTTCAAATCCAGAAAATCCACCACCCCATCACCATTCACATCACCCGACGACACACCCGAACCCGCGCCGAAGCTCCCAAGCACCGCCACCAGATCAACCATGTCCACGCGCAGGTCCCCGTTCGTGTCCCCCGCGCAACCACCATCACAACCGATCAACTCCGCGAAGTACGAAGGCACGCCCGCGAACACCATCCGCTCTCCCATCACCACCAGCCTCGGACGCGCTCCCGCAAACCCCACGCCCACAGAAGCCATCGTCCTCCCCAACCGCATCTGCTGCGCCCCCGCATCACCCCACACGCCCCCGCTCAACCGACGCAAGCCCGTCGGCCCCGCGCCAAGCGCGTACAACGCCTTCGCGCCAAGACCTCCCCCGTCATCATCGTGCTGCGCAAACACGATCGTCTCCCCCGACGCCATCGACGACGGCTCCCACCCGCTCCCGTTCCAACGCACCACCGCCGACGCCGGCGTACCGCTCGCCCCGACAATGAACAACGAACCTCCCGCGAACAACGACGGCGCCCGCGGCCCATTCCCATCCGCGTCGAACACCTCCAGCGCCCGCACCGTCGTGTACAAGCCCTGTCCCACCGGCTCCCACCGCCCATCAATCAACTGCGCCACGCCGCGCGCCAGATCCCCGCTCCCCTGCGCAGGCTCCCCGTTCACGTACGAGAACTGACCAGCGATCACCAGCGTCTCCGGCGCCGGGCCGTCCCCGTCCAGATCGAACACGCCCACGTCGAACACCGTGTTGTTGATCACCGGCCCCAACGCCTCCCACGCGCCCCCGTTCCACCGCGCCACCCGCGACATCGGTCGAGACCCCGAAGCCGTGAAACTCCCGCACGCGATCAGCGACCTCGCCAGCGGGCCCGCCGGCCCGTCCGGGTCCAGCACCCGAAGCCGATGCACCGTCCCGTTGAACCCCTCACCCACGTTCAACCACCCGGCGCCGACCCACATCGCCACGTTCCGCGCACTCGCCTGAATCGGCCCGGGGAACGATCCGCCCACCACGATCGTCGTCGGACTCCCCCCGGCGCCGTCCGCGTCGTACTCCACCATCGTGTGCGCCGCGCCCTGCGGCAATCCCGCAATCCCCGTCCAACGCTCCCCGTCCCAACGCGCAAACCGCGACAACGCCGTCTCGCCCACGTTCTGAAAACCACCCGCGGCGTACAACGCAGGCGCTCCCTCGATCGACGACACCACGCTCGCCGTGATCGCGCCGTCCGGACCGAGCACCGGCCCCACCGGCCGCCACGACGCTCCGTCCCACGACGCGAGATGATCCACCGCGCGCCCGCCCGCCACCGTGAACTCCCCGGCAGCAACCAGCACGCGCTCCCCCTCGATCTCCGCGCTCGTCAACGCGCGAACCTTCGCAACCGTCTCCTCCGAGCCCATCCCGCCCCCCACCCCGCGCCACTCCTGTCCGGTCCACTCCACGATCGCGCGCTGCTCGTTGTACGGATACGTCCCGAAGTCCCCCCCGAAGAACAACCGCTCGCCCTCCCCGAGATCGATCGCCCCCATCGTGTGCGCCTTCCCGTATTCCATCATGGTCGGCGCAAACCACCACGACCCGCCGTCCCACGTCGCAGCAACAGTCCGCTCGAACTGAGGCTTGACGTACACCCGGAACTCTCCCGCGGCCCACAACCGTTCCCCACGCCCGTCGTCATGCACGCGCAGCGACGTGATCTCGCTCGAAACAACGTGCGGGCCGACCACGTCGTACGGACTGATCGATTCCCACGCGCCGTTCCGAAGCCGCGCAATCACGCCCAGCGACGTCGGCTCCGGCTGCGACTCGTAGAGACTCCCCGCCGCATACACCTCACGCCCCGCGCCCCCGTCGTACACCTCGATCGCGTTCACCGTCCCGAAGACCCCAGGCCCGAACAGGCTCTGCCCCATCGGATGAAACGCGCCGCCGTCCCACGCGATGATCGAGCGGCTCGCAACCCCCTGCGCGCCCGCGAACCAGCCCCCGATCAGCAACGTCGGCACACCCTCGATCACCGTCGCCTTTAGCGCTCGAACGCTCGCCGAGCCCACACCGCCCAGCGTCCGCGGATCAAACGGCCCCACCTGCGTCACCGTCGAACCCTGCACCCGCGCAAGCACGCGCATCTCGTGCGGCGGCTCCGTCCACCAGTAACGGTCGTACCCGCCCACGTACAACGCCGGCCCCGTCCCGTCGTCAAAGAACGCCATCGCCTGCGGGTCGTACGACGAGTCAGAAAACAACATCGTCCCCGACGGCGACCGCCACGCACCGTCACGCAGCGCAGCGAACGCGTAGCCGTACCTCGGCCACTGCTCGCCCGTGAACACGTCAGGGTCCCCGAAAGGCGCCGCGAGATCACCAACGACGAACAGCCGCGCTCCATCCCCCCCATCCCCGAACACCGCGCTCTGCAACCGTCCTGTCCCCACCGACCACGCGAGATGAGGCCGCACCCGCACCTCACACTGCGCCGCCGTGCCCGCGCTCACGCCCGTCAACCCGACCATGCCGCACACGACACGCCGTACCGTCCGTCCGCGCATGCTCAATACCCTCCGGCTCGATTCCCTCCGGTTGGAACGCACCTCCCGGTACGCACCCCCGAGCCCCTCGGTTGAGGGATTCCCGCCGGCGCGCACACTTCGGCACACCGACCCCGGTTGTGCGCACCACACGCGCCAACTACCGTCGCCGACGACCGCATAGTGGAGCCCTTCGTGCGCACGGACCCCGGACATACCCCCCCCTCGGCCAAAAGTCGCAACTCCACGGAAACCTCACGTCTGTGGTCCATCGCAGGCATGGGCACGGAACTCGCCGGCGGAATCGTGGGAATGCTCCTCCTGGGCTTCCTCCTCGACTGGTGGCTCGGCACCAAGCCCTGGCTCACCCTCACCGGCGCCGCCATGGGCATCATCGGGGGCGGCTACAACTTCATAAAGCGTGCTCTGGCAATGAATAAGGCCGAGCTCGCCCGACTCCGAGCCCGCCACCCCCAAGGCCTCCGACCCCTCGACGAACAACCCGACGACGAAGGCGACCAGGACGAATGGAGCGACCGGCATGGCTCCTGAAACCCCTGTCAGACCCCAGTTTGCGCTTCCCCTCCCCCCCCTCATCCGTCTCGCCCTCATCACCCCCGTGGCCACGGCCCTGGCCGTCTCCGGCGCGGGCTTCCTCGCCGGCCTCGACCGCCAAGTCTCTGTCGGCCTTGCACTTGGAGCCACCGCCGGACTCGTTGGGGCCCTGTGCGGCCTCTGGGCTCTCAAGCCCAAAAAGCCCACCGACGTCACCCGCTGGCCCGCCCGACTCCTCACCGCCCAGCTCGCAACCTTCGCCGGCGTGCTGGTTTCGGGCCTCTTGCTATACTCCGCGGCCCGTCCCGGCCCGGTCTGGTTCGCGTTGTCGGCGGCGGGCGTTTGCACTTGGTCACTCATCGCGCAGGCGAAGGTTTTCGCAGCCGCGTTCGAGCAATCCAAGCAAAACGCCTGAGCCGAAGCGTTGCGGATCCGAGGCACAACGGCGTTTCAGGGCTGCGTCCCGGTGGGGGGCGCGTCATCGTTACTAGACCGAAGGATTGAGCGTGCCCGCGATCATTCCCACTCTTGCCGCCAGCGACCCCCTCTCGCACGTCCTCGACAAGCCGAACGTCATCGGCCCGCTGTCGATGAACATGGTGACCCTGATCGTCGCCTCCATCCTGACCATCCTCCTGGTGGTCGGGGTCGCGAAGCGGATCGGCACCGGACACGAATCTGAGGGCGCGGAGCGCTTCGTCACCAAGGGCAAGCTCGCCCAGCTGATCGAAGTCATCATCATTTATCTGCGTGAAAACGTGCTCAAGCCGCAGCTCGGGCACGCGACGGACAAGTTTGCGCCGTTCCTGCTCACGATCTTCTTCTTCATCCTCGTGAACAACCTTCTGGGTCTGTTCCCGTTGCTCGATCTGCAGCACCTCATCGGCAAGCTGTTCCTGAACGACGAGCACTTTGCGATCATCGGCGGCACGGCCACGGGCCGTCTGTGGGTGACGGCGGCGCTCGCGACGGTCGCGTTCGTCGTGATCCATGTGTCGGGCTTCCGCTCGGCGGGCGCGGGTGGGTACTTCAAGCACTTCCTGGGGGGCGGGCCCTGGTACCTGGCGCCGATCATGGTGCCGGTGGAGATCATGGGCACGGTGGTGAAGCCGTCTGCGTTGGCTATCCGTTTGTTTGCGAACATGACGGCGGGCCACGTGATGCTGGCGGTGCTGATGATCTTCACGGCCGCGGCGCCCGCGGCGCTGGGTTGGCTGGGGGCGCCGATCTCGCTGGCCGCGTTGCTGGCGGGCGTGGCGATCTTTTTCCTTGAGTTGTTCGTCGCCTTCCTGCAGGCGTACATCTTCATGTTCCTGACGACGCTCTTCATCGCGCAGTTCATGCACCACCATCACGACGAGCACGCGCACGCGGAGCCGTACGACGCGCACCATCCGACCACGCAGGATCATGCGACGGTGGTGTCGGCGGCGTGAGAGACGCATTTCTGCCGGTCGGGCTCGTCGCTCGACCGGAAGCATTCTGATTGACGGGTAGATGAGAGACAGGACGGGCGTCGCGAACGAGGCCCTGGAAATCGGAGAACGAGAAGACATGAACCTGAAGCGCATGATTGGATTCGGGGCCGCGGCGGCGATCGTCGGCCTGTTCGCCACCTCGCCGGCGCTCGCGCAGGCGGGCGAGGCGGCTTCGCACGCCGAGGGCCTGATCGGTCTGGGCAAGGGCATCGGCGCCGGTCTGGCTGCCGGCCTGGCTGTGATCGGTGGTGGTCTGGGCATCGGTCGGGTCGGCGGCTCCGCCGTCGAGTCGATGGCTCGCCAGCCCGAGGCTTCGGGCACGATCAGCACGAACATGCTGATCGCGGCGGCGCTGATCGAAGGCGCGACGCTGTTCGCGGTGCTGGGCGGCTTCCTGGCCCTCCTGTGAACCACGGATAAGAACCCCTCGCGTTTCGGCGCGAGGGCGGGCGCGTGATTGCGCGTCCGCCCCCGCGCCGTTCGGAGACGGCCTTTAGGACAAGGGAAGGTTTCATGCTTCGAATCCGACAGATCCTGGCCTTGACGACCCCCGTGCTGTTTGCGACGGCCGCGTTGGCTGCTCCGGAGGCGTCTCACGGCGCCGAGGGCGATCACGCAGCGTCGACGAGCACGGTGATGGACTTCAGCCTGCTGCAGTACGGGAGCGCGATTCTGGCGTTCCTGCTGGTGTACGGGGTGCTGGCGAAGGTGGCTTGGCCGAAGATCTCCAAGGGCCTGACGGACCGGGAGAACAAGATTCGGAGCGAGATCCGGGCGGCGGAAGAGGCCCGCAAGCAGGCGGGCGAGTCGCTCAAGCAGTACGAGAAGTCGCTGGCCGAGGCTCGGGCCGAGGCGCAGGCGATCCTGGAGCGGACGCGAGCCGACCAGCAGAAGTTCGCGGCGGAGCTTCGTGCGAAGGCGGACGCGGAGCTGTCGGGTCTGCGGGAGCGCGCGATGCGGGACATCGAGTCGGCGCGTCGCGAGGCGATGAACGACATCTACAACCAGGCGGTGACGCTGGCGTCGGAGATCGCGGGCAAGATCCTGAAGCGCGAGGTGAGCCCGGCCGACCACGCGCGTCTGCTCGAAGAGTCGATCGGCGAGCTCGAGTCCGCGAACCGCTAAGCCCACCTACGAGGTCAATCGCTCATGCCGATGATCGAGACACAGCCTGACGCCTTGGCCCGCCTCTACGCGACGAGCGTGTTCGAGCTCGCGCAGGAGCAGGGGGGGCAGTCGGCCATCGAGGATGTTGCGTCGGAGCTCTCGGAGATCCTGGAGCTGGCGCGTGCGGACAAGCGGTTCGGGGAGTTCCTCTCCTCGCGCATCGTGCCCGCCGACAAGCGGCGCGCTTCGCTGGAGAAGATCTTCAAGGGGCGTGTGTCGGACCTGACGCTGAAGTTCCTGCTGGTGCTGAACGACAAGGACCGGCTTGCGAATCTCGGGGCCGTGGTCGCGGCGTACGACGAGGCGGTGCAGGAGCGGTTCGGTCGGGTCGAGGTGGACGTGTACACGGCGACGCCGGTGGATCGGGCCGGGGTGGATCGGATCACGGCGACGCTGCGGAAGGTGCTGGGCAAGGACCCGGTGGTGCATCCGTACACGGACGCGTCGATGCTCGGCGGGCTGCGCGTGCAGGTGGGAGATCAGTTGATTGACGCGAGCCTTTCGACGCGTCTACGGAGGATGCGCGAGCGTCTGACCGGGCCGGGCGCCGCGACGGCGCGGGCGCAGGCGGAACGGATCATCGAATCGAAGCCCTGAGGAGGGCGTGCGGGAACGCGGGACGATCCGGGGCTGACAGCAGAGAACACCACACCTCCCTGGCCTTCGGGGAGCGCGAGAGCGAGTCATGAAGATCAAGACGGACGAGATCACGAGCATCATCAAGCAGGAGATCCAGCAGTACGCCGCGGAGCTGGAGGTGTCCGAGGTCGGGCGCGTCATCACCGTCGGCGACGGCATCGCGCGGATCTACGGCCTCTCGAACGCGATGGCGGGCGAGTTGGTGGAGTTCCAGACGAGCGAGGGCTCGGTCATGGGACAGGTGATGAACATCGAGTCGGACACGATCGGCGCGGTGATCTACGGCGATTACCTGTCGGTGGAAGAGGGCGCGCTGGTTCGCTCGACGGGCCGTCTGCTCGAGGTGCCGGTGGGTGAGGCGCTGCTGGGTCGCGTGGTGGACCCGCTGGGCCGGCCGATCGACGGTGGCCCTCCGATCCGGACGAACGAGAGCCGCAAGGTGGACATCATCGCGCCGGGCATCGCCGAGCGTCAGCCGGTGCACGAGCCGATGCAGACGGGCATCAAGGCCATCGACTCGATGATCCCGATCGGTCGTGGGCAGCGCGAGCTGATCATCGGCGACCGCAAGGTGGGCAAGACGGCCATCGCGATCGACACGATCATCAACCAGAAGCAGTACTGGGGCACGCCGGACGCGATGGTGTGCATCTACGTCGCCGTCGGCCAGAAGGAGTCGACGGTCGCCGCCACGGTCGAGGCGCTGAAGAAGGCGGGCGCGATGGACTACACCATCGTGGTGTCGGCCGGCGCGTCGGACCCGGCGCCGATGCAGTACATCGCCCCGTACTCCGGCTGCGCGATGGGCGAGTACTTCATGTGGCAGGGCAAGAACGGCAAGACGCCCAAGCATGCCCTGTGCATCTATGACGATCTCTCGAAGCAGGCCGTGGCGTACCGCCAGCTGTCGCTGCTGCTGCGTCGTCCCCCGGGTCGTGAGGCATACCCCGGCGACGTGTTCTATCTCCACAGCCGCCTGCTCGAGCGTGCGACGAAGCTGTCGGACGAGAACGGCGCGGGCTCGCTCACGGCTCTGCCGGTCATTGAGACGCAGGAAGGCGACGTGTCGGCGTACATCCCGACGAACGTGATCTCGATCACGGACGGGCAGATCTACCTCGAGCCGGAGTTGTTCTTCGCGGGCGTTCGTCCGGCCGTGAACGTCGGTATCTCGGTGTCGCGCGTGGGCGGGAACGCCCAGGTGAAGGCGATGAAGAAGATCTCGGGCTCGCTGCGTCTGGACCTCGCGTCCGCTCGCGAGCTGGAGGCGTTCGCGCAGCTGGGCACGGAGCTGGACAAGGCGACGCAGCGTCAGCTGGATCGCGGCCGTCGAATGGTGGAGCTGCTCAAGCAGGGCCAGTACACCCCGTACCACGTGGTGGATCAGGTGATCTCGATCTACGCGGGCACGAAGGGGTACCTCGACGACGTGCCCGTGAAGGACGTGCAGGCGTTCGAGAAGGGCCTGCTCGCCACGTTCCAGACGGTGAACCGCGGGCTCTGGGAGGAGCTGGCGGCCAAGAAGGCGCTGGACGAGACGATGGAGAAGAAGCTGGTGGAGATCATCAGCAACTTCAAGGCGTCGTGGAAGTCGGGCGCCGCGAAGAAGTAGCGGGGCTTTGGCCTCGCAAGTCATCGGAAGAACAAGCCCGCGGCGACGCGGGCTTTTTTCTGCGCGGATTGCTCTCGGGCTGAGGCGCGGATCGCACGAGTTGAGGGAGACCCCTTCAGTCAGAGCGGCGTATAAAGTATATATTGATATTTAAATCTCAATATGTCAGAATGGGGGTGTGTCCTCTGGATGGCTGCACGAACCGCAGATGGATGGCTGCAGGAGACGGATCATGACCAAGGCGTCAATGGGATGGATGGGGCTGAGTGTTGTTGTCGGAATGGCGGCAGCGACGGGCGCGATGGGGGGGTTCAATCCGACGTGGACGCCGTACCGCACCGGCAACACGGGCATTCAGGGGGATTACGTTGAAGCGATGTGGGTGGCGCCGGATGGGGATCCATGGATCTGCGGGTACACGCCCTTCCAGGAAGAGGGCGGGCTCGCGAAGTTCGTGCAGGGCGAGAACCGCTGGATCAACGTGTCGAACGTCGATTACCCGATCATCGGGTCGCGCGATGACGTGGGTGCGGCGCGCGTGTCCGAGGTGCTGCCCGACGGCAACGGCAAGCTCTGGGTTGCGACGTGGCGCGCCCTTTTGCGGTTTGACCCCGCAGTCGGGCCGTCGTCGTTCGAGCGATGGAGCCCGAGCAACTCGCCGTTGCCGGGCGGGCGTGTCGTGGACATCGCGCAGGCGCCGGACGGGTCGCTGTGGGTGGCCGCGCTCAGCGTCACGTGGGGCTTCGGTGGCCTGGCGCGTTTCGAGCCGGCGACGAATCAGTGGACGGTGTGGGACTTCGGCTCGAGCGCGAACGGCTGGCCGGGGTGGGCGAGCGTCGAGCACGTGTCGGTCCAGCCCGACGCGACGGGGCCGGGGTACACGGTGTGGGTGTCGGACGTCTCGCGCGTGCTCTCGTTCCGCAACGGCGTGTTCACGCAGCAGGATGCGCTCTCCGTGGGCATCGCGGGGGATGACGCGGTGGATGACGCGGGCAATCAGTGGTTCGTGCGGCAGGTTCCGCAGTCGCTGCAGTTCCGGCTGGAGTACCTGCGCACGGACGGCGTGATGGTCGTCCCGCCCCAGCCCCCGGTGTCCGGTCTCAACGTCTCCGCGTTCAAGGCGTACGGCCAGGGCGAGGCGCTGGTCGGCTCGTTCTCCGGGCAGAACTACCGCTTCGACGGCGCGCAGTGGATCGATCTGGGCCAGTGGCACTCCAACTTCGTCTCGGCCTTCGGCGTGGACGCGGGCGGGACGGTGTGGTCGGGGGGCATCGGGGGCGCGGCCAAGCACCTCGGGGACACGGCGTGGCAGCGCTACCGCGTGACGAACACGTCGCTCATGGGCGACTTCAATAACGGCCTGTCCGTCGACCCCGACACCGGCGAGCTGTACGTGTGCGCGAACGCGGGCACGGGCTACGGCGGGTTCGTGAAGTTCGACGGGACGCGTTGGACGACGTGGTGCAGCGGTGGGGGGGACTACGGGTTGGGCCACACGTTCCCGTTCAGCTCGGACAACTCGTCGGCGGTGCTGGCTAGGCCGAGCGGGCGCGCCGCGGTGGCGCCGATGTTCGGCGGCGTGCGCGAGTGGGACGGGACGGGCTTCAGCACGATCACGCCGTCTGGTGACTACGACGTTCTGCGCGAGGATTCGCTCGGCCGGCTGTGGGGGCTCTTTGCCAACGGCGGGTACGCACGGCTGGATGGGCCGACGCCTGTGACATACGCCATCACCGGTCCGACGGCGTCGCTCGAGCGAGACCCCGAACGACCGGGCGCCGTGGTCGCTTGTGCGTGGTTCACGGTGGAGCGCAACGACGGCGTGACGCGCACGGCGTGGCAGTCGTCGATGTTCCCCATGCTCAACACGCAGCATGACGGCCTGCTGGGCGCGTACCCCGTGGCCGGCGGGTTCATCTGGATCGGCACGACCAACGGGCTCATCCGGCTCAACACCAACGACAACACGTTCCAGCATCTCACGACACAGAACTCGTCGATCCCCGCGGATCACGCGAAGCTGCTGACGGTGACGCCGGACGGGCGCGTGTGGTGGGTGAGCCAGCACCCGACCAGCCCGCTGGATTCGTTCGTGGTGTCGTACGACGGGACTACGTTCACGCAGTACTCGATGACCAACTCGCCGCTGCCGCACTGGCAGGTGGAGTCGGCGTCGTGGCGGACGCTGCCCGGCGGCGGCTACGAGCTGTGGCTCGCGTGTGCGTCGCGCGGGATCGTGAAGCTGACGGTGGACGGCGGCGCGTGCCCGGGCGACGCCAACGGCGATCGCGTCGTGAACTTCGCGGACCTGAACATCGTGCTCTCGGAGTTCGGGCAGTCGGGCAGCGGGCTGCAGGGCGACGTCACCGGCGACGGCATCGTGAACTTCGCGGACCTGAACCTGGTTCTGAGCAATTTCGGTGTGACGTGCTGAATGTGATCGCCCCGGGGCGGGGCGCTGGTCTCTCGCGCCTCAGGCTTCGACGGAGATGGGGGCGCGCTCGGGGGCGCCGGGGCCGGCGGATCGCGGCGCGGCGGGCTTCGCTGTGACAGCGGGTCGCGGAGCGGGTTGGTGCGCGGGAGCGGCGGTGGGGGGGGCGTCGCCGGATTCCGTGGCGAGCTTCTCCATGAGGAGGACCCAGGTTTCGCGCTCGAATTCGAGGAGGGAGAGGACCTCGTCGACGGGGGCGGGGTCCTTGTCGAGGTTGGCGTCGACGAGGCGTTTGTACATGTACATGTAGAGGCCGCGGAGCTTGGCGCAGAGATCGGGGTCGACCTCGTCGCGGAGGGAGGTGATGAGCTCCATGATGATGTTCTTGGCGTTGCTGAGGCCGTTGTAGGACTGCTCGTAGTTCTTGGCGACGAGTCCCTCGCGTCCGACGCGGCAGAAGCGGAGCGCGCCGTCGAGGAGCATGAGGCGGAGCTCCGCCGGGGAGGCGGAGAAGACCTTGTTGCGGAGGTACGCGTTCGTGGTGTCGATGGTCATGACAGGGAAAACCATCGTCCGGCGGGGGGCCGGACTTCACTCTCATCGGACGGCGGAGATGCCGCCGAGCGCGGACTGCTGCGTGCGGAGGGAGGCGATGGCCTTCTCCATGGCGAGGAACTGGGTTTCGAGGCGAGCGCGCTTGCGGGCGAGCTTGGCGTCGAAGCCCCCGATGCGTTGGATCTGGAGTTCGATCTGATCGTTGATGGCCTTGTCGCGGCGTGTGAGGGCGCCGTCGGTGACGTTGGTGAGCTGGTTCATGAGGACGGCGAGCTGTTCGGCGACACCGAGGGTGTTGTAGGTGGCTTGGGTGTTCCCGCTGGTGGAGGCGCCGGGGATGGGCTCGCCGTTGGGATCGAGGACGACGGTGCTGGGCTCGTCCTGGCCGAAGGCGGCGAGGAGATCCTCGACGGCCTGTGGGTCCTGCGTATGGGCGTCGCGGAACTTGGTCTCGTCGAGCTCGAGTTTGCCGCCGGCGCCGACGCGGAAGCCGACCTGCGAGAGGTTGGTGTAGCGGGCGGAGACGTTGAGCGGGGAGCCTTGGACGACGCGGTAGATGGCGGAGCGGACCTGGGCGAGCGTGCTGTCGCCGAGGAGTGTGCCGCGCTTGTTGGTGTCGGCGTCGTAGGAGTCGTACTTCTTGATCTTGTCGAGGATGGTGTTGAAGGCGCTGACGAAGGTCTTGGCGGTGTCGACGATCTTCTCGACGTCGCGTGAGACGGTGAGGGTGACGGGTGAGGTGGTTGTTTGTCGGAGGTCGACGGTGACGCCGGTGATGGCGTTGTCGAGGGTGTTGGTGGAGGAGGTGAGGAGCGCGGCGTTGGCGGGGTCGCCGGAGCCGAAGAAGGCGACGGCGTCGCGGCCCTTGGTGAGGGTGGAGAGGCCGAGGTTGAAGCCGTCGGTGTCGATGACGGAGCGTCCGACGGCGCCGGAGTACTTGGAGGTGAGCGAGAGACGGAAGGGGCTGCCGCTGGAGGCGTCGACGAGGACGTTGGCGGTGACGCCGACGCCTGCGGCGTTGATCTTCTCGACGATCTGGTTGAGTGTGTCGGTGGCGGCGAACTCGATGGTTCGCTCGAAGGTTCCGTTGATGGTGTTGCCTGCGCCGAGGTCTCCGGAGCCGACGAGGTTGAGCTTGCGCGCGACGACGCCGGACTCGTCCTCGACGCGGATCGCGAGGGAGCCGGAGGAGGCGTCGGTGAGGAGGAGGCCGTCTCCGGTGTCGTTGATGCGCGCGACGACGCCGGAAGAGGCGTTGATCTTGCGGATGACGTCGTCGAGGGTCTTGTCGTTGGAATCGACAGAGATGACGGTGCTGACGCCGTTGGAGTTGTAGATGCGGAACTGGCCGGTGCCGACGCCGGTGCGTCCGTTGAGGTCGGCGAGCTTGGAGGCGCCGCTGAGGTAGCGGGTCTGAAGGTTGCCGGAGTCGATGATGCCGTCGGCGCGGCCGAGGGTGGCGATGCCGAGGCTTGCCGCCGCGGAGCCGCCCTGGTCGGTGATGACGAGGCTTCCGCCGCCGGAGCTGGTGTCGACGATGCGCAGGCCGTTGCCGGTGCTGTTGAGGGAGGCGGTGACGACGCCGCCGCCGGTTTCGTTGATGCGGTTGATGATGTCGCGGACGGAGTCGTTCTCGTTGACGGTGAGGTCGTAGGTGAAGCCGTCGCGTCGTGTGATCTGGAAGGTGCCGCCGCCGCTGAGGCCGCCGGAGCCGGCGCCTCGGATGCCGCCGTTGAGGTTGGAGGCGAGAGTGTCGTTGATGCCGGCGAGGATTCGTCGGCCGTTGTGGGTGCTGGAGGCGACGCCTGCGGCGTCGGTGAGGAGGCCGAGGTCTCGCGCGGTGGTTCGTGAGGGATCGGTGGTGGAGACCTCGCGGACGATGAGGTTGTTGCCGCCGCCGGTGGAATCGGAGAGGACGAGTCGGTTGGAGGTTGCGTCGATGGAGGCGGTGACCTTTCCGCCGTTGCCGGTGGTGTTGTTGATGCGGTCGACGACTTCCTGGAGCGTGGCCGCGGCGGTCTGGATGAGGTTGCCGTTGTTGTCCTTGCGTTCGCCGAGCTCGATCTTGAGGAGGGTGCCGTCGCGGGCGACGATCTCGAAGTCGGCGACGCCGGCGCCGACGCCGTTGCGGAGGGTGACGCCGTTGCCGTCGTTGAGGGAGGCGAGGGAGGTTTGTGCGGAGAGGTAGTTGACGCGGGAGCCGCGGACCCCGGTGACCGTGCCGCTGGAGGCGCCGGCCAGGGTGATGGTGGCGCCGTTGCCCTCGATGCCGAGGCTGGTGGCCGTGGTGTATCCCGCGGCGTTCTGGACCTTGAGCGTGCCTGCGCCGCCGGAGCGATCGACGATGGTGATGCGGTCGCCCTCGATGACGGCTTCGACGTTGGCCGAGCCGTTGTTGTTGATGGCGGTGAGGACGTCATCGACGCTGACGGCGGTGGAGAGGTCGATGGTGGCGGTCTCGCCTTCGCGGTCGGTGATCTTGATCTTGCCGCGCGCGACGCCCTGCCCGCCGTTGAGGCTGGAGAGAAGCGTCTCGGTGTCGAGCCGTCCGCCCCCGATCTCGACGGAGAGCTGCGTCAGGCCGACCGCGGCCTGGTCGCGGCTAGCGAAGCCGCGGGAGAGCTGCTGCTGGGTGGAGACAAGGCGCGCGACGGTGAACTGGTAGACGCCGGGGGAGGCGGTGGTGCCTGCGGTGGCGGTGAGCGCGTCGGGGTGGGAGGAGACGGCCTTGGCGGACTTGAAGATCTTGTCGGCGCGGAAGGACGCGGCCGAGGTCTTGAGGGCGAGGAGCGCGGAGTTGACGTCGAGGTACGCGGCCCGCTGTGCCTGGAGGGTGGCGACGCGCGCCTGGGCGAGCTGCTTCGGCCGGCTCTCGATCGCCAGGAGTTGCTCGATCAGCGCACCGGTGTCGATCCCGCTGAAGGGTCCCACGCTCGTGCTGATTCCGCCCATGATCCCGCTCCTTCTGCTCCGTCCCGCTCAGGCCGCTCGTGCGGTGAGCGCTCGTCCGCGCGTCCTCACGCAGGGCTTGTCGAGCCCGGCGCGGCGGAGGGCGAGTGTGTCCATGGCCCAGGCCGAGAGCGCCCGACGGAACATCTCTCTGGCGCGAAGCACCGCTTCGTTCGCCCGGTATTCAGCAACGTCGCTCATCGACAGGCTCCTTCCTGTCCCTCACCCACTGCCACGTCGCCCCTCAACATCGTCCAGTGGCCGACCGGGGCTGCATCGGCACATAACCTTCGTTCGTACATCGACAACTCCCGGCGCCTCCTGCACTCGGGGTGCGCAAAAAGGCGCCCGGGACGCGCAGATATGAGGTCTCCGTGTTGGGATGAGGTGTATTTTCGGACCTCTCGCTCGATTTGATCGGGGGCGCCCGATACCGTGAGGCGGGACGGGAGAGAGGAGACGGCGCGGCCGATCACGGCATCCAACCCCCGCGCTTGGGTTGGCCCCGAGCATCAGGGACTCAGCCATGAACTCGATCTCTCCGATCGTCGAACCCAAGCCCATGACCGCCACGACCGCGCGACCCGAAGCCACGCTGTATGCGGACGTCTCCTCGACGGACGCGCTGGGCGCCACAGAGTGGCTGCTGACGGATGGTCTGGGTGGGTTCTCGATGCTCACGGCGTTGGGCGCTGCGACGCGTCGGTATCACGCGTTGTACGTGGCGTCGACGAGGCCGCCCCTCTTGCGCCTGGCTGTGCTGCACAACCTGGTTGATGAGCTCGTGCTCGATCCTGACGGGGCGACGCCGACGCGCATCCCGCTCGCTTCGTTCCGGTTTGGGGAGCACCTGATCCACCCGGACGGGCACCTGCACCTCGAGTCGTTCGAGCGATTCGATCCTGTGGCGCCGAAGTCGGCGCCCGGGGTGCGCTGGACGTTCCGGCACGCTGAGATCACGGTGACGCGCGAGGTGTCGGTGCTGCACGGGCGCGGAGGGGTGTGCGTGCGGTATCGCGTGGCCGGGTTGTCGGTCGGCATGCGTGCGCGACTGCACGTGCGGCCGCTCGTCTCGCTGCGGGATGCGCACTCGCTGCTGCGGGAGGGCGCGTCGTTTGAGGTCAGATCAACGTCTTCCTCGGGCGTGAGCGTGTCGCGTGACGGGCACACGTTCCACATGGCCGCGACCGGCGCGAGGTTCACGCCGGGTGGTGACTGGTGGCGGAACTTCTCGTACGACCACGACCGTGCGCGCGGGTACGACCACACGGAGGACCTGTTCTGCCCCGGGGTGTTCACGGCGGACGTCTCGGGAGGTTCGCGAGCGCGCGAGGTGACGCTGGTGGGGTCGCTTGATCCTGAGGCGTTGGCGCTGCCGAAGCGCGATCCGCGCGTGGCGATTCTTCGGAAGTCGGCGGATGCGCTCGCGAAGGCGACGGCTCGGCGGGACGGCGTGCCGGCGCTGCTCGCGCAGGCCGCGGATGATTTTGTGGTCACGCGGACGATCGACGGCGTGGCGCGGCGGTCGATCATCGCGGGGTACCCGTGGTTCGCGGACTGGGGGCGTGATGCGTTGATCGCGTTGCCCGGGCTGCTGCTGTGCACGGGGCGGTTCGGGGAGGCGCGCGACGTGCTGCTGGCGTTCGCGGCGCACATGCGGAAGGGCCTGATCCCGAACTGCTTCGACGATCGGACGGGGGAGGCGCAGTTCAACGCGGCTGACGCCTCGTTCTGGTATCTGCGGGCCGCGACGGACCTGGCGCGGGTGTCGGGCAAGCCCCTCCCGGCGCAGATCCGGGATGCGTGCCTCGACATCATCGGTCACGTGCGTGCTGGGACGGACTTCAACATCGGCGTCGACCAGCGTGACTCGCTCGTGTTCGCGGGCGATCACACCACGCAGCTGACGTGGATGGACGCGAAGCGCGACGGGCACGCGTTCACGCCTCGCCACGGCAAGCCCGTCGAGATCAACGCGCTGTGGGCGCACTCCCTCACCGCCCTCGCGCCGATGCTGCCCCGATCGTTCGCTTCGACGGCAACGGAGCTGCGCGTCCTCGCGGCGGGCGCGGGCGAGTCGATGCGCCGGCTCTTCTGGAGACCGTCGATCAATTGTCTCGCGGACACGCTCCGACCGGACGTCTCGGCCTCGCCGACGCGCTGGGAGCCGGTGGACGAGATCAGGCCGAACCAGGTGATCGGGGCGGCGCTCGAGCATTCGCCCTTCACGCTCGAGCAGCGCCGCGCGGTGGTTCGGGTTGCGCGCGAGAAGCTGCTGACGCCCATGGGGATGCGCACGCTCGCGCCGGGGTCTGCGCAGTACCGATCGCACTATCGCGGGACGATGTGGGAGCGCGACGCCGCGTATCACAACGGCACGGCGTGGCCCTGGCTGATCGGGTTCTTCGTCGAGGCTTCGCTGCGCGTGGACGGGTTCTCGGCGAGCGCGAGGGCGCAGGCGATGCACGATCTCGCGCCGCTGCTCGAGCAGCTGACGCGCGGGTGCCTCGGGCAGATCCCGGAGATCGCGGACGCGGAGGCGCCGTTCGCGCCGGACGGGTGCCCTGCGCAGGCGTGGTCGGTGGCGGAGATGATCCGCGCGCTGTGCCTGGTCGGCGCGAAGGGCTGAGGGGTCAGGCGAAGGCGCCGGCCTCGGAGGCCGCGGCGTAATCCTGGAGCGAGCAGACGCCCCATTCACCGGCGCGGAGGGCTTCGATGGCGCGGACCGCGGCCACGGCGCCGCTGCCCGTGGTGACCATCGGCACGCCGAGCCGAACCGCGGTGGCGCGGATCTTGCCCTCGTCCGTGTTCCATCCGGTCTTGGTGGGAGTGTTGATGACGAGGTGGATCTCGCCGTTGGAGAGCATGTCGATGACGTTGGGGCGCGCGCCCTCGGCGACCTTCTTGAGCACGCTTGTCTTGACGGAGTGACGACGGAGGTACTCGGCGGTGCCGCCCGTGGTGAAGACGCCGAAGCCCATCGACCGGAGGGAGCGGGCGACCTCGACGATGCGTCCCTTGTCCTCGTCGCGCACGCTGAGGAAGACGTTGCCTTCCGTGGGGAGGTTGACGCCGCTGCCCATCATGGCCTTGGCGAAGGCGACGGGGAGGGATGGATCGACGCCCATGACCTCGCCGGTGGAGCGCATCTCGGGCCCGAGCGCGACGTCGACGCCCGGGAACTTGCTGAAGGGGAAGACGGGGGCTTTGACCGAGTAGTAACCGACGTCGGGGGCTTCGCGCGCGCCCTGATCATCGAGGGAGCGGCCGAGCATCGCTTTGGCGGCGATGGAGGGCCAGGAGACGTTTTTGGCTTTGCTGACGAACGGCGCCGTGCGCGAGGCGCGTGGGTTGACCTCGAGGAGGTAGATCTCCTCGTTCTTTACGGCGAGCTGGACGTTCATGAGGCCGCAGACCTTGAGCTCTTTGGCGAGCCTGCGGCAGAGCGCGCGGATCTCTTCGGTGAGCCGCTTGGAGAGGGAGAAGGGCGGGACGGTGCAGGTGGAGTCGCCGGAGTGCACGCCGGCGTGCTCGATGTGCTCCATGACGCCGCAGACGAGCGCCTTGCCGGTGGCGGCGTTGCCTGAGGGATCGAAGTCGGCGACGACGTCGACGTCGACCTCGATGGCGTCGGCGAGGAAGCGGTCGATGAGGATGGGGGCGTCGACAAACTCGGAGGCGTCCATCGCGCGGAGGACGTACTGCTTGAGGGCCTTCTCGTCCGGGCAGACTTCCATGCCGCGACCGCCGAGCACGTAGGAGGGGCGGACAAGCACGGGGTAGCCGACCTTCGACGCAACGGCCGCGGCCTCTTCGAGCGTGAACGCGATGCCGCTCTCGGGGCGGCGCACCCCGAGGCGCTCAAGCAGCGCGTCGAAGCGTTTGCGGTCTTCCGCGAGGTCGATGGAGTCGAGGGAGGTGCCGACGAGGGGAACGCCGGCTTTGGCGAGACCGCCGGCGAGATTGAGCGGAGTTTGTCCGCCGAACTGCACGACGACGCCCTTCACGGGTCCGCCTTTCCCGGAGAGGCCTCCCGGCCCGCCGCCGTTGAGACGCTCGACGACGTTGAGGACGTCTTCGAGGGTGAGGGGCTCGAAGAAGAGGAGGTCGGATGTGTCGTAGTCGGTGGAGACGGTCTCGGGGTTCGAGTTGATCATCACCGTCTCGAAGCCCTCGTCCTTGCCGGCGAAGGCGGCGTGGACGCAGCAGTAATCGAACTCGATGCCCTGCCCGATGCGGTTGGGGCCGCCGCCGAGGATGACGACCTTCTCGCGATCGGTGAGGCGGATCTCGTCCTCGGCCGGCTCGTTCTGCGCGCCGCCCTGCGCGTCCACGACGCGTCGGCCCTGTTCGTAGGTGGAGTAGTAGTAGGGGGTGACGGCCTCGAACTCGGCGCCGCAGGTGTCGACGACCTTGTAGACGGGTCGGACGCCGAAGGACTCACGGCGCTCGCGCACCTGGAGGATGGTTTCGGGGGAGATCTTGGCGAGGTAGAGGTTGGCGAGCTGCGCGTCGGAGTAGCCCAGACGCTTGGCTTCCCAGAGCAGGTCGGCAGGAGCATCTTCGAGGCGCTCGTGCGCGCAGAGGCGGTCCTCGAAACGGACGAGCTGCTGGATCTGATCGAGGAAGAAGGGGTCGATCTTCGAGAGGTCGTAGACGCGCTCGATGGTCCAGCCGAGCTTGAAGGCGTAGCGGATGTAGTAGAGGCGGCCCTGGGAGGGCTGCGCAAGCTTGCGGACGAGTTTTTCCTCGGGGATGGGCCACTCCATCGGCCCGCCGTCGCTGTTGCGGAGGCGTTCGCGCTCTTTCTCGCTGGTGCGCCGGACCATGAGCCACTGGTCGTTGCGGTCGAGGCCGAGCCCGAAGCGTTTGACCTCCATGGACCGGATGGCCTTCTGGAGGGATTCCTTGAAGGTTCGCCCGATGGCCATGGCCTCGCCGACGCTCTTCATCTGAGTGGTGAGCGTCTGGTCGGCCTCGGGGAACTTCTCGAAGTTCCACCGGGGCATCTTGGTGACGACGTAGTCGATGGTGGGCTCGAAGCAGGCGCTGGTGGTGCCGGTGACGTCGTTGCGGAGCTCGTCGAGGGTGTAGCCGATGGCGAGCTTGGCGGCGATCTTGGCGATGGGGAAGCCGGTGGCCTTGCTGGCGAGGGCGCTGGAGCGGGAGACTCGGGGGTTCATCTCGACGACGAGCATCTCGCCGTCTTCGGGGTTGACGCAGAACTGGACGTTGGCGCCGCCCGTCTCGACGCCGACCGCGCGCATGATGGCGATCGCGCCGTCGCGCATGCGCTGGTATTCCTTGTCGGTGAGCGTGAGGATGGGCGCGACGGTGATGGAGTCGCCGGTGTGGACGCCCATGGGGTCGATGTTCTCGATGCCGCAGACGATGATGCAGTTGTCCCTGCGGTCGCGGATGACCTCGAGCTCGTACTCCTTCCAGCCGAGGGCGGAGCGGTCGATCTGGACCTGCCCGATCATGGAGGCGCGGAGGCCGCGCGAGACGATGTCCTCGTACTCCTCGCGGTTATAGGCGATGCCTCCGCCGGTGCCGCCGAGGGTGAACGCGGGCCGGATGATGGCGGGGAGGCCGATCTCCTCGAGGAAGTCCATCGCTCCGCGCATGGTGGTGACGGTGCGCGCCGGCGGGCACTTGAGGCCGACGGACTCGACGACGCGCCGGAAGGCCTCGCGGTCCTCGGCCTTGTGGATGACCTCGCGCGACGCGCCAATCATCTCGACGCTCAGCTCGTCGAGCGCGCCGTCGTCCCACAGGCGGCACGCGCAGTTGAGCGCGGTCTGCCCGCCGAGCGTGGGGAGCACCGCGTCGATGGGCGTGCCCATCTCGCGCTCGCGCTCGATGATCTTGCGCACGGCTTCGGGGGTGATGGGCTCGACGTAGGTGCGGTCGGAGAGGGAGGGATCGGTCATGATGGTCGCGGGGTTGCTGTTGACGAGCACGACCCGGTAGCCCTCGGCGCGCAACGCCTTGCAGGCCTGCACGCCGGAGTAATCGAATTCGCAACCCTGCCCGATGACGATCGGACCCGAACCGATGATGAGGATCGTTCGCAAGTCGTCTCGTTTGGGCATGTCCGCTCGTCGTCCTCCACGATTCCCCCGCCATCCGCGCACACAAAGAGCGCGCCGGACGGCGCGCAAACTCGGACCACACTACAGGGTTCCACACGCGCGGCAAGCCTGTCCGCCGATACCTAGCAGTGGCTAACATTCCGTGTGTCCGTCTGGCTTCCCATCACGGTTCTCCTCTGGCTCTGCTGGGCGGCGCTCGCCTCGCGGGCCCACCGTCTCGCTCCCCGCCCCAACCCTGTTTCGGGGTTCGCCGTGCTTGCCGTCCGGGGGTACGCGCGTGTGTTTCACCGCCTCCGGGTGAAGGCTGCGGAGCGGATTCCCGCGACGCGATCCCCGGGCCCGCTCATCGTGGTCGCGAACCACGCGTCCGGCGCGGACCCCCTGCTGATCCAGGCCGCGTGCCCATTCGAGATCACGTGGATCATGGGCGCCGACATGGCGCACCCCTGGCTCGGCGCGCTGTGGCGCTCGGCGGGCGTCATCACCGTCGACCGGAAGAACGCGTCGGGCTTCCCGCTCCGCGAGGCGCTGCGGGCGCTGCGGGACGGGCGCGTGCTCGGCATCTTTCCGGAGGGGCGGATCGCGCGTCCGGCGCGTCGGCTGCAGCCGTTCCATCCGGGGGCGTCGTTGCTGATCGAGCGCTCCGGCGCGCCCGTGCTTCCGTTCCTGATCACGGGGGCGCCGACGAGCGCGAACGCATGGACCGATCTCCTCACCACGAGCCGCGCCGTGGTGCGGCCGCTGGGCGAGCCTGCCGCGCCGCCGCGCGCGGGGTCGCGCGAGCACGCGACGGCGCTTCGCGAGGTGTTTCGACGCGAGTCGGGCTGGCCGCTCGCGGAAGAGGCGTAAGGGGCTCCGCGCCGGGGGCGTCGGGACGAAAAAAAAGCCGCGGAAGACCTGGGTCTTCCGCGGCCTGGAATGAGAATCGGTCAGTTGACCGGAGTCTGCAGTTCCGTCACCTCAGCTCACACGCAGGGCACGCCGAAGCCGGAGAGCACCGAGTTGAGGTCGGTGAAGTTGGTGGCGTTGTCGTCCGGCACGCCGTCGCCGTTGGCGTCGGGGGCAACGTTGCCGCCGATGTTGGCGCCCGACTGGCCGAAGAACGAGAGGACGTTGTTGAGATCGGTGAAGTTCACGATCCCGTCGTCGTTCGTGTCGCCCAGGCAGGGGAGGGCCCACGCCTTCACGTTGTCGGCGTAGAGGATCGAACCGGCCGCGGCCGTGTTCTCATCGCCACCCGACAGGAAGATGAT
>JBFXJP010000006.1:0-209637 GCA_050174775.1 Phycisphaerales bacterium
CGGGAGGGTGAGCACGGGTCGTGTGGTGCGCTGATCGCGTCGGGGTTGGCAGCGTTGGCGCCGCTGTTGTTTGTGGGCGCGTTTGCGTGGCATTGGGGGGGACTGACGCCGCAGTCGGAACGGATCAGGTCGATTCACGCGGGGGGGATCAACCCTGCGGCGCCGGCGTTCGCGCTGAGTGTGTTCGCGTGCTACGGCGCGTTCTTTGTGCCGCTGGTGTTGCGGCGTGGTGAGGGCGTGCGCTCGATGGGGGCGGGTGTGTGGATGGGCGCGATGGTGGGTGTGGCGCTCGCGTTGATCGTGCCGACGTCGACGGAGGCGCCGACGTTCGAGAACCCGCCCTTGCGCGGGTACGGGTGGCTGTGGGCGGTGTCGGGGAAGTTTCCGACAATTGCGGAGCGGTCGCCGTTGTTTGTGGTGTTGGCGGCGTGCGGTGGCGGCGCGGTGATGGTGTTCTGGCGCGCGGCGCGCGCGAACGGGCGCGGGGGTCAGGGGATCGTGCTGCTCGTTGGGATGCTGGCGTGGCTGGCGGCGCAGACGACGAACCCTGCGGCGTGGCAGCGGTACTTCGATCCGATGCTGCTGGCGTGCCTGGCGTGGCTGACGGGGCTGGGCGTGCCGACGCAGCGCGAGGAGCGGGCGGGCTGGTTCGGGCCGGCGCGCGTGCTGCCGCTCGTACTTGCGCTGGGGATGCTGGCGCTCACGGCGCGGTCGATCGTGCCGGACCTGATGCGCAACACACTGCCGTTCGACGGGGGCGCGCCGAGCATAAGCGCGACGCCATCCGAAGCGTCGCGTTGAGAACGATCGTCGTGCTCGGGATCAGCGGGCGTTGACGGGCGCGCGGCCGACGGAGTAGTAGGTGAAGCCGGCTTTGGCCATGTGGTCTTCGCGGTAGAGGTTCCGGCCGTCGAAGATGACGGGCGCCGCGAGGAGGGACTTGACCTTCTCGAAGTCGGGGTGCTTGAACTCGTCCCAGTCGGTGGAGATGACGAGCGCGTCGGCGCCTCGGAGGGTCTCGTAGAGGCCGTCGGAGATCTCGTAGGCACCGGGGTTCTCGCGCTCGACGTTCTCGGCAGCGACGGGGTCGAAGGCGCGGATGCGCGCGCCCTGGGCCTTGGCAAGCTCCATGAGGGTGAGGGCCGGGGCTTCGCGGATGTCGTCGGTCTGCGGCTTGAACGCCATGCCCCAGAAGGCGAGGGTCTTGCCCTTGAGGCCGCCGTGCTTGGCGAAATGGCCGTCGATCTTCTTGAAGAAGGCCTGGCGCTGGCGTTGATTGCCGTCGTGCACGGCCTGGGAGACGGGCGTGGGGACGCCGGACTTCTTGCCCATGGAGATGCAGGCGAGCGTGTCCTTGGGGAAGCAGGATCCGCCGTAGCCGAGGCCCGGGTAGAGGAACTGGTTGCCGATGCGCTTGTCGGCGCACATGCCCTCACGGACGCGCGCGATGTTGGCGCCGTAGGCCTCGCAGAGGTTGGCCATCTCGTTGATGAAGGAGATCTTGGTGGCGAGGAAGTTGTTGGAGGCGTACTTCACCATCTCGGAGGAGAGGATGTCCATGACGTAGATGGGGTGGCCTTGGCGGACGAAGGGGTCGTAGAGGTCGCGCATCATGGCGCCGGTGGCGTCGTCCTCGACGCCGCAGACGACGCGGTCGGGCTTCATGAAATCGTTGATCGCGGCGCCTTCTTTGAGGAACTCGGGGTTGTTGGCGACGGAGAAGGGGAGATCGCCGACGATCTTCTTGATGCGGTCCTTGACGGCGAGTGTGGTGCCGACGGGCACGGTGGACTTGACGACGACGACCTTGGGCTTAGCGGCGCGACCGAGCGCCTTGATGACCTTGCCGATGTCGTCCGCGGCGGACCAGACGTACTTCATGTCGGTGTCGCCGTTGTCGCCGGTGGGCGTGCCGACGCAGATGAAGATCATCTCGGCGTCGCGGTAGGACTTCTCGACGTCGGTGGTGAAGGAGAGGCGGCCCGCGTCGACGTTGCGCTGCATCATCTCGGTGAGGCCGGGCTCGAAGATGGGGCAGCCGCCGTCGTTGAGGATGTCGATCTTGCGCTTGTCGACGTCGAGGCAGACGACGTCGTTGCCCGTGTTGGAAAAGCAGACGCCTGTCACGAGGCCCACGTAGCCGGTTCCCACCATCGTCAATCGCATCTCGGTTCGCTCCTCAAAGGCGCTGCAAGTCTCTGTCCGTTCACCCCCGGAGTAGCCCCGGCCCGGATGTGGCCTCCGACCACTCGTGAGGCCGTGGAGGCGTTTGTTCGCACGGGGGGGCTTAGTAGTTCGGCGTCGGGGCCCGGTACCTGGAGATATCGATGGACCGGAACCAGTCGATGGTCTTGGAGAGCCCCTCACGTAAGGGGATGTTGGGGGTCCAGCCTAGCCGTTCGCGCGCGAGGTCGATGACGGGTTGGCGCTGCATGGGGTCGTCCGCGGGCTTGGGTCGCGCGACGAGCTTGGACTTGGTGTTGGTGAGCTCCATCACGAGCTCCGCGAGTTCGCGGATGGTGAACTCGCCGGGGTTGCCGAGGTTGACGGGGCCGATGAAGTCATCGGGGCCGTCCATCATCCGGATGATGCCCTCGACGAGGTCGTCCCGGTAGCAGAAGGAGCGGGTCTGTTCGCCGGTGCCGAAGATGGTGATGTCCTCGCCGGCGAGGGCCTGGCGGATGAAGTTGGAGACGACACGCCCGTCGTAGGGGTGCATGCGCGGGCCGTAGGTGTTGAAGATGCGCACGATGCGTACGTTGACGCCGTTGGAGCGGTGATAGTCCATGAAGAGGGTTTCGGCGGCGCGCTTGCCCTCGTCGTAGCAGGCGCGCGGTCCGATGGGGTTCACGGAGCCCTTGTAGGACTCGGGCTGGGGGTGGACCTCCGGATCGCCGTAGACCTCGCTGGTGGAGGCCTGGAGGACCTTGGCGCGGCAGCGCTTGGCCATGCCGAGCACGTTGATGGCCCCCATGACGGAGGTCTTCATGGTTTTGATGGGGTTGTACTGGTAGTGGCCGGGGGCGGCGGGGCAGGCCAGGTTGTAGATCTCGTCGACCTCGAGCCAGATGGGGTGGGTGACATCGTGCCGGATGAGCTCGAAGTTGGGCTTGGCGAGGAGGTGCTCGACGTTGGACTTCTGGGAGGTGAAGAAGTTGTCGAGGCAGATCACGTCGTCGCCGCGCGCCACGAGGCGTTCGCAGAGGTGCGAGCCGAGGAACCCGGCGCCGCCGGTGACGAGGATGCGTTTGACTTGTGTCATGATGAGATGTCCGCCGGAATGAGGGTCGCTCGGCGGGGCGGGGAGTATATCGGCAGCGGGGGCGTGGCTCGTGGGGGTTGTGTGAGAATCGAACCGGGATGGGGCTCATGGAGTAGTGGGGGAGCGGTCGCGGCGCGGACGCCCGGCTGTACCATGCCCGCCCGCGTCGCGCCGTGCGCACAACGGCGGAGGGCGGTGTTTTGCGGGGGGGAGCGGGCGGGCCGGAGGCCCGGTCAGGCGTGATTCGGCATGGACGCCGGGCTTTGTTCGTCCGATGAACCAACCCCGCTGTGCTCTCGAAACGAGGGGCGGCGTGGTCCGAGAACCACTGGAAGAGAAGGGCTAGACCATGCGCGTGCTTGTGACCGGGTCCTCAGGGCTGATCGGCTCCGAGGCCGTCGTCTTCTTCGACAAGATGGGCTTCGACGTCACGGGCGTCGACAACAACATGCGGGCCTTCTTCTTCGGGCCCAAGGGCGACACGACGTGGAACCGGCAGCGCCTCGAGCAGCAGTGCAAGCGGTTCAAGCACGTCGAGCTCGACATCCGCAAGCGCGAGGACGTGCTCGCCCTGTTCGAGAAGCTGAAGCCGGAGCTGATCATCCACGCGGCCGCGCAGCCCAGCCATGACCTTGCCGCGGCCAAGCCCTTCGAGGACTTCGAGGTCAACGCCAGCGGCACGCTGAACCTGCTCGAGGCGACGCGTCGGCACACCCCCGAGTCGCCCTTCATCCACGTCTCGACGAACAAGGTGTACGGGGACGGGCCGAACTTCATCAAGCTCAAGGAGCTGGAGACGCGCTACGACTACGACGATCCGCGCTTCGAGCACGGCATCGCGGAGGATTTCTCGATCGACCAGTGCAAGCACTCGCTCTTCGGTGCGTCGAAGGCCGCGGGCGACATCCTCGCGCAGGAGTACGGCAAGTACGACGGGATCGAGCTGAAGACGGGGATCTTCCGCGGGGGCTGCCTGACGGGGCCGAGCCATTCGGGCGTGGAGCTGCACGGTTTCCTGAACTATCTCGTGCTCGTGGCGCTGAAGGAGGGCCCGTACACGATCTTCGGGTACAAGGGCAAGCAGGTGCGCGATCAGATCCACTCCTTCGACGTGATCAACGCGTTCTGGCACTTCGCGCAGAATCCGAGGCCGGGGGAGGTGTACAACCTGGGCGGGTGCAAGGCCAACGCCGCGTCGCTGATGGAGTGCGTCTCGATGATCGAAGAGCGCACGGGCAAGAAGCCCAAGCTGACGTACCAGGACAAGAACCGGATCGGCGACCACATCTGCTACTACTCGGACATGCGCAAGTTCTTCTCGCACTACCCGGACTACAAGATGAAGTACTCGCTCCCGATGATCGTGGACGAGATGATCAAAGTGGTGACCGACCTGCATCGGGCGTGAGCGGAGCGCGCCATGCGCATCACCATTCTCAACCAGTTCTACACGCCGGACATCAGCCCCACGGCGCACCTCGCGGCGTCGCTCGCGAACCATCGCGCTGCCGGGGGCGACACGGTGACCGTCGTCGCGTCGCGCGGGGGGTATGTGCCCGCGTCTGCGGACGAGCGGAATCAGGACCTCGGGAACCCGCGCGTGCATCGCGTGTGGACGCCCAGGCTGGGCAAGGCCACGATCCTCAAGCGCTGCATGGACTACGGCGTGTTCTACGCGCTGGCGTTCTGGCGTTTGATGACGCTGCCGGCGCAGGACGTGATCGTGACACTGACGACGCCGCCGTACATCGCGTGGGCCGCGGTGGTGCACAAGTGGCTGCACGGGGGAGCGCCCCGGGTCATCCTGTGGAACATGGACTGCTACCCGGACGCCGCGGAGCGTCTCGGGGTGATGCGCAAGGGCTCGCCGATGTCGAGCGCGATGCGCTGGCTGAATCGCAGGCTGTTCCGGCAGGTGGACGAGCTGGTGTGCCTGGACACGGCCATGGTGGACCTGCTGCTCTCGCAGTACGGCCCACGTGAGGACGAGAAGGCCCTTCCGACGACGATCATCCCGAACTGGGAGCCCGCGAAGATGTTTCCGAGCCCGTTCGGTCGCGCGAGCGCGCCGGCGTGGGGCAAGGCGGGCTCGCTGGGGCTCGACGGGAAGTTCGTGGTGCTCTACCTGGGGAACACGGGGTACGGGCACGAGTTCGACACGGCGTTGGACGCGGCCTCGATGCTGCGCGACGAGCCGGTGCGGTTTCTCTTCGTCGGCGGCGGACGCCGGTGGGCGGACATCGAGCGCGGCGTGAAGCAGCGCGGGCTGACGAACGTGGTGATGCACGGGTACGTGCCCAAGGACGAGACGCCGAGCGTGATGGCGTGCGCGGGCTGCGCGATGATCACGCTGCGGGATGAGGCGCTGGGGATCATGTCCCCCTCGAAGCTGCACTCGAATCTCGCGGCCGCGTTGCCCATCGCGTACGTCGGGCCGACGACCTCGAACGTGGACGACGCGATCGTACGGTTCGGGTGCGGGGTGTCCCTGCGCGAGGGTGAGCCCGCGGCGCTGGCGGCGTACCTGCGTCGGCTCGCGCATGAAGAGAATTTCAGGAATGAGCAGCGGCGCGCGGCGCGTCGCGCTTTCGACGAGGCCTACTGCGACAGCGTGACGCTGCGCGCCTTTGATGCCGTCATCGACGGCTCGAACGGCGCGGACACGCACGGCTCGCACAGGGCGTCCGACGTGGCGTGCGGAGAGCCTGGGGAGAGATTCGCATGCTCGCACTGAGTTCGACGGACGCGCCCGAGCGCCTTTCCACGCCCGAGTGGGTGTACGGCACCGAGGCTCCGGAGCACACGTTGGCGTACCTCGCGCCTGTCGTGGACGCCATGCTGCCGCGCGACCTCAAGGGCAAGCGACTTCTCGACGTGGGTTGCGGCAACGGGGCGTGGGCGAAACGGCTTGTCGAGCGGGGTGCGCACGTGGTCGGCATCGACACGTCGAGCGACGGGGTGAGGATCGCGCGAACGCAGGCACCGCAGGCGCGCTTCGAGGTGTTCGAGATCTCGTCGCGCGTGCTCGATGATCTGCTCGAGGAGCCGTTCGACGTGGTGCTGAGCCTGGAGGTGGTGGAGCATCTGTACCTGCCGCGCGAGTGGGCGAAGGGTTGCTTCGCGGCGCTCAAGCCGGGCGGGACGCTGGTGTGCTCGACGCCGTACCACGGGTATCTGAAGAACCTGGCGTTGTCGGTGATGAACAAGTGGGACTTCCACCACAACCCGATGTGGGACGGCGGGCACATCAAGTTCTGGAGCCGCGCAACGCTGACATCCCTGCTCGCGGAGGCGGGCTTCGAGGACATCCGGTTCGCGGGCGCCGGGAGGGCGGCGTGGCTGTGGATGAGCATGGTGATGTCGGGGAGACGGCCCGCGCGATGAGCGAGACGCAGACGAGCATCAAGGCTACGCCCGACCCGCGCGACGAGCGTGCGGACGCGCTCGCGCAGGAGGCCGGGGCGGAGCGCGAGGCGCCCGGGAAGTGGCCCGCGCGCCGGTCGGTGCGCATCTCGGTGCTCGTGCCGGTGAAGAACGAGGAGCGCAACGTCGTCGAGTGCCTGCGTCGGCTGCAGTGGGCGGACCAGATCGTGGTCGTCGATTCGCAGTCGAAGGACCGGACGATCCCGCTCAGCCAGGCGATGGGCGCGGAGGTGTACCAGTTCCACTACTCGAAGGCCGGCTGGCCCAAGAAGAAGAACTGGGCGCTCGAGAATGTCCCGTGGCGGAACGAGTGGGTGCTCATCCTCGACGCGGACGAGCACATGACGCCCGAGCTCGCGGAGGAGATCGTCCAGGTCGTCGAGGGGCGCTGGCAGGGCTCGGACGAGCGCGAGCGCGGCTGCGGGGACGGCTACTGGCTGAACCGGCGCTTCATGTTCATGGGGAAGTGGATCCGCGGCTGCGGGTACTACCCCTCGTGGAACGTGCGCTTCTTCAAGCACGCGGTCGGGCGGTACGAGCGCATCGGCGATCTGGGCGACACGGGCTCCGGTGACAACGAGGTGCACGAGCACGTCGTGCTGTCCACGGGCGAGGCCGGGTACCTGCGAAACGAGTTCCTGCACTTTGCGTACCCCGATCTCACGACGTGGATCGAGAAGCACAACCGGTACACCACGTGGGAAGCGCACGCGATGGAGGCCGGGGACGCCGGCGCCGTGCGGCCATCGCTCTTCGGCGGGCCGATCGAGCGCCGCCGCTGGCTGAAGCGCTACGCGCGCCGCCTGCCCTTCCGCCCGACCCTCCGGTTCCTCTACTCGTACATCATCGAGAAGGGGTTCCTCGACGGGTACCCGGGCTTCGTGATGTGCCGCCTGCTCGCGTGGTACGAGTTCGTCTCGCTCGCCAAGCACCATGAGATGACCAAGGCGGAGCCGCACAACACTGCGCCCGTCCCCACGGCCCGCGCCGCCAAGGCCCCCGCGCCGGGCAAGCCCTCCCGCGAGCCCAGCCCCCCGGCGCCGCCACGCCCGCGCGAGTTCGCTCAGCCGGCGCCCCTCCCGCCCTCGGCCGCGCGCACGCCGCACACCGGCAAGCGAGCCAACATCGAGGTGCTCATCCCGACGTTCAACGAGGAGATCAATCTCCCGCACGCGTTGCGTTCCGTGGTCGGGTGGGTGGACGCCGTGCACGTGCTCGACTCCGAATCGACGGATCGCACGCGCGAGATCGCGAAGGAAGCGGGCGCGCACGTCGTCGTGCAGAAGTGGCTCGGGTACGCGCGTCAGAAGAACTGGGGGCTGGACAACATCCCCTTCAACTCGGACTGGGTGTTCATCCTCGACGCGGACGAGACGATCACGCCCGAGCTTCGGGACGAGTTGCTCGAGCTGGCCGCGCGACAGCCCGAGTCCATCCGTGAATCAGGCTTCTACGTCAATCGTCTGACGTACTTTATGAACAAGCCGATCCGGCACTGCGGCTACTTCCCCTCGTACAACCTGCGGTTCTTTAAGCGCGGGCGCGCCCGCTACGAGGACCGTGAGGTCCACGAGCACATGGTGGTCGACGGGCCCACGGGCCGTCTCAAGCGCCTCATGACGCACGAGGACCGGCGCGGGCTCGAGCACTTCATCGCCAAGCACAACCGCTACTCGACCCTCGAAGCGCGACAGACCCTCAAGGACATGCGCGGGAAGGCGAGCGAGGCCGTGGTGCTCGAGCGCGGCGTCGCCGTGCGCCGCTGGCTCAAGCGCCACGTGCAGCCCCGCCTGCCCTTCGCGGCCATGTGGCGATTCCTCTACATGTACGTGTGGAAGCTGGGCGTGCTCGACGGCGCGACCGGCCTGCGCTTCTGCCTCTTCATCTCCACGTACGACTTCTTCATCTCGCTTAAGAAGCTCGAACTCGAGCATTCGAAGGTGGCTGCGCCCGAGCGCCTGACCACCCCCCCGGCGCGCGGCCTAGCGATCCCCGAGGGTGAGCTCGCCTCGGCTCCGGCGCCGAGCGCGAAAGAGGCCGCGAACGCATGACCGACGCGCGACCCATGCCCGAAGGCCCCGTGCTGGCCGATCAGGCCCGCGCCGTCTCCGCATACACCACGCGCGAGAAGATCGGGCGCGTCCTCTGGAACTACCTCGGCCAGCCCCTGATGCGCTGCACCTTCCACAACTGGTACGGGCTGCGCCGCATGATCCTCCGCGCCTTCGGCTGCAACATCGCGCCGGACGCCCGTGTCTGGCCCAGCGTGCGCATCGAGCAGCCCTGGAACCTCACGCTCGGCCCCAACTCCTCCATCGCGGATCGCGCGATCATCTATTGCCTGGGCAAAGTGACCATCGGGGCAAACTGCTCCATCTCGCAGTACGCGCACCTGTGCGCTGGCACGCACGACCACACTCGCGCGGACCTGCCGCTGCTGCGCCCGCCGATCATCATCGAGGACGAGGTGTGGGTCGCCGCGGACGCGTTCATCGGACCGAACGTCACAATCGCTCAGGGGTGCGTGATCGGGGCGCGTTCGACTGTGTTCAAGAGCACCAAGCCGTGGACGATCTACGCGGGCAACCCGGCGCAGCCGCTGAAGGCTCGCGTGCTGACGCGCGCGGCCGGGCCGGCGGAATCGTGAGCGGGAGCGCGCCAACGCCGCGCGTCGGGGTGATCGCCGTCTCTTCCGCGCACGGGGCGCGGGCGCACGAGCTCTCGGAGCAGACCGGCGGCGCGGTTCTCACGGCGCGCGAGTTTGAGCAGGGCGAGCTTGCCGGCGCGATCATCGTTGATGACGCGGGTCTCGCGCTCGCGCCCTCCCCGCGCGAGATGCCCCACGTCGCGCCGATGCGGATCGACATCTCCGACTGGGAGACGCTCGCGCGCCGACCCGTCTCGCTCAAGCAGCCCCTCGCAAAAGCCGTGGGCGTTCAGTCCCGCGCCTCAGCGCCTGAAGTGCTCGACTGCACCGCAGGCCTCCTCTCCGACGCCTTCCACCTCGCGCTCATGGGCTGCCATGTCACGGCTCTCGAACGCTCGCCCGTCGTCCACGCGCTCGCAGAAGATGCGCTCCAGCGTGCCGCCGCCTCGCCAACGCTCAGCGCGATTGTCGCACGGATCAACCTGCATCGCGCGTCCGCGGTCGACACGCTCGCGTCCATCGAACCGGCCGCTCTCCCCGCCGTGATCTACGTCGACCCGATGCACCCGCCGCGCGACCGCCACGCCTCAGCCCTCGTCCGCAAGGAGATGCGCATCCTCCGGCTCGTGGTCGGCGATGACCTCGATGCCCCCGACCTCGTGCGCCTCGCGCTGGAGCGATTGACCGACCCGCGCGCCCGGGTCGTCCTCAAGCTCCCCCTCCGGGCCGAGCCGCTGCCCGGGCTCGCGATCCCCGCGCACGTCCACGAGGCCAAGACCGTCCGGTACGAAGTGCACAAGCCCGTCCACGCGCTCACCCCGTCGAACCGATAGAACATCCCGCATGCGCATCGTCCACTACCTCTCCAGCGTCCGTCTTGCCGAAGGGGGCGTCACACGCGCCGTGCTCGACATGTGCTCCGTGCTGGCAGGTCGCGGCCACGACGTCGTCCTGCTCTCGATCTACGACGATGACGTGCCCGATACGTGGAAGACACAGGCTCCCGCGCCCAACACGCCCCGCAGCGTGAAGCTCCCGCCACCGACGGGTCGCTTGCAGCGCCTCTCACCCGAAGCGGTCGCGCTCGCCGAGCGCACGCTCCAGGGCGCCGACGCCGCGCACATCCACGCCATGTGGACGCCCTCCAACACGCAGATCGCGGGCGCGGCCCGTGCGTGCCGCGTGCCCTACATCGTCTCCTCCCACGGCATGCTCGACGACTGGTCCATGGCCAGGCGCATCTGGAAGAAGCGCCTCTACCTTGCTCTCTCCGGCAACGCCATGCTCCGAGGTGCCTCGTTCGTGCATCTCACAGCCGATGCGGAGCTCGAGCAGTCCTGCAAGTGGTTCCCGGAGGGCAAGGGGCGCGTCATCCCCCTCGTGTTCGATCTTGAGCTCTTCCGAGACCTCCCGGGCCCCGGACCCGCGCACGAGAAGCACCCACCCTGCCACACCGACGAGCCCAAGGTGCTCTTCCTCTCGCGCTTGTACGAGGGCAAAGGGCTGGAGCATGTCGTCGACGCCTGTGCGCTCATGGCCCGGCGCGACGTCCCGTTCCGTCTGCTGATCGCAGGGACCGGCGACGACGAGTTCGTCCGTGCCCTGAACGAGCACATCGACCGCGCAGGCATCAGGGCGCGCACGCACCTCCTCGGCGCCGTCTACAACCGCGACAAGGTCTCTCTCTACCAAGCGTGCGACGTCCTCGTGCTGCCCTCGATTCACGAAAACTTCGGCTTCGTGCCGCCCGAGGCGCTGGCCTCACGCCTCCCCGTGGTCGTGTCCAAGGGGTTCCACACCTGGCCGGAATTGCAACGGTCTGGCGGGGCAGTGGTGACGGATATGGCCGCGGAGCCCATCGCAGACGCCTTGCAGGGGCTGCTGGCCGATCCTGCGCGTCGGGCTCGCATGGGGAAGGAGGGCCGCCGCTTCGTCTTCGACTGGCTGGATATGGGGGGCGTGGCGGGCCGATACGAAGCGATGTACGAGGACGCGCGAAGGAGCGGGGGCTCCCCCACGCCCTGAACCCGGGCGGGTCGGAGTCCGTAGGGGTAAAGTCCGCCCTCCCAAGCCGAGCCGGAGCCCAGACCCAGACGATCGACGCACGCCGAGCCCGTCATGCACCAAGCCGTATCTGTCTATCTCATCTGCCTGGCCGTCTTCCTCGTCGGTTACATGCTCTGGCAGTACACCACCCACCGGCGCGACCTGCTCAACGTCCGCAACATCGCCATCGTCGGCTTCATCCTCTTCCAGCTCACCTCGGCCGCTATCTCCACCTGGGGCGGCTGGAACCCCATTTACAAACTGCTCGACTGGGATCAGACCAGCCTCAAGTACGCGACGATGGTGACTGTCTTCGTCGCGGTCTTTCTCTTCACCTATGAAAAGGGATGGGTCTCCAGGAAGGTCGCGCGCCTCGTGCCCACCTCGCGCGCCGTGCCCACCCTCGGCACCGTGCTCGGCCTCGCCATCCTCATGACGGTGCTCTCCATCGGGCTCCGCTTCGGCCTGCGCATCCCCTACATCGGCATCCTCGCCAACAACGCCGGCCTCGCCTTCGCCGCCATCGCGGGCGGGCTCGTCGGCTGGGCATGGGCGCCCAGGCTCTTCAACCCCGCCATCGCCTTCGTCGCCCTCGCCATCCTCGGGGTGAACCTCGTCATGTCGCTCTACGGCGCCTTCGGCCGTCGAGAGCTCGTCGGCATCGGCGTCTGCTTCCTCTTCGGCGCCTACTACTCCCACTTCCGCTACATGCGCCCCTCCTTCGTGCTCGCACGCGTCGTTGTGCTCGCCATCCCGCCCCTGCTCTTCATCGCCGCCTTCACCTCGATCCGCGGCTCCAAGGGCGAAGGCCACGAGCTCGGACAGGCCGTGAGCGCCATCCGGAGCGAATCCGACATCAAGTCCGGCCTCCTCCTGCTGTTCGACGGCCAGAACGTGGGCCCCGGCTCGATGTGGCTCATCGAGAACTATCCCGACCGTTACGAATACCGACACCTGATGACGGTGTGGTACTTCTTCATCAACCCCGTCCCGCGCGCGTGGTGGCCGGAGAAGCCCGAGCCTCTCTCCGCACAGATGGCCGGGAAAGTGCGCATGAAGGGCGTCGACGCCTCGAAACTGAACATCGGCCCGGGCATCATCGGGCACGCCGCGTCGGAAGGGGGGTGGTATGCGCTGCTCATCTACGCCTTCCTGGGCGGGCTGCTGCTGCGCTTCTTCGACGAGATCATCGCGCTGGGCGCCATGACGCCCTTCGTCGTGCTCCCCTTCGGCTCCGTGACCGGGCACATCCTGGGCATGCCGCGCGGCGAAACCTCCCTCTTCACGTTCCAGACGATCCTGGGCATCGTGTCCACCTACCTCGTGCTGATCGTCATCGCGCGCGTGGTGGAGCGCATGGGCTGGGGCCGCAGCGAGACGCACGTGGCCGAGGTGTTCGACGCGGAGGCGTACGAGCAGGGCGAGTACGAGCACGCGCACGAGGACGAGCGCCTCCTCGCCGAGTCCGCCCCCCGTGGCGCCTGACGAACCCGCTCAACGCCAACGCTCCACCACGTACACGCTCCTTGTGTACGCGTCCTCGTCGTGGGTGCGCCTCCTCCTCACCCTCTCCACCGGCCTCGTCCTCACGCCCCTGCTGATCAAGCACATGGGCGTCGACCTCTTCGGCCTGTTCACCATGATCGCGGTGACCGTGGCCGCGGCCGACCCGATCCAGACCACCCTCAAGCGCGCCCTCACACGTGAACTCACGCTCGCCGTCTCCTCAGGCGAGCCGGGCCGCCTGCGCCGAACGTTCTCCAACGCCGTGATCCTGGCCGCCGCGGGAAGCCTCATCACCATCGTCATCCCCGCGATCATCGCGCTCCTCGCGCCCCACATCCTCACGCTCAACTCCATCCCCGTCTGGAAGGCGCAGCTCGCCATCGTCTGCGAGGGCTTCCTCATCGCGTCGATGGCCGTGCTCTCCCCGTGGCTCAATCTCTATCTGGCCACGAAGCGGATCGTCAACGACAACATCTCGCAGACGCTCTCGCGCCTCCTCGACCTCGTGGCCGCGCTCGCCGCGTTCCGCATCCCCGACGCCGACCCCTTCGTCGCGTTCATCCTCCTCCGCGCCGGCTTCCGTGGCTGGCAGATGTACGCGCGCTCCCTCATCATCCGTTTTCAGGTCCCCGACGCGCGATTCTCACCCTCCCTCTTCGACAAGCCGCTCTTCCGCGAGATGGCCACCACAGGGGGCTGGTCCTCCGGCAACCAGATCGCCTCCTTCGCGATGTACGCCTCAGACCACTACATCCTCAACATCTTCCGCGGCCCCGTCTTCAACGGCCTCTACGGCGTCATCATCCAGCTCCTGGGCTACACACGCATGCTCGGCGCCAACCTCACCTACGGCGCCGACGTCATCGCGGCAGACCTCCAGCATCAGGGACGCCACGCCACCGTCCGCAAGATGCTCCTCCGCCTCACCGCGCACACCTTCACCGTCAACGGCGTCTGCGCCGCAGGCATGATCGCCTTCGCAGGACCCATCATGCAGGTCTGGCTGGGCAAGCAGCTCGAGTCCGACGACAAACTCCTCGGCGTCATGACCTACCACGAAGCCATCCGCTTCGCCTGGCTCTACATCGCCGTCATGCTCCCCGGCTTCGTCCTCTCCGAGACCCACCTCGCCTCCTCCGTCATCCTCTACGGCATGGGCCGCGTGCGCGAGTACGCGCCCCCGCTCATCGTGGGCTCCATCCTGCGCGTCATCACCGCCGTGGGCCTCATGGCCGCGGGCTTCGCGCCCATCGCGCTCGCCTGGTGCTCCCTCGCGTTCTTCATCGCGATCTTCGGCCTCTTCTTCCCCTGGCTCATCGCGCGCACCGCCGAAGAGCCCCTCTCTCGGCTCGCCTGGCGCGTCTATCTCCGCCCCGCCCTGTCCTTCATCCCCGTCGTGCTGCTGGGTCTCTGGGCCGCGGAAGCCCTGGGCCCCTGGACCGGCCTGCGTCACGCCCCCAAGCTCGCGCTCGTCTGCATCTCCATCGGCGCCGTCTACGCCCCCTTCGCCTACATCCTCTGCCTCGAGCCCGACGAGCGCTCCCAGGTGCGCACGATCATCACCAAAGTCCTCGCGCGCCTCCCCGTGCTCCGTCGCTTCGCGCCCACCTCACTCTGACGCCTTCCCCGCGCCCGTCCCCGCCACCTTGGGGATCGCCAGTTCCATCAGCACCGGCGCGTGGTCCGATCCGCCCGCCTCCAGTGCCCGCCATGACGCCACTTTCACCCTCGGCCCGAGCAACGCGTCATCGATCGCGATCCGCGCCCACTCCGGGTTCTTCGTCGGCCACGTCCCGCGCATCACCCACCACGGCTTCGCGCGCGCCAGCCCCTGCCCGCACAGATACCTCGACCTCCACCCCGACGGCGTCGAGTTCAGATCGCCCACGAACACCATCGGCAACCCCGTCGGGTCGTAGTGCTCACGCTTCGCCTCAATCGCCCGCCGCACAACCCGGTTCCCCGCCTCCCAACGCTCATCCGTCCTCGGCGAGAACGGATGGATCATGCTCGCGATGAATCCCCCCCCCGGCCGATCCACGCGCCACGACCGCCCGTGCTCCCCCTCCTCCGGTTGCGCACGCTCCGGCCCTGTCGCCATCCGCTCCATCGGCCACTTCGACACCAGCACCGGGAACCCTGTCCCGGCCTGCGCGGGCAGATCGAAGTACGGATACGCCTCGTGGAACGCCCCGTCCGTCCGCATCGCGTTGAGCATCTGCCAGGGCGCCTCGTAAATCGCAATCACATCCGCGCCGCTGCGCTTGATCGTCTCGAACGCGTCCAGCGCCCTCGTGTTCTGCGCATACGCGTTGATCTGCAGCACGCGCACCAGCGTCCCCTCGCGCTCCGCGCGCTCCCGCGAGATCATTCCCGCCCGCCCCGGCAGCACGCCCAGCGCCCCGATCGCCACCCCGGTGAGCGCGATCGCCATCCTCCCCCACGCGCGCCACACCGCCCACCACACCATCAACAGCGCCATCCCCACGCACATCTGCGCCACGAACTGCGCCGCGATGTCGATCTCGCGCCCCAGCCCCGCGATCATCCACACCCCGCACGCCAACGCACCCGCCGCGCTCAGCCCCGTCGTCAGCCACTTCCACACCACGCGCACCGCGCGCCACCACCTCGGCCCCTTGCCCCGTGCGCGTTCCGCCTTCTCGCTCACGCGCGCGCCGCCCCCGCCGAAGCGCGCTCCGTCATCCACGCCCACTGCCGCGTCAGCCCCTCACGCAGGCTCGTCTTCGGCGCGAAGCCCAGCTCGCGCCCGCTCCGTGTCAGGTCCGCGTACGTTCGCTCCACGTCCCCGGGCTGCACGGGCTTGTGCTCCACCCTTGCCTCAATGCCGCTGACCTCCTCGATCGCGCGAACCAGCTGCGTCACCGTCACCGGGCTGCTCCCGCCCAGGTTCCAGATGCGCAGGCCGTGCTCGTCGATCCGCTCCTCCGCGGCAAGCACCCCCGCGACGATGTCACCGATGTACGTGAAATCGCGCGCCATCGACCCGTCCCCGAACACCGTGATCGGCTCGCCCCGCATCATCTTCCGCATGAACGTCGAGATCGCCAGGTCCGGACGCTGCCGCTCCCCGAACGCCGTGAAGAACCGCAGGCACGCGATCCGCGTCCCGTGCAGATGACGCTGCGTGTGCGCGAGCAGCTCGCACGCCCGCTTCGTCGCGGCATACGGGCTGATCGGCTCCAGGCACTTGTCCTCCTCGCTGAACGGCACGCGCGACGCGTTCCCGTACACCGAAGAGCTCGACGCCATCACCACACGCCCCACCCCCGCGCGCCGGCACGCCTCGAACACGCCCGACGTCCCCCGAACGTTCACGTCCGCGTACAGCGCGGGCTCCGCGATGCTCGGCCTCACCCCCGCGCGCGCCGCGAGATGGATCACGCTCTCCACCCCGTGCTCCTCCAGCAGCGCCGCCATCGCCTTCTCGTCCCGGATGTCCGCACGCGCAAACACGAACCGCGCACCCTCGCGCTGCGCCGTCGCCTCCACCTCAGCCAGATTCCCGCGCTTGATCTCCTCCCCGTAGAACGAGTCGAGGCTGTCCACCCCGATCACGCTGCGACCGCGCGACAACAACGCCTCGCTCACGTGCGAGCCGATGAACCCGCACGCGCCGGTCACCAGAACCGTCCCGCTGTGCATCGTCCGCGCCGCTCCCGTCTACACGCGCCCTTACGAACGCTTCCCGAGCACGAATCCGACCACCGCCGCGATCACCGTCACGCCCGCCACCCCGCCGATCACGGCCATCAGGTTCCCCGAGATCTGCCCCATGAGCGAGCCACCCGCACCGCCCATCACGCCGATCATCGTCACCATCATCGCCACGCCCAGCGCGGCCACGGCCCCGAACGCCAGACCGCCCACGAGCCCCGAGCCCGCGCCGTCATACGGCTCAGCCGCCACCATCGCCATCCCGCCCGCAACCCCGGCCATCGACGCAACGCCCGATGGCGCATCGCTCTCAGCCCCCGTCGCCTCAAACAACCCCGACGCGCCGATCGTCTCCCCGGCGGCAGCGCCCCCGTCCTCCGACGAGTACAGGTCCTCCAGCAGGGCCGCGGCGCCGAGCGACGTGTCGTCACTCTCCCGCGTCATATCCATCAGCCCCGAACCGGAGCCGACAGTCTCCAACGCGGCCGCGTCCAGCCCGCCACCGTCCGTCACCTGGGTCACGGCCGAGGGGTCCGCCGAGTCGAGATCATCGACGTCGAACACGCTCACCCCCGAACGCTCCTTGGGGCTCTCCTTCTGCTCCCCACCCTTCCCGCCGGCGGCGCTGTCCGCGAGCGAATACCCGCCCGTCCCGGAGGCCGAGAGATCGATCCCGCTCGACATGGCCGAGTCCGCCAGCGGAATCGCGCCCGAATCAGCAAGGTCCAGCGACAGGTCCGGCTCGTCATCCCCGGCCAGCAGGTCGATCTGCTCGACCTTGAACATCAGCTTGTCCCGATCGCGAAACTCCTGGATCTGCCCCTTCGAGGCCATCTCCTTGACCTCATCGGGCGTCTTCTTCAGGCGGTCCGCCGCCTCTTCGAGCGTGTAGAACATCTTGGCCATCACGTGCAGATCCTCCGTTTACGCCCTCACACGCCCCACTATAGAGCCGCTTCGCGTTCGATGCCCCGCCCGCTGGGGCCGCCGTTTCGCTGTTCCCCCTGTCCGCACACCCCGCGCCCCCGGTTCCCCCACAACCCGACCCGCCAACCTCAGGGAACACCGCGACAAATCCCGTCGTACAGGTATGCACCACGCGGCCGAGGTCCCACAATCCTCGGACTCTCGTGGGGTTGCGCCCCCTTCCGCGGGACCGGAAGGGAGAAAGCCCGCGCTCGTCAGCCAACCGGCTGAAGCTTGCGGTGGATCGGAGCAAAGCCACCCGGCATTGCTCGTTCCGGGGGTATGCCGTCGTGCACCCACGCGACGGAGGGGTGTGGGACTCGGGTTCCGCGGACGTCGGAGCGCGCTCGCCCTTCGACTATCCCGGGACCTTTTTCCGTTGAGCCTCAGTCCTCGTCGTGATGGTGCGGCTTGTACGACGCCACCACCTGATCCTGCACGTGCGCCGGCGCCGTCTCGTCGTGGCTGTACTCCATCACGAACGACCCCGCCCCGCCCGTCATCGACTTGATCTGCGACGCGTACGAGCCCAGCTCCGACAGCGGCGCCGTGGCCTTGATCAGGCACTGATCCCCAGCCAGCACGTCCGTCGCCATGATCCGACCGCGCTTCGCGATCAGGTCCGACGTGATGTCGCCCATGTGGCTGTTCGGCGCCGTGATCTCGATGTCCACGAACGGCTCCAGCAGGCTCGGCTTCGCCTTCTGCACCGCATCGATGAACGCCTTCTTCCCGGCCGTCACGAACGCCACTTCCTTCGAGTCCACGGCGTGATACTTGCCATCGTACACAGCCACCTTCACGCCCATCATCGGATAGCCCGCGAAGCACCCCGTCTCCAGCACCTGCCGCACGCCCTTCTCGATCGCGGGCAGGTACTGCTTGGGCACCGACCCGCCGAACGTGTCGTCCACGAACTCGAACCCGTTCTCGTGGTCCGCAGGCAGCGGCTCCACGCGCAGGTACACCTCGCCGAACTGACCGGCCCCGCCCGTCTGCTTCTTGTGCCGGTGATGTCCCTCGGCCTTCCCGCGGATCGTCTCCTTGTACGCCACCTTCGGCGGATGCGTCTCCACCTCCACACCGAACCGCCCCTTCAGCTTCTCCAGGATGATCCGCAGGTGAAGCTCGCCCATCCCGCGCGCCACCAGCTCGTGCGTGGCCGCCACACGATCCACCTGGAACGTCGGGTCCTCAGCCGACAGCTTCTGCAGCGCGGCGCCGATCTTCGTTTCGTCATTGCGGCTCTTCGCAACCAGCGCAAGCCCCGACATCGGCCTGGGCAGCGGCAACGGCTTGAGGTGCAGCGAATCGAAGTCGTGGCTCTCGTGCAGCACCGCGTCCAGGTGCAGCTCGTCCACCTTGGCGATCCCGCCGATGTCCCCGGCCACCAGCTCCTTCACCTCCGTGTGATCCTTCCCCTGCGCCTTGAAGATGTGCGCCAGACGCATCGGCTTCTTCTGGTCGTCCATGATCAGCGACGACCCCGCCTTCACCGTCCCCTGGTGCACCCGGAACATGCACACCTTCCCGACGAACGGGTCCGTCGACACCTTGAAGACGTGCGCGACCACGCTCTTGGCCGAGTCCGGCTCCGCGTGCCAGTCCGAAAGATTGCCCGCCGTGTCGCGCATCTCGAACGGACGCGGGTTCCCCTCCAGCGGGCTCGGGCACACGTGCGCGAAGATGTGCAACAGGTCCGCGATCCCCGCGCCCGTCTTGGCCGACGCGAAGCAGATCGGGATCAGGTGCCCCTGACGCAACGCCTCCTCGATCGCCTCATGCAAGCGCTCCGCGGGCACCTTCTTCGGGTCCTCGAGGTAGATCGACATCAGCTCCTCATCCACCTCGACGATCTGATCCATCAACGCGGTGCGCGCCTCAGCCACCGAGGAGAAATCCACCTCACCCTCATGGCTCTCCAGGAGGTCCACCACGTCCGTGCCGCCCTTGCAAGGCAGATTGATCGGCGTGCACTCGCTCCCGAACGCCTCTCGGATCGACGACAGCAGCCCCTCAAGATCGATGTTGTCGTGATCGATCTTGTTGATCACGATCATCCGAGGCAGCGCCCGCTCCGCGGCCACCTTCAGCATCCTCCGAGTGCTCGTCTGAATCCCGCCGACCGCGTCGATCACCACGCACACCGTCTCCACGGCGGGCAACGCCGTGAGCGCCTGCCCGACGAAGTCCGGGTACCCCGGCGTGTCGATCATGTTGACGTGCCGCCCCTCATGCTCGAAGTGCACGAGCGCCGAGGTCAGCGAGTGCTTGTGATGCTTCTCCTCGGATTCGAAGTCGCACGTGGTCGACCCCTCCTCCACCGTCCCCATCCGTCCCTTGACCTTCGTGTCCGTCAGGAGCCGCTCGGCCAGCGTCGTCTTTCCCGCGAACGCGTGCCCCACCAGCGCGATATTCCGGATGTCCGCCGTCGTGTAGCTCATAGCAACGTCTCCTTGACACGCGTTGTCGTGCCCCGACGCCCACCGCGACCGGGGCCCCGCATTGTAAAGCACCTGTAAAGCCCTGCCCCCCCTCTTCACATGGATCGTCGATCCACACCCTCCGACAACGCCCGCAACGTCTCGCGGAGCGTCTTCGCGTTCCGGTTCGGCGTGATCACTCTCGACACGCCCTCCCCCTCCGCGCGCACCACGAACGACGAGCGTTTCCGCACCACTTCCACGTTCCCCAGCCCGATCTCCTGGCGCACCCACCCCCGCGCGCCCGGACGCTTGCCCCCGTCCAGCAGCACGAGCCGAGTCCGCGTCACCACCAGCACGCCCGGCCGGGCCACCCCACCGAGCGCCACGCCCAGCAAAGGGCCCACCACCGGCGTCATCGATGCCGCGAGCACCAGCCACTCCGACATGTCCCCGCGACGCACCGTCACCACGCCCCACGACAACGCCCGGTCGCGCGGGCCGATCTCCTCGCGCAGCACGCGACGCAACGCCCACGGGCCGAACTCGCAACTCGAGAACTTCGACGCCATCGCAGCCGAACCCTAGCGCTCCCCCCCGGACCGTACACTGACCGCCCCTTATGGCCCCGCGCGATCGAACACCAAAGAACGCCGCACGACCCGGCAAGTCCTCGCACTGGCCCTCCCCCCACGTCCTCGCCCTGCAGGACGCCAAGCCCGCCGACATCCGCGCGCTCCTCCATCTCGCCGTCCGCTGCATCCCCCACGCGCAGCCCGGCGCCACCCCCATCCCCGCCCTCTACGGCCGCACCGTCGCCAACCTCTTCCTCGAAGATTCCACCCGCACACGCCTCTCCTTCACCCTGGCCGCACGCCGACTCGGCGCCATCACCCTCGACCTCACCGCCTCCGCCTCCTCTGTCAACAAGGGCGAGTCCCTCCACGACACGGCCAAGACGCTCGTGGCCATGGGCGCCGAAGCCGTCGTCATCCGCCATTCCTCAGCAGGCGCCGCGCTCCTTCTCTCGCGCGAGGTCGATGCCTGCATCCTCAACGCGGGCGATGGCCGGCACGAGCACCCCACCCAGGGACTCCTCGACGTCCTCGCCATCGGCGAGGCCTTCGACCGGCTCGACTCCTTCGACTTCCGAGGCCTGCGCATCGCGATCATCGGCGACCTCGCGAACTCCCGCGTCGCGCGCTCCGACATCGCGGCGCTCACAGCCCTCGGCGCCACGGTCGTCTGCGCCGGCCCTCCCGCGCTCGCGCCCAAGGAGTTCGCCGCGCTGGGCTGCACGCTCGTCCACGACCCCGACGAAGCCCTCGAGGGCGCCCATGCCGTGCAGATGCTCCGCGTGCAGCTCGAACGAGCCGCGGCCGTGGGCTCGCTCAAGGAGTACGCCGATTCCTGGCAGCTCACCCCGCAGCGCGCCGCGCGACTGGGCAAGGGCGCCATCATCATGCACCCCGGCCCCATGAACCGCGGCGTCGAGATCCACCCGAGCGTGGCCGACAGCGCACAGGCCCGCATGGAGCGCCAGGTCGCGCTCGGCGTGCCCGTCCGCATGGCCTGTCTTCTCGCCACGTTCCACTCCAAAGGCCTCATCCCGGCAAGCGCCCTCAAGCCATGAGCAAGCCCCTGCTCGTCATCGTGTCCGGTCCCTCCGGCGTCGGAAAGACGACCATCTCCCGCGCGCTGCGCGACGCCTTCGACGACGCCGATCTCTCCGTCTCCTGCACCACGCGCCCCAAGGCGCCCACCGACACCGACGGCGTCGATTACCACTTCATCACGGAAGAGGAATTCGAGAAACGCGTGAGCGACCCGGCGGGCCCGCAGGGCCTGGGCCAGTTCCTCGAGCACGCCGGGGTCTACGGGAAACGCTACGGCACGCTGCGCAAGCCCGTGGACGACGCGCTCGCGCAAGGGCGGCTCGTGATCCTCGAAATCGACGTCCAGGGGGCGTTGCAGGTCAAGCAGCGGGCGCCCAGCGCGCTGGCGATCCTGATCCTGCCGCCCTCGGAGCAGTCCTTGCTGGCGCGCCTGCGCGGGCGGGGGCGTGATTCGGAAGAGGTGATCCAGAAACGGTTTGCGGCGGCCAAGCGGGACATCGAGGCGGCCAACGAATCCGGGGTGTACGACGTGACCATCGTGAACCGGGATCTGGACCAGGCGACGGCTGAGGCGGTGGCTGCGGTGCGAAATGCTCGGAATTGGCCGAGGAGCCCGAGTGACGGGGCGTGAGCGCATCTTTGTGGTGATATTCGTTGCGTAGGATCGGGCCCTGTGCGCACGTCGACGGCAGATAGCGCGGTGGTCCTGGTCTCGGGCGGGCTCGACTCGGCGACGCTGCTCGCGCTGGCGCGCGCACAGGGGCGGTCGTGCGTGGCGCTCTCGGCGGACTACGGTCAGCGTCATCGCGCGGAGCTGGACGGCGCGGCGCGCGTGGCTCAGGCGCTCGGCGCGGCGCGCCACGTGGTGGTGAAGATCGACCTGCGCGCGGTGGGGGGATCGGCGTTGACGGATGAGATCGATGTGCCGCGCGCGGGGCGTCAGCAAGGCATCCCGGTGACGTACGTGCCGGCGCGGAACATGCTGCTGTTGTCGCTGGCGTACGGGCTGGCTGAGGTGGAGGGGGCCGGGGAGGTGTGGATCGGGGCGAACGCCGTGGACTTCTCGGGGTACCCGGATTGTCGGAAGGAGTTTCTGGAGGCGTTCGAGCGCGCGGGGGAGCTGGGGACGAAGGAGGGGGTGGAGGGGCGGGCGATCCGGGTCTGCGCGCCGCTGGTGGAGTGGAGCAAGGCGGAGATCATCCGGCGCGGCGCCGAGCTGGGGGTGGATTACTCGATGACGGTGTCGTGCTACAGCGCGAACGAGCAGGGGGAGGCGTGCGGGGCGTGTGATTCGTGCCGCATCCGGCGGGAGGGGTTTGCGAGCACGGGGATCAGTGACCCGACGCGGTATGCGCGGGGAGGGACGGGGGCGTGAGTGGTTCGCTGAAGATCGCGGAGACGTTCGTGAGCCTGCAGGGGGAGGGCAAGCTGGTCGGCACGCTGTCGTGGTTTGTGCGTCTGAGCGGGTGCAATCTGCGGTGTCGGTGGTGCGACACGAAGTACGCGTCGTGGAGTCCGGAGGGGGGGCAGCGGACGATCGAGAGCCTGGTGGAGGAGGCGCGGGCGAGCGGGGCGAGTCACGCTGTCGTCACGGGTGGGGAGCCCATGGTCTTCGACGGGGTGCGGGCGTTGACGGAGGGGCTGGCGTCGGCGGGGCTGCACGTGACGATCGAGACGGCTGGGACGGTGTTCCGGGAGGCGCACGCGGACCTGATGTCGATCAGCCCGAAGCTGGCGAACTCGACGCCGAGCGCTGAGGAGGCTGGTGAGTGGAGTGCGCGGCACGAGTCGAGGCGGATCGACGTGGAGGCGTTGCAGAGGCTGATCGACGCGCACCCGTCGAGGCAACTGAAGTTCGTGGTGGCTGAGGCGAGCGATCTGGGGGAGATCGAGGGGTTGCTGGGGCGGCTGAAGGAGTGGACGAACGAGGACGTGATTTTGATGCCTGAGGGGGTGACGGTGGAGGCGTTGGACGGGCGGAGGGAGTGGGTGGAGGAGGCGTGCCGCGGACGGGGGTGGAGGTATGGTGATCGGCTCCACATTCGCTTGTACGGGAACACGCGGGGCACGTGAGGACGGGTAGATGGTGTACAGGGTCTGCAAGGCGTTCGAGGTCGAGTCGGGCCACATGCTCTCGAAGCACGCGGGTGCGTGTCGGCATCCGCACGGGCACTCGCGGCGCATCGAGGTGGTGCTGGCGTGCGAGACGCTGGACGCGAACGACATGGTGTGTGACTTCAAGACGATCCGGCTGGCGTTGCGGGAGTTCGTCGATCGGTTCGATCACGCGCTCGCGATCAACAGCGCGGACCCGTTGCTGGAGGCGGTCCGGCAGACGAGCGGGCGCGTGGTGGTGTTCGAGGGGGAGGACCCGACCACGGAGGTGATGGCGCGGAAGGTGTTTGAGTATCTCGACGGGGAGATCCGGGCCGGGCGGGAGTATTCGGATGAGGCGGGGCTGCGGTACGGGTTTCCGAGGGGATTGCGGCTGGAGCGGGTACGCGTGGGGGAGACGTCGACGTCGTGGGCCGAGTACGGCCGGTAGTCTGTCGGGATGACGCAGACAGGCGGGAGCAGGGCGGGAGCGGGGACGCTTCGCGCGTTCGGGGTGTGGTTGCTGGTGGTGACGGTGGGGGTGTTCGTCGTGAATCTGATCACGGCGGACGGCGTTGCGCGGCGCGAGGGGGTGGAGCGGAGCGTGACGGCGGAGACGGGGGAGTCTGCTGCGGAGACTGTTCCGGAGGTTCCTGTCGAAACGGGCGCGGCATCGGGTGAGGCGCGCGTCGGCACATCGACACAGCGCGAGGCGGCGGGGAGCGTGTCGGCGTCTTCATCGGAGGGTGGAGATGCGCCGCCTTGGGATGCGTCGTGGCTGACGGTTGCGGAGACGAGCGGGTATCAGGGGACGGCGACGCATGATGAGGTGGTGGCGTGGTGCGATGCGTTTGCCGCTGGTGAGTCGGGTGTGGTGCGGAGGGGGACGTTCGGGCTGACGGAGGAGGGGCGGGAGATTCCGATGGTGATCATCGCGGACCCGCCGGTGTCGAGCGCGGCGGAGGCGCGGGAGGCCGCGAAGCAGGGGCGGTTGGTGGTGTTGGCATTCGGGAACATTCATGCGGGTGAGGTGTGCGGGAAGGAGGCGCTGCCGATGGTGGCGCGGGAGATCGTGCGGCCCTGGAAGGGGGATGCGGAGGGCGCGCGTGCGATTCGGGAGGGGATGGTGTTGGTGGTGGCGCCGATCTACAACGCGGACGGGAATGAGCGGTTTGATGAGGTGGAGAAGAACCGGCCGGGTCAGGCCGGGCCGAGACGGGTGGGGGTGCGGGCGAACGCGAAGGGGTTGGACCTCAATCGGGATTACGTGAAGGCTGAGGCGTTGGAAACGCGGGCGATGTTGCGGTTTTTGCGGGAGTGGTCGCCGCACGTGGTGATCGACACGCACACGACGAACGGGAGTTTTCATCGGTACACGCTGACGTACGAGAGCGCGCTGCATCCGAGCGCGTATCTGGGGGAGGGGGAGGTTGGGCCCGCGGAGTTGTCGCGCGAGGTGATGCAACGCGCGGGGGAGCGGATCGGGGAGGAGTGGGGGACGTTCTGGTACGGGGACTTTGACGGGGAGAAGGCGCGGTGGGAGACGTACAGCGCGATGGCGCGGTACGGGGCGAACAGCGTCGGCTTGCGCGGGATGGTGTCGATCCTGACGGAGGCGTACACGTACGCGCCGTTCAAGGACCGGGTGCTGTGCACGGGGGCGTTCGTGCGGGCGTGCCTGGACGAGCTGGTTGCGCGGAAGGATGCGGTGCGGAGCGCGCGGGAGGCCTGGGAGGCGCGGTGGATGGGCGGGTTGCGCGAGGTGGCGATCCGGACGAGAGCGGCGCCGTTTGCGGAGCGGGTGAGGGTGCGGGGGTGGGTGGAGACGTCGGACGGTGAGGGGCGTTCGAGGCCGACGGGGACGGAGAAGGAGTACGAGGTGGAGCACTGGGGGCGGTTTGAGGGGGCTCGCGTGGTGACGCCGGCGTGGGGGTACGCGGTCCCGGCGCGGCTGTCGTCGGTGGTGGGGTTGTTGCGTGCGCAGGGGGTGGAGGTGTCGAGGTTGGCGCGGGATGTGGAGGTAGAGATTGGGGAGCTGACGGTGCGCGAGGTGAAGCGTGCGGAGCGTGCGTTTCAGGGGCGTGTGTTGCAGATGGTGGAGGTGGATGAGGCGCGGGAGACGCGGACGCTTGCGCGGGAGGAATGGGTGATCGTGCGGAGCGGGCAGAGGCTGCAGGCGCTGCTGACGGGGCTGCTGGAGCCGGAGAGTGAGGATGGATTGGCGGCTTGGGGGCTGCTGGGGGAGTTGAACGGGGGAAATCCCTACCCGGTGATTCGCGTTTTGACCCCACTGCGGGCCGATATAGAGGTCATAGTGAATGACGAATGAACGGTGAGACGGACAGGGCGCCGGGGACGGGCGGAGGGGTTGGCCTCTTCAGGCTGTTTGCGTTTCTTTCGGTTGGCGCGGTGGCGGTGCTGTTGGTGCTGGTGGGGATGGGTCTGCGCGTGGTGTTGATGCGCGGGACGGCGGATCAGGCGCGCGCGGAGGCGGAGCGGATCACCCGGGTGTTGCGGGAGCAGGGGAAGGGGTCGGGGGCTCTGGTGTATCTGAGTGTGGAGCGGCTCAGCCCGCTGGAGATGGAGCAGGAGCGCGCGTTCGCGGATCTGCTGCGTCCGTTCATGAATGAGTTCGGGGTGTTGCGTGTACGCGTGTTCGACTCGTCGCGCGAGCTGGTGTTCACGACGGACCGATCTCCGATCGGGTTGCAGGAGGCGTTTCTTCCGGAGTTGGAGTCGTCGCTGCGCGGGGAGCCGGCGCGATTGATGGGGGAGGCGAAGGAGATCTGGAGGATCGAGGGGGAGTCGCCGTACAAGGCGACGCTGGTGATGTCGTATGTGCCGCTGATGAATTCGAAGAATCATCTGGTGGGGAGCATGGAGGTGTGCAAGGAGGTGACGGCGCAGGTGGCCGCGGCGAACACGGTGCTGCAGCAGGGGATGGCGGTGCTGGGGGTGGCGCTGGCTGTGGTGTTCGGGGGGTTGACGCTGGTGATGCGTCGCGCGCAGCGGGAGATCGAGCGTCATGCGGGCGCGCTTGCGGAGGCGCGGTTGCGTGAGCGTGAGCGCGCGGTGGTGGAGGAGGCGCGGGAGCGGTTGCGGGCGTCGGAGCGGTTGGCGAGCATCGGGGCGTTGGCGGCGGGGGTGGGGCACGACCTGAACAATCTGTTGCTGCCGATGCGGGGTGAGTTGCGGGCGTTGCGGATGGCGCGGTTGAGCGGGGAGGTGGGGAGGTCGGTGTCGGCGCTTGCGGAGTCGGTGGAGTATCTGCGGCAGTTGGGGGACAACCTGCGGTTGCTCGCTGCTGATCCGTCGGAGGGGGACCGGGGTGAGGTGGGCGTGGTGCGCGCGGCGGCGTGGTGGGGTCAGGTGGGGGGGTTGTTGTCGCGGGCGGCGCGGCCGCCGGCGCGGGTGGAGGCTGAGATCTCGGAGGAGTTGCCGGGGGTGTGCGTGGCGCCTGGGAGGCTGACGCAGGCGATGTTGAATCTGATCGGGAACGCGTCGGACGCGCTCCAGGAGGGGGAGCCACGGGAGGAGGGGGCTGTGGTTCGGGTGACGGCGCGGGAGGCGTCGCTGTCGGATGGTCGTCGGGCCGTGGCGTTCTGTGTGGAGGACAACGGTCCGGGGATGACGGCTGAGGTGATGCGGCACGCGTTCGACCCGTTCTTCACGACGAAGCCCAGGGGGGCGTCGACGGGGTTGGGGTTGGCGTTGGTGAAGGGAGTTGCGACGAGCGCGGGGGGTGAGGCGTTGATCGAGTCGGAGCGTGGGAGGGGGACGCGGGTGTGTCTGGTGTTGCCTGCTGCCGAGGAGAGGGGGTCGCTTCGGGATCGGGTTGGTTCGGTACGTGAGCGCGGGGTGGTGGTTGCTGTGTCTCTTTCGGATCGGCGAGCCGCGGCGTACGCGGGCGCGATGCTTGCGGGCGCGGGGTTCCACGTGGTGTCTGCGTCGGATGGTGAGCCGGGTGATGCGGGGGTGTGGCTGACGGATGCGACGGAGGAGGCGTTGGCGCGTGCGAGACGGTTTGTGGGTGAGGGGGTGAGGGGTCGGATGGTGTTGGTGTGTGGGGAGGCCGGGGCGGAGTGGGAGGAGATCGGGGCCGCGCGTGTGGGCGGCGTGATTGATTCGGAGACGTTGGGCGCGGCGTTGCGTGGCGTCGGGCGCGAGACGGAGGCAAACGCGACATGACACTCATGAATCGGGCGTTAGGGCCGTCGAACGGGGTTGGGGCGGGAGGGGCGTCGCGTTCGGCGCGTGCGGAGAGCGCGGCGCGGAGCATTCGGATTCTGTGCGTGGACGATCATGCCGTGGTGGCGAAGGGGTTGCGCGCGGCGTTCGAGACGGAGGGGGACTTGGAGATCGTGGCGTGGCGGCCGAGCGCGGACGGGTTGCTGGAGGCGGTGGACGAGCATCGTCCGGACGTGGTGATCATTGACGTGGACATGCCGGGTCCGGTGGCGTTTGACGCGATTGAGGAGTTGGGGAGGTTGCGGCCGGCGCCGGAGGGGCCGAGGTGCCTGGTGCTGAGCGCGTTCACGCGGGACACGTACATCGACGCGGCGATCTCGGCGGGGGCGTGGGGGTACTTGTCGAAGAACGATGAGTTGGAGGCGATCTTCGAGGGGGTTCGGCGGGCGCATCGGGGTGAGTTTGCGTTTTCGCCGGCGGCGCTGGAGCGGTGTGAGGTGGTGGGGGGGAGGTTGCGTCTGAAGGTGAAGGAGGAGGCCGGGGCGTCGAGGCTGAATGCGCTGACGGACCAGGAGATGCAGGTGTTGCGGCTGATTGCGCGGGGGGCGTCGACGAAGGAGGTTGCGGGGGCCATCTACCGGTCGGAGAAGCGGGTGGAGGCGGTGCGGACGAGCATCATGAAGAAGCTCGGGTGCCATGACCGGGTGGAGCTGACGCGGTATGCGATTCGGGAGGGGATTGTGGAGCCTTGAGAAGAACAGAAGCGAAGTGAAGTCGCCGGTTGGTGTTCGTTTTCTCAAGGCGAGTTTGAGTAGCGATGCGGGAGCCCTCACCTCGGTCCTCTCCCACTCCCGTTGGTCGTGGGCGAGGAAGGGAAGAGGCGTGAGCGCTTAGCGCTTTGGTTCGTTGGTGGCGGGATCGCGGCCTCGGAGGGTGCGGGTCATGTCGCGGAGGAAGAGGGCGGAGGAGGCGCGGTCGTTGGGGGAGGAGTAGCGGGAGAAGTCGGACTGGACCATGCGCATGAAGTTGGAGGCGCGGTCCGCGGTGAGGCGGCGGTCGGTCTGGCGGCCGCGCTCGGCGTCGCGCTTGGCTTGATCGCGCATCTCGGAGAGTCGTTCTGCGTCGGAGACGTTGCGTTCTTCGCCGGTGAGTTGCTCCATGAGTTTGGACCATTCGACGGCGGTGGACTCGAGGAAGGCTTCTTTCTGGTCGTCGGGGATGGCGGTGTATTGCTTGCCGTAGTCGGCCATGAGGTCGGAGGCGAGTGTGCGGGCGTTGGTTTCGAGTTGTTCGCGGGCCTGGCCTCGGATGCCTGCGGCGAATGCGGCGACGAGGGCGGAGTCGCCGGCGTTCATGCCCTGCATGCGCTTGGCGAGAGAGAGGACGAGTTCGAGTCGTTCGCGGACGGGGAGTTTGTTGAAGTCGGCGTCGAGGAGCGCGAAAGAGAGGATTTTGGGGAGTCGTGCGCGTTGAGCGTCGGGGACGGAGATAGGGCGGAGGGCGGAGTAGGCGATGGAGGCGCCGCAGAGGAGGCCGAGGGCGCCGACGGTGATGCCGAGCGCGCGGGATTGCTTGGGGGTGAGTGAGGGGAGGGTGAGTTTGAAGGGCTTGCGTGCGCGGCGTGTGGGCGCGGGGGCGCTGAGCGCGGGGTCGTCGAGGAGTGAGGGGAGGGGGTCGAAGTGCGGTTTGGGAGAGGGGTTGGTCATGGTGCGTCTCCGGGTTGGGGAGCGGAGGGGGTGGAGGAGGCGGGGTCGAGGTTGAGCCAGTCGGCGTGCCAGTCGCCGAAGTAGACGGCGTTTTGTGATTTGTCGGGTCCGGCGCGGTGGCGGTGGGCGGAGTCGGCGAAGACGGGGAAGTCGGGTGTGTCTCGGTAGAAGATGGAGACGGAGCGTTCGGGGTTGCGGTCGTCGCGGAAGACTTCGCGTGCGAGCATGAGGACGCCGGCCCAGTATTCGTAGGAGTTGTGGTGGCCTGCGGGTTCGTCGAGCTCGCGGGGGATGTCGCGGTCGGAGGGGCAGAGGAAGATTTCGAGGGATTCGGCGATGGGGCCGAAGACGGAGAGGATGGAGTCGGCGGGTCGGGCGCCCGGGGGGACGCGGGAGTCGTCGAGTGGGAGCGCGCGGGGGAGGGTCTCGTCGTGGAGGTCGAGGTAGGACTGGGTGGTGAGGCCGATGGATCGGAGGTTGGCGAGGCACTTGGTGCGTTCCGCGGCGGCGCGGGCTGAGGAGAGGGCGGGGAGGGTGATGGAGATGAGGATGGCGATGACGCCGATGGCGACGAGGAGTTCGATGAGGGTGAAGGCGCGGCGGGGCGTCATGGTGGAAGGGTATTCGCGGGTGGGGGCTGGGTCGTTTTCTGAAATGGGGAGTTGTTGCGGCTACGCTCGTCGGAATGGCGAGGGCCGAGCAGGGCATGAGGATCGATTGGGCGCGGCTCTCGGCGGGTGAGCGGGGTCGGGTGATTGCTGAGGCTGGGGGGGTGTTGGGGGGTGGTGGGTTGGTGGTGATGCCCACGGAGACGGTGTATGGGGTGGGGGGGTTGGTGACGTCGGGGGAGGCGATGGGGCGGCTGGCGCGCGCGACGGGGAGGGCGGAGGGGGCACCGGTGGCGTGGCATGCGCTGGATGCGGAGAAGGCGTTGGGGGTGGTGGGGGAGGTGACGGAGGCGTGGCGGTTTGTGGCGCGGAGGTTGACGCCGGGGCCGGTGACGCTGCAGGTTCCGGTGGGTGAGGGAGAGCGTGCGCGGTTGGAGGGGGTGCTCGGGAGTGGGGCGGGGCTGGTGGTGTCGGAGGGGGAGATGTTGGTGCGCGTGCCGAGCGATGAGGTGGCGCGGGGGGTGATCGGTGAGGTGGATGGGGTGGTTGGCGCGGTGGGGGCGTCGAGGGGGGCGATGTCGGTGCGCGCGCCGGAGGAGGGGTGGAGCGGTGAGGAGCGGATCGAGATGACGATCGATGCGGGGCCGACGAGGTGGCGGGGCGCGTCGACGGGGGTGCGGCTGATGCGGGGGAAGGGGTGTGAGGTGGCGCGGGAGGGGGTGTTGCGCGCGAAGGATGTGGAGCGGATGTTGCGGCCGGTGGTGTTGTTTGTGTGCTCGGGGAACACGTGTCGGAGTCCGATGGCCGCGGCGATTGCGGGGGCGGAGATCTCGAAGGTGTTTGCGGGGTTGCGAGCGGCGGGGCTGGAGGGTCCGGTGGCGCGGTCTGCCGGGACGTGGGCTGGTGAGGGGGCGCCGGCGACTCCTGAGGGGGTGGAGGCGGTGCGGAAGTTGGGGGTGACGATGGGGCGGCACGTGTCGCGCGGGCTGACGCGGGAGATGGCGTTGGATGCGTCGGTGATTTACGCGATGACGGGGTCGCATCTGGAGGCGATCCGGTCGATGGCGCCTGAGGCCGCGGGGAAGGCGATGCTGCTGGACCAGGGCGGGCGTGACGTGCCGGACCCGGTTGGCGGGGGTCAGGGGATCTACGATGAGGCGGCGCGCCGGATCGGCGAGCACGTGCGGGAGCGCGTGTCGGGGCTGGCGCGGATGTGGATTGGAGCGAAGACATGAGGCTGGCCTTGGGAAGCGATCATCGCGGGCACGACGCGCTTCATCGGCTGGCGGATCATCTGCGCGGGGTTCGGCACGAGGTGAAGGTGCTGGGTCCGGACAGCGGGGAGCCGAGCGATTATCCGGACGCGGCGTATGCGGTGGCGCGCGCGGTGTCGCGTGGCGAGGCGGACATGGGGGTGCTGCTGGACGGGACGGGGATCGGGTCGTGCATCGCGGCGAACAAGGTGAAGGGGATACGGGCCGCGCTGGTGCATGACGAGATCACGGCGGAGATGTCGCGTTCGCACAACGACGCGAACGTGATCTGTTTGTCGGCGGACCTGCTGGGGATGCGTCTGATCACGCAGATCGTGGACACGTGCTTGAAGACGCCGTTCGCGGACAATCGGCATGCGAAGCGGGTGAAGAAGATCGTGGCGATCGAGGAGGGGAGGGACCCGGGGGCGGTGGGGTGAGGAACCTGGAGGCGGGCCGGGCGTTTCAAGGATGATGTGTGCGTGTGGGCCGAGACGGGCTCGGCCGGCGCGTGAGATGACGCGCGAGCGAAACCCTGACAGAATGCGACCCATGCGAACGACCCAGAACTTCGGTGTGTTGGTGCGGACCCTGTTGTTGGCGGCTCTGGCCGCTGTGCTGCTCGCGGGGACGACGCGGGCGAGGCAGGGCGAGATCGTGGTGTACTCGAGCGCGGACGAGGCGGTGCTTGGTCCGCTGGTGGAGGCGTTCACGGGCAAGACGGGCGTGCGGGTGCGGGTGGAGCGAGGTACGAACCGTGTGGGGAAGGACTGGCTGTTCGATTCGCTGACGACGGGGGGCGCGAAGGCGGACGTGGTGGTGGCGTGCGACGCGGTGCATGCGGCGCGGCTCGCGCAGGCGGGCGCGCTGGAGCCGTTCGAGATTCAGGGGTCGGAGATCCCGGGCGGGATGCGGGACGCGCAGGGTCGCTGGCACGGGTTCGGCGCGCGGGCGCGCGTGCTGGTGTATCGGGGGGAGAAGGCGCCTTCGTATCAGCATCGTGACGGGGACGAGCGGACGTTCACGAAGATGCGCGAGCTGTGGCATCCGAACCTGTCGAAGGGCGTGTTTGTGATGACGCAGCCTGAGGGGACGACTGCCGGGTCGCACATGGCGATTCTGTGGACGCTGTGGGAGCGGGCCGAGGCGCGGAAGTGGGACTTCCAGATGCAGCGTCAGAAGGTGCGTCTGGTGAACACGGACGAGGAAGTGGTGGCTGCGTTGGCGAACGGCGAGGCGCTGGAGGGGATGGCGGACGCGGACGACGTGGCGCGGGCGCGCGCTGCGGGGAAGGATGTGTCGATGGTCCCGCTGGTCCACGACAAGCACACGATCCAGGACGAGCTGGAGAAGTCGTTCGGGGTGGTGATGCTGCCGCACGCGGCGGGCGTGGCGCGGGGTGCGTCGAACGCCGAGGGGGCGCGGAAGTTCGTGGAGTTCGTGGTGTCCGCGGAGGCGGCGCGGATGCTTGCGGGCTCGGCGTCGGGTTTGGCGCCGGTGATCCCGTCGGTGTCTGCGGAGTTCCCGGCGTTGACGCCCGAGAACGTGCAGGAGGTTGATTTCAACGGCGCGGCGCAGGTGTATGAAGAGGCGATGTCGAATTTCCGGGAGGCGATGCCTGGTTGAGTTGCGGCGGCGCGGGGGATGTCAGTGGGGGTTGATGAGGCGCTCGATGGCCGCGAAGCGTGAGGCGTAGGGCTCTCCGCCCAGGGCGGGGTCGTTGAGTTTGAGACGGGCGAGGGTGGCGCGGACGTTCTCGGTTTTGGAGCCGTCCTGGTTGTGTCGCATGAAGATCTCGAGGGTGCGCGACCAGGCGTGCCAGTATTGCTCGGTGGGTGCTTCCCGCTGTTCGAGCGCGTTGACGACCTGGAGGAAGGAGGCGTAGGCGGTTTCTTCGTCGTCGAGGGCGAGCGCCGCTTCGCCGAGCCAGACGAGGGTGCGGGTGTCGGGGCCGTTTCGGTCGATGAGGTCGTTGAGGATTTCGGAGGCTTCCTTGGCTTCGCCGGCGCGTGCGAGGGCGATGCCGAGCTCGGCGCGCCAGCGGTCGGCGGAGGCGGGTGTGTTTGCGAGGATGGACTCGAGCGCGATGCGGGCGGAGGGGACGATGACGTCGCGTGCGAGGGCGCGGGCGTCGTCGGGTCGGTGCGCGGCGTCGAGCTGCTTGGCGCGGGCAGTGGCGAGGTCGATGAGGATGGCGCAGGCGGCTGGGGCGGTCTCGCCGGCGCCCTTGGAGAGTCGGTCGAGGGTGAGGAGCGCGTCGGGGAAGTCGCCCGCGTACGCCTGGGCGTGGATGAGGGAGACGAGCGCGGCGCGGAAGGTGTCGCGGGAGTTGAGGGTGTCGGCGATCTCGACGGCGCGGAGGGCCGCGGCTTTGGCCGCGTCGGGGCGGTCGAGGGCGAGGCTGGAGGAGGCGGAGGCGGCGTAGGCGAGGACGCGGAGGGTGTTGGCGGCGCGGCGTTCGTCTTCGCGCGCGTTGGTGGTGACGGTGTCGACGGTGTCGGCGGTTTTGAGCGCCTTGTCGGCGCGTTCGAGGATCCGCTGGGCGAGGATGGCGCGGGACTCCGGCGCGGTGGTGGCGTCCATGGCTGCGCTGAGTGAGCGGAGGAGGGTGACGTGGCCTTCGACGGTGAGTGCGCCCGCGCTGGCGGCGCGTTCGAGTTGGGCGAGGGCTTCGTCGACTTCGCCGCGTTCGAGGAGGATGTCGGCGAGCTGCTCGCGCCAGAGGCGGGAGGTTCGTGCGTCGGGGAAGGCTTCGAGGCCGATGCGGAGCGACTCTTCGAAGAGGTTGCGCGCGACCTCGAGTTCGGGTCGGGACTTCGACCAGCGTGAGGAGTAGAAGACGGCGTTGACGGCTGCGGGGAGGGCGAGGTCTTCGTCGCCGGGGTACTCCTTGGCGGCGCGTTGGAGGAGACGGATGGCCGGGATGAGTCGCTCGTCGTCTTCGTAGGCCTTGGCTTCGGAGATGCGGAGTTCGGCGAGGGTGCGGAGGGCGATGGGGCCGAGGTCTGCGAGGTCTTTGAGCCGCTGCGTGCCGGGCTGTGTGACGGAGTTGAGGAGTTCGACGGCGTCGTTGAAGCCGTCGGCGTCGGTGGAGCGTGCGACGCCGCGGGCGAGGGCGACGATGGGGGGGAGGGCGAGGCATTGCTCGGTGGAGCGCGGCGCGAGCATATTGATCTTGCCGAGGGAGAGCGAGAGTCGTTGTGGGGGGTCGAGTGGGAGCTCGTGGTTGTAGGCGATGCGTTCGAGGACGTTGTACGCGCGGGTGTATGCGAGGTCGCGTGCGGGGCCTTCGGGGGCGGCCGCGGCTTCGGCGAGACCGATGCGCGCCTCGACGTCCGCAGCGAGGAGGGTGGGGATGACGGTGACGGCGGGGTCGCCCGCGAACGGCGGCGCGGTGCGCGCTTTCTGGAGTGCTGCGCGCGCGGCGGCCGGTCCTTCGGCCTGGAGGGTTGCGAGGACGTGGCCGAGCTGTGCCTCCATTCGCGTGGTGAGTGAGGACTGGAGCGCGAGTGCGGCGCGGAACTGCTCGAGTGCGGCTTTGTGTTGGGAGAGGATGAGCGCGGCCTGGCCGAGGATGACGGCGCGTCGTGCGTCGAGGTCGTCGCGTGCGGCGCGGACGGCGTTCGCGGAGGCGGCGGCTTCGCCGGCGAGGTTGGCTCGTTTGTCGGGGTCGGGTTCGACGCTTGCGAGGAGGATGGCGGCGCGTGCGCGCATGAGGGGGGCCGCGAGCTCGCGGAGGCGTTGGAGGTCTTCCTGTGCGCGGGCGTTGGCCGTGGCTTCGGCGCGGATGATCTCCTGTTCGAGACGCGGGGCGAGGCGCGCGGTGAGTTCGTAGGCTTCGCGCGCGGCGTCGGCGACGGAGGCGAGTTGTGAGGCGGTGAGGATGCCGAACATGGCCGAGGCGTCGGAGCCGTCCCAGACGAATCGGGAGAGGACGGCCTCGACCTGCTCGAAGAGGAGTGAGGAGGGGGCGTCGGCGCCCATGGAGGCGATGAGGGTGCGGCGCTGCGCGATGGAGTCGTCGAGCGCTGCGAGGCGTTCGGCGGGGGGCATGTTGGGGTTGGTGGCGCGTCGGGCGAGTTCGCGGATGGCTTCGGCGCGGGAGGCCGCGTCCGTCGGGGAGGTCTGCGCGAGTGCGTGGCCTGCGAGGAGGGAGAGGGTGAGGGCGAGTCGGGGGAGGGTGTGGGTCATTCGATCCCCAGGTCCTTTCGGCTGATGAAGCGGAGCGCGTCGCCTCCGCCGTAGGTCGTGGCAATGGCTTCGATGAGTCCCGAGGGGTCGGGGTCGAAGAACTGGATGACCTTTATGGATGTTTCGGCGCCTCGCGTGGCGCGTTCGAGACGTGAGAGTGTGGCGGCGCGTTTGCGTGCGCGGTCGGGGGGCGCGTCATGGGTGTCGCCGAGGCCGCCTTTGACGACGAGGAAGATGACGTCGGGTCGGAGTTTGAGGGCGCGTTCGAGCGCGTCGATGGCGTCGCCACGTCGGTCGGGCTCGAGGGAGCGGAGCCAGGCGCCTGCGGCGCGTTTGGTGTCTGGGGTGGCGCGGGCGAGTGTGCGGCTGAGTTCGGGTGGGGATTCGACGCCTCGTCCGCTGAAGACGACGACCTGGAACCACTGGGAGCCGGTGAGGCCGTCGAGGGAGCGATCGAGTTCGCGCGCGATGGTGGGGAGGGCTGCGACCATGGAGCCGGAGGCGTCGAGGACGTAGACGATGCGTTGGGCCTGTGCGTCGCCACGGGCGCCGAACATCTCGGGTGCGGATGCGGGTGGGGTGATGTGTTGTGGAGGTTCGTGAGTGGTGGAGTGGTGGGGCTCGGGGAGGGGCGGGGCGATGGCGACGCGGACCTCGGACCATGTGGAGGAGGGGGCGTGCTCGGCGCGATCGGGGAGTGAGACGTGGGAGGAGAGTGGGGAGATGGGGGTGGGCGCGGGGTCTGCGCGGGTGGGGATGGGCGGTGTTGGGGCGGGGATGTCGGCCACGGGTGTGACAGCGATGGATGCGCTGTCGGTGAGGCGGGTTCCTGCGGAGGAGCGGGAATAGGCGAGGGTGAGGCCGGTGAGGGCGAGGGAGGCGTGGAGGGCGAGGGAGATGATCCAGGGGGAGGACCAGAGGGCCGCGTGCGCGAGGGATCGCGTTTGGGTGCGCTGCGGCATGTGTGGAATCTCGGCCATCGGACGGCGGGACGATAGCGCCCGGGCGGGGGTAGGCCCAGGAGTTATTCGTCGTCGTCCTCGTCGGAGGAGGCGGTGCTGGATGAGCGTGAGGAGCCGAAGACGAAGGAGTCGACGCTGAGCCACCCGGCGCCGAGACAGGCTACGGCGATGGCGCAGGCGAAGGCTGAGAGTTGGAGCATGAGGGAGTGCCAGCCTTCGAAGGAGGAGAGTTGGGGGAGGAAGGCGAGGAAGGCTTTGGGTGCGTTGATGGCGGGGCCGATGGTGGCGAGCCAGAGTGCGCCGAGCATGACGCCGGCGAGGGCGAGGGCGGAGAGCCGGGAGAGGAAGCCGATGAGGACGAGGCAACCGCCGGCGAGTTCGGTGATGGCGACGGCCCAGGCGAAGCGGACGGGCCAGGCGTCTTGGCCGAGGGATGCGGGCCAGAGTCGGATGGGGGTGTTGCCGTTGGCGTCGGGGACGGGGGTTTGGGAGTTGGTGCGGAGGGTGAGGGCGAGCTGATAGAGCATGGGGAGATTGGCGTCGGATTCGAAGTCGGCGGGGGTGTAGAGGCGGCCGGTGACGGAGGAGGAGGCGACGAGTGCGGAGCTGGAGGGGTTGTTGGAGGGGGGAGTGGAGGGTTCGGGGAGTGGGTTGGCGGGGTCGTTGTTGCGGGGGTTGGCGGGAGTGGTTGGGGTGGGGGTTGGTGGGGGTGTGGATGTGGAGGGGGTTGCGGCGGCGATGGCGCCGCTGACGCCCATGTTGGCGAGTGTGGAGAGCTGGTCGGGGTTGCAGGGCATTTTGACGAAGATCTTGGCGTGGCCGGCGTAGATGAAGGTGGCGCCGAGGGCGAGCCGGAGGAAGAGGGGTGCGACTTTGAAGGCGAGTGTTTCGCGGAGAGGCATGCGTCGTTATTCCTTGGGAGCCCTGTGTGGTGGTGTCAGTTCTTCCGGAAGGGGGGCGCACGGTTTGCGCCGAGGTGTGGGCGGAACGAAAGATCATCGACCAGACGCCCGAAAACACCACAGCCGAGGGGGGGTGGGGGCGTTGACCGATTGCGTTGCGGCGGGAGAATCGGGGTATTGCGGGCGTGGCGGAATTGGGAGACGCGCTGGATTTAGGTTCCAGTGGGGTCAAACCCGTGCAGGTTCAAGTCCTGTCGCCCGCACTTGACCTTGGGGTCGGTCTCGGCCACTCTTGATGGGCAGGCTCATGCGGATCACCGGACCGACCAACCCGTTTCACGTTGCGAAGGCGTACACGCCGAACGCGGTGACGGCGGCGCGTGCGCCGTCGGGTCCGGAGCGGCTGGTGGCCGCGAAGGTGGCGGGAGGGGTGCATTTCGGCGCGTCGAGCGCGAGCCCGGTGGGGAGCGCGGGGGTGTACTCGATGTACGCGCACCCTGCGGATCGGAACGCGGCGGCCACCGGTGTGGCGTTGGGTCAGAAGATCGACGTCGCGGGCTAAGTGTGAATGAGAGGGTGTGTGGGTGAGGCGGCGCGGTAGGCTGTTGCGCTGCGATGTCGTATCCCACGCTGGAACAGATACAGGGGCAGGCGAGAGCCGTTGAGACGCTTGATGCGGCGGTGGCGTCGGAGCGTGTGCATCATGCGTGGATATTCCATGGGCCGAGCGGGGTGGGGAAGCAGACGACGGCGCGGGCGTTCGCGGGGGTGCTGCTGGACCCTGGGGCGGGGCCGGACTTGTCGGGGCGGATTCGTCCGGACCCGGAGGGTCGGACGCGGGCGTTGCTGGAGAGCGGGTCGCACCCGGACCTGCATCTGATCTCGAAGGAGATGGCGTCGTTCTCGCGCGAGCAATCGGTGCGGTCGTCGAAGCAGCGGTCGATCCCGGTGGAGGTGATCCGGGAGTTTCTGATCGAGCCGGCGGGATTGTCGACGGCGGCGTCGAATGGCGCCCGGGCGAGCAAGGTGTTCATCGTGGATGAGGCGCACCTGCTGCAGGCGGGGGAGGGGGCCGCGGCGAATGCTGTGCTGAAGGTGTTGGAGGAGCCGCCGGCCGGGGTGGTGATCATCCTGGTGACGGATGACGAGCATGCGTTGTTGCCGACGATCCGGTCGAGGTGTCGGCGTGTGGCGTTCGGGCCGCTGGATGAGGGGGCGATGAAGGCGTGGCTGAAGGGGTCGGGGGTGGAGGTTCCGAGGGCTCGCGCGGCGGACCTGCTTGAGTATGCGGGCGGATCGCCGGGACGGCTCATGCTCGCGTTGGATGCGGATGTGGCGGGGTGGATGGATCGGTTGGACCCGCTGCTCGAGCAGGCGTGGAAGGGGAGGTATGCGCCGGAGCTTGCGGGGGCGATGCACGAGATCGTGAAGGGGTATGCGGAGGCGAAGGCGAAGGAGTCGAGCGAAGCGAGCAAGGACGTGGCGAACCGGCTCGCGCTCGATCTGTTGTTCTCGTTGTTGCATGCGCGGGTGCGCGGGCGGGTGCGCGCGACGGCTGGGGATCGGGAGCGGTCGCGTCGTCCGTTGCGGGACGTGGAGGCGATCGACACGGCGGAGCGGCTGGTGGGGTCGAATGCGAACGCGGGGCTGGCGCTCGAGAATCTGGCGCTGCAGTTGTCGCGTGCGTGAGGATCAGATCGCTTCGTGGACGCTGACGCCTACGGCGATGCTGAGGGTGACGGCGGTGGCGTACCAGATGGCGGTGGCCATGCCGGTGCGGTTGCGCGAGAGGAGCCAACCTGCGGAGGAGGCGCCGAGGCCTGCGATGGCGCCGGCGGACCAGTGCCACCAGTTCCATCCTGCGCCCATGACGGCGAGGGCCATGACGGCGAGCATCCAGACCCAGGCGATGAGGGCTGCGGCCTGGGGGCCTGCGCGCGTTGCGGAGGTGACGATGTTGAGTGATGCGTCGCGGAGGGCGTCGCGGGCGAGTGAGGAGAGGATGAATGCGCCCATGGCGATGGCGCCGAGGGTTGAGGCTCCGACGATTCGTGCGCCGTCGACGGGTGTTTCGGTGGTGTCGGGGAGGTTGGCCGCGAGGATGAGCGCGGGGAGGGCGAGCGCGAGCGCGGGGGCGAGTGCTTCGATCGCGCGGTACTTGCGGGAGGGGGTGGTGTGGGCGTGCCAGTGGAGGAGTGCGCCTGCGGCGATGAAGGCGAGTCCGACGCGCCAGGATGCCGCGAGGAGGGCGAGAGAGAGTGCGGCGAAGAACATGGCGAGGATGAGGGAGGTCCAGGCCAGCGGCTCGTCGGGCGCTCCTTCGGGCTCGCGGTTGAGGCCGAGGCGCGCGGCGAGGCCCTTGTCGGATTCGATGCGCGCGGAGGCGGCGAACCAGAGCCAGACGAGTGCGGTGTGTGCGCCGGCGATGAGGAGGCCGAGGAGTCCTTCGCCGGCACGCTCGAGGGCGTGTGCCCAGAGGAGCGCGTAGGCGAGGGTGAGGAGGGGAGCGTGAGCGCGGATGGACGCGAGGCCTCCGATCATGGCTCGATCGTACCGGGTGGTTGGGGATTCTGAGGCTGTGCGGGAGGGGGCGGTTGGGTGGCGCGTTGCGCGAGCGCGTAGGCCACGAGGTTGGCCATCATCTGGCGCGATTGGATGACCTCGCCCGTGCCGCAGCAGCAGCAGGCGCCGCCGAAGGAGACGGTGTCGTTGAGGCCGTCGGGAGTGAAGACGACGCAGAGTCGGTCGTTGAGGGTGAGTCCTTCGAGAGGTGAGGCGTCGATGATGGTGGGTGGGGGCTCGGGGAGATCTGCGTCGGCGGCGCGAGGGGGCGCGGTTCGCTGGAGCTTGCGGATCTGATAGATGGTGTTGAAGACGTCGTGGGTCGGTGGGAGGGGGGTGAGACGGGGCTCGGGAGCGTCGTGGAAGATCTCGTCCATCTCGTGCTTGAACGAGAGCGCCCATTCATGGTTGGAGCAGCCGCTGGAGGCGATGAGGAAGCCGCCGTTGGCGAGCCAGTCACGGAGCGCGGTTCGTTGGGGCGCGGTGAGTTCGAAGAAGCCCTCGCCGGTCATGAGGGCGATGGGGGCTTCGTTGAGCGCGGGTGAGGGGAGGAGGAGGGGTGTGAGGCGGGGCTCGATGATCGCTGTGGTTTCGGTCGCGACGAGGGAGAGGAAGACTTCGGAGAAGCAGACGTCGGGTCGCTGTGTGTCGTAGACGAGGATCGCGACGGGGACGGGATCCTCGGCGGGCTTGCGTGCGGCTGCGGGTTTGGCGGCGATGATCGCGAGGAGGGCGGCTGCGGCGAGGCGCCGGCGACCGCGCGGCGTGGATCGGGGCGTGTTCATCGCGTGATCGCGGAGTCGGGGGTGTGGGAGGAATCGCCGGCCCATGCGGCGAGCGAGCGGAGGCCTTGCTGCAGGGAGGTGGCGGCGCGGAAGGAGAGTCGTTTCTCGGCGTGTGTGGTGTCGGCGCCGGAGTGGAGGATGTCTCCCGGGCGGGCGGGGCCGTGCTCGGGTGCGAGGGCGCCGCGTCCCCAGGCGCGTGCCATCTCGCTTGCGAGCGTGCGGATCTCGGTGGGTGCGCCGGCGCCGATGTTGATGGCTTCGCCCGAGAAGGGTTCGGGGGCTGCTGCGGCGAGGAGCATGGCGCGGACGACGTCGTCGACGTAGATGAAGTCGCGTGTTTGCGTGCCGTCGCCGTAGATGACGGGTGGGCGGCCTGCGGCGAGGCGCGAGGCGAAGGCGGCGATGACGGCGCTTTCTTCGCTGTCGCCGGATTGTCGGGGGCCGTAGACGTTGAAGAGTCGGAGGGAGACGCCGTCGATGCCGAGAGATCGGGCCCAGGCGCCGAGGATGAGCTCGCCTGCTGCTTTGCTTGCGGCGTATGGGGAGATGGGTGCGAGGGGGGCGTCTTCGGGGACGTGTTGTCCGCCCGCATCGCCGTAGACGGCGCAGGAGGAGGCGAGGATGACGCGTTTGGCGCCGGCGGCGCGTGCGGCCTGGCAGACCTCGACGGTGCCGCGGACGTTGACGTCGATGGCGCGTTCGGGGTGCTCCATGGATTCGCCGACGGAGGCGACGGCGGCGAGGTGGAAGACGATGGCGGCGCGTTCCATGGCGTCGTCGAGGGATCGCGCGTCGAGGACGGAGGCGTGGACGAAGCGTGCGCGGGGGGCGTGGTTCTCGACGAGTGAGGCGGCGCGGTCGCCGTCGCCTGTGGAGAGGTCGTCGACGATGCAGACGTTGAAGCCGAGGGTGAGGAGGGTTTCGGCGAGGTGTCCGCCGATGAATCCGGCGCCGCCGGTGATGATGGCGCGTCGGCCGTCGAGGGCCGCGTGGAGCCGCGTGAGCGCGGTCTGATCCAAGCCCGGCATCGAGGATGGGGAACTCATCGGGGAGAGGGATTCTACCGGGCTAATTCGGGAATCCCATCACGCGCGTCGGGGGGTGGGGTCGAAGGGGGGGCGGACCTTGACCTCGGGCTCGTCGTCCTCTTCCTCTTCCTCTTCCTCTTCCTCCTCCTCGTCCTCTTCTTCCTCGTCCTCCTCTTCGCAGGAGTCCTCGGCGTCCTCATCCTCTTCGTCTTCTTCCTCTCCCTCCTCTTCGCCGTCCTCGTACTCGTCCTCGTATTCCTCGTCGTCCTCTTCTTCTTCGTCCTCGTCTTCGCCCTCTTCCTCCTCATCGTCGTCGGAGGCCTCGGGCTCATCGTCGTCTTCTTCTTCCTCCTCCTCCTCTTCCTCGGCAGCATCCTCGAGCTCGTCGGCGTCTGTTTCCTCGTCTTCCTCATCGTCCGCGGTGAACTCGTCGTCATCGACGGCGGGCTTTGCGGTGGTGTCGGTCGGCTCGGGGAAGAGGGAGGCCTGGGCGCGGGTGTCGCCGGTGGCGGCCGCGTCTGCTGCGGCCTGTGCCTTCATGGCTTCCCACTCCTCCTGGGAGATGTTGACCTCGCGCGCGACGGATCCTTTGTGCTCGCCGATGATGCCGGCCATGCCCATGAGTTCGATGAGTCGGCTGGAGCGGGTGTAGCCGATGGCGAGGCGGCGCTGGAGGAGGGAGACGGAGCCGCGCCCGGATTCGATGATGATCTCGACGGCCTTGTCGAAGAGGGGGTCTTCCTCGGCGGCTTCGCGGAAGTTCTTCTCGGCTTCGTCGACGGCGTTGCCGGGGCCGATCTGGATGAGGGAGCGTTCGAAGGTGGGCGCCGAGACTTCCTTCATGTATCGCATGACCTTGCGGATCTCGCGGTCCTCGACGAGGGTGCCCTGGGAGCGGACGAGCTTGGAGGAGCGGGGGGAGAGGAAGAGCATGTCGCCCTGGCCCAGGAGGAGCTCTCCGCCCTTCTGGTCCATGACGATGCGGGAGTCCATGCCGCTGGCGACCTTGAAGCAGAGTCGTGAGGGCATGTTGGACTTGATGAGGCCGGTGACGACGTTGGCCTGGGGTCGCTGGGTGGCGAGGATGAGGTGGATGCCGACGGCGCGTGCTTTCTGCGCGATGCGGACGATGGAGTGCTCGACCTCCTTGTTGGTCATCATGAGGTCGGCGAGCTCGTCGATGATGAAGACCATGCGCGGGAGCTTGCGCGGGACGCGCGCGGCTTCCTCGTCGGTGGTGATGCCCAGACGGTCCTTGACCTCGTCCCAGTCCATGGCGTTGTAGGCGTCGATGTCTCGGCAGCCGACCTCGGCGAGGAGCTCGTAGCGCTCGTCCATCTTGGTGACGGCCCACTCGAGGATGGCCGCGGCCTTGCCCATCTCGGTGACGACGGGGCACATGAGGTGCGGCACGTCGCGGAACTGGCTCATCTCGACCATCTTGGGGTCGACGAGGACGAGCTTGAGGTCGGAGGGCTTCTTGGTGTAGAGGAAGCCGACGATGATGGCGTTCATGGCCACGGACTTGCCCGAGCCGGTGGTGCCCGCGATGAGCATGTGGGGCATCTCGGCGAGGTCGTAGACGAGTGGCTCGCCGGAGGCGTCCTTGCCGAGGAAGAGGGGGAGGCGCATCGACGCGGCCTTGTCGCAGGAGGTCATGAGCTCCTTGATGCGGACCTTTTCCTTCTGGAGGTTGGGGGCTTCAACGCCGACGGTGTCTCGGCCTTCGGTGTTGGGGACGATGCGGACGTTGACGACCTTGAGGGCGCGCGCGAGGTCGGAGGAGATGGCGTTGAGGGCGGCGACCTTGGTGCCGGGGGCGAGTCGGACTTCGTAGAGGGTGATGACGGGGCCGGAGTCGATGCCGACGACTTCGCCGTCGATGCGGTAGGTGCGGAGGGCTTCCTCGAGCGCCTTGGCCTGCTCGCGGACGTGGCCTTCCATGCGCTCGTTGTAGTTCTCCTCGGGATCCTCGAGGAGGTCGAGGGGGGGGAACTTGTAGCCGGTCATCTCGGGATCGGCGTTGAGGGCCTGGATGGAATCGAGGTCTTCCTGGGTGGCGGCGCGCCTGGTCTCGGCGGCGAAGCGGACGGGGAGCTTGGCGATCTTCGCGCGGAGTTCTTCGGGGTCGAAGACCTGGGGGGCGCCCGGGGCCTCATCCTCTTCTTCTTCCTCTTCCTCGACCTCCTCGTCCTCGTCGACGTACTCGGCGTCCTCGTCTTCCTCCTCTTCTTCGTTTTCCTCTTCTTCAACGACCGCGGGCTTGGCGGCACGGGCGGGGCGCTTGGGCTCGATGATGCGCTTGTCGTCGTCGAGGTCGTTGGCGCGGACGCGTGCGCGGCGGTCTGCGCGGGAGCGGAGGGTGCGCGCGGGCCAGGTGAGGAGGGCAAGGAGGTGTGCCCAGAGGGCGTGCGCGGCGCGTGAGGGCCAGAGGCCTGCGAGGGCGTGGGGGACGAAGCCGAGCCAGCGGTCGAAGGCGACCATGACGCCGACGGTTCCGATGAGGGCGAGGGCGATGGCGGCGCCGAGGCCGCCGAAGCGTGCGCTGAGGATGTCGACGCCGGCGATGGCGAGGAGTCCGCCGGCGCCTTCGGGGGCGGCGCTCCAGGAGGGGGCGAGGAGCGCGTGGAAGCCGGAGACGGCGAGGGCGATCATGACGCAGCCGACGGCGCGGAGCGCGGCTTGGCCGATGGATTGGCCGGAGGCGGCGACGGCGAGGTAGGCGCCGCCGGAGGCGAGGAGGGCCCAGGCGCCCGAGCCGAGGATGAGGAAGAGGGCATGGGAGAGCCAGGCGCCGACGGGTCCGCACCAGTTGGCGACGCCCTCGGCGCCGAGGATGCCGGCGTGTCCGGGGGGATCGAGGGGGCTATAGGAGACCATCGCGGCGAGGACGAATGCCCAGGCCGCGGCGACACCCAACCAAGCCAGTCTTCCCCAGAAACGGTCGGCGGCGCCGGCTCCGCGCGCAGCCACATTCTTGGTTCTGCCCATCCGAGCGTTATCGGCTGGCGGCATCGACGCGCAACAATCGCGCGGGTGGTGTGTTGAGGGGTGGATGAGGGGTTAGACGGTGCAGCGCCGACAGACCTCGATGAGTCGTCGGACTTCACCGGCCGCGTCGGCGAGGCTGGCGGTGCCTTCGAGGGCGCGCATGGTGAGGTTGGCTGCCTCGGAGAGGACGGGGTAGCCGTAGGAGGAGCCGCTGCCCTTGATCTCGGAGCAGAGACGTTTGACGCGGTCGACGTCGTTCTGGCGGAGCGCGGCGCTGATCTCGTCGGCCATGCGGTCGAGGTCGCGGACGAAGGTCTGAAGGAGGTCCTTCATGGAGTCGTCGGACTTGGCCTGGCTGAGGATGGCGCCGGCGCCGACGGCGAGGCCGCCTCGGAGGACGAGGAATTCGCCGAGCGCGCGGAGGAGGGTGTCGAGGTTGAGGGGCTTGTAGACCATCGCGGAGGCGCCGGCGTCGCGGGACTTGCGGGCGGTCTCGGAGGACTCGTCGGCTGTGATCATGACGACGGGGGTCATGATCTGGGCTTCGCGGAGCCGTTCGAGGACGGCGGCGCCGCTCTCGCGCTTCAGGTGGTAGTCGAGGAGGACGAGGTCGAAGCCCTGGGAGGCGGTTTCCACGGCGAGTTCGGCGTCCTCGAGGAATTCGAGGTGGACCTCGGTGTCCTTGAGGAGGTGGGAAATGAGTCGTTGGTCGGCGCGGCTGTCCTCGATGACGAGGACGCGTCCCTGCACGGTGCTGGGGTCGACGCGCTCGAGGAGGAAGGATTCTTCGGTGTCGCCCAGGGAGATGTAGTCGCGCGGCTCGATCTGGCGGTCGAACTGGACGCCGAGCTCGTGGACGTGCTTGCCCAGGTGTCGGCAGCGGACGACCTTGCCCTGGAGGTGTTCGATTTCGTGGGTGAGACGTTCGAGGTGGACGACGATTTTGGCGCCGGTGTAGACGAAGCCGCCGTGGAGGAGGGACATGCCTCCGGCTGAGATAGTGCGCGGGGCGACGATGCATCGGACGGAGGTGCCGCCCGGGTGGTGAATGGTTGCTTCGGCGTGTCGGTTTTTGATGACCCACCGTCGCCATCGGCGCTTGGTCGAAGGGGCGGTGTTTTTCTCCGCCGAGTCGAGGAGCTCATGGAGTTTCGCCAGCGCCGCGGAAGGGAGGCGCAGCGAGTCCACGGCCTCGGGGGCGCTCTCGCGCCGCGGCTTGGAAGACGATGGATCCACGCATCACATTTCGGCCCGGATCGGCTCGGACTGAATCGTCCCGATGCTAAAGACCGGTTGAACCGAACCCGCCGGCGCCTCGGATTCTCGGGCTTGGCGAGGGGGAGGGCCCTCCCAGGCCTGTCGGCGCCCCTGCGGCGGCGGGTGCGCCCCTGACTGTGGCGCCGGGGGTGGGTGGGGGGAAGGGTCGCATCTCGACCCCGCTGCCGAGCCTGCTTCCCAGGCCGAGGCCTACCGGGCCATCGAGGTCATCGACCTCGCTGAGGCACGCCTGGGCTACGGGCGCGACGATCATCTGTGCGATGCGCATGCCCGGCTCGACGACGAAGGGCTCGCGGCCGAGGTTGATGAGGGGCACGCTGACCTCGCCGCGGTAGTCGGCGTCGATGGTGCCGGGTGCGTTGGGGAGGGTGATGCCGTGACGGCTTGCGAGTCCTGAGCGAGGGCGGACCTGCGCTTCGTAGCCGACGGGGAGCGCCATGGCGAAGCCGCAAGGGACGAGCGCGATCTGGCCCGGCTCGATGCGCATCGGGGTGTCGGTGCAGGCGGCCAGGTCCATGCCCGCCGCGTGCGCGGTCTGGTAGGCGGGCAACGCCGCGCCTTCACGCAGCCGCTTGAACCGCACCGTCACGCGCACGCCGCCGGTCATCTCTGGCCCCACGATCCCCCCGCAACGACCTCCGTGCTGGCGGAGGCGGTAGTGAACGATTCGACGCGCTCCGAGGCGCGGTCCAAGGCTTCGATCATCCTCTTGGTGGAGGCGATGGCGTTCTCGATCGCGGAGCGGCCGGTGACGGCCTTGTACGCGTCGGTCTCGCCGCCGGCGGCGCCGGTGGTGGCGGAGGTTGCCGTCTCGAGTGAGCGCAGCAACGCCTCAGCGCGTTCCCGCGCGCGGCGCGTCGTTTCCATCAATTGCTCATGACTGTCGTGGTTCATGGCTGCGGTCTTTCCGGGCCGAAGGGCCTCCATTGAGTCCCTCTCCCCCCCGACATGCCCTCTCCGACCAGCGATCAGTCTACCCCTCTCCCACCACGTCGTCTTGTCGGCAGGGGGTCGTGAGCCCCCAAATCCGGGGCTTTCGAGGCTTCGTCGTGCCAGATACTTGGGGAAAACTTGTCGGAATATCGCTCGCTCAGGCCGCGACGACCTTTCCGCGACCCGGTTCCTTCTCTCCGCCGACACCCGGTGACCATGCCCGGATGACGCGGACGACCTCGTCCTGCTCGACGGCCCATCGCACCTTTGCGAGTTCGCTGATCATCTTCTGGACGTCGATGCCGCCGGCGCCCTGAGACGCCCACGCGCGCACACCCTCGGCCGCGGTGGGGCGCAGCTCCTCGCTCGCGTGCGCGAGTTCCTCATGGAGCTTCTCCCCCGGGCGTGATCCGGTGAACACGATCTCAAGTGCGCCGTCGGTGCGCGGGCCTGTGGCTGCTTGCCCAGGGTGAAGCCCGGCCAGACGCGCCTCGAGCCCGAGCTGTCGGATGAATCGCTCCGCCATTTCGATGATGCGGACGGGCTCGCCCATGTCGAGGACGAACACATCCGCGCCCCCGGCCTCGGCCTCGGTCAGTGAGCCTGCCTGGATCACGAGCGCCGCGGCCTCGGGGATGGTCATGAAGTACCGGGTCATCTCCGGGTGCGTGACCGTGATGGGTCCGCCCTCCTGGGCTTGTGCCGACCAGATCGGGATGACCGAGCAGGCCGAGCCGAGCACGTTCCCGAAGCGGACGATGGAGAATCGCGTGGAGCCGGCGCCGTTTCGGGCGGCGACGTACTGCTCGGCAAAGCGCTTGGTGGCGCCCATGACGTTCCGGGGGTTCACGGCCTTGTCGGTGGAGATCATGACGAAGCGTTCGGCGCCGCAGGCCAGGGCCGCGTCGGCGATCGACTTCGTGCCGAAGACGTTGTTGTTCACGGCATGGGAGGGGTGGTCCTCCATGACGGTGACGTGCTTGTGGGCCGCGGCATGGAATACGACGTGGGGGCGCAGACGGTCGAGCCAGCCTCGGGTGCGTTCCTCTTCCACCACGTCGTGGAGCATGGCCCGGCGCGGGACGCCGGGGTATCGCTCGGAGAGTTGGCGGTCGATGTCGAAGAGGGCGTTCTCGGCGCGCTCCATCAGGAGGAGTTCGGAGGGGGCGTAGGACGCGACGGCTTTGGCCAGTTCGGAGCCGATGGACCCGCCGGCTCCGGTGATGAGCACCCGCTTGCCCTTGAGGGCGCGCTGGGCGCGTGTCCGGGCCGAGGAATCGAGCGCGCGTGGGGCTCTACCGATGAGGCCCTGGGCGTCGAGGGCGGGTCCGAGCGCGCTGCGTGCCCCTTTGCCGCTGACGAGGTCGTCTGCGGTGGGGAGCCAGCGTCCGCGGACGTTGGCCTTGGCGAGGCCGGTTCGCACGGTTTCCCGGAGGTCAGCGTCATCGGTTCGGAGGCTGACCACGGCGCACGAGGCCGCGGCGCGCTGGGCTGCGTTGGCGATGAGCTCCGCCGTCACGCCTTCATGGACGATCAGCTGGCCGACGATGCGGTCGCCCAGGCCGCTGGCCCGCAGCCATGCCTCGACACCGGCGGCGCTCTGCACCGTCCCGGTCACCAACAGACGCTCGTTGCTCAATCCGCGCATGCGCTCGCTCTCCGGCGACTCCGACAGCCCACGCGCGCAGCGCGAGCCCATCTCCCTTATCGGTCCGTGGAGCCTCCTCCCTGCGTTCGGGCCACGCCTTTTTCGCCCCCTCCCGTAGAATCACCCGCACAATGCCCACCAACCACCATACGAACACGTTCTACGTCTCCACCCCGATCTATTACGTCAACGACCGCCCGCACATCGGCCACTGCTACACCACCCTGCTGGCAGATGCCGCGGCGCGCTATCACCGGCTGCTTGACCGGGACGTGTTCTTCCTGACCGGGACGGACGAGCACGCCGACCGCGTCGTGACAACGGGCGCCGAGCACGGGTGCACGCCCATCCAGTGGGCCGACCGCAACGCGGCCGAGTTCCAGCGCGCCTTTTCCCTTCTGAAGTTTTCCCACGACGACTTCGTCCGGACGACCCAGGAACGCCACACCACGAAAGTGCGCGAGTTCATCCGGAGGCTGGAGAGCAAGGGGGACGTGTACCTGGGGGACTATGAGGGGTGGTATGACGCGTCGCAGGACGAGTACCTCACCGAGACCACGGCGCGCGAGGCCAACTTTCTCTCCCCGGTCACCGGCAAGCCGCTCGTTCGCAAGCGCGAGCGCAACTACTTCTTCAGGCTGTCCGCGTACCAGGACCGGCTCCTGAAGCACATCGAGACGAACCCCGGTTTCATTCGCCCGGACGCGCGTCGCAACGAGGTGCTGGGCCGCATCCGGCAGGGGCTGCAGGACGTGCCCGTGTCGCGCGCGGTGGACCCGGCCGACCCGGCTTCGCAGTGGGGCATCCGGATGCCCGACGACGAGCAGCACCGGGTCTACGTCTGGATCGACGCGCTCTTCAACTACCTGTCGGTGGTGGACACCCCGGATCGGCGGAAGTACTGGCCGTGCAACGCGCACCTCATCGGCAAGGACATCCTGTGGTTCCATGCCGTGATCTGGCCCGCGATGCTGATGTCGCTCGGGGAGACGCTTCCCGGTTCGATCGTCGCGCACTCCTGGTGGGTGCGCGAGGGGCGGAAGATGTCGAAGTCGCTGGGGAACTTCCTCGACCTGCCGACGTTGCTCGCGTACGCCGAGACGTACTCCCTCGATTCGCTCAGATGGTTCCTGCTCACGCAGGGCCCGCAGGGCGCCACGGACGCGGACTTCGCGCACAACCGCTTCGTCGAGACCATCAACGCCGATCTCGCCAACGCGCTCGGGAACGCGGCGTCCCGCGTGTCGAACATGATCGACAAGTACTTCGAGGCCAAGGCGCCCGACCCGCGCGCCGTCACCACGTTCTGCGATCACGACTGGCCCGCGCTCGCTCAGGCGACCGTCGATCATTCCCTGGCGCGCCTCCGTGAGTTCGACCTCGCGGGGGCGTTCCAGAGCTCGCTCGCATTGGTAAGACGTGTCGACGGCTACATCAACGCCACCGAGCCGTTCAAGATCGCCAAGGACCCGGCGCGGCGCGACGATCTCGCGGTCATCCTCTACCACTGTGCGCAGGCGATCCGCATCGCGGGCGCCTTGCTGCTCCCGGCCATGCCGGAAAAAATGGGCGCGCTCCTGCAACGCTACGGCGCAAACCCGAAGGACTCCTTCGAGAACCTGACGCGCTGGGGCACGCTCGCGCCCGGCGCGCACATCGACAAGGGCGAGCCGCTCTTCCCGCGCGCCGATCCGGACGCCCCGCCGCCGACGCCCGTGGTTGCCGACGCATGATCACCCTCCGCCGATATCGCGACTCCGTCTCCGCCCACTGCGCCGCGGACGCGCTCCGCAACGCAGGCATCCCGGCGGAAGTGATCGGGCAGCACTCGTTCCACACGCTGCCCGTGGCCGCGTACGGGTTCGCTTCCCTGCATCTGGTGATCCCTTCCGACGCGGACCGGGAGCGGGCGGAGCAGGTCCTCCGAGGGCTCGCGGACGATTCGGAGCCGCTGGATGCGCTCCCGGAGCCGAATCTTTCTCGCCTGGCGCCGGAGCACCGCGTGATCCCCTGCCCGGCGTGCGCGAAGAGCATCACGATCCGGCAGGGGCTGGACCGCTGCCCCGCGTGCTCGACGCCGATCGATCCCGTCGCGCTCATCGCGGATTCCTTCGGGCCGGACGCGTTGGCAGCGTGCTACGACGATCTGCCGACGTCGTGCCCCTCGTGCTCGGCCGCGCTCTCGTCCGCGAACCAGCGAGGCCGCTGCCCCTCCTGCGGTTTGCCGTACGATCTCACGCGGAAGAGGACGAACTCATGACGCAGCGGCAGGCGGAGAATCCCGAGGCGACCACGGAGGCGATCTCCATCCTGCGTCGTCACCGCAAAGGGTCGTTGGTCGCGTCGGACGCGGCCACGCTGGTGCGATTCGTGCTCGATCCGCAGTCGGGGCGAGTGCTGATCCCCGTGCCGCGCGAGGTGGAGGACGCCGAGCAGTTCGTGCTGTTCCTGCCGGACGAGTCTGATCACGCGTTGCAACTGCTGTTGTTCCCGGCCAAGGAGGCCGTCACGGAGGCCATGACGGACCGCTGGCGGATCTACCACCTGAATCCCCCGTCCGTGGAGTCGGGGGAGTATGACCCGGTGTGGCGCCTGTTCGTGATCGACACGGCGCGCCTGCACAACGCCGTGATCGAGGGTGACTTCCTCACGATCCCCAATCCGCTCGCGTCGATCGAGCCTGCGATGTGCAAGGCGCTCAACGCGGACAAGGCTCGTCTCGCGCGGCTCTGCCGGGCCGAGGCGGACCTCGCGGTCGAGACGCCCGTCTGCGTGGGCATCGACCCCGAAGGCCTGCACATCCGGACACGGCTCGGCATCGAGCGCGTCCCGTTCGATGCTCCCCTCAAATCCGCCGACGCTGCGAAGCAGCGCGTCGACGCGATGCTCGCACGCGCGCAATCGTGACACACACCTTCCGAGACGCGCATCTTCACCTGTACGCCCACGGCGAGCAGGTGACGTGCGTCCCGCTGGCCGATTGTGCGTCCCTCGATGATTGTCTGGAGCGCCTCGCGCGTCGCGCCGAGCAGGTTGGGCCCGGGGAGTGGGTGCGGGCGGCGGGAGCGCGCGTCGAGGCGTGGCCGGAGCGCCGGTTTCCGACCGCGCGCGAGATCGACAAGGCCGTGGGGGCGCGCCCCGCGTTCGTGCGATCGTTCGACCTCCACGCGTGTGCGCTCTCGGGCGAGCTGCTCTCCCGCACCGGGATCACGCGCGACACGCCCGATCCGGAGGGCGGACGCATCCTGCGCGACGATCGCGCCGAGCCGACCGGCGTGCTGCTCGAGAACGCCGCGTTTCTTGTGCGGCCCGCGATTCCCACGCCCTCACCCGCGGAGCTAAAGGAGGCGGTGCGCGCGGCCCTCCGGGACCTGCTCGCGCACAACATCGTCGAAACGCACGACATGCACGCGCAGGAGTGGCTGGGGCCGACGCTCGCGGCGCTGATCGACGAGGGCGATCACGCGGCCTCCACGATGACGTTCCGACTCTACGCCCCGCTCACCGATCTCCGACGCGCCCACGACGACGCGCCCAACTGGACACGCGACAACCTGACGCTCGCCGGCGGCAAGGTCTTCCTCGACGGCACGCTCAACTCGCGCACGGCGTACCTCCTCGAGCCCTTTGCCGACCCGCTCCCCGGACTGCCGCGCGGGGAGCGGCTCTATACCAATGCTGCGCTCGACGACGCCATCCGACTTGCGGACTCCCTCCGTCTCCCGCTCGCGATGCACGCCATCGGCGATGCTGCGGTGCGCTACGGCCTGGACGCCCTTGAGCGCACATCGCCTCGGACGCGCGGCTTCCGGATCGAGCACGCTCAGTTCGTCCACGAGCGCGACGTGCCGCGGTTTACGCGGCTCAACGTGATCGCCTCGCCCCAGCCGTGCCATCTGCTGTGCGACGTCGAGGCGCTGCGCCGGCTGACGCCCCACTTGATCCCGCGCGCATTCCCGATCCGGGACCTCTTGCAGGCCGAGGCCGAGGCGGGTCGCGCGCCGGGGGAGACGGTCTGGTTCGGATCGGACACCCCGGTGGTCTCGCCCGCCCCCGCGGACAATCTGCAGGCCGCGGTGCACCGGGCGCGCCGCAACGCCCCGACCTCCTCGGCCATCTCACCGGAGCAGTCCATCACCACGGAGCAGTTCCTGGCGTGCTCGCGCCCGGCGCGTTGATCTCGCGAAGAATCCACCCATGCCCACCGTCGCCATCACCCGCACGTATCCCGGAGAACTCAACGTCGGCGCCGCGAAACTCGTGGTCGGCCCGCACGAAGGGCTGCAGAAGCCCGGCGCGCTCGCGGCGTTCGTGAAGGAGCACCGCCCTGATGTGCTCATCTCGATGTACCACGACCGCATCGACGGCGAGATGCTCGACGCGGCGGGCCCGCAGCTCAAGGGCGTGGTCAACTTTGCCGTGGGGTTCAACAACATCGACCTGGCCGAGTGCGCGAAGCGGAAGATCACCGTGTGCAACACGCCCGACGCTGTGACGGAGGGCACGGCGGACCTGGCGATGCTGCTCATCCTGGCCGCGGCCCGCATGCTCATCCCGGCGGACCGATACGCGCGATCACCGGAGTATCCGGCGCGCGGGTTTCTGGCCATGGACGACTTTCTGGGCGTGCACCTGACGGGGCAGACGCTGCTCATCGTGGGCGCCGGGCGCATCGGGTACGCCACGGCCGTGCGCACGCTCCCCTGGCACATGCGCGTGCTGTACGTTGCGCGCTCTCGTCACCTGGACTTCGAGATCGCGCCGCTGGCCGCGCAACGGGTGGAGCTGGAGGAGGGGCTGCGCGATGCGGACGTGATCTCGATCCACACGCCATTGACGCCCGACACGCGCCATCTCATCAACGAAGCGCGGCTGCGGCTGCTCAAGCCCAACGCGATCGTGGTGAACACGGCGCGCGGGCCGATCATCGACGAGGGCGCGCTCGCGCGGGCTTTGAAGGAACGACGCCTGTTTGCCGCTGGGCTGGACGTGTACGAGAACGAGCCGACGGTGCACCCGGAGCTGCTGGGGCTGGACAACGTCGTGCTGACGCCGCACATCGGCTCGGCCGAGGAGAAGTACCGACGCATCATGACGGGGATGGTGGGGGACAACGCCAGGGCGATCCTGGAGGGGCGGACGCCGCCGAACCTGCTGCGGGCGTAACGCATCGAACCCCTGAGAGGGCCGCCAATCAGGACGGACGGATAACTCGTCCGATGTGGTTGCCGATCGCGCACATGCTTTGTGGTTCGGTCGCGGTTCGGTGATCGTCGGCGCTCCACGTGGATTCACAGCATTCCGGCAGTAAACATCTTGAGGGCCCCTTGTCCGGGCGGTAGGTTCATTCCCGCACGGCGGAGAGGAGTCTCCCCGACATTTTCAGAACCCTTCCCGGGAATCCATCCGCGCGCGGCGTCCCTCCGAACGGCGCCGGCGATCAGGGGACCGATCCATGCAGCGAGCCATCCGCTCCACGCAGCGCGCCACCACTCTCGCTCTCTTTGCCGGCGCCGCCTCTGCGATGCTCAGTCCCTCGTCCCCCGGAGCGCAGGTCGTGACGTCCTGGCTCGCACCCACCACAGGCTTCTGGGATGTCGCAGCGAATTGGTCGAATGGCGCGCCGTTTAACAACGGCTCCACGACCTACGACGTGCATATCAATGCGATGGGGACGCCGTACTCGCTCTGGTTCTCCTCCTCTGCTGCGACGATCGACCGTCTCCACCTCGACTCCCCCGACGCCACCCTTCAATTTTTGACGGGGGGATCCGCTCTGACCATTCTCAACGAAATGAAGGTTGATCAGGGAACCGTCGAACTTCACGGCAGAATTTCCGGACCCGGCAGCGTCCTCGTCAACAGCCGGCTCGATTGGCAGGAGGGAAGGATTCAGAGCGCAGGGCTGGTGACCATCAGCGACACCGGCCGCTTGGACCTCACGACAGGCATCCCGTACGGATACGCACGAATCCTCACAGGCACGATCGACAACTACGGGCTCACGAGTTGGTCCGCGGGATCGTTGCATATCGGCACAAGCGAGAGCCCGATCGCGTACGGGCGGTTCAACAATCGCGCGGGCGGCCTGCTCAGCATCAGTGCGGACAGCGTGCTGGGCGTTGGGTATCTCACCCCCCTCAACAATCTGCTCAACAACGAGGGCGCGATCCTCAAACACGCCGCCACGACGACGAATGTGTATGCCGCCCTGAACAACTCCGGAACCGTCCACGTCCAGGAAGGCGTCTTGAACCTCCTCGGCGGCGGCTCCAACTCCGGCTCCATCGTCGTCGACCCCGGCGCTACGCTCGCCATCAGCGGCGACCTCTCCACGGGAGGCGGCACGATCCATTCCCAGGGCAGTCTCCGCATCGCTTCCGGCACGCACGTCTTCGATTCATCCAATCTGACGATCGGCGGCGGACTTGAAATCTCGAGCGGCAACACCACGTTCAACATGCCCCTCATGCTCGACACGCTCGCTCCGCTCACGGGATCCGGACTCACTTCCTCTGTGACGTTCAATCAGGGGGTCTCGAGCAAGTCCGGCGCTCTCAGCGTGTCCGGGGGGCTCGACGTCTACATCAACGCCGCGTTCGATCTGCCGGAAGACTCGCTCACCCTGACCTCCGCTCGGCTCTATCTCAACAACGGCGAGAACACGTATTCCACCGCCGTGCTCAACGGTCAGGGCTCCGTCCTCTCCTCACCCGCCGACGTCCACATCACAGACTCGCTGACATGGAGCAGGGGGACTCTGGAAGGCTCGGGCCTACTCATCCTCGACCAGCCCGCCCACGCCTCCATCGCCTCCGCCACCATCAATTCCCGCTTCGACATCGCCGGTACGGCCGAGTGGCAACTTGACAACAACACCTCGAGCCTCGGCGCCAACGCCTCCATCAACGTCTTGTCCACAGGCGAACTGCATCTCTCTACGATCGCTTCGAATTACGCGAATCGAATATCTGCCATGCCCACCTCGTCGTTCACGAACGACGGACTCGTCTCGAGCACGGGGCCGCACCCGATCGAGATCTCCGCGTACGTCACCAATACCGGCACGCTTCGCGTCGAGCAGGGCGAACTCCGCCTGGCCGGCGGCGGCGTCTACGCCGGCGCCATCCAGGTGAACCCCGGCGCGATACTCCAGCTCGCCGGCGCGTCCAACACCTTCGATCCGAACCTCAACGCCGCGATCAAAGGCTCACTCACTATCACGGGCGGCTTCGCGCAGGCGCAAACACCGCTCGTGGTGGGCCAGACACTCAGATTCGGCTTGTCTGCGAACGCACAATTTGACACGAGCGTGCAGGCCCAGTCGGTCGTCTTCGAGGGGGGCTCAGTCACGTTCAACGCGCCGTCATACTTCGGCACGCTCTTCCTCAACGCAGGCGTCATCACCTTCAACCATGACTTCGACGCCGACTCGGTCGCGTTCCAGGGCAGCGAGCTGCGGCTCAACATCGATAAGGCGCTGTCCGTGCCCACGGTCCATGGCGTCGTGTCCGGCTCCGGAACCCTCACCATCACCTCACCCACCGCGGACTGGCGTGGCACGATGCGCGACACCGGCCGCACCGTGTTCTCTTCCGCGACCGCGCTGACCCTGAGCGCATCGCGAACGCTCGCGCGCGTCGTCGACTCCTACGGCACGACGTCGTGGAACACAGGCGAGTTCACGTTCGGACGCCTCGGCGAACGAGGCGTTTGGAACAATCACATCGGCGCCACGTTCACCACCAGCATCAACGGAACCGTCATGTCGTCCGGCGCCGACAACGCCTTCAACAACTTCGGTGCGTTCAACCGCACGGGCACGACCACGAGCACCACGACATTCGCTTCCGGAGTCGCGTTCAACAACACCGGTGTCGTCAACGTGCAGTCCGGGTCCCTCCACCTCCTCGGCGGCGGCTCTCACACCGGCGCCTTCAATGTCTCCTCCGGCGCCTCACTCCGACTCGCCGGCAATCACAACCTCGCAGACACAGCATCCATCAACTCCGCCCAGTCCGCGCTCCTCATCGTCGGAGGCTCCACCACGCTCGCCGGGCAGATCAACGCGCTCTCTCTCCAGAACAGCGCCGCGTTCACCATTGCTCCCACCGGCATCGTCACCCTCTCCGGCGCCTACACCCAGAACATCGGCTCCACGGCCGTGAACGGCGTCCTCAACGCCACCCAACTCACGACCGGAACAGGCACACTCTCCGGGTCAGGCACGATCAACGCTAACGTCACCAACTCCCGATTCGTCATCGTCGGCGCCCCACACGGCGGGCTCGCCATCAACGGCGCCTACACGCAAACCGCCGCCGCCTCCCTCCTCATCGACATCTTCTCCCCCGCCAACGCCGACCGCGTCACCATCACCGGCCCCGCCGCGCTCGCCGGAACCCTCGGCCTTACCCTCGACACCGCCGCGTTCACCCCGCAGTGGGGCCAGTCCTGGACCATCGCGTCATACGCCTCCCGCACCGGCGATTTCGCCACCTTCTCCGCGACCTCGGTCAATGCCCTCGGCCTCCGCTGGTGGCGATCCGCCGGGCCCACCGACTACATCCTCGGGCTGCGCCACGTCGCCGACACCAACCACGACGGCGCCGTCGACTTCCTCGACCTCAATAACGTCCTCGGGACCTTCGGCCAGTCCGCGCCCGGCTCCTTCGGGCAGCTCGGCCTCATCGGCGACGCGAACGAGGACGGGAACGTCGATTTTCTCGACCTCAACATCGTCCTCGGCGCCTTCGGCCTGCGAGCCCCCCCCGCCGCCATCCCGGCGCCATCCGCCGCCGCCTTCCTCGCGCTGGCCGCAGCCTCCACCGCCCGCCGCAGACGTGCCATCCGCTGACCCTCCCCCAACGACAAGGCCCGCCGGCGTCACGCCAACGGGCCTCTGCAAGCTGGGGATCTAGGATTTGAACCTAGACTAACTGATCCAGAGTCAGTCGTGCTACCGTTACACCAATCCCCAAAACGCCGCTTCCAGCGATGAGGGCCGGGCGTTTCCGCCCGACGACCACCCCAATATAGCACGCCCGCTCCACCCTTCGCCACCCTCACACCCACCCCATCGCGCCCGCCATCCCTCGTGCGCTCCGCCCCTCACGCCCCCCGCGTTTCCGACCGGTACGCGCTCTCCATCCCCCGTGCGCTCTCACCCGGGCGCGCCGCTGAACCCGTCGTCCGAAGCCGCTTCTCCCGCGCGTCCTCGATCGACCGGTCCAGCTTCCGGAGGATGTCCTTGACCTGCGCGATCGTCTTGTCCGAAGTGCTCATGCTTCCGTCTCCTCTTGAAGTGGCATCGCTATCGGCCCGCCGGTTCTCGCCCTTCGCGCCGCGGCCCGATACCTCCAAGAGGACGCGTTGAACGCGCCGCCTGTGACGCCTGTGCCGTCCAACGTCCCTTCCCTGATTACCAAGCCACGCTCGCAACGCGCCCGCGCAACAAAAAAGCCCAGGGCGGCAAGGCCCTGGGCTCGTGTCACGCTCGATCTGCCGCCCCGGTCTAGGGCCCCGAGACGTCCGTCCCCGACTTACTTCGACGGCACGGACGAGAGAAACCCGACCAGGTCGATCATCCCGACCTTCCCATCCTGGTCGAGGTCCGCAAGATCGTTATACGAATCCTCGCCGATCGTCGACCCGAACGATCGCAGCAGCACCGCCAGGTCGCCCACGTCCACGCGACCGTCCCCGTTCAGATCCGGGTTGTCCGACAGCGGCGCCGAGAACACAAACCCGCCCGCCCCGGCCAGCTCGCCGATGCCGCCGATGCCCGGCAGCGGGATGATCACGCGACGCGGACCCGACCCGATCGGCCCCTCCCCGCGCGTCGAAGCGCCGACGCGCAGGTCGTCGATGTACCAGCCGCCAAGGCCGAACTGAAGCGACGTCGCAAGCGTCCAGCGCAGCCGCACCTTGCGCCCCGCCGTGGAGCGGATGTCGAACCAGCGCTCCCGCCACGCGAACGACGAGCCGTCATTCTTCGTGATGAGCGTCTTCAGACGCGCGAACGTCTTCGAATCCACCACGTCCAGCGTGACGGTGTCATATCCCTCGCCGACCGAATCAAGGATCTCGAAGAACCGCACCGACACCGATGTCGGAACGCGCCCCGCGAAGAGCGGGTTCTCGGCCGTCAGGTCGATCTCCGGCGACAGCATCACGTGCTGGAACGGCGTCGTCCCGCCACCGCCCCCGCCGCCCCCATCCATGCCGCCCGCGGTCCCGAGGTAGATGTCATCAAGGTCCGTGCCGCGGACGCCCGTCCCCGTGTGCGCCTGCGTGATCGAGATGAACGGCGGCACCGTGTACGCAGGCGTGCCCCGCTCCCACGCGCCGGACTCCGCGATCCACCCGGCCACGTCGTCCTCCATCCCGTCGGCGAACACCTCGATCCCCTCGAACGGGAAGGCCGGCGCGGCCACGCCGAACGAGTACCGGTTCGCCGCGTTCATGGCGTACACCACGTACGTCACGTTCGAGACGAGCGTCACCTGCGGGTCCGTGGCGGTCGTGTCCGGCGTCACCGCCAGGATCCGAACGCCCAGCGCAACGTCACTCCCGATCAGCGGCGAGTAGTCGAGCCCGTCCGTCGGCGTCCAACCCACGCCCCCCGAGTACCGCACGACGAGCGCGCGGCTGAACTCGCCAGCCGTGCCCGTGGGCGGGTTGTTCCAGAACACCGTCGCGCTGTTCGCACTCCGCGCCAGCGTCACGTTCGTCGGTTCCGCCGGCCACGTCAGGCCCCCCAGCTGCTGCGCATCGGCCGCAGCCTCCACCGCCGCCGAGGCATCGATCCGTCCGTACCCGAACGAATCGCTCAGCTGCGCAGGGCGCCGGAACGGGTTCCCCTGACCCACCACCAGGTCGCGCCGCGCCGTGTGCCGCAGGATCCGCGCCACCTGACGCGCCGTCAGGTCCGTGTTGTTCGAGAACACCAGGGCCGCGACGCCCGCCGCCATCGGCGTCGCCGCGCTCGTGCCCCCGAACCCGGACGGCAGCACGTTCTCCGTGTAATCACCCTCCGGAGAGTCCGCGTTGCGGTACCCCTCGGCGTCCGTCACGTCCGTCGTCACGATCCGCAGCGTGCCCGGCTGCAGCGAGGAGCTCCCGCTGCTCGGCGCCACCGCGTCGAGCCACGTCCCGCCCGTCGACGAATACCCCGAGCGCGTCCCCTGGTTCGTGAACGCCCCCACCGTGAACGCATTCGGCGAAGCCGAAAGACGGTTCGCATACCCAGCGGGCAACGTCGGATACAGCGGGCCGGCGCTGTTCCCCGCGGCAACCATGAACAGCGTCCCCTTGCCGCTCCGCGCATTCACCGTGAGGTCTTCCAGCGCGTCCGTCAGCGAGCTGATCGGGAACACCGTCAGCGGGCTCGGGCCCCACGAGTTCGTGTTCACCATCGCCCCCGCCGTGGACGCAGCAGCCCAGTCCGTCGCGACCGCGGAGAACAACCGCGGGTTCCCGGCCAGGTCTCGGAACGAGTTGATCAGGATCAGCTTCGCGCTCGGCGCCGAGCCGCGCCCGCCGATCTCGTTCGCCTTCCCGGCAACCAGCCCCGCTGACGCCGTGCCGTGCGAGCCGTCCCCCGCGTCAGCCGCGTCCGCGCGAACCCAGTAGTTCGTGATCTCCGACATCACGTTGTCCACGTAATCCGGATGGTCCGGCTGCGATCCGTCGTCCGTCACCGCGACGATCGCCCCGGCGCCCAGTGTCGTGCTCCACGCATCCAGGATGTTCAGATCGAAGCCCTGCGCCCCACCCGTCCCCGAGCCGTCATTGCGCAGGTGCCACTGGATCGGGAACAGCGGATCAGACACGCCGCTCCCGCCACCACCCGAGCCCGACACCGTCCCCGTCACCGTGAAGTTGTACGGGTTCTCCGTGCTCGAGTTGTTCGCGAACGCCACCGTCCCCTGAAACGTCCCGGCCTGTGTCGCCGAGAGCGCCACCACGAACGTCGTCTCCGCCGTCGGCGCCACCGACGTCGCCGGCTGCTGCAGCACCGCGAAGCCCGCGGGCGCCGTGAGCGGCAGCGTGATCGTCAGCGGGTCCGTTCCGAGGTTCTTGATCTTGAACGTCTTGGAGATCGGCGTCCCCTGCGCAGCCACGCCGAAGGAATACGTCCCGGTGTTGTCCGGGATGTCCTCACCCATCGGGCCGACCACGTGCGGGTCCGGCGCAACCACCGGGTTGCCTCCTCCCCCGAACGTCGAGAGCATCGCCTTCCCGTCCGGCTGCGCGTAGCGCACGCCGCCCTTGGCGACCATCTCCAGCGACTTCTCGAACGACTCGAGCGCCGACGCCGTCTCCACGACGTACACGCTGCTCAAGCCCTCGATCCGACGCACGTTCCCCTTCAGCCCCATCTCGCCGAAGTACCGCGCCGCCTCACGCTCCCCGGTCGGCTGCGCGAAGCCCACCATCACCTGCGACGTCGCGACGAACGTCACCGGCATCCCCGGCGCCTCGACGATCCCCAGCTCCTTCGCCTCCCCCACAGCCACGTCCCCCTCCGGCGCCACCACATACCCCTCCGTCCGCACACCCTCCGACACCCACGCCACCTTGCCCACCAGCCGGTGCTCCGACTCGGGCATCCCCATCGCCTGCAGGAAGACCTGCGCCCGACGCTGATCCTTCGCGCTCACCTCTCTCGGCATCGGCAGCAGGGCCTTCTCCCCCGCGCCCCACACCGCCCCGCTCAGCGCCAACCCCATCGCCAACGCCACCAAGCCAACGGTCCGCCCACCGCCGCCCACCTTCGACATCATCCGCATCGGAAGTCATCCTCTCTATCGCGACGCGCTGCGCGCCGCCGCCGAGCCCGCTCAGTTCCAGGCGCGCTCCGCACGCGCCGTGTCCCCTCGGCCACCGGTCATCCCCCGCAACACTCTATCCCCTCCCGCATTCCCGCCGCAAAGACCGCAGTTCCGGCAATCACACCCGCCACAGCTCCGCGACAGCCAGAGCCCGTACGCAACTCCCTCCACCCCGGTTGCCGGCCCCTCAGCAGGCTCACCCCTTCCTTATCTATGCCATGGCCGAAGCAATCGCGCCCGCCAACTCCTTCGCGCCCCCGAACCCCGCCCCCTTCGCCGCCTCCTCAACGCTCCCGGGTTTCCACCCAATCCCAAGACCCTTACCGTCACCCGTCTTCGGAATCACGTGGAAATGCACGTGCATCACGGCCTGGTGCGCCTCAGCCCCGTTGTTCTGCAACACGTTGTACGACCTCGCGCCCGTGGCCTGCAGCACCGCTCGGCACACCCTCGGCAACACCCTCCCCAGCGCGGCACAGCTCTCCTCACTCAACCGGTCCAGCGTCTCGGCCGCTTCCTTGGGGATCACCAGCACGTGCCCCACACTCAACGGCGCAATGTCCAGAAACGCCAGCACCTTGTCATCCTCATACACCCGATGACAGGGGATCTCCCCACGAATGATCTTGCCGAAAATCGTGTCCGCCATGCACGCAGTCTAACGGCCCCCCCTCAATCTCCTCTCCCCCCGCACGAGACGAGGATGTCGCGCAGCGACAGGCAGGAGGGCTCCTCTCACACCCTCCGCACCACCACCATCGTCAGATCATCCGTCTGCTCGGCCCCGCCCACGAACCCCTCCACGCTCTCCCGCAACGCCTCCACCATCTCCTCCGCGCGCCCGCCACTCCTCCCGACCACCTCGCACATCCGCTCCACCCCGAACATCGCGCCGTCACGCCGCGCCCACTCATAGAACCCGTCCGTCACCAGCACGATCGACTCGCCCGCACCCAGGCGCACCTCGCGCACGCTCTCGAACGTCTCCTCCAGCACCACCCCGAGCGGCGGTGCATCCGCGTTGAACCGCTCCACCCCTCCATCCGCGCGCCGCACCAGGATCGGCCCCTGCCCCGCCGTCACCACCCGCGCACCCTCTTGCCCCCGCTCCAACACCACACCCACGAACGTCACGAACCTCCCCGCGGGCAGATCGTTGGTCAGCAGCGTGTTCACGCGCCGCATCGCCTCTGAGATTCCCTGCGCCCCGTCCATCGACGCCCGCGCGTACGCGCGACAGAACGCGGCCATCAGCGCCGGCCCCAGCCCGTGCCCAGTCACGTCCGCAAGCGACAGCACCAGCCGATCCCCAGGCAACGCCTGCCAGTCGTAGTAATCACCCCCGGCCTTCTCCGCGGGCCTGCTCCAGAACGCGAACTCGTACCCCTCGAACCTCGGCGCCTCCCTCGGCAGCAACCCCCTCTGCACCTCAGCCGCGCTCGCGATCTCCCGCTCCGCGCGCCGTCTCGCCTCCGCCTCTCCCATCACCCTCGACACCGCATACCGCAACGCGCCCGCCACAAACCCCGACGCCACGCCCCCCACCAGCAGCCACACCGACGTCGTGTACAGCACCGACTCCTCGAACTGGTCCCCCTCCCACGTCCGCGCGCTCTTCGACCACAACACCGCAAACCCATACCCCACACCACTCAGCAGCCCCGTCGAGAGGCACATCCACGCGTTCAGGCGCAACGGCGACAAGATCAGCAAGAGCGAATACAGCAGCACGACGGGCGACCGCACCGCCTCGTCCGCGCTCCGCAACTCAAGCCGCCACAGCCCGATCACGATCGTGGTCGGCAACGCGCTCTCCAGCACGACGCTCAGCCACCGAACCCACCACACCGCGATCTCGCCCCGCTGCGCGCGCCGCCACGCGTGCCAGCCCACCAGGGCCGAGTGCCCCGCAAGGCACGCCATCATCGCCAGCCCCACGTGCCACACCTGATCCCCATGCTCCGACGTGGGCACACGCCACGACGCGAACGCCACCATCAGCCCCGTCAACACCACCACGCACGCCAGGCGCAGAGTCTCCGCCCGCGCACTGACCTGCGCCCACGTCCGCGCTGCCCCCAGACGCCCATGCGACCAGCCCACGCCGCGCTCCTTTCGTGCGCCTCCACCGGAGCCACCACGCTACCAAGCTCTCACACCGCCGCGCGAGTGCCGCGACCCGCACTCCATCGTGTGGCCCCCGTCTCCTACACTCCCCCCATGACCCTCGGCGGAGCCGACATCTCTACCGCACACCCCGTCATCGCCGCCCTCCCGCCCCTCCTCATCAACCAGATCGCGGCCGGCGAGGTCATCGAACGCCCCGCCTCCGTCGTCAAGGAACTCCTCGACAACGCCATCGACGCCGGCGCCACCCGCATCACCGTCGACCTCGAGCAGGGGGGCGTCGAACTCATCCGAGTCTCCGATGACGGTCACGGCGTCCCCCACGCACAGGCGCGCCTCATGCTCGCGCCCCACGCCACCTCCAAGCTTCGCGCGGCCTCCGACCTCGACGCCATCACCACCATGGGCTTCCGTGGTGAAGCCCTTGCCTCCATCTGCTCCGTGGCCCGCGTCTCCGTCCGCTCCCGCACCAGCGACGCGCACCACGCCTGGCGCATCGACGCCGAGGCGGATCACATCCCCGACCCCGCCCCCGACGCCGCGCCCCAGGGCACGACCATCACCGTCCGCAACCTCTTCTTCAACACCCCCGCGCGACGCAAGTTCCTCCGCACCCCCGCCACCGAACAGGACCACTGCGTCGAGACCGTCCGCGCCCTCGCGCTTGCGCATCCGCGCATCGCGTTCCGCTGCACCGCCGACAACCGCGAACTCCTCGACCTCCCCTCGCGCGACTCCCCACGCGACCGCATCCTCGACGTCCTCGGCCCCGAGCTCGAGCCCCACCTCCTCGAAGCCCACGCCGACGACCTCGACGACTCCCAAGGCGCCGCGCTCTTCGCCATGGTCGGCACCCCCGAGATCGCCCGCGCTACCAACCGCGCGCAACGCATCTTCATCAACGGCCGCCCCATCCGCGACAAGACCATCCAGCACGCGCTCCGCGAAGCGTATCGCGGCCTCATGGACCACTCGCGCCATCCCACCGCGGTCCTCCTCCTCGAAGTCCCGCCCGGCGCCGTCGACGTCAACGTCCACCCCACCAAAGCCGAGGTCCGGTTCCGCGACCCCGGACACATCCACACCCTCGTCCTCCGCGCGGTGCGCGACGCGCTCCGCGCGGCCGATCTGACGCCCGCCGTGCGCACAGCGCTCCCCGGACAGGGCACACAAGGGCCCGATACCGCAGCCTTTCTGCGCACCAGGACGGGTGTGCTTCCGATATCGCAGCCGGACAGCGCACAACCCCAGTCACTGGAGGACTTCGTTGCGCGCATGAAAGCGCTCAGGGACCAGGCCCGTGCGCTCGCGGGCGGTCTTGTGGAGCGCGCACAAACGGAGCCGTCCGCGCCATTGCGCACGCCCGAGGTCGATCCGAAGCCCTCCGGCGCCGAGATTGCTCCGCTCCCCACCGTCATTCCCGCCCAGCGCGTCCTCCAGGTCCACAACTCCTTCCTGGTCACGCAGGATGAGCAGGGCATCCTCATCGTCGACCAGCACGCCCTCCACGAGCGCGTGATGTTCGAACTCCTCATGGACAAGATCAACGCGGGCGCGCTCGAGTCGCAGCGACTCCTAACCCCGGTCGTGATAAAGGCTTCCGCCGCGCGCCTCGACGCGCTCGACCGTCTCCGCCCCACCCTCGAACGGCTCGCCGTGGACGCCTCTGCCCTCGGCCCGAGCACGATCGCGATCCACGCCTTCCCCACGCTCCTCTTCGATCGCGGTGTCGATGCCGGCGAGTTCCTCGAAGAACTCCTGGAGAAGGCCGAGCGCGACGGGCTGGCCGCCTCCCAAGAGGAAGCCGCGCACGAGGTCATCGACATGATGTCCTGCAAGGCCGCGGTCAAGGCCGGGGACCGCCTCTCGGACGAAGAGGCCGCGATTCTGCTTCAACTCCGTGATCGAATCGAGCGCGGCTCCAACTGCCCCCACGGCCGGCCGACCACCATCCGGCTCACCGTCCGCGAACTGGAAAAGCGGTTCGGGCGCACCTGACGCCCGAGCCCTCATGCCTGACTCGGAGCTGAAATCCCCGGCGCCCGAACCGGAACACTGACCAGACAAGGAGCCGAGACGATGGGCATCACCACACCCCCGACGAATCCGACCGCGCGCCTGCTGGCCGTGGGTGGAGCCGCAGCTCTTTTTTTGGCCGCGGCTGCCACTGCCGCACCCGCGAACAGCGACATGCCCCTGAGCGGCGAGGAGATCCTCAAGCTCGTCGCCATCTCCGGCGGCCTCCTCATCGCCGCGCTCGCGATCATCTTCGGCAGCACGAAGTCCATGGTGAAGGCCAAGGAGCGTGAGCAGACCAAGCGCGAGCTCGCGGCGTACGTCGCCGAGGGCTCCATGCGCCCCGAGGACGCCGAGAAGATCCTGAAGGCCGACCAGCCCGTCTGGGAGAAGGACGCCACGTGGGGCAAGAAGGACTGAGCCGGGGGGTAGGGGGGCATGACGAAGATTGAACGAGCCGAGCGACGCCGCTCGGTTTTTTTGTTTGGCCGGCGCGAGCGCGCGGGTACATTCTTCGTGGTCGTTGACATACCAAGAGTTGCGCGCCGGCCTCACGGGGCCGGGGGAAGGAAGCACGTCATGCGGCAGCACGGAGTTATGGCGGTTGGTGTCGTTGCGGCGGGACTGATCGGCGCGGGGGGTGCGTCCGGCGCGGTCAGCGGGGTCGAGTGGCGCGGCGTCAACAATTCGGTGTCACCCTGGTCTGGCGCTTCGCCGGGCTCAGACCCTGTCGCGGGCGGGCTCTGGGCTTCGAGATTCTGGCAAACGTGGGATCTCTACGTTGTGGGTGGCGCCGGTGACGTCATCCTCGGCATCTCGGACGCGGTGATCTCTCCGGGCCCCGACGCCGTGATCTTCAATCATCCATCCGGCGGCGACACAAGGACTTTCGCCTTGGAAGCGATCTTCTCGGCGATGTCGTTCGATACGTACGTCGCGCTCGGCGGGACCGCGACGCAGAACGGGGCGCCGCTCACGGTCCAGCCCGGTATCGATCTGACCGGCGCGATCGGTGGCAGGCTCTTCTTCTCGTTCCTTGCCGAGTCGCCGACGGCGCTCGGGCCGAACGGTCTTCGGGTCCTGCGCGTCTCGGCGGCCAACTTCGATTTCTTGCGATACGACATCGGCGTCATCACGCCGAGCGGGATCGTGAGGTACGTCCTTCCGTCCCCCGGGCCCTCGGCGTTCGCGTGTCTCGTGGCGGGCTCCCTTGGGGCGCGTCGTCGTCGGTGACCGGCGAACCCCGGGGCTTGCTCGGCGTCCGACAGTGTGGCACGAACGGCACGCCCGGCGTCGTGCGGAGCATCAGTCATGGCTGCGAATCACGGTGTCGGTCAGCGCGGGAGTCGGTTGACGGTTGGCGCCCGGTTGGCGTCCTGGGCCGGCGCGACCGCGGCCTTTGCGCTCCTGAGCGCTGGGGCGCCCGAGCCGAACGATGATGAATCGCGCTATGAACACGCGCAGCGCCAGAGCCGGTCCACGTGCGCGTTCGGCGTGGCGCGCTGCTCCTGCACGCCGCGTCATGTTCCGCTCTGGAGGGGCGTGGCCACGTGGTCGAGCCCGTTCTTCGATCCGTACGCCGTCGCGCACGAGGACCAGTCGCCCTGGCCCAGCATGGTCTGGGGCCTCCCCGCCGATGCGCGCGAGCGCTGGCCCGAGATGCGCCGGGCGCGTGACAGAGATGAGAACTTGTGGCCCGACATGGTGTGGCGGCTGAAGGACGTGCGCGCGAGCGATGCCGGCGACAAGGCCCCCTCTTCCGAAGCGCCCGCGTCTCCGCCAGCGTCGCAGCCGTCCGACCCGCCGCGCTGATACGCCGTGCGCGGGCCGTCAGTGCTTGCCGCCCTTCTGCGTCTCGATCCATGCCTTGATCTGCTCCTCGAGCACATCGAGCGGCACCGATCCCGACGCCAGCAGCGCATCGTGGAACAGCCGCCGGTCGAACTTCGCTCCGAGCGAGCCCTCCGCGCGCGACCGCAGCTCGCGGATGCGCAGCTCGCCGATCTTGTACGCGCACGCCTGGCCGGGCCATGCGATGTACCGGTCGACCTCGCGCTCCACGTTCTCGCGCGAGAGCCCGGAGTTGTCGAGCATGAACTGGATGGCCTGGGCGCGCGGCCATTTCTTGTGGTGCATCCCCGTGTCGACCACGAGCCGCATCGCGCGCCACATCTCGTACGTCAGCCGACCGAAGTTGTCGTAGGGGTTCTGGTAGAAGCCGAGGTAGCCCTCCGTCCCCGGCGCCGGGCGCGGCGCGGGGTCTCCGGAGTCCGCGTAATGGGACGCCGGCGGGCCGTCTCCCACCTCGAGCCCCAAACGCTCCGCGTACAGCGCCCACCCCTCGATGAACGCGGTGTGATAGACCCACGTGCGCCACTCCGGCAGCCCCGTGAGCTCCTGCGCGAGCGCGATCTGCAGGTGATGTCCCGGCGCCGCTTCGTGCAGGGTCAGCGGGATGATCTCGTACTTGGGGCGCTGGTCGAGTTTGTACGTGTTCGCCACGAAGTACCCCGGCGTGCCCGCCACGAGCGACCCTGGCTGGTAGTACGCCGTGGTCTGGGAGGGCGCGATGAACGCCGGCATCTCGCGCACGCCGTACGTCAGGCGCGGCAGCGTGCCGAAGAGGCGGGGCAGCTCCGCGTCGATCCGCTTCGCGGCCTCGCGGTACGCCGTGAGCAAGTCCTCCGGCTTCGTGTAATAGAACCGGGGGTCCGTGCGCAGGTAATCGAGGAACCCGCGGAACAGCGCCTCCGGGTCCGAGATGAGCTCCTGCTTGCGCGGGAAGTCCGACAGCGCGATCACCCGCGCCATCTCCTCACGGATGCGTTTCACCTCCGAGAGGCCCAGCTCGTGGATCTGATCGGGCGTCAGGTCGGTCGTCGTGATCGACTGCAGCCGCCACTGGTAGTACGCGGCGCCGGCCGGGAGATCAGACGCCGCGATCGACGGACGGCAGCGCGGAAGGTATTCGTTCTCGAGGAACGCGGCCAGGCCACGGAACGCCGGCACGACGCGCGTGCGGATCGCTTCGCGCGCATCCCGCGCCAGCACGTCATGGAAGTCCAGCGACCGGAACGGGGCGTACAGGGGATGCGTCGTCAGGTCATTGATGTACTCCGGTGCGCCCACGGCCGCGGCCTGCGCGGCCACGCGCCCCAGGACGTCGCGCGGGGGCGTCCGACCCGACCGATACCCCAGACGCATGTTGTCGATCGTCTGGTTCACCACGTCCGGGACGTGCTGGAGACGGGTGAGATAATCCCCGTACGCGACGCGGTCGGGGAACGTCAGTACATCCGGGAGGTTCGGGATCCACTGCTGTGGGCCTGAGAGCGGCGTGACGGGCATCTGCCACTCCGCGAAACGGAACGACGCCATCCGCTCCTCCAGCTCACGCTCCAGGAGCGAGGCCGAGACGCGGTTCTCCGGAGAGAGCAGGTTGCGGTCGAGCGTCTTGAGCGCGGCCAGTCGCGTCGAGGCGTCATCGGAGTACGCCTGTTGCGCCTTGGCCGAGAGATCGGGGAGGAGGGCGTCGAAGCGCCGGTCGCCGCGCCTTGAGGCGGCGACGGGGTCGTGCCGCTTCTGCGCCTCGAGGTCCTGCGCGAGGAGGGCGAGCAGGAAGGCGTCGGCCTCTTCGGGGGTGCGGGGCGTCACGTCGGCGGTCTGCGGCGCCGCGGGTTTGAGCCCCGGCACGGACGGACGCGTCACGTCCGTGGGGGAGGTCTGGGCGAGGGCGTGGAAGGAGGCCGAGGAGAGGACTGCGGCCAGAACGACGGATCGTGCGGAAGGACGGATGCTCATGATGTGAGAGCGTAGCGGCGTGCCCGGCACAGGGTTGCGGGGGCGCGTAGTAGAATGAGCCGATGCCGAGAGCGGCGTCCATCCGGGGGGCTCTGCAACGCACGTTGTGGCCGTACGCGGGCGTGATGGTCCTGGGATTGGTTGCGTACATCCTGGCGCAGGCGCTGCTGGTCGCGCGCACCACGCCGCAGAGCGTGCTCACGCAGGGTCGCATGCACTCGCACGCGCACTGGCCCAGCTGGGTGTTGCTGGGATGGACGTGTGTGTGGCTCGCCCTGGGTGTGCGCGGCTATCGCTCCCGGCTTTTGAGGATGTGTCGCGCGGTCGTGTGCGTCAGCTGCGGGTATGAGATCTGTGCGAGATTGATCGACGTGCAGGGTGATGAGATCTGCTGCCACGAGTGCGGCACGCGCATGGATCGTGCCGAGTATGCAGTGATCGTGCGCAGCCACGGGCGCGGGCTTGCGCGAGCGCTCTTCGGAAAGGCGAGATGGCTCACTGACCAGCCCGTGATGGGGCCTGATGAGGCGGGTGCGGCGGGGGCGCGGCACGCTTCGCACTATGCCGCGGAAGCCGTGTCGTGCGAGAACATGGAGAGGGTGATGGCGCGGAGCGAGCGCCGTCGCATCATCATCATCGGCGTTGCGCTTGTGCTCTATGCCGCGGGAGCGTGGTGGCTGCTGACGACGGTGGAGCCGCGGTCTGCGACGGTGATCGCGTGGTCGGCGATCGTTGGGGGGGTCGTCTTCGGGGGGATGATGCTCTGTGTGGTGTATCTCCCGCTGGTGTGGCGGAAGCATCATCTGTGCAGTGCAGTGATCTGTGCGCGCTGTGACGTGTGGATCGCCGGCCGCATCGACGACGTGGAGGGCGATCACGTCACATGCGCCGAGTGCGGGTTCAGCGTGACGAAGGCGGAATACGCCGCGTACGTGCGCGGGTATGGGGCGCGGCTTGCCGAGCGGATCTGGGGGAAGGGCGCACGCCTGGCGGAGCCGGACGTGCTGCTCCCATCGGAGAAGACTTGCGCGACGCCGGTCAAGACTCCGGCGCCGTCGACGCCCGTTTGATTCACACGTGCCTGAGCTTGTTCGCGCCGTTGAGCGCGGCCACCTTGTAGCACTCGGCGAGCGTGGGGTAGTTGAACACCGCGTTGATGAAGTAGTCGACGGTGCCTTTGAAGGCCATCACGGCCTGGCCGATGTGGATGAGTTCGGTGGAGCCGGCGCCGATGGCGTGCACGCCGAGGATGACGCGCGACTCCTGGTGGATCAGCAGCTTGAGCATGCCCGTCTCGTCCCCCATGAGCTGGGCGCGGGCGATCTCGCGGTAGTTCGCGATGCCGGACTCGAAGGGGATGCCTTCCTGGGTGAGTCGCTCCTCGGTCCAGCCGACCATGGCGATCTCGGGGATGGAGTAGATGCCGTACGGGAAGAGGGCGGGCACGGAGTCGCACTTCTGCCCGAACATATGGCAGGCCGCGATCCGCCCCTGCTCCATCGACGTGGACGCCAACGCGGGGAAGCCGATCACGTCGCCCGCGGCGTAGATGTGGGGGACGGAGGTTCGATAGTTCTCATCCACAGCCACACGGCCCCGCTTGTCCGCGGCGAGACCCGCGGCCGTGAGGTTGATCGCGTCCGTGTTGCCCTGACGGCCGATGGCGTACAGCAGTGTGTCCGCGAACAAAGTCTTGCCCGATTCGAGCGTCACCTGCACCAGCTTGCCGCTCTCCCCCGCGCGGGCGCCCTCGGGCGCTTCCGTGAGTTCGATCCGCACCGCCTGCTCTCCAAGTCGGAGCGTCATCCCGTCCTGACGCAGGTGGTACTGCAGCGCCTCGGCCACCTCGGCATCGAGGAAGTCGAGCAGACGGCTGCGCCCCTCGACGAGCGTCACGCGCACGCCGAGCGCCTGCAGCATCGAGGCGTACTCCGTGCCGATCACGCCGCCGCCCACGACGATCATCGTGCGCGGCAGCTTGGGCATGTGGAGCAGGGAGTCGGAGTCGACGATCTGGCCGTCATCGAAGGGGATGTTGTCCGGGCGCGCGGGCCGGGTGCCCGTGGCGATGACGAAGTGATCGGCGGAGACGCGTTCGGTGCGCCCGTCCGGGTCGGTGACGTTCACGGCGTTGGCCGAGTCGAACGCGGCGAGGCCGCGGATGAGCGTGACGTCGTTGGAGACGAGGTGCTGGGTGGCGACATTGACCTCTTCGGTGATGACCTTGTTGCACCAGGCGAGCAGGTCCTGGAGCCTGTGCTCGCGGCGCTTGGCCGGGGAGGTGGGCATGTCCGAAGCGGCGAACGGGTTGGCGTACGCCGTGGTCCGCTTCGCGCCCACGACATGAAGGATGGCCTCGCGGAGCGACTTCGACGGGATCGTGCCCGTGTTGAGGGCGGCGCCGCCGACCACGTGCTTCTTTTCAATGATGCAGACGTTCTTCCCGAGCTTGGCGGCCTGGATGGCCGCCTTCTGGCCTGCGGGCCCGGAACCGATGACGCAGAGCTCAAAGTGGCGCATGGTTTGGAATCTGTATGGGTATTGTGAAACTGGGGGAATGTCCGCCGGGGGAGACTATCGGACGGATGGGGGGGCAAGGCCAGTAGGGGGCGCGCCGAATGTGGCGCGCGCCGCGCCGCGGAAACCGGGGGCTTCCGCGGCGTTGCCGGTCCTTCTTGGCGCAGTCTTAACGCTCTGAGCCGCGCGGAATGTGCAGCGCCCCTGCGACACTGTGAAGGAAGCAACTCGGTGAATTACGACACTCGAACGGAGAGACGGCACATGAAGCGTTGGATCGGCTCGATGGCGGCGTTGGTGGTGGGTGGCGGGCTCGCGATCGCGGGCGGGGCGCAGGTCGATCAGAGCCTGCCGACTTACACGCCGACCCAGGGCGTTTCGGGCAACCTCAAGAGCGTTGGCTCGGACACCATGAACAACCTCATGACGTTCTGGGGCGAGCAGTTCAATAAGTTCTACCCCGGCGCGAAGATCGAGATCGAGGGCAAGGGCTCCTCCACGGCGCCCCCAGCTCTCATCGAGAACCAGGCGCAGTTCGGCCCCATGAGCCGCGAGATGAAGGCCGCCGAGGTGGACGCCTTCGAGAAGAAGTTCGGCTACAAGCCCACGGCCCTCCGCACCGGCATCGACGCGCTCGCGGTGTACGTCCACAAGGACAACCCCATCAAGTCGCTCACGATGGATCAGCTCAAGCAGATCTTCTCCGTGACCGGCCCCGAGAAGATGACCTGGGGCGACCTGGGCCTCACCGGCGAGTGGGCCTCCCGCCCCGTCTCCCTCTACGGCCGCAACTCCGCCTCCGGCACCTACGGCTACTTCAAGGAGCACGCGCTCAGCAAGGCTGACTACAAGCCCACCGTCAAGGAGCAGCCCGGCTCTTCCGCCGTCGTCCAGGGCGTCGCGACCGACAAGAGCGCCATCGGCTACTCCGGTCTCGGCTACAAGACCGCCGACGTCAAGGCCGTGCCGATCAACGGCGTTCCTGCCGAGAACGAGACGGCTCTCAGCGGCGAGTACCCCCTCGCCCGCTTCCTGTACATGTACATCAACCACAAGCCCGGCACGCAGCTCGACCCGCTGCGTCGCGAGTTTGTCCGCCTCGTCTTCTCCCAGCAGGGCCAGGAAGTCGTCGTCAAGGACGGCTACATCCCCGTCCCCTACGCCGTCGCCAGCGAGGAGCTGACCAAGCTCGGCATCTCCACGAAGTAATGCGGACGGTCACGAACATCGGGCCGCGACCGGTGGAATCCCGGCGCGGCCTTTTTGCTTGGAACCCGTCCCGGGCGGTGCGGGATCAGGGCGTGTAGGTTGGAGGGTGAAGTGCCGTCGGAGCGCGCGACCAACGCGACAGGGAGTCGAGTCCGACGGACCCGCGCGCGCGTGCATGCGGCCGACGCCATCGCCAATGCCGTGATCACCACCGGGGGCCTCGGCGTCGTTGCCGCCGTCCTCGGCATCTGCGTCTATCTCATCATCGTCGCCGGACGTCTCGTCACGCCCGGCTCCATGACCCCCGCGATTGCCTCCAGCGCGCAGGTCAAGCCTGACGTCTGGGCCGCGCAGGTCGACGAGCACCTCGCCAGCGTCCTCACCGTGGGGACAGACGCTATCGCCCGCCTCCATCGGCTCGAGACCGGCGAGATCGTCGACGAGAAAGCACTCGCGCCTGACGGCGCCGTCGTCACTGCCTTCTCGCTCGTCGAGCGGGGCGGCGCCGCGGCCATCGGGCTCTCTGACGGGCGTGTCGCGCTCGGGTCGATCGCCCAGACCACCCGGTTTCTGACCGCCGCGGAAGAACGCGAAGCCGGTGTCGACCACCTTGCTCCAGGCGAGTGCATGCCCCTCGGGCGCGAAATCGTCCAACGCGCCACAGCAGGTCAGGCTCGCGCGATCGGGCTCGGCATGGACCTCGCCGACCCCGTCCCCGTCGAGGGCGGGGCAGGGGCCGTGACGCTCCTCGACTATCAGCCCGGCGCACGCTCCGAATTCATCGCAGGCATGCGCGAAGACGGCACGGGCTTCTTCAATGAGGTCCGCAAGATCGTTCCGCTCGGAGGCGGTCCCACACGTGTCCGCCTCCGCGCCCATCCCTGGGCCATCGAGCCGGAATCAGGGCGAAGCGCCCCCACGCGCCTTGTTCTCGCGGGTGACGGCTCGTGGGCGCTGCTCGTCTGGGACGACGGCTTCGCCCAGCGCTACGACACGAACAACCCCGAAGAGATCCGGCTCATCGAGCGCGTCCGGCTCGTCCCCGAGGGCCGACGCATCACCGCGATGACCCGACTCATCGGCGGCATGACCGTCGTTGTCGGTGATGAGCAGGGCGACATCCACGGCTGGTTCGCGGCGCGAACCACTCAGGAGCTCTCCCCGGACGGGCGCGTGTTCCGCGAAGCGCACACGATGCGCGGCGAGGGCGACGCCGTGGTCTCCATCGGCGTCAGCGACCGCGACCGCACCTTCGTCGCAGCCGACGCAGCAGGCCGCATCGTTGTCCGCAACATGACCAGCCAGAAAGTCATCGCAAACGATCGCTGGGAAGGCGCCCCGGCCTGGGTCCGTCTTGCCCCGAAACTCAACGAGGTGCTCTTCGCCGCGAACGACGGCACGCTCGCCCGCTGGATGCTCGACGTGGGCCACGCCGAAGCCACCTTCGGCAGCCTCTTCGGCAAGGTCTGGTACGAGGGCGAGCCCGAGCCTGCGCACGTCTATCAGTCCTCTTCCGGCGACGACGCGGCCGAGGCCAAGTACGGCCTCACACCTCTCGTCTACGGAACCCTCAAAGCCACCGTCTACACCATGCTCATTGCGGCGCCGCTCGGCGTCCTGGCCGCCCTGTTCACCAGCGAGTTCGTCGGCCGACGCACCCGCTCCGTCGTCAAGCCAACCGTCGAGATGATGGCCTCTCTCCCCTCTGTCGTGCTGGGCTTTCTCGCCGCCATCGTTCTCGCCCCCATGATCCGCGACGCGCTCCCGGGCGTCCTCCTTTCCTTCGTCCTCCTCCCGCTCGGCGTCGCCCTCGGCGCACACCTCTGGCTCTTCCTTCCCGTCCGTCTCGTCCGAGGCGGCGGCGACAGCGCACGCCTCTTCGGCATCGTCCTCGTTGCGGCCGTCAGCGGCACGATCGCGATCCTCCTCGGCCCCGCCATGGAAACCGTCCTCTTCGCCGACGGATCAGGCACGGGCTCCGTTCGCGCATGGCTCAACGGCGCCTACGGCACGCCCTGGCCCGGCTGGTTCGCTCTCTCGTGCCCCGCCATGCTCATCCTCTCGTGGTGGCTCGTGAACCGTTACGTTCACCCCTGGCTGCAGGCGCGCGAGTCCGCATGGGGCCATGAGGGCGGCGCGCTCGCCGAACTCGTCAAGCTCGCCGGCATCGTCACCCTCGCCATCCTCGCCGCCTGGGGCTCCGCCCACCTCCTCACCTTGGTCGGCATGGACCCGCGCCACTCCATCTTCGGCGTCTTTGAGCAGCGCAACACCCTCGTCGTCTCCCTCGCCATGGCCGTCGCCGTCTCCCCCATCGTCTACACCATCTGCGAGGACGCGATGTCCGCCGTCCCCGCTCCCCTCCGCTCCGCCTCCCTTGCCGCCGGCGCCACGCGCTGGCAGACCGCCACACGGATCATCCTCCCCATGGCCGGCAGCGGCATCTTCTCCGCCTGCATGATCGGCCTCGGCCGCGCCGCCGGCGAGACCATGATCGTCCTCATGGCCACCGGCAACACGCCCGTCATGGACGTCAGCGTCTTCAGCGGCATGCGCACCCTCTCCGCGAACATCGCCGTCGAACTCCCCGAAGCCGCCAAAGGCTCCACCCACTACCGCGTCCTCTTCCTCTGCGGCCTCGTCCTCTTCGCCATGACCTTCCTCGTCAACACGATTGCCGAAGTCATGCGGAGACGTATCCGCGCGAGGAGCGCCGCCCTATGAGCGCCACTCCGAAGACCTCCTCCCCGCGCCGCACCCCCGTCGCCGCCCACGGCGAACCACAGGTCTGGCTCACCGGCGCCGCCATGGCCCTCGCCGTCGGCGCCATCGTCTGGCTCCTCGCGCTCGTCGCATGGCACGGCCTGCGCACCTTCTGGGTCGCCCCCCTCGACCTCGTCGCCATCCGCGCGCAGAGCGAACCCTTCCTCGCTGCGCCCGTCCGTGACGAGGCCTACGACCCCGGCGCCGAACGCCTCTCAGAACTCCGCGCCAGCATCTCCGCCGGCGAATCCCCCGCCGATGCGATTTCCAAGGACGGGCTCGCCGTCCGCCGTCTCTACCGCGTCGGCAACCGTGAATTCAAAGGCCAGCCCTTCCGCTGGGTCGATCTCGCCGACATCGGCGCCTCCGAGCGACCCGACTGGGGCGTCTTCCTCGAGCGCCTCGAGTGGGGCGTCTGGATCGGCCGCATGCAGGCCGTGACGCGCGTCGAAGAGCGCACACTCCCGGGCGAGGGCGATTCCATCGCGCTCGCCGGCGAAACTCCCACCGACCTCGGCCCGCGCCGCTTCGAGCGCGTCCCTCTCGGACCCGGAGAGCCACAAGCAGGCGCGCCGACCACCCGCGTCCGCGAAACGGTCTACCTGGGCGAGGGCGACGAGCAGGCCTGGCAAGTGTTCGAGGCGCTCCACCCCGCGGCCCGCGAACGCTGGGAACGCCTCCAGCACATCCGCAAGCGCGAGATCGGCGACGTCAATTGGAAGATGGAGCAGGCGCGCCTCGAGCTCCGCAAGGTCGAGCTCCGCTTCGCCGATGGTCATGTCACCGAAGCGGAACTCGCCCGCGCCAAGGAGAAGGCCGAGCGACGCGAGCAGGAGCTCTCCACCCAGTACGACGCCCTCATGGCCGAGGCGCAGGCCATCGAGCGCGACGACGCGCGATACCGCCTGATCGTGACCGACGTCGAGAGCGGCCGCTTCGCCCCGATCGCGCAGACCCGCCCGGACGAGCCCATGCTCATCTCGCAGGTTGTTCGCGCCCTCCGGCCCAACGACCTCAACACCGGCGAGAAATGGTCCGTCTACCTCGCCCGCTGGAACGAGTTCCTCACCGACGCGCCGCGCGAAGCCAACACCGAGGGCGGCGTCTTCCCTGTCATCTTCGGCACCGTCCTCATGACGCTGCTGCTCTGCATCATCGTCGCCCCCCTGGGCGTCATCGCCGCCCTCTACCTCCGCGAGTACGCAAAGCAGGGTGTCCTCGTCAGCATCGTCCGCACCGCCGTCAACAACCTGGCAGGCGTGCCCTCCATCGTCTACGGCGTCTTCGGCCTCGGCTTCTTCTGCTACACCGTCGGCGCCTACATCGACTCCGGACCCAGCGTCCCAGCGCCCGCGCCCATCTGGTCCGTCGGCGCCGTTGGAGTCATCGCCCTCGTCATCCTCGCCGTCATCACCATGCGTCTTGCCAAGCCGCGCCCCGGCCAGCCCGAAGAGGCGCGCCACCGCGCCATCTGGTGGGGCGGCCTCGCCCTCTGGATCGGCGCCGCGGGGCTCCTTGCCTGGGTCCTCGCCACCACCCCCTACTTCCGCGGCTTCTACCGCGAGCGTCTCCCCACCGCGACGTTCGGCACCAAGGGCATCATCTGGTCCGCTCTCACACTCGCGCTCCTTACCCTCCCCGTCGTCATCGTCGCCACCGAAGAGGCCATCTCCTCCGTCCCGCGCTCCCTCCGTGAAGCCAGCTTCGGCTGCGGCGCCAGCCGGTGGCAGACCGTCCGACGCGTCGTCCTCCCGCGCGCGGCCCCGGGCATCATGACCGGCATGATCCTCGCCATGGCCCGAGGCGCCGGCGAGGTCGCGCCGCTCATGCTCGTCGGCGCTGTCAAGCTCGCGCCAGACCTCCCCTTCGATCATCACCCGCCCTTCGTGCACCTCGAACGCTCGTTCATGCACCTGGGCTTCCACATCTATGATCTGGGCTTCCAGAGCCCCGATTCCGAGGCCGCACGTGCCTACGTGTGGACAACCACGCTCCTCCTCATCGCCATCGTGGCGGCGCTGAACGGAGCGGCAATCGGCCTGCGTGCGCGACTGCGCCGTAAGTTCGTGGAGGGGGCGTTCTAATGTCCGGAATCGCGGATCGACAAACGAAGATTCGGCCGAAGGAAGTCGTGATGACGCAGGGTGAGTCGGGAGTGTCCAGAGTCGCGGTCCGTGGCGCGCAGGCAAGCGAGCCCGCCGTCGAGTTCCGCGCCATCGAAGCCATCCGCGAGGGACGACGCTTCGATCCCGCAATCCACGAGAGCCTCCGCGCCGTCGACGGCGTCGTCAACGTCGCCGATTTCTGCCTTTACTACAGCGGCAGCAAGGCCCTCCACGAGATCTCCATGCGCGTCCCCAGAGGATGCGTCACAGCGCTCATCGGCCCCTCCGGCTGCGGCAAGAGCACCCTCCTCCGCAGCGTCAACCGCCTCAATGACCTCATCGACGGCGTCCGTGTCGAAGGCGACATCACCATCGAGGGCCAGTCCGTCTACGCGCCGGGCGTCGACGTCATCCAGCTCCGCAAACGCATGGGAATGGTGTTCCAGAAGAGCAACCCCTTCCCCATGAGCATCTTCGAGAACGTGGTCTATCCTCTCCGCATCGACGGCGAACGACGCAAGGCCGTCCTCGAAGAAGCCTGCGAACGCGCCCTCAAGGGCGCCGCGCTCTGGGAGGAAGTCAAAGACCGCCTCAGCTCCTCGGGCCTCCGTCTCTCCGGCGGTCAGCAGCAACGCCTCTGCATCGCCCGCGCCATCGCGGCCGAGCCCGAAGTCCTTCTCATGGACGAGCCCTGCTCCGCCCTCGACCCCGTCGCCACGCTCAAGATCGAGGAACTCATCCACGAGATCAAGAAGCGCTACACCGTCCTCATCGTCACCCACAACATGCAGCAGGCCGCGCGCGTCAGCGACTACACCGCCTTCATGTACCTCGGCCGACTCATCGAGTACGGACCCACCGAGGAGATCTTCCAGAACCCGGCCCTCCCCGAGACCGAGCAGTACGTCACCGGCCGCTTCGGCTGATCCTTTCGCCCCCCTTCGGCTGGAGGGGGTGGCCGCGTCCGGCCGATGCTCAGGGGTGGCGGGACGGCTCGGACAGATCGCGAACATCCGCGCGGGGCGCCGCCAGGATCGGGTGTAGAATGGGGTTCGGACAACACACACCTTGCGACGTCGCGCGGGCCGGGATGGGCCCGGCGTCGGCGGCACATCACACGGATTACGAGGCTTCATGAGCGCGGCGGTGAAGGCGGCGCGTCCGGCGGTGAACGGCTGGAACGCGGAATACCTCGAGGCCCAATACGAGCTGTGGCGGCACGACCCCGCTTCCGTGGAGGAGGGGCTCAGTGTCTTCTTCCAGGGATTCGAGCTCGCGCGCGCCTCCAGCGCGCCGGCCTCCCCCTCCGCAACCGCGGCCTCCGCGGGCGCCGCGGCCGCACGACTCAACGGCGTCGGCGCCCACACCACCTCCAAAGCCCTCGCCTCCGACGGCACCCTCTCCGTCGCCGCCGTCGGCCTCACCTCCGAACCCGCGGCAGGCTCCGTCGGCGTCTCCCTCAACGCCGGCGTCGCAGCCCTCATGCACCACTACCGCGACCTGGGCCACCTCTGCGCAGCCATCGACCCCTTCGGGCGTGAACGCCCCTGCCCGCCCGAGCTCACCCCGGAGTTCCACGGGCTCACCGAGGCCGACCTCGACACCGTCTGCAGCCCCGCGCTCTCACCCCTCGACCGACCCGGCCCCATCCGTGAGATCATCGCCTCCCTCGACGAGACCTACTGCCGCTCCGTTGGCATCGAGTACATGCACATGTCCGACGTGCGCGAGCGCCTCTGGCTCGCCTCGCGCGTCGAGAAGGCCCGCAACAAGCCCGATCTCGATCGCGGCGATCGCGCCCACGTCCTCGAACGCCTCATCCGCGCCGAAGCCTTCGAGAAGTTCCTCCACACGAGATACCCGGGCGAGAAACGCTTCAGCCTCGAAGGGGCCGAGAGCGTCATCCCGCTCCTCGACCGCATTGTCGAGCAATCCCCCGAGATGGGCATCGAGGAAATCGTCCTGGGCATGGCTCACCGTGGCCGCCTCAACGTCCTCTGCAACATCCTGGGCAAGACCTACGAGCAGATCTTCACCGAGTTCGAGGACAACTTCGAGGACGACTTCGCCGACGGCGGCGGGGACGTGAAGTACCACAAGGGCTACTCGGGCGAGCGCGTCACCCGCTTCGGCAAGAAGGTCTGGCTCGCCATGGCCAGCAACCCCAGCCACCTCGAGTCCGTCGACCCCGTCGTCCAGGGCCGCTCGCGAGGCAAGCAACGCGTCCGCGCCGACAAGCAGCGCACCCGCGTCGCGCCGATCCTCATTCACGGCGACGCCGCGGTCATCGCGCAGGGCGTCGTCCCCGAGACCCTCAACCTCTCCCTCCTCGAGGGCTACTCCACCGGCGGCACCGTCCACGTCGTCATCAACAACCTCATCGGCTTCACCACAGGCGAAGAGGACGCCCGCTCCTCGCGCTACTGCACCGACGTGGCGAAGATGATCGAAGCGCCGGTCATCCACGTGAACGGCGAAGACCCCGAGGCGTGCGTCTGGGCCGCGCAGCTCGCCCTCGAATACCGCCAGCAGTTCCACAAGGATGTCTTCATCGACGTCCTCTGCTACCGCAAGTGGGGCCATAACGAGTCCGACGAGCCCTCCTTCACCCAGCCCCAGATGTACGCCCTCATCCGCGAGAAGGAGAGCGTCCTCTCCTCCTATGCGAAGCGTCTCCGACGGGACGGCATCATCGGCGAGAAGGACGCCGACGAGATCCGCCGCCGCCTCGAAGAAGCCATCGACAAAGCGCAGGCCGCGAGCAAACTCCAGCCCTTCGACCCCACCATCGACCCCGGCAGCCGCAGATGGAAGGGCTTCGATCAGGCCTTCTCCCACAACCCGGCCGAGACCAAGGTCGCCCTGCCCGTCCTGCAGGAAGTCGCGCGAGCCATGGGCCGCGTCCCTGAAGGCTTCGACCTCAACCGCAAGCTCGTCGGCCTCTTCAAGGCCCGCGCCGCCTCCTGCGACAACGAGACCAACGAACTCGATTACGCCACAGCCGAATCGCTCGCCTTCGGCGCCCTCCTCGTCGAGGGCGCCGCCGTGCGCCTCAGCGGGCAGGACTGCCGACGCGGCACCTTCAGCCACCGCCACGCCGCCGTTCGCGACGCCAACACCGGCGAGTCCTACATCCCCCTCAACCACATCCGCGAGATCGGCGAGCCCGGCGGCGCCGGACCCGTCGGCGAGCCCGGCTCCGACGGCCGCCCGCGACAGGCCCGCTTCTGCGTCCACAACTCACCCCTCTCCGAAATGGCCGTCGTCGGCTTCGAGTACGGCTACTCCCTCACCGACCCCAACATGCTCGTCATGTGGGAAGCCCAGTTCGGCGACTTCGCCAACGGCGCTCAGGTCATCTTCGATCAATACCTCTCCGCCGCGGAACTCAAGTGGCAGCGATGGAGCGGCCTCACCCTCCTCCTCCCTCACGGCTACGAGGGCGCCGGACCCGAGCACTCCTCCGCGCGACTCGAACGCTTCCTGCAACTCTGCGGCGACGACAACATGCAGGTCGTCTACCCCTCCAACGCCTCTCAGATCTTCCACGTCCTCCGGAGGCAGGTGAAGCGCACCTTCCGCCTCCCCCTCATCCTTATGACGCCCAAGAGCATGCTCCGCGTCAACACCAGCCGCGTCGCGGACCTCGTGCACGGCCGCTTCCTCGAGATCATCGACGACCCCGCTTTCGCGCCGCTCCCCTGGGACAAGTCCGCCCAGCCCGCTGCCTCCAAGTCCGGCGTGCGCCGCATCGTGCTCTGCACCGGCAAGCTCTACCACGAACTCGACGAGCGCCGGCGCGCGATCTCCAAGAAGGACGTCGCGATCATCCGCGTCGAGCAGCTCTACCCCCTCCACGTCGAAGCCCTCAAGGAAACCCTCGCCTCCTACCCCAGAGAGGTCGAGGTCATCTGGGCGCAGGAAGAGCCGCAGAACATGGGCGCGTTCCGATTCATGGAGGCCGAGCTGCGCGAGCGTGTCGGCCTGCCCGGCGTGCGGTACGTCGGCCGTCCCCGCAGCGGCACCCCCGCCACGGGTTCCAAGACCCAGCACAAGAAGCAGCAGGAATCCATCCTCTCCGGCGCCGTCGGCCCGCTCCCCAGCGACGGCGGCAAGGGCCCGGGCGGAAACGCCTCGCTCGCCCCCGCCGGCGCGCGCGGCTGATCGTCACTTCTATAGAATCCGAGCAACATGGCCACCGACATCGTCATCCCCGCCCTGGGGGAATCCATCAACTCTGGCGTCATCACCACCTGGCGAAAAGCCGAGGGCGAACGCGTCGAGCGCGATGAAACCCTCCTCGAGCTCGAGACCGACAAGATCACCCTCGAACTCCCCTCCCCTGCGAGCGGAGTCCTCAAGCGCAACGCCGCAGAGGGCGACACCGTCGAGGTTGGCTCCGTCGTCGGCAGCATCGACGAGTCCGGCGCCGCCGCGCCCTCCGCTCCCGCCCCAGCAAAGGCCGAGCAACCCGCCAAACAACCCGAGCCCGCCAAGCCCGCGGCCCCCGCGCCATCACCCGCGCCCGAGATCAAACCCGCCCAAGCCGCCGCGCCAGCCGCGCCCGCGCTCGCTGCCTCCTCCTCCTCCGAAGTCCGCGCCACCCCCTTAGCCCGCAAGATGGCCGAGGAGCAGGGCGTCGACGTCGCGCGCATCTCCGGCACCGGCCCCGGCGGCCGAGTCCGCGAGCAGGACGTCCTCGCCTTCGTCCAGTCCCGCGCGCCCGACGCGGCCCCCGCGCCCTCCAAGCCCGCCGCTCCATCGCCCGCGCAGCCCACGCGCCCGCCCGAAGCGCGCACCAGCGCCGCTCCCGCAGCGCCCTCCTCCGCGCGCTCCGTCACGCGCGAGCGCCTCACCCCCCTCCGTCACCGCATCGCCCAGCGCCTCGTCGAGGCGCAGCACACCGCCGCGATGCTCACCACCTTCAACGAGTGCGACATGACCGCCGTCATGGCCCTGCGCTCCAAGCACAAGGAAGAGTTCGAGAAGCGTCACGGCGTCGGTCTCGGCTTCATGTCCTTCTTCGTCTCCGCCTGCGCCAGCGCCCTCCGCGCCTTTCCACTCGTCAACGCCTCCCTCGTCGAGAACGACAAGGGCGAGATCGAGATCGAGAAGCGCTCCTACTTCGACATCGCCATCGCCGTCGGCACCCCCAAGGGCCTCACCGTCCCCGTCCTGCGCGACTGCCAGTCACGCTCCTTCGCGCAGGTCGAAGACGGCATCCGCGACCTCGCCTCCCGCGCGCGCGACGGCAAGCTCTCCCTCGACGAACTCCAGGGCGGCACCTTCACCATCACCAACGGCGGCGTCTACGGCTCGCTCCTCTCCACGCCAATCCTCAATCCCCCGCAGAGCGGCATCCTCGGCATGCACAACATCGTGCGCCGCCCCATCGAACACCCCGACAAGCCCGGCTCCGGCGAGGTCGTCGTGCGACCCATGATGTACCTCGCGCTCTCCTACGACCATCGCATCGTCGACGGCGCCGAAGCCGTCTCCTTCCTCGTTCACATCAAAAAGTGCATCGAGGACCCCGCGCGCATGCTCCTGGGCGTCTGACCCTCGCCCCCCACCCCTCCGTCCGCCGGGAACGGGGGGCCGCGCCGCCGCTTCCGCCCAAGAACCGCCGTCCCAACGAGTTATCGACGCGCTCCCCCCGCGCCCGCGCACACGTTGCGCAGCGAAGTTCACGTCGGAATCGGGGCCTGTCCGGTAGCCGCGCCTTCACACGACGCTAACATGAACTCCACGACCCGCAGGAGCTTCCTCCCGTGCCCCTGACGATCGACCTGCACACACACATGAAGGTCGCTAAACGCACGCCGATGCAGGCCGGCGAGCCGGCGCGCTTCGCGCGAATCCTCCAACGCCGAGGCATCCACGCGCTCGCCATCGCAGAGCACGCGCACGCACCCGACCTCTGGCAGATGTTCGACGCGCTCCGCGCGCAATTCATCTACGAGCACGGCCGCTTCATCGTCGGCCCCTCCCTCTTCTACACCGGCGTCGAGATCACCCTGGCCGAACGCGCGGACGCCGTCGTCCTCGGCGACCTCGAAGACATCCGCGCCCTCGACAACGCCTTCGACTTCCCCCTCTCCGCCGGCTACCACCCCGAAGGCGCCGAACTCGCCGACGTCACCGCCCGTCTCGGCTCCCTCGCCGTCATCGCGGCCCACCCCCTCCGCGAAGACAAGCCCATCGGCGCACTCGGCGGCGACACCGTCGCCCGCCTCTTCGACGCCGTCGAGATCAACGCCCGCTGGAGCGACCCCGACACCGTCGCGCGCGTCGAACGCATCGCGCGAGGCCTCGGCGTCGGCCTCACCGGCGGTAGCGACGCACACGTCTGGCTCCAGACCGGAGCCGCATGGACCCACGTCGACGCAGCCTCCGACCGCGCCGACGACGTTCTCGAAGCCATCCGTCTCGGCCGCTGCCGCGCCGCCCTCCGACCCGACGCGGAACACATCTGCCGACTCGGCTCCGAACTCAAGGCCTCCCTCAAAGCCTCGCTCCCGCGCCTCGACGCACTCCCCCCAACACGCCTCGAGCCAGTCATCGTCCGACGCCACACCCACGCGCTCCTCGGCGTCTGACGCCCCTCCCAACCCGCGTTCCCCCCACGACCCCGCGCACCGCGCGGATACGATGGCCCCATGCCCACGCCGGGGTTCCTGGCTTCGCTCAACGACGAACAGCGCGCCGCAGTGCTGCACGACCAGGGCCCCCTCTCCGTCCTCGCCGGACCCGGCAGCGGCAAGACACGCGTCATCATCCACCGCGTCGCCCGCCTCCTCGCGCCCCTCGAAGATCAAGGCCGCGCGATCGAACCCGAAAACGTCCTGGCCCTCGCCTTCACCATCAAATCCGCCAACGAGATGCGCGCCCGACTCGCGCAGATGGTCGGCCCCGCCCCGGCCGAACGCCTCCAGCTCTCCACCTGCCACTCCTTCGGCCGCCGCATCGTCAAACGCTTCGGCGACCGCCTGGGCTACCCCTGGGAAACCCAGATCGCCGACTCCGCGCAGCGCGTCCGCCTCCTCCGCGACCTGATCGCCGAGCACGCCCTCTTCGAAGACCGCGCCGCAGAGGGCCGCGCCTCCCTCGCGCGCTACGCCGACCAGCAGATCCATCGGTTCCGCACCGAGGGCCTCACCCCCGAGCGCATCTCGGCATGGGCCGCCGACCGACGCGCCTACCTCGAGAGCGGCGACTACACCCGCGACGACATCTCGCTCGACGCCGAGTTCGCGCGCCTCGAAGACCTCGAAGCGCTCGCCACCCTCTACGACCGCTTCGAGGAATCCTGCCGCGCGCGCGGCTGGCTCACGCTCGACGAATACCTCACCCTCCCCGTCCGACTCCTCGAAGAGCGCGCCGACGCCCGCGCCATCCTGCGCGACGAGTGCCGGCACATCGTCGTCGACGAGTTCCAGGACTGGAGCCCCGTCCAGATCCGCCTCCTCGAGCTCCTTGCGCCCGGCAACGAGCGCAACCCGCCCGACATCTGCGTCGTCGGCGATGACGATCAGGCCATCTACGCCTTCCGAGGCGCCGACCACCGCGCCTTCGAGCGCTTCGAGCGCGCCTACCCCGGCCACACACGCATCGCCCTCGTCAACAACTACCGCAGCGCGCCCCCCATCCTCGCCGTCGCCAACCACATCATGGCCAACGCCATCCCCGGCGAGCGTTTCGCTCCGGACAAGCGACTCGTCGGCTGCGCATCCCCCCCCGACGCGCCGCCGACCGTCGACGGCCTCATCGTCGATCACGATTCCCACCTCGGCGTAGCGATCGCCGCGGCCATCCGCGCCGAGCGCGCCCGCCGCCCCGACGCTCCGCTCGGGTCCTTCGCCGTCGTCGTCCGCATCAACAGCGAAGCCGAACGCGTCGCCTCCGAACTCGAAGCAGCAGGCATCCCCGCACACTTCCGACGCGAGACCACTCCCCTCTCCGACGCAGGCGTCCAGGACCTCTTTGCCTGGCTCCGCGTGCTCTGCGAACGACACGACAACAGCGATGTCCGACGCGTCCTCCTCCGCCCGCCCATCGCGCTCCCCCCACACGTGCTGAACCGCTGGGAAGACCAGTGGCGCATCGCGCGCTCCAAGGGCGACCCCTCCGACCTCCTCGACTGCATCACCTGCGATCACTCGGTTCACGAATCCGTCGCGGCCTTCGTCGCGCTCCGCAACGAACTCCTCCCCCACGCCACCGCGCTCCCCGCCTGCGAAACCATCTGGACCGCCATCATCCGCCTCTCGCTCGCAGACCTCGACGGCCTCGACGCGCACGAGCGAGCCGACCGCGTCGCAGCGCTCGTGGCCGTGGCATCCTTTGCCCGCGCGCGCCAAAGCCGTCTCGCGGCCCCGGGCGATCTCCGCGCATTCTTCGAGTACCTGGGCGACCTCGACGAGAAGGAACGCAATTCACTCTCCTCACCGGGCGATGAGCGCGTCACGCAGGACAGCGAGCCCGATCTGCCCACCGATGCCGTGCTCTGCCTGACCGCGCACCAGGCCAAGGGCCTCGAGTTCGACACGGTCTTCGTGCCGCGCGTGCGCCCGGGCTGGGGTTTCCCGCTCACACAGGGCCGCACCGACGAGGAGCCCCTTCCCGAATCTCTGAGTGGCCGCCCTCCACACAGCGCCGGCGCCGAGGAGCGCCGTGTGTTCTACGTGGCCTGCACCCGCGCGCAGCGCCGGCTCGTGCTGCTCGCCAAGTCCAAGAAGAGCCGCGATGGCAAGAGCACTGACTACTTCATCGAACTCACCAGCGGCGACAAGCCCCTCGTGAACGAGATCACGAACATCCAGAGCCTCATCTCAGGCGCCGGGCTCGCCCTCCCCACGGAGGAAGACCTCCTCACCGACGGCGGCGCTGGCTTCTTCGAGACCGAGGTGCGCCGCCTGCGCCGTGAAGCAGCAGAAGCAATGGTCGGCGTTCCCTCCTCCGGCCTGACGGTCGAGCAGGCAACATCAGCCGCGGAAATACTCGAGGATGTGGCCGCGCGCCTCCGCGCGCTCGCCGATCTCCGCGACGCAGGGGCCGAGGCGCCCGCGAGCGAGCACCACGAGGAGTACCGACGCCGACAGAGCGCCTGGTCCCGCCGCGCCGCGAGCCTCTATCGCCCCTGGGTCGCGCCGATCCACTTCTCCTACAGTGTCATCTACGACTGGCTCGCCTGCCCGCGCTGCTGCTACCTCAAGCACGTCGTCCGTCTCCGCGAGCCCGAGCAGCCCCATCTCAAGCTCGGCCACGCCATCCACGCCACCCTCGAACAATTCCTCAACGAGTCCCGCGCCGCCGAGAGCGACGGTCGACCACTCCCCACGCGCGACCGTCTTCTCTCCTTCGGCGCCGAGCGCGTCCGCTCCTTCGCGCTCGCCGACCACGACGCGCGCGATCTCCCCCATCAGGTCGACGCACTCCTCCGCCACGCGCACACCCTCCACACAGCCACTCCCGCCGCCATCACGCTCCACGTCGAAACGCTCGTCGAGGCCGCGTACGTCCTCGACGGCACGCGCCACTCCCTCATCGCCAAACTCGACCGTGTCGACCAGCTCCCCGACAACACCTTCCGCATCATCGACTACAAGACCGGCGACGCCACCAAATCCAAGCTCGAGCCCAAGCCCGACGATCTCCAGTTCTGCGTCTACGCGCTCGTGCTCCCCGCGCTGCTCGATCCGAGCGAAGAACACAAGTCCATCCGCGCCGAGCGCGATGAGGACCCCGTCCCCTTCGACGGCCGCGCGGAGTATTGGATGCTCCAGACCGGGCAACGCGGCGCCATCCCCCTCTCCTCTCTCAAGCCCGGCAAAGTTCGTGTGAAGATCAACGAATCACTCCGCGACATGCTCGCGGGCAACTACAAAAAAGGTCCGCAATGCCGCGGCCTCTGCGCCATCGCGCCCGAGTGAATCGCGTCCGATCCCTCACGGCAACGCGAGGGATGCCCCCCATAGCGCCGTCATCTCCGGATTCGCGCTTCCACACCGCACGATCGCGCTGTACCTAAGAGTTCGTGCGTGGCCCAGCCGCCGCGAATACCCGCGCAACGCGCCGCAACTCACGTGTGAGGAGACACAACATGCCCGCCCCGTCCGTTCGTCTGTCCATCGCCGCGATCATTGCCGCTTCGATCGCGCCCACGCTCCACGCCGGCAACTGCGCCTCCAGCCCCACCACCTTCTGCGTCACCGTCGGGCCCAAGACCCCCGCGCATCCCAATCAGGGCGGCTTCCCCGAGGCCTACTACATCAACGGCGTCGAAGCCGCCGTCGTCACGCTCGAACGCGGCACGACCTACACCTTCCAGATGGTCGACGTCCCCTTCTTCCACCCCTTCTACGTCTCCACCGATCCCAACGGCGCCGGCGCGGGCGTCTACACCAACGGCGTCACCGGCAACTTTGCCGCAGGCAACGCCGCGCTCACCTTCACCCCCGGCGGCTCCGTCCCCGATCTCCTCTACTACGAGTGCAGCAACCACTCCGGCATGGGCTGGCAGATCCAGATCGTCAACGCGTGCCCCGGCGACGCCAACGGCGACCGCATCGTGAACTTCGCCGACCTGAACATCGTGCTCGGCGAGTTCGGCATGACCGGCGTCGGCCTCGCGGGCGACGTCAACGGCGACGGCGCCGTGAACTTCGCCGATCTCAACCTCGTCCTGAGCAACTTCGGCACGGCCTGCTGAGCCGAGCAAACGCGATCACTTGCCCGCGTAGTCGACCAGCCGCCCGATCTCCGAGCGCAGCTGGCGACGATGCACCACGCGATCCACCAGGCCCGCCTCGAGCAGGAACTCCGAGCGCTGAAAGCCCTCCGGCAACTCCTGCCGAAGGGTCTGCTGGATCACGCGCGGTCCCGCGAAGCCGATCAATGCCTTGGGCTCCGCCAGGATCACGTCACCGAGCATCGCGAACGACGCCGTGACGCCCCCCGTGGTCGGGTCCGTCAGCACCGAGATGAAGAAGCCCCCCGTGTCGTCGAACCGCGCGAGCGCCGCCGAGGTCTTGGCCATCTGCATCAGCGACAGCCCCGACTCCTGCATCCGCGCCCCGCCCGAGCACGACACGATGATCAGCGGCAACGCCTCGTCCGTGGCGTGCTCGATCGCGCGCGTGATCGTCTCGCCCACCACCGAGCCCATCGATCCCATCATGAACGTCAGATCCAGGCAGCACAGGCACACCGGGCGGCCCTTGATGAACGCACGCCCCGCCTTGATCGCCTCGTGCTCGCCCGTCCGCTTCGTCTCGTCCTTCACGCGCTCCGCGTACGCCTTGCGGTCCACGAAACTGAGCGGGTCCGCCGCGCGCAGGTTCGTGAACAGCGGCTCGAACGAGTCAGGGTCGACGAGCTGACGGATGCGCTCCGACGCCGAGATGCGGAAGTGATGATCGCACTCCGGGCAGACGGACTGATTCGCTTCCATCTGCTTGCGGTAGAGCATCTGCCCGCAGTCGGTGTTGGGGCAGCGAAGCCACAGCCCCTCCGGCACCGCGCCCGCCTTGCGATCCACCGCCGCCCACGGTCGTCCGTTGATCCGTGTCATGCCCTCGATCCCTCTCGCTCGCGTCGCGCGAGCAGCCTCGAACGGTGGATGTGCAGCACGTCCACCGGCGGCGCCATCTCCAGCGTCTCCCACAGCCGGGTCACCGGCTGCCCCGTCAGCCACGCACGCACAAGCGCGAACGCCGTCGGACGCAGCACCACCGCCACCGGACGCTTCGACCCCTTCGCCGTCGCGCGCGAGAGCGCGTCCAGCAATCTCGCCTCGGCGTCCAGCACGCCCTCGCCCTCAGGAGGCGTGGCCATGCTCGGGTCCTCGCGCCAGTGCCGGTGCGCCGACGGATGACGCTCCAGCAACTCGTCCTCGAGCAGCCCTTCCCACAACCCGAGACCGACGTCATGCAGCGCGTCCATCTCGCGCGCCCGCCCGCCGAGCGTCCGGGACGTGAGCGTGGCCGACTGGCGAGACGCCTCGTCCGATGCGTGCAGCACCGCCGACGGGTTCTCGATGTCCGGGTTGGCCGAGCGGAACTCCGTGAGACGCTGGTTCAGCGCCTCCTTCCCCGGCGTCGAGAGCGGGAGATCGGTGAGCCCCTGCAGACGACCCGCGTCGTCCCAGTCGGTCGCCCCGGTGCGGATAAGGATGAGTTGGATCGAGCCCTGGTCGGCCATAGTGGAAAGAGGGACGCGCTACGGCGCCCCTCCGAATGGTTCTACGTCGAAACCGGCACGAGGATAGCACCCGAATCCCGCGATTCAACGGGTCGAGGGCGCCCCTGTTCGGTGGGTGTGCGGCTTATCGGCCTTCCGAGCCCCTCAGGGCCGCGACCACACCCGCGCGCCGCTCCGGGGGCTCCCGGAAAATGGCCGACGCGGCCACGATCACGTCGCACCCCGCCTCCCGGCACGCCGGCGCCGTGTCCAGGTTCACGCCCCCGTCCATCTGCACCCGCATCGTGTCGCCGAACGCCGTGCGTGCCGCGCGCGTCTTCTCGAGCACGCCCCCGATGAACGACTGCCCCGAGAAGCCCGGGTTCACCGACATGACGAGCACGAGGTCGAGCCCCGCGCCGTCATCCGGCTTGATCAACGACCAGAGCCGATCGATCGGGGTGGGCGGGTTGACGGCGATTCCGGCGGACATACCACGGGTACGGATGTGGGAGACGAGGGTGTCCAAGGCCTTGCGGTTCGGCGTGACTTCGACGTGGAAGGTGAGGTGATTCGCGCCCGCGTCCGCGAACGGATCGACGTACTGCGCGGGGTTGGTCACCATGAGGTGGACGTCGAGGAAGGCGTCGGGGAGGACGCGACGGAGGGCGCGGCATAAGTCCGGGCCCATGGTGAGGTTGGGGACGAAGTGGCCGTCCATGACGTCGAGGTGGAGGAGGTCCGCGTCGCCCTGTTTGGGGTCGAGGATGTGGCGGCAGTCCTCGCCCATGCGGGCGAAATCGGCGGAGAGGATGGAGGGCGCGATCAGGGGGAGGCGCGCCGGGCTGGTGAAGGAGCGCATGGGCGGAGGATAGGAGATGCGGGCTGCGCGCGCACCGGGGGCGGAGGTCGCGAAGTCTCGACTTTTGGCCGAGAGGGCGCAGTGGCGGGGGTTGTGCGCCGAATCGGCGTGATATGTCAGCGGGAGAGCGCGTGTTGCGCGCGCGCTGCGCGCTCGACGAAGGCGCGGAAGATTCCCTCGGCCAGGTGGTCGGAGCCGGGCCCCTCGGGGGTCCGTTCGGGGTGCCACTGCACGCCGAGGTAGAAGGCGCGCGCGGGGTCGTCCACGGCTTCGATGACGTGGTCGTGGGCGTGCGCGACGACGCGGAGCTTGCCCGGGTCGCTCACGGCCTGATGGTGGGAGGAGGCGGCGCGTCCGCGCTGCGCGATGACGGGGTGGTTGTGCACGGTGGGGATGATGTCGTGGAGGTTGTTGTCGAGGTGGGTGGGAGCGGAGGGCGCGTGGGGTGAGTCGGGGAGGTGCTGGTGGAGCGTGGCCTGGTTGTGGAGGGCCATGAGCTGCATGCCGAGACAGATCGCGAGGACGGGCTTGTCTCGGTGCTCGGGCTTGTCGAGCGCGGTGAGGAGCGCGAGTTCGAAGGCCTGGCGCGAGGGGTGGAGTCGCTTGGCTTCGGTGTGCGTGGGCTGGCCGAAGGGTTCGGTGACGGGATCGGCGCCGCCGGTGAAGAGGAAGCCGTCGAAGGCTTCGGCGTACTGGTCGGCGATGGATTCGAGCGCGATGGGGGAGACGATGAGTGGCGGGGGGAGGATGACGGGGAGCGCGCCGGCGCTGCGGAGCGCGGCGGCGTAGGCGCAGCGCGAGGAGTAGGTGGGCGGCCCGTCGGGGTTTGCGGGGAGGTCTGCGGTGAGGGCGATGCGTGGGAGTGGGTTGGGCATGGGGCGGGTGTGTATCGGATGGGCGCGGGGGTGGGTGCGGGGGAGTTGTCGTAAGACGTTGTGAAGGCGATGGATACGTCGGTCGTGCGCGTTGGTGCGGATGAGAGAGATTATTTCGCTCCAGAAGCGGCGCGCGGCCCTTTTTTCAGGGGGCCTGGAGCGGTACCTTAGGGGCCTGACGCACCTTGCGTGGCGCGATGGCCGACGCCGCGGGAGGGAGTGAGACACGTCCACCGGCCAATGTCAGGGAAGAAACACATGCGCGTACGTGCCGCGATGTTCTTGTCGTTTGCCACGCTGGGGTTGTCCGGGGCTGCGGTGGGTCAGTTCGTGAACGGCGGGTTTGAGAGCGGGGACTTCACGGGTTGGACGGTGGCGAACACGGCGGGCGGGGCGGGGGCGCCCGGGATCGTGGAGTCGTTCGACATCGACTGGGCGGGTCCGCTGGGGATGAGCCTTGCGGGGCGGTTCTCGGTGGGGCGCGCGAACGCGCAGCAGACGGGGAACCAGGGGATCACGCTGACGCAGTCGATGTTCCTGAGCGCGGGTCAGACGTACGAGTTTGCGTTCGAGTGGTCGACGTTCCGGTTCACGACGCTGCAGAACAATCAGGGCGGGATCTTCGACCTGATCGTGAACGGCGCGTCGATCGCGCATGTCGAGGCGGGCCCGTCGGGCTCGACGACGCCGCGGTTCGGGACGCTGACGGGGATGTTCACTCCGGGCGCGAGCGGGATGTTCGACGTTGGCGCGATGATCACGCGTCCGTTCACGGTTCCGACGGAGCCGCTGTACCAGTACGTGGACAATTTCCGTGTGGTGCCATCGCCGGGCGCGGGCGCGCTGCTGGGCATCGCGGGGCTGGCGGGCGTGCGTCGCCGGCGTTGAGACGTGTTGAAGTTGCCTCGCGCGTGGGAGCACGCGCGGGGTGAGAGGGAGCGCGCGGCCCGGTCTGAGAGGATCGGGCCGCGTTTGGTTTTGGGGGAAGTGTCGCCCCTCCGGGGCTCCGAGGGAAAGAGAGAGTGAGGTGAACCCCGGGCTCCCCCGGATGGTCGCCCGGGGCTATTGGCTGGCGGCCGCTCCGCGGCCTTAAAGGCAGTGATGCAGTGAGGCGGTGAGGTGGTGAGGCGAAGAGGCGGGTCGTCAGAATGGGGCGCAGGTTCGCTCGCGCGGGGTTAGTCGGCGGGGAGTGTGCGGCCTTGGGCCCAGCGTCGGAGTTCGTTGACGCTCTCGGCCATGGTGACGGAGAGGGGCGGGGATTCGGAGAGGGTGTGGAGGATGCGCGCGGTGTCGAGGGGTTTGTTGTCGGCGTGCGCTTCGTGGAGTGAGGAGAGGACGGCCTGCTCGATCTCGGCGCCGCTGAAGCCCTGGGAGGCGTCGGCGAGCGTGGCGAGGTCGAAGGCGTTCGGGTCGAGTGCGCGTTTGCGGAGGTGGATGGAGAAGATGTTTGCGCGGGCCTGGAGTGTGGGCAGGTCGATGAAAAAGATCTCGTCGAAGCGGCCTTTGCGGAGGAGTTCGGGGGGGAGGGCTTCGATGTCGTTGGCGGTGGCGACGATGAAGACGGGCGCGTGGTGTTCCTGCATCCAGGTGAGGAGGGCGCCGAAGAGTCGTTGGGAGAGTCCGCCGTCGACGCTGCGCGCGGCCGCGGATGCGAAGCCTTTTTCGACTTCGTCGATCCAGAGGACGATGGGGGCCATGGCTTCGGCGAGTCGGAATGCTTCGCGGAGGCGGCGTTCGGATTCGCCGACGTAGCGGTCGTAGAGGGCGCCGGGGTCGAGTCGGAGGAGCGGGCGGGACCATGCGGAGGCGATGGCTTTGGCGGCGAGTGATTTGCCGGAGCCTTGGACGCCGAGGAGGAGGACGCCGCGGGGTGTGGGGAGGGTTGCGCTGGAGTTGAAGACGGGGGCGCGAGCACGGAGCCATTTCTTGAGGCGGTTGAGTCCGGCGATGTCGTCGAGGGAGGCGGGTGAGTCGACGAAGTCGAGGACGGTTGAGCCGAGGGAGATGGCTTCGCGTTTGGCGCGGAGGAGGTTGGGGAGGTCTTGTTCGTTGAGTGCGCGGTCGGCGGCGACGGCGTCGGCGATGAGGAGGGGGATTTGTCGGCGGGTGAGGCCTCGGAGGTTTTCGATGAGTGCGCGGACGTGCTTTTGTGTGAGGGAGATGTCGATGGGTGATTGCTTGTGGAGTTCGCGGACGGTTTTGCGGACGAGGGATTCGATCTCGTCGTCGGTGGGGAAGGGGATGGAGTAGCGGGCGGAGGCGGCGGCGAGGGCGGGTGGCGCATCATCGCGGTGATCGATCATGGCGATGTGCGCGGGGTTGTGGTAGCCGGCGCGGATGGCGAAGTGGTCGATGAGTTCGCGGAGTGCGCGGAGGGCGAGGGGGTCGGTGAGGTGGTCGGCGAGGTCGCAGGTGATGAGGAGGGTGGGGTCTTTGGCGTGGAGGAGGGTGTAGTGGAGGGCGGCGGCGGGATTGGTGGTGTCGGGGATGGGGGGCGTGGCGACGTGGCCGCAGCGGATGCCCTGGGTTGCGGACCAGAGCCAGGGCGTGATGTTGAGGTCTGCGGCGATGGCGTAGAGGCGGTCGCGGGCTTCGGATTCTTCGAAGGTGACAATGCGGACGCAGGGTCGGCCTGCGAGGAAGAGTGCCTTGAGGGGGTCGGGGGTGAGTGAGGGAGCGGGAGGCATGGGGGGAGGGTAGTGGGTGGCCCATAATGAGGGCGGGGAACCGGCCGCAGCTGGGAATTGTGGGTTGCTTTTTATGATTCAAAGGATAATCTTTGAATCTTTGAAAGAAAGCATAAAAAGGCGAGGAATGCCGGATGGATCGATCCCAATTTCAGGATTCGGCGCCAGGTCGGCTCGTTCCTACCACGGCGACGGAGGTACGCATTGTTCGTGGGTTGAGAGAAACAAGCCAACGGAGTGTGACGGCCTTTGTGCCTGACGACCTTCCGCCAAGAGGCATCACTGCCGAGTCGCTGGCATCGCTGATGCCAGAAATCTTGGGCGCAGAGCGAGCGGTGGCGCGGCTCGATGGGTTGTCGCGTGGATTCTCCAGTCCGTGGCTCGTCGCTCGTCCGCTGATGCGTCGTGAAGCAGAAACGTCTTCACGGATCGAGGACACGATTGCGACTGCGGAGGAAGTTGCGTTATATGAAGCAGGTTATGGAGCCGCCCGAAATGAGACGGTGGAGGTCGCCAACTATCTCGTTGCGCTACAACATGGTTTGAGTTCTGATCTGCCAATTTCGAGACGATTGATTTGCGAGATGCATCGTCTGTTGCTTCGAGAGGTTCGAGGCGAGAACAACAGGCCGGGGGAGATCAGGGCGAGCCAGAACAGAATTGGAGGGACGGAGGGGGACGCACGGACTGCACGGTTCGTTCCACCGCCGCCAGGACAAGGCCTAGAGGACTCGCTTGCTGCGTTTGAACGATTCGTGAATGCCCCGCCTGCCGTTTTTCCGCCGATAGTCGCGATCGCATTGGCGCACTATCAGTTCGAAGCAATACACCCATTTGGTGATGGAAACGGACGCGTCGGACGTGCGCTCGCAGCGCTCTCGCTCTGCAGATCTGGATTATTGCAGTATCCGCTAGTTTATCTCAGTGGCTACTTTGATCGCCACCGGCAGTCGTACTACGACCTGCTTCTGCACGTGAGTACGCGGGGCGATTGGAACTCATGGCTGAGATTTTTTCTGGCTGCGGTTAGCTCGCAAGCTCGAGATGCGGGGGAACGAATCATTCGGCTTCGAGATCTGTATGACGTGCAGCGTACAAAGCTTCAACGAGGGCGCGGCGCATCATTGTCGCTCGCCCTGCTCGATCACTTGTATGGATCGCCCGCGGTTACGGCTGCCAGTGCTCAGAGGGCTCTCGACACGACCGATCCAACAGCTAGGAAAGCCATCAAGAGGTTGGAGGAAAGCGGGCTGCTCAAAGAACACACAGGCAGGGAGTACGGCAAAGTGTGGGTTGCACGACCGATTCTTGACATCATTAATGCCGTGTTCGAGACGGAGGAGAACTCCGAACAGTTTGATCGCGATGGGCGCGAATCAGAAGGGCAGACTTAGAAATCCGCGTTGCCGGGGGTGCGGGGGAAGGGGATGACGTCGCGGATGTTGGTCATGCCTGTGGCGAAGAGGATGAGACGTTCGAAGCCGAGGCCGAAGCCGGCGTGGGGGACGGTTCCGTAGCGTCGGAGGTCGCGGTACCACCAGTAGTCGGGCTTGTGGAGTTTCATCTCGTCGAGGCGGGAATCGAGGACGTCGAGTCGCTCTTCGCGTTGTGAGCCGCCGATGATCTCGCCGATCTTGGGCGCGAGGACGTCCATGGCGGCGACGGTTTTGCCGTCGTCGTTGAGGCGCATGTAGAAGGCCTTGATGTCCTTGGGGTAGTCCATGAGGATGACGGGCTTCTTGATGAGTTTCTCGGTGAGGTAGCGCTCGTGTTCGGACTGGAGGTCGGCGCCCCACTTGACGGGGAACTCGAACTTCTCGCCGGACTTCTCGAGGCGGGAGACGGCGTCGGTGTAGGAGAGGCGCTCGAAGGGGGTTTCGATGAGGTGGGTGAGGGTCTGGATGACGGTGTTGTCGATGCGCTCGTTGAAGAAGGCCATGTCGTCGGCGCGTTCTTCGAGCAGGGCGCGGAAGAGGTACTTGAGGAAGGCTTCGGCGAGGTCGGCGTTGTCGGCGAGGGTGTTGAAGGCGACCTCGGGCTCGATCATCCAGAACTCGGCGAGGTGGCGCGAGGTGTTGGAGTTCTCGGCGCGGAAGGTGGGACCGAAGGTGTAGACCTTGGAGAGGGCGCAGCAGTAGGTTTCGACGTTGAGTTGGCCGGAGACGGTGAGGTGGGCCTGCTTGCCGAAGAAATCCTGCGTGAAGTCGGGGGCGCCGGACTTGTCGCGCGGGGTGTTCGCGGCGTCGAGCGTGGAGACGCGGAACATCTGCCCGGCGCCTTCGCAGTCGGAGGCGGTGATGATGGGGGTGTGGATCCAGAAGAAGCCGTGTTCGTGGAAGAAGCGGTGGACTGCGTTGGCGAGGGTGTGACGGACGCGGGCGACGGCGCCGAAGGTGTTGGTGCGGGAGCGGAGGTGCGCGACTTCGCGGAGGTATTCGAAGGTGTGTCGCTTTTGCGCGATGGGGTATGTGTCGGGGTCATCGACGAGGCCGTGGATGGTGAGGGAGGCTTGGGAGGCGGGGTCGAGTTTGATTTCGACGGATTGGCCTTTGCCCTGGGAGGGGACAAGCGTGCCGGTCGCAGAGATGGAGCAGCCTGCGGTGAGTTTGGAGATGTCGGGGTAGTTGGGGAGTGAGGCGGGTGCGACGATCTGGAGGTTGTCGAAGCAGGAGCCGTCGGTGAGTGCGATGAAGGAGAGGCCGCCGTCGGCTTTGGAGTCGCGTCGTGTGCGGACCCAGCCGCGGACGGTGACGACGGCGCCGAGGGGGGCGGAGGGAGCGGAGGTGAGGGCTTCGCGGATGGAGACGACGGGGGGCATGGCGATCCTCGCGTGAGTGAACGGAAAAGCGGGGCGAGGATCGTAGCAGGGGGTGTTTCGAGTCTGTTACGGAGCGTCTGGGGGGTTAGAAATCGCGGCCGAGGACGCCTTCTGGGGTGTTGTGGAGGGTGGTGGTGGCGCCGCCGTTGAGTGGGTTGGGGAAGCCGGGTGTTGCGAGGGTGGGGTCTTTGGCTTCGGCGTGTCCGTCGGCGAAGGCGATGGGGGTGGAGTGGGCGTAATGGCCTTGGGAGACGTTGGGTGTTTTGCGGAGGTATGCGAGTTCGGCGTCGAAGATGATGGCCTTGGAGGAGGGGAAGGCGACGGTGGTGGGGTTGACGCGGGAGATGGCGTCGGCGTCGAGGCGTGCGTCCTGTCGCCAGACGTCGGGTTTGGCAATGAAGGAGTTGGAGTACTGGTAGGAGACGAGGAACTCGGGTTGCTCGGGGGGTTCGGTGGGGAGGTCGGGGTCGCGTCCTGGTGAGACCCAGGTGGGGTAGTTCTCTTTCCACGGCGCGCGTTCGTAGATGAGGCCTGGCCAGAGGAGCGCGAGGGACCAGTGTGAGTCGAGGCCGATGATGGTGTTCTCCGGCCACCATCGGACGAGGGTGACGCCTGGAGGGGGTGTGTGGTTGACGCCTGGGGGGGCTTCGCCTGGCTTGACGAAGGGGAAGTGTCCTTTGTCGGTGGCGTAGGAGGTGAAGTGTTGAGTGATGGTGCGTGTGTTGGTGACGGACTTGAGTTCGTTGGCGCGGATGCGCGTGGTGGCGAGCGTGGGGAGGGTGATGGAGATGAGGATGGCGATGATGCCGATGGCGACGAGGAGTTCGATGAGTGAGAAGGCGCGGGTGGGGCGCGTGGGGTGCATGGGTGTGGCTCCGGTGGAGTGGATCACTGCTGGGGACGCATGCGGGAGGAGATGGTGGAGGGGTCGGCGCCGTAGAGCTGGAAGGCGACGATCTGCCAGTTCTTGACTGCGGGGTTCCAGGCGAGCTGGACGCCGAGCTTTGCGGGGGTGGAGGTGGGTTGTTCGCCGGAGAAGAGGACGGGGGCGCGGACCTCGATGACGTTGAGTTTCTTGTCCGCGGGGTTCTGGACGTCGGGGAAGAGGTTGCCTGGGACCATCTTCATGACGGACTCGCGTCGGGTTTCGCGTTGGGCGTTGGGGTCGGTGTTGGCGGGTTGTGCCGCGTTGGTGCCGGGGATGGGTTTGCCGGATGCACCGACGGCGCCTTGCTGGGAGAGTCGCGCGTTCATCTCTTCGCGTTCGAGGTCTCGGCCGTTGATGACGCGCGGGACGAGTTCGGCGCGGGTGAAGTCGATGGAGGCGCCTTGGAGGAGGGAGAAGAGTCGGGAGCCCGGTGGGTTGCCCGCGTTTGCGGTGACTTCGGGGGGAGTGCCGCCGAGCGAGCGGACCATGTCGATGAGTTTGTTGGAGGAGGCGTGGAAGAAGGGGTCGAGGACGGCGCGGGCCGCGGGCGCGAGTTTGGAGGAGGCGTCGACACCGAGTGCGGAGACGTCGGTGTTGGCGGGGGCGAGTTGCGCGACGTGGGATTCGAGTGAGGAGAGGATGGTGTCGAGCTGTTCGGGAGTGGAGGCTGGGGGGAAGTTGGGGGGAGGATCTTTGGGCGCCGGGGTGGCTGCGATGTCGGGGGAGTCGGGGGTGGACGCGTCGGGTGGGGGGGAGTTGGGTGAGCGTGGGCCTGGCGCGCGGGTGCGGGGGTTGTCGATGGCTGAGGCGGGGCGCGGCTGGTGTGTTTTGGAGTTGGAGACGGTGGAGTAGACGAGTGCGCCGGCGCCGAGGGTGGCGAAGAGGGTGGCGGCGATGATGGCGGGCTTTGGGGTCATGCGGGGGCTCCGGGACGGGGACCACGAGTGTGTGGCGCGGGCGCGGTCATGGCGTGCGCATGAAAAAGGACGCGCCTTGGAGGGCGCGCCCGTCAGGAGTTTGCGGGAAAATGGGGGCTTAGCAGCCCAGTGCGTAGTTGGAGAGGGTGAGGTTAAGGTCGGCGAAGTTCACGGTTTGATCGGCGTTGACGTCGCCCGGGAGGGCAACGCCGGACTGGCCGAAGTTGGAGAGGATGAAGTTGATGTCGGTGAAATTGACGAGGTTGTCGCCGTTGGCGTCTCCCGGGCAGGGGTGCGGGCCTGGGGCGATGAGGGCTGGGTTGTGCACGCCGGTGCTGCCGCCCGGGAGGAAGGGGTAGAGGGTTGCGGTGGTGGAGTAGACGGGGGGCGCGCTAGTCTGGAAGGCGTAGGTGTAGAGGGTTCCCCAGCGGACGGCGTTGGCGTTGGGGTTGGCGTTGAAGGTTTCGGTGGACCATGCGACGGCCGCGGGGGTGATCTGCACGGGCCAGGGGGTGTTGGAGTAGGGGTCGCCGGAGTGGTATTGGGGGGCGTTGAAGTATGCGTTGGTGATGGGGGCGGAGACGGGCTTGGGGATGATGACGCTGGCGATGGCGCGGTTGGAACTGTGGTTGAGGATTGCGTAGGTGTATTGCCAGAGGCCCGGTGAGACTTCGTGCGCGCGGGAGCCGATGAGAATGAGTCCGTCGTCCTGGCTGCTGTTGATGGCGGTGATGCGGATGAAGGGATCGGGGGCGCCCGCGCCGTTGGCGTTGGCTTTCCACGCGTCGAGGATGGTGGATGCGCGTTCGGTGGCGCCGGAGAAGGTCATGGCGAAGGTGGTGGGGTTGATGAGGACACGGCGGTAGGAGGCGTTGTTTTCGTCGTTGCCGGCCGCGGCGTCGCCGGTGTGGAGGGTGAGGAGGTCTGCGAAGTATTGGGCGTTGGGTGTGGCGAGGTCGGTCTCGGCTGCCTGGAGTCGCTTGAAGATGGCGTTGCCGGTGGCGGGCTGAGTGGGGGAGGGGATCGTTGGCGTGCCGGTGGCGGCGTTGATTTCGGCGCGGGAGGAGTTGTTGGATTGTGAGCCGACGATGGAGGCGGAGGAGACGGTGGAGCAGCCGACGCCGAGGAGCGAGCCGGCGGCGGCGGAGCATGTGCCGCAGTGAGCCTGCTGGAGCGGGAAGAATTCGTGGTGGACCCATGACATGCCGATCTGTTCGATGGCGCCGTTGGAAAGTCGGTAGAGGTTGTGGACGGTGATGGGGTGGTTGGGGTTGTTGTTGATCCACTGCGCTTGTGCGGAGCCGATGTTGCAGAAGGTGATGCCGAAGGAGTAGGCGTGCTTGCCGTTAACGGCGCCGGAGGAGGTCCAGTGTGAGATCCCGCCGGGCAGGTCGGCGATGATGAGGTCTGGGCCTGGTCCTGCGGCGAGTGCGGGTGCGGTGAGGAACGCTGCTGCGATGAGGGCTCTGCGCATGTCGATACCTCCGAGGTGGAGACGGGCGTCCGGACGGTGGGCACCCGCCGAATGCAGGGTATCGCGCGGGTGTGGGGCGACCAACCCTTGAGGAATGAAGAAATGAGGGCGAGGGGTCAGCCTCGTGCGGGGGTGAGCCACGTCCGTTTGGCCTCCCAAAGCCCGTTGCTCGCTTGTTCAGGTCTTACTAGGTTGTGCGTATGCCGGGAAGGTCCATCAAAGCAAGTGGCAAGGTGTTCCGTGATCCGGTGCACCGGCTGATCCGCATCGATCCGGATGATGCGTTCATTCTCGAATTGATCGATACGCCGGAGTTTCAGCGACTGCGACGGATACGGCAGTTGGGCGTCAGTTCGATGACGTACCACGGGGCCGAACACAGCAGGTTTGCGCACAGTCTTGGGGTGTTTCAGTTTTGCCAGAGAATCCTTGAAGCACTCGAGCGACGATACCGCAGGGATGCCACGCTCTCCGACTACTTCAAATCGAGAGGAAAGTTAGTGAGAGCTGCGGCTCTACTTCATGACATTGGTCATGGACCATACTCACACATGATTGAGAGGGCGTTTGACGATGGCTTGCACCACGAATTGCGGACATGCCGGCTGATTGCGGATTCGAAGGGCGGCATAGCTCCCATTCTAAACGAAGCAGGCATCGCGCCCGAAGAAGTAGTCGGCATTATCGATAAGACTTCGCAGCACAGGCTGCTTGTTGATATCGTCTCAAGCCAGCTTGACGCGGATCGGATGGATTATCTGTTGCGAGATAGTCTGCAGACAGGAGTCGAGTACGGAAAATATGACGCGGAATGGCTCTTGAACGCCATGTGTGTCGGTCGCGATCCGTCTCGCACGGGCGCGCCGCGTCCGGAGGATCTCAGGCTGTGCCTTGACCATCGACGCGGCAACGATGTCGCAGAGCAGTTCATTCTGGCGCGTGTGCATATGCACAATCAGGTTTATATGCATCGCGTGACTCGTGGATACGAGGTGCTCCTTCTCAATACGTTTCGGCACGCACGAGATCTGCTGCAGCGCATGGAGCTCACCGGAACTCCTCCGGTCGTTGCATCATTCTTTGCAAACGCGAAAGACGTCAATCGCGACGTCTGGCTGTCTCTCGACGAGAGCGCGATGCATATGGCCCTTCATGCATGGACTGGTGAGTCGTCGCCGGAAACACTACGAGAGTTGAGCCGTGCGTTCTTGAATCGACATCGAGTGTTTGCCTCATGGGATGTCGTGAATCCAAAGCCCCGTGCGCTGCTCGACGCTGAGGGGAGCTTCTCGAAGGCGGGGTTGTCAAAGGGTCTGGACTGGGAATTCGACGACGGCTCGGTGCTGCCCTACAGGGGGCTGCTTACGCCGAAGCCCGGGGGCGGTCTTGAAGAGCGGCTGGCGCATTCGATTCTCCTGTCTGAGGGGGAGTCGAACTCAGTCGCTCAGCCGATCGAACAGAACTCACCCCTATTCCGTATGCTTGGAGAGAAGGCTACGCCGATAACACGGCTGTACGTGCTGCGGGCGAAGGTTTCGGCAGCAGAGTCGGTGTTGCAGACATTGGGAATTAGTTGAGCAAGTGGCCGTAGGAGCGACTCGTGCAGAATCTGCTCAACATTTTGAGGTTGGTGGAGTTTTGCGAGCCAATCGACGGCCGCAAGAAGTTCCAGAAGCTGGTTCACATTCTTCAGGAGTGTGGCTATCCGTTTCGCGAACAGTTTTCATTTCACCTGTTCGGCCCGTATTCCAGCGACCTAAAGCGAGAGATCGACACGCTTGAAGGCGAACTTCTCGCGGAAACCGCGGAAGAATCGAACGAGATTACGCGGTACGTTTATCACCTAACAGAGGCGGCCAAGACCCTGCTCGCGCAACGTGCGGACGCACAATCGGCTGCGTGGAAGGACCTTGCCCAGTCTTTGAATGCCCGGAGTGCTCTGGATTTGGAGGCCATCAGCACCCTGCTCTTCCTCAAAAAGAGGGGGTACGAAGGGCAGCGGTTGCAGACACGATTCGGGGAACTCAAGCCAAACTTGGCCACGCAGTTTGAGCGAGCGAATCGCGATGCTGAGTCGCTCGTCGCAAATAAGCGACTGGCTTCGTAGCGCTGAAATCAGCCTCGTGCGGGGGTGAGGAGGCTTTCGGGGGCCTGGAGGAGGTCGATCATGTGTTGGAGGCAGCGTGCTGCTTCGGCGCCGTCGACGACGCGGTGGTCGGCTGCGAGTGAGAGGGGCATGAGTTTGGCGATGCGGATGGCGCCGTCGGAGACGGAGACTCCGTCGCGGACGCGGCCGACGCCGAGGATGGCGACCTCGGGGTAGTTGATGACGGGGGTGGCGAAGCGTCCGGCGTATGAGCCGACGTTGGAGACGGTGAAGGTGGAGCCCATGAGGAGATCGCGCGGGATGGAGCGGTCTCGCGTCATGCGCGCGAGGTTGTCGATCTCGCGTGCGAGTTGGAGGACGCCGAGGGTGTCGGCGTCGAAGATGACGGGGACGGTGAGGCCGTGCTCGGTGTCAGCGGCCATGCCGATGTGGATGGAGCGGTTGCGGATGATCTCGCCGGCTTCATCGTCGACGGTGGCGTTGAGTGAGGGGAAGGCTTTGAGCGCGCGGCAGACGGCGGACATGACGAAGGGGAGGAAGGAGAGTTTTTCGCCGGAGGAGGCGGCGGTGCGCTTGCGGAGCGCGTCGAGCTTGGAGACGTCGGCCTCGTCCATGACGTTGAAGTGGACTGCGGTGTCGATGGACTGGCGGAGACGGTTGGCGATGGTTCGGCGGACGCCTCGGAAGGGGATGCGGGTGATTTCGTTGGGGGCGGAGACGCGCGCGGGTGCGCGGGAGGGGACGGAGGTTGCGAGCGAGGAGGGGCCGTTGGAGGCGTGGGCGGGCTCGTCGTCGACGATGTCGATGACCTGACGGGTGGAACGAGCCGCGGGAGCCGGGGTTTCGGTGCGCTGCGTTGTGCGCGCGGGGGCGGGGCCGGATTCCGCTGCGGAGCGGACGTCCTTTTCGGTGACGCGGCCTGCGATGCCGGAGCCCTGGATGGAGTCGATGTCAACGTTGAGGTCGCGGGCGAGACGGCGGACTGCGGGGGTGGCGAGGGCCTTGCCGGGCGCGCCGGAGACGCCTGCGAGGGAGTCGGACATCTGGCCGACGACGGTGCCTGCGTCTTCGCGTTCTGCGGAGGAGGCGGCTTTGGCTGCCGGTGCGGGCTTGGCGGGGGCGGCTTTGGCGGGGGCTGCGGCGGGCTTGGGGGAGGAGGAGGGGGCGCCTTCGTAGGTCCAGGCGATTTCGCCGACCTTCATGATGTCGCCGGGGTTGCCTTTGAGTTCCTTGATGACGCCGGCGCGCGGGGAGGGGACCTCGACGAGGGCCTTGTCGGTTTCCATCTCGGCGACGGTCTGGTGCTCCTCGACGGTGTCGCCGGGCTTGACCTTCCAGGAGATGAGTTCGGCCTCGTGCACGCCTTCGCCGAGGTCCGGGAGGATGAAGATGTTCGGGTCTGAGGACTTGTGGTGAGCCATGGTGAAGGGCCTCGGGCGTCTCGCGGGATGGGGAAATGCGTGTGTGAGGGGGTAGGAACGGCGTCGGCGCGGGAGGGGCGGGGATTCTAGCAGAGGGGTGGAGTTGGCCGTGGGGGAGTGGGTTTTGGGTAGGGGGAGCGGGGTGGCGGGGCGGAAGAAGACAACGCTCCGCTCGGGTGTGACGAGTGGAGCGTTGTGCGAGGAACGTGGGGATGTGGGAGGGGGGGAGTTAGGCGCGGCGACGGCGGGTGGAGGCCAGGCCGGCGAGTGCGAGGAGGGAGGCTGCGGAGGGGGTGGGGATGTTGACGAAGTCGAGATAGCGGCCGCCGCCGGAGTAGACGAGGGAGGAGCCGCCGGTGAGGGGGTTGAAGATGGTTGCGCCGGCGCTGCTGGTCCACATGATGTTGCCGTTGCCGAGCTGATAGACGCCGCGTGCGCCGGAGGCGGCGAATGAGCTGATGACGCCGCCGGTGTTGGCGTCGAGGATGACGACGTTATTGGAGGAGAAGCCGGCGACGAGGATGTCGCCGTTGGCGGCGTAGTTCATCTGCTCGGCGAAGTTGAGCGTGCCGGAGTTGTGGAATGTGCCGAGGGAGGCGCCGGCGAGGGAGAATCGGTGGATGTCGTCGTTGGCGGAGGAGGAGGAGACGAGGAGCCCGCCCTGGTGGGCGAGGATGCCGAAGGGGCTGGGGGAGAGGCCTGTGGTGATGAAGTTTCCGGTGGGGTTAGCGAGGGTATCGAAGGTGACGACGGAGCTGGCGCCCGGTGATCCGTTGGCGGCGCCGCCGTTGGTGACGTAGACGGTGTTGTTGATGAGGCCCATGCCGCGGATGTTGTCGAGTCCGCCGGTGGGGCCGCCGCCGATGACGCCGACCTGGTTGCCGGTGAGGTCGAAGCGGACGACGCGGTCGCCGATCTGCTCGGAGACCCAGATCTCGCCGCCGACCTGCATGGCGTGGATGGGGGTGCCGCCCTGGAGGGCGAAGTAATTGCTGTTGACGACGGAGCCGTCGAAGGGGTTGAAGAGGACCATACGGTTGTTGGTGGAGTCGGGCATCATGAGGAACTGCCCGCTCGCAGCGCCGGAGGCGGCCAGCGCGGAGACGACGATCGCCGACAGGAACGCACGCGACATGTTTCTTCCTCCAAACGGACGGACCGATTGCGGATCGGCCCGCGCGGCGCCTCGGGGGCGCCATGGTGTGCGGGCGGATCTTTGGGGGAAACCCTACCGCGTGGATAGGGGGAATACAAGAGAAATCGGGCGTTTGGGCGTCAGTGTCGGGGGAGGGGTTGGGCGAGGTGGTGCTCGATGAGGGTGTGGGCGACGTCGCGTGCGATGTTGCCGGCGGGCTGGCCGTTGAAGTGGGTGGAGGCGACGGCGCCGGAGACGAGGAGGAGGAGTTGCTCGGCGAGGCGGGCGGGGTCGTCGGCGTCGGCTTTCTCGGCCAGGGTGCGGAGGTATTCGAAGAAGGATCGGCTGTGCGCGACGGCGGCGAGGTTGATGGGGTCGGTGGGTGAGGGGTAGGCCAGGGCTGCGTTGAAGAACATGCAGCCGTGGAAGTCGGGGCTGGCGAACCAGTCGTGGAGGTAGTCGAAGACGGCGTGGAGTTGTGCGCGGGGGTCGTCGGAGGCGTGCTCACGGACGTGGCGATCGAGCTGCTCGGCTTCGAGTCTGTCGCGGTGGTCGAGGACGGCGATGATGAGATCGTCCTTGCTCTCGAAGTGGTTGTAGAAGGTGGTCTTGGTGACGCCGACGGCGTCGAGGATGTTGTCGAGGCCGACGGTGTGGAAGCCGTGTGTGTAGAAGAGGTCTGCGGCGACGTCGATGAAGCGTTGGCGTGTGGACATGGGGTGACGGGGCTCCGGGGAGATTGATGACAACGAGAGAGACGGAGCGTGCGTCGTGGCGCGTCCTGTGCGGGGGTGCACTGGAAGTTCACCCCCCGGTGGACCGGGAGTCAACTTCCATTCCCACATTAGGGGCGTAGGTTTCGTCGAGCCGTGCGGGGACACGCATGGAAGGAGGTTTTTGTCTCAGGGTTTCTGCAGGAGGTGGAGGTGGTGGTGCTCGGGGACGTGGAGCGGGCGATCCGGGCGGCGCGGGCGGGGTTCGGTCGCGTCCGGCTGTACGAGGAGGGATGGGATCGGGTGGACCGGTCGCGGGAGCGCGTCCGTCGGGAGGGGCTGGAGGGGCGGGTGAGCACGCGGCATGCGGATGCGTGGCGGGTGATGCGCGGCGGGCGGCGTTCGTCCGGCGCGGCGTGAGATCGGAGTGTCAGAGATGTTGATGTGGATCGGGCACAGGAGTGATGACGGCAATGACGATGTTGCAAGCGATGCGGGGCATGGGGATCGGCGCGCAGCCGGGGGCGCGGATCGAGGTTGCGGCGTGGAAGCGCTGGAGCGCGCTGCTGTACGGGGTGGCGTGCTACGGGGTGTTCTTCGGGACGTTCCTCTACGGCGCGGGGTGGGTGGGGAACTTCCTGACGCCGACGCGGCTGGATGATGCGCGCGAGGGGCCGTTCCGGGTTGCGCTGCTGGTGAACGTGGGGTTGTTGATGGTGTTCGCGCTGCAGCACAGCGTGATGGCGCGGCCCGGGTTCAAGAGATGGTGGACGCGGTTTGTGCCGAGTGTTTCGGAGCGGGCCACGTACACGCTGTTCTCGAGCGTGGCGTTGCTGCTGATGTTCGTGCTGTGGCGGCCGATGGGTGGGGTGGTGTGGGACATTCAGCACCCTGTCGGGCGCGCGGTGATGTACGGCGTGTTTGCCGCGGGGTAGTTGACCGTGTTGTGCACGACGTTCCTGATCAATCACTTTGATCTGTTCGGGCTGAGGCAGGTGTGGTTGTACTTCCGCGGGCGTGAGTACACGTATCTGAAGTTCGTGACGCCGGGGCCGTACCGGTTTGTGCGTCATCCGTTGTATGTCGGTTGGCTGCTGGGGTTCTGGGGGACGCCGACGATGACGGCGGCGCACCTGCTGTTCGCAGCGGTGACGACGGCGTACATCCTCGTGGCGATCCGGCTGGAGGAGCGGGATCTGATGGATGCGCATCCGGAGTATGCGGCGTATCGGGAGCGGACGGGGATGTTGACGCCGCGTGTGGGATGAGGGGAGCGCGGGGCGCGTTCGTCGGGCGGGTCAGGGTGCGGTGTCGATGACCCAGGCGAGCGCGCCGGCGCCGTCGGAGAGTGTTTGGAGGCCGTCGAAGCGGTGGGTTCGTTCCCAGACGATGCGTCGGATGGCGTCTGTCGGGAGCGCGGGCGAGCGGAAGGAGAGGATTTCTTCGGCTTGCGCGAGGGCTTCGCGGCGCGATTCGGCCTTGGCGCTGACGGAGTCCGTGCCGGAGGGGATGGGGACGAGGATTCGGATGCAGGCGGGAGCGCAGGGGACGACGCGGGCGGCGCGGATGGCCGCGTTGGTGTAGGAGGTTTGCGCTGCTTCGAGTCGCGGGAGTGCGTCGGCCCATTGTGCGGTGCGCGCGAGGTTGAGGGCGATTTCGCGTTCGGACTCGGCTTGTCGGAAGAGGCGGGGGGAGAAGTCGGCCGCGGCGGCGCGTTCGGCGCGAGTTCGTGCGGCGTCCATGGCGGTTTCGGCCTTGGCGGCCGCGGCGCGTTGCTGTGCGTTCCGTGCGTCAGAGGCGTTGGTTTCGGATTCGAATGTGTCGAGTCGTTTGCGGAGGTCGTCGTAGAGGAGGGCGGATTCCTGCCAGGCTTCGCGGTCGTCTGCGGATTGGGCGCGGTCTCGGAGGTCGGTGAGGGAGGCGGCCGGCGCGGGGTTGCGTTCGATGAGTGTGCGGAGGTAGTCCCAGCGGGAGAGCGCGGCGCCGCGGGCGGCTTGGGCGCGGGAGCGGGGTTCGTCGGTGGGTTGCGTGATGTGGGCGGGTTCGGTGCGCGTGGCCACGGGATCGGCGGGTGTTGGTGGTGTTGTGGTCGGGAAGATGGCTTTGGCCGCGGTGATGACGGCGACGGCCGAGCCGAGCACGCCGATGAATGCCGCCCAGGCTTCCCACCGCTTCAGCCACTTGCCTTTGGTCTGATCGGGCTTGTCTTCGGAGGAGGGTGTAGCGGGCGCGGTGGTCGCTGGCGCGTTGAAGTTGTTCTGGATGACGACGGAGTTGCTTTGTTGCTGGGGCGTGTTCGTGTTCGGGGCGGGAGCTGTGGGTTCAGTTGGCATTGGCTGAGGAGATGCGTTGGACGAGGTCTTCGATGAGTTGGTCGAGGCCGCGTGAGGAGGTTTGTGCGTTGACGTTGGCGGTGTACCAGAAGAGGTTTTCGCCGGTGCGGCAGTCGATGAGTCGGGCCTCGATGCCGCTTTGAGCGAGGCTTGCGAACTCGGGCTTGGTCTTCATTTCGATGTCGTTGCGGACGGCCTGTGGTGTGCGGACCTCGCGTTCGCGGAGCTCGATCTCGTTCTTGCGGGCGTAGGCCGCGCCGCTGCCCATGACGGGGTTGAGGTCGTATGCGGCGATGGCGCTGTCGGCCTCGCGTTTGGCTTTGGCGATCTCATCTTTGAAGGTTGCGTAGTCGCGTTCGTAGCGTTCGAACTCGGCGGGGTCTGCGAGGAGGCGGAGGTAGACGGTCTGCTGGTCGCTTCGGTGCTGGGTGACGCTGCCGACGAGGAGGTAGTCGGCGTTGAGGAGTTCGCCGATGCGTTGGTACTTCTCGGATTCGGGGCCGCTGCTCTCGTCCCGTCGGATGGCGTCGATTTGTGAGCGGAGTGTTTCCCACTTGGAGCGGTCGACGACCTTGTAGCCGTGGGAGGAGCCGGAGCGTTCGAGCTGGCGTGTGAGGGTGTTGGTGGCGAGACCGGAGCCCTCGACGCTTCCGCCGAAGGCATCGACGCCGAAGGTGCGGCCCTTGATGTCGGGCGAGCCCGCGGAGGCGTCGCGCCATTCGTGCCGGCCGACGACGACCTGATCGAACTTGGCGGCTTCCTCGATGGTTTGCCAGCGGGTGACGGGCTCGGCGGGCGCGGTGGGCACGGCAGGGAGCGAGCTGCACCCGCTGAGGATGAAGGAGGTCAGCACGATGAGCGATGAGCCGAGTGCGCGGAACCGGTTTTTCATGTGGATGCCCCTTGTTGATTGAACATACGGATTGCCCCGGCGGGAATTCTGAACGGCGTTGCCGCTCTCTTGCAGGCTAGCGAGCGTGTGTGTGACGCTCAACGGTGTTGCTGTGAAGATCGCAGCGAGTCAAGAGAGGTGCGGGACGGGGGGTGTGCGCGCGACGCGCAGATATGGGTTGTTCTGGGCGTGAATGAGGCGAGGTACGTTGTGTGCGGCTGCTTGCAAGAGGCGGATGCTCAAGGAGTTGGAGATATGGGCCCGTCGGAGACAGGGACGTGGGCACGCGCATAGTTGTGGGCTCGGTGGGTGTGCGCGGCGGCGCGATCGTGCGCATCTCGTTTGTTTGGCTGGACTTGGGTGTGTTGTGGGCTGTGTGAGAAGAAAAAAGCCGCGCGCTCGTCGGTGGCGACGGACGCGCGGCGTCGGGGTGGTGATGTGTTTCTGGTGTCAGCAGCCGCCGCCGAAGTTGCCCAGGACGAGGTTGAGGTCGGAGAAGTTGTAGCGGACGCCGAAGAAGGAGAGGACCTCGTTCATGTCGGCGAAGTCGACGCGGCAGTCGGCGTTGTAGTCGCCGGGGCAGGTGTAACGCGTGTCGGTGAAGTTGGGGTGCGAGGAGGCGAACTGCCAGAAGGTTCCGGCGGGCTCGTTGATCCACTGCATGGGGACCTCACCGAGCAGGGGCTGGGGCGCATCGACGGAGATGGGTATGGGCTCGGCCATGCAGGTGGTCTTGCCGTCGGGGCGTGTGAGGACGAAGAGCATGTCGCCCTGGTTGGGCGCGACGTCGTAGCCGTGGGTGAGGGTCTTCTTGGCGAGCATGGTGAATTGGGTGACGGGGCCGCGCACGAGGGGGTTGGAGCCGACGGCGGCCTGATCGTCGGTGGTGAGGGTGAGGGGTGAGTAGGAGTAGGCCCAGAGGGGGTTGCCGGGTCCGTCAATGAGCATGAGGCCGGCGGGGCCTGTGGGGGAGATGGGCGCAACGACGGGCGCGGGGATCGGCGGCGCGACGGCCGGGAGGACGTTGCGGCTCATGTTGGCGTGGATGAGGGCTTCGCCGTTGGTGGATTCGTGGATGGAGCGGAGGGAGGGCGGGGAGACGTGGAGGTTTTTGTAGACGCGGTAGGCGAGGGGGTTGCCCGCGAGATCGGTGCGGAGGTATTGCACGAAGTCGGTGGCGAGACCGGCCGAATCGAGCACCTGGAGTGAGGCGCTGACGATGATGTGCGAGTCGTTGTTGGCGAGGTCGACGCCGCGGCCCTGTTGGAGGCGGATGGTCTGCACGGCGGCCGCGGGATAGGAGTAGGTGCGAGCCCAGAGGACGGCGCCCGCTGCGTTGACGCGGACGAGGAGGATCTTTTGCGTGGTGACGGGGGGGCCGCCCGGGACGCCCTGGTCGCGATCGGTGATGGTGCCGACGCAGATGATGGAGCGGTCGGGGAGTTCGCGGAAGTCGGCGAAGGCGTGCTCGCCGCCGTCGGCGTATCGGAGGTCGGTGTAGATGTTTCCGAAGATGGGCGTGCCGTTGGGGTCGGTGCGCAGGAGGTGGGCGCGGACGTTGGGGCCGAAGAGGGTGTTGCCGGTGGCGACGACGAGGTCGCCGGGGTTGTTGGCCGGGACCGCGGCCGGCGGGCGGACTTCGCGGACGGTTCCGCCCTTGGGGGCGCCTGAGTAGATGGTGGGATCGCCGAGGTAGATGCGCGACCAGAGGACGTTGCCGAGCGGGTCGAGCTTGGAGAGGACGAGCTGGAAGTTGGGGGGAGTGGAGAGGGAGTGGCCCAGGAGGATGTGCTCGCGGCTGCGGAGCTGCTCGGCGCAGAGGCCTGAGTCGTCTGCGGGTCCGCCGATCTGCGTGGTCCACTCTTCGAGACCGGTCTGGGTGCGGATCTTGGAGATGTACATGTCCTGGGCGGCGCCGCCGGCGAGTCCGACGCGGCGGAGGATGCCGGAGGTGATGAGCGCGTTTTCGCTGTCGGCGAGGCCCTGTGAGCGGGGCGATTCTTCGGTGAAGTCGCCGATGAGGCGCTGGTGGTCCTGGGCGAGGGCCGAGGAGGCGAGGCATGCGCCCGCGATGAGGGCCGTGGCTGCGCCCGTGCGAACGCTGGTGATCCGATTCTGCATGATGCTCTCCTTCCGAGATTGGTGATATGGGCCGCCTCGTGTGCTTGTGGGCGGCCCCGGTCCTGTTCGGTGGGAGAACGGAAGGGGGGCGGGGAACGGGCGCGGGATCACCGGAAAAAAGCGCGAAGAATGGTGAACAACCGGGGCGGCCCGGAGGAGCGGAAGCTGCGCGTGGGTGAGATCATGAAGGTCAGGCGTTGCGCCAGTCGTCCCCGGGCATGATGCGGCGCATGAATTCGTCAAAGAGGGGGACGGTAAAGGCGACGTCACCGTGGTTAGGGCTGTAGATCATGCCTTTTTCGATCAGCCGCTGCCGCACGGGTCCGAGCGACGTAACGATTCGTCCGAGGGCTTCAGCGACATCTCCGGAACGGTGCGGGCCGGGACCGAGAGCGGCCATTGCGCGGAGGTAGCGTTTCTCGGCGGGTGTGAGCCGGTCGATCCTCACTCGGAAGAAGCTTGCATCCAGTTCCGCGCGTGCGGTCAGGGAAGCGAGTTCGACGTCATCCCGCGTAATGGGCGATTGTTCGGCGACATTCCACGCGTGCTTGCCCCATTCCTGCAGGAAGTACGGGTACCCCTGTGTTTCGGACAGGATGAGATCAAGCGCGGCGGGTTCGTAACGTACGCCCAGTGCTTCAGCAGGGACAACGAGAGCTGCGCGAGCGGCTCGGTCGCGAAGCGGTCCGATTTCAGCGAAGTCGAACATGCGTTCCGCGTATGACTTCGCTCGCCCCATACGAGCGCGGAGGAGGTGCAGCCCCGCACCGATCAGTGTTACGGGTAGTCGTTCCTGAGCGGCGCCGTGCAAGGCGGTGATGAGCGCTGCGAGTTGCTCCTCGGGGACGTATTGGAGTTCGTCGATGAAAAGCACGAGTGCGGACTCGTCGGCTCTCGCTGCGAGCGCAGCGGCTTCGAGCAATGATTGGAGGTCATGCTCCAAGTCGCCACTGTCTGCCAGACCCGGTTCGCTGGGCGCATCGATTGAGACCTCGATGTCGCCGTATTTGACGCGGACGGCGCTGACAAATCCGGCGAGGGCGCGGATCGCTCGCTGGGCCGCGTCACGCGCGCGCTCTTTCCGTGATAGCCGCAACAGCGCGACGCGCAGCTCCGGGGCAAGGGCGGCGGGCAGCGATCGATCTTCTGGCGCCTCGATCCAGATGGTTTCGAGCCCGGACAATTGAGCGCGTTGCCTCATGGCAAGCATGAGCACGGTCTTGCCTACACCGCGCAAGCCGACCAACATGAGGCTTTTGGCGGACCTTCCATGACGGATCCGCTCCAGTGCTACTCCCGCCGCTTCCAAGAGTGGATCGCGATCGGCCAATTCGGGGGGAGGAGATCCGGCCCCGGGCGCGTATGGGTTATCGATCGGATTCATGTGTCAATTATATCGTTCTTATCGTCTTATGCAATCGTTGGCATATGGCGATAATTTTTATATAATTGCACTGTACCTCACGAGCCTAATACGCAGCGCAGGCGAGGCAGGCCTCGGCAATGCGCTTGGAGTCGGGGAGGTACTCGAGTTCGAGCTTGTAGTAGGGCATGACGGTGTCGAAGCCGGCGACGCGCTGGACGGGGGCGTGGAGGTGGAGGAAGGAGCGTTCCTGGATGAGGGCGGCGATCTCGGCGCCGAAGCCGCAGGTCTTGGGGGCCTCGTGGACGATCACGCAGCGTCCGGTCTTCTCGACGGACTCGAGGATGATGTCCTCATCGAAGGGGTAGATGGAGCGGAGGTCGATGAGTTCGACGGAGAGGTCTTCGGGGAGGTTGTCGAGGGCTTCGAGGCACTGGAAGACGGGCGCGCCCCAGGTGACGACGGTGAGGTCGGCGCCTTCGTTGACGATCTTGCCTTTGCCGATGGGGATGGTGTATTCGTCCTCGGGGACTTCCTCGCGGAAGGAGCGGTAGACACGCTTGGGCTCGAAGAAGATGACGGGGTCGGGGTCGCGGATGGCGGAGATGAGGAGGCCCTTGGCGTCGTAGGGGGAGGAGGGCATGACGACCTTGATGCCGGGGTGGTGCGCGTAGATGGCTTCGGGGGAGTCGGAGTGGAGCTCGGGTGCGTGGATGCCGCCTCCGACGGGGACGCGGATGGTGAGTGGGATGGTGACGGAGCCGCGGGAGCGCGTGCGGTAGCGGGCGGCGTGATTGACGATCTGGTCGTAGGCGGGGCCGAGGAAGCCTTCGAACTGGATTTCGGGGATGGGTCGCATGCCGGCCATGGCGAGGCCGATGGCGGAGCCGATGATTCCGGACTCGGCGAGGGGGGTGTCGACGACGCGGTCTTCGCCGAAGCGTTGCTGGAGGCCTTCGGTGACGCGGAAGACGCCGCCGTTCTTGCCGACGTCTTCGCCGAGGAGGATGACGCGGGAATCGGCTTCCATCTCCTGCGCGAGTGCGAGGTTGATGGCCTGGACGAGGGTGAGGTTGGGCATGTGTATGTGTGCTCCGTGGCGTGGCGGCGTGGGGGTCAGGTGACGACGCCTGTGGATGCGGCGATGACGGCTCTTTGGTTGGCGGCTTCTTCGTCGGTGGTGTCGGGGTAGAAGGAGATGGGGGGCATTGCGGCGTCGAGGGTGAGCGCGATCTGATCGGGGGTGTTCTGGACGCGGAGGTAGCTCCCTGTTCCCCAGGCAGAGTATGAGAAGTGCAGGTCGGTGTGCTGGGAGCCTGCGGGAGTGAGGGCCTTGACGTGGATGGGGTTCACCCAGACATCGCGGCCTTTCTTGTCGACGAATTTGACGAACATGTCGCGTGCTCCTTCGGCGGATCAGGCGCGGAGGGTCTCCTGCTGGGGGAATTGGGCGAGCGAGTTGGTGCGCATGGTGCGCTTCTGGAGCTCGATCTGTGCGGGGAGGTCGGCGAAGGTGTGATCGAAGATGTCCGCGATCTCGGGCTTCTCGATGTTCTCGGCGTTCTTGACGATCTCCGCGACGCGGTCCTTGTTCTTGGCGTCGAGGGCCTCCTGCTTCTTGTCGTCCCAGAGCTTCTTGGAGACGAGGTACTTACGAACACGGAGGAGGGGGTCGCGCGCCTTCCACTTCTCGAGTTCCTCGGGGTCGCGGTAGCGGCGGGCGTCGTCGGCGGTGGTGTGGTCGCCCATGCGGTACGTCACGGCCTCGATGAAGGTGATCTCGCCCTTCTTGGCGAGATCGATGGCGTCGCGCGTGGCCTTGTAGCAGGCGAAGAGGTCGTTGCCGTCGACGCGGATGCCCTTGGCGCCGTAGGCGATGGCGCGCTGGGCGATGGTCTCGTTCTTGAATTGCTTGGAGGAGGGGACGGAGATGGCCCAGGAGTTGTTCTGGCAGAAGAAGATGCAGGGGACCTTGAGGACGGTGGCGAAGTTGAGCGCTTCGTGGACGTCGCCTTCGGAGGTGGCGCCGTCGCCGAAGAAGGTGATGGCGACGGAGTCTTTCTTCTGGAGCTTGGCGGCCCAGGCGATGCCGACGGCATGGAGTGGGTGGGTGCCGATGGGGATGGAGATGGGGAGGACGTTGACGCCGTCGGGAATCTGATTGCCGCGCTCATCGCCCATCCAGTGGAGGAGGATCTTCTCCATGGGCAGGCCGTGGAGGAAGAGGGCGGAGTTCTCGCGATAGCAGGGGATGATCCAGTCGTCCTTGCGGAGGGCGAAGCCGGCGCCGGTGGCGGCGGCTTCCTGGCCGATGTTCTGGGGGTAGGTGCCCATGCGTCCGGAGCGCTGGAGCTTGAAGGCGACCTCGTCGTAGGCGCGGCAGAGGCACATGTGCTCGTAGAGGAACACGACGTCCTTGTCGGAGAGGGTGTTCTTGGCGAGCGCGGCGTCGAGCTTGCCGTTCTCGTCGAGGATCTGGAGGTATTCGATCTTGGCTTCGAAGCAGGTGGTCAGGGGCATCGCGCGGTCCTGTGGGGGTTCGGGTGAGCGGTGGTGGGGGAGTCGGGGAGAGGAGGGTTAGTTGGTCTGGTGTGCGTAGCGGTCGCCGGGGAATTGCTTGATGCCGTCCTGGGAGGGCTTGCGGCCGGTGCCCGCGGCTGAGGGGGACTTCTCGGAGATGACGAAGTGGTCGTTGGGGAGGGTGTCGGAGTGCTTGATGGCGGCGTCGGCGGCCTTGAGCATCGAGTCGTCGGCGTTGCTGCGCAGGGCGCGGAGGTTTTCGCGGAAGGAGAGCTCGGCGATATCGAGGAAGTGGAGCGCTGCGGTCTTGTCGCGGAGGAACTCGGGTTCCTCGGCGCCGCCGTTGGCGTTGCGCATGTCGCGGTCGAGTTTCGAGAGGACGCAGAGCGCGGCGTGGGCCCACATGGCGTTGTCGGCGATGCGGGCCTGCACGGCCTGACGGTCGAGGATCTTCTCCTGGAAGCGCTCGGAGGCGGTCTTAAAGGAGTGGGTGTGGTCGCGGACCATGGCGCAGATGCGCTCGGCGTGAGACGCGAGCGCGGGCTGGAGCTTGGTGATGCGAGGCGCGGCGGGCTTGACGCCCATGAAGATCTCGAGGCCGAGGGGGACGGCAACGCGGAGGATGGTGGGGTTGATGGAGTTGCGGGCGATGCGTGAGACGTTGGCGCCGAAGGACTCGTCGGAGTCCCAGAAGAAGGCGTCGCGGATCTTGAGCATCTGGTCCGCGAGGGGTCGGCCGCCGTAGCCGAAGACGAAGCCCTGCATGACCTCGTTGGCGCCTTCGACGATGAGGTTGATGCGGGAGTCGCGGAAGATGCGTTCGATCTCGTTCTCGGTCATGTAGGACTCTCCGCCCATGATCTGGACGGCGTCGTTGACGGTCTGCCAGCCCATCTCGGAGCAGAAGACCTTGCAGAGCGCGGTCTCGAGCATGATGTCGTCGTCGTGGCGGTCGAGGATGCCGGTGGTGTAGTAGAGGACGGCGTCCATGGCGTAGCAGAGCGCGGCCATGTGGGCTATGCGCTTGCGGACGAGTTCGAAGTCGGCGAGGGGGCGTTGGAACTGGAAGCGGGTGCGGGCCCACTTGGTGGACTGGTCCATGGCCTTGCGTGCGCCGCCGAGCATGCCGGCGGAGAGGGTGCAGCGTCCGTAGTTGAGGCAGGTGAGGGCGACGTTGAGGCCCTTGCCCTCCTGGGAGAGGAGGTTTTCCTTGGGAACGCGGACGTCCTTGAAGCGGATGCGGGCCTGCCAGGTGCCGCGGATGCCGCACTTGGAGCGGTTCTTCTGGAAGATGTCGATGCCTTCCATGTCTGGCGTGCAGACGAGCGCGGTGACGCGTTCGGTCTCCTTGCCGGACTTGTCCTTGAGCTTCTGCTTGGCCATGACGGTGAAGAGGCTGGAGATGGCGCCGGAGGTGGCCCACTTCTTCTCGCCGTTGAGGATGTAGTGGGAGCCGTCGGCGCTGAGCTCGCAGCGAGTTTCCTGTCCGCCCGCGTCGCAGCCGACGTTGGGCTCGGAGAGGCAGAACGCGGAGACCCAGTCCTTGGCGAGGTGGGGGAGCCAGCGCTGCTTCTGCTCTTCGGAGCCGAAGAGCATGATGGCCTTGCAGCCGATGGACTGGTGGGCGGAGACGAGGACCGCGGTGGAGCCGCAGGAGTGTCCGATGCGCTCGAGGACGCGGTTGTAGGAGGTGATGCCGAGGCCGAGGCCGCCGAACTCGCGCGGGATGGTCATGCCCATGACGCCGAGGTCGAAGAGCCGGTCGATGACCCAGCGCGGGATCTCCTGGTTCTGGTCGATCTCGACGGCGGGGTGCTCGTTCTCGAGGTACTCGTCGAGCGCGGCGAGGAGTTGATCGCAGCGCGCGGTCTCCTCGGCGTCGGTCTTGGGGTAGGGGAAGAGGAGGTCCTCACGGACGCGTCCGAAGAAGAGGTTTTTGATGACGCCCATCTCCGAGGGATCGGGGCCGAGCATGGCTTCGGCCTCTGCGATCATCTTGCGGTCTTTCTCGGAGAGGTTCTTGAGGGACTTGGCGAGTTCGGCCATGAGGCGGGCTCCTCTACAACGGACGGTCGTGTCTTCGAGGGATTTCTAGGGCGCTGAGACGCGCGGGGGATGGACGGGGGGATCAGCGGGACAGGAAGGACTGGATGGCGTCGCGGGCTTCGGGGGTTTTTCTGAGGTGGATAAGGAGGTGTCGTTCGACGCCCTGCGCGGCTTCCCAGCCCAGGTCGATGCAGGTCTTCATGGAGAGGACGACGGCGTGGGCGGCCTTGGTTTTGGGGAGCTGGGATTGTGCGTGCGCGATGGCGTCGCGGGTGGGTTCGCGCCATTCGGGCTCGTGGATGTTGCGGGGCTCGCGTTCGGCGCCTTCCTTGAGGAGGGAGGCGGCCATTTCCTTTGCGGTGGGAAGGAGTTTGGAGGGGTCGTCGAGGAGCATCTCGATGAGGTTGGCTTCGCGGGCGAAGGAGATGGGTACGGTTTTGCCGGAGGCGGCGAGTCGGATGGCTTCTGCCGGGTCCATGCGCGCGGGGAGCATGGAGGCGCCGCCCCAGCCCGGGCAGAGGCCGAGCGTGGCTTCGGGGAGGCCGATCATGTAGTCCTTGCCGCCGTTGGGGAGGCAAGCGACGAGCATGTCGCAGTGGAGGGCGAGTTCGAGGCCTCCGCCGAGTGTGGGGCCGTTGATGGCGGCGATGGTGGTGCAGTGCATGTGGGCGATGCGGCCCATGACGCGTTGGCCGAGGGCGAGGTAGTCGTCGAGCGCGTCGTCGTTGAAGGAGGAGATTTCCTTGAGGTCGGCGCCTGCGACGAAGGCGCGTTCGGAGGCGGAGGCGAGGACGAGGCCTTTGGCTGTGGCGCCGATGGCGTCGAGGGTGGCATCGAGTCGCTCGAAGAGTTCCTTATTGAGGATGACGACGGGGCGGCCGGGGGACTCGAGCGTGATGGTGACAACTCCGGCGGCAGGTCCGGTTTCCTCACGAGCGAATGGGAGCGGTGTGGCGGCCATGGGAACTCCGTTGGGCCGGGGTGATGGCCCGGCGAGGGGACGCGGGACGCTGGGCGTTCAGAGCGCGGTAGTCGCGCATCTCGGCTGAGCCAGCCACGGGGAATCGCCCACCTTCGTGCCTCGTCGGAGCGCCAACACACGCCGAACGAGAGCCTGCGGGCAGTATACAGGAGGGGTGGTGGGGTCCGGCGGGATTTGGGGATGGGAGGGGGTCAGCGGGAGGCGAACTTGGCGCGGAGGTTGGCCTGGGCTTCGGGGCCTGCCACGACTTCTGCGGAGATGTCGGCGCCTCGGCGGAGTGTGACGGAGGAGGGGGTGGGGTCGAGGGAGTTGAGCCAGGCCTTGGTCGCGCGGAGCGCTGCGGGTCCGGCGGAGACGAGGCGTGAGGTGAGTTCGTGCACGGCGGAGTCGAGGTCGGTGAGGTTGGGGACGGAGCGTGTGACGAGGCCGAGTTGGGCGGCGCGTGCGCCGGACATGGTTCCGCCCTCGAGGAGGACGCGTCGGGCCTGGGCGGGGCCGAGGCGGAGCATGAGCCAGGGCGCGACCACGGCGGGGCAGACGCCCAGGTCGACCTCGGGGTAGCCGAGTTTGGCGTCGTCGTGGGTGACGGCGAAGTCGCAGACGCAGGTGAGGCCGCAGCCACCGCCGATTGCGGCGCCGTTGACGCGCGCGATGGAGGGGATGGGGAGGTTGCGGATGAGGAGGGTGAGATCGGCGAGGGCGTGGAGGAGCTTGGAGGCTTCGCGCGGGTCGTCGAGAACGGCGCGGAGGTCCATGCCGGCACAGAAGGACTTGCCTTCGCCGGTAAGGACGCAGACGCGCGGGGAGGCGTCGGGGTCTTCGCAGAGGCGCGCGAGGTCCTGCACGCGTGCACGGAGATCGGCCAGGAGGTCGGGGGAGAGGGCGTTGCGCGCATCGGGGCGGTTGAGCGCGAGGGTGGCGACACGGTCGGCGATGGTGAGTGTGGCGAGGGGCATTGTGGGCTTGATGAGCGGGTGTTCGGGGGGTCCAGGGGTTTCAGCGAGGATTCCGGGGGTTATTTCTTCCAGACGGATGCGAGCAGGGCGCGTTCTTCGGGTCCGCCCGCGAGGGAGAGCGATGCGCGGAGCGCGTCGGTGAAGAGGGTGTCGTCGTCGGAGCCGTCGAGCTCGTTGAGCCAGCGTTTCGTGGCCGAGAGGGAGTGGGGGGGCTTTGCGGCGAGATCGCCGGCGATGCTGAGCGCGCGCGGACGGACCTCGGCGGGCGTGTCGGTGAGGTGGTGGACGAGGCCAAGGGCTTGCGCGCGTTCGCCGGTGATGGTGGCGGGATCGAGGAGACGTTCGCGTGTGCGCGCGGGGTTGAGGGAGAGGCGGAGGAGGGGGGAGGTGACGGCGGGGGAGACGCCGAGGCGCACGACGGGGTAGCCGAGGGTAGCGGCGCGGTCGGAGACGACGATGTCGGCGCCGCCGAGGAGCGCGCAGCCCCCCGCGACCGCGGCGCCTTGGGCGCTCACGATGACGGGACAGGTAAGACGGCGGAGCGAGCGGATGGCGTGCGAGAGGGTGGAGAGGAGATCGCCCATGGCTGAGGGGTCATCTCGGCAGAGGGCGAGATCGAAGCCAGCGCAGAAGACGTCCCCGGCGCCGCAGAGAAGCACGGCTCGCGCGCGGGACTCGTGGGCGCGCTTGGCTGCGTCCTTGAGGTTGCGGAGCATGTCGGGGGTGAGCGCGTTGCGCTTGTCGGGTCGGTCGATGACGATCTCGACGACGCGCGCGGGCTCGTGGTGCTCGACGCGGATCATGACTGGGCGCCCCCGGCTCCGCCCCCGGAATTGGAATTGGACTGCGCGGCCTGGGCGCGCGCGATGGCGTCGCGCGCGAACGTCGCGGCCTTGGCGAGCGCGGCGTCGTCGACGTGACTGGTGAAGCCTTCGGAGCGGATGGCGCGGAGGAGTGTGTCGGTGGCGATGTTGCCGGGCGCGGGGTTGCCTGGGGAGCCGGCGTATGGGCAGCCGCCGAGCCCGGCAACGGAGCCGTCGAAGGAGCGCACGCCGAGGTCGAGGGAGAGGCGGACGCAGTCGGAGGCGCGGGAGAAGGTGTCGTGGAAGTGGAGCGTCATGGCGGCGCGTTCATCGTCGGAGAACTCGGAGAGGAGGGAGGCGACGTCGGCGGGGTGCGCGACGCCGATGGTGTCGGCGAGATCGATTTCGGCGTGGCCTTGGGGCGCGCCGGGGTCGACGAGCGCGAGGAGCTGGTTGACGACCTTGCGGACGGCCAGGGGTCGGATGGGGCCTTCGAAGGGGCAGGCGATGGCGCAGGAGACGTACATGCGCACGGCCATGCCCGCGTTGAAGGCGCGCGGGAGGAAGTCGGCGAAGCGGTCGATCGTTTGGTTGATGGAGGCGTTGGTGTTCTTCTTGGAGAAGGTCTCGGAGGCCGCGGTGAAGATCGCGATCTTGAGCGGCATGCCAGCGTTGTGGATGGCGAGGGCGCGCTCGAAGCCCTGGGTGTTGGGGACGAGGACGGTGAGTGTGGGGAGGCGGGCGCCCTCGGGCGGGTTCTCACGCAGGAGCTTGAGCGTCTCCTCCGCGTCCGCGAGCTGGGGAATCCAGCGGGGGGAGACGAAGGACGCGGCCTCGATCTCATCGACGTTGGCTGCGGCGAGGAGGGAGATGAGGCGGGCCTTGTCGCGCGCAGGGATGACGGCGGGCTCGTTCTGGAGCCCGTCGCGCGGGGAGACATCGGTGATGCGCACGAGGTCGGGCATCGTGATGGAATGGTATAGGGCTGTTCGGGAGGCGCGGCGGGAGGATCACCCGTTTGGGTGAGGACGTGCGAATCGTGTGAACCGGGGCGCGGTGGCGCGCGACTGGATGGACGGACATGGAGCGCACGAGCGAGGACATCGTGGATGAGTGGCTGGTGCTGCGGGCGCAGGCCGGTGAGGCCGAGGCGTTCGGGAAGCTGGCGCGGAGGTGGGAGGGGCGTGTGCTGCGCCACGCGTGGCGGATGACCCGGGATGCGGACGGGGCATTGGACGTCGCGCAGGAATCGTGGCTGTCGATCGTGAAGGGGCTGGGGTCGCTGGCTGACCCGCGGGCGTTTCGGGGGTGGGCGCTGGGGATCGTGACGCGCCGGAGCGCGGACTGGGTGCGCGGGAAGGTGCGCCGGAGAAGAGCGAGACGGGGTGTGGAAGCGATGCGGGTGGTGGAGGAGGCGAGCGGCGTAGCGGAGGAGAGCGCGGATGCGCGGGCGGTGCATCGCGCGATGGAGGGGTTGTCACGCGAGCACGCGGCGGTGGTGGGGCTGCGGTACGCCGAAGGTTTGAGCGTCGAAGAGATCGCGATGGCGTTGGATGTGCCGGTGGGGACGGTGAAGTCGAGATTGCATCACGCGAGGGGCGCGTTGCGCCGCGCGTTGGAACTGGAAGAAGGAAAGGAGTGAACGCGATGAACGGTCACGAGGAAGCGAGACGGATCGGCGAGGCGCTGCGCGCGGAGGCGGAGCGGGGCGCGAGGGATGATTCGATGGTTGAGCTGATGGTGGGCACGTTCCGCGGGAGGCGGAAGTGGTTCACGGCGCTGGTGTGGTTGATGACGGGGGTGATGTTCGCGGGGAGCGTGGTGTGCGCGGTGAAGTTCTTCGATGCCGCGGAGACGCGGGAGCAGATCGCCTGGGCCACCGGGTTCGTGTACTTCAGCCTCGCGGTGCTGGGGATGAAGATCTGGGCGTGGATGGAGATGCTGCACGGCTCGACGGCGCGCGAGGTGAAGCGAGTGGAAGCGATGCTGGCGCGGCTCGCGGAGGCGGTGGGGGGGAGGTGAGGCTCAGTGGCGCATGGGGAGACCGAGCGCGATGCGGAGCATGGCGGTGAGCCAGATGCGGCGGGGTTCCTCCATCTTGTTTGCAAGCCGGATGCGATTAGAGGTCGTCGAAACCTGTACCCACTCGGTGAACGATCCGTTGAACTGCCGACCGACAATCTTCACGGATCGGACTTCGCGGGGCCTGAATGTCCTACGGAATCCAAGCGGTCGAATACCCCTGAACAGGACAGCGTGATCCGGCGAGATGCGTATCTCGATCCGTCCCCACAGATCGAAGAAGCCGTTCCATAGCAGGATGGTTCCGGAAAGAGCGAATACGCTATACACAACAACAAACGCTGCTACGTCTCCGCTTCCAGACACAGACATTCTGAACCCGACCCAAATTAAGAATCCGCTCCATACCGCGGCGAAGCAGAATGTGACGATCGCGCCCGCAACATTTCGTGCTTGACAGCGGATGACGATCGTATTGCCGTCGTCAACGAGGTCACATCCAGGCGGCGATTTGCGGCCGCCTCGCATGGCTGATCGGATCTTTTTCTCATGAAGCGATTCGTGAAGTAGTGGAAGGAATGTCGCCATGGGCGGGATCTCGGCGATTCATCAAGAGATTCCAGATGCGGCGAAATGAAGACTCACGTCTGCAAAACCCCCGTCTTGAACGGTCTCGAATAATCCCAGTTGCTCGTCATTGCCAGCGCCCGCGCCAGCTCATCCCGCGTGTGGTGGGGCTGGATGATGCGGTCGAGCCAGCCGCGGGCCGCGGCGTGTCGGATGTCCTGTTGTTCGGTGTAGGAATCGTGCACGGCCTTGAGGATGGCCTTGCGTGTTTCCTCGTCGATCGTTTCACCCTTGCGCTCGCGTGACTTCTGCTCGATCATGGCGAGCGTGCCGGTGGCCTGCGCGGCGCCCATCACCGAGCACTTCGCCCCCGGCCACGCGTACGAGAGGAACGGGTCGAACGCCCGCCCGCACATCGCGTAGTTCCCGGCGCCGTACGAGCCCCCGACGAACAGCGCGATCTTCGGAACCACCGAGTTGGACATCGCGTTCACCATCTTGGCGCCCGCGCGGATGATGCCGTGCTGCTCCGACTCGCGCCCCACCATGAACCCCGTCGTGTCGTGCAGGAAGATGAGCGGGAGCTTCTTCTGGTTAGCGTCCATGATGAATCGCGCGGCCTTGTCCGCCGAGTCGTGGTAGATCACGCCGCCGATCTGGATGCCGCCCTCCGCGGGCTTCTGCACCGTTTTCTGGTTCGCCAGGATCGCGCAGGGCCGGCCCTTGATCGACGCGTACGCGCACACGATGGTCTTGCCGTACTCCGCGCGGTACTCGTCGATGGAACCCTTGTCCGCGATGCAGCGGATGATCTCGCGCGTGTCGTACTGCGATCCGAGCTTGTCGGTGAAGATGGAGTAGACGTCCTCGGGGTTGCGCTCGGGCCCCGGGTCATCGGTTGCGCCGTCGGCCCTCGCCGCGCCCATGTTCTTGGACATGATCGAACGCAGCCGCTTGATGCACGACTCGTCGTCCGGCTCGCGGTAGTCGACGGTGCCGGAGATCGAGGCGTGCATGAGAGCGCCGCCCAAGTCCTCGTCGGTGACGGTCTGGCCGATCGCGGCCTTCACGAGCGCCGGCCCCGCCAGATACAGCCCCGAACCCTCCGTCATCAAAAGGGTGTCGCACAGCACCGGGAGGTACCCGCCGCCCGCGACGCAGTAGCCCATGATGGCCGCGATCTGGGTGATGCCGTCGGCCGAGATCACGGCGTTGTTGCGGAAGATGCGCCCGAAGTCGTCGGTGTCGGGGAAGACGTCCTCTTGCAACGGCAGGAACACGCCCGCGGAATCGACGAGGTAGAGGAGGGGCAGGCGGGCCATGTGCGCAACGGTCTGCGCGCGGATGATCTTCTTGCAGGTCATCGGGAAGAACGCCCCGGCCTTCACGGTGGCGTCGTTGGCGATGATCATGCAGGGGCGGCCTTCGACGTTGCCGACGCCGGTGACGACGCCCGCGGCGGGCGCGCCGCCGTGCTCCTCGTACATATTGAAGGCGGACCAGATCCCGAGCTCGCTGAAGGCCTTGGGGTCGTCGATGAGCCGGTCGATGCGTTCGCGCGCGGTGAGTCGGCCCTTCTCGTGCTGACGTTCGATGGCCTTGGTCCCGCCCCCGAGTCGCAGGGTCTTCTCCTGCTGGAGGTACTCCTCGTTGAGTTCTCGGAGCCGGTTGACGGCGAAGGCGGGCGCGTCGGGGGCTTTGGGGCTGGGCATGGTCGTGGCTCGTGTATGGGACGCGGGGGATTGAAGGGGAGAGTGTAGCGGGAGGGGGCGGTTTTCCGGGCGTTGCGCGCTGGGTGGGGTTGTGCGGGCGCGGGTCGGGGATGTGGGCGTGGTGAGGTGGCTCCGGGCGGCGGGGAATCGGAGGCTTGAGATGTGAGTGATGCGCACTCGCTCACTCGCGTCGCCGGCGAATCGGGCGGGCGCGGACAGCACGGAGGAGGACGGAAGTCATGACGGGCAAGACGATGATCGCGGGCGTGATGGCGGGCGTGTTCGGTGGCGTTGCGAGCGCGGGGATGATCGTGGGCGCGCCGGTGGACACGTGGTCGCCGAGCCGATACGGCGTGGAGTTCGTGTCGTCGAGCGCGGGCGCGACGGGCTCGTTGTACTTCCTGGGATGGCAGGCAGTGGGTGAGACCATCACCTACACCACATCCACCGACAGCAAGGGGCTGGGCCAGTTCCTGTTCTCGAACAAGGGCACGAGCGCGGGCACGACGGTGGAGATCGGCGCGTTTGACGCGGGTACGACGCTGCACTTCGCGTACACGATCACGAAGGGCTCGGGCTCGGCTGCGCTGAATCAGATCCAACGCACGGACCAGACGACGTCGATGTTCTTCGCGACGGACTGGGGCACGGACTCGAAGGGGTACTTTGCCAAGGTCGGTGTCGAGGACATCCTGGACGTGAAGAAGTCCGACATGGACTACAACGACGTGCAGTTCCGCGTGCGGGCGATTCCCGCGCCGGGCGGGGCCGCGCTGATGGCGGTGTCGATGCTGATCGCGGGGCCGAGAGGTCGCAGGCGCATGTGATGCGGGCGGGCTCGGCTCGGCGTGTGTGAGTGAGTGGGACACCCAGGACGGAGGGAGGCGTTCTCCCGACCCCGCGCGAGCTGCGGGGTTTTTTTCGCACCCGGGCAGCTCATGTTCGGCCCGTGTTCTGAATGTGGAGAACGGCCTCCGATCTGATCGTGCGCAGACGCGCAGTTTTGTGCGGTTTCTTCGCATGATGGCTCGCATTCGCTGTGATACGGCCCATACTTGGGGGTACGATCATGCATCGTGCCCGCCATCGCTGTCGGCGGGCACGGAACAGCGCTTGCGGTATTCGAGAGCGGGAGATGGACCGAATGCGTCAGATTGGTGTGTTGGCGGCTGGTGCGGCGGGCTTGGCCTTCGCTGCGACGTCCTCAGGGGTGACGCTCGGCGTGCAGGCGATCACGTCGAACGGTGCTGCGAGCGTTGCGCAGGCCGTGGCGGGCATCTCCATCGACGTGGCGCAGATCTCCGGCGGCGCCCGGTTCACGTTCACGGCCGGCGGCCCGGACAACTTCTCGCTCAAGAACCTCTACTGGGACAACGCATCGGGCGTGCTCGGTGTGATCACCGGCCTGACTGCCAGCGGCGCCGGCGTGAATTACTCCGTGAAGTCGAGCCCCGGGAACTTCGCGGCCGGGAACCCGATCTCCTTCGACGAGGACTTCGAGGTGCGCGCCAACAACCCGGCGCCCTCGAACGGCGTGAACCCCGGTGAGTGGCTCGGGGTCAACTTCACGCTGGTCGGCGGCGCGACGTTCAACGACCTCCTGGCGGACCTGTCGGACGGGTCTGTGCGCATCGGCATCCACGCCATCGCGTTCGCGAACGGCAAAAGCGAATCGCTGATCAATTCCGCGCCGCCGGAGGGCGACCCGATCGTGCCGCTGCCGACAAGCGCGGGGCTCGGCGTTGCCGGGTTGGGTGTGATGGGTCTGCGCCGTCGTCGGTGAGCGGGTCGCTGTGAGGGTCGTGGCAGGTCCGAGAACGTGCATGACACCGACACGCCGCTTCAGACTTTGCCTGAAGGTCCGGATATCCGATTTGAGGTCATGGACAGCGCAAAGATCGTGGTGTCCGGTGGATGGTCGCTTGCTCGGGGGCGGGCGGTATGGCAATACTTGAAGGTTCAACCCTCGTCCCTGCGGGGCGCGATAATCCAACGACAGTCAGACGACGCCGACGCATGAGCTGCGGGCGATGAAGGAGAGAGTGTTGTTCAAGCCTAGCCACATCGTCCGCGCGGGAGCCCTCGCGTTCGCCCTCAGCGCCGGCGCCTCCGCCGGGCTCATCAACGACTACAACCTCATCGTCACCGGCAACCTGGACAGCCAGTCCAACGTCGAGGGCCGCACCTGGGTCGGCGGCAACCTCACGACCACGGCGTCGGACTACGGCAAGAACCTCACGCCCTCGTCCAACTACACGGGCATCGACGTGCTCCGTGTCGGTGGGAACATCTTCGGCGGGAACGTCAACATGCAGGCGGGCACGCTCCGGCGCGCCGGCACGCGCTCGGGCAACGTGAATCTCAACGGCGTCGGCAGCGCCGAGGTCGTTGATGGTTCGGTGGCGACGCAGAGCGCCTCCCTCTCCTCGCAGCTGCTGGCGTATTCCTCGGCCTACCAGGCCATGAGCGCCAACAGCGTCGTGCAGATGCCCACCAGCCAGCCCGGCCCCGCGAAGTTCATCGCAACGCCCTCGACTCCAGGCGGCGTGGCCGTGTTCTTCATCTCGAATCCCAGCGCCCTCTTCTCCTCCTCCCTGGTGCAGCAGATCGAGCTGGTCGTGAACTCCGCCTCGGCGATCGTGGTCAACGTCGCGGGCACGACCATCAACGTCAACGGCGGCAACTTCGTCGGCGCATGGACGCAGGCCTTTGCCCGCGCCAACACGATCTGGAACTTCTACGAGGCGACGACGCTCAACGTCGACCGCAGCATCAACGGCGCCATCCTCGCCCCCAACGCTCATCTCATCAACACCACCAACATCGAAGGCTCGGTGTTCGTCAAGAGCATGAAGCAGCGCGGCGAGGTGCACCTGCCCGGCTTCACCGGACCGGACGGCGTCCCCGTCCCGCTCCCCAGCGCGGCCGGGTTGAGCATCGCGGGCCTGGCGTTCATGGCCTCGCGCCGCCGTCGCTGAACGATTCGTCATCTTCACTAGATTCACACTCTCAGGGCCCGCTCCGGCGGGCCTTGTTCATGCCCGCTGCGCGATCTCATTTCACTCTGATTCACGCACAAACGCGCGGCACGCCCACCCCTCCGCGCCCGCAGAATGTTCGCGCCCTCCGCATGCTTCCACCTTGTAGGCCCCGGGGAACCTCCTGTACGATCCCCCGGAGTCTGCCCGCCGAGCGGTCGGCGCGTGCGTGCTGTCAGACATCGTGCGGAGGAGCGCAACAAAATGATGATCAACAAGAAGTGTGCGGCTAGCATCATCGCGCTCAGCGCGCTCTGCTCTGTTGCCTCTGCCGCCGAGCTCGTCATCAACGGCGGCTTCGAATCCGGCTCCTTCTCTGGCTGGAACCAATTCGGCAACGGCGGCACGACGGCGATTGCGGGTGGCGGCGCCCAGCACACCGGCTCCTACGGCGCCTACTTCGGCCCGGTCGGAAGCATCGGAGGAATCCAGCAGACCATCTCCGCCTCGATCGGCGACGTCGTGACCGTCTCCTTCTGGCTCCACACCTACGGCGGAGGCACGAACTTCTTCTCCGCGAACTTCGACGGCGCCACACTCATGTCGGTGACCAACCGCGCCGCAACGCTCCCCTACACCCAGTTCACCTTCGCCAACATCACGGTCACGAACAACAATCCCACGCTCTCCTTCTCGTTCCGTCACGACCCCAGTGTGCATCTCCTCGACGACATCAGCGTCCAAACCGACGGCTCGGCCATCCCCCTCCCCACCGGCGCCGCGCTCGCCTCCGCGGGCCTCGCCCTCCTTGGCCTGCGCCGTCGCCGCTGAGCCCAAGCACGACACCCAGACTGGCTATTCGCCACACGGCCCGCTCACAGGGCCGTGCTTTGTTTTTGTTCGACCCTTCTTACAACACAACTGGGTGACGCCTTGAGGCCGCCATGCCGGGTCCGGAATGTAAGTCCATACGAATCAACGAGATGAAGGTGGTGTTGGCAGGCACTGCAGCGACGCGAGTACACCAATCAACGCAGATATGCGCGAGCAGCGTCCGCCATCGCGCGCTCAAGCCACGAGAGTGGTCCATGCACGAGGCCGGTTTCCACCCGCTCTCGCTACACTCGATCTGTACGTATGAACGGGGTGGGGGCCGAGGCGCCGAGCGCCGCCCCATCATGAATGCACGACACCACCGGGAGAAGTCACCGAGTGCGTCGGAGGTCCGAATCAAAGTGCGCAGCGCGGCTCCCGCGGCATTCCCGCGCTGCACTGCTGCTCGCTCCGTGCACGTTCTCCGCCTGCACGCCCGTTGTCGTGAGCGAAGACGTCTTCGGCGTCGGGGTCTATAGCGTCAACAGCCGCGCTGTGTCCGAGCACTCACATGTCTGCGAGGTGCAAGGCGTCGGCGTGCTCGCGTTCGACGGACGGCTGATCATCGGCTACGCCGACGTCTCAGCCCTGTTCTGCTCCCCCGAAGAGACGGATGTGCGGGCGAGCGTGGGGGGCTCCGAGGTGTTCGTCGGTCGCGCCGCAGAGACGGAAGCGGAGCGCATGGCCGCGGAGGCCGTGCGACGGGCGGAGACGGCGGGCGCAACTCGCGCCGACGCGCGCGAGCCCGAGGTGTCGATGTGCAGCGAAAGGGGTGTTCGATGAGGCGATGTTTCCATGCGTGTCTGCGTGTCGCCATGGTCGGCGCGAGCGTGTTGAGCGTGCTCGGCTGCGACAACGTGCAGCGCTCGATGGTCTTCATGACGGGCACAATGATCGGCATCGACGTGGCCGTGCAGCCCCAGGGCGATTCGCCCTTGCACGCGACCATCGGCTACAAGCGGGCCGAGGTGCTCTTCGACCCGATCATGGAGGATGTGCAGGGCGGCGCCGAGGGCGGCAGGACCAAGTACGTCATCAAGGATCAGGCGCACTCCGTGCTCGCGAAACTCCTGGGTGACACCAACGCCACAGCCAAGACCGGCGCAGGGCCGGAGACGACGCTCTCCGGGACCGTCTCGCAATGGTTCGCGTCGGGCAGGGCGGCGGAGATTCTGGCGGAGAACGGAGGTGGCGCGGCTCTGACGGACAACCCCGGAGTCGCCAAGGCAGTCGCCGAGGCCAGCGCCGGGTTCGGCTCCCGTCTCACGCCCGAGCAGCGCGTCGTGTTCCCACAGGTCATCGACGCCATTCACCGCGCGCTCGTCGCAATCGGTGCGACCGACGCTGAGGCCGACCGCCTCGCCACGGACCTGAATACGAACCTCCACACCGATCTTGCCCTTCCCTCGACATACCCCTTCACCAAGTACGTGCGTACACAAGGGGCGACGGTCGTCAGCGTAGACCCGCCCGTCCCGGCCAACGGCGCCATACCGCAGGACCTCTCCGGAGTCACCGCATACCACACACGCTTGCGCGCATCGGTGACGGACCTCAAAACCATCTTGCAGGTAGCGGACCTCGACCCCGCGCTCCTCACGCCGCCCACCGGCAAGTCGTTCGCGGATCTCCGCGCCGAGCTGGCACAGCAGACGGTCCTGCTCGAGGCGTTCGAGCGGAACATCGCGCAGAACGAGCGGCTGCGCAACGCCGCGAAGCATCTCATGGAGAAGCTGGGCGCCCCGACCAAGTAAGGAGTATGCGATGGCATACCACGTCACGACCGTACCCGCCAAGACGTCCGCAGACGATGAGAAGAAGAACAAGACGGGCCTGAAGGACAGCCTGAACGGGGGCGCGCTCGGTCAGACCAACGTGCGGATCGTCTCCATCACGTGGGAAGACCAGAAGAACCACTGGATCGTCGCATACGAGTCATAAGCCCCGAACGGGCCAGGCACGGTGGTCGCGCATCGCGATCGTGACACGTTCATCAAATATGTGCGATCTCCACACGCTCCGTCTCGTCGGGCCTCGTTCGTGCGTCTGGCGCGCTCCTCTCGAGCGTTGATCACACGGCGCGGAAATGCGAGACGTGGGCAGAATCCACGCGCTCTTGGCAGTTCGCCTGTTCTGGAGCGTGCGATCGGGTGTTTGTGCCATGTTCCCGCGCGCTTCGCCCCCGATTCCGAGATTTGCCCTTTCATGCGCCCCATGCGCCTGTAGGGTGAGCCCGCGGCGCGCCTCGCGTCGCGGCCCCCCGGGGCTCTGCTGCAACGCTTTTTCTTTCAGCAGTCGGGAGTTCGACACCATGCGCACATTGAGTTGCACGTTCCTCGCCGCGGGCCTGGTCTGCGGTGCCGCCTCGGCCACCGAACTCGTCGTCAACGGCGGATTCGAGACCGGAGACTTCACCGGCTGGACCCAGTCCGGCGCCGCCTACTATCAGTTCGTCCACGACTACCCCGCCTACCTGCATTCCGGCAACTACGGCGTGGACACCGGCGAGACACTCAGCGGGCTCGAGCAGACGATCCTGGCGAGCGCCGGCGACGTCGTCACCGTCTCATTCTGGCTCAGAAGCGGAGGGGGCCTCTTCAACTCCTTCACGGCCGAGTTCGACGGCGTCGAGCTGCATAGCTTCACGTCCGAACCGGGTCCCACTTCGTTCACGCAGTTCACGTTCAGCAATATCACCGTCACCAACAACAACCCCACGCTCTCCTTCTCCTTCGTCCACGACATCGCGTGGTACATCGACGACATCAGCGTCCAAACCGTCGACGGCCCGCTCGTCCCCCTCCCCACCGGCGCAGCGCTCGCCACCGCCGGCCTCGCACTCGTCGCTTCGCGCCGTCGGCGCTGATCGCGCCGCTCACCACACCCCACAAACAACAAAGGCTCAGGGATGTCTCCCTGAGCCTTTTCTGTTCTTTCATCTTTCACAATTGCGACCGAGAACAGGTCGCGATCAGCCGTTCCACTTCCGGATCGCCGGCCCCGTGTACAGGCTCAGCGGGCGGATCAGCCGGTTGTTCGCGTGCTGCTCCATCACGTGCGCCGCCCAACCCGTGATCCGCGACGCCACGAAGATCGGTGTGTACTGCGGCACCGGGATCCCCATCACGAAGTACGTCATCCCGCACGGGAAGTCCACGTTCGGGTGGATGTTCTTCTGCTCCAGCATGATCTTCTGGACCTTCTCGCCGATGTCGAACCACTTGGTGGCCTCGCCGCCCTTCTTCTGCGCGTACGCCTTGCCCAGGGCGTGCAGGATCGGCGCCCGGTGGTCCCCGTTCTTGTAGACCCGGTGCCCGAAGCCCATGATCTTGCGCTTGGTTTCGAACGCGTTCTTCATGAACTTCTCAACGTTGTCGAGCGAGCCCACCTCCTTGAGCATGTCCATCGCGGCCTCGTTTGCGCCGCCGTGCAGCGGGCCCTTGAGCGCGGCGATGCCGCCGGTCACGGCGCCGTGCAGGTCGGAGAGCGTGCCCGCGATGATGCGCGACGTGAACGTGCTCGCGTTGTAGTCGTGCTCGGCGTAGAGGATCAGGGACACGTCGATGATCCGCGCCTCCTCTGCGCTCGGCTTCTTGCCCGTCATCATCCACAGCAGGTTCGCCGCGTGATCCAGCGTCGCGTCCGGCGCCACGAGCGCCTTCCCATCGATCACGTTCTGCATGTGACCGATGATCGTCGGGATCTTCGCCAGCAGCCGCTTGCTCTTGCGCAGGTTCGCCTCAGCAGAGTTGTCCTGGCAGTCCGGGTCCAGGTGCGCCAGCACCGACACGGCAGAACGGAGCGTGTCCATCGGCACCGTGTTCGGAAGCTTGGCCGTGTTCTTGATCAGGTCCACCACCAGGGCCGGCAGCCCGCGCTCCGCCACGATGTCGCGCTTGAACGCGGCCAGCTCCGCCGCGGACGGCTTGTGCCCCACCAGCAACAGGAACGACACGTCCTCGAACGTCGCATGCTCCGACAGATCGTGGATGTCGTACCCGCGATAGATCAGCTGATCCTGCTCGATGCAGCAGATGGCTGTGTCGCCCGCGATGACGCCCTCGAGTCCCTTGGAAAAGTCGGCGGCGGGCTTGGAGGGTGAGGCGGTGGCCATGGGTGGATCTCTCCTTGAATCGGTTCCGATGTGCGTCGAAGGCTCTCGGCGCGGGTCAGCGAGGCTCGCCCGCGCGGGTGGACGAAGGAAATCGCCACGCCTGCCCGGGAGTGTAGCCCAGCAGCGAATACAGGTCGGCCCGCGTCTGCATCCGGTCCAGCATCGCGCCCACGTCCCCGTCGCGCTTCAGCGCCGCCAGCGCCTGCTCCACAGCATGCATCGTGATCCGCAGCGTCGACACCGGGAAGATCACCGCGTGATACCCCAGCTGCGCAAACCGCGCCAGCGGGATGATCGGCGTCTTCCCGAACTCCGTCATGTTCGCCAGCAGGTACGGCCCCCCCCCCGGCGCCTTGCCCGGCGCATCGCGCAGCGCCCGCGCCACCGTCTCGAACTCAGCCTCCGAGGTCAGCCCCTCCGGGAAGATCATGTCCGCCCCGGCCTCGGCGTACGCTCGCGCCCGCGCGATCGCCTCGTCCATCCCCTCCACACCGCGCGCATCCGTCCGCGCGCACACCACGAACGTCCCCCCCAGCGCGTCCCGCGCCCCGGCCGCCGCGCTCACCTTCTCCTGCATGTGATCCACACCCACGAGCCGTTTGCCCTCGAGGTGCCCGCAACGCTTGGGGAAGACCTGATCCTCGATGTGAAAGCCCGCGCCCCCTGCCCGCGCGTACTCGTGCACCGTGCGCACGACCATCTCTTCCTCACCGAACCCCGTGTCCGCGTCCGCGAGCACCGGCAATCCGGACGATCGCGCGACCTCCTCCACCACACGCGCGAAGTGCTCGAGCGTGAGAATCCCAACGTCAGGAACGCCGGCCGCTGCCGAGACCGCAGCCCCCGAGATGTACGCGGCGTCAAAGCCGGCCTGGGCCACGGCCCGTCCGACAAGCCCGTTGTAGGCGCCGGGAATCGCCACGCAGCCGCGGGCCATCTGATCGCGCAGGGCCTGCCCCGGCGCTCGGTGTGCGGTAGGGTCGATAAGGGTCATGCCCCATCCTATCAGCCCCGACGCGAAGATCGCGCGAATCGGAGCCGAGACGGAACCGGCCAGACCCGCTCCTCGAACATCTAGCCGACGACGGGACCAGGACCCGCTGAGGAGAGCGGGCCCGCGGACCCGGCTCTCCCTCGGGACGCGCATCCCCGACGGGGAGGACAACGACGCGCGGCGTGAGCGTTCGAAGGCGCCACGCCGCGTTCTTTTTTTGCGCCATAGCACTCACACCACGCCACTTTCCCTTTGTTTGGGGGGCCACTACGCTGGTGATGTCGGGCGTGTGTGTATGCACATACCGCAGCGGCGTATGCATGCGCGGCATGAGCGAAGGATCACCGGTGCGCGGAAGCCGTCTTGTCCTCTGGCTGGGTATCACGCTGATCGCATACCTCGGCGTCGGGGCGCTCTGCTTTGAGGCCGCCCGACGTACCCCGCACGCCTCACTCCTGTGGCTCCCCACCGGCATCTCCGTCGCCGCCGCAGTTCTCCTCGGCATGCGGGCTCTGCCCGTCATCTGGCTCGCCGCCTTCATCATGGTCGCCAGCATCTCCCTCCGCATCGGACGCACCGACGCGCTCCTCTACGTCCAGAGCGCCCTCATCGCCCTTGGCAACGTCGGCGAGGCCGCTGCGGCCGCATGGCTCATCCGACTTCTCCGGGTCGACCCCCGCCTCGCCTCGTTCCGCTCTGTCTTCCTCTTCCTCCTCATCGCCGCAGGACTCGCCCCACTCATTTCCGCCACCGTTGGCGTCGGCTCCATCATCCTCCTCGGCCGATCACGCATCACCTCCTTTCCCGAACTCTGGTCCCACTGGTGGGTGGGCAACGCCCTCGGCGTCGCCACACTCGCCAGCGCGCTCGTCGCCTGCGCATCGGGACGCGCCTGGACTCGCCTCTCCAGCTCGCGCATCAACGAGGCCACACTGGCGTTTCTCGCGCTCGCCGCCACCTCCTTCTTCGCCTTCCTGAGTCAGCAAACCACCGCGACATCCTTTGCAACCGCCTACCTCCCCCTCCCCATCGTCCTCTGGCTGGCCGTGCGCCTCTCCCCATGCGGCGCCGCGTGGGGCGCAACGCTCATGGCCGCCGCAGCCGTCCTCGGCGCCGTCCTCCACCGAGGGCCCTTCGCCGACGCTCCCATCGGCGGCAACCCCGAACTCATGTTCGCGCTCTACCTCGCAGTCGTCACCGTCACCGCGCTCCTCATCGCAGGCCTCGTCACCGAACGCGAGACCGCCATGCACGAGCTGAGCGAACGCGAGTCGCGATACCGCACGCTCGCCTCAGCAACCAACGACGCCGTCTACGACTGGGACATGTCCACCAACACGCTCTGGTGGGGCGAGGGCATGCAGCGCCTCTTCGGGTACGCCGAGTCGGAAGTCCGCCCCGATCTCGACTGGTGGGAATCAAGCATCCACCCGGACGACCGCAAGCATGTGCTCGCAGACCTCCAGCACGCCATCGACGCCGACGTCCGTGACTGGGAAATGGAATACAGGTTCCGACGCGCCGACGGCAACTACGCCACCGTCATCGATCGCGGCGTCTTCCTCCGTGCCAAGAACGGCAAACCCACCCGCATGATCGGCGGAATGACCGACGTCTCGAGACGGCGGGAAGCCGAGCGTCTCTCCCGCGAGACCGAAGAGCGACTCACGGCCACCCTCGATGCCGCGCAGCTCGGCGCCTACGACTGGGACATCCCCGCAGGACACATCGTCTGGTCCGGCCACCACTCCGAGATCTTCGGCTACGCCCCCGGCCAATTCGACGGCACCTACGAGATGTTCCGCGCACGCGTGCACCCCGACGACGTCCCTCAACTGGAGAAACTCGTCGAGCACGCCCGCACCGGCCACGGCCTCTTCGAGCACGAATACCGTCTCGTCATCCCCGACAAGGGCGTGCGCTGGGTCCGCGGACGTGGTCACTTCATCTACAACGAAGCGGGCTCCGCCGTCCGCATGCTCGGCATCGTCACCGACATCACCAATGTCCGCGAGGCCGAGGAGGCGACCCGCCGCGCGCAGGAGCGCGAGCGCCTCATCTCCAGCGCCCTCAAGGTCGTCCTCTGGGAGGCCGATCCGCGCACCCTCCAATTCACCTACGTCAGCGACGAAGCCGCCAATCTCCTCGGCCGCCCCCTCGAAGACTGGCTCGCCCCCGGGTTCTGGCCCAACGCCATCCACGAGGAGGACCGTGAGTGGGCCATGTCCTTCTGCGCCAACGCCACCGCGCGCGGCGAGGACCACGAGTTCGACTACCGCATGCGACGCGCCGACGGCACGGTCGTCTGGGTCCGCGACATCGTTGCCGTCGAGACCAACGAGGGCGCGCCCGCACGCCTCTCGGGCATGCTCATAGACGTCACCCACCTCAAGCAGGCCGAACAGGCCGTCGAACGCTCGCGCCGACAGCTCCGCTCGATCATCGAGCACTCCCCGCTCGCCTATATCGAATGGGACGCGGACATCCGCGTGCGCGTCTGGTCCAAGCGGGCCGAGCACATGTTCGGCTGGACCTCCGACGAACTCCTCGGACGCCACTACGGCTCCTGGAGATTCGTCTACGAGGCCGACGCGAGCGCTATCGACGCCATCGCGCAACGCATCATGTCCGGCGAGGTCAAGCACACCATCGTCCGCGGCCGGTACCACCACAAGGACGGAAGCCTCCTCCATTGCGAGTGGTACTGCTGGGTCACCTTCGATGACGCCGGCAACCCTCTCGCCGTCCACTCCCTGGCGCAGGACATCACAGAGCGCGTGCAGGCCGAGCAGCGTCAGATCTTCATGATGCAGGAACTCGACCATCGCGTGAAGAACAATCTGGCCGCGATCCTCTCCCTCGCCGACGCCACCGCCCGCGCCTCCACCACGCTCGATGACTTCCGCTCCGCCTTCAACGGCCGTCTCCGCGCCCTCGCCCGCACCCACGCCCTCCTCGCCCGCAGCCGCTGGTCCGGCGTGCGCATCGGCGACCTCGTCGGTGAAACGCTCGCCCCATACTCCGACCCCATGGGGCCGCGCGTCGACACCGACGGGCCCAACGCGCTCCTCCCCCCACGCGCCGCAGCCCCCCTCTGCATGGCCCTCCACGAGCTCGCCACCAACGCCATCAAGTACGGCTCCCTCACCGTCTCCTCGGGCGTCGTCACCGTCCAGTGGAGCATCACCGGCGACGAGAACGCCCCCGACTCCCTCGACCTCACCTGGACCGAGCGCGGTGGACCCCCGGTGGCCCCCCCGACACGACGAGGCTTCGGCGCCACGCTCATCACCGACGCGATCTCACACGAGCTCGGCGGCAACGCCGTCATCACCATGGACACCGACGGCCTCGTCTGTCGTATCACCACGCCCCTCCCCCCCCCGCCCGCAAGCCAAGCCGACTTCCACACCGAAGGTGAGACGTCGACCAAGAAGGAGTTGCTCGGATGATGATGGCCGAACGCTTCGGACACGCCGACCCCCACGCCCTCAAGGGCCTCCGCGTCCTCATCGTCGAAGATGATTTTCTCACCGCGCGCTGGCTCGCCGCGCACCTCGAAGAATGGGGCTGCTCCGTCGTCGGGCCCGCCTCCAGTGCGGAGGAAGGCGAGCGCATCGTCGAAACCAAGCCGCTCGACGCCGCCCTCCTCGACGTCAACCTCCGCGGCATCCACTCCGGCTCCATCGCCGACGCCCTCGACAAGCGCGGAGTCCCCTTCCTCTTTGTCACCGGATACGCCTCTCCGCGCATCCTCCCCAACCATCTCCTCGCGCGCCCGCGTCTCTACAAACCGCTCGACGAGCGTGAGCTGCTCTCCGCCATGCTCCAACGCATCACCGGCGAGGAAGGCGATCCCCATCCTCCCGAGACCCTCTGATCACTTGAGCGGATACTCGTACACCCCGCGCTGCGTCTTGTCCCCCAGCCGACCCGCCGCGACATACTGCTTGAGCAGCGGGCACGCCCGGTACCGGTCGTTGTTCAGCCCGTCCGCCAGCACGTCCATGATGTGCACGCACGTGTCAAGACCGATGAAATCCGCCAGACGCAGCGGCCCCATCGGGAAATTGCACCCCAGCTTCATGATCCCGTCGATCGCCTCCGGCTTCGCCACGCCCTCCATCAGCGCGTAAAACGCCTCGTTGATCATGGGCATCAGCACGCGGTTCGACACGAACCCCGGACGATCGTTCGCAGCCAACGGCGTCTTCCCCATCTTCTCCGCAAGCGCCACCGTCCGCGCCACCACGTCCTCCGACGTCTGCATCCCCTTGATCACTTCCACCAGCTGCATCACCGGCACCGGATTGAAGAAGTGCATCCCCACCACGCGCCCCTGATGCTCCACAGGAAGCGCCGCCGCGATCTCCGTGATGCTGATGCTGCTCGTGTTCGTCGCCAGCGCCACCCCCCCGTCCGGCAGGATCGACGCCAGCTTCTTGAACAGCTCCTTCTTCACCCCGACATCCTCGACGATCGCCTCCACCACCCAGTCCACACCCCTGAGATCCTCCAGCGACGCCGTGAACTTGATCCGCGCCAGCGCCGCGTCCGCATCCCCGCGGCTCATCTTCCCCTTCTCCACCGCGCGATCCAGCAGCTTCTTGTGCGTCCCCTTGCACTTCTCGATCGAACCCTGGAACGCGTCCTGCACCACCACCTCGAACCCGCTCTGCGCGCCCACCTGCGCGATGCCCCCACCCATCTGCCCCGCACCGATCACACCGATCTTCCGCACCTCGCTCATGCCCGACTCCTCTCATCTGGCCCTCGGACGCGCCCGAAGGGGGAGCCAGCATACCGGCCGCGAGCCGCCCGCCCACGCCCCGCGCGAAACCCTCACACCCCCCGCAACCCCGCCGCCTCCAGCCTCCGCTCCTCCGCCTGCCGATACCGCATCCGCACCACCGGATACAGCGACCCCATCACCACGCTCCCGATGAACCCGACCAGCGTCAGCGGGAACCACACGTGGTACGGCTGACCCGCGATCAACGCATACACCCCCACGCACAACGCCGCACACCCCAACGCGCCCAACAACAAATGAAACGTCAGCACCGCCCCACGCCACAACCCCCTCGGCGCCAGCACGCCCCCCACAACCCCCCCGTACACACCACCGATCACCCCGATCCCACCGCCCAGCAACGCGCCGATCAGCCCGCCCGTCTGCACCGTCCACCACTCTTGCATGACACCGTCCTCCATTCTCGTCCCTACTCGTCCTCCCCCAGCTTCCGCGACAGGTCCCGGATCGAACGCGCCGCACCCACCGTCAGCTCACCACGCTCCACCAGCCGCGCAAGCAGCTCCGCCATCGGGTCCCTCGGCCGCTCCTCCACCGCCGCACGCAACCGCTCGATCAACCGATCAAACCGCGCACGGATCGTCGGGTATGAAACCCCGTACGACGCCGCAAGATCCTTCAGCGACGAGTTGCACAAGACCAGATTCGTGATCATGTCCAGGTCCTCACGATCCAGACGCAACAACGGATGATCGCGCGACCCCCCCGCGCCGCCGCTCTCTCCGCGTTCATGCTCCTTCGCGCTCACGACACACCGAGAATACACCGATTTTCGTTTTCGTCAAGCGATATTTCGTTTTTTCAAAGTCCGCGGAGCCAGGCGGCCGCAGCACGTCGAACGCCTCGTGCGGCACGTTCCGCAACACCCCGAACACCACCACGAACACCAGCACAACCCACCCCACATACCCCGGCAGCCGCGCGCCGCCCGCGCGCCTTCCCCACACGGCAACGCGCACCAGCGACCACGTCACGAACAGCAACGCCGGCGCACCGAGCGCCACCGCAAGCGCGTTGTGCCGCAACGCCTCTCCCACACGCAAGTGCAGCAGGTGATGCGCCGCGCGCAACGACCCGCACCCCGGGCACAGCCACCCGCTCATCACGCGGCTCGGGCACGCCGGCATCCATCCCAACTCCGACGGATGCCACGCCCACAACGTTCCCACACCCGCACAAACAACAATGACAGCGCAGTACGCCCATTCCCTCTTGATAGGCGCCCCGAGCTCCGCTAGCTTGCTCGCCGGTGTTCGTTGCAGATTCACGCTCCCGAACGCTGAAGGGGAATCATGTTCTGTCCCGCATGCGGTAAACCAAATAACGATGCGGCATCCGTGTGCGCCGCGTGCGGCGTCAGACTCCCGGGCAGCCCCAACAAGGACGCCGAAGCCGTCCTCAAGCATCTCCTCCCCGTCAAAACATCAGCCTGGGCCATCGCCGCAGGGTACCTCGGCCTCCTCTCCCCCCTCATGATCTTCGCCCCCCCCGCGATCTTCTGCGGCGTCGCCGCGCTCATCCACCTCAACAAACGACCAGAACTCCGAGGCGTTTTCCGTGCATGGGTCGGCATCGTCATGGGCCTCCTAGGGACCGCTATGCTCCTCATGCTCATCACGCAGTGACGCCGCAACTCACACTCCCACAAGGAGACCACGATGTTCTGCACACGCTGCGGCGCCGCCAACGACGACAACGCCCACCGATGCGTCTCCTGCCACGAAGTCCTCTTCCGCCCGGACGACCCAACCACCGCCCCCGCCCCCACCTACCTCGCAGGCGCCATCATCGTCACCGTCCTCTGCTGCATGCCCCCGGGCGTCGTCGGCATCGTCTACGCCGCCATGGCCCTCTCCGCGAACAACGCCGGCCGCTACGACATGGCCCACAAGTATTCCCGCACCGCGAAGATCTGGACCTGGGTCGGCTTCGGCCTCGGCCTCGCCTGGATCATCCCCTACGCCATCTTCTTCATCATCGGCATCATCGCCGCGCAGCAAAGCAACGGGCCCCCCTTCCCCTGATCCGCACAAGCCGCCGCGTTCCCTTACCCCTCAACTCCGACGCTTCAACGCCGACCGCACCGCCGCATCCAACGCCGCAACATCCGCCCCAAGCGCACGCGCCGCTTCCAGCATCTCCAGATGCTCCGCACGCTCCTGGCCGATCTCGTGCGCACCCCGTACCAACGCCACGATCATCTGCGGCTCCGTGTCGAACTCCATCGCCAACTCCGCGATCTTCCTGGCCTCATCATCCTTCTCAGCCCCGAGAAACGCCGCGTACAACTCCGCGCACTTGTGTCGAAAAAGCCGATCCTGCACCGACACCCGCTCGCCCGTCACCGGATCGTCCATCAAACGGCCCCCCACGCCGGGATGCATGTCCCGCGCCTCCTTGGCCGACCGAATGTCCGACAGCGGCCGCGGATTCGTCAACACATAGTCCTTCCATCGTCGATGCTCCAACAGCAACGCGCCGAGCCGGTATCCAACCCGACCGATCGTGGCCCGCCCCTCAGGCGTCTCCTTGACACGATCGAACCACGCGAGCACACGATCCTGATCGCCCACAACGTCATTCAGCGTCAACCAGTCATCGATCGTCTGCCACGTGCCCCTGTCCGCCTTCAGATCCGCTTCCGTCTCATCCCGCAACGCCGCGAACGCATCACGCGACTCCCGGTCCAGCGCCGCAAGATCCTGCATCTCTCCCGCCATGAACGATCCTCGGACCCCCACGTGCGCACGGGAGTGCTTGCCGATGTTCTTCCACAGCCACACATACTCCTCGCGCGCGAGCACATACTCCCCGGCCTCGACCAGCTCCGCCGCCAGCCGGCGACGCCGATCGACGTCAACCTTCCCTTGACCCCGATCCCCCGCCTCCTCAAGCAGTCGCGCATGCCGGCGCGCCCCTCCGCGCACCTCGACCAGCCACTTCTCCGCGTCCTCGCCCCTCAGGCTCTGCTTCCCGAACCGATCAAATTCCTCCCCGTCCTTGAACACGATGTACGCCGGCATCTGCCCGACGTGCAGCGCCCGCGCCGCGTCCAAATCCGCGCGGATGTTCACCCGGATCACCGTGATCCCCTCCTCCAACCAACGCGCCATCGTCCCGCTCGACAGCGTCTCGTTCAGCGACATCTCGCAGTACAGGCACTCCGGCGAGAACGGCGCCACCAGCAACCAACCCCCCTCCTCCTTGCTCTTCGCCACCGCCTCCTCGAACGTCATGTTCGAGATCGGCCCCGCCCACGCGCCCGCGCACACCCATACCAGCCCCGTCATCCACGCCCACACGCCGCGATGCTTCATAGCCCCGTCTCCTTCAAAGAAGAGTCGGAACCATCCTACCGAGCCCCCCTTCGGCGTCGAGAAAAAAAAGCGGCGGCATCCCGTGCCGCCGCCCAATCTTCATTCTCTCATCCCCCCCCGGGGGTCGCCTTACGACCGCTCCACCACCATCGCCACGCTGTTCCCACCTCCCAAACACAGCGCGGCCACGCCCCGCTTCCCGCCCGTCCGCTTCAACTGGTGCAGCAGCGTCGTCAGCACACGCGCACCCGACGCCCCGATCGGATGCCCCAACGCAATCCCGCCGCCGCACACGTTCAGCTTCTCCTCCGGAATCCCCAAGGCCTTCACGTTGCACGCCAGCTGCGCCGCGAACGCCTCATTGATCTCGAACAGATCAATGTCCTTCACTCCCAGCTTCGCCTTCTCCAGCGCGCCCCGAATCCCCTCGATCGGCGCCTCGAAGATGTCCTTCGGGTTCACCCCCGACGTGTGATACGACACCACACGCGCCATCGGCTTGAGACCCAGCTTCTCCGCGACCGCCATGCTCGCCACCGCCACCGCCGCCGCCCCATCGCTGATCTGGCTCGCGTTCCCCGCCGTGATCGTCTCGTGCCCCGGCACCGTCCGCAGCTTCGCCAGCCCCTCCGCCGTCGTCTCCGCGCGAATCCCCTCGTCCGCGCTCACACCCGGCGACTTCTTGTCCATGCACTGCTCGCCCGTCAGCGCCACGATCTCCTCCGCAAACCACCCCTTCTTCGTCGCCTCCGCCGCCCGCACATGGCTCTGCGCCGACAGCCGGTCCTGCTCCTCGCGCGTCACCCCGTTCTTCTTGGCCGTGTGATCCGCCGCGTTCGTCATCCCCCAGCACTCAAACGCGCACCGCAGCCCGTCGAACTGCATGTGATCCTCGAGATTCGCCGGCCCGAACTTCACTCCCTCCCGAACCTTCGCGAAGTGCGGCGCCGCCGTCATGTTCTCAAACCCGCCCGCGATCACCAGCCCGTTGTCACCCGCCTTGATGCTCTGCGCCGCAAGCATCACGGCCTGCAGCCCCGACCCGCACACCTTGTTCACCGTCATGGCCGACAACGTGTCCGGCAGACCAGCCTTCAGCCCCGCCTGCCGCGCCGGGTTCTGCCCCAGCCCGGCCTGCAGCACGCACCCCATGATCACCTCGTCCACAGCCCCCTTCAGCGCCGGCGCCTCGTGGAACAACGCCTGAATCGCATACGACCCCAGCACCGGCGACGGCACGCGCGACAGCCCCCCGAAGAACCGACCGATCGGGGTGCGCTTCGCGCCAAGAATCACGGGAGTGGTGTTCTGAGACATGCGGTTCCTCTACCAAGGTCAGGGATTCAGTCGACTCTCTCGGCCTCGCTCCCACCCTCCAGGCACGCCACGAGACCCCCACCGGACCAGCGATAGTATCCGCCCCGAATCCACCATCACCCTCCCCCGAAATACCACCTCGTGACCGACCTCTCCGCACACCCCGCCACTCCCACACCCTCCCGACGACGCGCCGTCTGGCTCACCGCCGAATTCCTCTTCCTCTTCTTTGCGATCCCCACCTGCTTCTACTACGGCCTCGTCCAGGCCAACCTCATCCTCTGCCTCGTCGTCAGCGGGGCCATCTGCCTCACCGTCCTCCTCCGTGATCCCACCTTCGACCGCAAACAACTCTGGAACGGACCCGCCTTCAAACGCGCCCTCCCCGGCATCGCAATCCGCTTCGTCATCGGCGCCGCCCTCATCACCGCGGGCCTCCTCTACTACGAGAAGGAACGACTCTTCATCCTCATCGAACAGAAGCCCCTCCTCTGGGCCATCATCATGCTCGCCTACCCCCTCTTCTCTGTATACCCCCAGGAGATCATCTTCCGCGCCTTCCTCATGCACCGATACGCCCCCGTCTTCAAGTCCCCCGCAATCGCCATCCTCGCCTCCGCCGCCGCCTTCGGCTACGGCCACATCATCCTCAACGGCGTCGCCGTGATCATGACCTTCATCGGCGGCGCCCTCTTCGCCTACACCTACCACCGATCGCGCTCCCTGGCCGCCCCCTCACTCGAGCACGCCCTCTACGGCAATTTCATCTTCACCATCGGCCTCGGCCAGTACTTCTACATCGGAACCATGGGCCAATAGCCCCCCGGCGCGGTATCCTCTCTCCCCCTTCCGGCAATAAGCCGCAACCACCCGACCACACGGAGATCACCCGATATGCCCGCGCGCAACGCCAAGCGCTCCACCGCTCCCGCTTCCAAAAAGCCCTCCTCCAAGAAGAGCGCACCCAAAAAGGCCCCGCCCAAGAAGCCCGCCGCCAAAAAACCCACCGCCAAAAAAACCGCGAAGGCCGCCGCCGCCGCGCCCGCGAAGACGCGCAAGCCCGCCGACATCGCCTCCAGCGTCAACCCCGACACCCACACCCTCCTCCCGCGCGACTCCAACCAGGCCCTCGGCATCGCACGCTTCGCCATCGACTTCATCCGCGGCAAGGGCACGCCCGACCCCGCCGTCCTCGAACGCACCAACCTCTTCCACGTCGACGCCGTCTTCTGCGGCCTCTCAGCCATCGCGCTCAACACCAACGCGCCCAGAGTCCTCCGCGAAGAAGCCATGGACTACGGCGACGCCGACAACAAGGAAGGCGCCACACTCTTCGGCTCGCGCGTCCGCTGCGCCCCCGAGAAGGCCGTCGTCGCAAACTCCGCAGCCGTCCGCGAGTGGGACTCCAACGGCACCAACTTCGGCTTCAACCCCTCCCTCGGTCACACCGCCGGCGAGTTCGGACACAACGACTTCTACCCCGTCGCCATGGCCGCGGCGCAGATGCGCAACCTCGACGGCGCCGCCGCCCTCCGCGGCATGATCCTCCTCGACGAGATCCGCGGCCGTCTCGCCGAAGTCTTCTCACTCAAGTCCTACAAGATCGATCACGTCGTTCACGGCGCCATCGCCTCAGCCGCAACCTTCGGCGCCATGATGGGCGCCACCGCCGAGCAGATCGAATCCGCCATCGGCATGGTCGTCGCACACTACATCCCCTGGCGCGCCATCCGCGCAGGAAAGCAGCTCTCCGACTCCAAGGGCGCCTCCGCCGCCATCTCCTCCGAAGTCGCCGTCCTCTCCGTCCTCCGCTCCATGCGAGGCTTCCTCGGCCCGCGCGACATCTTCCGCAACCCCGAAGCCATCTTCCGCTTCTTCGAGCCCACCACCTCCGGCGCCGAACGCTGGAAAGAGCACGCCGACTCCCCCTTCGACCTCGCCCTCGCCCACTCTGGCCCCGACTTCGCCGTCATGGGCATGCACTTCAAGCTGGGCCTCTACGAGCACCAGTCCGCCGGCGCCATCCAGGGCGTCATCGACCTCCTCGCAAACTCCCCGGCCCTCCTCGACGATCCCGCCGGCGACGACATCAAGAACATCACCATCGTCGCCTACGAGCCCGCCTACGGCATCATCGGCAACCCCGCCAAGAAGGACCCGCGCACGCGCCAGTCCGCCGACCACTCCATGGCCTACATCATCGCCACTCTCATCCGCAAAGCCATCGAGCACCGCAAGCGCAAGGACGCCTTCCCCATCCCCAACGCCGGCGCCTCCAACGCAGCCGTCTGGAAGGCCCTCATGCTCTCCCCCTACGACTACGCCGAAGATGAACGCGCCATCTTCCACCCCCTCACGCGCAAGCTCATGGACAAGATCTCATTCGAGCACGGCGGGCCCAAGTACGACCGCCTCTACCCCGACGGCATCCCCACCTCCGTCCGCATCACCGACTCCGGCAACAAGAAGCACGACTCGGGCCTCGTCATGTACCCGGCAGGTCACGCACGCAACACCACCGCAAACCTCCGCGACATCCTCAACCACAAGTTCACCCTCCTGGGCTCCCTCGCCTCCTCCGACCCGGCCTCCCTCATCACCCGCTACGACCGCCTCGAGCGCAAGTCCGCCAAGGACATCTCCGACATCAACAACTTCGAACTCGCGGCCCGCTCCGACTTCCGCTGATCCCCCCATCCCCCCACCAAACAGCAAGGGCCGCCGGGTCTCCCCGACGGCCCTTTTCCATGCGCGATCATCCCCCAGACCGCGCACCGTCAATCTCGTGCGAGGCGACGACCATCGGCCGTCCGCCCCTCCTTCTTTCGCCCCTTCTGGACCTCGCGCCGAACATCCGGCGCCCCAGCCCCGCCCTCGCGCACGCTCCCCAGCGCATGCACCAGCCCCACCGCGGCAATGGCCAACACGCCTCCCGTCGTCAGGATCATCCGCTCTCTTCTTTGTCAGACCCGCGCCCGTCACGCCCGCAGCGCGCCCACGACGCGCCGCACACGCCCAGAGCATGCCCCACGCGCCCGCGCCCGCAACGTCCGACACCCGTTATCCATCCCCTCCCGTGACGTCTGCAACGCCACGACCGATTATCACCCCTCGCCCACGTCCGAAGGCTTCTCCTCAGGCGGCAGCACCAGCGGGTGCGGCGTCGACTCCCTCGTGATCAACGCCACCCCGTCAGGCAGGTGCTGCGCCACCTTCACCACCACGTCACCCTCGATCGCGCGCGAGAACCAACGCCGCCGCGTCTTGCCCATGATCAGCGTGTCGCACCCGTACGTCACCGTGAAGTCCAAAATCTCATCCGCAATGTCAGGCGAGCACACGTACACCGGCACGAACGGCACCCCCAGCCGTCTCGCCAGCACCGCCACCGTCCCAAGGCTCTCCAAAGCCTCCTTGTCGTCCTCCACCCTCGGCGCCGACCCCGCCGACACATCCAGCACCCGAAGCGCCCGCACGAAAATCGCGTACAGCGTCGTCCCCCTCCGACGCGCCATGTCCACCGCAAACTCAGCCTGATACCGACCGCGCGCCGCCAGCATGATCGGCGGCTTGCTCAGATCGATCCCCTTCGGCTCGCGCCGCAGCTCCGCGATCCAGCCCGTCACCGGCTCAGGCAACGGCTCGCCCGCGTGCAGCTTCTTCTGCTGCTGCGCCACGAACCGCGTCACCAGCACCACCCCGATCACCGACCCCGCAAAGATCGTCGCCCACACCTTCGTCGCAACGATCGTCGCCTCGATCCCCAACATCACCACGCCGATCGTCAGCAGCGTCCAACGCTCCCACCCGCGAAGCGTCAGCTTCTTGTTCCGCGCCAGACACAACAGATCAATCGTGATCGCCCCCACCACGCCCACCGCGTACAACTCCGCAAGCATCGTCAGGTCACGCGCAAACAGCAGCACCACGCAAGGCGCCACGCACGCCAGCACCAGCGGCGCCTTCGGCACGCCCGAGTAATTCAGCTTCGTCGCCAGCTTCGGCAGCTCCCCGTCCCTGCCCATGGCGTACTGCACCCCCACCATCCCCACGATCGCCGTGTTCGCCGCCGAGATCAGCAACGCACCGAACACGATCCCCGCGATCCCCCCGAACACGCTCCCCACACCGCTCCCGAACCAACCCGACGCCCCCTCCGTCGCGAGCACCTTCATCGCCGTGTCCCGATACGCCCGCACCGCCTCCGGAACCTCCTGACCCGCGAACACCTCAGCGTGCGGCGTCACCACGTTCGCAAGCGCCGGCAGACCCGCCAACGCAATCCCGAACAGCAGATTCAGCCCCGCAACCTCCGCCAGCACCGGCCAGATCGTCTTCTTCGACGTCAGACCCACCGGCTTCTTCATCACGCCCGTCATGTTCGCCACGGCCTCGACGCCCGACAACGCAAGCACGATCCGCACGAAACTCGTCCAGTGGTCCATCGCCCCACCCGTAGGGTGCGCCTTCGCCACCGTCGTCAACCCCGCCGGCACGAACCGCATGCTCACCACGGCAATCAACGCCGACGTGATCAACGCCGCCACCGCCACGATCAACGCAAACCGCCCCGCGCTCCGCGCCCCGAACCAGTTCACGATCCCCAGCGACAAAATCGTCGTGATCGCGATCGGCAGCACAAGCTCGCCGTGCACCCCGAAATAGTGCATCCCCTCGAACACCGACAGCGACGCCGTCACGATGTAATCGCACAACAGCAGCGTCGCGCCGATCACCGACAGCGTCGGTGAGATCTGCCGTGCCGACGCATACACGCCCCCCCCGTCCGGAAAACTGCGACACACGATCGTGTACGCCCACGCCACCGCCACCATCAAAACCGTGATCGCCCCCAGGAACAGCGGCGACAAATGCCCCGTGTAGAAGAACGCCAGCCCGAGCACATACAGCCGGCTCGTCCCCCAATCCCCGAACAGCAACGCCCCCGCGTGGCTCCAGCTCAGGTTCCGTGGCCGCTTACTCGTCTCAAGCACCGATTCACCACGGCCCTCCGGCCGCGCTCCACTACGCCTCGCGCGCGTTCACCCCACCCAACGCGCATCCTACCGACTTCCTCACGCCCCCTCCCACACACCAACCAAACCACACAATCCCCCTTGACCCATCCCCTACACTTTCTCCATGACCACCGCTCCCTCACGCTCGACCCCCTCGGCCCCCAAGGTCGATCCCCACGCCGTCACCATCTCCGGCATCGTCCTCGACCCCGCATACGGCCCACCAAACGCCGGCGGTCAAACCCTCCCCGAATCCCTCACACACCTCGACCGCGACATCGCCTCCCCCGGCGCCTTCCCCTTCACCCGAGGCCTGTTCCCCCAGGGCTACCGCACGCGCCTCTGGACCATGCGCCAATTCGCAGGCTTCGGCTCCGCCGACGACACCAACAAGCGCTTCAAGTACCTCCTCGCCGCCGCCAAGGGAACCTCCGCCAACACCGGCCTCTCCACCGCCTTCGACCTCCCCACACTCATGGGCCGAGACTCCGACGATGAACTCTCCGTCGGCGAAGTCGGCCGCTGCGGCGTCGCCATCGACACCATCGAGGACATGCACCGCCTCTACGCCGACATCCCCATCGACTCCGTCACCGTCTCCCAAACCATCAACGGACCCGCCGCCGTCATCTGGGCCATGTACCTCGCCATGGCCAAGCAGCGCAACATCTCCTGGGACACGCTCGGCGGCACACTCCAGAACGACATTCTCAAGGAGTTCCACTCCCAGAACGAGTTCATCTACCCCCCCGAAGCCTCCGTCAAACTCGTCGTCGACACCATCGAGTTCCAGTCACAACACGTCCCCAAGTGGAACTCCGTCTCCATCTCCGGCTACCACATCCGCGAAGCCGGCTCCACCGCCGCACAGGAACTCGCCTTCACACTCCGCGACGGCATGGAGTACGTCGAAGCCTGCCTCATGCGCGGCCTCGACGTCGACGACTTCGCCCCACGCCTCTCCTTCTTCTTTAACTCGCACAACGAGTTCTTCGAGGAGATCTGCAAGCTCCGCGCGGCCCGCCGCATCTGGGCCCGCATGATGCGAGACCGCTACAACGCCAAAAACCCGCGCTCCTGGTACATGAAGACCCACGTCCAGACCGCCGGCTGCTCACTCACCGAGCAACAACCCCTCAACAACATCGTCCGCGTCGCCTACCAGGCCATGGCCGCCGTCCTCGGCGGCTGCCAGTCCCTCCACACCGACTCCATGGACGAAACCCTCGGCCTCCCCACCGAGCAGGCCGTCACCGTCGCCCTCCGCACACAACAAATCCTCGCACACGAAACCGGCGTCACCCGCGTCGTCGACCCCCTCGGCGGCTCCTGGTTCATCGAAGCCCTCACCGACAAAATCGAGGAAGAAGCCCTCCAATACATCGCCGAGATCGACCAGATGGGCGGCGGTGTGTGGAAGGGCGCTGAGTCCCGCAACGGTTCAGCCTCCGCAGCCGGCGCTTCCTCAGCCAACCCCTCTCCCCTTGAGGGAGAGGGTGGCCGCGACAGCGGCCGGGTGAGGGGTGCAAACGGCGCCGCCTCCGGGGCCCCCTCTCCCACCTCTGGTGGGAGAGGGCAGGGTGAGGGCTCCATGGCCTCTTCCTCCTCCTCATCTATGTCTTCTGGCTCTTCTCGTTTCTCCCCCCTCGGCGGCTACGGCGGCGTCGTCGAAGGCATCCATCGCGGCTACTTCCGCCGCCACATCGCCGAAGCCTCCTACCGCTTCTCCGAGGAGTGTGAGGCCGGCGACCGACTCATCGTCGGCGTTAACGCCTACCGCGAAGACTCGAGCGACCGACCCATCGAGATCCTCCAGATCTCCCACGACGTCGAGACCACCCAGGTCGAGCGCCTCAAATCCTTCAAGGCCCGCCGCGACGCCTCCAAGGTCGCCTCCGCCCTCGAGGCCATCCGCGCCGCGGCCCGCAACGACGACAACGTCATGCCCGCCCTCGTCGACGGCGCCCTGAACAACTGCACCCTCGGCGAAATGGTCCAGGCCATGGCCGACGTCTACGGCCGCTACACCGGCGGCCCGGAGTGGTGAAGTGTCGCAAGTGAAACTCTTGCCGGTGGAGGTCATTAACAACGGCGATGCGATCAAGGCTAAAGAGGTGTTCGGATGGACTGACGATCTGGCGACGTCAGTAGCTGATTGGTATTTTAGGCTCAACGGCTTTCTAACTTGGCGCAATTACATATTGCATAAATCTCAAAGCGGCGGCGGCAATCCACTAACTGATGCCGATATTGTGGGTGCGCGATATCGGTATCGCAGTGAATTAGCGACGTCCTCCAAAGGCCCGCTTCACGATGACGAAGTACTCGCAGGCGTAGAGATTGCGTTTTGCGAAGTAAAGTCAGGTCAAATCAACATCAATGGTCCGTGGTCTAATCCATCATCAGGTTGTATTCAAGAGGCGCTGCGAGCGGTAGGCTGTGTTGACCCCAAAGAAGTAGATAGCGTCGCTTCTGTCCTGTATTCCAAGCGGGAAGCGATTGACGGCAGATGCAAAATCTTTGCAATGGGAATGCGCAAGCCCAGAGATGCGTCCCAAGCGGTACCGAACATGTTATTGTTCTGCCACGTCTTGCGATGGATACACAACAGATTCGCCAAGCATGGTGAATTCAAGAAAAATGTAAATAGCTGGGACATCGTGGGCAGACGACTGTGCAACGACGCCGAGACGCCAGCAGATAAGTTTGTCAAACAATGGATTAAGCTCATTCGTGATGACACCAAGGCGCGGCACGCGCAGTGAGCTCCGGATTCTTTGCCGCTGTTCCCCCGCCTCGCCCACATGCAATTTGTGCCCGCCGCGCTCGATTCTCACACCTCCCCCCGCTCCGCGTTCACCAGCATCCTCTGCAAATACCCCGTCGTCCCCTCGAACGGGCACGCCGACGTGATTGACCCTCACCGAGCAACGCACGCTCCCCGCCTCCTCGCGCCGCCCGCCCCCATCGAGTGAGCCCGCCCATCGCGCACTTCGCGCACCAGGCGAGACGCGACCACGAGGGAGCGTCTACTCCGCCTCTTTCTGCTTCCCGCCTCATCCCTCAAGTCTCCTCCATCGAGTGCGCCCGCCCATCGCGCACTTCGCGCACCAGGCGAGACGCGACCGCGAGGGAGCGTCTACTCCGCCTCTCTCTCCTTCCCGCCTCATCCCTCAAGTCTCCCCCATCGAGTGAGCCCGTCCATCGCGCACGACGCGCACCGGGCGAGACGCGACCGCGAGGGAGCGTCTACTCCATCTCTTTCTTCTTCCTCACCTGCTCCTCCCACCGCCGCTTCTTCTCCACCCGCGCCCGCACCGCCTCCGAACTCTGCAACCGATTCACGTAATCGCACGCCGAAACGATCGTCGTCTCTTTGTGCAACCACCTCGTGCTCCCGTGCCTCGACCACACCTTCGTCCCCTCCCCAACCAACCCCCGCGCCCGCAGCGCTTTCGTCGCCCACGCCTTGAACGACGTCATGACGTGCTCAGGTTCCTCCTTTGCCGTCACCACCACGTGCACGTGATTCGTCCGAACATTGATCGCGTGCAACCGCCACCCGCGCAATTCGCACGTCCGTCGAATCTCTCCCTCCACCACACGTCTCTCCTCTTCTCCCAACACCACTCCCCCGTGCCTCAACCCCTCCGTGTCTCTCCTCAGCCTCCCCTCATCCTTCCTCCCAAACTCCATCCCCACCACGTTCATCCCCGGCTCAACCCACCCCTTCTCCACCCCGTGCAACCACGTCCCGTACGTGTGAAACGTGATGAGATACGCCCGGTCCACCCCCGCATTCTCCCATCACACCCTCACCGCGCCCAGCCCGCGTTTCGCTGTCTTTGCCTCTTCTCTTCCCCTCTTCCTCTCTTCCTCTCCCCACCTCCTCGCGCCGCTCGCCTCGTCAATCCGGGGCGCGTTCCGCGTCTCCGCGTGCATAACGAGACGCGACCGCGAGGGAGCGTCTACCCCCTCTCCTTCTCCTCCCCGCCTCATCCCTCAAGTCTCCCCCATCGAGTGCGCCCGCCCATCGCGCACTTCGCGCACCAGGCGAGACGCGACCGCGAGGGAGCGTCTACCCCCTCTCCTTCTCCTCCCCGCCTCATCCCTCAAGTCTCCCCCATCGAGTGCGCCCGCCCATCGCGCACTTCGCGCACCAGGCGAGACGCGACCGCAAGAGAGCGTCTACCCCCTCTCCTTCTCCTCCCCGCCTCATCCCTTCAAGCGATCACCATCCACCAACCGCCCGCGCACCCGCTCAACTACCTCCCGGTTTCCGCTTTTCACTTTTCACGTTCCGCTTTCCTTCTCCCCTAGTGCCCTTCTCTTCTCTCACCCCAACTCCCCCAACCCCTCCTGCACCCTCCCCACTCCCACATACTCCACCTCAACGCCCCGCACGCTCCCCTGCCCCCTCGGCCCAACCACCCTCCTGTACCCCAACCTCACCGCCTCCCGCACCCGCGCCTCCATCTGACTCACCGCGCGCACCTCGCCACCCAACCCCACCTCGCCCACCACCGCCGTCCCCTTCCCCAAGGCCCGCTTGAACTGCGCACCCGCAATCGCCAACGCCAACGCCAGATCCGCCGCCGGCTCCACCACCCGCACACCGCCCACCGCCGACGCAAACACGTCCCGATCCGACAACCTAAGCCCCCCGTGCTGCTCCAGCACCGCAATCAACATCGCCACTCGGCTCGCATCAACCCCCGACGTCTTCCGCTTCACCACCCCCGGAAAACCCGTCGCCGTCAACGCCTGCACCTCAACCAGCAAACACCGCGACCCCGTCATGACCGGACACACCACACTCCCCGCAGTGGGTTTCTCATTCGACGCGAGCGCCCCGGCGCCATCCTTCACCTCGCGCAATCCCTCCCCCGTCATCTCGAACAAACCCACCTCGAGCGTCGTCCCGAACCGGTTCTTCACCGCGCGCACCACGCGATGCGCGTGATGCCGGTCCCCCTCGAAGTACAGCACCGCATCCACCAGATGCTCCAGCAACCTCGGCCCCGCCAGCGCCCCATCCTTCGTCACGTGCCCCACCAGCACGATCGCCACCCCGCTCACCTTCGCCAGATACACCAACTCCGTGCAACACCGCCGCAACTGCGCAATCGACCCCGGCGATGCATCCAGGTCCGCCTTGTAAATCATCTGAATCGAATCGATCACCACCACGCTCGGCCGCACGCGCCGCACCTGCTCCACAATCCGCGCCAGATTCGTGTCCGCCAACGCCCACAACTCGCGCGACGACGCCTCATCCTTCTTCTCATTCGGCGCGGCGCCCACCCTCCCCGCGCGCAGCCGCACCTGCTCCGCGCTCTCCTCACTGCTCACGTACAGCACGCGCACACCACCACCCGCCATCTTCGACGCGGCCTGCAGCAACAACGTCGACTTCCCGATCCCCGGATCACCCCCGATCAACACCGCGCTCCCAGCAACCAACCCTCCCCCCAGCACCCGATCAAGCTCACCCACCCCTGTCGAAACCCGCAACGCCTCCGGCGTCCCCACCGCGTCCGCAATCGGCCGCGCCTCCGGCGCCTCGTGCTTCCCCGACGCCGCCCCGTCCTCCTGCAGCGCAGCCGCATCCCATCCCGCGGCCAAACCCTGCTGCGGATCCTTCACCGCCGACGAATCAACCCGATGCTCCTCCAGCGCATCCCAAGCCCCGCAGTCCGGACACTTCCCCATCCACCGGTGCTGCACGCCCCCGCACGACCGACACACGTACGCAACCTTCGTCTTCGCCACGAGCCCAGCGTACCCGCGCCGACCCCCGCCGCGCGCGCACGTCCCGATACACTCCCCAAAGACCATGATTTCGCGCACAGAAGCCGTCACTGCCCTCCGCGCCCACGCCGAGACCCTCTCCCTCCTCGGCGTCGACCACCTCCCCCTCCCCCTCCGCGCGCGCACGCCGCCGGTCGCTCCAGCGCCCGCCCCGACCGACAAAAGCAACGAAACGGCGCACCAGCCCCGCAACAACACCACCTCGGCCAAAAGTCAGGATTCCGCGCGCGACACAAATCAGTGCCGGCTCGACGAGCTCCGCGCACGACACGACCGCGAATGCCCCCACTGCACCTCCGTCAAACACCACAACAACACCGTCTTCGGCGAGGGTGATCCCGCGGCCCGTCTCATGTTCGTCGGCGAAGCCCCAGGCGCCGAAGAGGACAAAACCGGCCGCCCCTTCGTCGGCCGCGCCGGCCAGCTCCTCGACAAGATGATCTCCGCCATGGGCTTACGCCGAGAGGACGTCTACATCGCCAACGTCCTGAAAGCACGCCCACCCAACAACGCCACCCCCACTCCCGACGAAGCCGCGAAGTGCGGCGCCTACCTCCGCGAACAAATCGCCATCATCAACCCACAGGCCATCGTCTGCCTCGGCCTCCCCGCAACCCACTACCTCCTCGACACCAAAGCCTCCCTCTCCTCCATGCGTGGCCGCTGGCACGAATTCCAGCCCCTCCCCGACTCCTCCCCCATCCCCGTCATGCCCACCTTCCATCCCGCGTTCCTGCTGCGCCAATACACCGACGAAAACCGGCGCAAGGTCTGGTCCGATCTGCAGAAGGCGATGGAGCGGATTTCCCCCGAAGCCCGCTAGGGGAACTCCGGATTTTCCCGTTTTTCACGCTGAGTCGTGCAACTCTTTGGCCGCTTCCGCCAAAGAAAGGGGCGTCACACGGCGCGAAACCGGACGTCAAAAAAGACTTCCGATTCACGACGGACAGCGCCGCGAAGCGCGTCAGTGATTGCGAGCGGAGAAAGCGAGCCAACCCCCACGAGGCCTGGCGTTCTTGCGGAGCACGCGGGACGCCGGGCTTTTTTTCCGCGCTCAGTGCGCCGGGGTTTCCGCAGGCGGCTCGCTCGGAGCCGCGGGCTTTGCCGGTCCGAAGTCGAGCGGCGTCTCGGGCGGCAGGCGCTTGATCGCAACGGTGTTGCTGTCGCGGATCGCGCCGTCCTCCTTCGAGTACGTCACCTCGAACGTCACCTCGACCGCGTCGTCCACGGAGATGCCCCGGAGCAGCGCGTGATCGGTGATGGGGAAGGGCATGGCCATCGCGCGCATCCCGACCGGGTCTTTGAGGATGTTGGCGCGGAAGTCAGGGATAGCCTCGTGCCGGATGCGTAGCTCCGTGCGCACGTCGCCGGCTACAGGGAGCGTGAGGACCTTCCCGCGCACGGTGTACCGTGCCACGGGGTCGGGCGTCTGGGCTTCGGGCTTCTTCTTGGCGCAGGCGGGGATCGCGAGCGTCAGGGCGAGGAGGATCGCGCCGAGTGCGAGCCGCCGGTGCATCAGGCGACCGAGAGGTACTTCGCGACCTTCTTCAGATCGGGGGCGATCTGGGGGAAGTAGGTCAGCGACCAGGTCTCACCCTTGTCCGCGCGTGCGATCAGGGCCGACTTCTCGCGGACCTCCCAGGGGCGGCCTCCGCGGTTGCGAACCAGCAGGTTCTGCATGCGGGTGCGGTGGCCCTTCTTGAGGGAGCGCTTGATGTCCGGGTCCAGACGCATGAGGCGCAGGACGGTCTGCGTGTCGTCGGTGGTGCGCGGCGCCTTGGCAACCGTGATCTTGACGGTCTGGCCGGGCTTGAGAGTGTCGACGTCGAGAGGCTTGGACATGGCGGATCGCGCTCCGAAACGATGCGAGATGCAGGGGTGACTGCGGTTTGCGGGGGTCCCCACCCGCGCCCTTCCCCGGAGAGGGAAGGGGGGAGAGTGTAGCAGGGCGCGGGCCGCCGTCCACGGGGGGGTGGGGAGGGGCTAGAGTAGGCCCCTATGAGCGACCCAGGACATGCCGGAGAGGGGGGGCAGACGCCCCCGTGGCCCCCGTTCGACCCCAACGCCGCCCACCAGCGCAGGCCACGCATCCGCGCGGTCCGCGGCTTCGGCATGCAGCAGGGCGAGCAGATGCTCCTGGGCCTCGCGGACGCGCGCCAGATCTCGGACAAGATCGTCGTGACGTCCCCGGCCGCACAGACCATCCTGCCGCATCTGACTGGGGAGCATGAGCTTGCGGAGATCGTGCGCCGGGTGAACGAATCGCTCTCCGGCCCGCAGTACGCCAACGTGCGCGTCGACAAGCTCACGGAGCCCGTGCTGCAGCAGTTCGTGGCCCAGCTGGACGACGCTGGCCTGCTCGAGGGCCCCACGTTCGATCGGATGCTGGAGAAGATTCGGGACGACTTCGACAAGTCGGAGCACCTGCCCCCGAGCGTGACGGCGAACTTCGCGGACACGCTCGTCCTGGCGGAGCTGGGCGAGGAGGCCTCGGACGAGCAGAAGACGGAGCTCGGGCCCACGAAGATGCGCGGGCAGTTCGAGCGCTGGATCGGGGAAGCCCTCGAGAAAGCGAAGGACCCCAGCTTTGATGCGCTGCCCAAGGCAATCGTGGCGCCGCACCTCGATTATGGGCGGGGCTGGCCGAACTACGCGCACGCCTACGGCCGCTGCCGCGTGGTCGATCGTCCGGACCGTGTGCTGATTCTGGGCACGAATCACTTCGGGTTCGGGACGGGCGTGGTCGGGAGCGATAAGGGTTTCGAGACACCGTTCGGTGTGAGCCCGCTGGACACGAAGTTCGCGGATGCGCTCCGTGCCGCGCTCGGTGACGAGAACGCCGAGAAGCTGTTCGAGCATCGGTACGACCACGAGCGCGAGCACTCGATCGAGCTGAACGTGGCCTGGGTGCAGCACGTGTTCGGGCCGACGCCGACGGACGTGGAGGGGGAGCACATCCCGGTGTTTGCCGCGCTGGTGCACGACCCGGTGCAGAAGAACGGTGAGTCGTACGACGGGACGGGGCTGAGCCTTGACGCGTTTGTGAACGGCGTGAAGAGCGCGATGCAGAAGGTGGGGGGCAGGACGCTGGTCGTGGCGTCGGCCGACCTGAGCCACGTCGGCCCGCAGTTCGGCGATCAGACGCCGCTGGCCGGGGACGAGCAGAGCAACCCGACGGGGGTGGCGGCCCGGAACAAGGCGATCGAGCACGATCGTCGGATGCTGGAGTTCCTGACCAAGAACAAGCCCAACGACATGCTGGCCGCGATGACGTGGCAGCGGAATCCGACTCGTTGGTGCAGCATCGGGAATCTGGTGGCGACGATGCGGATCGTGGAGCCGACGGAGTTCCGGTTGTTGCAGTACACCGCGGCCATGGACCAACAGGGCATGAGCATGGTCAGCAGCTGCGCTGCCGCGATGTTCTGAGCGGCGCGTGGGCGTGCGTGAGGTCATCGCGGTGCTGGGCGCGGGCGCGCTCGCGGGGCTGGGCGTGTGCGCGTGGCTGGCGTGGCGTCGGGGGTCGGGCGCACGGGTGGGCGCGCTGGGCCGGCTGAGCGCTCCGACGATGGCCGTGGCGGCGCTGTCGTGTCTCGGGGTGGCGTATCACGTGCTTGCGCACACGTTTTCGTGGGGGACGCTCCGGGCGCCGATGTGGATCGCCGCGCTCGTCGGCGCTGGCGCAACGTCGCTCGCGGTGCTGTTGGATCTCATCGAGCGCCGTTCATCGGGTGAGGATGAGACGACGGACGGGGAGGGGGCGTGATGATCGCGGTGGTGCAGCGCGTGAGCGGGGCGCGGGTGCGAGTGGAGAGGGGAGAGGGCGCGGGGCACGATGTCTCGATCGGTCGAGGGCTGCTCGCGCTCGTCTGCGCGGAGGCTGGGGATGGCGAGAGCGAGGCGGTGTGGGTGGCGGACAAGATCGCGAACCTGCGCATCTTCGAGGATGAGGGGGGGAAGATGAACATCTCGGCGCTGGGGCTTGAGCCGAGGGGTGAGGTGCTGGTGATCAGCCAGTTCACGCTCGCGGGGGACGTTCGGAAGGGTCACCGGCCCAGCTTCGTGCGCGCCGCGGGGCCGGAGGATGGTCGTCGGCTGGTTGCGTGCGTGTCGGCGCGTCTGCGCGAGGCGCACGGGCTGAAGGTGGGGGAGGGTGTGTTCGGGGGCGAGATGCGCATCTCGCTCGTGAACGAGGGTCCGGTGACGATCATCATCGAGCGTCGCGCGGCGGACAGCGCGGGCGCGTGACTCACGTGGCGCGGGGGCGCCAGCGCTGCGCGATGGGCACGCGTCGGCCCGGGCCGAACGCGATGGACGACACCTTGAGGCCCACGGCGGTCTGCTTGCGCTTGAACTCGGCCACGTCGATCATGCGCGCGATGCGCTCGACGATCTCCGCTTCGATGCGGGTCTCGTGCGCGATGCGCGCGAGGGACTGCCGGTGTTCGACGTAGCGCGAGACGATCTCGTCGATGACGTCGTAGGGGGGGAGGGTGTCCTGGTCGGTCTGGTCGGGGCGGAGTTCCGCTGAGGGGGCTTTCGTGATCGTCGATTCGGGGATGGGAGGGGCGCGGAAGCCCGCGCGCGCGGGATTGGCGTTGATCCACCGGGAGAGGCGGTAGACCTGGGCTTTGGTGACGTCGGAGATGACGGCGAGCCCGCCGTTCATGTCGCCGTAGAGGGTGCAGTAGCCGACGGCGAGTTCGGACTTGTTGCCGGTGGTGAGGAGGAGGGCGCCCGTGCGGTTGGAGAACGCCATGAGGAGCAGGCCTCGGATGCGCGACTGCACGTTCTCCATCGCGACGTCCGGGGCGTCGGGGCTCGGGGGTGGTAAACCGAGCGCGGCGTACGCGTCTGTGAGGGTGGATTCCGCGGCGTTGTGGAGGGGCGCGATGGGAGTGGTGAGGAATTGGAGGGCGAGCGCGTCGGCGAGCGCGCGGGCGTCGGTGAGCGAGCCTTCGGAGGAGTATCTGCTGGGGAGGCCGACGGTGAGAACGTTGGATGGGCCGAGGGCTGCCGCGGCGATGCACGCGGTGAGTGCGGAGTCGATGCCGCCGGAGAGGCCGAGGATGACGCGGGAGAAGCCGGTCTTGCGGCAGTAGTCGCGCACGCCGAGCACGAGCGCGTTCCAGAGGAGGTGTTCGGGCTCGAGCGTCTCAAGGGGCTCGGGCGCTTCGGGGAGCGCGGCCCACGCGTTGCGATCGCTCGGCAGGTCGAACAGCAATGTTTGATCGGAGAAGATCTGCCCCGCAACGAGTCGCGCGCCGGTGTGGGAGGTTGGGTCGGGGACGTAGATCGCGGCGTGGCCGTCGAAGATGAGGTCGTCGTTGCCGCCGAGCTGGTTGAGCGCGGCCACGGCGAGGTTGTGTGTCGCGGCGTGCGCCTGCAGCAGGCGCCGGTGGGCCTGGCCCTTGCCGAGGACGAAGGGTGAGGCGGAGGGGTTGAGGAGGAGGTCGGCGCCTGCGCGTGCGGCGTTGGCGACGGGGTCGGGCATGCCGGCGTATCGCGCGAGGGCGCCCGCGTCGGCGCCGCGCCAGAGGTCTTCGCAGACGGAGAGGCCGATGCGCAGCCCGTCGTGCTCGATGATGACGCTCTCATCGCCCGGGGTGAAGTAGCGGTCTTCGTCGAAGACGTCGTAGGTGGGGAGGAGTTGCTTGCGGTAGAGCGCGTCGATGCGTCCCTTGTGGAGGACGAGGAGCGCGTTGGCGATGGTGGCGTCGTCGTTGAGCCAGGGGCAGCCCACCACGACGCGGACCTTTGGCGCGACGGTGGCGAGCGAGCGTGCGGCGTGCATCGCGTCGGCCACGAAGCCCTCGTGGAGGAGGAGGTCCTTGGGCGGGTATCCGCTGACGGCCAGCTCGGGAGACGCCACGAGCGTGGCGCCTTGCGAGGCCGCGCTCGTCACGGCATCGGCGATGCGCGCGGCGTTGGCGTGCACGTCGCCGATGGTCGGGTTGATGGGCGCCAGCGCGAACTTCACGGGCAGGGAGTGTACGGCCCGGAGGAGAAACGACGCGGCGCCCGGGTAGACTGCGCGTGGGCGGTGCGGGGCGAGCACGAAGGAGAACCACGGTGATGCGACGACTCGGGCTGGCGGTGATGACGGGGGCTTTGTTCACGGGCACGACGTGGGCGCAGGGGCCGCTGGTCCCGCTCCGGTGGGAGGCTGAGAAGGGCAAGGCGCTCGCGTACGACGTCTCCGTCGAGATGACGGTGCGTCAGACGGAGGGGGAAGCGGAGCCGCGCGCGATGGAGCTGCGTCAGCGCGCGCGGGTGTCGCTCACGGTGGAGGACATGGGGGAGGACGGGAGCGCGGCGCTCACGGGGACGATCTCGGGCGTGTCGGTGGGGTGGAAGGACGGGGACGTCGAGGCAACGTGGGAGGAAGGCGGCGCGGAGGCGGGCACGGACGCGGGGCGTGTGCTTGCCGCGATCGCGCAGGGCGCGATGCAGGATGCGCTGCGCGTGACGATCGACCCGCAGGGCATGATCAGCGGGATGTCGGGGTTCGATGCGGCGCGTGCGGCGTTAGAGGAGCAGAACGCGCTGGACGAGAGCGCGCTGGGGATGTTTGAGCCGGTGGCGATGGCGTCGAGATTGGCGCCGATGTTTCAGGGGGACGCCGGCGGCGCGGGCGAGCACGTCGCGGGCGCAGGGTCGCGCCGTGTGGGGCACGGGTGGCAGACGACGGAGCGCGTGGGGCTGGGGAGCGCGGGGGCGCTCGAGATCACGACGGACTGGGTGCTGAAAGAGGTGACGGACGGCGTGGCGCTGATCGAAGGGGTGTCGCGCGTGGAGGCGTTGCGCCCTCAGGAGCCCTCGCCCGGGGCGCCGGTGGTGCGCGTGGAGGGCGCGTCGGGCACGACGAGGACGACGTGGGACATGACGGCGGGCGCGCTCAGGAGTTGTGAGACGGAGCAGGCGCTCACGATGGTGTGGACGCTGGGCGATCTGACGTTGCGGCAGGAGCAGACGTCGAAGTCGATGGTGCGTCGGGCGGAGTAGTGGGGGAGGGACGGCGCGAGAGCAGGGAGCGCGGGCCCAAGTAGAGGATGGTGAGAGGCGCGAGGGCGCCGAGGGCGAGTGCCTCGATGGCGCTGAGGGTGAGGACGAGTCGGGCCATGGTCTCTGCGGAGACGTCGGCCGGGAGGAAGACGATGCCGGCCTCGCGCAGGCCGAGCATGCCGACGGGGGAGACGGAGCCGATGAGGAAGTAGGCGATGGCGTAGAGGGCTGCGCGCGCTGCGGGGAGGGGGGCGCCGAAGATGTGCGCGGCGATGGCGAAGCGTGCGGCGTGGACGGCGATGTCGGCGACTTTGGCGAGGGAGAGGGCGGCGGCGGTCCTGGGGTGTTGTGCGATGCGCCAGGCGCCGAGGGAGAGTCGCGCGAGCCAGGGTGTGGTGCGTGCGCGCCGGGAGAGGAGGACGCCGAGAGTGAGGCAGATCGCGATGCCGAGGAGCGCGAGGAGGGCCCAGAGGAGATCGATGTTCGGGTGGATGAGGGTGGCGGCGATGAGCGGGAGGAAGGTGGCGAGGGAGAGCGCGGAGAAGGCGGCGAGCCAGGCGATGAGGTCGCGGAAGAGCATGTGGTCGCGCTTGCGGTGGATGGCGACGCGGACGAGGGCGCCGAGCTTGAAGGGGAGATAGGCGAGGAAGGAGGCGAGGGTGTTCACGGCCACGACGTCGGGGAGCCGGAGGGGGTGGAGTGGTCGTGAGGTGATCCAGAACGCGAAGCCGTTGATGGCCGCGGAAAGGACGGTGAGGAGGAACAGGGAGGCGATGAGGGAGGCGTCGGCATCGCGGAGGCGTTGGAGTTCGGCGCGGGTGTCGGGGGAGAAGGCGAGGGAGGCGCACCAGGCAAGGAGGGCGAGGCCGAGGGCGAAGCCGAGGATTTGGATAAGGAGTCGGAGGGGAGTGAAGCGTCGTGGGCGTTCGAGGAGGGCGAGGGGGCCTTCGGGTGCGTGGAGCGTGGGGGGGTTGGAAGGGGAGGATGTCGCGCGTGTTCGCGGCATGGGCGGATGGTACTGGCGTGTGGGGTGCGTGACGGGGTGTGCGGAGCGGGAGGCTTGCGCGAATCACGCGCGTTGTGTATTGACCGGGTGACGGGGAGGGTTAGAGTGAAGGAGCACATGGGCGGCGGGACACGAGGCAGAGCGGGGCGAGACGCGCGATATCGCGCGTGGTGGCTTGCGCTCGTCGGGGTGTTCGCGCTGCTGTCGGGGACGACCGGTCCGCTCGCGCATGCGTGGGAAATCGCGGGAAACGCCGGAAATCCTGCGGTTTCGACGTGCGGGGGTGTCGGGGTTGAGGAGCGCGAGGCTCCGGAGCAGCCCAAGCGGCACGCTCCGGACGGCTGCGCGGTGTGCCTGACGATCCATGCCGGGTCGAACGCGGGCGTGGTGGGAGTGGGGGCGGGATGGTCGGCGCCGGCGGCGCTGTGCGTCGGGGTGGTGACGGACGTCGGGGTTCCGGGCGCGGGGGTTGCGGCGTTGGACGGCGCGCGAGCGCGCGGCCCGCCGAGCGATCGCGCCTGATCCAGGATCGTGGGCTCGTCGGCGATTTCGTGGGCGGAAGATCCGTGCCGCGGGCCTGTGCGCGATGGCTTTGAGGTTCACAACGGAAGAGGCCGAGCGGCTGACCGTGCAGTCAGCGCGCTGGGCGTTGAGGTGGCTATGCGTCGACGCGCGTTCTCGCTCGTTGAGTTGCTGGTGGTCGTGGCGATCGTTGCGCTGCTGCTCGGGATTCTCGTGCCGACGCTGTCGTCGGCGCGGAAGGAGGCCCGGCGCGCGGCGTGTCTGGCGAACATGAAGACGATGCAGACGGCATCGCTCGCCTGGACGATGGAGCGCGACGGCGAGCTGATCGACGTGGGGCTGGGGCACGGCGGGTCGGGGATCTCCAACGAGCAGGGCTCGTGGATCAACGTGCTCGCGCAGTCCTACGGCTCCCCGCTCGTGCGCCGATGCCCGGCGGACACCAGCCGGCACTGGTCGGAGGAGGACGGCGGGCGCGGCGAGCCCGTGCCCCCGACGACCGACGTGCTGCGCCGGTCGTCGTACGGCGTGAACGACTACCTCACGGAGTATGCCCCGAACGAGCCGGTGCGCCGGCTGGATCGGGTGCGGATGCCGGACAAGATCGTGCAGTTCCTGGAGATGGCGGAGGAGGGTGAGTTCGCCGCGGCGGACCACCCGCACGTGGAGAACTGGAGCGTCCCCGGGTTGCCCGACGCTTCGCCGAAGCTGGCCGCGAACGAGATCGAGTCGCACCAGCACGGCGGGAAGAAGGCGACGTGGGAGGCGCGGTCGAACGTGACATTCCTGGACGGACACGCGCTCAGCGCGACGTTCCGAGAGGTCTACACCGATGCGGCGGCGAACTCGTTCGATCCGTCGATCTGGGAGTAGGGGCTCACGGGAGCGCGGGCGAGAACGGAGCAGCAACATGCAGCGGAGATTGTTTTTCGCGATCGCGGGGGCGTTGACGGCGACGCCGGCGCTCGCGCGACAGGTGCACACGGGCGACGTGACGCTCGCGGTGCAATCGGGGCGGATCGTGACGGGCAGCGGGCTCGTCTCGCAGGGCTCGTACACGGAGCAGCGGGTGATCGGGGTGCCGCTCGGCGCGCAGGGCGTGCCGGCGTTCTCCAGCAACCCGGGCTACGACTGCGAGCCGGGGACGTTCCCGGGCGGCTCGGCCATCGGGTTCAACATCCGAGACCGGCTGTGGCGCTGGTCGGGCACGACGTTCGCGCCCACCAGCGGCGAGGTGATGCAGATCAGCAGCGGGCCCGCGTCGCGCGTCTCGGGAGAGGGATTCGTGGCCGGGTTCACGCTCTCGGTGAGCGCGAACGGGCAGTGGCACAAGCATCTCGGGATGCTGCTGCAGCAGGGCTCGGCGCCGTCGATCGCGGACGGGGCGTACCTCCTTGAGATGGAGCTGTTCCACAGCGCGGGCGTGGCCACGAGCCGGCCGTACTACCTGCTGTTCAACCAGAACGCATCGCAGGGAGCGTTGAGCGCGAGCGAGACGTTCGTGCGCGCGCGGATCCTGCCGCCCGTGCAGGAGGGCGACACGAACGGGGACGGGCGCGTCGACTTCGTCGATCTGAACGGTGTGCTGTCCGACTTCGGGGTCTCGGGGCAATGGCTGCCCGGGGACGTGAACCGGGACGGCGTGGTGAACTTTCTTGACCTGAACATCGTCCTCGGCGCGTTCGGCGCCGGGGTGTGATCCATCCGCAACATCCGGGCCGCGCACGCGCGGCCCACCCATACAGAGAGAGCGTGACACATGCAGAACAACATCAGAACGTTTGTGGTTGTCGGTATCGCGGCGTTTGCCCTGGGCGCCTCCGCCCGTGCGCACGAGGGGCTGGACGTGCTCCTGCTGCCGGATTTCTCTTCGGGTGCGCTCCGCACGGGCTCGTACGACGATGCGACCAAGATGGTTGTCTCGGAGAACGAGCGGGTCTTCCTGGCCGAGTTCGGGGAGGCGATCCCGGGCGAGCCGAACTTCGCGGACGCTCCCGGCTTCCGCGCGCTCGACGGCGCGTTCACCCCGGGCGATCAGTGGGGCTTCTGGATCACCGACGCGGTGCGCGTGTGGGACGACGTCGCGGGCCACTTCGACACCCTCTCGACGCACACCATCACCCTCGGGTTCGGCCCGCTCAGCGCGACGTCCGCCACCACGCCGGGGGGCGTCGTGAACGGGTTCGATCTGACGATTCCCGCCGGCGGCTTCGACGATCACCTCGACGTGACGCTCGATGCCCCGGCGGGCCCCGAGGCCGACGGCATCTACCTGCTCCGCCTCTCGCTCCGCGCGACCGGGCTCACGCCCAGCGAGAACATCTGGTTCGTCTACAACCGCGGCATGGACGAGAAGATGCACGAAGCGGCCGAGGAGTACGTGCGCGACGTGCTCGTGCCGAGCCCCGGCGGCGCGAGCGTGCTCGCGCTGTTCGGCGCAGCGATGTTCCGTCGTCGGCGCGTCGGCTGATGCGTGAACGAAAGAAGAGATGATGTCGCCGGAGGGGCGGGAACGCCGCTCCGTCGATTCGAATCACGCGTTGACGGACGAGGGGGAGATGTGCGCCGGCGTCGCGCCCTCGGGCAGGGCCGCGCGATCCCACACGAATCTCGGCGGCGCGCCGAACACCCCGGCGAACACGTCCGACTTCCGCTCCGCTCCCCAGATGTCCACGACGGGGTCGGTGTCGGCCACGACGTGGATGACCCAGGGCGCCGGCTCGCTCGGGGCGTGCTCGAGCACTACCGCGCGGACGCGCTGCATGTGCGTCCGGTCGAGGCCGTCCGCAATCCGCAGGACGGCCGAGAGCGCGAGCACCAGGTCCTTGTCCTCGCGCGAGAGGGTGGCGAACGCCTCGTGCCTGGGCTTGGGCGCCGCGCCCCGGTGATAGCGCGCCACGGCCGCGACCACCTCGATCTCGCGCCTCGAGAACCCGGGCATGTCGGAGTGCACGATCAGGTGGTGGGAGTGCAGGTGGTGGCGGGCGTAATTGATGTGGTACCCGCAGTCGTGCAGGATGGCCGCGCCCTCGAGCAACGAGCGCGAGTCCTCGGAGCGCCAAGGCCCGATGGGCGCCGCGGGGTGCGCCGCCAGCTGGTCAAAAAGCTGCATCGCCAGCCCCGCAACGTGGTAGCAGTGCCTCCGGTCGTACCGGCATCCCGCCGCGAAATCGCGCACCGAACGGGCCTTTGACCGCGCCCCCGACTCTCCGCTGGTCGGCGCGAAGTGCTCGCCGATCATCGAGCGGATCAGCCCGTCCCGGATGCCCCCGTCGTTCACGCGCAGGCGATCGACCTTCAGCCGTCGGAGCGCCTCGAGCACGATCGCCCCGCCCGCCACGATGATGTCCGCGCGCTGGGACGACAGCCCCGGCACCGCGCGCCGCTGCTCCGCCGACATGCGCCGCAGGCGCTTCACGATCCGCTTCACGTCCTCGCGCTTCAGGTCATAGCCGCGCGCGCCCGCCGAGATCGACGTCACCCCCCGCTCCTCGCACATCGCGATCTTCGCGATCGCCTCGAACGTGCCGCCCGAGCCGATGAGCATCTGCAGCTCGTGCGAGGGCCGCTCGAGGCTGTCGCGCAGCGTCCGCCGGATGTGCTCGCGCATCTCCTGAAACCGCTCGCCCGCGCACGCCTCCGCCCCCCCGAACTGTTCCGTCAGCCGCACCGCGCCCATCGGGATCGTCGCGATCTCCTCGATCACCCCCTGCGCGCTCAGCACCACCTCCGTGCTCCCGCCCCCCACGTCGACCACGGCCGTCGGGAGCGAGCGCAGGTCGAACGCGCGCGACGCGCTCAGGAACGCGAGCCGCGCCTCCTGCTCCGCCGAGATGATCTCCACCGGCAGCCCCGCCCGTTGCCGCACCAGCGACAGGAACTCCGCGCGGTTCGACGCCTCCCGCACCGCCGCCGTCGCCACCACCCGGATCCGCGACGCACCGTACCCCTCCGCGATGCGGCGCATGTGCGCGATCGTCGTCGCCGCCGCGTCGATCGCGTCCGGCGCCAACGCCCCCGTCGATGCCAGCCCGCGCCCCAGCCGTGACGTCTCCTTCTCATCGTCCAGGATCCGGTAGTTCCCGTCGCTGTACGCCTCCGCGATGATGAGCCGCACGGTGTTCGTGCCCACGTCGATCGCGGCCACGCGCCACGGCGACGCCAGCCCCTCACCCCCGGAAGCCTCCGCGCGATCCAGGCCCGCATCAAGCCTCGTCAGCGCCCCGTGCGAACCATTCCGCGACGGCGGCGCGTGCTGCGGCTGCACCGGCGCGGACGTTGCAGGCTGCGCCGCGCCCGGCACGAGCCGCGCGAGCCGCTGGCGGAGCGTCGGCGCCAGCCCCTCCAGCGTTTCAACGCACGCCGCGCGGCGATCATCCCGCTGCGTCTCGAACCGCGTCGCCAGCGTGTTCAGCCCCCGAAGCAGCGCCGGCGGCGCATCCTCCGGCAGCGATTCGATCGCTCGACCCACGGCCAGCAGCGCATCGTGACTGTCGTTCGCCGCGCCCAACGATTCCTGCAGGTCCGCAAGCGACTCGAGCGCGTGCTCGGCGTCCGTCTGCGGGATCACCGAGCGGAATACCTCGATCGTGTACCGCAACCGCTTCGCCGCCAGCCGCAGCTCGTGCAGACGCTCCGGGTCGCGGATGTCCGCTGCGCACGCCGCGTCGAACTCGCTCCCCGCGCCGCGCAGCGCCTCCTCGGCCAACGCCTGGAACGGCCGCTCGTCCCCCGACTTCTTCGCCTCGCGCAGCAACCGGCGCGATGCGCTCCGCAGCGCCTCCCCGTCCCCGCTCCGCACCCGCTTCCGCAACGCCTGACGCGCATCCTCCGCGCGGGACTGCGACAGCGCCAGCACATACCGCACCGCCGCGGCCTCATCTCCCTCCACACGGCGCAGCAGGCGCGTCAGCACCGCCGTGAACACGTCCGCGGCGCGTGCGTCTGCCGCGCTCCGCCGCAACCCGCGCAGACGCTTCCGCACGCGCTTGGCGTGACTCTCCGGGAGCACCGGCGCGAGCGCCTTGATGGCCGCGTCCGCGCGCCTCGTCGCCACCCGCAGCTTGTGCACCCCCGAGATCGCGCTCTCCCCGCTCACCAGCGCCGGCTCGATCCGCTGACGCACCGAGCGCAGGCGCGGCTTGAGCAGCGCCACCGCGGCCTCGCGCACCGAAGCGTCCGAGGGCGCCTCGTTGGGCTGGCCGGCGTCAGGACTTGCAGCGCGGTCGGGCATCACAGACAGCATCGTAGAAGCGCGCGCCATGATTGAGGCCCGCGTTGCTATCGGACGGCCGAAATCATCCTTCACATCAGGTCAGGCCGACGTTTGCGGCTTGTCCGCTTCCCTGACGCCCCTCCGTCCCGACCATCATCACCACATCCCGGCTCCACCCATGCTGCGCCGCGTGGCCCGGTGGGCTCGCCCCCAATCTCCCCGAGCCGCCCGACCACACTGCCCGCACATCTCGCAACTCCCCCAGGTGCGCCCATTGTCCTCAGCCCGGAGCGCGGTAGGGTGACGTGCGCGGGAGGCAAACCGATGACGCGTGGCGCGTGGATGATCGTGCTCGGAGTGGTGATCTGCAGCGCTTCGTTCTGCGCGGCCCAGCCTGGGCGTGGCCGAGCCGCGGAGACGTGGGGCGCGAACGCGAACAGCGTGCTCGACCGTCTGGCGGGCGCCGGCGAGAACGACGGTCTCATCAGCGAGGCGCGCAGCGCGTTGCTCACGAGCGCCCGCGCGGGCACGCCCCTGCGGGCCGAGGGCCTCATCGACGCCGCCCTCGCCTGGCGGCTCAGCGAGCAGCTGAGCGCCCTCCCGGAGCGGGACCGTCGCGCCGCGCTCTCCGCGGCACGAGCCTGCCCCGAAGCCACGGCGGAGTTCGTCTTTGCCGTCCATGCCAAGGACGACGCGCCCGCCGCGTGGAAGCTCTTCGTGCGCCTCGTCACCGCGCGCGCCGCCGACGTCGAGCGCCACGGCGCGCTCGCCGGCGCCATCGCCCTCGTCCACGAGAACGGCTACTCCTTCCGGTGCAACGAGAACGAGCCCAAGGCCTCCGACCCCCTCGCGATCTTCGAGTACTACGCCAACGCCGGGCGCACACTCATCTTCCGCCCCGCCGACATGCCCCTCGAACTCCTGACGCGCGTCGTCGACTCCACCGCGAGCCCCGACGACATGCGCTGGGCCACCACTCGCCACCCACAGGGGCGCGACGTCGGACAACGGTTCCACGACGTCGCCTACGACTACAACCACCTCGCCACCGGCCGCAACAAGAAGGTCACCACCGAGGGCTTCACCCTCCAGAACATCCAGAAGCACGGCGGCGTCTGCGCCGATCAGGCCTACTACGCCTGCGGCGTCGGCAAAGCGCTCGGCGTGCCCACGGCCTACGTCTTCGCGCGCGGCAACGAGGCCGCGCACGCATGGGTCGGCTACTTCCGACTCCGCGGACGCGACGGCGAATGGGACTTCAAGGAAGGCCGCTACGACGCCTACCTCGGCGTGCGCGGCTGGACCCAGGACCCTCAGACGCGCGAATACCTCCCCGACGGCGCGCTCGCCATCACCGCATCCCTCCATGGCACAACCCCGGCAGACCGCCGACGCGCCGCGGCCTGGGCCGACGCCTCCCGCGCTCTCGCCAGCGAGAACGGCGACGTCACGACCCGACTCACGTGGCTCGAGAACGCCGTGAAGACCTGCCCGGGCGTGCGCGCCATCTGGGACGAACTCGAAGCGTGCGCCGGCGCCGAGGGGCTGCCCGCGGGCCAGGCATCTCGATGGATCGATACCGTCCGACGCACCTTCGGCGCCTCCGAGCCCGACTTCCTGTTCGACGCCTCGGCCGGGCTGCTGCGCGCCGTGAGCGACCCGCGCGAGCGCGCAAACGAATGGCAGCGGCTCACGCGAGACTTCGCGCGCCGCCCCGACCTCCTCAGCGCCGCCCTCATGGGCGTCGGCCAGGCCCTCGAGGATCAGGGCCAGAAGGACCGCGCCCTCAACGTCTATCAGGACGTGATCACCAAGTACACCAAGGACGGGCTGGCCGTCAGCCAGGCGCTCCGGCGCGCCGACGAACTCCTCAGCGAGAAGGGGCGCGAGGGCGAGGCCCTGCGCATGTACGACCTGGCATGGCGCCGCCTCCCCAAGCCGGACGTCTCGGCCTACTTCTGGCCCGGCTCCGCGTGGTTCTCGGTTGGAGGCATGTACGCGGCCCGCCTGCACAAGGCCGGAGAGCTCCAGCAGGCCGAGCGCGTGCTCGCGGAAATCGGGCTGGGAAGACGCTGAGATCGCGCGGATTCTCGGACGCGTGACGGCGCGCTTCGGCCTCTTCTGTGCGCGGAGCACGATGCAAGCCGCCTCACGCGCCCCATTCTCGGACCACGCCATATCGAACGGATGCCGGCCTCTGATATCTCCGATGAAGGCTGCCGGGGCCACGGGACGGATTCACCTCATGGCGAGGGTTTCGATCATCGTGTCGGCGGACGGCTGCGAGGCCCGTCTGCGCATTCGTGAAGGCGCAACCGCCGATGAACTCGCGCCCGCGGCGCTGGCCCGACTCGCGCGCGAGAACGGCATCCCGCAGCACGAGGAAACCGACAAGCGGCTCTTCGCCCTCGGCGCCAAATTCCTGGCCGACAACACGCCCCTCGAGGAAGTCTTCGCGCGCGGTCAGCAGCCCGTGCACGGGAAGGACTGTCGGCTCGAGTGGGAGAAGGGCCTCGACCCCACAGTCAAGCCCGCCCCCGAGCACGACGCCGAAGGCCGCACGAACCACCACGCAGGCCGCCATTACGTCTGGGTGCGCGCCGGGCAGAAGGTCGGACGCATGCAGCCCGCGACCCAGGGCACGCCGGGCAAGTCCGTCCGCGGACAGGCCATCCCCGCGCACCAGGGCAACGCGTGCGCCATCGGCATCGACGAGACCCTCCAGGCCGACGATGACGGCAACGTCACCGCGCTCGTCGACGGCGCGCTCCAGCTCATAGCCTCCCGCGTCACCGTCAGCGAATCCCTGCAGATCAAGGGCTACGTCGACTTCGAGACCGGAGACGTCGAGTTCCCGGGCACGGTCGAGATCAGCGAGGGCGTGCGAGACAACTTCAAGGTCCGCGCCGGCAGCAACCTCTCCATCGGCGGGCTCATCGAGTCCGCCCACGTCGAGACGCACGGCTCGCTCACGTGCAAGGGCGGCATGGCCGCGAAGGGCGCCGGGGGACTCAAGGTCGGCGCCGACGCAGAGCTCGCCTTCCTCGATCAGGTCCGCGGCGAGATCGGCGGCAACCTCACCGTCCGCCGGGAGATCAGGCACTGCGAACTCTCCATCCGTGGCGAGCTGCACGCCGAGCGCGCGAGCCTCCTCAGCGGGCGCGTCTCGATTCGCGCCGCCGCGCACATCGGGACGCTCGGCTCCGCCGCGTACACCCCGACAACCATCGTGCTCGCCGAGCTCGAGCCCGCGGCCGCCGACGAGCACGAGCAGCAGGAGATGGTCGCCGAGTGCCGCACCGAGCGCGACAACCTACTCGCCAAGGAGAAGCAGATCCGCTCCAAGGGAACGCTCACGCCCGCGGCAGAGCAGACCCTCCGCACCATCCTCACGGCCGTGCAGGAGTGGGACCACCGCATCCAGGAAGCCGAGCAGGCCCGCGCCAAACTCGAGGCCGAGCGCCGCGCGCGCCAGATCGTCGACCTCCAGATCACGGGCGTCATCCACCCCGGCGTCTGCCTCCACATCGACGGGCAGGACTACCACTTCCACAAGCCCATGAAGGGCCCGCTCCGCATCGGATGGGATGAGAACCGCGTCCCGAGATACCGCATCGCCGACGGACAGTGGCATCCTCTCTCCGAGATCACCTCCGCCCGTCGTCACGCGGCCTGACGCGCACACCACAAATGAAAACGCCCCGGCGATGAAGCCGGGGCGAATCGTGTGATCAGGTTGTGCGGGCAAGCCCGCGGAACGGATTACCAGCCGCCGCGATCGCGACCGCCGCCGTAGCCGCCGCCGCCACCACCGCCGCCGCCGTACCCGCCGCGACCACCACCGCCGCCGCCGCCGCCGAAGCCGCCGCGACGACCACCACCACCACCACCGAAGCCGCCGCGGCCGCCGCCGCCGCCACCGGCCTCGCGCGGACGAGCCTCGTTCACGACGAGAGCGCGACCGCCGCAATCGGCGCCGTTCATCGCCGCAATCGCGTTGTCAGCCGCAGCCGGATCGGACATCTCGACGAAGCCGAAGCCGCGCGGACGGCCCGTCTCGCGATCCATCACGATGTTGGCGGACGCGACCTCACCGTGCTCCTCGAACATCTCGCGGAGCTGGTCATCGTTCACGGAGAAAGGCAGGTTACCGACGTAAATCTTCTTCACGCTGCAGAATCCTGAAACCCGAGAGGCTGATGCATGAGGCAGAACCGGTGCTGATGCTCGGGTTTCGGATATCCGCGTCGGTCTGACAAGGCGTGGGACTCGAATGGCCCCATAGGACTACGCCAAGTGAGGGGAGTCTATCCGACCCCATACGCCGGTCAAGAGTGCTCCGGCCATCCGCCACCCGTCCACATCATCATTCCGGCTATCGACGTCTTCTTTGCTGCCGCGCGCCGCTCCTCCCTCCTCGGCAACACACCCATCCCGCCCAACGTACAGGGGCGGTCCCCCTTTCCACACCCAGCAACTTTTTCCCCCTCTTCCCGGTGCGCCCGCTCCCCGAGCAACGCTCCAGATGTTGGCCCGCGTGAGGGCCCGGTCGAACGGCTCGTCAACCACGTTCGCCGGGCTCTCGCCGGGCCGCCTGTCTCTATCTCCAGTCCCCCCAGCAGGTTGTGCTCATCCCGACCGCGCCCGGCAACCGACCACCCCCGGTTCGTGTGTCGCAAGTTCTTCCACATCAACTGCTTATGTGATGTCACGCCGTCGAGCCCGCCATCGCTTCACCCTCCGTCAGGGTGACCTCGAGTCCTCGAAGAGCAGAGCAGGGGTGGATCGATAGGGAGCGCGCTCGCCGCCCTTCTGGGGATTCGGGGGTTGGCGCCGCGCCTTACCCGCGCAGCACGTCCCGCAGCGCGCTCTCCACGTCTCCGAACCGGAACGCGAACCCCTCCTCCCGCAATCGCCGCGAAACCACATACCGCCCGTACAGGGCCAGCTCCGGGTCCGTCCGCAACAGATACCGCGCCCCCAGCCGCACCATCACCCCAGGCGCCGGCAATCCCACCGGAACGCCCATCACCCGACGCAGCGCGCGCATGAACTCTTCCTGCGACACCGGGCTCGGCGCCGAGGCCACATACACCCCCTCCATCCCCTCCTCCTCCATCCCCCTCACGAACAACCGATTCAGGTCCTCCTCGTGAATCCACGAGATGCCCTGGCTCCCGTGGCCGATCCGCCCCGCAAGCCCCAATCGCGCCAGCGTCCTGAACCGCGACATCGCGCCCGCCCCCGCGCCACGATCCCGTCCGATCACGAACGACGTCCGCAACACCACGCCCCGCTGCCCCTCCAGCAATCCTTCCCGGAACGCCTCCTCCCACGCGCGTCCCACCTGCGGCGCCAATCCCAGCCCGAGCGCCGAACCCTCATCACACACCACCTGCGGCGGATCACCGTAAATGTGCGCCGTGCTCATCTGCACCCACACCCTGGGCGGACTCCCCACCGCGCGCATCGCGCGCCCCAGCACGCGCGTCGACTCCACCCGCGACCGCACGATCTCATCCACGTGGTCCGGCGTCTTCACGCAGTCCACCGACCGACCCGTCAGATTCACCAGCGCGCTCGCCCCCTCCAGCGCCGCCGCCCAACCACCCTCCAGCGTCCGCGCATCCCACTTCACGTGCGTCCATGCCCCGCGCGCCCGCGGCTCACTCCGCGACAGCAACACCACGCGCCTCGACCCCGCACCCAAATGGTGCGCAAGCGACAACCCCAGAAACCCGCTCCCACCCGCGATGACCACCGGCCCGGATGCATCCCGTGCGTTCATGCCGTCAGCGTACGCATCCGGACGCCACGTGAAATGGCGGCGCGCTCGAGAGGTGTCGGGCCGCGCCGCCGAGTTGGGGATTCCTTGATTACCTCCGACGCCGACCCGCGCACACCAACCCCGCGAGCGACGCCAGCGCCATCGCGCCGGGCCCCGGCACGGGCACAAGCGTCGGCTGCTGCAGGATCTGCCAGCTCCCCGACACGCCCGTCAGCGGCAACAGCACGTTGCACGTCAGCGTCAGCGACGAGCCCGGCGCCACGTTCCATCCCGTCCACACGATCCAGTTCCCGAGCCCCCCCGACGACCCCGGCATCGAGTACGTCCCGCCCGCCGTCGACGTCGTCGCAAACAGATTGTGATCGTGGAACTGGAACCAGTTCAGCGGCGAAGGCTGCGCGATCGTCCCCGCCCCGAGGTACAGCGTGTACCCCGTCATGATCATCCCGGTGTTGTTCGTCACGTTCAGCGTCGTCCGGTACTCCGTCGGCGCCCCGACAGCAACCCCGAACGACGCCCCGCCCACCGCGCCGCTCGTCCACGTCTCGTTGTACGTCAGGAAGTTCGGCGTCGTCAGCGACCCCGGGTAGTTCCCCGGGTTCGGCGTCGACACCGACCCCGACGTCACCGTCAATCCTCCACCCCCAGCCCCCGTGTTCACCGACGTGATCACCGAACCGCTCGCCGGCGCAATCGCCCCGATCGCAACCGCCGCCCCGACCCACGCGCCCTGCCGAATGCGCCACATATCCCGCCTCCTGTTCGCTCCCGTTCCGGCCGCGACTGCTCACGCGCACCACGTCGGAACGCGTTGTTGCATCACCAGGGACAGCGCAACACGCACCCGAAACCGGCGCACGAAAACCACCAAACCGCGCCCGTCCGGAAACTATTCGGTTCCCCCGGCCACCCCCAGACGCAACGCAAAAACCATTGACGACGACCCGGCCCGTGGGATACTGCACGTCGCGCCGGCCCTGCACACACCGGACGCGCACACCCAGGGAAGAACCTCGTCCTTGCCGAACGCGGACGCGACAGCGGCCACGCTCGTGATTCGACCGACGACAAGGCGCCACGCGCGATCGGCGACGTCCGCTGTCTGCGCGTCGCGCCACCCGGTCGGAGTGTGAGAGATCCATGACAACCCGAATCGTGAACCCCGTCGCGCACACCGTCGTGCTCTTCCTCGCCCTCTCCTCCGGCGCGCACGCAGGCGATGCCGTCACGCGATGGAACCAGACGATGATGGAGGCCGTCCGCATCCACGGCGGCGCCCCCGGCCAGACCTCCCGCGCCTACGGCATGATGAGCGCCGCCGTCTACGACGCCGTCAACGCCATCGACCAATCCCACACCGTCTTCAAAGTCGACGCACGCTCCCTCGCCTCCTCCTCCGACTCCATGCAGGCCGCGGCCTCCGAAGCGGCATACCGCGTCCTCTCCCACCTCTTCCCCTCCCAGCAGGCCCTCTTCGACGCGCAGCACGCGCACGAACTCTCCCTCCTCTCTTCCCAATCCTCCCAGCAAGTCAACAACGGCCTCGCCATCGGCCAGCTCGTCGCCTCACAACTCATCTCCCTCCGCGCAAACGACGGCTCCGCGATCGCCGAAGTCCCCAACTACACCGGCAGCAACACCCCGGGCCAATGGCGCCCCACAGGACCCGCATTCGCCCCAGGCCTCGGCGTCAACTGGGGACAGGTCACTCCCTGGACACTCACCTCCGGCGCACAATTCCGCCCCGAAGCCCCCCCAGCCCTCGCCTCAACCGAATACCGCGAAGCCTTCCAGGAAGTCAAAGACTACGGCCGCCGCACCGACTCCCTCCGCACCCAGGACCAGACCGACGCCGCCATCTTCTGGGCCAACGACCGCAACGGCACCTACAAGCCCATGGGCCAATACTGCGACGCCGTCCGCGTCGTCTGCGAACAGGAAGCCCTCACCCTCGTCCAGAACGCACGACTCTTCGCCCTCACCAACGTCGCACAAGCCGACGCCGGCATCGCCGCATGGGACGCCAAATACTTCTACGACCTCTGGCGCCCCATCTCCGCCATCACCGACCCCACCGGCGACGGCGACCCGCTCACCATCGAAGAACCCGGCTGGATGCCCCTCGCCGATCTCCTCGCCGCGCCCATGACCCCCGCATTCCCCTCCTACGTCTCAGGCCACGCCACCTTCGGCGCCGCCGCCATGTGGATGGGCGCCCTCGTCATGGGCGACGACCACACCTTCACCCTCGCCACCGACGAGCCCATCGACCCCCGCTCCTTCACCTCCTTCAGCCAGGCCATCCAGGAGAACAGCGACTCCCGCGTCTGGCTGGGCGTCCACTGGCGCTTCGATCAAACCATCGGCGAACGCATGGGCAAACAAATCGCCGAGTACATCCACGCCAACTACTTCCTCCCCGTCCCCGCTCCCGCCGCCGCCGCGCTCTTCACCCTCGCAGGCCTCATCCCCTCCCGCCGTCGACGCTGATCACGCTCCACAACCACATCATCACCACCACCGGTCGCGCACACCGCGCGGCCGGTTTTCTTTCCCGCGCTCACCCCGACAACCGCTCCTCCAGCAGCTCCTTCGCACCCTTCGGGTCCGCCTGACCCTTCGACCGACGCATCAGCGCCCCCACCAGCGCCCCGATCGCCGTCGTCTTCCCCCCCTTGTACGCCTCCACCGACTTCGCATTCGCCGGGTCGTTCAGCACCTCATCCACCCACGCGCTCATCGCCGAAGCGTCCGACACCTGCAGCAGATTGTGCTGCGACGCCAGCGCCTCCGGGTCCGCATTCGCCGGCGCATCACACAGCAGCCCGAACAGCTCGTCGGCCGCGCCCGACGACACCTTGTTCCCCTCACGCAGCATCACGATCGACGCGATCTGCCCCGGGCTCGCCCCCAGCAGGTCCGGCCTCGTCCCGCGCTCGTTCGCCCGCTTCGCCGCCGACTGCAGCAGCACGTTCGCCGCCTTCTTCGCCGCGATCTCCCGCAACATCCCCCGCTCCGCGATCGCGTCCGTGCACGCCTCAAAGAACTCCGACAGCGCCCGCTCATCATTCAACGCGGCCGCGTCCTTCGCCCCCAGCCCGTACGCATCCCGGTGCCTCCGCTCCCGCACGTGCGGCAGCTCCGGCAACGACGACGCCAGCCTCCCCCTCGTCCCCTCATCCAGCGACACCGGCAGCAGGTCCGGATCTGGGAAGTACCGATACTCGTGCGCATCCTCCTTCTCGCGCTGCTCCACCGTCCGCATGTTCACGTCGTCCCACCCGCGCGTCCGCTTCGCCCCCGGGCCCATCACACGCCCGTCCCGCTTCCAACGCTCCGGCTGCTCCGCCATCTCAAACTCGATCGCCCCCTTCACCGCCTTGAACGAGTTGAGGTTCTTGATCTCCACCACAGGCGTCTTGATCAGCCTCCCGTCCGACAGCTCCAGGTGCATGTTGATGTTCGGCTCGAAGCGCATGTGCCCCTTCTGCATCACCCCCTCCGTCGCGCCCAGCCACCGACACAGCCGACGAAGCGCCTGCGCAAACCGCACCACCTCGTCCGCCGTCCGGAAGTCCGGCTGCGTCACGATCTCCAGCAGCGGCGCCCCGGCCCGGTTGTAGTCCACGATCGAGAACGGGATCGCGCGCCCCCCCGGCGCCTCGTGCAGCAGCTTCCCGGCGTCCTCCTCCAGGTGCGCACGGATGATGCCGATCCGCTTCACCCGGGGCTCCCCCGTCTCGCCGTCCGGCTCCCCGATCGGCAGGTCGATCGACCCGTCAAAGCACAGCGGAAGGTCATACTGCGAGATCTGGTACGCCTTCGGAAGGTCCGGGTAGAAGTAGTTCTTCCGGTCCCACTTCGTCGACGGCGCAATCGAGCACCCCAGCGCCAGCCCCACCGTGGCCGCCAGCTCTACGGCCTCCTTGTTGATCACAGGCAACGCCCCAGGCAACCCCAGCACCACCGGGTCGATCAGCGTGTTCGGCTCCGCCTCGTCAAACTCCGGGTGCGCCGGGTTCGGCGCACGCGAAAACATCTTGGAGCGCGTGGATAGCTCGACGTGAATCTCGAGCCCGACAAGCAACGTGGAACGGACGATCTCTGCCATGGCGCGCTGATGGTACCGCGCACACCTACTCCACCGGGCACGCCTCCGTGAAGAACGACAGCACGCTGTTCAGGTCGGGGAACGTCACCTCCCCGTCGTTGTTCACGTCCCCCGGCAGCCCCATCCCGCTCTGCCCGAACGTCGACAGCACGTTGTTCAGGTCCAGAAAGTTCACCACGTTGTCCCCGTTCGTGTCCCCCGGACAGATCGGCAGCAGCGTGATCCGGTCGATCCCCAGGTCACCCGTGATCGGCTCGGGGTTGTTCGTGAGCGGCGCGCGGTCGTGCCAGAAGAAGGGGCGGCTCGCGCTCGACAGCGACTCCTCGAACGTCGCGCTCCCGCCCACCCGCGTCCACTGCGCCTCGTTGAGCGGCTGCAGGCGAACAAAGTGCGTCGTCCACGCGTTGTGCGCCGGCATCAGCGGCGCGTTGCACACCCACGTCGTCAGCCCCGAAGCCGTCGGCGCCGTCAGCCCGAAGTGGATCTCGAACGCCTCGTCCGTGTTCACGTCGTTCAGCGAAACCAGAAAACCACCCACGCCGTTCGTCAGGTAATTCGCGGCGTACACGTTGTGGAAATCCGCAGCGACGAGCGCGAGGCTCCCCGGCTGCGTCACACGCAGATACCCGTCATCCACCCCGTCCGCGCCGCCGCTCCCCGGGTTGTCCAGCAACGCATCCCCGGGCGGCGCGCCCTGCCACCCGTTCACCAGCCCATGCGAGAAGTGCTCCACCAGACCGGGTCGCGCACGCGACACCACGATGCACCCCTCGAGATGGATCGTGTACTCCCCCGTCTCCGCAGGGGGCGACCAGAACGACAGAAAGAACGCCCCGCCCGGACCGTCCGGCCCCGAGATCTCGTAGGGCGTCGCGAACGAAAACTGCGGCCCGAAGCCCGCCTGCGGCTCGTTCGACGCGCCGCTCACCGCCAGGAAATACACCCCGGGGAACGGCACGCCCGCGCCCGTCCCGTCGTCCGCCATGTTGGTGAGCTGCGAGCCAGACTCCCCCGGCGCAAAGTCGTCATTGGCCAGCACGCCCCGCCCGCTCGAGTCGAACAGGAACAACCGCGTGTCGAACGCCGCGCCCCCGCCCTCACTCGTCGAAAACGTCCGCGCCCGGAACGACTCCGGCTCGAGAATCAGAATCTCGTAGATGTCCTCGTAATCCGAGGATGACCCGTCGAGCACGCCGGTGATGGTTCCCAGCGGACCCACGCCGTTGAAGCGCGTCGCCGTGGCGATCGACGAGCCCGCGTCGGTGGGCGGCTCCGTCCACTGCGAGCCCGCAGCGGCGAGCGGACAGAGCGCGAGCAGGAGCGATGCGGCAAGAGCGCGTGGTGACATCAGGGGCCTTCGTGGTTGGGCCGCGTGCGGCGTGGTCTCATCGTGAACCCGAACCCTAACGCCTCGCGATGCGAGTGCAACGCGGATTCCCCGAATCCGCCCCGCAAGCCCGCAGCATGCGCTACTCGACCGGGCACGACTGCCCGAAGAACGACAGCACCCCGTTGAGGTCCGGGAAGTTCACCTGCCCGTCGTTGTTCACGTCCCCGGGCAGCCCCACCCCGCTCTGCCCGAAGAACGACAGCACGTTGTTCAGGTCGAGGAAGTTCACCATTCCGTCCCCGTTCGTGTCCCCGGGGCAGATCGGCGTGAGCCGGATGAGATCGATCCCCAAATCCCCGAATTTCGGATCAGGAAACTGCATGAACGGCGGGAGATCGTGCCGCAGCAGCAACGTCGTCGCATTCGCAAGCGCATCCTCCAGCGACCCGAACCCCGCGACCCTCGACCAGTGCGCCGGATTCAGCGGCTGAATCCGCACGTAGTGCCGCGACCACGCGTTGTTCGCCGGGATCAGCGGCCCGTTGTACGTCCAGAAGTTCACGAAGGGCGTGCCCAACCCGAGGTGCATCTCGAAATTGTTCGCCGCCCCGATGTCGTTCAGATGCACCACGATCCCCCCCACACCATTCGTCAGATAGTTCCCCTCGTACGTCCCATCGAACTCCGCGGCCCCGAAGAACGCGTTCGCGCTCTGCTGCACACGCAAGTACCCGTCACCCGCGCCCGACGCCCCGTTCGTCCCCGGATTGTCATACGTCGCGCTCCCCGCAACCCCACCACCCCAGCCCCCGATCGACGTCCCGTGGAAGTGCTCCGTCAAGCCAGGCACGGCACGCGGAATGAACCGCACCCCCTCCAGCGCAATCGTGTACTCCCCGAACTCCCCCGCGCCCGACCACTCCGACAACGCAAGACTCCCACCCGGCCCGTCAGGCCCCGAGATCTCGAACGGACTCACGAGGTTGAAGATGGCTCCGCCCAGCGAGCGCGGCCTGTTCCCCGCCCCGCAGATCGCCAGGTAATACACGCCCGGCGCCGTGATCGACACCCCCGTCCCGTCGTTCGACATCGGCAGCAACTCCGACCCGAACTCTCCCGGGAACGCGTCGTCATTGGCGAGCAACCCGTTCCCCGACGCATCGAAGAGAAACAGCAACGTGTTGAACGTCGCGCCGCCCCCGTCCGCCGACGAGAACGTCCGCGCGCGGAACGCGCTCGGATTCTCGATGAAGATCTCGTACACGTCCTCGAAGTCCGGAAGGGTCTTCCCTCCATCGATCACCGGACCCTCGAGCGACCCCGACAGCAGCTGCAACGGGCCCACCCCGTTCGGCTTGCCCGCCGTGGGCGGCAACGACCCGGCCCCCGAGCTCGGTTCCACCCAGTTCGGACCCGCGCACGCAACCGAAGACGCCACCAGGAAGCACAGCGGGACGATCGCGCGACAGGGCATGGATATTCCTCAAAAAGTGCGCACACGATGCGGAAGTGCACGCTCGCGGCCAAAACACGGTAACACTCGCATCTGCGCGGATCAACGAAAAAAACCGCACCGCCCTTGACCCCGCACGCGCCCTCACAACCGTGCGTGCACCGTCAGTCCGGGCAGTTCGCGCCCAGCCACGAGAGCAGCAACGAGAGGTCCGCCATCGTCACGAACCCGTCGTGATCGAAGTCCGGGATCGTCGCGCCCGTGCTCTCCCCAAGCCCGGACAGCAGGTGCCCGAGCGGAGAGCCCTGCTGGTGCAGCGCCTGCGCGAGCGGGGAAGCACAAGGCTCGCCCACGATCGCCTCCGCGCGCGCCGGCGGCGAGGCCAGCGTCCCGTCCAGCGCCCGCACCGTGCACACCACACGCTGCAGCGCCCCCGCGGACGACGCCGGCAGCACGTCCGACATCGCGAACGACGTCACGCGTCGAATCTCGTCGTCGTTCACCGTCCAGACGTACTCGTACCGCACCACGTCGAGGTCCGGATCGCCGAACGTCGACTCCGAGCGCACCACGCACCGCACCGGCTCGCTCTCCAGCAGCGGCGTCGGCTCCAGGCTCACGATCAAGCCGTCGGGCGGACGGTTGAACCCCGGGCTCGGGGCTGCAAGCACCGTGAACGGGATGTCCGCGCTCAGATTCCCGTTCAGAAACCACTGCATCCGCCACTCCCCCGTCCTGCCCCCCAGCGCGCCGATCGGCCACTGCGCGTGCACCGTCGAGAGCGCGGCCGCGTCTCCCGCGAGCGGGACCGTCGGCGACTCCGCCACCAGCGCCCCCGAAGGATCAACCAGCCTCGTCCGCCCCACCGACTGCTGCGCCAGGTTCTGCACCAGCATCCACATCGACACCCGAGCGTCCGTCAGCGCGATGTGCGAAGCGCGAGGCAGCGACCACGGCGGACGCACCCCCAGCAACGACTCCGCCGAAACGCCCGCCTCCAGAACACGCGGAACCGACACCACCACCGGCGGCGTGGGCCACAGCCCCGACCCCGAAACGCACGCCCCGCTCGTCGTCTCGACGATCACCCCGTTCTGCTGCGCCTCAAAGTGCAGGTGCGGCCAGGAGCTCTGCCCGCTCGAGCCCACCAGCCCGAGCTGCTCCCCCGCGCGCACGATGTCACCCTCACGATGCGTCAGCGAGCCGCGCTTCATGTGCCAGTAGAACGTCCGCTGGCCGTTCCCGTGGTCCAGCACCACGGCGTTCGCGTGCCCGTGCGCGTTGTCGTTCCGGTCCGGATGCCCGTCGGACGCGTAGATCACCACACCGTCGAGCACGCCGAACACCGGCGTCCCCTCGCCCGAACCCGGCGCGCCCTGCCGATCAAACCCGCGCACGTGGATGTCCATCCCCGTGTGCCCGTCATACGTGTGGCCGTCACACGACGCGTCATGCCAAATCAGCGGCGCGGGGTTGAGATCGACCAGATGCGTGATGATCAGGTCCACGTCCTGGCGACCGCCGATCGGAAACACGCCGAACGGACGCGCCGGCAGAAAGTCCGGCATCGCCGACGCCGTAGTGTTCTGCGTCGTGTACCGCGTGATCGCGCTCCGCACCGCGGCACGCTCCGCTTCCGTGATGCACCCCTCCGGCGGAACGAAGTTCACGTTCGGCACGAGGATCGGCGCGCCCTCCGGCGCGCCGGGCGCAAAGTAAGGCTGGGCAAGGGTCGCCACGACAAGCGCGGCGAAGGCTGCGGACATGCTCTCTCTCTCAGCGTCGCGTGGAGGATGGCGGGAGGAGTGGCGACAGAACGCGCCGAAATTGCGCACGTTCCTGGGGCGGGCCCAGTGTATGAAGCACCGATAACTTGTCCAAGACCCACGCAAAAAAGCGCTGAGATTTCCCAGCTTCACCCCCGCCACCGCTCAAATCCGGGGTTTTACCGGACGCCCACCCGCGGCCCTTACTTCCGGCGACGGCCCCCAAAGGCGAGGATCCCGGGCGCCAGCAGCGCCACCGCCCCCGGCGCCGGCAGGATCACGATCTCGTCGATCGCGAAGTCCCCGATGATCGGGTTCGGCGACGACGTGATCGGCACAAGGTCGTGCCGGAACAGGATCCGGTCTGAGTTCGTGAGCGCGTCCATCAGCGTCCCCGTCCCGCGGATCCGCGTCCATTGCGACTGCACGATGTTCGTCAGATCGATCGAAAACTGCGTCCACGTGTTGGAAACAGGGCGAAAACCGGGGTTGTACATCCAGAAGTTCTCGACCGCGCGCCCGAAGCCGACGTGCACCTCCACGTTGTTGAACGTGCCGAAATCGTTCAGCCAGAACGAGACGCCGGTGGCCTGCGTCCAGTCGCCCGCGAACTCCGGGAAGGCGTTGTACCCGCCCAGGAACCCGAGCCGCTCGTTGGCAATATTGAGGTACCCGTCGTTCGCGCCCCCCACCCCGCCCGACCCCGGATTTGTGTACAGCGTGCCCGCGCTCGAGCCCCCCGTGAACCCGCCCGTGTTCCCCGCGAGCAAAAACGACTCGCGGAATCCTGGGGTGACGGCGGAGGCGTGCGCGGTGAGGAGCGCAGCGGCGGCGAGGGCGCTGGTGATGTGCATGAGCGTGTTTCCTTCCCTATGAGGCGTGCGGTTCGGCGCGCGCGGTTTGTCGGAAAAGTCTAGCCGAGGGCGTGGGAAGTGCGAGCGCGGGGATGAAAAAAGGGCGGCCTTGGCCGCCCTTTGGAGAGGTTTTCGGTCGATAGGCGGGTGGGTTAGGGGAAGATGCCGCGGGAGGTGTAGACCTTGCCGATGGTCTCGAGGGCGGCGATGTAGGCGGCGGTGCGCATGTCGACTTCGTAGCGCTGGCGGGCGAGCTTGGTGCGGCGTGCGGCCAGGACCATGTGGCGGTTGAGCTCGGCGTCGACGCGCTCGAGGTCCCAGGTGATGTGGGACTTGTTCTGGACCCACTCGAAGTAGGAGACGGTGACGCCGCCGGAGTTGCAGAGGATGGCCGGGAGGATTTCGACGCCCTTGGCGAGGAGCTTGCGCTCACCGGCCGGTGTGGTGGGGGCGTTGGCGCCTTCGGCGATGACCTTGGCGTTGATCCAGTCGGCGTTCTGCTCGGTGATCATCTGCTCGAGGGCAGCCGGGATGAAGATGTCGACGTTGGTCTCGTAGAACTCCTTGGCGGAGATGGGGGCGCCACCGAGGCCCGGGTTCTTGGCGCCCATGGCGCCGGAGGAGGAGTGGGACTTCTCGTAGCCGGCGACGCCGCCGTGACGGGCGACGTACTCGGCGAGGGCTTCGGTGTCGAAGCCGTGCTCGTTGCGGAGGGCGCCGGTGTGGTCCATGACGGCGGTGATGCGGCAGCCGCGGTGTGCGGCGAGGCGTGCGGCCCAGGAGCCGACGTTGCCGTAGCCCAGGACGGAGGCGGTGGCCTTGGAGAAGTCGATCTTGAGCTCGGGGAGCATTTCGACGAGGACGTCGACGACGCCCTGGCCGGTGGCCTTCTCCCGTCCGACGGAGCCGCCGATCTCGACGGGCTTTCCGGTGACGACGGCCATGCCGTCGGGGATGGAGGGGGAGATCTGCGCGTAGGTGTCGGCGAACCAGGCCATGATCTGCGCGTTGGTGCCGACGTCGGGGGCCGGGATATCGACGTCGGGGCCGATCATGGGGGCGATGGCGACGGCGAAGCGTCGGGTGACGCGCATGAGCTCATCGCGGGAGAGCTTGTGGGGGTCGCACTTGACGCCGCCCTTGCCGCCGCCGAAGGGCACGCGGACGAGGGAGCACTTCATGGTCATGAGGAGGGCGAGTGCCTTGACGTCGTCGAGGGAGACGTGCTCGTGGAAGCGGAGGCCGCCCTTGTAGGGCCCGAGGGCGTTGTTGTGCTGGACGCGGTAGCCCTTGAAGAGGGCGTAGGAGCCGTCGTCCATCTTGACGGGGAAGTGCGTCATCGTCTCGTTCTTGGGCTGAGCGAGGATGAGCTGGAGGTAGTGGGGGAGGTCGATGATCTCGGCGGCGGTGAGGACCGCGTCGATGGTCTGGAGGTAGACGTTGTTGGGATCGCGCTGCATGCCGAGTTCATCGAAGACCGAGCTGGTCTGGAACCCGTCGTGCGTTCGAGAGGTGGGAGCAACGATCGTCGCGGACGCTGGGGAGTGTGCCATCGGAGGCGTTCACACCTATGCTTGAAACGTGCGAGCGGCGGATGCGGCGGTCGCGGTCACGGTGATCGCGGCGTCGGCCGAGGTCGCTGGAACGAACCAGAGACGAAGGGGCGATGATAGCGTACTTCCCGTCGGACCTGCTCTGGGCGACCCGCATCAAATCGACGGCGGAAGCGCTGGGTTTGTCGGCGCGTCCGGTGCGTTCGGTGGACATGGTGCGCGAGCGGTTCGGTGATTCTCCGGTGACGTCGGTGATCGTGGACCTTGCCGGGGATGTCGCGTTGGGTCTGGAGATCATCCGCGCGGCGCGTGCGTGCGAGGCGGAGCGGGTGGGCGCCACTACGGGCAGTGGCGTGGAGGATCGCGACCCACGAGGGGGAGGTGGGGATCGGGTTCGGATCGTGGCGTTCGGCCCGCACGTTGATCGGGAGGCGTTGCAGGGCGCTCGAGATGCCGGGGCGGACGAGGTGATGCCGCGGGGCGCGTTTTCGAACCATCTGCCGGACCTGCTGTTGCGTCTTGAATCGCGCTAGGGGCATGCAGGAATCAGTCATGGCGACACCAACCACATCGGATGTTGTGAAGCTGGGTTGTGTTTCCTATCTCAACACACTGCCCCTGATCGAGGGTTTGGAGAAGACGGCAGGTGTGGGGCTGGATCGTGCCGCGCCCGCGCGGCTGATCGATCTGCTCACGAGCGGGCAGGTGGAGGCGGGGCTGATCTCGTTGATCGACGCGCAGCGGAGCGCGGCGCCGCTCGCGCTGATGCCCTGCGGGATGATCGGGTGTGACGGCGCGACGCTGACGGTGCGGCTGTACTCGACGAAGCCGATCGGGGAGATCACGCGCGTTCACGTCGATGCCGAGTCGCACACGGCCGTGGCATTGCTGCGCGTGTTGCTGGCGCGTGTGCATGGGGTGCGGGCTGAGGTCGTGGAGTTTGATGCGCGGGAGCGCGTGGTGCGGCACGGGGGTGGCGCGGACGATCAGGTGGAGTGGCCGGAGGCGCTGCTGCTCATCGGTGACAAGGTGGTGACGCAGTCGCCCCCGGCGGTGCGGTATCCGCACCAGATGGATCTGGGTGAGGGGTGGAAGGAGTGGGCGGGGCTGCCGTTCGTGTACGCGGCGTGGATGTGCCGAGCGGAGGATGCGGAGAGCGAGCGGATGCGCGCGACGGCGCGATTGCTGGACCGGCAGAGGCGGCGCAACGGGGTGCGCGCGGACCGGGTGGCTACGGGGCACGCGCGGGAGCGCGGCTGGCCTGAGGATCTGGCTCGCGACTATCTCGGGAGGAAGCTGCGGTTCGATCCGGAGATGGAGGGGGCAAGGGAGGCCGTGGAGCGGTTCTTTGACGAGGCGTTCGCGCTGGGGCTGATCGCGGAGCGGCGTGAGACGGTGTGGATGGAGATGGGGGCGGGGGAGCGATGCCTCGTCTGACGCGGGTGCGGATCGGCGCGATCGAGGACCTGCTGACGCAGCTTCGATTCGCGCCGGCGGGCACGGCGCGGAGGCACCTGGAGAACGCGGAGCGGTTGGCGCGCGAGATCGATCCGGAGCGGAACTATCCGGTGGTCGAGTTGGCGCGCCGGATCACGGGGCTGCGCGCCGATCCGGAGGAGATCGAGGATGCGACGGTGGTGGGGCGGGCGCTCGCGGGGGAGTTGTCGGCGTTGATCGAGCGTTTGTCGGACCTCGCGGGTTTGAGGATGGAGGACCTGGGGGAGGGCGCGATGCGGCTGTCGGAGTTGTGCGCGCGGTGGGGTGTGGATCGGAAGACGATCGAGCGGTGGCGCCGGCTGGGGTTGATCGGACACAGGGTGGTCGTGAACGGGCGGCGCGGTCTCGGGTTTCGCAGGTCGTGGGTGGAGGCGTTTGAGAAGAAGGGGGATGTGGTGATGGCGGGGGGTCGATCGCGTGCGGCGCGGACGGCGCGGGTGGGTCGCGCGGAGCGGGAGGAGATCGTTCGTCGCGCGGCGCGGGCTGCTGAGGGGGGGCTGACGCGGAGCGCTGCCGCGTTGCGGGCCGCGCGGGAGACGGGGCGGTCGCACGAGGCGGCGCGTCGCGCGATCGCGCGGGAGGAGCGTGCGCGTGGGGGGAGGTTGTTTGAGGATCGGGGGCGTGTGGGGGCGCGGGAGCGGTTGGTGGCGGCGCGGGCTGCGGGGCGCGGGATGGAGATGTGGGAGATTGCGCGGGCGTTGGGCAGATCGCGAGCGAGTGCGCACCGGGTGGTGTTGGAGGGGCGGCTTGCGCGGCTGGCGGCGTTGCGATTGGAGTGCGCGACGAGCGAGATGTTCGGTCGGCGGGATGCTGCGGATGTGCTGTTGGCGCCGAGCGCGGCGCGGGAGGGTTTGGCGCCGCCGGCGCGGGAGGAGTGGTCGGTGTGGGTGGCGCGTGCGCGGGGTCAGCGGGCGTTGCGTGAGGAGGAGGAGCGTGCGATGGGGGCGGCGCTGTGCTATCTGCGTTGGCGGGCGGCGCGGAGGATCGAGGGGATGCGCGAGGCGGGGGTGAGCGCGGCACGGGTGGATGGCGTGGAGACTGACCTTCGTTGGGCGGGGTGGTTGGCGGGCGCGATGGGGATGGGCCAGTCGTTCGTGGCGCTGCGTAACCTGGAGGAGCGGCTCGGGGCCGGGGCGGAGACGTTGAGCGGGGAGCGCGCACGGATGGCGCACGAGCATCTGCAGCGTGCGCTGGTGCGCGGTGCGTTGGCGTTCGATCCGTTCCGTTCGGGGCGCGGGTCTCGGCTGGCGGGCGTGACGACGGTGCTGGTGACGCGCGCGATGCAGTGGTTGGGCGAGCGGGGCGCGTTGCTGAGCGTGCGCGAGGGGGCGGCGCGAGCGCGCGGGGTCATGGTGGAGGATGCGTCGTGGAAGACGGTGGAGTGGTCGTGGCTGATGGCGGGTCCGACGGCGCGGGAGCGCGCCGCGGGATTGGAGGCGCGGGTGCGCGAGGTGGTGCGGCTTCGGTGGGGGATTGAGGGGGAGGAGGGGGTGAGCGAGCCGCCGATGACACGGCGCGCGGTGTCGGCGCGGCTGAACGCGGGCGCGGCGCGGATCGCGCGGTCAGAGCGGGAGTGGTTGCGTGGGGGTGGCGTTGTGCCGTGAGGCGCGGGTCACGCGGCCTTGCGCATCTCGTAGGCGATGCCGAGCTGGTGCTTGCCGGGGGCGTTGGTCTTGCAGCGGACGACGATGCCGGTGCGCCAGTTGCCGTGGACGGGGTCGACACGGAGGGAGAGTCGTGCGCCGGGCTCAAGAGGCGTGGGGGAGTCGACGCAGAGTCCGGTGGCCGAGGCGTTGATAAGGTCGAGCTTCATGACCCAGGGGAGCTGTCGTCCGTTGGAGAGGACGGCCTGGAGGGGGCCGGACGCGACAGCGCGGGGCGCGGTGCGTCGATCGGAGGGATAGGGGAAGGGGAAGGTTTCGGGGACGTCGTGGGTCGTCTCAGCGCCGGCGGACATGTCTGGGCCTCCGCACATCGTGCCGTGGATGACGCGAGCGTCGCGTCATTTCCGGTCGAGGTCGTCTGCGGTATCGGCGGCGGCCTGAAGCGACTTCAGTGGATACGGGATTGTCAGGTCTTTGGGAGGGGGGAGTCGCCCATTCTGTCGGCAATGCGGAACGAGAGTTCCATCGACTGTTGGTAGTTCAGACGGGGGTCTGTTGGGGAGGCGTAGTTCTTATGAAGGTCGGCTTCGGTGATGGCTGCGGCGCCGCCCAGGCACTCGGTGACGTCGTCTGCGGTGAGTTCGACGTGGGCGCCGCCCAGAAGTGTGCCTTCTGAGGCGTGGGCGTCGAAGGTAGCGTCGAGTTCGGCGAGAACTGCGTCGAAGGAGCGGGTTTTCAGACCTGTGGACGTGGTGATGGTGTTGCCGTGCATGGGGTCGGAGGCCCAGAGGACGGTGGATTGGGCGTCGCGGACGGCACGGATGAGTGGGGGGAGGAGTTGCGCGACGTTGGGGGCGCCGAGGCGGGTGATGAGGATGATTTTGCCCGGCTCGTTGGAGGGGTTGAGGGCTTTGAGGAGGGAGAGGGTTTCGGAGGGGGTGGCGTTGGGGCCGAGCTTGATGCCGATGGGATTGGCGACGCCTCGGAAGAACTCGATGTGCGCGTGATCGGTTTGTCGGGTGCGGTCTCCGATCCAGGGGAGGTGGGCGGAGAGGTTGTAGTAGGTCTCACGGCGCGGCACGCGTCGGGTGAGCGCGGATTCGTAGTGGAGGTTGAGGCCTTCGTGGGAGGTGTAGAACTCGACTCGGTTGAGCTCGTGGATGGAGGTTTCGCCGAGGGCCTCCATGAAGCGGAGTGCGTGGGCGAGCTCTCTGGACATCTGCTGGTATCGCTCTCGGAGCGCGGGGGAGAGGGCCGCGTTGTGGAGGAAGGCGAGGTCCCAGTACTCGGGGTGGTGGAGGTCGGCGAAACCGCCGTCAACGAGCGCGCGGACGAAGTTGAGGGTCATCGCGGCGTGGTGGTAGCCCGCGAGGAGGAGGGCGGGGTCGGGTGTGCGCGCGTCGGGTGAGAACTCAGAGCGGTTGATGAGGTCGCCGTAGTAGGAGGGGAGGGTGAGGCCGTTGCGGGACTCGGTGGGTGAGGAGCGTGGCTTGGCGTACTGGCCTGCGAAGCGGCCGACGCGGATGACGGGCCTGCGCGAGCCGTGCACGAGGACGAGGGACATCTGGAGGAGGATTTTGAGACGTGAGGTGATGGCGTGGGGCGTGCAGTCGGCGAGGGTTTCGGCGCAGTCGCCGGCCTGGAGGAGGAAGCGCTTGCCGAGCTGGGCGTCGGCGATGAGGGATTTGAGCCGTTCGATCTCCCAGGAGGTGACGAGTGGGGGGAGTGTGCGGAGACGTTGCGCGGCGCGCGTGAGCGCTTCGGGGTCGGGATAGGAGATGGACTGCGCGTTGGGACGCGCGGCCCAGGAATCGAGCGACCAGGGGTTGTCGGAGGGGGTTTGCATGCGGTGTGCGTGTGGGACGCTTGAGGGATCGGAGAAAAAAAGTGTGCAGAACAGGGGGCGCTGAGTTTAGGTGATGGGATGGATGAGCCGATGGGCAAGGTCAGTGAGGCGTTATACGGGCGCGTGGCCCGGTCGCCTCGGGCCCCCCGCGCGGGACGGGGCGCCCGCTCGCCCGGCTGCACAGACGGGCGGGAAGTGCCCAAGCAGGGTGTTCCGCGCAGGAAGATGATCGAGATGGCTACGACGAAACGACGAAGCACGAAGCGTACGACGAAGCGCACCGGCACGACGCGTCGCACCGCGAAGCGCAAGACCGCCAAGCGCCGCACGACGAAGCGCTCCGCCTCCGCGGCCCGCAAGACCTCGTCCCGCAAGCGCACGACCAAGCGCGCCTCGACGGCCAAGCGCCGCACGAGCGCGAAGCGCACGACCGCCAAGCGCGGCACGGCGAAGCGGAAGACCGCGAAGCGTCGCACGACGAAGCGCGCCGCGGCCAAGCGCACCACGAAGCGCACCGCCAAGCGCGGCGCGAGCGCGAAGCGCAAGACGGCCAAGCGCAGCGCGACGAAGCGCGCCTCGGCCAAGCGCTCCACGAGCCGCACGAAGCGCTCCACGAGCACGGGCCTCCGGCTGGTCGGTTCGCGCAGCAGCACGCGCTCCTTTGCGCGTCGCGCGGCCTGAGCGGGCCCGAACGAAACACTGGGATTCACCGGGGCCTCGGAAGGATCCGAGGCCCTGTGGTTTTTTGAGGGTGTGGGCGCGCGGGTATGCTGCGCGTATGGCGAAACGCGCGGGAGGAGCGGCGAAGAAGGGCAAGGAGCAGCCGTCGCTCGGGGAGGCGAGCGGGCCCGGGCCCAGGATCGTGCTGCTGCAGGGTCCGGACGAGTTCCTGCGCGGGGAGTGGACGCGGGACCTGATCGAGAGCCTGCGGAAGGAGGCCGGGGAGGTTGAGGTGGTGAAGTATTCGGGGGAGCAGGCCGCGCTGGCGGACGTGCTGGATGAGTGCCGCAGTTACGACCTGCTGATGCGGCACAAGGTGGTGGTGGTGGATGAGGCGGAGAAGTTGGTGGCTGGGGACATGCGTCCGGTGATGGAGCGGTATGCCGAGGCGCCGGCGGGGAATGCGACGCTGGTGCTGCGGTCGGGTCGTTGGCACAAGGGGAAGCTGGACAAGCTGATCGAGGGGGTGGGGGAAGTGCGTCGGTGTGAGCCGCCGAAGCCGGATGTGGCTGCGGCGTGGGCGGTGGCGCGGATGAAGAAGCGGCATGATGCGACGCTGGCGCGCGCGGCGGCGGATGCGCTGGTGGCGCGGGTGGGGCCGGACCTAGGGCGGATCGATGCGGAGTTGGGGAAGCTGGCGGCGGCGGGTGAGGAGGGGGAGCCGGTGACGGTGGAGGTGGTGGCGGCGATGGTGGGGAGGAGTGGGGAGGGGGAGCCGTGGGCCGTGCAGGGGCCGTTGTTCAGTGGGGATGCGGGGGCTGCGATCGGTGCGGTGCGGGAGGCGATCGGGCTGTGGCGTCAGAATCCGGTGGGGGTGATTTGGGCCGAGGTGGACGGGATTCGGAAGGCGGCGGCGATTGCGCGGCTGATGGAGCAGGGGGAGAACGGGTTTGCGGCGGCGAAGCGGGTTCGGGTGTGGGGGGATGTGGGGTCGGTGGTGGAGGCGGGGCGTCGTGGGGGGGCGGAGCGTTTGGGGGCGTTGTTGGACGAGGCGTTGGATCTGGATGCGCGGAGCAAGTCGGGGCGGGCTGAGGGGGAGCGGGTGGCGGAGGTGATCGCGGCGCGGTTTGCAAGCCTGGGGGGTTGAGCGGACGATGAGAGAGGGGTGGGGAGGGTCCGCGCGGAGCGTGGGCCGAGAGAGCGCGAAGTGGCGCAGGAGGCGCGATGATGCAGCGGACGTTGGGCGGAGCGGCGTTGTGTGTGGTGGTGTTGGGGGCGGGTTGCGTGGGAGAGCGCGCGTCGGACGCGGGGCAGTGGTCGGCGCCGCCCAGGCACGAGCCGCCCACGGCTGAATCGACGAACACGAAGAAGCGGAGTCCGGGGATGGACGGCTCGGTGTCCGCTGCGCCGGGTGAGGGCGCGTCGGAGAATGATCTGGCCGCGCAGGTGGAGCGGGATCTTGCGGACCTGCAGACGGCGCTGGAGGAGCGTGAGTCGGCGCGCGTCGCGGCGACGCCGAGGAGCGAGCCTGGGGTTTCGGCAGCGGACGTGGTCCGTGCGGACGACAGCCCTGCGAGCGAGACGGGGGGGGCGCCGGTGTCTACGTCATCGACGGCCACGAGCGGCGGGAGCGCGGTGATCGAGGGGGAGGGGGGTGTGGCGAGCGCGAACGTGGAGGAAGCGATCGACACGGGGGAGTCGGCGGCGCGGACGAGCGCGATGAGTGCTGTGCCCATCGATGAGCGTGTGGAGAGCGCGGCGGCGCAGCTTGCGGTGCTGCTGGAGGAGTGGGCGCAGGCGGAGAGCGGGGGCGCGAGGGCGTTGCTAGCGCTGGGCGCGATGGAGGCGCTGCAGGAGGGCGCGTTGAGTGAGGACGCTTTGGCGCAGCTGGGTGAGGAGGATGCTGAGGGGATGCGGGCGTGGGCCGCGTTGCACAGGGACGCGGCCCGTCGCGCCGCTTCGGGGGAGACGGACCCTGGGATGGGGGCGGTCCGCGCGAGCGCACCGGCTTCGGAGCGGATGCTCGGGGTCGACACGGCGATTTTGTGCACGAAGGTGGAGGGGTTTGGTCGGTATCAGACGCTGGACACGAGCGCGTTGCTGGCTGGTCGGGGGCAGCGGGCGATCGTGTATGCCGAGGTCTCCGGGTTTGCGCACCGCGCGATGACGAACGAACGTGGCGAGCCGGGGTGGATGGTTGAGCTGACGCAGGAGCTGGCGCTGTACCACGATGCGGACCAGGTGCTGGCGTGGCGTCGGCCTGAGCAGGTGATCAGCGATTTCTCCCGGAACAAGCGGCGCGACTTCTTCGTGGTGCAGATGGTCGAGCTGCCCTCGACGCTCTCCATCGGTGCGTACAACCTGAAGGTGACGATGCGGGACCGTGAGGGAGGGGCCGTGGCCGAGGCAATCATCCCGCTGCGGGTGGTTGCCGACCCGGCGCTGACGCGCGGGTCGCGCTGAGAGCGGTATGCTCGTCGGCATGAAGCGTGCGGCAACAGTGTTGTTGGTGGCGGGCGTGTGCGCCGGGGTGGTCGGGTGCGCGGGCGTGAAGGAGCCGGACCTCCGGGTGGTCGAGGCTCGGGTCGCGGAGCGCACGGCTGAGGGCGTGGTGATGCACTTTGTCGTGGAGGGGGAGAACACCAACGAGAAAGAGCTGCCGCTGCTCCAGGCTGAGTACCGCGTGTCCATTGACGGGCGGGAGGTGTTCCGCGCCACTCGATCGCCCGAGGCCACGCTGCGCCGCAAGGGCGTGCAGCGGTTCGTGCTCCCGGCCGCGGTCCCCGCGCAAGAGCTTGGCTCGGGCGCGATCCGATGGAGCCTGAGCGGGTCGGTGGGGTACATCGCGCCGGAGCGTTTGGCGGAGACGCTGCTCGACATGGGGCTGCCGAATCCGACGACGAGCGTGCGCGGGAGCGGTGAGATCGAGGTCGGCGGCGCGGGCTGAGGCGCGCCTGGCTATGGGGGATGCAGGGCTCCGGATCGGGCGTTGCCGTCGCGCAGGATCGCCCCCCAGGATGCGCCCTCACGGCACGTGGTGAGCCATCTGACTCCCGGTTTTCGTGCATCGGACCAGCGGTCGTCGTCGAGGCGGTCGGCGTCGGTGCTCTGGAGGATGATGGAGGGGCGCACGGCTTCGACGAACCGCATGGCGGTGGGCAGTGATGCCGCGCTGCCGTGATGGGGGATCTCGAGGATGTGCGCGATCAGATCGTCGGGCTGTTCGAGGAGGGCGCGCATGGCGGGGGCCTGGATGTCACCGGTGAGGAGCGCGGCCGAGCGACTTGGGAGGGCGGGATGTTCGACGCGCGCGACGAGGGACGCGTCGTTGTCGGGCGTGTCGAGCGGGAGATCGGCCGGGGGCCAGAGGATGCGGAGGCGCGCCGGGCCGAGCGGGATGATGTCTCCCGCGACATGCGTGATGACTTCGACGTTGTGCCGACGCGCGGATGTCAGCAGCGCGGCCTCGGGGCCATCGGGGTCCGTCTCCGCCTCGTGCAGCACGTGGCTTGTCGTGTGGAGCCGTTCGATCGGAAGCGCGCCGAAGAGGTCGGGGACGGCGTTGAAGTGATCGAGATTGGCATGGGTGAGGAAGACGTCGCGGACATTCCGGGCGCGGAGAGCGCGGAGCGCGTCGGGGAGGGTGCGCACGCCGAGGTCGAAGCGCGAGCCGCCTGCGTCCCACAGTGCCGCGGCGTTTCCTGCGCGGAGGAGAAGGCACGAACCGTCACGGACGTAGAGGGCGTCGACGCGGAGGGCGACATTTCGCTCGAGAGTAGGCGTGCGGAGCTCGTAGGCCGTCCAGCCGACAATGAGGGCGGTGACGCACAGGCGCGCGAGGCGCACGCGTCTGGGGAAGCCGGAGAGGGCATCTCTGGGCGTGATGAGCCACCAGACGATCGAAGCCGTGGCCGCGGACGCGAGCCAGACGGAGACGTGGGGCACGCGGATGAGCGCGAAGGGGACGTCGTCGGCGAACGATGCGGCACGCGCGAGCAGGTTCGCGGCTTGGGTGATCCAAGGGATGAGCAGGTGTGCTGCGCTCGGGGAGAACAGGGAGATGATGAGTGTGACGTAGCCGCCCACGGAGAGCGCTGTGGCCGCGGGCCCGCCCAGAAGCGTTGCGGGGACTGCGAGGGGGGAGATGATGCCCGTGTGATGAGCGATCGCGGGGATCGAGACGAGCCAGGCGACGGCGGCGCCGACGAGCGCGGTCTGGAACGATCTCCACGCGCGCTGCGCCGGTGAGAGCAGGGCGGGATCGCCCGGAGCGCCGAAGAGCCGGTCGCGCAGCGGATTGGTGAGCGTGAGGAGGGCGAGCACGACGCCGAAGGAGAGCTGGAGCCCGAGGGAGAAGAGCTCGTAGGGCTGCCAGATGAGGATGAGCAGGAGCGTCCAACCGAGAGTGTTGACGCGGTCGTGTCTGCGGCCGATGACGGAGGGGATGAGGAGCGCGAGGGTCATGATGCCGGCGCGGAGGATGGAGGGCTGCACGGGGAGGATGAAGAGGTAGGCGGTGACGACCAGGGAGATGATGATGGGCTCGGCGCGCCATGCGATGGAGAGCGGGATGGGGAGGAGGGCGAAGAGCACTCTGAGGAGGAGTGCGAACGCGCCCGCGAGCACGACGAGGTTGAGGCCCGAGATGGCGAGCAGGTGCGTGAGCCCGAGGCGCGTGAAGGAGACATGCACCGAGTGGAGGGATTGCTCTCGTTCGCCCAGGAGCAGGGCCGCGAGCATGGCGCGGCCCGGGGACACATCGGCGCCGTCGAGCAGGACGCGCGAGGAGCGCGCGCGGGCGTCGCCGCGCAGCCTGTAGAACAGGGCGATGAGCCGGTCGGTGCGCGAGGGCTCGGCGTATTTACGGATGAGTGTTCCGTCGGGGACGTCGAGATAGCCGGCGAAGCCTTGTTGCAAGGAGTGCGGGCGCCAGTCCCTGGCGCCGGGGTTGAGCGGAGGCTCGGTGGGGTCGGCCTGTCCGGTGATTCGGAGCATCGCGCCCGGCGTGATGCGGTGCGCATCCTCTTCGTTGATGAAGGTCCAGAGACGGCCCCGCGCCGGGATGGACCGTTCGATGCTCGTCGTGGGCGTTGCGCCGTCATCAGCGACGATGAGCGTGCGCACGAGGAGTGTGAAGCGCGTGCGAGGCGCACGGTGATCGAACGCGCGGAGCGCGCCCAGGTCGGCGTTGACCGGACGGCGCGCTTCGGTGAGCGCGACGCCCTCGACCTCGATGATGCGTGTCCCGTGGGCGATGAGGCGTGCGAGGTGATCGTGCGCGGGGAGGATCGCTTTGGCGGTGGTCCACCCGATCATCAGGAAGTACATCGAGAGCAGGAGGAATGGGCCAAGACGACGGCTGGTGGCTCTGCTGAGAAGCGGCGAGGCTGCGCACGCGGCGGTGAGCACGAACCAGAGCCATGGCGGTGGCAGTGGGGCGTGGGCGCGCATGGCTTGCGTGGTGATGACGGCGAGCACGGCCATGCAGGCCGCGAGCACGCCCGGCGCCGGCGTGCGATCCGGAAGCATGGAGCGTCCCGACGTGGACGACGTCGCCCTCGGCACGCATCGAGAGTACAGGGGGTGAGGCGGATCAGCGTCCGGCCAGGAGGAGCCAGACGATCCACACAGCGGCCGCGTTAAACGCGGTCAGGAGGGCCAGGATGCCGATGAAGTCGCGCGTCGACGCAGAAAGGTGGCGAACCGGGGCGTTCAGCTCCATCAGCGCCCCATAAACGAACGAGGTCGCGAGCGTGACCGGCGAGCGCTTCGGCTCGGTATCCGATGCGTTGTCCGCCGACTTGGAGGCCTTCTTGGGCTTCTTGGCTTCCGCGGGCGTGACAGCGGCGGGCTGTGGTTGGGCAGGAGCAGTGGCGGGTGGAGGCGCGGCGGGCTTCGCGGCCGCGACCGGCTCCGGTTCGGGCGGGATGACGTCGTCCGCAGCGGCGAAGTCCCCCATCGGCATGTCGTCTGGCGACATGGTGGAGGCGTCGGCGACCTCGGCCTCCTGCAGGTCCGCGTCGAGGAGTGATCCTGCGCCTTCCTCGCCCGCGCTGTCGACGAGCGGTGAGGAGGCGAGCGGGTCGTCCATCGTGCCCTCGGGCGCCGCGAGGTCCGCCGCGGCCTGCTCGAGCGCCACGTCGAGATCATCGATCGAAGCTGGCTCGTCGACCTCTGGCACGGGCTCCGGAACGTCGTCGTGGTTGTCGATGTCCTGGGCGAGAACGTCGGGCTCTTCGTCCGCGACGTCCTCTGGGGCGGTCGACTCGGCTTCGTCCGCAGATTCCGCGGCTTCGAGGGGATCGCTGGGCGTGACTTCTTCTGTCTCTGAGGCCGCGTCGTCAGCGGCAGCGAGCTGATCCTCGGGCGTGATCTGCAGTGCTTCGAGCTCGGCGTCAGAGAGGGAGGCGTCGTCGTCGAGTGCCGGTTCCTCGTCTTCGTACGTGGTGACGGCGTTGCTGGCGCTCGCGCTGGGGGTGGGCTCATCCTCGTCGTCGAGCTGCGATTGCGCAAGGTCGTCATCGACGAGCGGGGAGGCCGCTTCGGCCGCCAACGCATCGAGATCGGCTGCTACCTCGTCGAGGGTCTGCTCCACGTCCTCGCCAGTATCCGCGGAAGTGGGCTGCGGCGCCGAGTCCACGCGCGGCGCCTCCACAGGCTCGCTGACCGTCTCGAAATCGCCATCGATGTCCGTAGCGGCATCCGCGAGCAAGTCGTCGATCGACGGCTCGCCGTCGGCGTTTGGCGGGATGTCGGCGCGCGGCTCGGGCATGAGGTCCCCTACGTCCCGTATGATCGACGAGCAGGGTCGGGCACTCAAGGGCGGAGCCCGAAGAACAGCCCTCAGGCTCCGAGAACTCAGGCGTGACGCACCGGATCTTCATCGAAGACCTGCCCCAGCGGCTCGAGCCGGGCGATCCCGTTCAGGTGACGGGCGAGGAGGCGGAGCACGCCCGCAAGTCGCGCCGTCTGGGTCCGGGCGCCAAGGTGGCCGTGATCGACGGGAAGGGGCGAGTCATCGAGGCCGAGATCAGCGAGGCCAAGCGCGACCTGGTGCTGCGCGTGGTCGCGGACCGGCGCGAGCCGGCGTTGGAGCCCAGGGTTGAGGTCTGGGCCGCGACGCCCAAGGGCGGGCGTGTGGATCAGATGATCGATGCACTGTCGGAGGTGGGGGCGGCGATGTGGAGGCCGCTCGACACGGAGTGGGGTGTCGTGGAGCCGCGTGACTCGAAGCTCGCGCGCCTCGATCGCGTCGCGCGCGAGGCGAGCAAGCAGTGCGGCCGCGCGTGGATGATGGAGATCGGGGAGCGCGCCGGGCTTGGCGAGGCGCTGGATGGTGAAGACGGCGTAAAGATCGTGATGGCCGATGCGTCGGGGGAGTGGTACGAGCCGAGCGGTGGCGGGGCGGTGCGTCTGCTGGTGGGGCCTGAGGGGGGATGGACCAAGCACGAACGAGAGAAGGCGGAGCGCGCGGGCGCGACGCTGGCGCGGTTCGGCGCGCACGCGATGCGGATCGAGGTGGCCGCGCCGATCGCTGCGGCCATCATCATCGAAACGGAACAGCGCGCACGCACGGGCGTCTCACCCGCGCGGAGCGACACGGAAAGGAGCCTCGGATGAACGGTCGGACGACGCGGGGCGTGATCGGGACATGCGCGGCGGTGCTGGCGTTCGCGTGCGGGACGGCGCACGGGATGGACGCCGCGCACCGCGCGAAGGCGGAGGAGATGCGCGCGAAGGCGGCGGAGTGGCTGCGCGGGCAGCAGGACGTGGCGTCGGGAGGGTGGAAGACGGCGGGAGAGGGGCCGCAGTTCCCGGCGATCAGCGCGATGGCCGCGACCGGCTTGGTGCGCGAGGGCGGCGCGACGAACGAGGCGGCGGCGGAGCGTGCGGCGGGGTACATCCTGACGTTCCGCCAGGCGGACGGGGGCATCTACGACCGCATTCTTCCTTCGTATAACACGTCGATCGTGCTCTCGTTCCTTGCGCACGTGGACACGCCCGAGTCGCGCGAGGCCATCAAGGACGCGCAGGACTTCCTCCGCAGTCTCCAGTGGTCCGAAGCGTCGAGTCTCTCGAGCGCGACGCCCGAGATCTCCACGGCCGTTGACAAGAGCCACCCGTTCTACGGCGGCATCGGGTACGGGCGTCACGGCCGGCCCGACCTCTCGAACCTCGCGTTCATGCTGCAGGGTCTCCACGACACCGGCGTGCCCGGTGAGGACCCTGCGTTCCAGCGCGCCCTCGTGTTTCTCGCGCGCGTGCAGATGGTCGACAGCGTGAACGACATGCCGTACGCGGACGGCACGAAGCAGGGCGGGTTTATCTATGCGACGAGCGTGAACAAGGATCAGGTGGGCTCGGGGCAGACGCAGGTCGCTGAGCAGATCGCAATGGTGGAAGAGACGCTCGACGACGGCACGAAGGTGTCGCGTCTGCGTTGCTACGGGTCGATGACGTACGCGGGGTTCAAGAGCCTGATCTATGCGGACCTCGCGCGCGATGATGAGCGGGTGCGGGCCGCGTACGACTGGATCCGGCGCTTCTACACGATGGATGAGAACCCCGCGATGGGGACGGACGGGCTGTACTACTACTACGTGATGGCGTCGCGCGCGCTGCGCGCGTGGGGCGGGGACGAGATCGTGACGCTGAATGAGCAGGGCGGCTCGGGCGCGACGCGCGACTGGGCCAACGATCTGGTCGACGCGCTCGCGGAGCTCCAGGAGCCCGACGGCTCGTTCCGCTCGGTCGACGATCGGTGGATGGAGAACAACACGCTGCTCATCACGGCCTACTCGCTGCTCTCGCTGCAGGAGGCCTCGGGCGTCGAGTGAGTCACGCCACCGGCCCGCGCGCCGGCGGGTCGAGCGGGAGCGAGCGTGCCGCGTCCATGAACGCGCGGTGATTCTGCGCGATCTCTTCGAGCGAGTCCCCCCCGAATTTCTCGAGGAACGCGGAGGCGATCTCGAACGCGATGACATTCTCGACGACCACCGAGCACGCCGAGACAGCACAGACGTCGGACCGCTCGTACTGGCTCTGCTGCGCCTGACGGGTGGAGAGGTCCACGGAGGGCAGCCCCTTGAGCAGTGTCGAGATCGGCTTCATGGCCGCGCGCACGACGATGGGCTGGCCGTTGGTCATGCCCCCTTCGAGCCCGCCGGCGTTATTGGAATCGCGCGCGAAGCCGAGGGTCGGAGACTTGGACTCCGCGAGTGCGCGATCGAAGCGGATGGGGTCGTGCACGTTCGAGCCGCGACGGGCCGCGACCTCGCGCCCCATCCCGATCTCGACGGACTTGATCGCCTGGATGGACATCACGCTCCCGCCAAGGCGCGCATCGAGTTTGTCCGCCCAGTGCGCACAGCTGCCCAGCCCGATCGGGCAGCCGAAGACGTGGCACTCCACCAGACCGCCCAGCGTGTCCTGATCGATCTTGGCCTGCCGGATCGCCTCTTCCATCTTGGCCGTGGCCTGCTCGTCCGGGCAGTACACACTCGAGCCGTCCCTTGCCGTGCGCAGGCTCGTCCAGTTCTGTGTCGTGCACTCCACGTCCGTCGACACATTGAGCACCGAGCGCACGAACGCGAACGCCTCGATCCCGAACTCGCGCAGCAGACAGCGTGCGAGCGCCCCGGCCGCGGTCCGCGCCGCCGTCTCGCGCGCCGAGGCGCGCTCCAGCGTGTTGCGGCAGTCCGTCGTCAGCCACTTCACCGCCCCCGCTAGGTCAGCGTGGCCGGGCCTCGGCCTTGTGAGCGGTGGCGTCTTCACCGGGTCATCCAATCGCGAATCGTTGTTCTTCACGAACAACGCCACCGGCGCCCCCGTCGTCCGCCCCTGACGCACGCCCGCCAGAAACTCGACCGCGTCCTCCTCGATCCGCTGCCTCGCCCCGCGCCCGTACCCGCCCTGCCGTCGGCGCAGCTCCGCGTTGATGAACTCGACGTCCGCGCGAACCCCGGCCGGGAACGCGTGCACGTACGCCAGCATCCCCGGCCCGTGCGATTCACCCGCGGTCTGACAGGTCAGTCGTGGCATGTCGGACAGGATACGAACCCGCGCCCTGAGCGGGCCCGCCGCCCGCGGGCTGCCCCATCACCGCTCCAGGAGGTACGCGTACGGCTCCATCCGCGCTCCCGCCGCGTCAGCCACCGCAAACTTCCCATCGTGCGGCTTGGGCTTCACCCGCTTCGGCCTGTTCCAGATCGAGGCGCACCCGTACGCCCCGTCCTTCCGCAACGCGTACAGCGTCAGATCGAAGTCCGGCTTCCCCTCCGGCGTGTACAGCCGCCTGGCTTTCGTCTTGTCGAGCGACATCCGCAGCGCCGCAAGGCACGCGTCCGTCGGGTGATCCCCGAGCGACATCCGCATCACGATGAAGCGAGCCGCGCAGATCTGCATCGCCGCCTCGCCGCGCCCCGTCCCCCCCGCGCTGCCCACATCGTTATCGCAGTAATTCCCCGCGCCGATGATCGGGGAATCCCCCACGCGCCCCGGCAGCTTCCACGAGAGCCCCGATGTCGTCGTGCACGAGCCGATGTCCCCGCCGGCCGTTCGCGCACCGAGGTGAATCGTCCCCCACGTGAACAGCACATCCTCCAGGTCCGCCGCGAGTTCCGAGTCCCGGTCTGCCCCGACCCCGCGCGCCTCGTCGTCCTCATCCCTGGGCTCGGGCGGCGACGGGATGTCGAACTCCTCCTCCTGCAGCCAATCGTCCTTGTCCGACAGGCGCGAACGCCATTTCACCCACGCCCGTCGCGCCTTTTCCGTCAGCAGGTTCTCCTCCTCGAACCCCATGCGCTTGGCGAACTTGAGCGCCCCATCAGCGACCAGCAGCACGTGATCCGTCCGGCGCGCCACCTCGCGCGCCACGGCCGCGGGGTTCTTGATGTTCCGCAGACACGCCACAGCGCCCGCCCGATGCGTCGGTCCGTGCATCACCGACGAGTCCAGCGTCACCACGCCCTCCTCGTCCGGCAATCCCCCCAGCCCAACCGTCATGTCCTCCGGGTCGTTCTCGTTGATCGCCACCCCGCCCACCGCGGCGTCCAGCGGGTCCGCTCCCTCCATGAGCAACTCGCGTGCGCGCGTCACCGCGCGCAGCCCGTTCCCAGACGCGATCGCGACCGGGCCCTCCCGTCCGCCCGCGCGCGCGAACCCGTCCTTGGCTTGTGCCACCGCGCCCTCCTGCGCGGACGCCCGGGACGTCAGCCCCGCCAGCGCGCCCGCGCCCACGGCCATGCCCGCCGCGCTCTGCACGAACGAGCGACGGGAGAACTCCGACGACCGATCCTGAAATTGCGTCATGGGGCCATGATCCATCCTGCCGCCCGCGCGAGCAACGGTCCAGGAAAGAAAAGACCCTCGCGCGCGGTGAGGGCGCACGAGGGTTGGGGGGAAGATGCGTCGAAGGCCCCGGTCAGCGGCGCCGGCGCGCCCCGGCCAGGCCGCCCAGCGCGAGCAGCGCGCCGACGCCCGGGGTCGGCACCACCGTCACGCGCAGGACCTGGTACCCCGACGCGGTGAAATCAGCGTTCGCGAACATCGGGTCCGACAGGATCGCGCCGCCCGGGATGAACCCGGGGTGCGCATGCACCACGCCGTTCTCGTCGACGCCCGTGTCGGGAGTCGACTGGCCGAAGAACGCCGTGTTCGCGGGGACCTCGTCGTTCATCTCCGTCCCCGCGTCCCACACCTGGCTCCCCAGCACGATGAACGAGAACGGGTTGAAGTTCCCGTTCACGTCGAACGCCTCGTGCGCCAACGGGTTGGCGTTGCCGATGAACGCGTCGTTGCTGGGAACGAGCATGGCCGCGTACGAGAACCAGCGCCCGTTGGTCGCGTCCACGGTGATTGTCGTCGACGCGATCTCGCCCGGGTCGAGCGGGCCGGCGAACGCGCCGCCCAGCCCCGCGATCGTCCCGTCCCGGAACTGCCCGCTCGCGTTCGCGAACGCTGTTCGCAGCGGGTCCACCGCGCCGTCTTCCGCCAGACGCTCGATGTGGCCCGCGGCCGCGCTGCCCGGGTCGAACAGGTCGAACGACCCGTCGTGGAATCCGAACCAGAAGGGCGCCAGGAACGTGCCGCCCGTCGGCGCAAGGCTCTCGATGGTCACAGTCAACTCGGCGCTCCTGGCGTTCGATGCCAGCCCGGCGCCGATAAGCGCGCAGGCGATAGCCGCGGATGTGGTGCGCATGAAGATCGCTCCTCTCGTGTCTCGTGTCGGGCCGCAACCGATCGCGGCCCGCGCATGTGCTGTGCGGTATGAGACCCGCGCGGGTCTCTCTCCGACATATCTGTCGCTCGAGCCCTTGCGCGCCTTACACGCCGATCACAGATTTCATCGAAGATCCGACGTTGCGCGGCGCAGCCGCTCGCGCACATCCCCGGGCATCGACGCGGGCTCGATCGGCCCCGCGCTCTGACGCAGCGCGCGCGCCGCGTTCGCCAGCTCGCGCAACTGCCTGCGCAGTCTGCGGCACGGCGCGCACACCCACGTGTGCATCCGCAGGCCCGTCCGTGTCGCCCAGGGCAACCGCTCGTCCTGCGCGCGAGAGAACAGCGGCGCGTGCTCGACGCACGGCAGGCTCATCACCCGGACGATCTCCCGAATCGCGCCGATCACGCCTCAGCCTCCTTTTCGCCCGCCCCAGCCCCCGGGAGGCGCATCGACACGCACCGCCGAAGCGCCGTCCGCGCCCGATGCAGCCGAACCCACAGGTTCTCCCGCGTGATCCCCAGGGCCGCGCAGATCACCGACGAGTCCTTCCCGTGCACCTCGCGCAGCACGAACGCCTCCGCAAGGTGCGTCGGAATCCGGTGCAGGCACGCGTGCAGCGCCTCGCGCACGTCCTCGATCCTCGCTCCCTCTCCACCCGCGCTCCACGCCCTCGGCTTCTCGAGCCACATCCCCCGCTCGTCGTACTCCGGCGTCATCTCCGGCAGACGCCCCTCACGACGGCGGGATTGTTTCCGCCGGATGTCCGACGCCTTGTGCCGCAGAATCCCCAGCAGCCACGTCCGCACGCTGCTCTCCGCGCGGAACTCCTCGTTCTGCCACGCGAGCCACGCGGCCAGCAGCGTCTCCTGCACCGCCTCCTCAGCGCGGTGCGCATCCCCGAGCCGGGACATCGCAAACGCCCACATCGCGTCCCCGTGCTCGCGCAGCCACTCCTCCGGCCCCTCCTCACGGGACACGCTCGCAACCGCCAGGCTGGCAAGGCGCGTGGACAACTTCCGACCTCGCATGGGGTGCGGACCTCCCCGTGAGTCGTTGCACCTTATCCCGCCCTTACAGCGATCCCCAGGCTTTTCGCCGGAATCTCACAGCGTCTCGAAACGTGGCAGATCGCCCACCAGCGGACGCAGATACTCGAGGAACGCCTCCGACACGTCGTTCGATCCCTTCAGGAATTCCGGCGACATGTGGCGGGTCTTCGCCGCAACGTCCGTCAGCGCGACCAGCCTCGGCTTCGACCCGTACGGCGCACTCGTCACCCGCTCGATCGCCACCGACCCGCTCTTCTCCCCCTTGAGCGCACACTCCACGGCGAACGCGCCTACCTCGCGCGCCTCACGCGCATCCACCGGCGACACGTCCGGCCAGTAGCGCTGCATGTACCCGAACGTGTCCGCCCGCACCCTGGGCGGCTTGCCCCCGGCAGGCGTCAACGCCTTCTTCAGATGCTCCGCGAGTAGATCGCCCAAAGCCCCAGTCCCCGAGAGCTGGATGTTCCCGTGCGCGTCCCGCTCACGCCCGCCCCCGCCCCCGGACGCCAGCGTCTCCGCGATCGACTTGCCCGCCGCGTCCTGCACGCCCTCCGACACGGCCACGAGGCAGCGCCCGTGCTTCTCCACGCACGCCCCCACGTCGCGCGCGAACGCGTTGAGGTCGAACGCCGTCTCCGGCACGTACACCAGATGCGGGCCGTCCCCGGCTTTCCGACGCGCCAGTGCGCTCGCGCCTGTCAGGAACCCCGCGTGCCGTCCCATCACGATGTTGATCTTGATCCCCGGCAGCGCAGCGTTGTCGAGATTGTCCCCCATGAACGCCATCGCGACGAACCTTGCCGCGGACGCGAACCCCGGCGTGTGGTCGTTCATCTTGAGGTCGTTGTCGATCGTCTTGGGCACGTGGAAGCACCGGAGGTCATACGACGCCTTCTGCGCCAGCTCCGACACGATGCGGCACGTGTCCGACGAGTCGTTCCCGCCGATGTAGAAGAAGTACCGCACGTCCCGCTGCCGCAGCCCCGCCAGGATCTTCTCGCAGTACGCCGCGTCGGGCTTGTCGCGCGTCGAGCCGAGCGCGGCCGAGGGCGTCCGCGCCACGTCCTCGAGCGTCTGCACCGGGACCCCCGTCAGGTCCACGAACTGATCCTTCGTCATCCCGCGCACCCCGTGCCGCGCGCCGAGGATCTTGGGGATCACCGTCCCCCCCTTCTCCCGCACCGCGAGCGTCACGCCCACAAGGGACTGGTTAATCACGGCGGTGGGGCCGCCGCTCTGGGCGACCACGGCATTTCCGGCGGGCGTGTTCGACATGGTCGAGCGATCGTACCGCGCACGCCCTCCCCCTCTCTCCCGCTATCCTGACCCTCGATGCGGGCACGAACTCTCCTCCCCGTCCTCCTCCTCACGCTCACGGCGTGCGACTCCAAGCCCATCTTCCGCGCCTCCCCAAGAGCCGTGCCCGGCGGAGAACTCGTCCGGGAGGGCCCCGCGCCCGGCCGCCCCGCCGAAGCGCCGCAGAAACCCAGCGGGGACATCTGGACACGAGACCTTCCGGGCGACGACGCCACCTTCGAGGTCGCGCCCGAGGATGTTGCACTCGTGTTCGACGCCGCGCGCGACGCACTGCGGGACCGTGGCTTCTCGCTCGCGCGCATCGACGCGGCCAACGGCGTTATTACCACCTGGGCTCGACAGTCCGCCGGCCTCGCCACTCCCGCCATAGACGATGAGTCCACCCTCGCTGAAGAGTTCGAGGGCGTGCTCAACGCGCAACGCCGGCGTGTCCGCGTCTCGTTCGAGCCCCTCGAAGAAGGCGCCGCGCGTCCCGACGACTACCGTGCGCCCAACGCCCCGCTCATCGCACGCGTGCGCGTGGTTGTCGAGCGCCTCAACACTCAGGGGCGCGTTGCCTCCTCCGTCTCCATCCGTCGGTCGTCGTACTTCGAGGACGCGACGCGCGACGGACCCGCCGACATCGCCACCCCCCTCCGCAGAGATGGCGCCCTCGCGGGGCGCATCGCGCAGGACATCCAACGCCTGAGTCAACCTGGGCAAAGTGGGTACGAGAATGTGGGGGAGACGCCTGAAGTCGGGGCCGCGTCTCTCCGATAAGACACTGCGCCCCCGGGGCTTCAGGTTATCGGGCGAATATTCCGTTCAGAATTCGTCAGAACCCACTGGACCCCGCCAAATAGGGGGCGTACTTTTGGGCTGACCTTCCGCCGGGCTATGGAAGCCCGGGGTCACCGGGGTTTCCTCTTCTCCAAGATCGAGAGGAGCCAGTACATGGTTCAGACAGATGTGTTGGAAGGCGTGGTTCGACGAGGCGTCGAGGCGGCGGAAGCGCTCGCCGGTCTCCCGGCCATTGCCACGCAGGATTGGTGCGATCGGGCCGCTGCCATCCTGTCCGCCGCCCTTGGCAACGTCGAAATCGGCATAGCCATCGGGCAAGTCGGCCCGTCCAATGTGTTGCAACGGATGGAAGCTGTCGGTGTCGCCGCCTCGCCAAATCATCATGGCGTGATCGGCCGCCGGTTCGCCAACGGCCGAGTCCTCGGATGGTCCACCTCCACCCCTTGGGCAGGCCGTCTCTCCGACGCCGCCTTCCCGGGCTGGCAGTCGTCCGACGGCGGGCACCATTGGTCCAGCATCGGCAGCCAGGAAGTCCTCGCGGGCATCGTCCCCGTGGACCTCGAGGCTCCCGATGACCGCCTTATCGTCATCGAGGCTGGCCGACCCGCCGGCAACTCGTTCACCCCCGAGGACATCGCGCTCCTGCGCGGCCTGCTCGCGGCCCTCTCCCGTCGCGTCTACAAAGCCTTCGGCCCGGAGCCCATCTCCGCGGCCCGAATGCTCACCCCGCGCGAGCAGGAGGTCCTCGAGCACCTCACCCTGGGCTGGAGCGTCAAGGAGATCGCCGAAAAGCTCTCCCGAAGCCCCCACACCGTGCACGACTACGTGAAGTCCCTCCACAGGAAGCTCCAGGCTTCCAGCCGCGGCGGCCTCATCGCCCGCGCCCTGGGACATCACGGCATCGAGCCCGGCACGCGCCGGGATTCGATCCGCCACTCCGGCGCACGCAACGGCCACATGGTCGCCAACTGATCCCAAGCGACCGATAGCCACTTTTTCATGACCCCCAAGGCCCGCTCGGCAATGTCCGACGGGCCTGTTCGTTTCACCACAAACCAGGCCGCGCTGTCGCGCGCCCATCACCGCCACGCACCCGGCGACCACGCAACGCCGGAGCACAATTTGCTTGTGGACGCGCCTCGGCGTCGGGCCTCCCGGCGCCGAGGCTGCTTTTGCCCCACCTCACCACTACTTCCGCGGTCCGCGACGCCTCAGATCTCCACCACCGCCATATCGCTCGCCCGCTTCATCGCATCCACGGCCGGGTGCTTCACCTCACTCGTGAACACCCCCAGCGTCGGCAGGCGAGACGCCATCTCCTTCCGGAGCCGCGCCGCGTCGTAGATCTTCGCCTTCTCCCCCTTCGCGCTCGCGAGGAGGTCCAGCCCGATCTGCCCCTCCGGCTTCGCCATCTCGATCACCGGGATCGCCTGCTCGAACGCCTGGATCAGCCCGAACGCGTTCTCGAACGTCCCCGCCTTCTCCACCCACGTCGCGCCGGGCAGCACCACGCGCGCCCGCTCCACCAGCGACGACCCCAGCGTGTCGATCAGCACGAGGAACGGCGGGTTCCCGCCGTCGAACGCCTTCGTCACGTCCGCCGTGGCCCACTCGCTCGGATACCCGCCCACCAGGATCACCGTCGCAAACTCGCCCCGTCGCGCACGCTCCATCGCGTCGTTGAACGTCAACGCCGGCTTCCCGCCCAGCGCCTCCAGCACCCGACGCACCCCGCGCGCGTTCGGCGCCTTCTCAGCCCGCACCACGAACCCCGTCCCCCCCTCGTGCGCCGGCGTCGCCTCCGGCGGATACACACAGTCCTCGCCATGCTTGGGCACAGGGCCGACCGCGAGAGTCGCCTGCCCGTCCAGCGCAAGCGCCGCATCCGCAAGCGTGTACGCCTCCTCACACGCCACCAGCGGCGACACGATCAGCAACACCCGCCCGTGCTTCGCCTGCTCCACCACGTCCGCGTACGCGCGCGTGTAGTCGCTCTCCACCAACGCCCCGAACTGCCGGCGCATCGGCGTCCGCAAACGCTGCTCCGCGTGCACGTGATGGAACCCCTGCCGCACCTCGTCCGTGATCCACCACCGGTTCACGCCCAGGTTCTCCCTCGGCTTGATCCGGTACACCTTCCCCTCGTAGTGCTCCACCCAGATATTGTCCCCGCTCGACGTGATCCCGTCGATGCTCGGCGTCGCGTTCAACCGCCACACGCGCTGCGCGAACAGGAAGTCCTTGTCGAGCAGCGCGCCCACCGGGCACAGGTCCACCACGTTCCCTGCAAGCGGATTGTCCAGAGCCTTGCCCGGGAAGACGTCGATCTGCTCGTGCGCCCCGCGCCCCTCGATCGTCAGCTCCGCCGTGCCCGTCACCTCGCGCGTGAACCGCACGCAGCGCGAGCACATGATGCACCGATCGGAATACAGCAGCACGTTCGGACCGATGTCCTTCTTGGGCTGCTTGATCTTGTCCTCCTCGAACCGCGACACGCTCCGCCCGTACTCGTACGAGTAGTCCTGCAGCAGACACTCACCCGCCTGATCGCACACCGGGCAATCCAGCGGGTGGTTGATCAGCAGGTACTCCATCACCGCCTTCTGGTTCTGCACCGCCTTGGGCGAGTTCGAGTACACCACCTGCCCGTCCCCGGCCGCCGTCTGGCACGTCGGCACCAGCTTGGGCAGCGGCTCCAGCGCGTTGTTGTTCCGCGGGTTCGGCGCCCACACCTCCGCAAGGCAGATGCGGCACGACGCCACGATCGATAGCCCCGGGTGATAGCAGTAGTACGGGATCGCCACCCCGTTCCGCAGGGCCACCTGCAGGATCATCTCCCCAGGCGTGAACTCACAGACCTTCCCGTCAATCGTGATCGTCGGCATGAGGCCCGCAGTCTAGCGATCCCCGTTCCCGCGTCCCGGAGGCCCCCCTCACCCACTCTCGGCCTCCCATCTTCTCACCACGCCCCCTCCCGATCCCACCACGTGCGCCAGCATTCCCCCTCATGCAAACCCTTGTTTCTGGGTGTTCGATCCGGTATCCTCACGCTCGTCTCGGATTGAATAACCATGCGGGGCTGCCTCGCAGCCCAAGGGAGGAAACATGCGTCGAACCACTGTCATCGCGATCGGTCTCTGCGCCGGCTTGGCGGGCTCCGCTTCGGCCGCAACGCTCAACGCCAACCCCGGCCCGGCCAACAACGGCCTGTCCGCCGCTGGCGCCGGCCTCTTCTTCGATCTGCTCGCCAACACCAACCTCATGGTCACCCACCTCACCACGGCCAACACCGGCGCCGCCGGCGCCGCATTCACCTTCGAGGTCTACACACGCATCGGCTCCGGCCTCGGCGGGCCCGTCGGCTCCGGACCCGGCTCCTCTCTGGCCGGCTGGACGCTCCTCGGCACGGCGAACGGAATCCAGGGCGCCACCGCCAACGGCGTCTCCCTCCAGATCGACATCCCCGACATCAACCTCACCTCAGGGCAGGTCACCGGCGTCGCCCTCCGCTTCACCTCCGGCGCAGGACCGCGCTACTTCGGCACCGGCTCGCCACCCCTCGAGAACTACACCGACGGCACCCTCTCCCTCGTCACCGGTGACTCCCGCTCCGCCGCCTTCACCACCGGCGGAACCTGGTTCTCCTCCCGCGCGCTCGTCGGCTCCCTCACCTACGAAATCCCCACCCCCGGCGCCGCGAGCCTCCTCGCCATCGCCGGCCTCACCGGCCTCCGCCGCCGCCGCTGATCAACACACTCACTGCACCCTTCGCGCCCCGTGTTCCGCTCGGAACGCGGGGCGTCTTTCTGCGCGCATCCCTCATTCCTCGTGCGCCCTCTCCCCCAGCGCCTCCTCAAACTCCTCCATCCCCCAAAGCCCCTCCAGGTCCCGATCCTCCCTCGCATACTCCACATCCACCCACCCCAGCAGCACCGCGCGCCGCAGCGCCGACAACGCCCGCTCAGGCGCCCCGCTCAACGCCCGGAAGCACGCGAGGTTGTACCAGTCCGTGGCCGTCCCCCCGTCGATCGTCACGTCCTCCTCCATCCGCGACCGCGCCTCCCCCCACGCGCGCAACGCCGACTCCTCCATCCCGACCGACCTGAACACCCAACCCATCTCCCCCCAAGCGAGCGCATCGCGCACCCGATCACCCCGAAACCGATCCAGCAGATCCACCACCGCCATGCTCGGCTCGCACCGCTGATCCGTCATCAACGGCCGATCCCGGTTCCCCCCCCCAACCCCCCCACCCACCAACCGCACCCGCCCCAAACCTCCCACCCGCCACGCCCACAACCCAACAAACAAACCAACCA
>JBFXJP010000007.1:0-196217 GCA_050174775.1 Phycisphaerales bacterium
ACCTTCCCGAGCGCCTCAGCACGCTCCCCCCACCGCGCAAACACCCCCACCTCAGCCCCCACCTCCTTGAGCCCGCACCCCGCGGCCCGCGCCGCCCCCCCCAGCCCCCAACACACCGATCCGCTTCCCCTTTACCTCGCCCATCCCCGCGCGCACCCACCCCGCCACCGCAGGCGCATCGGTGTTCAACACCCGCGCCCGCGCGCCCTCCACCACCAGCGTGTTCGCCGCGCCGATCCGACCCGCACGCTCCTCTATCTCCCATCCCTCCTCCCGCGCGAGCCGCACCAGGTGCTCCTTGTGCGGGCTCGTCACCGCGGCCCCGCAAAGCTCCACCCCCTCATGCCCCATCAGCTCCAACACGCTTGCCTTGAACGCCTCCCAGCTCTCCGCCACAGGAAGCGGCACGAACACGCCGTCATGCTCCACACCCGCCGCATGAAACCCCGTGTTGTGCACCAGCGGTGACAGCGACTGACGCACCGGCCAACCGATCACCCCGTACACCCGTGTCGTCTCTCGCACGCTCTGCGCGCGATACAGGCCCGTCATCTCCCCGAGCGTCACCTGCCCCTCCGCAGTGGCCGCGCTCGCGCGCACCGGCGCAAACCCGAGCAACGCCCCGAACTTCCCCCCGACCACGCGCGACAACACCCCCGCCTCCCCCATCGCCATCGCGATCATCGGCCTCGACCGCTCCCGCAGCAGATCGAACACCTCGAGCGCATCCCGCACCGAGCGCGCCCGATACGCCACCTTCACCACGCCCTCCTCTCCCCCCGGATGCTCGCGCGACATCCGCTCCACCCGACGCAGCAGGTCCGCCGGCCGCCCGCCGAAATCATGAAAGGACAGGATCAACCTCGTGCCTACGTCGCGCCGCTGACCGGGGTGCGCCACACACAGCAGAACCTTCTGACGCAGATTCGCCGACCGCTCCCACGTCGACCACTCCACGTCCAGATACGCCGGCGCACGCTCCAGCGTGGCCAACGCCTCGAACAGGCTCACTCGCGATGCGTCATCTCCGTCGTACTCCCCCCCCTCCGACACCGGTCGGCACGTCACGATGCAAGGCAGGGGCGACTCCTGCACCACCCGCATCGCGCCCAGCCTCCCATCCTCATCCCCCTCCCCGTGGAACAGCCCGTCCAGCCGGTACTCCACGAGATCCGCGCCGCCCTCCCGCGCCAGCCCCGCATCCGCGAGCGCCGTCTCGACGTCATGGGCCAGCACCGGCGCGCAGATCAGCATCCCCGGAGTCTACTGACGCCCCCTCCCCACGCCCGAACCGCCGCCTCGCCCCTGTCACCCCCCGCCACAATCCCCGAACCAACTCCAAAAATGGAAACGCCTTTGTCCGGTGTCCCAGGCAAAGGCGTTGACTCCTCCAAGAGTGTGGCAGTTTGTTGGCGTCTCGGCTCAGGGGCCTTGGAGTGCCCCATCGCCCGCCGAAATCGCTGCAGACCGGTCTCCCAACCTGCCCAGCGAGGCACCCTATCAGGGTGGTTCGAACGGTTTCCTGTGCTGAACCGTCCGACAACCAGAATGTAGCACATCCCGGAATGGTGTCAACCCAAAAAAGGCCACACCGACCGCCTCTCGCATCTCCCTCCTTGATGCGACGGGTGCCGGCTGCCTCTCAAGGACGAAGCGACGTGTATTCCTCGTCCTTCCCCTCAGGTTTTCCCGGACGAGCGCTCCCCCGCCACTCGTCCGAAAGCCCCTTCAGGGCACAGGTTTTCTAACCGCTTCGTCGATGAGTTAACACCGACGAAGCGGGCACAGGGATTCCGTGGGTCTTTACCTCGCCGCCGCTTTCCGGCATTGCACCGCGCAGCAGCAAGCGCCACGGAGGAGTCAACCGCGTAAACACCACAGCATCAGGGCCGTGTGTCACCGTCCAAATTGTCGAAGAGAGTTGCTTCCCTCTCTCCATGCTTTGTTATGCAGGTCGCGGCCCGTTAGGCCACGCCTGTGCTTCCTCAACGCCACTCAACATACCAGCATCCGACAGTCGGTCAAGCCCTCGTATCCCGTTTTTCTCGTAGATATTTCCCCCCTTTCCCCCTCCCCATCACCACTCCAGCTTGCCCCACTTCACACCTCAAACTCACCACCCACATCCACCCTCGGCAGCAACCCGCGCTTCACATCCGACCACGCCGGGAACGCCTCGCGCCACGCTCGGCACGCACCCACATCCACCTCCACACCCACAACACACTCCTCCGCACCCCCAAACGCCACACGCTCTCCCTTCCCATCGAACGCCACGCTCGCGCCCGGATACGAGAGATACGGGTCCTTCCCCACGCGATTCACACCCAGCACGATCGCCTGATTCTCGATCGCACGCGCACGCAGCAACGCCAGCCAGTGCTCCACGCGCTCGCTCGGCCAATTCGCCATCACCACGAACACCTCGCCCCCCAACATCCTCCCCGCACGGAACAACTCCGGAAAACGAAGGTCGTAGCACACGATCGGGCACACCCGCGTTTCGCCCTTGTTTTCAGGCGTTTTCCACCCGCACACACACACCCGCCCCCCGCCCCTGAATCGCTCCGCCTCACGCCCGTACGAGAACGGGTGAACCTTGTCATACCTCCCGACCTCGCGCCCGCCGCCATCAAACACGAGCGCGCGGTTCAGCCCCCAGCCATCCTCACCGCGCACGCTGATCCCGCCCATCAGCGTCACGCCGAACCGCGACGCCATCGACGACATCCACGCGCTCCCCTCTCCCCCCACGTCCGCGGTGCGCTCGACGTTCATCGAGAACCCCGTCTCGAACATCTCAGGCAGCACGACGAGATCGCCGCGCTCCACGCCCGCAGCGGAGATCAACCGCTCCGCCGTCGCGCGGTTCGCGCCCTTGTCCTCCCACACCACGTCCATCTGCACCAGATGCGCCCGCATGGTCCGCGCCTCCTCACGATCGTCCCAGAAGCACACAGCCGAGAACGATCCACGCTCGGCCCGCGCTTTGCTCCCCTCTCTCCCGGCACAGGAGAGAAAGCATGGACATCATCAAGACCGCGATCGTAACCGGCATCGCAGCGTTCTCGACCCAATCACACGCGCAATCGGACCATCCCGCGTTCTCGGAGGTCGTCAAGGTCAACGCCGACGTTGCCGGCGCGACACACGCCCTCGCATCCGACGTCACCAGCGCATTCGGCCGCACCTGGGTCCGCTCCCCCGACATCGTCACCAGCGAGCCCGACTGGTCCCTCACCACCTCGCCCCCGCGCGCCTGCCCCCGCTTCTCGGACATGGACTTCGCCACCACCCCCGACCTCCCCGAGTCCGGCCGCCACGAACTCTCCGTCGTCTTCACCAACCGCGCCCGCCCCGCCGTGGCCGGCCCCGACGTCTTCATCTTCTCCCTCTGGCGTGACGGCGCCCGCGCCGGCGTCCGCCCCGTCTTCGTCACCCCACAGGGCGAAATCATCGAAGGCCCCCGCATGTCCATCGCCGACGCGTCGCCCAAGCCCATGACCATCGCGGGCCGCGTCTTCTTCGGCGTCGGCATCGACGTCGACGCCTGGGCCCAGCAGGGCGCCGCCCCCGAAGGCGCCGTCTGCGCAGGCGTCATCCTCGACTACGAACGCAACGACGACGCCTTCGCCCCCATCAAGATCATGCTCGTCGAAGACTCCTTCGGGGGCAGCGGCGCCGCAGCATTCATGCGCCAAACCGTCGCCGCCTCCACATCCATGTGGAACGGCGCGCTCCGCCACACCGTCCTCGGCTCCAACGCGCCCGTCCGTGACGACCCCGGCTCGCCCTCCCCGCGCAACCCCTTCCCCTCTCCCGACTCACCCACCCCCGACGAGGCCCCCGAGGTCCCCAGCCCCGGCCCGACCTCCCTCGCGCTGCTCGGGCTCGCGTTCACCGCCTCCCGCCGACGCCGCGCCGCCTGATCACCCCCTCGACCACGTCGACGAGCCGTACACCGCGCTGTCACCCAGCTCCTCCGAGATCCGAATCAGCTGGTTGTACTTCGCGTTACGATCCGAACGCGCAGGCGCCCCCGTCTTGATCTGCCCGCAGTTCGTCGCCACGGCAAGGTCCGCGATCGTCGCGTCCTCCGTCTCGCCCGACCGGTGCGACATCACCGCGCCGAACGAGCGACGCATCGCCATCCCCACCGCATCCAACGCCTCCGACAGCGATCCGATCTGATTCACCTTCACCAGGATCGCGTTCGCGCACCCCTCCTTGAACCCGCGCTCCAGGAACTTCGTGTTCGTCACGAACAGATCGTCACCGACGAGCTGCACGTCCTTCCCGAGCCGATCCGTCAGCTTCCTCCATCCCGCCCAATCGTTCTCCGCAAGCCCGTCCTCGATCGACCGCACCGGGTAGTTCTTCCGCCACCGATCCCAGATGTCGATCATCTCGTCCGCCGTGGCCACACGGTCCGGATTCGACTTGAAGAAGCAGTACCCCTCCTTGCCGCGCTCCTTCGCCTCGTTCCAAAGCTCCGACGACGCCGGGTCGAGCGCGACGAAGATCTGCTCCCCCCACTTGTACCCCGCTTTGGCCGTGGCCTTCTCGAGCAGCCGAAGCGCATCCTCGTTGTCTTTGAGGTCCGGCGCGAACCCCCCCTCATCCCCCACGGCCGTCGACAGATGCTGCTCGTGCAGCACGCCGCGAAGCGCGTGATACACCTCCACCGACGCCCGCAGCCCCTCCTCGAACGAATCGAACCCCCAGGGCTGCACCATGAACTCCTGGAAGTCCACCGTGTTGTCCGCATGCTTGCCCCCGTTCAGCACGTTGAACATCGGAACCGGCAGCACGCACGCGTTCGTCCCGCCCACGTACCGATACAGCGGCAGACCGCACGCCGAGGCCGCGGCCTTCGCATTCGCCATCGACACCGCCAGCACCGCGTTCGCCCCCAACCGGTGCTTGTTCGCCGTCGCATCCATCTCGATCATCGCGCCGTCCACGCCCCGCTGGTCCCGCGCGTCACGCCCGATGATCTCCGGCGCGATCTTCTCCTCCACGTTCCGCAACGCCTGCGAAACGCCCTTCCCCATCCAACGCTTCTTGTCCCCGTCCCGAAGCTCCACGGCCTCGTGCTCACCCGTCGATGCGCCCGAGGGCACGGCCGCGCGACCCATCGCGCCCCCAGCCAGCTCCACCTCCGCCTCCACCGTCGGGTTCCCCCGAGAGTCCAGCACCTGCCGCGCGCGAACCCCGACGATCTCAAACTCCAGCGACATCAGACGCCTCCTCTGTTCATGCCGACCCGCTCGCTCTCAGCCCCCCTCGTACGCGCCCTCGAGGACACGGGTTCCGATCATACAGACCGCTTTTTGCGCGACCCCCACGCCCATCCCGCCCCCGCGCTGATATCGTGAAGGCAAGGACCCGCGCGCGATGCCCACCACCCCAGAAGGCTTTGCCAAACGGCTCGACCGCCTCAAGGCCGACCTGATCGAACAGGGACGACGCGTCCACGCCGTCATCGACCGCGCCGTCGAAGCCGTCTTCGAGCCCTCCGACCGCAAAGCAGCCTGGGTCGTCCAGCAGGACCACGAGATCGACCGCGTCGACGTCAACATCGAAAAAGCCTGCGTCGCCCTTCTCACCGACGCCACCCACGACGGCGCCGCACTCACACAGGACCAGCTCCGGCTCGTCCTCACCATCGTGAAGCTCAACAACGAGCTCGAACGCATCGCCGACGCCGCCGTCGCCATCGCCGAGCAAACCGCGCACTTCACGTCCGCAGGCGCACGCCCCCCCGACGCCTTCCGCGTCATGGCCAACTCCGTCATCGGCATCTACGAAACCTCCCTCCGCGCCTTCGAGGTCCTCGACACCGAGCAGGCCCGCGGCGTCCTCGCCAGCGAAGACACCGCGCTCGCCTTCAAGAAGGCCGTCCTCCGCGAGACCGAAGAAGCCCTGGCCGCAGGCTCCCGCTCCGTCGACACCGCCTTCTGCCTCCACGAGATGGCCGCATCGCTCGACCGCATCGCCGACCACTGCTCCAACGTCGCCGAACAGGTCATCTACCTCGCCACCGGCGCCATCGTCCGCCACGAGGGCGGCAAGTGGACCAGCCCGATGCAGCCCCACTGATCACTCACCCCGCGCTCGCGCGCCCGCTCCACACCCCCTTCGCCAGAGACACACACCATGACCACGGACGTCGCATCGCTCCGCCGCAAACTCCAGCCACACGCCCAGGACCACCTCCTGCGCTTCGCCGACGAACTCTCCGAACACGCCCGCGCCGGCCTCCTCCGCCAGATCCAAGACCTCGACCTCCCCTCACTCGACCGCCTCATCCACACCTACGTCCGCAACAAACCCGCCCACCACACACCCGCCACCATCGACCCCGTCCACGCATACTCCCTCGACGGACGACGCGCCTCCTCCACCTGGGACCGCAATCACTTCCGCTCACTCGGCGAATCACTCATCCGCGCCGGCAAAGTCGCCGCGTTCACCGTCGCCGGCGGTCAAGGCTCCCGCCTCGGCTTCGACGGCCCCAAAGGCGTCTACCAGGCCGGCGCCGTCACCCGCAAACCGCTCTTCGCCTTCCTCGCCGAATCCGTCGCCGCCTCCGCAAAGCGCTATAACACACGCATCCCCTGGTACATCATGACCTCACCCCTCAACCACGCCGCTACCGTCGGCTTCTTCGGATCACACAACTACCTCGGCCTCGAGCCCGACGACGTCATGTTCTTCCCCCAAGGCGTACTCCCCACCTTCGAAATGGCCTCCGGACGCATCCTCCTCGCCTCCAAGTCCGAACTCGCCGTCAACCCCGACGGCCACGGCGGCTCCCTCCGCGCACTCCGCGCCTCCGGCGCACTCGCCGACATGCGCAAACGTGGCGTCGAGCACATCTCCTACACCCAAATCGACAACCCCCTCGTCCGCGTCATCGACCCCGTCTTCCTCGGCCTCCACGCGCACGCCGACGACTCCTCAGCCGAAATGTCCTCCAAAATGGTCGCCAAGGCCCACGCGCGCGAAAAGGTCGGCGTCTTCTGTCGCGCCGACAACAAAACCCAGGTCATCGAATACTCCGATCTCCCCTCCTCCCTCGCCGAAGCCGTCGACCCCGAAGGCCGACTCCGCTTCAACGCCGGCTCCATCGCCGTCCACATCCTCTCCCGCGCCTTCGTCGAACGCCTCACCGACGGCTCCGACTTCGCCCTCCCCTACCACCGCGCCGAAAAGAAAACCCCCCACGTCGACCTCGAGTCCGGCCGCGTCGTCGAGCCCTCCACGCCCAACGCCGTCAAGCTCGAAACCTTCGTCTTCGACGCCATCCCCCTCGCGCAATCCTCCATCGTTCTCGAAACCGACCGCGTCGAGGAGTTCGCCCCCATCAAGAACGCCGAGGGCGCCGATTCTCCCGCCTCCTGCGCCGCGTTCCAAACCGAGCGCGCCGCCCGCTGGCTCGAGCGCGCAGGCGTCACCGTCCCGCGACGCGAAGACGGCTCACCCGAGTGCGTTCTCGAAATCTCCCCGCTCACCGCCCTCGAACCCGACGACCTCCGCGCCCTCCCCTCACTCCCCCGCGCCATCGAGCCCGGCGCCCACGTCGTCATCTAATCCCCCTTCAGCCCGCGCTCAGCGAGCAACCTCACACCTTCCACCCCCTCAATCCCGAAGTGCAGCATCGACAGCGCGCTCTGCACCGACCTCAACCGCACCACCGCGCGCTCACCCCGAAACAAAAACCGCCGCACCTCCGTCCGCGCCATCCCTTTCTCTCTCCACGACCGCGCGATGAACACCGTCCCCACCGGCTTCTCCTCGCTCCCCCCGCTCGGCCCCGCCACCCCCGTCACGCTCAACGCGTGATCCGCATCCCCGTTCACCAGCGCCCCCTCACTCATCGCCCGCGCCACCTCTTCCGACACGGCGCCCACCCGCGCCACCAACTCTCTCGCCACACCCAACTCCATCGCCTTCATCTCATTCGAATACGTCACCCACCCTCCCAAAAACGCCCCCGACGCCCCCGCCACATCCCCGAACGCCGCGCCCAACATCCCGGCCGTGCACGACTCCGCGCACACCACTGTCTCCCCGCGCGCGATCAACCTCCGCAGCACACTCCCCGCCAACGTCTCCTCCCCCGCGCCGAACACGTGCGCCCCCAGCACGCCCCGCGCCTCCTTCTCCGCCTCATCCAGCCGCGCCCGCGCCTCCCCCTCCTCACCCCGATACCGCATCCGCAGCGTGATCACCGTCTCGGACACCGTGATCCCCACCATCGGATTCCGATCCCGCGCGAGCAACCCGCCCAACCGCTGCGCCGCGTCCGCCTCCGCAATCCCGCACGCGTGCACAAACCGCGTCCACACCCGCGCCCCCGCAGCGATGCGCAGCCCATCACGCGCCCATCCCTCGAACATCGGCCGCATCTCTCTCGGCGGACCCGGCAAACACACCACGTCACACGCCCCCACACGCCCCACCAACCCCGCCGCCGTCCCCGCATCGTTCTTCAAACACCGCGCCCCGCTCGGGCGCATCGTCTGCGTCCGCTGCGTCTCCGTCATCTCCCTCCCCCGCGCACGCACGTACGCCGTGATCCACTCCAGCGCGCCCGCGTCCTCCACCAGCTCCTCCCCCATCGCGCGCGCCAACCCCTCCCGCGTCAGATCATCAGCCGTCGGCCCCAACCCACCCGTCGTCACCACCAGATCATGATCGCGCGCCAACCGCTCGAACGTCGCCGCGATCAGCCCCGCGTCGTCCGGCACGCTCGCGTGCTCACCCACCAGCGCCCCGGAGTCCGACAACCTCTGCGCAATCCACCTCGAGTTCGTGTCGAGCTTCTGCCCAAGGCATATCTCATCCCCGATCGACACCACCCCCACGCGCTCGTGCGGGCCCCCGCTCACTCCCCACCCGCCAGCGCCCCCGCGATCCGCACCGCCACTGTGTTCGCCGTGCCCGGCGCCCCGAACGGCTTGCCCCCCACCAGCACCACCGGCTGCCCCGCACGAGCCCACCCGCCCCGCACCGCCGCAACGTCCGCCATCCGCGCGAACTCCGAACGATGCTGGGGCAGCTCACGACACAGGATCGGATGCACGCCCCGCAAGAGCGCCATCCGCCGCACCGCCACCGGATCCGACGAAAACGCCAGGATCGGCACGTTGATCGAGTTCTGCGACAGCCTCCGCGCCGTCCCCCCCGACTCCGACCACACGATCACCAGCGCGGCATCCATGTCGTCATACAGCGTCCACGCCGCATGCGCGATCGCCGCGGGAATGTCCCGCGCCTCCTTCCACTTCAGAGGCGAACCGAAGTGCTTCCGCTCCGCCCGCACGTGATCCTCCGTCGCGTTTGCGATCCGACGCATCGTCTCCACCGCAAGCGCCGCATGCTTCCCCACCGCCGTCTCCCCCGACAGCATCACCGCGTCCGCCCCGTCCAGAATCGCGTTCGCCACGTCGCTCGCCTCCGCGCGCGTCGGACCCGCCTTCTCGATCATCGACTCAAGCATCTGCGTCGCCACGATGCAAGGCTTCCCGAACGCACGCGCACGCGCAATCAACTGCTTCTGCGCCACGGGCACCCGCGCCACGTCCAGCTCAACCCCAAGGTCCCCGCGCGCAACCATGATCCCGTCCGCGGCCTCCAGGATCGCGTCGATGTTCTCCAGCGCCTCCGGCTTCTCGATCTTGGCCACGATCGGCATCAGCCGCCCGAACGCGCACGTCTCCTTCCCGCTCACCCCCTTCCCCGCAGTCCCCAGCCACTCGCGCAGCTCCCGCACGTCCGACGCCTGCCGCACGAACGACAACGCAAGGAAGTCGACACCCTTCTCCACCGCCCACGCCGCCCACTTCCGATCCTCCGCCGTCACGGCAGGCGCCGAGATCTCCGTGTCCGGCAGGTTGATCCCCTTCCCGCTCGTCACCAGCCCCCCCACCGTCACGCGGCACCGCAGCCCCTCTCCCGCCCGCTCCACCGCCAACATCCGCACCGCCCCGTCATTGATCAGCACCCGCGCCCCGGCCTCCACCTCGCGCGCGATCTCCTTGTACGTGCACGACAACACCGGCACGTCACCCCCGCGCGACTCCCCAGCCCCCGCGTCGATGATCACGTCCTGCCCCGACAACACCTCGATCCCCGGAGCCGGAACCTTCCCCACACGGATCTTCGGCCCGCACAAATCCCCCAGCGCCGCGAGCACGCGCCCCGTCTTGTCCGCGGCCTGACGCACCATCGTCAACCGCTTCTCGTGCTCCTCCACACTCCCGTGCGAGAAGTTCAAACGGAAGATCGTCGCGCCGCTCGCCACCACGCGCAGCAACGCCTCCATCGTGTCCGTTGCCGGCCCCAGCGTCGCCACGATCTTCGTCAGCGGCGGACGCTCCAGACTCACATGCACTTGTCCTGTGTCCTGCACGAAGCCAAGTGTACCTTCCGCGCCCGCGCGATCCTCGTAGCATGCACGCATGCCCGATCACGCGCCCGCACCCGTAGCCGTCCTCACCGGCGCCTCCTCCGGCATCGGCCTCGCCACCGCCCGCCTCCTCGCCTCTTCGGGGTGGCGCATCGCCCTCGTCGCGCGCGACCCCGCGCGCCTCGAGCAAGCCCGCGCCACACTCCACAACCCCGACACACACCGCATCATCCCCTCCGACCTCGCCCTCCAGGGCGCCCCCGACCACGTCATCTCCACCACCCTCTCCCACTTCAAGCGCCTCGACGCCCTCATCAACAACGCCGGACTCGCCCCCCTCCTCCCCATCGACAAGCACGACGAAGCCCTCCTCCAACGCCTCTACACCGTCAACGCCATAGCCCCCGCCCGCGCCATCGCCGCCTGCTGGCCCCACTTCGTCACCCGACGCGGCGGCGTCATCGTCAACGTCTCCACCCTCGGCACGCGCGACCCCTTCCCGGGCTTCTTTGGCTACGCCTCCTCCAAAGCCGCCGTGAATCTCCTCGCGCAATCCGCGGCCAAAGAGGGCAAGCCCCACAACATCCGCGCCTTCTCCGTCGCCCCGGGCGCCGTCGAGACCCCCATGCTCCGCGCCCTCTTCGACACCTCAGCCATCCCCTCCTCCTCGTGCCTCTCCCCCGACGATGTCGCCAGAGTCATCGTCGATTGCGTCGAGGGCCGCCGCGATCAGGACAACGGCAAAGTCATCTATCTCTCCTCCTGATTTCCCCTGCCACCCGCCCCCCACAGGCCAGTAGACTCCCCCGACGAAGCCTCACGCTCCATTCACAGGAGACGACCCATGCCACGCTCGTTCATCACCGCGCTCACCCTCACCGCCCTCATCGCCCCGGCCTGGGCCGCCAACCCCTCCTCTCCCTCCATCTCCTCCTTCCTCAAGATCCGCACGCCCTCCAGCGTCTCCATCGCCGCAGACGGCGCCGTCTACCTCCGTGACTGGCCGGACGGCGTCAATCAGCTCTACCGCCGCGCAAACGCCGACGATCCCAATGCCCCCGCCGAGCGCATCACCGACTTCAAGGACGGCCTCTCCTCCTACTCCCTCTCCCCGGACGGCAAGACCATCATCCTGAGCGCCGCCGTCGGCGGAAACGAGAACACCAACCTCTGGCGCTTCGACGTCTCCACCTCCAAGATCACCCCCATCCTCCAGAACCCCGACGTCCAGTTCGCCATCTCGGCCTGGCTCCGCGACTCCTCCGGCTTCATCTACCGCGCCAACGACGACTCACCCAACGACTTCCACCTCTACACCTTCGACCTGGCCTCCGGCGCCTCAAAGAAGATCCTGGCCAAGCCCGGCTTCTGGGGCTGCGAAGACGTCACCACCGACGGCAAGCGCGCCATCGTCGCGCAATACCGCTCCGTCTCCGACTCGCGCGTCCACGAACTCGATCTCACCACGGGCGCCACGCGCGACATCAGCGCCACCCCCGAAGGAACCGAGTCGGCGAACTCCGTCATCGGCTACCTGCCCGGCGAAAAGACCGTCCTCCTCGCGACCGACGTCAACGAAGGCCTGACACGTCTCTACGTTCGCGACCTCGCACCCGCCGGCGATCTCGTCGACAAGCCCCTCAAGGAAGCCCTCCCCGACCTCGCGAAATACGAACTCGACTCCGCCTCCATCAACCCCGAACGCACCTACCTGGCCACCAACCACAACGAAGACGGCTACGCCACGCTCCGCATCTTCACCGTCCCCGACATGAAGCCCGTCAGCCTCCCCGAGATCGACAAGGGCGTCGTCTCCACCGGCTTCTTCCGCGGCCCGCGCCTCATCTACACCGTCAACAACGCCCGCACACCAGGCATCGACTACCTCTACAACCTCGAAACCAGGTCCGCGCCCAAGCCCCTCACGGCCCGCATGGACAACGAGCCCATCGACCTCAACTCCTTCCTCCTCCCCACACTCGTCAAGTACAAGTCCTTCGACGGTCTCGAAGTCCCCGCTTTCCTCTACCTCCCCGAATCCTACAAGAAGGGCACGCCCATCCCCTTCGTCATCATCTTCCACGGCGGACCCGAAGGGCAGTCCCGCCCCACCTTCTCCGCAGCAACCCAGCACCTCGTGGCGAACGGCTACGGCGTGATGCTCCCCAACGTCCGCGGCTCCACCGGCTACGGCCGCGAATACCACCGTCTCGACAACTACAAGAACCGCTGGAACAGCGTAAAGGACGGCGCCGAGGCCGCGCGCTGGCTCGTCAAGCAGGGCTATGCGCTCCCCAAGAAGATCTCCGCGTACGGCGGCTCCTACGGCGGATACATGGCCAACGCCACCATCATCGAGGGCGCCGACGTCTTCGGCGCCTCCGTCAACATCGTCGGCATCGTCAACATGCGCACCTTCCTCGAACAGACCAAGGGCTACCGACGCAAGCTCCGCGAGGTCGAATACGGCCCCCTCACCGACTCCGAGTTCCTCGACTCCGTCTCCCCCATCAACCGTCTCGACGAGATCAAGGTCCCCATGCTCATCGCGCACGGGCTCAACGATCCCCGAGTCCCCGTCGGTGAAGCCATGCAGCTCGCCGTCGGCCTCCAGAAGCGCGGCTTCGACCCCGAGCTCGTCTTCTTCCCCGACGAAGGCCACGGCTTCGCAAAGCTCGACAACCGAATCGTCTTCTACGAGCGCGTCGTCCGCTTCCTCGACCGCACCATCGGCCCAAAGTCCCAATAAACCCCAAACCCGACACGACGTCCCGGATCGTCTACGATTCCCGCTTCATGACCACGATCGCCACGCAAAACGAAGCCGCGCACGCCCACAGCCCCAAGCGCGTCTTCCCGGGCAAGCTGCTGGCCATCAACGTGGTCGTCGGCGCCGTGCGCCGCTTCGCCCCGCCCCTCTCCAAGACCCTCCACATCCAGAAGCGCTCCGCGCAGTGGCCCTTCGACGGCCTCGTCCAGTGGGTCAACACCAACGGCGCCAGACAACTCCCCGAAGCCCTCACGCCCGTCTTCGCGCGCGAGCACGACCTCCACAGGAAACTCCACGGCGTCGTCCGCGAGACCTCCTTCCGCAACACCGTCGCGCTCGCCGACGCCGCGCAGGTCTGCACCCGTGTCTCCTCCCCAAGACGCGGCAAGGCCCTCCTCCACGAACTCATCCGCATCCACCAGCCCCAGTGGATCATCGAGCTCGGATCCGCCTTCGGCATCGGCTCCCTCGCCATGGCCTCAGCCCTCGAGCCCGACGCCGAGTGCCGCTTCGACGGGGTCGAGTACGAAGGCTGGCGCGCCAAGATCGCCCAGGACGGCCTCTCCGAACTCCGCCCGCGCGACGCCCGCATCCATGCCGGACGCATCGAGGACATCCTCCCCGACATCGTCCGCGGCGCCAACCCCGGCCCCGACTTCGCCTTCGTCGACGCGGAGCACACCTACGAAGCCACCATGGGCTACCACCGACTCCTCTCCGACTGCGTCCGCCCGGGCGCCATCATCGTCTACGATGACATCGGCTGGTCCCCCGATATGCGCCGCTTCTGGACCGACGTCGTGCGCGACCCGCGCATCACCGACGCGATCTCCCTCGGCGATCGCTGGGGCATCACCCGATACGCAGGCTGATATCACGCCGAAAATGCGCACATCCTCGGGAGGTGCGCTCTCGCGGCCAAAAGTCACTTCGCGCACAGGAGATGGAGATACATGGCAAAGAAGCGTCTGACCCGCGCGTCCTCCAACGAGAGCAACCGCATCGTCGCCGAACTTATCCGCTCGTACAACATGGAGTTAGAGACGGTGATGAACTACATCGCCTGCTCCGTGGACCTCGACGGCGCCCTCGCGGCCCCCATCAAAGCCGCGCTCAGCGCCGACATCCCCACCGAAATCGCACACGCCCAACTGCTCGCAAAACGCATCAAAACGATCGGCGGATTCGTGCCGGGATCGCTCGAGTTGAAGTGGGATCAAGAGGCGTTGCAGCCGCCGAGAGACACGACGGACCTGCTCACGGTGGTGCGCGGCGTGATCGACGCCGAGGCGGGCGCGATCGCGCAGTATCAGAAGATCATCAAGCTCACCGACGGCAAGGACATGGCCACGCAGGACATGGCCATCGAGCTGCTCGCGAACGAGCAGGAGCACTTCCGCGAGTTCGACGGGTTCCGCAAGGAGCTCGAGAAGCTGTTCATGGTGTGACGCCATGACGGACGCGATGCGGGGCGCGCGCCGGGTCGTGCTGGCGCCGGACGCCTACAAGGAATCGCTGAGCGCCCCGGAGGCGCGGCGCGCGATGCGCGCGGGCGTCGAACGCGCGGCGCGGGAAGCGGGCGTCGAGGTTGAGATCGTCGACGCGCCGATCTCGGACGGGGGCGCGGGGTTCGTCGAGGCGCTGCGCGATGCGCAAACGGACGTCGTCCGGCAGATCGAGGTAAGCGGGCCGCTGGGAGAGCGTGTGCTGGGCACGCTGCTGCTCAAGCCGGCGCCGAGCGGGGCGGAGCAGCGGATCCCACGAATCGTCGCTCGTTCCGCGGCCATCGGGGCGTTGGCAGGGCTGATCGTGGGGCCCTGGGGAGGGTTCTTCGCGGGCGCCGCGGCCGCCATGCTCGCGTTCGCCGGGGCGTTCCTCCTGCACCCGTTGCTGCGCGATCGCGCGCGGTTCGAGACGGCGGCGCTGGAGATGTCCTCGGCAGCGGGGCTGATGCTCGTACCGAGAGAGCAGCGCGACCCGGAACGGACGACGACGTACGGGGTCGGCGAGTTGATCAAGGCCGCGCTCGACGAGGGGGTGCGGTCGATCCTGATCGGCATCGGCAACAGCGGGACGACGGACGGTGGCGCGGGGATGGCCGCGGCACTCGGCGCCCGGTTCTGCGACGAGCACGACCGCCTGATCGAACGGCCGAGCGGCGGCGATCTGTTGCGCATCGCGCGCGTGGACATCGGGAGTCTGGACACACGGCTCGACGGAGTGGAAGTGATCGTCGCGTGCGACGTGAAGAACGCGCTGTGCGGGCCCGAGGGGTCGGCTCGCGTGTTCGGGCCGCAGAAGGGCGCGACACCCGAGCAGGTGGAGCGTCTGGACAAGGGGTTGCGGAACTACGCGAACCGTCTGGCGCAAGCGGGCTTCAAGACGGACCCGGATGCGCCGGGCATGGGCGCGGCGGGCGGCATCGCGTTCGGTCTGGCCGTGTTCTGCAATGCGCGGCTCACGCCGGGCGCCGCGCTGGTGATGGACGCGACGGGCTTCGATGAGTGGCTGCGCGCGAGCCTGCCGACGATGCTGCTCACCGGCGAGGGCCGATTGGATGGGCAGTCGTTGTCGGGGAAGGCGACGTACGAGGCAGGACGGCGCGCGAAGGATGCGCGAGCGCGCACGGTGGCGCTGCCCGGCTCCGTAGGTGACGGCTGGCAGCGCGCAACGCACGTGCGCGGAGGGGTGTTCGATGAGGTCCGCGTGATCGCCCCTGACGAGCTGCCCACAGATATGGCGCTGCGTCGCGCGGGCGAGTTGCTGGAGCGCGCGGCGTACGAATCGACGCGCCAGTGGATCACTTCGACTGCCTGAGCAATCGATCGTTGATGATGCGGGCAGCCTGGTCGAGCGTGCGGCGATCGGATTCGGCGAGCGAGTCGAGGAGTTGTGCGAGCGTCTCCACCCGGCGGTCTCGACCGCGATGAAGCAGCGCCACACCGGCCTTCGTCGCTCTGACGGTCACGGAGCGTCGATCTTCGGGGTTGGACAGGCGTCGCACGAAACCGTCCTGTTCAAGCCCCGCGAGCAGGCCGGTCATAGTCGGGCGCGTGACGTTCTCGAGGCGGGCCAGCTCGCCGGGCGTGCTCGCTCCTCCGAAGACGAGGATGGAGAGCACGGAGAGACGAGCGGGGCTGATGTCGAGGGCGTCATCCTCGCTCCGCAGCCTTCGGAGCAGACGCAACGCGGCGACGTGCAGTCGCGACGCACGGTCTCGCCGTTCATCTTCGATCTTCGTTCTTGACTCGGCTTGCATATCGGGATATTAGTTAGGCGTCCTAACTATTTCAAGCGAACACCCGCAGGAGGCACGTCGTGGCAGCCACCAAGACCGGATTGAGCATTGGAACCGTCCTCCTCCGCGTCTCGGACCTCGACCGGGCGTGCGCGTTCTACGGGGGCGTGCTCGGGCTCACGGAGACCGGGCGCGTCGAGGGCGCCTTCGTGTTCTACGACGCGGGCAGCGTGACGCTCGCCTTGCACCGGGTGAACAGCGAGCCATCCGACCCCAGGTCCCTGCACGCCCTCAGCGAGGTCTCGTTCGAGACGGCGGACATCCAGCGCGAGTTTGCCCGCCTGCGGGGCTCGGGCGTCGAGTTCCTGTGCGGGGAGAAGCCGATGCTGGCGTCCTCGGACGCCACGCACGACCTCTACGCGGCGCCGTTCCGCGATCCGGACGGACACATCCTCTCCCTCACCTCGCGCGTGGCACGGGGCTGAATCACGCGGCCTGCCGCCTCCCCCGACGTGGCGTTCGCTCCGTTAGAATCTCTCGTGGCCCCACGGACGGGCCCAGTGTTCCCCGGCTTGGAGATCAGCGCGCATGACGATTCGCGAGGAGGACATCGTTCGGCTCTCGGCGCCGCCCATGAAGCGGAGCGAGGCGGTCTACATCCCCGAGATCGTCAAGGGGTTCGGGACAACGATGCGCCACTTCTTCACCTCCTTCGGGCAGGGGAAGACCAGCCGCACCATCCAGTACCCCGACCAGCGGCGCGAGCAGATGCCGGTGGAGAAGGGCGGTCAGAACGCGAGCAACTTCCGCGGCGTGCACCGGCTCAACCGGGACGAGCAGGGCAGAGTGAAGTGCGTGGCGTGCATGATGTGCCCGACGATCTGCCCGGCGCGCTGCATCCACATCGACGCGGCGGAGAGCCCGTGGGACGACCGTGAGAAGTACCCGGCCAAGTTCGAGATCGACGAGCTGCGCTGCATCTTCTGCGGGATGTGCGAGGAAGCGTGCCCGGTGGACGCCATCGAGCTGACCCCCGAGTACGACGTGGTGGGCCTGTCGCGCCAGGAGATGGTGTTCGACAAGGAAAAGCTGCTGAACGTCTACGACGTGACGATCAGCAAGAAGCCGATGTGAAAGCGAGCGGCGTTTTCGCCGCTCGCCACGTTCGATGTGTTCCTCTCGCTCGTCTTACTTGTTCGGCTGCGGCGTGTAGCGCAGGTACGGCTTCACGGTGCGGAAGCCCTTGGGGAAGGACTTCTTGGCTTCGTCGTCGCTCACGGCCGGAACGATGATGCAGTCCTGACCCTCGCGCCAGTCGGCGGGCGTGGCCACCTTGTAGTTGGCCGTGAGCTGGAGCGAGTCGATGACGCGGAGCAGCTCGTCGAAGTTGCGCCCGGTGGACGCGGGGTAGGTGAGAGTGAGCTTGATCTTCTTGTCCGGGCCGACGATGTAGACGGAGCGGACGGTGAAGGTGTCGTTGGCCTTGGGATGGATCATCCCGTAGAGGTTCGAGACCTTGCGGTCGCCGTCCGCGAGCAGCGGGAAGTTGAGCTTGACCTTCTGGGTCTCCTCGATGTCCTTGGCCCACTCCTTGTGATCGTTGAGCGGGTCGACGGAGAGGCCGATGACCTTGACGTTGCGCTTGTCGAACTCGGGCTTGAGGCGCGCGACCGTGCCGAGCTCGGTGGTGCAGACCGGGGTGAAGTCCTTGGGGTGCGAGAAGAGGACGCCCCAGGAGTTCCCGAGCCAGTCGTGGAACTTGATGGCGCCTTCGGTGGATTCCTGCGTGAAGTCGGGGGCGACGTCGCCGAGCTGAACGGTCATTGGTGATCTCCCTGAGTGGTTCGTGGAGGGAGAGCATACGCGCTCCCCCCGGAAGAGGGAACGGCCTCGAAACCGTGTTGGAATGACCGCTGCCGGCGCGCCCCGCAACGGCGGCTCGCGGGCGGGTGTAGCAGTCGGAGGGCGGTGATCCGCCCTGCCCAGCACACTCGTGACGGAGAGCGGCCATGCCGGAAGTGATCGAGCGGCGCACGGTTCTTCATGTCGGTCTGGTGGCGTTGACCGCGGCGCCGGTGTTCGCGTTGCAGAACGCCACGACGCCGCAGGGCGAGCAGCCGGCACGCCCGAAGCGTCCGCCCGCGTTGGAGGGCACGCTGGTGCGCGAGTTCGTCGGCGCCGCGCACGGCGACCTCGACAAGACACGCTCCATGCTCGACGCGACGCCGGGCCTGCTCAACGCGACATGGGACTGGGGTGGGGGCGACTTCGAGACGGCGCTCGGCGGGGCGTCGCACATGGGCCGGCCGGACATCGCAAACTTCCTGCTGGAGCGTGGTGCGCGGATGGACCTGTTCGCGGCCGCGATGCTCGGACATCTCGAGATCGTGCGTGCCGCGATCGAGGCGCACCCCCCGAGCGCTCGCGCGCCGGGTCCGCACGGCATCCCGCTCCTTGTCCATGCAAAAAAGGGCGGAGAGCCCGCCCTTCGTGTGGTCGAATATCTCGAATCGCTTTAACCCGTGGGCAGGCCGGGGACGCCGACCTCGGGCTTGGGCCACATCGCGGCGAAGATGGCGCCGGTGATCGCGGCGTACACCACGGCGTCGAGGAGGCTCTTGATCGCGTTGGACGCAGGCTCGCCCTTCCAGATGATCGTGGTCAGCGTGCCGCCCGCGTAGCCCAGCAGTGTGGCGATCGCTGCGGGGATGAACACGGTCATGAAGTCGGCGCCCGCGGGCGCGGCCAGCGTGACGACGTAGGCCGAGACGGTCGCGAGAATGAGATTGTTGATGAGCCAGAGGGGGAGCGTCTTGCCCATGTTGGGCTGGCCGGCGAAGAGGATGACGGTGCCCCAGGGGCCGGCCTTCATCTTCTCGAGGAAGACGGGGTCCTTCATCTCGGGGCCGTGTTTGCAGAAGGGGAAGAAGTAGAGGCCCGGCCCCGCGTTCTGCGCGCGGACGGCGGACATGACGGCCTCCTCGTCGGGGAACTTCTTGTAGTCGTTCTTGTGGATGGGGAGGAACATCCAGATCACGGAGGACGCGACGAACACGCCGATCGCGCTCAAGAGGATCGGGAGCCAGAGTTGCGTGAGTGCCACGTCATGGACCGGCATCGTGAGGCCTCCTGTCGGGGTGCGCCCGAGCGGGCCTCCGCAGCCCGCCCCGGCGAGCCTGAACCGGACGATCCTCCCCGGTTTCGACGGTCGCGTCAACACCGTGTTCGGAGACAGTTCGGTCCTATGCTGGCGCGACAGGAGGACATGCATGGACCGCACGCTGATCGACAAGTACGTGGCCGGGGCCGGGGCGCTGACCAAGTCCGTGGAGGGGCTCACACGCGAGCAGATGCTCACGTTCCCGGTGCCCGGGAAGTGGAGCGTGCAGCAGCTGGTGATGCACCTGTTCGACAGCGATCTGGTGGGGGCGGACCGGATGCGGCGCGTGATCGCCATGGAGCGCCCGCTGCTCATGGGGTACGACGAGAACGCGTACATCGCGCGCTTGCACTACGAGTGCGCGGACACGGCCCTGGCCGCGCACGCGTTCGAGGCGAACCGGAAGGTGATGGGGATGCTCCTGCGCGATCTGCCGGACGAGACGTTCCAGCGATTCGGCATCCACTCCGAGCGCGGCCTGCTCACGCTGGCCGACCTCGTGCAGGACTACGTGCGTCACTTCGAGCACCACATGAAGTTCATGCGCGAGAAGCGGAAAGCGCTGGGCTTGAAGGACTGAGCCGGCGCCGCGTGCGGGATCGACGCTTACGCGCGATCCACGCCGGTGGTCGCGCTGGGCGGGCTGAAGATGTCGAGCACGACGGTGTCCTCGAGCGCGTCAGCGCTGTGGGGGACATCGGAAGGGAGGTGCAGTGTCTCTCCGCCGGTGAGCGTGACGACGCGCGCGTTCGCGTCACCCGGCTCGCCGATGCGGAAACGGATCTTGCCGGAGAGCACCACGGCGAACTGCTCGTTGGCGTGGCGGTGCGTCTCGACGGAGAAGCCCTTGGCGAGCATGACGCGGGAGAGCATGGCCTTGTCGCCGATGATGCGCTGGCGCTCGATGAGGGGCATGGGGCGGTCGGTGGGCATGTCGGACCAGCGGTAGACCTTCGCGTCGTCGGGCATGGGGAGATCCTTGTGGGTCAGACGCCGATGCGTGCGCGCGCGGCGCGGACGGCGTCGATGCAGGTGGCGATGTGGGCGGGCTCGTCGAGACCCGGGACGATCGTGGCGAGGTCGGCGATCCCGTGCGCGATGTCCTCGCGCGAAACGGCCGCGGCGAACGCCTTGTCCTTGAGCTTCTTCTTGACGGACTTGGCTTCGAGGGACGTGATGCCGTCGGGACGGACCTTCGCGCAGGCGACGATGAAGCCGGCGAGCTCGTCGACGGCGTAAAGGGCCTTGGACATGGGGCTGACGCGAGGCACGCCGGTGTAGTCAGCGTGGCCGAGGATGGCGTCGCGGATCTCGTCGTCGACGCCGAGGGATTCGAGATGCGCGACACCGACGCGCGGGTGTTCCTGCGGGGTCGGGTGCTTCTCGTAGTCCATGTCGTGGAGGAGGCCGGCCACTTCCCAGCGGTCCTGCTCTGTGGGCGCGAGCGTGGCCGCGTAGGCGCGCGTGCACGCGGCCACGGCCTCCATGTGCGCCCGGAGAGATGGGCTCTCCGTCCATTCGTGCATGAGCGTTCGAGCCTGATCTGGGGTCATTCCGTATGCTCTCCGAAGTCGAGGAGACGGACGTGGCGTCATCGTTGTACCCCAATCCGGCGTTCCCGTTGAGCGGTCAGGCGGGTCAAGTATGAGCCGTGCCAAGCGAGACGCGGGTCTGGCGCGAGCGCTGGTGTGCGTGGCGTCGTACAAGGAGGCTCACGCCGTGCTGCGCGGGCTGGGGGCGCCGGAGGATGCGCTGCACGCGCCGGACTGGACGCTCATCCGCGCGCCGGTCACGCCGGAGAACATCGACGTGCTGATCACGGGCGTGGGCAAGGCCAACGCGGCCGCGGCGGCGGCGCGGGCGTTCGAGCCGCTCCGCCACGCGAGCCTCCTTTCCGTGGGCATCTGCGGGCTGCTGCCGGGATGCGACGCGGCTCTGGGCTCATGCGTGCTGGCCACGGAGAGCACGTTCGCCGACGAGGGCGCCCTGACGCCGGACTCGTTTCTCGACGTTGCGGAGATGGGCTTTCCCCCCGCGCCCGGGCTGCGGGGCTCCTCGTTCCCCGCGCACCCGATCGCGCTGCGCGCGTTGCGGCCGCTCGCGGATGCACAGGGCGTGATCGCCACGGTGTCGACGTGCTCCGGGACGAACGCGCACGCCGAGGAGATCGCACGACGAACGGGCGCCGTGGCCGAGGCGATGGAGGGCGCGGCGATCGCGCTGGTGGCGCACCGACTGAACGCGCCGTTCGGGGAGATCCGGGTGATCAGCAACACCACGGGAGACCGTGCGTCGCAGACGTGGGACATGCAGAGCGCGTTGCGCGGGCTCGAACAGGTCGCGTCACGATTGGCGGGAGCGCTTCAGCCCTGAGTGGCGCCGGCCAGCGCGGCCGTGAGCTGATCGAGGGACTTGATCTCGCCCGCCTTGAGGCGCGTAATGATGGTGTCGAAGCGCTTCACGTCGTTGAGCGCGCCCTGGAGCGGGCCGGCGAGCGTGGCGCCGAACGTCCCCAGCTTCGACTCCGGCCAGGGGTTGTCTCCCTCGCTCAGGAGCAGCAGCCACTCGCCCTGGTTCTCGCGGAAGACGAGCGGTGCGCCGATGGGCTGCCCGTTCTCGAGCGTCGCCATGACGTAGGCCTTGCCGCTGTCGCGCCGAACGTCCTCGAAGTGGTGCGCGTCGAACATCTCGCGGATGCCGTTGCCGAACTCGACGGTGTAGGAGACGGTGGAAGCCACGGCGTCGCCGGCGCCTGGCCCGAACGTGGTGTTCGCCAGGCGCGTGATCTCCGACACGCGCGCGCGGTAGAGCATCATCGGCGCGAGGATCTTGGACGTCACCGCGGCCTGGGACGGATCGAGGTACGGCGCGAGCGCCGACGGGTCAGTCGAGGTCTCTGCGAGACGGCGCATCGACTCGGCCGCGGCCACCGGGGTATCGCGATTGCTGGAGGCAGCCAGCTTGGGCGCGGGGGTCGCTGCGGCGGGCTGCTGGGCCGCGGTCTTCGACGACGCATCGGTCTGCGGGGTGGAGGAACCGGACTCCTTCTTGCCGCACCCGGACACGAACATCGCGCACACCGCCAATGTCACCGCCGCCAGTTCACGCCTTCTTGCCATCGCGCACATCTCCTTAGACCTGATCTTCACGCCCCGGGCGAACGCCGTTGCTCATTCTTGAGCGATTCGAGCAGTTCGTCGAGCAGCTCCCGCAGTCTACGGTCCTGGGGCGAGACCTCACGCTCCATCCGCCTCCGTGCCTCGTCGAGTGAGATGGGGGGGTCAACCAGCACCTTCCCGCTCGCTTCCCGAACATCCACGATGATCCGCCCAGTCGGGGCCGTGATGGGCGCCGCGGGCTTGGGCTTCGGACCCCAGGCAACGACTTTTTCGGTCTCCTCGAAGCCCAGGGTTGCCCCCTCCCGTCCCACGGCCCTCACGGTCCACCCTGCAACATCCCCCCCCGGACCGACCATCAGGTAGTCCTCACCGGGCTTGCGGCTGCCCGGATCGACCATGGCCCGCCATTCATCACCCACCCGGACCACCCCCACGAAGGTCATCCGGTCCAAGGCCTCCATGGCCAGCTTCAGGCGATCCTCCGCCCCACCACTCGCCCCGGCCACCTCAACCGCAGCAGGCCGTGCCCAGTCCTTCCGGTCGGCAGAGAACGCGTTGGCGCCAGCGATTGCCTGCACGGCCGCATCGCCCGCAGGAGGCCGGTGCAGGGTCTGCAGCGTCACCGGAGGCAGTGGAGCCCTCTCCCTGGGCGCAGGAGCCTCCCGAGAGGGCAGCACCCGCACGACCAGCGCAGCCACCGCGGGCAGGAGGGCGACGCCGAGCGCCGCGCCGAGCCACACCCCGCGCCGTTTCCAGACGGGCGTTCGATAGGCCCCAACCTCGAGGTTCAGTCGCGCCATGTCAGGACCCAGGCTCCAGCCAGACGTAGATCGTCGCGTCCACGATCACCCCCGTGATCGCCGAGTACGCGGAGCGCGTCACCGTCATGTTCCCGACACGGAACCACCCCGCGCTCTCCCCATCGCGCGGCGCCTCGATCACCCCCAACGCCTCGCCCAGCACCTCCATCCGCTCCACCGCGAACTGCACCGTCAGACGCGCCACGCCCGTGCGCGGCGTCTCCGACACGATCTCCGCGGGCAGCGCCTCCAGCTTCGTCACCGTCGAGCCCGGCCGCTCCAGGATGCGTCGCAAACGATCCTGTGCATCAGCCATCGTCAGCGCCGTCGTCCCGCCCTTCGCACGGAGCGCGGCATGCGCCGCCCACCACTCGTTCGCGCCCTGATATCTCGCGCGCTCCGACTCCTCCTCGCTCGCGAGCGTGCGATACGAGCGCACCAGATCGCGCTCCTGTTCGTTCTCCGCGCGGGCTTCCCCGGCCTCCACCGCCGGCGGGATCACCCACTGCATCAGCGCAAACACGCTTAGCAGCGCGGTCCAGACATACGGCCACCGCCCGCTCGTCATCCGCTCCACGATCGGAGGCAACGCGATCCGCTTCATGACCGCCCCCCTTCCGTCGTGGCGTGCGTCGCCGCCTTCGTGCTCGGGAAATACGGCTTGGTCAGCTTCGCCTCCACCCGCCCCTTTGATGTGCCCGGCGCACCCGCGATCGTCTCACCACCGACCTGCCTCGCCTGCTCAAACGCCGCGTGCTCCTCCATCGCGCGCACCACGTCCGCCACCGACGGCCCGTTCACGTCCACCGTCACCGTGTCGTCCAGGATCTCCACACGCTCCACCCATGCCGCGCTCGGCAGCGCCTCCGTGACGGCCGCCAGCACACGCCACCGCTCGACATACCCCTCCTCCAGCTTCAACAGCCTGTCGTGCGCCGCAACCACCCCCATCGTCCGCGAACGCATCCGATCAACTTCTTCCGCTCTCGGCTTTGCCTCCTCCATCGCCACCTGCAGCGCATCCCGCTCGCTCACCTCCCGGTCACGCCACGCGCTCGACAGAAACGCCAGCCCAACCACCAGCACCGCGGCCACCGCGCCGGTGCGCACCCACGTTGGCGCCGACCAGCGCACCCCACGATGCTTGCCGACAAGATCGCACGTCGGCGGACCAAATCGCTCCCGGTCCACCCCGCCGATCCATATCCCTGCCAACGCGCCGCCAAGCGCTACATGCTCGACACCCCACTCCCCACTCCCCCCGAGCCCACCCTCCGGAACGCTCACGCCCCAATCGCACACCCGCGCTCCCTCGCGCGACTCCGTGCGCGCCGAGCCCGCCCACCCGAGCGACTCGTACCGGTGCCGCATCCCCCCCCACTCACCGAGCTCCACCACCTCGGCGCCATCACCCTCACCCGCCACCAGCAGCGCGTACGCATCCGCACTGCCGATCACCCTCGTCACCTCGACCCCCGCACGACTCAATCGCTCTATCTCCCCCTCGATCGGCTCCGCAGGGCACGCGAGCACGCACGCACGCGCAGGCCCCTCACCGCTGCGCCGCAACTCGACCACGTCCCACAACAACCTCGTCCCGCTCGGCGCCGGGAAGAACGCCGACAGATTCGCCTCCACCGCTTCGCGCAGCTCACCGATGCTCTGTCCGGTGAGCTCCACCTCGCGCCGCCAGAGCGCGGCCATGGGAACCACGAGCGTCGCGCCGCGGATCACCTCACCCGCGCCCGCAACACCCTCCTCACCGAACACGCCCGCGATGCGGCGCGCATTCCACGTCACGCGCGTCCCGGCACGCTGCGCGCTGACGACCACAGCGTCGTCCCCCACGCGCACGACGCCCGCGCCACTCCGCCCTCGCGCTCCCGAGTTCAATCCCATGCTGCCCACTCTAGAGCCACCCCTCCCGCGACTCCACCAGCTCCGCCAGCCCGCTCTCCCCCAAACGGACCCGGATCATGTACCGCCCCGTCGACCGGCCGGCCTCCGCCCGCGCCCGCACCGTGAACACCGGCTTGATGTCGAACGAGATCGAATCCTCCAGCTCCGGGAAGACCCCCGGGCCCACCACGTCCCGAAAGGCATTCCTCGTGATCCGCTCCAGGCGCTTCTGCGCCCCCAGCACCAGGTCCAACGCCCTCGGGTCGCGCAGACCGATCGCCCAAAGCACGGGCTGGGTCGCGTAGTTCGGGTCCACGGCCGAGGAATTCGACATCGTCGTCATGTGCGGCGTCAGCCGCTCGTACAACTCCGTCGTCATGCCCGCAACGCCCAGGAGCATCTCAAGCCGCTCGATCGGGTCCCCCTTCAGCGGCTCGTTCGCGAGCCGCAGAGCGACGTACCGACGATCGACAGACGTCTCTTTGCTCCGCGCGATCTTGTAATCCTCTATCCGGTTCAGCAGCGCGTCCGCATCCCCGCCCCCCGACCCCAACGCCATGAGCAGGCTGCGCAGCACGCGGCGCGGCGCCCGGTTGAGGTTGACCTTCCCCGACTCCGACTCAAACCACACGATCGCATCCCGCCCGTCGATGGCAAGACGAGCCTCACCGGTGAGCACGAGCGGGACGGGCCTTGCCTGCTCTTCCGCGCGCTGCCGCTCACGCTCCGCTTCCTCCTCCTGACGCGCGCGATCCAGATCATCCTGGCTCCCGCGCCCCCGCCCGCCCCGTCCCTGGCTCTGCTGACGCTCCTGCGCCTGCTGCACCTCGGCCATCCGCTCCGCGATGCGCCCGAGCAGCCCGCCGGCCGCGGCCATCTCCGGCGGGAACGCCGGCAAGCCCGGGATCACCGTGCTCCCCTGCCCGACCCCGCCACCTCCCGCCGTGCCGGCCCCCGACGCGACGTACTCCGGCCAGCGCGCCCCCAGCGCGGTGCCCAGGTCCTTCACGGCCTGCACGCACGCGCCGCGCGCGAGAAACTGCGCGCTCGCGCGATCGTGCTCAGCCGTCGCCTGCTCCAGCGCGCGGCGCGAGGAGAGCGCGTACGTGGCCGCAAGCACCGTGCACATCGACAGCGCGACCAGCACGCCGATCAGAACGTAGCCACGACGGGTATCACCCACGTGATCGGCTCTCCTTTCCCCTGGGTCAGCGTCAGACGCACCGCCCTGGGCAGCGTTCCCATCGACCACTCCGCACGCCATGACGCCCCGGCGCCCGGCTCGTAATACAGGTAATCGAACCTCGCCTCCGTCAGCCCCGTCAGCAGCACGCGCCCCTTCTCCTCACGCTGCGTCAAATCCTCCGACCGCTCGTCGTACACGAGCGAGGCTTCGTCCTCCTCCCACACCACGCGGTACCGCGCAGCGACAGGCTCGCGCCGTTCGGGTCGGCGCGACGACACGAGCGTCTCCAGCTCGAGCGCGTCCGGCGCACCGGCGAAGCGTGACGGCTGGCCCTCGTTCGACACCCGGATCCACCCGATCTGCGCCGACAGCAGCGTCCGGACGCGTGAGTCGCGCGCCCCGCGCTGCTCGTCCACGCGCGAGTCCCCCACGAGCCGCGCCGTGGTCCGCAGCGCGCCGCCGGCCATGAGCATGACCAGCGATGCGATCGAGAGCGCGATGAGCAGCTCCAGCAGCGTCAGGCCGCGCCGGCGCATTCCGCCTCGAACTCGTGCGCAGCTGTTCACCATCGGACCGTCGTCAGCTCCACCTTCCCGACCTTCACGCGGACCACGTCCATCGCAAGCATCGGCGTCGACAGCGCGCCCGCCTCGACGCCCGCCGCAACGCCCACGCGCGCCGCCTGCAACCCCTTCACCGCCTGCAGCGACATGGCCACCTCCCACGCGCGCCCCGACCGCTCACCCTTCCACCGGCGCACCCCCTGCTCGCTCCGATCCGCCTCCTGCTCGGGCATCAGCCCCAGGTACACCTCCTCGACCAGCGCGCGAGCCAACGCCAGCTCCGCCTCCGCCTCCGTCGCGCGTACCCGCGCACGCTGCGATTGGATCAGTCCCGTCGCCACCGCCCCGAACCCCGCCGAAGCGATAGCCAGCGCCACCATCACCTCGAGCAGCGTCAGTCCTCGCCGCCGAGACGCCGGCTTTCTCCCCGAGACACACGACCGGCCTTTAGCGGAAGAGCATCTCATTCGTGTCGATCTTCTTGTTCAGCAGATCATCGATCAGCGCGAGGTTCACCATCCCGTCCAGGAAGTGCGGCGTCACGCCCGCCAGCTGACCCGGGTCCATCATGATCGTCGGCGTCACCAGGATCACCAGCTCCGTCTGCTCACGGAAAATGTTCTTGCTCCGGAACGGGATGCCCACGATCGGGATGTCCCCCAGGAACGGAACCTTCGTGACCGACGAGTTCTCGCGCTCCAGCCGGATGCCGCCCATCACCGCCGTGTCGCCCGTCGGCACCGTCACCTCCGTCTGGATCTGACGCTGCGAGAACGAGGGCGACTGGATCGCGGCGCCGGCCGCGGGCTCCACCACGTTCGAGACCTCCTGCTGGATGCGCATCGTCACCTCGCCCCGGTCGTTGACCAGCGGCGTCACGCTGAGGATCACGCCCGTCTTGCGGTACTCGATCGCCTGGTTGATCCGGTTGGGGTCCTGCGCGTCCACCGAGCCGGTGATCTGCTGCGTGATGATCGGAACCTCCGAGCCCACGTTCAGCGACGCCGAACGCCCGGACGTCGCGATCGTGAACGGGCTGGAGATCACGCGCACGTTGCCGTCCGTGGCCGCGGCGTTCACGAGCGCCAGCGCGTTGCCCGACAGGATGAACGCGCTCCCGATCGGCGACCCGACCGCGTTCGCGGCCGAGCGCAGCTCGTACGGGATCCCGTCCACCTCTTGGCGCGTGAACAACTCCACACCGAACTGCAGATCACCGCTCAACACCACCTCGGCCACAACCACCTGCAGGTACACCTGCTTGGGCGCCACGTCGAGCAGATCGATCAACGCGCGCACCTGCTGGTACACCGCGGGCTTCGCCATGATCATCAGCCGCGTCGGCTCCGACGACCCCAACGACCCGCCCCCGCTCGCGCCGAACCCGCCCAGCCCCGAGGGCGACTGCGTCGTCGAGGACTGATTGTTGCTCCCGGTGCGGTTGGTCTGATTCGTCGTGCTCGTCGCGGCCGGCGGCGCAAGCCCGAGCGACGCCGCCGCGCTCGACGAGCCGCCCGCGCCGCCCTCGAGCACCGTCACCGAAACCGCCGGCTTGTCCCCCTCCGTCGTCACCGTGCCGAACGCCGCGAGAATCGCCGACTGGATCGTGGCGGCCGAGGAGTGCTGCGGCGTGTAGAGATGCACGCGCGTCTCGTCCGGATCGAGCGGCCTGTCCACCCGATCGAACCACGCGTCAAAGAGGCGGGTCAGCTCGGGCACCGACGTCGTCACGAGCACCTGCTGTGACCGATCGAGCGCCGAGACCGTGTAGATGCCCCCCTCGCCCCCCTTCGCGCCCATCCCCAGGGCGAACTCGTTGAACGCCTTCACCAGCTCCGTCGCGCGGAGATAGTTGGGCGAATAGAGTCGCACGGACTTGTTCGAGAAGAACGGGCGGTCAAACTCCCGGATGATCTCGAGCAGGCGCTCCGCGTTCCCCGGAGACTCCACCATCACAAGCACGTTCGTGTTCGGGACCGTCACGAGCGCGCCCCGCTCGCTGATGAGCTTGGTCAGCGTCGTCTCGAGGTCCTTCGCGCTCACGCTCCGCAGCGGGATGATGTACGTCCCCGTGGCGATCAGGTCCGCCGCGCGCTCGAGCCCGATGCGCACCTCGCCCGGACGCTTCGGCGCCGCGGCCGCGTTGACCACGTGCATCACGTCGCCCGAGCGCACGAGCGCCCACCCGTACGCCTCACACACCCCGTCGAGCGTGCGCAGCAGCTCATCGTGCGAGAGCCGGCCCTCGAGCACGAACGACATCGGCTTGCTCTGCAGGTCCGCCGCGAGCACGTAGTTCACCTTCAGCGCCCGATCGAACACCGCGGCAAACACCTCAGCCGGGTCAGCCTGCTTGAAGTTCAGCGTCACGTCGAGCAGCTGCCCGTCCGCAGGGGCGCTGGCCGCGGGCGCCATCGTCACCCCCGGCTTGGGCGTCAGGTCTTCCGGCGCCACGCGCTCCGCATGGCGGCCGCGCTGCTGCGTGGGCGCCATCGGCAGCGCCACGTCGTACTCGCGCTGCGACTGCCCGGGCTGGAGCACACGCGTCGGCGCCGGCCACGTCCGCTCCGCAGGCGCCGTCGCCGTCGGCTCCGTCGCGCACCCGAGCGTGCCCGCCACCCCGATCAGCACCCCGGCCCATCCGATCCGCGTTCTGGAGTTCATGCCCGCCTCGCCGCTTCCGCCCCGCACGCCGCGCGGGACTCTCGTAGGACCACTCACACCGTTTGCAGGTTATTGATGCTGAAGATCGCCAACAGCATCGCCACCACCACCGCGCCGACAACGAGCCCGATCGCCAAAATAGCCGCGGGCTCCAGCAGGGTCAAAGCACGCTTCGTCCGCGCGCTCACCTCGTGCTCCAACGAATCCCCGAGCCGCTCGAACACCCTCCCGAGCGTCCCCGACTCCTCCCCCACCGCCACCAGCTTCTCCATCCGGTCCGGCAGCAATCCCGACGCGCGGATCGACTCCGACAGCCGCCCGCCCTCGCGCACCGTCCCCACCGCCGCATCCAGGCGCCGCCGCAACTCCACGCTCGTCCACGCCGTCTTCCCGATCTCCAGCGCACGCAGCAGCGGCGTCCCGGCACCGAGCATCATCCCCATCGACCCGCAGAACCCCGCGGCCTGGTGCTTCCACCACAGGGCGCCGAGAGGAGTCCTCTCCAGCACCCACCGCTCCAAGCCCGCCCTCCGCCCCTCATCCGACACGTGCCACCGCAGCCACAACAGCGCCGCCACGAACGCCCCGATCCCCAGCGGACCCCAACGGCCCGCGCTCAGACACGCGTCGATCACCACGCGCGAGAACCACGGCGGCTGCACCTGCATGTCGTCGAAGATCACCGCGAACCTCGGCACCACGAACCCCACGATCCCCGCGAGCATCAGCGTGCCCGCGCACAGCAGGATCACCGGGTACGTCAACGCAGACATCACCTGCTGACGCATCCTCGACGCGCGCTCCTCCTGCTCATTCAACTTGAGCAACGCGTCCGGCAGCGTCCCCGACTCCTCACCCACCTGCAGCATCGCCGAGTGGACCGGCGGAAACCACCCCTTCAGGTCGCGCACGCCCTCGGCCAATGTCCGCCCCTCACGCACCGATCGCGCCAGCGACTCGAGCGCCTCACGATGCTCCCGCTTCCGCGCGATGCCCACCACCGAATCCAACGCGCCGTCGAGACCCATCCCCGAACCGAGCAGCAAGGACAGTTCCCCGTACACCTCCCCGCGCACGCGCCGCCACGCGCCCGACTTCGCCCCACGCGGATTCTCCTCGTGAGACCGGATCGACCTCGCGCCCGCGTCGCGCCGCGCCCCCGCCCGCCCCTTCGCCCCGACCGGACGAATCTCCACCACCACCAGCCCCTGCCGACGCAGGTCCTCCCGCGCGCGCTCGAGCGTCGAAGCCTCCACCTCCCCGAGCGCAACGCCCGACCCCGCCGCCATCGCGCGGTACGCGAACCTCTGGTTGGTCGTCACGATGCTCACCGACCCGCACTCACTCCTGCATGTGCTCCACCACCTGCTCGTACGACGTCTCCCCGCACATCACCTTCTCGAGCGCGTGCTCCCACAGGCTCCGCATCCCCTGCTCCCGCGCCACACGCTGCACCTCCGCGCTCGACGCACGATCCAGCACCGCACGCTGCACCGGCTCGCTCACCTCCAGCAGCTCCGCCACCACCGTCCTCCCCCGATACCCCATGTTCAGGCACGCGCGGCACCCCTTGGCCCGATGGAACTTCGCGCCCTCGCTCAGCCCGAACTTCTCCCGGATCGACACGTCCGGCGTGTACGCCTCCATGCACTCCTGACACAGCTTCCGAACCAGCCGCTGCGCCATCACCCCGATCACCGCCGACGCAATCAGATAATCCTCCACCCCCATGTCCAGCAGGCGCGCAAACGCCGCGCTCGCCGAGTTCGTGTGCAGCGTCGACAGCACCAGGTGCCCCGTCAACGCCGACTGCACCGCCATGCCCGCCGTCTCTCGATCCCGGATCTCACCCACCATGATCACGTCCGGATCATGCCGCAGGATCGACCGCAGACACCGCGCAAAGTCCAGCCCGATCTCCGACCGCGCCTGGATCTGATTCACCCCGTCGAGGTGATACTCCACCGGGTCCTCGACCGTCACCACCTTCACCGTCGGGCTCGACACCTCCTTGAGCGCCGAGTACAGCGTCGTCGTCTTCCCGCTCCCCGTCGGCCCCGTCAGGAGCAGCATCCCCTCCGGTCGCCGAATCAGCCTCCGAAAACGCTCGCGCTGCGTCCCCGACAGCCCCAGCTCGTCCAGGTCCAGCCGCACCGACCCCCGATCCAGGATTCGCAGCACCACGTCCTCGCCGTGCACCGACGGCAGCACCGAGACGCGCATGTCCACCTCGCGCCCCGACACCTGCAGATTGATCCGCCCGTCCTGCGGCAGCCTTCGCTCCCCCACGTCCAGCCGCGCCATGATCTTGATGCGCGACACCACGCCCGCGTACAACGCCGGCGCCGGCGCCACCGCATCCACCAGGTCCCCATCCACCCGATACCGCAGCCGCGCCTTCCGCTCCGCGCGCTCCAGGTGAATGTCCGACGCCCCCAGCGACACCGCGCGCTCGAACACCTCCGACAGATACTGCACCACCGGCGCCTCCGACGCCAGATCGCGCAGCGTCCCCTCATCGAGCGAACGCACGTCGCGCTCGCCCGCCTCCCCGTCCCCCTCAACTCCTGCGAGCACGTGCGCGATCGCCCCCTCCACGTCGCGCTGCGTCCCCACCACCACGCGCACCTCGCGCCCAGACGCCTGCCGCATCGCATCCACCAGCGACTCATCCGGCGGCCACGCCATCGCCACCGTCACCGACCCCTCCCCCAGGCTCACCGGCGCCACCGCGTTGAACCGCAAAAACGCCCCCGGAAACACCGCGCCCAGCCCCTCACCCAGCTCCCCCCACTCCGTCGGCGCCTCCCACTTCTCCCACCCCAGGAGATCAGCCGCGCTGTCCCGGAACCCCTCCTGACTCAACACGCCCGCCGAGATCAGCAGCCGTGCGAGCCGCTGACCCTGCGTCCGCCGAAGCTCCATCAACCGCTCGCCGTCCGCCGCGCTCACGCGACGACGCTGCACCAGATCCTCGAGGATCGCGCGGTCCAACGCATCCGCGCTCGACAGCGCCGCCGCGCCGCGCGCAGCCGCTCCATCCTCCGAAGTCGCCGTGCTCACACCCATCGTGCCCGCGCTCCGCGCGTCACTCCTCCTGCCAGTCGTAGATGTCCTTCGCCTCCCCCGTGCCCCCCTCCTTGTCGTCCGAGCCGTACGAGAACACCTCGAACTCCCTCCCGGGCTCGTTCGCAGGACACCGGTACCGCAACGGGTTCCTCCACCCGTCCTTCGGCAGACCCTTCTTCGACAGGTACGGCCCCGCCCAGCGATCGATCCCCTTCCCCTCCTGCAGCGCCGCAAGCCCCTCCTCCGTCGTCGGAAAACGACCGACGTCGTTCCGGAACATCGACAACGCCGTCAGCGTGTTGCCGATCTGCTGCTTCGTCACCGGCACCGCAGACTTCCCGAACACCTTGATCAGGTTCGGCGCCGCCACCGCCGCCAGCAACGCGATGATCCCCAAAACGATCAGCATCTCCAGCAGCGTGAAACCCCGCCTGGTCCGCTCCATCGGCGCTCCTCTCATCGCTTTTTCTCCCTTCCGATCAGTTCCGACATTATTGCGACACACGCACACCGTCAATGGCGTCCCCCATCACAACCACCTCCCCCGTCCCGCCCCCCCCCGTCAGCCGCGCCGCACACGCCGACGCCAACCTCCCGGGGCTCCACGTCACCACCTCCACGGGCCCCCCGTCCTTCTTCACCAACCTCCACGCCCCCGTCGATTCCCCCCCGGGAATCACCCACACCTTCCAACCGCTCGGCAACCGAAACGACTCCTCCCCAGCCTGCAATAGCCCCACACCGGGCTCATACGTCACCGACACGGGCGCGCCGCGACGCGTCGCCTCCACCTGGGCATGCCGCACCAGCCCCACCAACTTCTCACGCACACGCTCCGTCTCGCCGCGGCCCCCCGCGCGCATCAGCGACGGAAGCACCACCACCCCGGCCAGCGCGATCACCGCCAGCACCACCAGCAGCTCCAACAGCGTCACCCCCGCGCGCCGCAACGCAACGCCCTCGCCCCGACGCGCTCCGCACCACCCTCGCATCGCCTCGCTCAGGACTCCTCTTCCTCACCGCCGCCCGGCACGACCGCCGCCTCGCCGTTGCGCCGCAAGATCAGAATCACATCGTCCGTCGTCACGCGCAGATCGCCGTTCACGTCGAGCCGCTGCACGTCCACACCGTCGCGATTCCCCACGATGAACCGCATCACCATCCGCGCATCCTCGATCGTGATCATCCCATCGCCGTCGACGTCACCGCGATCCCGGTCCTCGTCGTCTCCGTCCCCGTTCCCGTTCCCGCCGTTGCCGCCCCCGCTCCCGAGCGACGGCCCGATGAACCCGGTCAGCGTCTGCGCGTTGAACGCGGCCGAGAGCGGATTGTTCGACCCGCTGAACGCCAGCGTGATCGGCGCCGTGTCTGTTTCCGAAAGGACGTACGCGAAGCGCGCCGATCCGCGACGCACCTCGAACGTGATCTGCGTCGCCGCGTTGCTCGAACGCACGATCGTCAGGCTGGAGAACTCTCCGCCCGCATCGACGCTCGCCGTGAACGTCTCCCCGCCGACAACCGCGACCACCTGATCACCGGCGCGCACCGGTGCGGCCGCGCGCGACTGCACCCGACCCTTGAAGATCTGGAAGTACTGCTGCACTTCCTGCGCCCACGCGCCCGACGCCGCAACACCAAGCGCAACTCCGGCAACCCAAGCCAAGCTCAATCGCACGCGCTCGCTCCTTTCACCCTCCGATCCGCCGAGACACCCGATGATACGCACCCCCGCGCCGATGCGCTCCACCCGTTGCGCGCAAAAAGAAAGCGGGCGTCCCGAAGGACGCCCGCAGTGCTTTCAGTTCAGATCAGGCCCGTTCGAGCCGGATCACTGAGCGGAGAACGTGGCGGAGTTGCCGGGGCGGACGAACACGATCGCCGCCTCGGAAGCGTCCACCGAGCCGAGGTCGCCGACGCCCGTCGGAACGTCCTCGCCGCCGATCAGCACGCCCGTGCTCGAACCCATGGCAATCGCGATCGTGCCGGGCATGTCATTGGCCGTCACGGAAGCGTTGCGGAAGTTCGTCAGGGTCGTCCAACCGCCGTTCTGCGCGGAGTTGGTCACGATCAGACGCGCGGGGCCCGTCAGCGACGAGATGCGCGGCCCGAACGTGTTGTAGTAGTAGCTGCTCGACACGCCGCCGCCGAACTCGAGGAACACCGAGTAACCGGCAACGATGCGGTTGAGACCGCGGAGCGAACCGCAGTACACGCCCGCCGAGTCGATCGCCAGGGCCGTGTCCACAGACACGCACACGGGCTCCGAGTCGAACTCATCGTCATCGACGAAGATGAAGAACCCGCTCGCGTTCGTCGAGGACGTCCCCGTCGTGCCGCCGCCGACAGGCAGCGAAACCGACGTGTTCGCGTTGACGAACGTGCTGCCCGTGCCCGGGACCTGCAGACGGTTCGGGCTCACGCCCGCGCCGAGGAAGTCCTGGCCGTTGTTCGTGCGGTCGAGCGGCATGCCCGCCCAGCTGTCGAGCAGCAGGCTCGACACCTGGAACATGCCGATCTGGTCACGATCGATGTTGAAGTTCACCGGCGCCGCGTTGCCGGCAGTGGCCGTGGAGCCCGTGCCGGAGCCGCGACGATCGATGTCGCTCAGGAACGCCACGCGACGAGCAACCGCGTTGTTCGCAAGGAACGCGCGACCGCCGGCGATGTCCGGGTCGGGGATGACCACGAAGATCACCGGGCAGCCCTTGAAGTCCTTGTGACCGGCCGTGTGCATCGTCCAACGACGAGCGTTGGTCGTGCCGTCGGCCGTGCCCGTCACCACCACGCGACCGATCTCTTCAAACCGGGGCTTGAAGGTGATCGTGCAGTCGCTGATGCCCGTGCCCGTGCCAGTGAACCGCGAGGGATCATTGGTGACGGGGTTGAACGTGATGCGGATGGGCTGAACAACGTTCGAGAGGCTGTTGAGGTTCTGATAGATCAGCACCTCGCGGTTGTTGTTCGGGTTGTTGCCCGAAGCAAGCTCCGTCGAAGCGTACAGCTGGAGGTCCGGGATCGTGTTCAGGATGCCCTGCGGCTGCAGGAACGACTCGCTGTCCAGAGGACCGCCCTGACCGATCAGCTGCGGGTGGAAGTACCGGACCGAGTTGGCGCCGAACAGATTGCCGTCGCCGCTCGTCCAGCCCGTCACCGTGCCGACGTAACGAATGCCCTTGTAGAAGAACTGGATCGTCCCCTCTTCGCCGACCGGCTTGAGGACGAACGCCTTGATCATCGAGCCCAGAGCGTCATTGCTCGCGTTGCCCGAGGCGCCCAGACGCAGCGTGCCCGTGAACGTCATGGTCAGCGGGTTGCCCTGCGGGCTGGTCTCCTGCGGACGGATCACGCGAACCGTGATGTGATCGCCCGTCGTCGACGGGATGTTCTGCGCCGAACCGCCCACCTCGCGGAGGAACACGCCCGACGGAGCCGTCTGATCGGCCGGCGCGGCGTACTCAACCGTGAAGTTGTCCTGCGGGAACAGCATGCCCGAGGGGAAGCGGATGATCAGCGTGTAGCAGCCGTCATCGTCCGGCGTCGTGCCGGGAGTGTCGATGCTGGCCAGCAGGCCGGCGAGCGACAGCTTCTGACCCGAGACGATCGGGTTGCCGCCGCCGTCAACGTCGGCGCCGCGAACGTAGAAGCGCTCCAGCAGGCTGGTCGCGCTGCCCACGATCTCCACCTGACGCGTCGTCTTCAGACGGACGAGCGTCACGCGGTTCGAGGCCTCATCAAGCTCCGCAACCGCGCGATCCTTGAACGTGCCCGAGGGCGCCGTGATCAGGATGGAGCGGGTGGAGTCCTTCGCCTTGATCGGATCGATCTGGTTCCCGTTCGCGTCCTCGAGCGGGAAGCCGGGGTTGAACACGTTCACGTTGAAGCCGGGGGTGAGCGACATCGCCTCGTCCAGCTCCTCGCCGGAGAGATCGATCACCATCCGGTTCGCCACAGGGGCGCCCACGAACGAGCCGTCGATCGCGTGACGACGCGCCGACGCATTGTTCTCCGAGATCACGAAGTACGACTCGCCCTCCGTCGTGGAGTTCGCGCCGTTCTTGAACAGAGGCTCGCTGAACCCGGCCGTCACCTCGTCGAGGTCGCCCGAGCCGCCCGTCGCGATGCCGTTCGCGCCCACCAGAGCGGGAGCCGCGGCGTCAACGACGTTCACCGGCGTCCCGTACGCCGTCAGCACGTTCGTCGTGAACGTCGCCGTCGGAGACAGTGTGTTGCCCAGCGTGCCGTCCGTCACCGCGACGTTGTTCAACGCCACGAAGTACGGAGAGCCGCCGGGGAAACCCGTGCCGGAGCGGATGCCCGTCGCGGCCAGCGTCCCGTCCGCGGCGTCAGCCGTCAGCGGGAGCAGCGAAGCCGTGAACGTCACCGTGTCGTTCGACTCGAACGACGTCGCCAGCGTCGTCGCGGACGGAGCCGCGAACACGCGAGCAGCGAAGTTCGCCGCAGCGGCCGTCTCGGCCGTGCGGAGCGTCAGGCCCGCGGCCAGGCCGGCCGACAGGTCGTTGATCGTCACGCCGGCGTTGTAGCCCGACGCGAAACGGTTGCTCGTCGGACCGCTGACGGTCTCGTCAAACACCACCGCGATCTGATCAATCAAAGCGCACAGCGGGTTCGAAACGCCCGAGATGTTGCCCGCGGAGCGAGCCTCGAACGCCACCGCCATCGGACGGGCCTTGTCGCCCATCGTCGACTCCGTCGCCGGGTCAAGCGTCCCGCCGAGGATGTTCGACGCGTACGTGATGCCGCCGCCCGGGTTCGCCACGAGATTGATCGCCGAACGCGTCTCGCGCAGGCGGTAATCGTCCGAACCATCGTTCGACCACGTGCCGTCCGAGTTGATCGCGTCGTCGCCGTCAGCCAGCGTGAACCGCGCGAACACGCGGTTCGCCGCGGCCGCCGTCACGGGGTCGGACGTCGTCCCGTCCAGGTTCGTGTCGTCGATGCCGGGCACCTGCACGTTCGACGGAACGGCGGACTGCACCAGGTTGCTGGTCGCGATGACGTTGCCGTCAGCGTCCTCCAGCTGGAACTGGTTGTTGTCACCGACCGCCGTCACCGAGTCGGAGAAGTTGATCTCCGCCCAGATCTGGTTCACGCCCTGACCCACCACCGGGCCGTTGCCCTGGAGGAGATTCACGCTCGTCACCGTCAGCGGAGCCGCAAGGCCCAGCGTCTTGTACGAAGCGGGAAGGCTGCTCGGATTCTCGCCCGACACGCCGAACACGTTCGACGAAGCGGCAAAGCCGATCGTCGCCTGCATCGCCGTCGCAGCGTCAGCCGCGAGGATCGGCGTCGTCAGCGGGATCGTGATGATCTTCGTGAAATCGCTGTCGCTCGAGCCCGTGATCGTGATCACGCCCGCCACCGGAGGACCGGTGAAGCCGGCGAGCCACGTGCTCAGCAGCTGCACGGGGCCGGCCCCGCCCGGACGAACGCGGAAGTCCGCGACCGCGAGGGCGCCGGTGTCCGCGGGGTTGTCCGCGGCCGCGTCGTCCTGCAGCTGCAGGTTCGTCGCGATCGTGATCGCCGTGATGTCGCCGCCGCCGTTCACCGACGTCGCCGCCGCCGAAGGCTCGACCAGCACGGTCGGGTTGCGGACGCAGATCCACTCCGTCACGAGGTCCGTGGTCTGATTGCCGCCGGCAACGTCCTCGATGACGATGATCGCCACCTCGAAGTTCTGCCACGCGCCGACCGTCGTGTTGCCCGCGTCGGGAGTCGCAGCGTTCAACGCGGCCAGCGTGATCGCCACGCCGTTGCCCGTGTTGAAGTCCGCAGCCTCGACGTCGCCGTCAGCCAGCGGACCGAAGCCCGCGTTCGACAGCAGGTACTTCGAGTACCCCGTGCCGGCGCCGGCCGCGGAACCCGCGCCGACCACCGCCTCGAGCTCCGCGAGCGTCGTGATGTTCTGCGCGGTCGCCCACGGCAGGAACGCGATGTACGACTCGCTCGCATCGCCGTCGAAGCCCGGATTGCCGACGATCGCAAACTCCGCGTTCGCGTTGAAGTTGATCGTCTGCAGCACCGAGCGGCTGCGCCAACGGATGCCGGTCGTCGTCGAGCCCGACTGCTCGATCGACAGACCGTTGTTGTTCAGGTTGGCCGGCAGCGGAACGTTCGGCCCGACCACCGTCGTGTCAACGACCTCGCGCGGATACCGCAGGGTCAGCGCAGGCTCGTTGTTCGCCGTCGGAATCGTCTGCGCCGACGGGCCGCTGTTCAGCTCCGTCAACGTCTGGCCCGCAGCGAACGCCGCGGACGTCGTCACGCCCGCCGCCAGCGCCGTGGCCGCCGCGGCCACTCGCCGCCACGACCAAGAATTCAGTTCAAGACGCCTCATGAGGTTGGTTCCTTTCTTCTCCTGCAACGACCGAATCACGGGGTTGTCTTCCTCGATATCTCAGCCCCCCGCCCCCGTGCAATCCGGAGCGCCAGGAAGGCTTTACGTACTCGTTAGTAAGTGGCAGATTACTCGTTTTCGGAACTCCACGCGCCTCCCAGCAGCGCCTATCCACAATCCACAGACCACGCCCCCAACGGGGCGCAGCCTCAAACACGTTCTCTCCCCCAACCCTTCGAATCGACTCATCTAACCAAGTGCCTACAAACTTCTGCGCATTCTCGTGCCTCAATAACCGCTGTCATCATCGGAAACGATGATTTTTCTCGCCCCTTCCGCCCCATCCGAGGGGCCACATCCCGACCGGTACGCCGCGAGAACCCGACCGGTCACCACCCGAACAACGTCCGCCTTGCTCCGCACCCCGAGCTTCTGATGGATCCGCATGAGGTGCGTCCGGAGTGTCGGGAGGGCCACGTAGAGCCGCTCGGCGATGGCCTCGTTGGAGCCGCCGTCGCAGAGGGCGAAGACGACCTCGCGCTCGCGCTCGGTGAGGTGGGCGAGGTCGGCTTCGAGGAAGCGGCGCTCGGCGTCGGTGAGGCCGAGGTCGGAGCGCAGAGACAGATCACCGGTTTTTTCCGGGAATCCGGGCGCTTTGACCTCGATGGAATTACGGCGGAGGGACGTGGTCATCCGCGCTGCTTTCTCCCCAAACCATGCTCGACGCCCAACGCCGAGCGGGTCACAAGGTACGGGACGGTTTGCGTCGCGGCAAGCGGAAAGGTCCCAAAACGGCGGTAATTCCGGGGCATCGGGGGCGAGATTACCTGACGTGGGGAGTCCGGGCGCGCGAAGTCTCAAGTGTTGGCCGAGAGGGCGTATGGACGGGGTTTGTGCGCCGTCCGATGGTGATATGCCGAGCGTCGCGAGTGTCGCGTTGCTGCACGGCGAGAGCGGTTTCTGCACGGCAGGGAGGCGCGTGGCGCGATGCTTGAGGCTGTCCTGGAGTTGGCCGAGTCGATGAAGGCGTCGGACGTGCACCTGGTGGTGGGTCGTCCTCCCACGGCGCGGGTGTGGGGTGAGATGCAGGAGATGCCTCGGGGGGTGTTGAGCGCCGAGGAGGTGGAGGGGGCGTTTGCGCAGATGGCCGAGGAGGGTGCGCGGGAGGCGTATGCGCGGCAGCAGGACGCGGACTTCTCGTGGCAGCGCGCGGACGGGGCGCGGTATCGCGTGAACGCGCACCGGCAGCGGGAGGGGATGGCGTTGTCGATTCGTCGGATCGCGGCGAATCCGCCGCGGCTGACGGAGCTGGGGTTGCCGCCGGCCGTGGAGAAGCTGACGAGGTTGTCGCGCGGGCTGGTGCTGGTGACGGGTCACACGGGGTCGGGGAAGACGACGACGCTCGCTGCGATGGTGGAGGAGATGAATCGGCGTGATCGCAAGCACATCATCACGCTGGAGGACCCGATCGAGTTCTTGTTTGAGTCGAAGCAGTGTTTGATCGAGCAGCGCGAGTTGGGGAGGGACACGCCGAGCTTCTCGAGCGCGTTGCGGCATGCGCTGCGTCAGGACCCGGACGTGCTGCTGGTGGGCGAGATGCGTGATTACGACACGGCGGCGCTGGCGATCTCGGCGGCGGAGACGGGGCATCTGGTGCTTGCGACGCTGCACACGCTGGATGCATCGCGGACGGTGGAGCGGATCATCGACATGTTCCCGGGTGATCAGCAGAATCAGGTGCGGAGCATGCTGTCGGACACGCTGCAGGGGGTGGTGAGCCAGACGCTTGTGCCGAGGATGGACGGGACGGGGATGGTTGCGGCGGTGGAGGTGCTGGTGACGACGCCGGCGGTGCGGAACATCGTGCGTGAGTCGCGGACGTTCGAGATTCCGAACGTGATCGAGACGAACAAGGCGCTGGGGATGAGAACTCTCGATGCCGCCATCTCTGAGTTGTATCTCGCCGGTGTGATTTCGCGGGAGGAGGCGTTGGCCCGGGCGGTGCAGCCGGAGCGGATGGATCGGCAGTTGGCGGCGTGAGGGGAAGAAGGGCACGAGGGATTAGGCATCAGGCATTAGGGGAAGGCAGAAAACCAGAAGCGAAGGACGAGAGGAGGAGGAGCGGGAGTAGACGCTCCCTCCCGGTCGCGTCTCGCTATGCATGCGAATACGCGTAACACGCTCCGGATTGACGAGGCGGGGTGCGCGAATGCAAAGGCAGAGGGAAAAAGAAGCAAGAGGCCATGGAGCCCTCACCCTGCCCTCTCCCACTCACGTTGTTCGTGGGAGAGGTAGCGGGATGCGGACGCTGGATGCGGCGATTTCGGAGTTGTACTTGGCCGGTGTGATTTCGCGTGAGGAGGCGTTGGCACGGGCGGTGCAGCCGGAGCGGATGGACCGGCAGTTGGCGGCGTGAGGAAAGTGAAAAATGAAAAGTGAAAAGCGGAAATGAAGAGGGAAGAAAGGCACTCGGGATTAGGCATCAGGCACTCGGGAAGAAGAAAGGCAGAGAGAAAGAGGAGATGGAGAGGGGGTAGACGCTCCTTTACAGTCGCGTCTCGTTCGTCAGGCGGATTACGCGAATGGCGGCCTCACACGATGGGGGCGGGGTGCGCTACAGAAAGGTCGACATCCGACGGTTGGGGGCGATCACCGATCGAACGCAGTACGAGGCGATGTCGAGGGGGAAGCGATGCACCCCTGGATGGCGCCTTCACCTCGATCCTCTGCGACTCGCTCCGAGCAGCGAGCGGGAGAGAAAGGGGAAGAGGAGACTGCGCAGGATGTAGTCGCTGATCAATGGAGGCGATCTCAAGGCAAGACGAAGTAGCGATGCGGGAGTCCTCTCACTGCCCTCTCCCGTTGCAGAGCCAACGGGAGAGGTGGCGTGGGGATCGCGTCGCGGGGGGTTCAGCAGCCGGTGGCGCCGAAGGAGGAGAGGACGTGATTGAGGTCGGTGAAGGTGACGAGTCCGTCGCCGTCGAGGTCGCCGGGGATGCCGAGGGGGATGGGTTGGCCGAAGTTGGAGAGGACGGCGTTGAGGTCGGCGAAGTTGACTGCGCCGTCGGCGTTGGCGTCGCCGGGGCAATCGGGGAGGGCCCAGGTTCCACTGTCATTTCCGACGCCGTAGTTGAGCATGATCGTGCGATGACGCAGGGAGTCGTAGCACATAACGGCCCAGAAGGAGAGAGGCCCGCGCTCGATTTCGCGTCGCCATGCAACACCGTCCCAAGACCACGTTTCGTTAGAGTAAGTCTGTTGCTTCGAGAGCATGCCGCCGTGGATGAGCGAGCGTGCGCGGAGGGGGCTGTAGATCATTCCGGCATTGACTCGCTGGGGCGGAGGGGACGCGGGGATTTGGGTCCACGTCACACCGTTCCATTCCCACGTGTCGTCAAAGAGCTGCGTGGAGTTTCTGCCGCCATAGAGCACCGTTCTCGCGCGCGATGCGTCGTATGCACCGGCGCAGTCGGTGCGGCCGGGGGGTCCGCCCGGTAGCGAACTCCAGGAAGTTCCGCTCCATTCCCAGGTGCTCCCGGGAAAGGGAAAAGGCGTTTGCTGGCCACGCCCACCAAAGAGGACCGCACGCTGGCGGTCGCTGTCCCAGACCAGCATGAAGCTCGTGCGGGCCTCCGGGCCAGTCGAGGCGATAACGGGCCAGTTCGCGCCGGTCCATTCGCGCGTGCGAGACTCCTGCGCTTGTCCGCCGACAGTGACCACGCGGCTTCGCGTTTCATCGAAGACGAGACGGGGCTCAATGACGAGTCCAAAGTTGATCGGCGTGCAGGCCCAGGACTGTCCGTCGAACTCCCACGTGCCGCAGGTCATGTTGCCGCCGCCGTAGAGGACGACGCGGTCGCGGGCGGCGTCGTAGGCGGCGGAGGATTGGACGATCGCGTATGGAACGTCGGCGATGCGTACCCACGCGCGCGGGCGGGGTAGTTCACCTGCTGAGGCGAGTGAGGCGAGGAGGAGCGCAGCGGCGAGTGAGGCGATGTTGCGCGGCATGCAAGGGCGCCGGGGGTTAACGGGAGCGTACGGCGCGGAGGGTCGGGAGCAAAGAGAAAACGGGAGAGGATGGAAGAGTGGGGTTGCGGGGCTCCTGTGACGGCTGTCGCGCGGCGCCGCAGGATGAATTTGAGGCGGCAAGAGCAGCGCGTCTGCGAGCTCGCGCTCGCAGTTCGGATGAGGCAGGAAGCAGCCCTCCACCGGTTCGTGCCCCTCCGGTGCTACGAACCACCTCCTCCACGCCTTCGGCGGGAGGAGGGGTTGCTACTGAGCGAGGTTGCGCGCGGCGCGGGTGAGGCAGAGAGGCATTGCGCGGATGGGAGCGGTGCGTGGGATGGAAGAGCAGATATCGCATGCAAGGAATGTGGTGGGGCAAACCGGGTAGGCGGAGGTCGTTGGCCGCGAGGTTGCCCTCGCGGCTCGGGTGAGGCGAAGATCCAACGCAGCAAGATGGGGATAGCATTTGGCAATGCGACGGCCGTTAGGCTATCTCCTGACGTGGACGTGCTATGGAACATGGCTGCACGGAGATGAGCGGGGGTCGGTGAGTCGAGCGGAGAACGCGCCGGGATCGATCGGGGTGGATCCGGACCCGGAGTTAGTTGAGGCGCGGCGCGCTCGGATGCGGGGCGAGCCTGTTCGGCTGGGGAACGAGGCGCGGCGTGTGGTGGAGGAGTGGGTTGGAGCCGAGTGCCGACGGAGAGGATGGGCTTTGCGGGGCGTGAACGCGAGGACGAATCACGTTCATGCCGTGATCGGCGGCGCCGAGCAGAGTGCGGAGGAGGTGATGCGGCTCGTCAAGGCGGGCGCGACGCGCGCGGTTCGTCGCGCAGGGCTCGTGGACACAACGCCGCTATGGACTCGGCACGGGAGCACGCGGTACTTGTGGACGTCGGAGGAGATGGCGGCCGCGGTGCGATATGTGATGCAGGGCCAGTAGGTCGCGCGTGGGAAGGTCATGGGGCGGACTTGGTTGAAGATGGTCCTTGGCCGCGAGGTTGCCCTCGCGGCTCGGGTGCGGCAAAGAACGAGGACGAGCGCGGCGCGGGCTTCCACGAAGTGAATGAAAACGCCCCGGCGTGTGGGGCCGGGGCGTGTGTGAGTTTCGCCGAGTGATTCGCGTCGGTTCGCGGGCGCGAGCGCGGCGTGTGGTCGCGGGATGTCCGCTCTCAGCGGCGGTTGCGACGGAGCGCGGCGAGGCCGGCGAGGGAGAGGAGCGAGGCGGCGCCTGGGGTGGGGACGAAGGCGAGGGAGAGGGCGTTGCCGGTGCCGGTAATGCCGATGGCGGTGGCGTTGCCGGTGGCGAGGTTGATTGAGTAGAGGGTATCGGAGCCGGAGTTGCTGATGGCGAGCATGCCGAAGAGCGGGTCGAAGGCCATGCCGACGCCGGCCTGTCCGCCGGAGTTGTTGGGACCGACGAGGGTGAGGGCGCCGTCGGTGAGGCTCATGGTGTAGAGCATGCGGCCGGCGGAGGCGACGTCCATGAAGTACATGACGCTGTTGACGGAGTCCCAGCCCATGGAGCCGAAGGAGCCGGAGGGGACGGTGGTGCCGAGGACGCTGGCGACGCCGGTGGCGGGGTTGATCTCGTAGAAGTTTCCGCCGCCCGCTGCGGAGGAGGAGTGTCCGTAGAGACGGCCGTTGGCCCATTCCATGCCGTGCATGACGACGGCGGAGCCGACGCCGAAGTCGCCGATGACGGTGGCGGCGCCGGTGTTGTAGTCGATGCGCCAGAGGTTGTCGTTGGTGGTGGAGGCCATGTAGAGGGTGTCGGTGCCTGGGTCGTAGGCGAGAGCGCCTTGCGAGCCGGAGACGCCGCCGGTGAGGGCCATGGAAGTGATGGTGGCGCCGGTGTTGGGGTTGAGCTCGACGAGGTTGGTTCCGTCGACGGCGAAGAGGCGGGGCTGCGCGAGCGCGGCGGAGGCGGCGAGCGCGGAAACGGAGAGCAGTGCGATGTGCTTCATGGTGTGTTTCTTCCTTCCCTATTGGCGCCGGAGCGCCAAGACACAGATCTGCGGCGTGGGTTCGCGTAGAACCCGCGGCTAGAAGGTCGCAAGGACGAGGGGGTGGGTCAAGGGTTTAGGGGTGAAAACCAGCGCGAAATGGGCGGATGATCGGGGGTTGGTCGGGTGGAGGATCAGGCCGGGTTTTGGGGGCGCTGCGGGTGTGTCCAGTCGAGGTGGAAGGAGTGGTCGCGGGGCTGGTCGAGACGTTCGTAGGTGTGGGCGCCGAAGTAGTCGCGCTGGGCCTGGAGGAGGTTTGCGGGGAGTCGGTCTGCGCGGAGTGAGTCGTAGTAGGCGAGAGCGGAGGAGAATGTGGGGGCGGGGATGCCGAGGGTAGCGGCGAGGGCGACGGCGCGTCGCCATGCGGGTTGGGCGTCGGCGAGGAGTTTGGCGAAGTAGGGGTCGAGGAGGAGGTTGGGGAGGGCGGGGTTGGAGGCGTATGCGGTGGAGATGTGATGGAGGAAGCGTGCGCGGATGATGCATCCGCCGCGCCAGATGCGGGAGATGGAGGCGAAGTCGGGTGACCATTTTTGTTGTTGTGCGGCGGCGTTGATGATGGCGAAGCCTTGGGCGTAGGCGCAGGCCTTGGAGCAGAGGAGTGCCTGGCGGACGTCTTCGACGAGGTGGTCGAGTTCGCCGTGGAAGGTGGTGTGTGAGGGTGGTTTGAGGATGGAGGAGGCGTGGACGCGTTCGGCTTTGTGCGCGGAGATGTTGCGCGCGAAGACGGCTTCGGCGATGGTGGGGGCGGGGACGCCGAGGTCGAGGGCTGCGGTGGAGGTCCACATGCCGGTGCCTTTCTGGCCGGCTGCGTCGAGGACGACGTCGACGAAGGGTTGTTTGGTGACGGGGTCGGACTGGCGGAGGATGTCGGCGGTGATCTCGATGAGGAAGGAGTCGAGGTCGGTGGTGTTCCACTTTGCGAAGACGTCGGCGAGCTGGGTGGATGAGAGGTTGGCAGCGCGTCGGAGGATGTCGTAGGCCTCGCAGATCATCTGCATGTCTGCGTACTCGATGCCGTTGTGGACCATTTTGACGAAGTGGCCGGAGGGGTTGGGGCCGATGCGTGCGGCGCAGGAGTCGGCGCCCTTGACGTTGACGGGTTTGCCTGGGGTTGCGCCTTCGAGTGGCTTGCCGGAGGCGGGGTCGACTTTGGCGGCGATGGCGGTCCAGATGGGTTCGATGGCGGACCAGGCCTGGGTGGAGCAGCCGGCCATGAGGGATGGGCCGAAGCGTGCGCCGGTCTCGCCGCCGGAGACGCCGGAGCCGACGAAGTGGAAGCCCTTTGCGGTGAGGGCGGCGTCGCGTCGGGTGGAGTCGGCCCAGTGTGCGTTGCCGCCGTCGATGATGATGTCGCCCGGGGAGAGGAGTGGGGTGAGTGAGTCGATGACGGCGTCGGTGGGTGCTCCGGCCTTGACGAGGATGACGATGCGTCGTGGGCGTTTGAGGGAGGCGACGAAGTCTTCGAGCCGGGCGAAGGCGTGGAGCCCGCCGGGGGTGGAGGGGTTTTCGGAGATGAAGGATTGGGAGACGGAGGTGGTGCGGTTGTAGACGGAGGTGGAGAAGGCGTGGTCGGCCATGTTGAGGGCGAAGTTGGCGCCCATGACGGCGAGGCCGACGAGGCCGACGTCGCAGGAGTTGTTGGTGGAGGGGTCGGAGGCGGGGTGGAAGCGGGAGGGATGCATGTGGGTGTGTGCTCCTGCGCGGGTGGTGTGAGGCGGGATTGTCGGAGGGAGGGAGCGCGGTGGCAAACGGGCGGGCGCGAGGGGCGGAGCGCGAGCGCGTATGATGGGCCCGCAGTGACGGGGCGGTAGCTCAATTGGGAGAGCACTAGCTTTGCAAGCTAGGGGTTGCCGGTTCGATCCCGGTCCGCTCCATTTCGGAGGAGGTTGGCGGGGTGATCAGGCCGCGTCCGGGACCGCGTGCTTGGGCGCGTTCTTGGGGATGAGCACGGTGACCTCTTCCTGGGTGAGGCCGCGGAGGGCGTAGTTGCGGATTCTCGCGAGGAGCGCGTCGGTGACTTCGTGTCCGGCGGAGATGAGGAGTTCGCCGTCCTTGGTGCGGATGTCCTCCTGGAGGACCATTCCGATGATGAGCTTGCGGACGAGCGTTTTGCGGATGTCTCCGCCTGCGGCGGCGCGGAAGATGTCGGAGGCGAGGGATTCGGCGGCCTGAAGGATTGCGGGGTCGGTGCGTCCTGGGGGGGTGGCGAGTCGTTCGAAGGAGGCCTTGATCGGCTCTGATCGGGTGAGGGCGAGGTCGACGTCGCGGACGACGCGGACGATCTGGGCGGCGATGCGGATGTTGTCGTCTTTGGCGCGTTCGCGGAGGGCGGCGTCGTCGAGGTCCTGGAGGCGGACGATCTCGGAGGCGGCTTCGAGGCGTGGGATGCGTTTGAGGAGGTCGGCGCCGGCGTTTGGATGGGCGTCGTAGAGGCGGCGCTCGTCGTCGGTGAGCGTGCGTCCCTGGAGGGCGGCTTCGACGATGTCGTCGGGGAGGGTGATGCATCCGATGGAGGAGAGCATCGCGGCGATCTCGACGCACCAGAGGTCGGGGTAGTTGAGGCGTTCGGCGATAGCGCGGGCCGCTTTGCGGATGCGGTCGCCCTGGCGAAAGAGTCGCGGTCTGGCCATCTGGAGGATCTGGATGAGGACGGCGATGCTGCCGGTGAGCGTTTTCTGGAGGAGTTCGCGCTCGAGGTTCCTGAGGCGGTAGAGCTCGATGCCGTCGCGGATGGCGAGCTCGAGGACTTCGCGCGGGCAGGGCTTGTTGAGGAAGCGGAAGATGTGCGCACGGTTGACGGCATCGACGGCGGTCTGCTGATCGCTGTTGCCGGTGAGGAGGATGTATGTGGTGTGCGGGTGGGTCTCGCGCGCGCGGAGGATGAGGTCGACCCCGCTCATCTCGGGCATGGACATATCGGAGACGAGGACCGCGACAGGCCCGGACTGGGCGAGGAGCTTGAGCGCGTCGGCGGGTCGCTCGGCAGTGAGGACGTTGAACACGCGTCCGATGGATCGGCGGAGTGCGGCGAGGAGATTGGGATCGTCGTCGACGAGGACGACGGTGTCCGGGCGTGGCTGGGCGGGGGGCTTGGTCATGCTGCGTTTCCGGATCGGGCGAGGAAGGTGGAGGCCGCGTCTGCAGCGCCGATCGTTTCGATGTAGTCGGCGTCGAGGTTGTGGAGCCAGGCGCGAGATTCGGGCGGATCGCCTTGCGCGAAGGCGCGGGCGATGTGGAGGGCGGTGATGGCGTCGGGGGTGGTGGCGCCGGAATCGGCGGGGTGTTCGTGGTATGCGACGGCGTTGACGCAGGGCTCGGGGAATCCCCAGAGGCCGAGGAGGTACGCGCCGACCTGGGCCTGCGTTGCGGAGAGAGATTCGAGTTCGAGTTCCGCGAGGGGGAGGTTTCGGCGGCGCGCTTCGTCGAGGAGAGCGCCCATGAGATTGGGGTCGTCGGCGGCGAGGGCGAGTCTGCCGATCTCGGAGAGCATGCCCGCGGTGTAGGCGGTGTCCTGCACGTCGTCAGCGAGGCGGAGTGATTCGGAGACGGTGCGCGCGCGAGTGGCGGCGTGACAGGAGCGTTTCCAGATGGCTTCGGGGGTGAGTCCCGGGAGGGCGGCTTTGGGGATGGATTCGAAGACGCGCACGACGAGCGCGAGTGCGCGGATGGTGACGAGGCCGAGGCGAGAGACGGCTTCGGTGGCGGTGCGTGCGGGTCGTGAGACGCCGAAGAAAGCGGAGTTGACGAGCTGGAGGCACTTTGCGGTCATGGCGGGGTCTTGCGCGACGACGGCGCCGACGAGGTCGACGCTGGTCTCGGGGTCGTCGAGGACTTCGATGAGTCGGTGGTAGGACTCGGGCGCCGCGGGGAGTTTTTCGACTCGGCCTGCGATGGCGCGGAGGGTGGGCTTGTTGAGTGCGGCACGGAGACAGAGGAGGCGTCGGATGGTGGCGCGGAGTGAGTCGGGCTCGCAGGGCTTCATCAGGAACTGCTGGACGGGGCCGACGGAGCCGAGGACTTCGTCTTCGCCGGCCTGGCCGGAGAGCGCGATGCGGATCGTCTGGGGGTAGAGTGCGCGGACCTTTGCGAGGAGTTGTGCGCCGCTCATGCCGGGCATGCGCATGTCGGAGACGACGACGTCGGCGGGATGCTCGGCGAGTGAGGCGAGGGCGGCTTCGCCGCTGTCGACGAATCGGAGGCCCCATTCCGCGGCAAGGGGCCGCAGAGTGCGTCGGAGTCCGTCGAGCACTCGCTGCTCGTCGTCCACGAACAGGATGTGGAGTTTCTCGTGCGTGTTCATGCGGCGTCCTTGACGTGGTGCACGGCTCGCGCCGGGTCGTTGATGGGGAGCCGGATGGTGAACGTGGTTCCCTTGCCCGGGGTGGAGTCGAAGGTGATGGAGCCGGAGTGGCGCACGACGATGGTGTTGTGGCAGAGCGCCAGTCCCTGTCCGGTGCCCTTGCCCACGTCTTTGGTGGTGAAGAAGGGGTCGAAGACGCGATTGCGGTTTTCGTCGGATATGCCGCAGCCGGTATCGGAGACGGTGATGACGGCGTGGTCTCCGTCGCGTCGGGTGACGATGCGGATGAGCCCGCGTTGAGGCCCGTCCTCGCCGACGACATCGCTGATGGCGTCGGCGGCGTTGACGATGAGGTTGAGGATGACCTGGTTGAACTCGCCGAGGTTGCACGGGATGTTGGGGAGGTCGGGGAGGAGGTCGAGCTCGACTTCCGCGACGTACTTCCAGCGGTGCCTGCAGACGACGACGGTGCTCTCGATGGCGTTGTTGATGTCTGCGGGCTGCTTGGCTTCGTTCCCGGGATGGGAGAAGGTCTTCATCGCGCGGACGATGGAGGCGATGCGGTCGATGCCCTCGATGGACTGTTCGAGCGCCTTGGGGATTTCCTCCCGGAGGAAGTAGAGGTCGCATCGTTCGGCGATCTCGTCGACATCGCGGAGGCGTTCCTCCCACGTTTTGTCGCCGTTCGCGGGGTTGAGCACCTCGACGTAGGCGTTGAGCGCGTCGAGGACGTTGGAGAATGCGTCGTTGAGGAATCGGGTGTTGTCGGCGACGTACTGCATGGGGGTGTTGATCTCGTGCGCGATGCCCGCGGCGAGCTGGCCGATGGACTCGAGTTTCTGGGCCTGCACGAGCTGATCCTCGAGCCGGTGTCTTGCGGCCATCTGGTCGCGGATCTGCGCGTTGGTGGATTCGAGGGCGGCCATGTAGGTGTCGCGCTGTCCCTCGACGTCGTCGAGCTCTGCGGCCATGTGGTCGAGGGAGCGTCCGAGCGCCGCGATCTCGTCGTTGCCGGTGAGTCCGACGCGGACGCCCCGCTCGCCGGCGGCGATGCGGAGGGTGGCGCGGCGGAGCGCGCCGAGACGGCCTGCGAGGGAGAGGACGGAGGAGGTAAGCGAGGAGAGAATGAAGAGGAGGATGATCGAGCCGGCGAGGGCGGCCTGGGTGCGGAGGGAGCGGACGGGGGCGAGCAGGGCGGCCTGATCGCGTTCGACGACGACGGCCCACCATCCGGCGCCGTCGAGTATGGGAGCGCCCGCGATGAGGAGGAGTCGTGTGCGGTCGTTGTCGGTGATGGGCTCCTTGATGACGATGCCACGCGGCGCGGAGGCGGCCTTCGCGAGGAGTGCGACGATCTCCGGGTGATTCGTGGGGAGAGAGAGTCGTGCGCCGCAGACGAAGGCGCCCGAGCGCGTGACGAGAGCGAGCCTGGAGGGGGAGGCGGTGTCGAAGGGGGAGGTGATGGCGTTGAAGAAGCGGACGATTGCGCTGGCGCGCATGACGATCTTCATGACGCCGAGGAACTCGCCCGCGGGAGAGTCGACTCGCAGGCAGACGGACATGGCGAGGTCCTTGAGGCTGTCGTCCCACTCGATGTCGCCGACGTAGACGCCCTTGTCGCGCGCGACGCGCCACCACTGCTCGTCGTTCTGTCGGAAGTCGGAGGTGTCGCCGGTCTGGGCGATGTTGGCGCCGCGTCGGTCGGTGAGGAAGACCTCGCCGAAGACGGCGGTGCTCGCGGACTCGTCGGTGAGCTGCGCGTGATCGAGCATCTCCTCGACGACGATGCCGCGGGTGAGCGTGGCGCGGACGGCGGCGATCTCGGGATCGTCACGCTCCTTCCAGCGCGCGTCGATGCGGTTGATCCAGGCTTCGGGGTCTTCGCCCGGTGGATATCGCGTCTCGGCGTCGGCGAGGGCGGACTGGGTGACGGAGGAATCCGCGAAGACCTGCCACTGGCGGAGGTACTCGCGCATGGTTTCGTCGACGGCGGTGATGGCCGCGCCGGCCTGCGCGCTGGCGGAGTCGATGATGGAGTCCCGCACGAGGTCGGTGGTGTGCTCGAGGTAGAAGGCCCCCCCGACCACAGCGAACGCGCCCGGGATCGCCACGCCCACGATCAATTTCGGAATCAGTCTCATTGCATGACCTGCGTACGGCTCCCCTGGAAACCACCCCGCGCATATCCAGCATCGGCGTTGATCCGCGCGCACTTTGATCGGGTCCGCACGAAGGGCGGGTGGGCGCGGCTCGCGGGAGGGGTCCGGGAAGGGCGTGGCGGACGCGGCATGAGCGAGCGCGAGAGTGAACCCCCCCGGTTCGGTATCCTGCCCGCGCATGAGTGCTTCCTCGTCAGGTCAGCGCGTGAAGGAGACCCCCAAACAGGCGGTCATGGGGCTCATCATCTCCTTTGTGATGGTGTTGGCGTTCAAGATCTTCGTGTTCGACACGTACGTGATCCCGACGGGGTCGATGGGGCCGACGCTGATGGGGCGGCACATGCGTCTGCGGAGCCCGCAGACGGGGCTGACGTGGGCCGTGAACCCGCCGGTGCAGGCGGACGCGAGCGGGATGGGGGTGATGTTCCAGCCCCGGACGTTCACGCTGGATTCGGAGCCTGAGTCGGGCCTGCCGTACACGACGACGTTGCCTGCGCTGCGGGGCGGGGATCGGATCGGGGTGATCCGGTACAACCCGCTGTTCCGCCCGAGCCGTTGGGACGTGACGGTGGTGAAGTGGCCTGCGTCGCCGCACGAGAACTACATCAAGCGGACGATCGGGCTGCCGGGGGAGCGGATCTGGCTTGCGGACGGGGACGTGTTCACGACGCGGAGCGAGGGGGGGCGCGAGGCGAGGCGCGAGGACGTGTGGGAGATCGAGCGCAAGCCGGCGCGGATCCAGCGGGAGTTGTGGTGGCCGGTGTTCTCGAGCGAGCACACGCCGATCGACACGGCGCACAATGGGCGCGCGTGGAGAGGACCCTGGATCGTCGAGGGCGGGACGTGGAGCGGGCGCGAGATCGAGATGGGGGCGGGTGGCGGCACGCTGAGGTGGGATGAGGAGCGTTGGCCGGTGACGGACTGGGCTGCGTACAACGACGCGCCGCCGTACCGGGCGCTGCCGAGGTTCTCGGTGTCGGACGTTCGTGTGCGCACGGAGGTGGAGCCGAGACAGGGCGCAGGGACAGTGGAGATGGTGGTGCGCGCGCGCGGGCATGAGTTCCGCGGGGTGGTGTCGCCGGACGGGGCGGCTCGCGTGGAGATGCGTCCTGAGGGCGGGGACTGGCGCGTGATCGGGGAGGGTGTGGGGAGCGCGCTGTCGGACAAGAACGCGTCGAGCGTGGAGTTCTGGCACGTGGATCAGTCGGTGTCGGTGTGGGTGAACGGGAAGCGGGTTGCGGACGGGGTGTATGACTGGTCGCCTTGGGAACGGCTCGAGCATGCCACGGGGAAGAGTCGCGCGGAGATCGACGAGATGGCTGCCGGGGGCGTGATCCGTGAGGGGGACAAGCCGCGTGACGGGATGATCAACGCGTTCGCGGAGCCGGGGCAGTATCGGCGCGTCGGCGCGACGATCTCGGTGTCGGGGGCGGCGCGGCTGACGCGCGTGGGTCTGGACCGCGACCTGCACTATCAGGCGTCGTGGTATCGGTCGGGTGATCCGTCGGGCACGGCCGCGCTAGGGACGCATCCGCGGAACCTCGCGGTGCTGAACTCGGACGAGTATTTCCTGTGCGGTGACAACTCGGCGAACAGCACGGACTCGCGGCTGGTGGACGGGGTGAACCCGTGGGTTGCTGAGGAGATCGACAACAAGCTGGGGGTGGTGCACCGGAGGATGCTGACGGGGAAGGCGGTGCTGGTGTTCTGGCCGTCGATGCTTCCGGTGGAGGTGGGCGGGGCGCGGTTCATGCTCGCGCCGGACTTCGGACGGATGCGGTTTATCCGGTGAGCGCGGTCGGCGCGGGGCGGCGCGGAAGAGGATGAGGAGCTTCGGGATGGACTTGAGTCTGCAGGGGAAGCGGGCGCTGGTGTGCGGGGGATCGAAGGGGATCGGCGCGGCGTGCGCGGAGGAGCTGGCGCTGCTGGGGGCGCGGGTAACGGTGATGGCGCGCGATGAGGGGGCGATGCGCGAGGTCGTGGCGGGGCTGAAGGGCGCGGGGCACGGGTTCGTGCGCGCGGACATGAGTGATCTGCAGGACGTGGAGCGCGCGGCCGGTGAGGCGCTCCAGGGCGGGACGATCCACGTGCTGGTGAACAATTCGGGCGGACCGGCCGCGGGGAAAGCGATCGACGCGGAGGTGAGCGCGTTCGAGAACGCGTTCCGTCAGCACATCGGCGCAGCGCAGACGCTGACGCGGGCGCTTCTGCCGGGGATGCGAAGCGCGGGGTACGGGCGGATCATCAACGTGATCTCGACGAGCGTGAAGGTTCCGATCCCGGGGCTGGGGGTGTCGAACACGGTGCGCGGGGCGATGGCGTCGTGGTCGAAGACGGTGTCGGTGGAGGTGGCCGCGGACGGGATCACGGTGAACAGCGTGCTGCCGGGGTTCACGGACACGGAGCGGTTGCGGTCGTTGATCGCCACGCGCGCGAGGGGGAGCGAGCGGAGCGAGGCCGAGGTGGGTGAGGAGATGCGCGCGAGCGTGCCTGCGGGACGGTTTGGGGAAGCGCGGGAGATCGCGGCGGTGGTGGCGTTTCTGGCGAGCCCGGCGGCCGGGTATGTGAACGGGATCGCGATGCGCGTGGACGGGGGGAGGACGGGGTCGATCTGAGCGCGGGTTAGTCCGGGCAGGCCTGGCCGAAGTAGGCGAGGACGAGGTTGAGGTCGAGGAAGTCGACGGCGCCGTCGGAGTTGACGTCGCCGAGATTGCCCGCGGGGACTTGCTCTGAGAAGGAAGAGAGGACCTGGACGAGGTCGAGGAAGTCTGTTGCGCGGTCGGCGTTGGCGTCGCCGAGGAGTGCGTCTTGCCAGGTGGCGAGGAAGGCGGAAGGAGCGCCGCCCGCGGAGGTGAAGACGCCGCCGACCCAGAGGGCATTCTCGTGGACGGCGAGGGAGAGGGGGGTGTCATCGAGCGCGAGATCGAGGGCGCCCCACTGTGCGCCGTCCCAGCGCGCGAGGCGGGAGGCGGGAGCGCCGCCCGCGCTGGTGAAGGCGCCGCCCGCGATGAGCTGGCCGTTGTAGATGAAGAGCGTGGTGACGGGGCCGTCTGTGCCTTCGGCGAGGGGATGCCATGCGCTGCCGTCCCAGCGCGCGATGTAGTTGGCCTGCGCGGAGCCGGCGGAGGTGAAGTATCCGGCGGCGATGATGTCGTTCTTGTACGGGAGCACAGCGGACACGGGTCCGTTGAGGCCCTCGGCGAGCGGGTGCCACGTGGCGTGATCCCATCGCGCGATGTGATTGGCGCTGACAGCTCCGGCTGAGGTGAACGTGCCGCCCGCGATGAGGTGGCCGTTGTGCATGGCGAGCGCTGCGACGAGTCGGTTGGGCTGGATGCCGGCGGCGAGGGGGGACCACGCGGCGCCGTTCCACATCGCGACGCCGACGGCGGGGACGCCTTCGACGGAGGTGAATCGTCCGCCGACGTAGAGCGAGGCGTTGTGCCGCGCGAGGGCGCGGACGGGGCCGTTGAAGCCGATGGGGGGTTGGGCGGCCGGCGTGAAGCGCGTCCACGCGGCGCCCTCCCAGCGCGCGAGACGGTTGAGCGTGACGCCGCCGGAGGTGGTGAAGTCTCCCGCGGCCAAGAGCTGGCCGTTGTAACGCGCGAAGATGGCGGGGGGCACGTTGAAGCCTTGCGAGAACGAGGTCCATGCGCCGCTGTCGCGCGAGGCGATGCCGGGGAAGGGCTGGCCGTTCAGACGAGTGAAGCCGCCCGCGGCGAGGAGCCGGTTGCCGTCGTGGAGGAGGGCGGAGACGTAGTTGTCGTGGATGGTGGGGACGAGGCTGGTCCATGCGCTGGGCACGACGGTGTTGTCGAGCGTGCCGATGGCGTGCGCGTGCGAGCCTGCGAGGTGCAGGACGCCCTGGAATTGCGCGATGTCGTTCGAGAGGACGGAGAGGAGCGGATTGAACCCGTGCCACGAGTCGGGCTGGTTTGCCAAGCTCGCGATGAGGTCGCCGTCGCCTGTGCAGCCGTAGAGCTTGTCGCCGATGCGCCGCAGGCGCGTGACCGGCTCGCGGGGCCAGTCGACGGTCGCCCGGGTCACGCCGTTCCAGCGGTAGATGGCGTATGGAGGAGCGAATGGATCTGACGAGGGGAACACGCCGGCGATGATCAGTTCGCCGTTCATGTGCTCGAACGCGTAGACGACGCCGTCACGGCTGCCGCCGACGTCGAGCCACTCCTCGCCGCTCCAGCGCGCGATGTTCCTCAATTCCTTGTTGGGAAAGACCGGGGAGTGTCCGAAGAGACCGCCGATAACGACCTCGTTGTTGTATTCGGTGACGGCGTGGACGGGGCCGTCGACGCCGTCCGCGAAGGGGAGCCAGTTTGCGCCGTCCCAGCGCGCGACGTGGTTGAGCGTGACGGCGCCGGAGCGGAGGAAGCCGCCGCCGATGACGAGGCCGAGGGATGTGCGATGGATCGCGTGGACGGTGGCGTCGACGCCGCTTCCGAAGGCAGACCACGAGGCGCCGTCCCACGCGGCGATGTGATGTGCGGGGAGGTTCCCGGCGGAGGTGAACTCTCCGCCGACGAGGAGACGATGGTCTGCGTCGACGTAGAGCGTGCGGACCGCGCCGTCGAGGCCGTCGGCGAGGGGTGAGAAGGACTCGCCGTCCCAGATTGCGATGTTGCGGGCCATGGTGTCGCCGACGGTGGTGAAGGAGCCGGCGAGGACGAGGCGTTCGGCCGCCGGGCCGGGGCCGTCCGGATCCCACGTGGTCGTGACGTACACGAAGCCGTTCACGCCGGGGTAGGGCGCGCCGGGGGCCCATTGGCCGCAGTCTTCGGCGTGCGCGCTCGGAGCGAGCGCGCACGCGGCGACCATCGCGATGAGTCGAGACGACGCGGACAGACTGGGCATGTGCTTTCTCCCGGCGTCCCCCGGTGATGCATTCTCCGTCGCCGGCACGCGGAGCGGCGGAGTGAACGGGGGTTCGATCGAGAATACGGGGTGGCGTCGCGTGCGGTTTCTCGTCGGGGCGCGAATTGTGCGGAGGGGATGTTGCGCCGACGCCGGGCGGAGTGGCTTCGTTAGACTGCTGTTCGTCATGGAACGATGCCGCCATTTCATTGATGGGGAGTTCGCCGAGCCGCGAAACGGACGGTGGATGGGGAACGTCGCGCCTGCGATCGGCGAGGTGTGCGGAGAGGTGGCGGCCGGTGATGGTGCGGACGTGGGGGCGGCTGTGGAGGCCGCGACGCGGGCGCAGCGCGCGTGGGGCGAGACGTCCGCGAGCGAGCGGGCGAGATTGCTGCGCGCGGTGGCGGACGGGATCGATGCGCGTCTGGAGGAGTTGGCGCGCGCGGAGAGCGAGGACTGCGGGAAGCCGATCGCGCTGGCGCGGCGCGTGGACATCCCGCGGAGCAGCGCGAACTTGCGGTTCTTTGCGGGTGCGATCGAGCACTGGGCGAGCGAGTGTCACGACATGGACGGAGCGGCGCTCAACTACACGCTGCGTCGGCCGCTCGGGGTGGCGGGGCTGATCTCGCCCTGGAATCTGCCGCTGTACTTGTTCACGTGGAAGATCGCGCCGGCGCTCGCGGCGGGGTGCGCGGTGGTGGGGAAGCCGTCGGAGATGACGCCCCGCACAGCGACGATGCTGTGCGAGATCGCGCGGGAGGCGGGGCTACCCAGGGGCGTGCTGAACGTGGTGCACGGACGGGGCGCGGAGGCGGGGGCGGCGCTGGTCGGTCACGCCGGGGTGAAGGGCGTGTCGTTCACGGGGGGGACGGGGACAGGGCGCGTGATCGCGGGTGTGTGCGCACAGTCGTTCAAGAAGGTGTCGCTGGAGATGGGGGGAAAGAACCCGAACGTGGTCTTTGCGGATGCGGATATGGATGAGGCCGTGGAGACGAGCGTGCGCGCGGCGTTCACGAACTCGGGACAGATCTGTCTGTGCGGATCGCGCGTGTTCGTGGAGCGGAGCGCGTACGGGGAGTTTGTGAAGAGGTTCGTGGAGCGCGCGAAGCGATTGAAGATCGGGGATCCGGCGGAAGAGGGGACGGAGATCGGCGCGGTGATCTCGAAGGCGCACATGGAGAAGGTGCTCGGGTTTGTCGAGAGCGCGCGGGAGGATGGGGGGAAGGTGGAGTTGGGGGGCGGGCGCGGGACGGTGGGCGGGAGGTGCGCGAAGGGGTTCTTCGTGGAGCCGACGGTGATCACGGGGGTGGGCGCGCAGTGCCGCGTGATGCAGGAGGAGGTGTTCGGGCCGGTGGTGACGATCTCGCCGTTCGAGGGTGAGGATGAGGCGATCGGGCTCGCGAACGGGGTGAGGTACGGGTTGGCGTCGATGGTGTGGACGAGTGACCTGACGCGCGCGCACCGGGTGGCGGGGCGCATCGAGGCGGGGATCGTGTGGGTGAACTGCTGGATGGTGCGCGACCTGCGCACGCCGTTCGGGGGCGTGAAGGAGTCCGGGGTGGGGCGCGAGGGGGGCTGGGAGGCGCTGCGGTTCTTCACGGAGCCCAAGAACGTGTGCGTGAGGCTGAAGTAGATCGGAGAGGTGTGACGATGGCGCGTGTGATCGGAGACGGCGAGACGTTCGTGGCAACGGAGGGGCCGGAGCCCGTGGGGGCGTATCCGCACGCACGACGTGTGGGGAACCTGCTGTTCGTGTCGGGGTTGGGGCCGAGGGTGCGGGGGGAGAAGGAGATCCCGGGCGTCGTAAAGGACGCGAGCGGCAGGGTGGTGTCGCACGACATCGTGCAGCAGGCGCACGCTGTGTTCGGGAACTTGCGGATGGTGGTGGAGGGGGCGGGGGCGCGCTGGGAGGACATCGTGGACGTCACGGTGTTCCTCGTGGACATGGAGGGGGACTTCGCGGCGTACAACAAGGTGTACGCGGAGCTGTTCAAGCACGGGCCGACGCGCACGACGGTCGAGGTGTCCGCGCTGCCGACGACGATTCACATCGAGGTGAAGGCGATCGCGCGGATCGGCACCTAAGTAAAGGCGATCGAGTCCGATGACAGTTGATAAATCAAGGTCGCAATTCACGAGCATGAGCTGACGCGAGACCACCGATGATCAGGGCAATGTACGTCGTGGTTCTACGAACACATGCAATCGCGATCCACCGAGGGCTTGAGCAACGCACGCACCGATTTACATGGACCGCTTTGGGACGCCTTGGAAAGAGCAAGATCCTTAAGACGTCGTATTTGTGGTTGCTTCTGATCCCGATCGCCGCGAATGCGATTTCTACGTACAACGGCACCGTTCAATCGTCTGCTCTCAGACACTTTCTAACACTAAAAGTAGACCTGCCTTTCAGTTGGCAGCTGCTGTATTTTGCTGCCGTTCTCATCGCGATTGCAGATGCGATCTATGAGTCGCGATGCCCCAAAATCATCCGGCACTACGACGACTATGCGACATTCTCCGGGAAGAAAGCCGGTGATCGCGAAATCACCTGCGCGTTCGCGTCATGGTGGTCTCAGAACATGCGTAACCGCGGGCGTCCAGACAGTAGCGACATGAAATTTTTAAGTCACTACTTGGAATACTGCCAACATGTCACGCCACGGACGACGGTCGAAGAGTGGGTCTTGGCATCCGACGATCAGGGGTGGGACGTTCTTCGTCGCCTGTCACCCCCGACAGGTATGGCTGCCTCCCTCTTCGGATACGTACGAGAGGTGCTCGACCAAAAGAGAACCCTTTCGCGTATCGGATGCGGACTCGCATACTTCGGCGCGTTTACGCTTCTACTGATCATCGTGATACAAAACTGTATGTACGTGTGGACAGCCGACTAGCGTTTCGCCGAGCCTTGCCACAGTGCGTGAAAATCTAAGCAGATGGCAGACATCTAGATCTGCCGCAATACCGCCCGCACCGGCGACGCATCAAAGCCGACCAGTTTCAGCGGGAGCGCGATGAGCTCGTAGCGGCCGAAGGGGACTTCCGAGAGGTCGATGCCTTCGAGCACGGCCATGTTGTTGCGCAGGAGCGCGTTGTGGGCGGGGAGATCTTTCGAGTCGAAGGTGTCGACGGAGGGGGTGTCGATGCCGATGAGGACGACGCCGCGCGCCGCGAGCATGTCGATGAGTTCGGGGGAGAGGGCGACGAAGTCGGTGTTGAAGGCGTTGGGGTCGGGGAAGGAGCCGGTCTTGAAGAGGACGCGCTTCTCGCGGATGTTCACTTTCTGGGGGAGGTGGGCGGGGGTGATGCGCTGGCCGCGCGGCACGTCGACACCGATGATCTGGGCGGGACCGAGGTAGGGGCCCAGGGTGCGTTGCTCGATGGTCTCGCCGTCCTTGCCGTAATGGGAGGGGGCGTCGGCGTGGGCGCCGAGGTGGACGGTGGCGCGGAGGGTGGAGAGGGTGATGTTGTCGCCCTTCTGCATGTCGAGGAGGACCTCGCGCGACATGGGGGTGTCGCCGGGCCAGACGGCGAGGGAGGGGGTGACGGGGGGGGTGATGTCGTAGAGCATGGCGGCCTTCCGGGTCAGGTGAGGATGAGGGCGAGCGTGATGAGCAGTGCGAGCGCGAGGAACGCGAGTGTGATGATGGCGGCGCGCACGGCGCGGTCCTGCGCGCGAGCCTTGGCCACGGCCTCGGCGTACGGGATCGTGGTGAAGGAGACCATGGTGTAGAGGGGGGTGTATCGCTTGGGGAAGCGGCGCGCGACGAAGTTCTCGAGCTTCTTGCGTCGGCGGAAGGCGGGCGAGCCCGCGTGGTCGCGCATCTCGATGAAGTTGTCGAGGGCGAGCTGCGCGATGGCGTCGGCGTTGGGCTTGCGGAGCGTCTCGTACTCGGCGAACGCGCCTTCGGTGTCGGGGTGGCGTTGCAGGCAGTCGGCGAGCACGGAGACATCCTCGAAGGAGGCGTTCATGCCCTGGCCGTAGAAGGGGACGACGGCGTGCGCGGCGTCGCCGAGCAGCACGGCCGAGCCGCCGATGCGCCAGGGGAAGCAGCGGATCGTGGCCAGGGAGGAGGTGGGGTTCGCGCGGAAGTCCTCGACGAGCGTGGGCATGTGCTCGAGCGCGTCGGGGAAGCGTTTGCGGAAGTAGGCGCGGATGTCGTCGTCGGTGGCGATGGCGTTGAAGCCGTCGGGCCCGTCGTACGGGGCGAAGAGCGTGCAGGTGAAGGAGCCATCAAGGTTGGGCAGCGCGATCATCATGTAGGAGCGGCGGGGCCAGATGTGCAGCGCGTGCTTCTCGAGACGATGGCCGCCCTGCGGGGCCGGCGGGATGGAGAGCTCCTTGTAGGCGTGCGTGAGGTAGGACTGGTCGTAGTTGAAGCGGTCGCGGCGCTGCATGGCGGAGCGGACCGCGGAGAAGGCGCCGTCGGCGCCAAGCAGGACTTCGTAGGGCACGGCGCGGGTTTCGCGCGTGGACTCGTCCTGCACCTCGGCTACTTTCTTATCGAAGTCGACGTTGACGCACCGCTGGTTGAAGAGGATGCGCACGCCTGGGCGTCGCCCTGCGGCGTCGAGCAGGGCCATGTTGAGTCCGGAGCGCGAGATGGAGTTGATGGCCTCCGTGCCGGTGACCCCGTACTGCTGGTACGCGAGCGGGCCCTCGACGGGGTGGATCATCCGCCCGCGCATGGGGATGGCGAGACGCATGACGTCGTTCTCGAGGCCGATCTCGTGGAGCGCGGCGAGCCCGCGGGTGGAGAGCGCGAGGTTGATGGAGCGGCCGGAGTCGGCGCCGGCTTCTCGCGGGTCGGGCCGGCGCTCGTAGAGATCGACGCGGTAGCCGAGGTCGGCGAGACGCGCGGCGAGGAGCGCGCCGGAGAGCCCTGCGCCCATGATGGTCATCACCGGCTTGTCGGCGGGCGTGGGCATGGGCTCGGTTCAGGCGAGGCGCTGGGCGAGCGTGGAGACGAAGCGGTGGACGTCGGTGAAGGTGTTGTAGAGGGGGACGGGGGCGGCGCGGATGATGTCGGGCGTGCGGAAGTCGGTGACGACGCCGGCCTCCGCGAGGCTCCTCTGGAGGGCTTTAGCGTCGGTGTTCACGGTGATGGAGAGCTGACAGCCGTGGGAGGCGTCGTCGGCGGGCGTGACGAGCTTTGCGGCGGGGACGTCGCTGAGGAGTTCGCGCGCGTAGGCGTGGAGCGCGAGTGACTTCTCGCGGAGCGCGGGCATGCCTGCTTCGTCGAAAAGATCGAGGGAGGCGCGGAGGGGCGCGGCGGAGAGGATGGGAGGGTTGGAGATGGACCACGCGTCGGCGCCGCGCGCGGGGGAGAAGGTGGGGCGCATCTGGAAGCGGGTCTGCGCATCGTTGCCCCACCAGCCTTCGAGCCGGTGGGAGGCGGGGCCGCGGCTGTCGTCCGCGTTGCCGTCGAAGTGGCGCTGGTGGACGAACGCGCCCGCGAGCGCGCCGGGCCCTGCGTTGAGGTACTTGTACGAGCACCACACGGCGAAATCGACGCCCCAGTCATGCAGGCGGAGCGGCACGTTGCCCGCGGCGTGCGCGAGATCGAAGCCCGCGATGCAGCCGGCGCGGTGCGCGGCTCTGGTGATCGCCTCGATGTCGAACAGCTGCCCCGTGACGTAGTTCACGCCAGAGAGCAGGACGAGGTCGGCGCTGGGCCCCTCGCGCCGGATGAAGTCGATGATGTCCTCGTTGTCGAGCGTGCGCCGCCCGCTCCCTTCGGACGGGACGATGCGCAGGATCGCGTCATCGTCGTAGCCGTGGAAGCGCGCCTGGGACTGCACGGCGTACTCGTCGGACGGGAAGGCGCCGCCCTCGATGATGATGCGGTGGCGGGAGTGGCTCGGCCTGTAGAACGAGGCCATGAGCAGGTGGAGGTTGACGGTGAGGGAGTTCATCATCACGACCTCGCCGCCCCCGGGCGCCGCGCCCACAAGACGCTCGCCGCTCTCGCGGAAGATCTCGTGGTAGGAGAACCAGGGTCGGCGCGCCTCGAAATGGGCCTCCACGGCCAGGCGCTCCCAGTCCTCGAGCTCCTCGACGACGAGCTCGCGGGCGCGCCTGGGCATGAGCCCGAGCGAGTTGCCCGTGAGGTAGCACAGCTCGCGCCCCTGCTTGTCGCGCGGCACGCAGAAGCGCTCGCGGAAGGCTCGGAGCGGGTCGCGCGCATCGAGCTCGTGCGCGCGGGATTCGTCGAAGGTGGGTCGTGCGGACATCGGGGCGAGATCGTACAGGAGGCGCGCTAGAGGGGCAGGTCGGCCGTGGTCATGCCCAGGAATTCGAGCGCGTTTTCCGCCAGGAGCCTGCGGCGCGTCTGGTCGGAGAGGTCGGGCATGGACCGGATGAGTGTTCCGGGCTCGAGCTCGCCCAGCGGGAAGGGGTAGTCCGAGCCGAGGACGATGCGCTTGTCGGAGAAGAGACGGATGAGGTTGTGGAGCGCGTGGGGATCGTGGACGAGAGAGTCGACCCAGAAGCGCGCGGGCGTGTCGCCGGTCTCGTCGGCGAGGAAGGCGCGCGGCGGGGTCTTGGTGCGCGTCTGGCAGAGATCGGGACGGGCGTGGAAGCCGTGCTCGATGCGCCCGATGGTGCCCGGGAAGGAGCCGCCGCCGTGCGCGAAGGCGAGGCGGAGGCGCGGGAACTCCTCGAGCACGCCGCCCATGAGGACGGAGGTGATGGCCAGGGTGGTCTCGGTGGGCATGGCGACGAGCCAGGGCGCCCAGTAGTCGGGCATGCGGTCGCGCGCGAGCATGTCCCAGGGATGCACGAACACGCCCGCGCTGAGCCGCTCGGCCGTCTCGTAGATCGGGAAGAGGTCCTTGTGATCGAGGTTCTTGCCGTTGACGTGCGTGCCGATCTGCACGCCGCGCATGCCGAGATCGACGACGCAGCGCTCGAGTTCACGCGCGGCAAGGTCGGGCGCCTGCATGGGGATCGTGCCGAGCCCGACGAAGCGTCCGGGGTGATCGTGCACGACGCCCGCGATGTGGTCGTTGAGAAGGCGTGAGAGGTCGTAGGCGTGCTCGGGCTTCGCGTTGTAGGAGAACATGACCGGGACGGTGGAGAGCGCCTGCACGCGCACCTGGTGCTCGTCGCACTCCTGCATGCGGCGCACGGGGTCCCAGCAGTTGGACTCGATCTCGCGGAAGAACTTGCCGTCGATGACCATCTTGGCGCGGCACGGGGCGCAGCCCTCGTGGTCGAGGGAGACCCAGCCCCCGACGCCGAAGCGTTCGCGCAGGTCGGGCCAGCGCTCGGGGAGGATGTGGGTGTGGAGGTCGATGGCGAGCATGCGTGTCGTGCCGGTCACGCCATTGCCGGCAGCTTGGCCTCGCTCGCCTTCTCGAAGACGAACCCGCACTTCTTGCAGGTGCGGAGGGAGACGTCATCGCCCCAGAAGCGCGTCATGATCTCCTTGAGGTTGTTGTCGATGTCGGTGAGGGTGAAGGGTGCGTCGTGCACGAGGTGGTTGCACTGGAGGCAGTACCAGCGGAGTGCGTCCTTCTGGCCCTCCGGGCGGACGTACTCGACGATGAGGCCCAGCGTGCCCTCCGGGCGCTGGGGAGAGTGCGGCACCCACTTGGGGATGAGGAAGACCTCCCCTTCGCGCACGATGACGTTGCGCGACTTCCCGTCCTCCTGGAGCTTGATGTAGATGTCTCCCTTGAGCTGATAGAAGAACTCCTCGGTGGGGTTGACGTGGTAGTCGTTGCGCGTGTTGGGGCCCGCGCTCACGAAGACGATGAAGTCCTGGTTCTTCCAGATGGTCTTGTTCGAGACCGGGGGCTTCATCTCGTGGAGATGGTCCTTGATCCAGCCCATGAGGTTGAGTGCGGCGGCTTCGGCGGGCATCGTGGGGCTCCGTTCGAGAGGATGCGGACGTCCGATTAGACCCCGAAGCCGCGTCGATATCAAGCGCGCGTCGCGCACTCCATTCATCTCGTCGCGGACGGCTCGCCCACGGGTGAGGGGATCGGCGCGTTGGCGCGCCGCGCCATCTCGAGCTGGAGCTCCTGGGCGCGCTGCGCGTGCTTGATCGCTTCCTCGCGCCGGCCGAGCGCATCCAACAGCTCCGCGAGCTGCAGTTGCACGATCGGGTCGTGCGGCGCCAGGCGCTCCGCTTCCTCCAGGTGCGGCAACGCCTCGCCCGTCCGCCCGGCAACCACGAGCGTGCCGGCGAGACGCTGACGCGCGGGCACGAACGTCGGGTCGGCCTGCACCGCATCCTCGAGCGTCGTGATCGCCTCGGGCACTCTCCCCCCCACCGCGCGGATCGCGGCGAGCGTGATCAACGCGCGCGGCTCCTTCGGGTGCTTCTCGAGATACGCCTTGAACATCGCCTCGGCCTCGGGGAGACGACCCGCGTTCACCATGCGCGCGGCAAGGTCGTCGCGCACTGTGTGGAAGTGTGGGTGCTCGTCCAGGACCTCGCGCGCGAACGCGTTCGCGTCCTCGATGCGGCCCTGGAGCAGGATGATCTGCACGAGCTGGGCCGCGAGATTTTCCTTGGCCTCCCCGCGCGCCAGCACACGGCGGAGCGCCCGCTCGGCCTTGGCGTACTCCCCCACCACGCTGTGCAGCCACGCCAGGCGCACATCCACGCGCGGGGTCGAGAGCAGCGCGCCGCCGCCGTCGGAGATCGGGACGAGCGCGGAGTAGATGTCGATCGCTTTCCGTGCGGCCTCCAACTGCTCGGGCGGCACGGGGGGACGCTGGGGCGTGAACACCTGGGCGGACGGCACACGCACCTGATCGTCCAGCTTGCCCGCGCGTCGCTCCGCGGCATGGACATACCCAGAGTGCAGCGTGAGCGCCACGACGGCGAGCGCGAACGCGCCGAACGCGAGCCCCGCGGGGCGCACGCGACCCTTGAGGCGCAGCTGGAAGTTGTGCAATCGGAGGTTGCGATCGAGCGGCAGGCGCCAGAGCTTCCACACGATGAACGTCACGCAGCCCGCAACGCCGATGGCCATGAGCAGAGGCACGGCGCCGTAGAGCCCGCGGTACACAACGAACGACGCTGCAAACACCAGCGCCACCGCGATCTCTTCGGGCCAGGAGAGATCGAAGGTGCGCTTGACCGGCTTGGCATTCGCGCGGCCCCGTTTGGCTGACTTGAGGATCGGAGGCGCCGCGAACTTGAAGGCGAGCGCGTCGTTCGGGCACACGCTCACGCAATCGAGGCACTTCATGCAGCCGGGGTCGACGACCATGCCGAAACGCGCGATCTCTTCGTGGACGCGGACGTTCGAGGTGCACGCGGCGGTGCAGTGCCCGCACGAGTGGCACTTGTCGTGATCGACCACGATGCGTCCGGGAGAGATCTGATCGGCCGGCGCAAAGAAGCCCCCGTACGGACACCCGTACGTGCAGAAGCCCTTGGCGCCGAGGAAGTACACGACCGCGAAGCCGCAGATGAACAGGAACGGCACGGCCACGGCAGGCCCCGCGAACGTCTCCCAGAAGTCCGGCGTCATCAGTTCCACCGAGAAGCCGGGGAACGGGCGCACGGGGCCGAGCCATGCGAGGTGGTCGGGCCAGGCGCGGTAGGTCATGGTCGCGCCGGGCGAGCCCACGGCGCCGGGGATGACGCGCTGCTCCGAGAGCGTGGGCCACAGAACCTCGCGCCGGAACGTCGGCCACACGAACATGTACAGCGCGAAGAAGAGCGGCACGAAGACGAGCAGCCGAGAACGGAACGGCTTGGGCCTGATCTTGACGCGGCGCAGCATCCACGAGCACACGTCCTGCAGCGCGATGACGTGGCACGCCCACCCGCAGAAAAATCGCCCGAAGAGGATCGTCGAGAGGATCGCGATGCCGAACAGGATGAAGCCCGCGTTGATGGCGCCCGTCTCGAGCGTGTACATGGACTCGGAGGGCTCGACAGGAGAGAGCGTGCTCCCGCCGCGATAGAGCCAGAGCCCCACATGCACCGCGATGGCGACGTGCACCAATCCGAGGACTAGTGCGCGTCGAGGACCGTTGCGGGACCGTCGCGCTCGGCTCGTCCCCGAGCCGTGGTCCGCAGGGAGCACGTTCAGACGAACATCACCCCCGGTCCGACCGGCACGGACGCCCGGCGTGCACGCTTTGGAAGTCGGGTTGTTCGGTCGGTTCATGTGTGGGTGGGGGTATACCCGCAGATGCGGGGGGAGGGTCGAGGCCAGCGCCGTCAACGAGCAGCGCCCCTCGCCCAGAGCGCACGAAGGTCGATTATTGGTCGGCGCGCAGCCCTGATCGATCGGAGAATCGGCGGTTTGGTGTTGTCCCGAACCTGTACCGGGCTTAGTTTTGGGCGTCAGGCTCGCCGGGCGTACGGTCAGTGCGTGCTCCCGGAGCGCGGACCCCCGGCGGGCCTGCGGTGTTCGTGTGATTGCAGACCGCCCGCCCGGCTGGCGCGGGTGTGGAGGAGACAGACAGATGCGAAACTCGCTGATCGCGGCGTGCGGCCTTGGACTCTTGGCCTGCTGCGCCGTCGCCCGCCCACTCGGAACCCTCAGCGCTACCGCCGCGACCGCCCCCGGCTCGGTGAACAGCTCTGTTGCGATGGTCCCCGACCCCCGCAACAACGACGTGTTCTACGTCGTCCAGCAGACCGGCCTGATCCGCGCCGTGAACGTGACCACGGGCGCAGTGCTCGGAGATTTCGGCAACTTCAGCGGGATGATCTCCACGGGCAGCGAGCGCGGCCTTCTCGGCCTCGCCTTCGACCCCGATTTCGCCAACAACAACCGCTGCTGGGTCAACTTCACCAGCAACGGCGTCGCCCCCCCGAATCCCCCGGGCGCGTCCACGCCTCCCTTCGGCGCCACCGTCATCGCCCGCTTCAACGTCAACGTCCCCTCCAACCCCGCCGACCCCCTCACCGCGAACATGGGCTCGCGCTTCGACATGTCCTTCGGCGCCGACCTCGGGCAGACCACCACGCGATGGATCGTCCAGGACTTCTCCAATCACAACGGCGGCACCATCAACTTCGGCCCCGACAACATGCTCTACATCGGCATGGGTGACGGCGGCTCCGGCGGCGATCCCAACAACCGCGCACAGACCGCCAGCGCACAACTCGGCAAGATGCTCCGCATCGACGTCCGCGTCCCTGACGCCGACGTCGAGGGCTACGACATCCCCGCCGACAACCCCTTCCTCCCGGCCGCGAACCCGCCCATCGCCGGCGCACGCCCGCAGATCTGGGCCTTCGGCGTCCGCAACCCTTGGAAGCACTCCTTCGACAACGTCGGCGCGGGCGCGACCGGCGACTACATGATCGCCGACGTCGGCCAGAACGCCGTCGAGGAGATCAACCGCCAGGCCGCCGGCGCAGGCGGGAACAACTGGGGCTGGCGCTGGTGGGAAGGCAACAGCTCCTTCAATCAGTCGCTGCCCATCGCGTACAACTCCACCGACCCCAACAGCCCCTACCGCGTCCTCTTCCCCATCCACACCTACAGCCACTCGTTCGGCGTCTCCATCACCGGCGGCTTCGTCTACCGCGGCGTGCGTATGTGCTCCTTCAAGGGCCGCTACTTCTACGCCGACTACGGCTCCGGACGCGTCTGGTCCGTCAAGCTCGACGGCACCAACAACATCGAGCACTCCAACGAGCTCTTCGGCGCCACGCGCTACCTCATCTCCTCCTTCGGGCGCGGCAACGACGGCGAGCTCTACATCCTCCGCTACCACAGCACCTCGGGCCAGATCTTCCGCATCACCAGCAACGACGTCCCCCTCCTGGGCGATATCAACGGCGACATGATGGTCAACTTCGCCGATCTCAACTTCGTCCTCTCCGCCTTCGGCACGACCTACACCTTCGCCGACCTCAACAACGTCCTCTCCGAGTTCGGCCAGTCCTGCGGCGACTGATTCACCCCGTTCGCTCTTCGTTCGTTCGACACCGCCCCGCCGGCCTCCCGGCGGGGTTTTCTTTTTTCACACCCCTGCAATACACAAGGGTGGAAAAAAGTCTTTCTTCAAGGGTTGATCCCCGCGCCTCTCGACCTACGTTATCCGACACGGAGGAAAGGCTTGCCGGGCGTCTCGCTCGGCACGGAGAGAGCCGCGCACCGTCCACGACCGACCACCGCGCCGGGGAGAGCGAGACCCAACATGCGAAGAGCCTTGCAACGCATCGCCATCATCGCCGCAGCACTGTTCGCCGCCGTTCCCACGGCCACCGCCCGCGATCTCGCCCCCATCCGCGCGGAGGTCTTCGCGCAGAACCTCTGGATCCCCATCGCGATGATCCAGGACCCCGCGCAGGCCAACGTCCAGTATGTCCTCCTTCAGGGAGGCATCATCCGGGTGATCCGCAACGGCTCCCTCCTCCAGCAGGAGTTTCTCAACATCCGCCCGCAGGTCACTTTCTTCGGTGAGATGGGCTGTCTCGGCCTCGCCTTCGCCCCGGACTACGCCACCTCCGGACGCTTCTACGTCCTCTTCAACTCCTCCGACCCCGAGGGCGCCCTCATCATCGCCCGCTTCAAACGCTCCGCCACGAACCCCTGGGTCGCCGACCCCTCCTCACAGTTCAACCTCATGTTCGACGGCAACCCCTACATCCAGCGCCCCCCGGGCATCCACAACGGCGGCACCATGATCTTCGGCCCCGACGGCTACCTCTACTTCGGCATCGGTGAGACCGGCCTCGAAGAGCTCTCCCAGGACCCCACCTCACTCCACGGCAAGATCCACCGCATCGACGTCAACGTCCCCGACGAAGACCCCATCGGCTACCGCATCCCGCTCACCAACCCATTCCTCCCCGAGAACAACCCGCCTGTCGCCAACGCGCGACCGGAGTTCTGGCACGTCGGACTGCGCAACCCATGGAAGTGGTGCTTCGACGACCGAGGCCGCGGACACACCAACGCCATGATCATCGGCGACGTCGGCGGTGCGCACTACGAAGAGATCGACATCGCCCCCGCCGGCGTCGGCGGACTCAACTACGGCTGGCCCATCTACGAGGCCTTCCAGAAGCTCTCCAACCTCCCCCCGATGTTCCTCCCGCTCAGCGAGCCCGTCTACGCGTACCCCCACTTCGGCTTCAACTCCATCACCGGCGGGTACGTCCTCCGCAACGGCAGGCAGTGCTCCTACTTCGGCCGCTACTTCTTCGCTGACTTCGGCGTGGGCCAGGTCTACTCCGGCCGCTTCACCGGCGACGCCATCGGCGACATCGTCGATCACACCAACGACCTCTTCGGCTCCGAGCGATTCTTCATTCCGTCCTTCGGACGCGACGCCGAGGGCAACCTCTACGTCCTCCGCTACGACCCCGGCACGATCTACAAGATCGTCACCGACGAGCTCCCGTTCCTCGGCGACATCAACAGCGACGGCGGCGTCGATTCCGCCGACCTCTTTCAGATCCTCTCCTACTTCGGCTCGCTCTACAACACGACCGACCTCATCCACGTTCTCGGCAACTTCGGCGTCGACTGCGGCGAATAACTCGCGCTCGCATCCCGACGTATCGCTGCAGTACACAACCCGGGCGCGACCGCCCGGATGACACCACGCGCCTCATCGCCACCGCCCGAGGCACACACGCGCCAGAGGCCAGGACGCCACGAATGCTCCCCCACACGCGTCGCAACATCGTCGCGCTCGTACACGCGCTCCTGTGCTGCATCGCCACAGGCCACGCCGGCTCGCTCCCCGGCCTCCACATCGTGCAGCAGCCCGGCACGTTCTGGTCCCCCATCGCCTTCATCCAGGACCCCGCGCAGGACAACGTCCAGTACGTCCTCTCCCAGGGCGGGCTGATCTACATCATCACCGACAGCGTCGCGCACCCCGTGCCGTTCCTCGACATCAGCGAGCAGGTCCACTTCCTCGACGAGATGGGCTGCCTCGGCCTCGCCTTCGCCCCGGACTACGCCTCCTCCGGACGCTTCTACGTCCTCTTCACCTCCAAAGACCCGCTCGGCGCCACCGTCCTCGCACGATTCAACCGCTCCGCCTCCAACCCCTCTTCCGCCGACCCCTCCTCCCAGTTCAACCTCGTCTTCGACGGCAACCCCTACATCCAGCGCCCCCCGGGCATCCACAACGGCGGCACCATGATCTTCGGCGCCGACGGCTACCTCTACTTCGGCATCGGCGAGACCGGCCTCGAAGAGCTCTCCCAGGACCCCACATCGATGCACGGCAAGATCCACCGCATCGACGTCAACGTCCCCGACGAAGACCCCATCGGCTACCGCATCCCCCCGTCCAATCCCTTCCTCCCCGAGAACAACCCGCCCGTGGCCGGCTCGCTCCCCTCACTCTGGCACGTCGGACTGCGCAACCCGTGGAAGTGGTGCTTCGACGACCGAGGCCGCGGCCACACGAACGCCATGATCATCGGCGACGTCGGCGCCGCGCTCTACGAGGAGATCGATGTCGCGCCCGCCAACACGCCAGCGCACAACTTCGGCTGGCCGCTCTTCGAGGGCTTCAACCCCATCTCCAATCTCCCGGCCATGTTCCTCCCGCTCACCGACCCCGTCCACGTCTACGAGCACACCACCTTCAACTCCGTCACCGGCGGCTACGTCCTCCGCAACGGCCGGCAGTGCGCCTACTTCGGCCGCTATTTCTTCGCCGACTTCGGCTCGGGTGAGGTCTACTCCGCCGCATTCGACGGTTCGACCCTCACCGACGTCGTCAATCACACCAGCGAGCTCTTCGGCAGCGCACGCTTCTACCTCCCCTCCTTCGGGCGCGACGCCGCGGGCAACCTCTACATCCTCCGATACGACCCCGGCACCATCTACCGCATCGCCAGCAACGAAGACCCGCTGCTGGGCGACATCAACACCGATGGAGCCGTCGATTTCCAGGACCTCAACATCGTCCTCAGCGACTTCGGACCCACCTACACCTTCACCGACCTCAACGCCGTGCTCAGCAACTATGGCGTGAGCTGCGGCATCTGACGGGGCGGCACGCGACGCCCCGACACAACCCCGGCAGCGCAGGAGCGCCCACATGCCCAGACGCCTCGCCGCCCTCCTCTGCCTGACGTTCACGATCCTCACCGCACCGCTCGCACGCGCAGGCTCGCTCGCGCCGCTCCACGCCGAAGCCCTCCCCGGCTCATTCTGGGCCCCTGTCGCGTTCATCCAGGACCCCGCGCAAGACCACATCCAGTACGTGCTCTCCCAGGGCGGCCTCATCTACATCCTCGAGAACGGCGTCACGCGACCCCAGTTCTTCCTCGACATCCGCCCACAGGTCCGCTTCTTCGACGAGATGGGCTGTCTCGGCCTCGCGTTCGCGCCCGACTACGCCGACTCCGGCCGCTTCTACGTCCTCTTCAGTGCCGCCAACCCCGAGGGCGTCATCGTCATCGCACGCTTCAAGCGGTCCTCCACCAACCCCTTCATCGCGGACCCCGCCTCACAATTCAACCTCGTCTTCGACGGTGAGCCCTACATCCAGCGCCCGCCCGGCGTCCACAACGCCGGCACCATCGGCTTCGGACCCGACGGATGCCTCTACGTCGCCCTCGGCGAAGCCGGCGACGAATCACTCGCGCAGAACCCGACCTCACTCCACGGCAAGATCCTCCGCATCGACGTCGCCGTCCCCGACACGCACGCCACCGGCCATGTCATCCCCCCCACCAACCCGTTCCTTCCCCAGAACAACCCCCCTGTGCAGAACGCCAGACCCGAACTCTGGCACGTCGGCCTCCGGAACGCCTGGAAATGGGCGTTCGACGACCAGGGCCGCGGGCACACCAACGCGATGATCCTCGGCGATGTCGGCGGCGCGAACTACGAAGAGATCGACGTCGCGCCGAACAACATCCCCGCGCTCAACTTCGGATGGCCCATCCTCGAAGGCCCCGCGCCCCACAACAACATCCCCGCGATGTATCTCCCGCTCACCGACCCCGCGCACTCCTGGCCGCAGAACGGCGCGTTCAGCTCCGTCACCGCAGGCTACGTCAACCGCAACGGACGCCAATGCTCGCACTTCGGCCGCTACTTCTTCGCCGACTTCGGCCAGGGTCGAATCTTCTCCATGCGCTTCGACGGCGTCACGCTCTCCGACCTGGTCGAGCACTCCACCGAGCTGCTCGGCGGCGCACGCCCCTTCCTCCCATCCTTCGGGCGCGACGCGGCGGGCTACCTCTACTTCCTCACCTACGACCCAGGCCGCGTCTACCGCATCCGCTCCGACGACGCCCCCCTGCTGGGAGACATCTCGGGCGACGGCGCCGTCGATTTCCTCGACCTCAACCTCGTCCTCAGCGACTTCGGGCCCACCTACACCTTTAGCGACCTCAACGCCGTGCTGAGCAACTTCGGCGTCCTCTGCGGCCAATGATCGCGCCGGCGCGATATCGTCGCGGACTATGAGCCTCACACGCGAGTTCTCCGTCCGCACCAGAGGCAGAGGCCTCCACGAGATCACCCGCGAGGTCGCACACATCGTGCACGACAGCGATGTTGCCGACGGGCTCTGCACCGTCTTCATCCGCCACACCTCGGCCAGTCTCACCATCCAGGAGAACGCCGACCCCAGCGCCCGCGCCGACCTTGAAGCGTGGATGGACCGGCACGTCCCCGACGGCGATCCGCATCACACGCACACCGACGAAGGGCCCGACGACATGCCCTCACACATCCGCTCCGCGATCACCAACGTCTCCATCAGCATCCCCGTGATGAAGGGCTCCCTCGTGCTCGGCACGTGGCAGGGCATCTACGTGTGGGAACACCGGCTCGCGCCCCAGGAACGACGCATCGTCGTCCACATCGGCCCCTGACGAAGCGCTGGCAGCGCATTTGCTGTTCTCCCCTCGGCGACGGCCCCGCCCGAACCGGTGTCGGGCGCGATCCGTGCGCCGAGGATAAGGAGGACTGCGCATGAAAATCTCGTCGAACAATGCCGCGGACATCAGCGGCGCCCTTCTGCGAGGCGCCAAGGGAGGTGACGCCGCGCTCGCGGCCTCCATCGCTCCCGATGCCGTCAAAGCCACTTCTGCGCGCACCGATGACGTGCAGCTCTCCGAGCAGAGTCGCGCCGAAGCAGCCAAAGCCGCGGAAGCGGCCAAGCAGGCCGTCGCGCTCAAGCAGGCCGTGGCCGACAAGAACAGCCTGGTGAACACCGCAACGGACTCCGCCCCGAGCGCAAGGGCCGCCGTCGCAGCGCAAGACGCGCTCGCCAGGAGCGCCGATTCCGCCGAGCCCGCGCAGGACGCCGCCGCGGCATCCGCCGCTCCGCCGCCCGAACTCAACGTCACACAGGACGATCTCAACGGGCTGCTCGCCGCGTACGGCGCGGTGAACGGAGACGCGAGGTTCGACGCGCGCTTCGACTACAACAACGACGGCCGCATCGACTTCAACGACCTCAACACCGCGCTCTCCTCCTTCTCCAAGACGCCCAGCCAGCCCGTCCCCCAGACCTACACGCTCGACGACGTCACCTCCATCCTCTCCACCTACGGGCGACGCGCCGGCGAGCAGGGCTTCGACGCACGCTTCGACACCAACAACGACGGCGTCGTCGACTTCACCGACCTCAACCACGTCCTCTCCAACATCTCCTCGCCCATCACCCAGAGCCAGCAGCAACAGCTCGAGGGCGTGATCGAGGGCTACGGCGCCGGCGTCGGCGACCCTCGCTACAACGCCGCGTACGACGTCGACAACGACGGACGCATCTCCTTCCGCGACCTCAACGCCGTCCTCTCTTCCTTCAACGCGCCCGCGCAGCCCGAGGCCCCGGCCTCGCCGGAAGCAGCCGTCCCCCCCGAGACCCCCGCCACCCCGCAGACCTTCTCCCTCAACGACGTCGCCTCCGTCCTCTCCGCCTACGGCCGCCGCGAGGGTGAACAGGGCTACGACGCGCGCTTCGACACCAACAGCAACGGCGTCGTCGACTTCACCGACCTCAACCACGTCCTCTCCAACCTCACCTCACCCATCTCCTCCAATCATCAGCAACAGCTCGAGGGCCTGATCCAGGGCTACGGCGCCGGCGTGGGCGACCCGCTCTTCAACGCCGCCTTCGACTTCGACAACGACGGCCGCATCTCCTTCGCAGATCTCAACGAGCTCCTCTCCCAGATCGCAGGGCCAAACCCAGCCTGACACCCGATCACCTGAGGGGGAAGCAATGTGACAACGCCCGGCCGCTTCGACCGGGCGTTGTTCATTGAGCACATGTCCCTAGGACGTCCGCTCCTCCTGACGCTCGAACGCGAACAATTCCGCATCCTCATCCGTACGCCCCAGGATCGCCGCACACACCATCTGCGCCCCCATCATCGAGAAGGTCATCCCGTTCCCTCCGAACCCGAGGATCGCGTAGCACCGATCCATCCCAGGAACCGCGCCGATGCTGGGCGTTCCCCGCTCCGACGATCCGAAGTTCGCGGCCCACGCATACTCCGCACGCACGTCAAGCCACGGCAACAACCTCGCGAGCTTCTCCTGCAATACCTGAGTCTTCTCCGGAATCAACGCGTCCCGCGCCGACTCGTCATCAAACGGCTCGTCCTCACCCCCGCAGATCACCCGCCCTTCCGGGCTCGTCCGGATGTACAGGTACGGGTCCGACGCCTCCCAGATGAAGCATTCGCTCCGCCAAAGACGCCCAGGCTGGGGCGCCGTCGCAAACGCCCACGTCGACACCACCTCGTGGCCCCGCGTCGGCACACCGTGCGCCACCTCGTACCCCGTCGCAAAGACGACGCAACCCGCGCGCACCGTCCGCCCCGACGCCGTTCGCGCACGCACGTGATCACCGGACGGAACCACGTCCACGATCTCTTCCGGCGCATGCAGCTTCGCGCCGCGATCCATCGCAAGCCGGTGAAACGCCAGCGTGAGCGCGATCGGGTCCGCGGCCAGACTGCCGCTGTTCAGCAGCGCGGCGCGATCAGCCACTCCGTACCGCTCCCTGGTCTCCGATGCCGACAGCCACTCGCACGCAAACCCGGCGCACCGCCTCACTTCCGTCTCGCGCTCCAGGCCTCGCGCACTCAACCGATCCCCCTCCAGATACAGCGTGTCGCGTGCACCCACGAGATGACTCAGCCCCGCGATCGACAGCCGATCCCGGATCGCATCCACCGCAAGCCGCGAACGCTTCCACACCCGCCGCGCACGCTCAACCCCCAACCCCTCCTCCAACTCCATGAGCGGCGTGTCGAGGTCCTGCTGCAGGAGCGACGTCGACGCCGCCGTCGACCCGCGCGCCACCCCGCGCCGGTCCACCACCAACACCCCCACCCCCTCCGAGGCCAGCGCCTCAGCCGTCATCGCCCCCGACACCCCCGCGCCCACGATCAGAACATCCGTCTCCGCATCACCCGACAACGGCGCAACGTCCGGCGCCTTCCTCGCCGATGCCTCCCAAACCGATGTCCCCGTGCGTAAGTCTTCCCGTGGAGTCGTCATGTTCCGTCATCCGGTGTCCCCCACACGCCGCACCATACGACCCCAACATGAAGCCACTATGAAAAAACGCGCGGGCGACCCGCGCGTCAAGATGATCCCTGCCGACACTCCGCCGAGCGAGCTCAGCGCTGCTCGGACGATCTCGCCGGCGCCTGCACCGTGGCGAGGAAGTCGACCCGCTTGGGCGACAGCACCGGCACGCCCAACGCGGCATCCACCGCGCCGTCGCCGACCACCCCGACCAGCGAGCCGATCTTCGTCGTCAGCTCAACGCCCTCCGCAGGCGTCACGTACGCCAGCGTGCGACCCGGGAAGTTCTCGATGCTCAGCACCCGGTACATCAGCGGCAGACGCGTGCCGTCGTACACCGTGCTCGCGCTCAGGCGACCGACCACCGTGTACCGCGGCTTGGCCGCGAGCGCCGCGCGAAGCTCCTCGATCGACGCCGAACCCTTCTTCGCGTTCTGCTCCGCCTCCGAAGCCGCGCGGATCGCGTCCTGCAACTCCCCGCGCGCCCGCAGCAGATCGATCTTCGCCCGCGCATACGCCCGACGGCCGGAGTTCCCCGGCGTGTCCGACAGCGTCGACAGGAACCGCTCGTACTCCGCGATCAGCGGCCCGATCTCGGCCTCCTCCGTCGGCACGCTCTTGAGCGCGTCGTACGCGGAATCCAGGCCCTTGAGCTGCTGACCCTCCGACGCCGCAACCTCAACCGGCGCCGGCGTCGTGATCTCCTCAAGCGTCGGCACACTCGTCTCGCCCGCCGCCGTCTCGCCGGGCGTCGTCGCCGGCGTCGCCCCCGTGTCGCTCACCGGCTGACCCGTCGGCGCCGCGGCCTGCGCGGGAATCACCGGCTGCTCCGTCCCGCCCGCGTTCGACGCCGTGCTCGTCGGCGCAGGGTCGCTCAACGCCGGTTGCGAGGGGACCACGGCCACCGGCGGAGGCGCCTGCGCCCCACGCACCGCCGCAACCTCCACGTCCGACGCCTTCCGCACAAACCGCTCCGACACGTACCCCTTCGCGCCGTCCGGCGCAATCACCCGATACCCCGACACCGCCCCGGACGCATCTTTCAACGTCTCGACGTACGTCAGCTCCGTCCCCGACGCCAGCTCCTTCTCGAGCAGCGTCTGCCACGATTCGAACACTCCCCCACGCGGGTTGCTCGCGAGCAACCGCGACGGCGACGTCAGCTTCACCGCGCTCCGAGACTCATCCAGCGTCGCCTCGCTCGCCTTCACCACCGCCTGCACACCCGACGGATACGTCACGCGCAGCCACCCTGCCTCCACGCCGTCCACCTTCAGCACATCACCCGGGCTCAACGACGCCACCGCATACCACACCGACCCCGCGCCGCAGCGCAGGTTCACGTTCTCCGCGTTCACCACCACGTGGTACGGATCGACCGCGTTCAGCTGCGCGCTCGCCACGCCGCTCGCCGCCGCTCCCGCAACCAGAGGCGCCATCCACACCACCGACGCCGCCGTCACGCCGAGCACTCGAGAAACTGTTCGGAACCTGGAAGGAATCGTCATCGCCGTTGGAACCTCACGTGAAGATTGCGTCACCGGGCAGCCCCCCGACAGGAACACCCACAGGCGCTCCGCGTGCCCATCCATCAACACTATCGGATATCGGACGCCCCGGACCACGCGCTCACTCCCGAATCCTCTGCCTTTCCCCGCTTTTGACCCCCCCTCCCGCCACCGCTACCGTCCGACCCGTGCGCCCCACATTCCCCTCCCGTGCCCTGCGCCCAACCCTGATCTGCTCGATCGTCGCCTGTTCGGGCTGCGCATCCACCTCCAACACCGACCCCTCCTCCACAGATCTCCGTCGATCCATCGTCCAGTCCGTCCAGCAGGAGACCGGCGGCCTCACCATCCAGTCCAACCCCCCCACCCCCCTCCAACGCACTCCCGCCACCGATCTGGGCTTCTCCCCCGAACGACGCGCCGAACTCGACTCCATCGCCGGCTGGTCCTCCTACTCCTCCTCCTCCCTCCCCACCGACACCGACCTCCTCGGCCAGACCTCCCCCACCGTCACCGTCTCCCTCGAGCGCGTCATCCGCGCCGCCGTCGACCAGAACCTCCGCGTCCAATCCGCCCGCCTCGACCCCGCCATCCGCGCCGCCCAGGTCACCCAGGCCGAAGCCCAGTTCGACTGGGTCTTCTTCACAGGCGTCGACTGGGCCAACACCGACGAGCCCCGCGTCGCTCCCGTCATCGGCGGCGTGCCCGTCGGCTCCCGCGCCAACGTCAACCAGGCCATCGCCTACGACACCGGCGTCCGCCGACCACTCACCACCGGCGGCGAGTTCTCCGTCTCCCAAGGCCTCACCCACACCGAGACCCGCACACCCGGCCTCGCCACCCTCCCCGAGCCCGCCAACAACGCCTTCATCGAGCTCGGCCTCAACCAGCCACTCCTCCGTGGCTTCGGCTCCGACGCCACCGAATCCGAAATCCGCCTCGCCCGCAACGCCGAACGCTCCTCCATCCAATCCCTCAAGGCCCAGGCCATGCGCACCGCGCTCGACGCCGAGACCGCCTACTGGGAACTTGTCCGCGCACGCCGACGCCTCCTCATCGCCAACCGTCTCGTCGAGCGCGGCGTCCAGACCCGCGACGTCCTCAAGGGCCGCCTCGAGTTCGACGTCCGCCCCGCCGAGTACTCCGACTCCGTCGCGCGCGTCGAGGGCCGACGCGCCGACCTCATCCGCGCCCAGCGCGCCGTCCGCGAAGCCTCCGACCGTCTCAAGGCCATCCTCAACGACCCCAACATCCCCGTCGGCTCCGAAACCCTCCTCATCCCGGCCGATGAGCCCGTCGACGAGCCCATCTCCTTCAGCCTTGTCGACGCGCTCGTCTCCGCTCTCGAGAACCGGCCCGAGATCGAGCGCGCCCTCCTCTCCATCGACGACGCCTCCATCCGCCAGGCCTTCGCCGACAACGCCCGCCTCCCCCTCCTCGACCTCGCCGTCCGCACACGCTTCAACGGCCTCGATGATTCCCCCGGCGGCGCCTACGACCAGATCACCGACGGCGACTTCGTGAACTACGTCGCCTCCCTCCAGTTCGAGCAGCCCATCGGCAACCGTGCCGCCGAGGCCCTCTCCCGCGCACGTCGGCTCGAGCGCATGAAGTCCGTCCTCGACTACAAGACCGCCGCGCAGGACGCCGCGCTCCGCGTGAAGTCCGCCCTCCGCAACGTCGTCACGAACTATCAACTCATCGAGCAGACCCGCGTCGCGCGCCTGGCCGCCTCCGAGAACCTCCGAACCCTCCTCGTCGAGGAAGAAACCCTCCGCGCCCTCACCCCCGACTTCCTCGATCTCAAGCTCCGCCGTCAGGAGTCGCTCGCCTCCGCGGAACTCGAAGAGACCGCCGCGCTCGTCGACTACAACATCGCGGTCGCCGAGATGTTCGACGCCATGGGGCGCGCACTCGAACGCAACGGCATCCGCTTCAACGTCCACGACGCGCCCGCCACCCCCTGAGCGGACACCCGTGCCCGCACAGCCCCCACCCCCGGACCTCACCCACGCCGTCCTCCGCCTCCGCGAGGGACGGCTCGTCGCGTTCCCCACCGAAACCGTCTACGGCCTCGCCGCCGACGCGCGCAACCCGGCCGCCGTCCGACACGTCTTCGACCTCAAGCAACGCCCCCCGCGCAACCCGCTCATCGTCCACGTCCCCGACGTCGCCACCGCCAAGACACTCGTGAGCGCCTGGCCCGCCGAAGCCGACGCCCTCGCGCGCGAGTTCTGGCCGGGCCCGCTCACCCTCGTCCTCCCGCGCTCCCTCAACGTCCACGACGTCATCACCGCGGGCGGCCCCACCGTGGCGATCCGCTGCCCCGATCACCCTCTCGCGCTCGCGCTCCTCCGCGCCTTCGGCGGCCCCCTCGTCGGCCCCAGCGCCAACCCTTCCGGAACCGTCAGCCCCACGCGCGCCGAGCACGTCAGCGCGGCCTTCACGCCGCAACAAGTCCACGTCCTCGACGGCGGGCCCTGCCGCGTCGGCATCGAGTCCACCGTCCTCTCCCTCGCGCACTCCCCCGCGCGCATCCTCCGCCAAGGCGCCATCTCAGCCGACGACATCCAACGCGTCCTCCACCAACCCGTCGAGATCGCCGACAACCTCACCACCTCTGCCGACACTCCCCTCCCCTCCCCCGGCCTTCTCGAACGCCACTACGCGCCCAGCGCGCCGCTCATCCTCCTCACACACGACGACGACGTCGTCCTCCCGCCCGACAGCGTCCTCCTCGCGCTCCCGCCCTCTCGACGCGGCGCCATGGCCCCGCGCGCCATCCCCATGCCCACCGACGCCGAGCACTACGCCGCACGCCTCTACGAAGCGCTCCGCGAAGCCGACACCCTCAAACCCAGCGCCATCTACGTCGAACTCCCCCAGGCCCAGTCCCCCCTCTGGAACGCCGTGATCGATCGGCTCCGGCGCGCCGCGGCGCCGGCCTGACCCGCGCTCACCGACGCACGCGCCGCGTCACCGCGCCGCTCGCGTCCTCCACCAACACCTCATCCGCCTCGTGCAAGAACAACCCGTGCCCGACCACGCCCGGGATCGCGTCGATCTCGCGCGCCAAACGCTCGACGTCCGCGCCCTCCGGGACCGTCACGTCCAGCACCGGGTTCCCGGCGTCCGTCACGTACCGATTCCCGCCCTCTCCCGTGCGAATCTCCCCCTCCGACCCCAGCGCAGCAAGCCTCGCGCGCGTCGCGCCGAGCCCGTACGACAGCGCTTCCACCGGCAGCGGATGCTTCTCCCCGAGCCGCGTCACCAGCTTGCTCGCATCCACGAGGTACACCCGGAACTCCGCGCTCTGCGCCGCGATCTTCTCGCGCGTCATCGCGCCCCCGCGCCCCTTGATCATCCGCAGCGCGCCGTCCACCTCGTCCGCCCCGTCGAACAGGTAATCGATCCGCTCGGCCTCCTCGAACTCGAGCACCCGCAACCCCAGCGACTTCCCCAGCTCCGCCGACGCCACCGACGTCGCCACGCAGCGCACATCCAGCGATTCACCCTTCACCCGCGCCGCCAACGCGCGGATCGCGCGCGACGCGGCACGACCCGTCCCGAGCCCCACGAGCATCCCAGCCCGCACCGGCTCCACAGCCATCTCCGCCAACCGATCGCGCTGCTGCGTCGTCACGCCCGCACTGTACGTCATGCCCCACCCTCCCGCGTCGCCGCCTCGTACATCGCAATCGCCGCGGCCGTGGCCACATTCACCGAATCCACCCCCGCCGCCATCGGGATCCGCACCCGCGCATCCGCCGCCACCATCGCCTCGCGCGTCAGCCCCCCACCCTCAGCCCCAAGCAACAACGCCGCACGCTTCCCGCGCGCCATCCCCCCCACCGTCGCGCGCAGGTCCCGCGCATCCTCGCTCGGCGTCAGCGCCAGCACTTCGAAACCCGCCGCGCGCAACACCTCGAACTCCCTGGGCCACTCCCGCGCCCGCGCGAACGGCAGCAGCAGCGCGTGCCCCATGCTCGTCCGGATCGACTTGCGATAGAGCGGCGGGGCGCAGTCGGGCGAGAGCACCACGCCCGCCGCGCCCAGCGCGGCCGCGTTCCGAAACACGCTCCCCACGTTGTCCAGATCCACCAGCCCCTCGAGCACCACGAGCGGTCCCTCGCCGATCCGCGAGAGCAGCCACTCCGTCCCCGGGTCCTCCTCGATCACGCCCGCCCCCAGACACCCCTGATGGAAGCGAAAGCCCACCACCTCCTCCATCATCTTCTTGGTCGCCACCATCACCTCGAACGGGCCCGAGCGCGCCGCGCGCGTCTCGATCGTCTCCCGCATCGACTCGAAGCGCTCCTCCTGCAACAGCAGCGAGCGCACGCGGAACCGGCACGCCGGCGAGAGCAGACGCTCCACCACCAGCCTCCCCTCCGCGATGAACACTCCCCGCTCGCGCAGCGCATCCCGGTCCTTGATGATCCCGTAGTCGCCGACCCGCGGATCATCCGCCGAATCCACCCTCGACACGCTCACGCCGCTTCCCGCCATGACGCTCCTTGCCACACTACGATCCTCACCATGATGACCGCACATCGCATCGTCTGCCTCGCCCTCACCTTCACCGCAGCAGCGACCGGCTGCTCCCGGGCCGACGAGAACAACTCGTCCGCCTCGCCCGCAGCCCACACCACCCATGCCGGCGCGCAGCCCGAACACAAGACCACCCCGCCCCCCCAGGCCGACCCCGCAGACACCCCCGTCACCGTCTCCTCCGTCCGCTTCGAGGTCCCCAGCGCCTTCCAGCAGCGCCCCACAACCTCCTCCATGCGTGTCGCTGAGTTCGTGGTCCACGTCCCCGACGACATGACCGACGCCGAGCAGGGCGAGATCGTCTTCTTCTACTTCGGTCCGCAAGGCGCCGGGGGCGTCGACGCCAACATCGCGCGTTGGACCTCACAGGTCCTCACCGACGAAGGTAAGCCCGCCGATCCGCAGCGCGCCGAACTCGAGCTCGGCGCCCTCAAAGCCACCACCGTCCGGCTCGACGGCACCTACATGTCCGGGCCGCCCGCCGGCGAAAAGACCCCGAAGAAGGACTTCACGCTCCTCGGCGCCGTGGTCCAGGGCGGCCCCCAGGGCGACGTCTTCATCCGCATGACCGGCCCCAAGCGCGTCCTCGACGCCTACCCCGGCCTCTTCGAGCAGCTCGTCCGCTCCGCGAAGGTGGACGAGTGACACGCCGCGCACTCATCCGCGCGATCTCCACCGACAAGCACGACCTCTACGAACACGCCGTCCAATCCCCCGCGCAGACCGCCCTCTTCCTCCACGCAGCGCACGCGAACGAACCGACCACGCTCTGCGACGACTTCTGCGGCGCCGGCGCCGTCGCCCGCGCCTTCACCACCGCCTACCCCGACGCCACCGCGATCGCCATCGACAACGACCCCGACGCGCTCGCCGCGCTCAAAGCACGCTGCGATGACGACCTCGCGCAACGCATCACCACACGGAAAGCCAACGTCGTCACCACCAACGCGCAGGCCGACATCATCGCGGCCCTCAACTTCCCCGTCGGCTACTTCCACACCCGCCCCGACCTCCTCAAATACCTCAAGAACGCCCGCGCGCGCCTCAACCCCAAGGGCATCCTCGTCATCGACACGTACGGCGGCCCCACCTCCTTCCAGACCGGCCGCTACGAGGTGAAACTCGACAACGGCGTGCGCTACACCTGGGAACAACGAGACGCCAACCCCCTCACCGGGCGCGTCCTCAACGCGATGCACTTCGACATCCCGGGCGCCAAGCCGCTCCGCGACGCCTTCCTCTACGACTGGCGCCTCTGGTCCGTCCCCGAACTCCGTGACGCCCTCGACGAAGCAGGCTTCACCCACACCGACGTCTACCTCTCCCTCGGCAGCGCGCTCGACTCCCAGGGCAGACTCATCATCCACCCCTCCGAAGAGCCGGAGCATCTCGACGAGGACTACGTCGCGTACCTTGTCGCCCGACGCTGAGCCCCCATGCTCCCGCCGACCACCCTCAGCCTGACCTTCCTCGATCCGCTCACCGGGATCATCGCGGGCGCCATCGCCGGCCCCACCCTCCTCCTCCTCTACATCCTGCGCCTCAGACGCCGGCCCGTCCGCATCTCCTCGACCCTCCTCTGGGAACGTGCGGCCGAGGACCTCCAGGCCAACGTCCCCTTCCGCTGGCTCCGCGCCTCCCTGCTGCTCCTCCTCCAGCTCCTCGCACTCGCCGCGCTCGTCCTCGCGCTCGCCCGACCCGCCGTGCTCGCCGATGACGCCCCGCAAGGACGTGTCGTCATCCTCATCGATCGCTCCGCGTCCATGAGCGCGATGGACATGCAGGACAACGCGGGGCGCGCCATCACGCGCCTCGAAGCCGCGATCGATCGCGCCGACAAGATCTTCAAGGACATGCCCCTGGGCTCGCGCTCCGGCGGCTCCTCCAGCGCGATGCTCGTCTCCTACGCGGCCAACGCAAAGATCCTCGCGCCCATGACCAACGACCGCGCCTCCCTCCGACGCGCGCTCGAGACGGTCACCCCCACCGATCAGCCCGCGGACCTCGCGGCCGCGCTCCGGCTCGCCCGCTCCTTCACCCAGCCCACCGGGGAGGAACAGAACGGGCCCGCGGGGACGATCCTGATCATCACGGATCACGATCCCGGCGCGGATGCGGGCGCCGCGCGCGTCGTGCTCGCAGCCCCGCCCCCGGAGCAAGACCACGACAACCTGGCGATCGTCGCGCTCAGCGCGCGACGCGACGCCGAGACACCCTCCACCGTGCGCGTCTTCGCGCGCATCGCCAATGCGTCGCGCGAGGCGCGAGAGACGCCCGTTGTCCTGCGGCTCGACGGCAAGCCCGTCGAGTCTCGCGTCGTCCGGCTGCCCGGGGCGGATACGTCTGCGGACCCGCCGGCGCCCGGCGAGCAGGGCGTCACCTTCGACGCCCCGATGCCCGACGCGGGGCTGATCGAGGTCGAGATCGCCCGCCCCGATGCGCTCACGGCCGACAACCGGGCCTCCGCCGTCATCCGGGCCGTCGGGGGCCTCCGAGCCGCCGTCATCGCCCCCAACGCCATGCCGGCCGACGCCATCACCCAAACGCTGGCCGCGCTCGGCGCGCGTGAGACGCGCAATCTCTCCCCGGCGCAGTACGAATCGTTGGTGGCCGAACGACGGCTCGCGGGCGTCGACCTGCTCATCTTCGACGACGTCGAGCCCAGCGTGCTGCCCGCCATCCCCTCCATCTCCCTCGGCGCCGGGCTCCCCTCCCTCACCGTCTCCGTCAGCCTGGGTGACAACCCGGATCGCGCGTCGCGCTTTGCGACATGGAATCGAGCCCATCCCGTGCTGCGGCACGTCGCGATGGACGCCGTGATCTTCCCCGGCATCGGGCTCGTGGAGACCGATGAGCAGGCGTTGCAGCAGCGCGCGATGCGGGTCATCCCGCTCGCATTTGGGCCGGCGGGCGCGACGATCACGCTGCTGGACGGAGGGGTGAAGCGGATCGTGGTGGGGTTCCCACTCGAGCATTCGTCGTGGTGGATCGAGCCGGGGTTTGCGGTGTTCCTGGCGAACGCGAGCGAGTTTTTGACGGGGCTGGGGGCGGAGACGCCGGCCCGGTCGTGGACGACGGGAGCGTCGATCGTGGTGCGCGCGGAGAGCGGAGCATCGCGCGTGCGGGCGGTGGGGCCGGTGACGATCGAGGCGCCGGTGCTGGCCACGGCCGAGGGGGCGACGGCGTCGCTGGGCGTGTCGGAACGTGCCGGCATTTATCGAGTTGAGGGCGCGGTGCGCGAGGACGGCGTGCTGGCGGTGAATCTGGCGGACGCGGAAGAGAGCGCGTTGCGGACGAACGCGCCGGGAGAGGGGACGACGGGGGGCGTGGGAGCGCAAGTGGCTGCGGCGTCGGGGGATGGGCGGGCGCCGAGGGAGCTGTGGCCCTGGTTCGTGCTGGCGGGCGCGGCGCTGCTGACGGCGGAGTGGTGGCTGTACGCGTGGCGGATGCGCGCGTGAGGAAGTACCGTCGGTGGACCTGAAACCCCCCGGAGGTGAACGTGCGCAAGTGCTTGATGATGCTGATGTTGTCCGCGTCCGTCGCGTGTGCGGAGGAGACGAGCTCGCTCCGCTGGACGGTGTCGGGAGGAGGAACGGGGATGTTCCGGACGGACCTCGATGGGGGCGGGGAGTTCTCGTTGTGGAGGGCGCAGACGGGGGTCGGGGTGTCGCTGGATGTGGCTGAAGACCTGCGTTTTTCGCTGGATTTCGGGGGTGAGCACTCGGTGTACGACTTCGGCGGAGCCACGACGCTGGTGGGTGGGGATGCGGAGCCTTGGGAGGATCTGGAGTCGGCTTCGGTGGGGTTGCGGCTGGAAGGGATGGTGAACGAGCACTGGGGATGGGTGATCGGGGGGACGTTCCGGATGGCGTGGGAGCCCGGGGCGGATGTCGGAAGTGCTTTGCTTGGAAGCGGTTACGGCGGTGTGCGGTATCGATTTAGTGAGAACTTTGCGCTCACGCTGGGCGCGGGGGTGGCGTCGAGACTGGAAGATGACGCACGGGTGTTCCCTGTGCTGGGGCTGGAGTGGAAGCTGAGCGAGATGGTGCGGGTGGAGACGAGGGGGTTGGGGTTGGCCGTGATCGCGCAAGTGCATGACAATTGGGAAGTTGCGGCCAAGGGCGGGTATGAGAGCCGTGAGTGGAGGTTGTCAGAGGTGCGCGCGGCGCTGGCTGATGGGGTGGCGCGGGATGAGCGCGTGATGGTGGGTGGGGAGGTGGTGTGGAAGCCCGCGGCCGGGGTTCGTGTGTCGATCGAGGGGGGGGTGGCGGTGTGGCAGGAGCTGGAGGCGCTCACACAGAACGGGGTGACTGTTGGGGAGCAGGAGGGTGATCCGGGCGCGTTTTTGGGTGGAAGGGTGATCTTCAACTTTTAGCCGAGAGGGCACAGTGACGGACGGCGCGCGCAGGAACGGCGTGATACGGGGCGAATGTGTAGAGGTGTCGCGTCGCGGGTTTTTGCGGCGCGGGGGGAGCGCTGCGGCGCTGGGCGCGCTGCTTGGCGCGGGGGGATTTGAGGAAGTTCGCGCACAGGATGGGCCCGCGCGCACAGGAACGGATGGCCCGCGCGCGAGGGGGCGCGCGAAGAACGTGATCTTCCTGGTGGCGGACGGAATGAGCGCGGGGACGTTGATGCTGGGGGATTTGTACTCGCGCGCGGTGAAGGGGAAGGGGTCGGTGTGGGTGGAGTGGTTATCGAAAGCGCCCGGGACCGGTACACGTGCGCCCATCGCGCGTGCGATGTTGGATACGAGTGAGTGTCATGGGGGTGTGACGGACTCGGCGGCCGCGGCGACGGCGTGGAGCATCGGGGAGAAGACGGTGAACGGGGCGATCAACGTGACGCCGGACGGGCGGGCGCCGGAGCCGTTGTGGGTGCGCGCGAAGCGCGCGGGGAAGCGGATCGGCGTGGTGTCGACGGCGCGGATCACGCACGCGACGCCGGCGGGATATGTCGCGAACATCCATCAGAGAGATCTGGAAGGGCTGATCGCGGAGCAGATGGTGGCGCGCGGGGTGGACGTGATGCTGGGTGGCGGGAAGCGGTTCTTTCCGGATGCGCTGCTTGCGACGCGCGGGGGCGTGGTGGTGCATGATCTGGGGGAGTTGCGGCGGGTTGATCCGTGGGCCGCGCTCAACGGTGGGTTGCTGGGGGCGTTCACGGACTCGCACATGTCGTTTGAGATTGAGAGATCACGCGAGACCGAGCCGAGCCTGGCGGAGATGACGCGCGCGGCGTTGTCGGTGCTGGAGAACGCGGAGGACGGGTTTGCGTTGCACGTGGAGGGGGGGAGGGTTGATCATGCCGCGCATTACAACGATGCGGGCGCGATCGTTCGGGAGATGGTGGCGTTCGAGGATGCGCTGGGGGTGTGCCTGGAGTGGGCCGCGGGAAGATCAGCGGATGACACGTTGGTGATTGCGACGACGGACCATGGGAATGCGAATCCGGGTTTGGCGGATTACGGCGCGGAGGGGTTGAAGAAGTTTGAGACGTTGCTCACGTACAAGCGGAGTTTGTACTGGTGTTTGCGGGAGTTTCGGAGGGGGAGTGAGCGGACGGGGGCCGCGTTGGCGCGGTTGATGCGTGAGGGGACGGGTGAGGAGTTGGGGGCGGAGGAGGTGGCGTACTTGGATCGGTGGGTGCGCGGGGAGGCCGTGGATATAGAGACGCATCGGAACATGAACATGGGCCCGATGGGGGCGATTTTGGCGAATCGGAACGGGGTGGGGTTTGTGGGGCCGAACCACACGGGGGATCTGGTGGAGTGCACGGCGCAGGGCCCTGGGAGCGAGGGGTTGTGGGGCGCGCGGCACCTGACGGATTTGGAAAGGGTGGTGGCGGAGGGGGTGGGATTGCCGCGGAGAGGGGAGGAGAGGTATGAGGTGGGTGAGGGGGTGAGGCTGGGGACGGAGCCTGATTGACAGGACATGAGTATTCTTAAAGCGATGTAACTAGCAATGAAACAGTAGTAGCATAGACTAGGTAGCCTCTCAGCATGACGCGACTCCGGGCCAACGCCTCACTTCGACATATCCGATCGGACTCAGATGTCATCGCCGATTTCGTCGCGATTGGACCCGCTGTAGCCGCCCAGGAAATCGACTTGCGATGGTGGGGCATGCCACCGGGTAGCACGCATGGGACCGGGGAAGAGGACAGCCATTGGGTTTGGCAACTCCTGTGTGAGTACGCCCTTGGCAGCTCCTATCGAGAAGCAACCGGGCTACGCACGCCAGACGGACTCTTTCAGGGCGCTATGATCTACAGCACGGACGCCGAGTCGGTCCTTGAACCAAACAGTGGCGCGGTCTACGTCGATTACATCGCAACCGCACCATGGAACAGGAGGGGAGTAACGGATAGCCCAACGTATCGGGCAGTGGGGTCGGAATTGCTCTGCCAGGCCGCGCATCACAGTCATTTGCTAGGATTGAGAGGTCGGGTGACGCTCGCATCGCTGCCGGGAGCCCTACGCTTCTATCGCGAACGAGGCTTCTTGCCGACTGGCGATGCGGTTGAAGGAATGCCCCTTTTGGAGTTGCCGCCGGATCGCTCCCGTGCATGGCTGATCGAGAAAGGACTGATTGGCAATGTCTAAGTCTCGCAAACATACCGAAGAGTTGTCGTGTGGAGGCTCGCGCTTGCCAGACAGACTTAGGCGAACTCTACCGGCGCTGCCCAGCCAGCAAACGAATGTCCTTGTCAAACACATCATGCGTTTAAAGGCGATGCATCCCGAGATCCATATCAAATTCCGGGATGTACAGCTAACTGATATGGATGAATGCACCCTCCAACTACTCCTCGACGATTTGAACGAACAGCTCGGCATAGACTAATGGCGTCCCTGTCACTTCATGACGCGCATGCAATCGCTGTCGAATGTTTCCCTTCCGGTCCTGAACAGATCGCCGAAGCGATGCAGGTAGACGTCGAGTACTGCGCCTTGGCGGGCACTGATGGCTGGTGTATGCAGGGCAAAGGACGGACACCCAAGATCAGAGTGAACAAAAACGCGTCAAAAGCGCGACAGCGATTCACACTCGCACACGAATTGGCTCATCTCTTACTCGGCACAGATCCTGAGATTATTAACCAAACTGTTTTGCCTTTTCAATCTGTACAAAAAGAGGAACGCGCCGCGGATCAACTCGCTTCTGAGCTGCTAATACCGCTCGATCACCTTCGGGCGTCCGTGCATGAGCTCCCTGTTGACGCCAAGACCATCCGATCGCTAGCGAAGCGGAGTAATGTCTCTGACATGGTGGCTGCCGGGCGGATCGTTAGTGAAGCCGAAAACCTTGGTCTCATTAATGCCGCGCTTGCAGTTTTTCATCATGAAGAATTTCAGTGGTGCTGGTCGCTAACTCTTAGAAACATACGCAATGCGGCACTGGCCCTCTTTCCGCTGGCGCAGCGAGCAATGCCTGCGGTTTACCGCTCAGTAGCGAATGCTGACGGGGATGTGCAAACAGCAACCATCGTCGGAAGTCCGGAATACCCTGTATTGCTACTTCAGCTACTACCGACGTCGGTTGCTACGTCACAAACACACCACGAGGTGTCTCGCGACTTAGGCGACAAATTGTTTGGTGACAATGAGTCCTTCCGTGCATCATTTAACGGATGTCTGAGCCATTTCAAGAGCAGAGCACAGGATTTGACACTTGAAGAGGCTGTTCGTCAGTTTAGCGACAAATATTCGCGGTGGCCGAGTGATCGCTTGAAAATGCTTCTTTCAGAGGACGGGCAAGCTTATCTTCGCCATCGATTAAGTGCTTGGACAAAGTAGCGGCAGGGTAATTATGCCACGATGAACTGGCCAGCCGTAAGAGGACACTTGCGGGAGAGAGCCGGGCGGCAGTCGGCGTTCAACCGCGATTAGGCGGCCACAATCCTGCGCGAAATGCTTCGCCAAGCTCCGAGTTCCTTGGCTTGCCCGTACGTTTGAACTCATCGAACTGACCTTGTATCCACAAGTAGCGGTCGAGTCTTCGCGGAGTCTCGACCTGACAGACCCGCGCGGCCAGCTCGTTAAATGTCTCGCAGTAGTACGCATACGAGTGCTCGAGCGCCGTGAGAGTCCTACCTGTGTGCTTCGCAAGTGTGCGCCTCGCCAGTTCGTCGTAGATGGGAAACCGCCGTGGATCCAGATAGAAGTGAGCAAATTTCGACGCCAAGCTCATGAATCGCCTCGGCGTTCCATTCAAAGTTACGTTTGCCATTGAGGTCACGAAATCTGGTGTCCAATCTTCCGCGCGCGTACCGCACAACTTGTCGGTAAACCTTTCAGCAATGCGCCACACTGCGAGGGCCTGAGTGCTGTATAGGGCGTTGAGCAGAATGACCTTTGCCAGTGTTGGCGCGGCAGCGAATCCAGGTAGTCCGGCCGCAAGGAGGTCGAGAGCTTCGTCTGCGGTTCGCCACCGACTTAGGCTCGCATGCAATGCGCTCGCTGCGTCAACCCATGTTGGGTCAAGTGGTTCCGGGATTCGCGGTTTACGGCTCACAATGCTCACTCGCGGTAAACATAGCCTGCTAGTAACTCATCGGTTCTCCTTCTTAATCTCCTCGGTGGGCCGGAAGCGGTCAACGCGGAAGGCACCGTCGGCTAAGGCACATGTGCAGGGGCTGCCGCCCCTTGCAACCCCGCTCAAGAATGAGGCGAGGGCGGGGCGGCGAACGGTGATGAGGCCAGCGGCGCGGGGAGCGGAGTTCATTGCGGCGTGGGGGGCTTGAGGGAGTGGGAGGGGGGTCGGTAGGATCGGGGGACTATGAAAAAGATGATCCGGAGGCCGGGGATGGCGAGGCTGGTGATGTTGCGGGCGCTGCTGACGGCGGCGGGGTTGGTGGGGCTGGTGGTGGTGTTTGCGCTGTGGGGGCCGCACGCGGAGACGGAGGGGGCGGACGCGGGGGGGATCGCGCGGGAGTGGCGCGCGTTGCGGGATGTGGAGGATGAGGCGGGGTTTGAGGCGTGGGATGCGATGGAGGGCGCCGGGGAGCGGGTGAAGGAGTTTGAGCGCGCGCGGTACGGGGGGGCGCGGGGGGAGATGGGTCTGGCGCTGGATCGGCTGCTCTCGGGGGCGTGGGATGATCCGCGGCACGGGGAGGACCTCAAGAAGATGGGGGAGCGGGGCGCGCTGGTGGAGGAGATTCTGGGGGCGGCGGAAAGGCCGTTTGGGTCGTGGAGGAGCCCCCGGAAAGGGACGAGCGCGGGCGCGGCGGAGTCGATGATGGGGGCGGTGTTTGCGGAGGGGTTTCGGGAGCGGAAGTTGATGGGGGAGTTGCTGCGGGTGTCGATGCGGGAGAACGCGGCGCGGGGGGATTGGGAGAGCGTGGAGCGATTGACACGCGGGCATTTGCGGCTGGCGCGGCATTCGTTCGCGGGTGAGGGGGTGGTGGCGCTGGGGACGGCGGTTTCGATGTGGGCGACGGGGGCGGAGGAGTGTGCGCGCGTGGCCGTGGAGGAGGGGGCGCCCAGGGAGGTGTGTGAGCGGCTTGCGCGGGTGATCGAGGAGGGGCGGTTGCCGGTGGAGGCGCTCGCGCGGGCGGTGAAGGGGGAGCGGTGGATTGAGTTGAGCGTGGTGCGGGGGATGTACAACAAGCGCGGGTATCGGATGAGGTGGACGGGGGGATCAGTGGAGACGGGGGGGCTGGCGCCGTCGTGGGGGATGTTGGAGGAGGCGAGTGCGTGGGACAGGGTGGCGAACGCGCGGGCGTACTTCGAGGCGAGGTTGAAGGAGGTGGAGGGGGATATTGAGGAGGGGATGGGTTTGTTGGCGGGGTGGGCCGAGGTGGTGGCGGCGGATGAGGGTGATTGGGAGGGGATGCGGCGGGAGGGGGAGAGGGTGAGGCAGGGGGAGCGGGCGTTGGTGCATTCGTTGGGGGGCGCGCGGGGGATTGTGCGGATGTGGTTGGAGTTGGAGCAGGCGCGGCGGGGGGCGATGGTGGCGTTGAGGGTGGCGGGGTGGAGGGCGGAGAGGGGGGAATGGCCGAGGGGGCTTGAGGAGGTGATGGAGGAGAGGGAGCGGGAGAACCCGAAGACGGGCCGGGAGTTTGTGTACGTGGCGGGCGAGGAGGCTGGTGGGGGGTTTTGGTTGATGGAGGTGGGGCTGGAGGAGTGGAAGTTGGGGGATTGGCGCGGGGGGACGTGGAGGCGGGAGTACGTGGAGAGGAAGAAGGAGGAGTGGGAGGGGGAGTGAGTGGGCGGGGCGCACGGATGTTTATTGCGGATTGAGTGCGGCGCGGGATTGATCGGCCTTGGTTTGCCAGAGGTCGGATTCGCTCTGTCGTTTGTCGGCGTGAAGGACGTCGGCGAGGAGATCGCAGGCGCGGGCGTGGGCGGCAAGGTTGAGCGGGGTTGCGGATTCGAGACGGGTGATGACTTCGCGGAGGATGGGCTCAGCCCATGCGCGGTCGGTGGGGTCTTGCCAGGACGGGCCGAGGATGCTCTGGCGCCAGTGGACGGCGGCGAGGAGGAGCCAGTCGTGATTGGGGTCTGAGGTTGGGACGGAGGCGCGGGCGATTTGGACGATGGCTTTGAGGATGTCGCCTTCGCCGGCGCGTCGGCTTTCGAAGGATTGTTCGCCAACGCCGAGGAAGTCGAGGGTTGAGGCTTCGAAGGTTTGTGCGAAGGGGGTGATGAATGCGCGGATCTGGTCGAGGCGGTGTTGCGCGACGCGACGTGCTTTTTCGGCGCGGGCGGCGTGGTAGCTGGAGTAGACGGCGCCGAAGAGGATGAGGAAGAGGATCATGCCGACGGCGAGGATGGTGTTGAAGTTTCGTTCGTAGAACTTTGCGGTGCGGTAGAGGGCGGTTTCGGGGCCGGCTGAGAGGGGGCGTTTTTCGAGGTAGGCGTGGATGTCGTCGGCGAGGTCGGAGGGGGTGCGGTATCGGCGTGCGCGGTCTTTGCGGAGGGCCTTGAGGGGGATCCACTCGAGTTCATCCTTGAGTGCGCGGCGGAGCTCGGCGGGGTTGGAGAGATTGCGTGCACGGGCGAGGGTGGTGGAGTCGGCGGCTTGTTCGAGGAGACGGGTGCTGGGGCGTGGGGGATCGACCTCGCGGATGATGCGGCGGATTTCGTCGAAGCCTGCGGCGCGGAGGGTGGAGGGCTCGAAGGGGAGGGCGCCGGTGAGGAGTTCGTAGAGGAGGACGCCCAGGGAGTAGACGTCGGTGCGCGCGTCGACGTCGATGGCGCCGAGGTCGGCTTGTTCGGGGGACATGTACTCGGGCGTGCCGAGGAGGAGGCCTTGCTCGGTGAAGAGGGTGTGCGCGGTGAGCGTGGGGTTGACGGATTTGGCTACGCCGAAGTCGATGACTTTGGGGATGGGTTTGTCGTTGACGAGCGTGACGAGGACGTTGGCGGGTTTGATGTCTCGGTGGATGACGCCCTTGTGGTGTGCGTGCTGGATGGCGTCGCAGATGGGGAGGAAGAGTTCGAGGCGTTGTTTGATGGTGAGGCGGGCGCGGTCGGCGTAGGTGGTGACGGGTTCGCCCTGGACGAGCTCCATGACGAAGTAGGGGCGGCCTTCGGGTGTGGCGCCGGCGTCGAAGACGCGCGCGACGTTGGGGTGGTCGAGGACTGCGAGGGCCTGGCGTTCCTGCTCGAAGCGCGCGATGACGGCGCTGGAGTCCATGCCGGGCTTGATGACTTTGATGGCGACGCGCTGGATGTGGGGTTCGCGGCGCTCTGCGAGGTAGACGACGCCGAAGCCGCCCTGGCCCAGGAGGGAGAGGATGGTGTATGGGCCGAGGGTGTCGCCGAGGTGGAGGAGTTGGGGTGTGTGGCGTTGCGGTGGAGGTGGTTGAGAGGGGGAGGTGGAGGCGGTGGGCGTGTCGTCGGGCATATAGATCAAATTAGCGAGGGAGAGCGCGAGGGAGGAAGGGGGAGGCGCGGGTAGGATCGGGGGCTATGAAGAGCGGGCGGATGCGGAGGGTGATTTGGGGGGCGGTTTGCTTCTCGGTGGTGTTGCTGGGGGCGTTGGCGCTTGCACAGTTCGGGCCGCATGCGAGCGCGGCGCGGGGGAGCGTGAACGAGGCTGCGCGGGAGTGGCGTGCGTGGCGGGATGAGGCGGACAAGGCGGGGTTTGAGGGGTGGGATGCGCTCGAGAAGGCCGCGGAGTCGGTGGAGCGGTATCGGGCGTCGCGGTACGGGGATGATGTTTTGGAGATGGGGGATGCGCTGACGCGGTTGTTGACTGGGGCGTGGGATGATCCGCGGCATGGGGAGGACAAGGAGCGGCTGGGCGACACGAGCGCGGTGGTGGAGGAGATATTGGCGGCGGTGGAGAAGCCGTGGGGATCGTGGCGCAGGGCGCAGGTGAACGAGGGGGATGCGTGGAGGTTTGAGGAAGGTCTGCCGCTGGATGCGATGCTGGCGCGGGGGAGGATGTGCCGGCTGTTGCTGGTGTCGATGCGGGAGTGCGCGGCGCGCGGCGAATGGGAGGATGTGGAGCGGCTAGCGCGCGGGGGGATGCGGCTGTCGCGGCACTCGTATGTCGAGGGGTCGTTGATGGCGTTGTTGACGAGCACGGGCATCTGGTCGGCGATGGCACGGGAGACGGCGCGGGTGGCGGTGGAGCACGAAGCGCCGCTGATGGATTGCATCAACCTGATGAGCGTGGTGGGCGAGACACCACTGCCGACGGAGATGGGGTTGAGCGCGATGAAAGGCGAGCGGTTGTTCCAGTTGGCGTCGTTGCACGAGGAGTACAACCGGCACGGGTTGGAGATGACATGGGAGACGGAGCCGGTGGAGTGGGGGCCGTTCAAGAGCTCGTGGGGGGGAACGCCGACGGCGTGGGACAGGGTGGCGAACGTGCGGGCGTACGGGCGGCCGACGTGGAAGGAGCGGACGCGAAACCTGGGCGCAGCGTTCGATGCCTTTGAGGCGTGGGGGACGGAGATGGGACCGTATTACAAGGCATGGGAGGGTTTGGAGAAGGCGCGGGAGGCGGAGCGGAGATCGGCGCTGGAGTCGAACGGTCTGGCGGGCGCGGAGGAGTGGATGAGGGTGTGGAGGAACACGGCGCGTGAACATGCGGCGGCGATGGAGACCCTGACCATCGCGCTGTTGAAAGCCAAGTTTCCGGAGGAGTGGCACGTCGAATTCGAGAAGCAGAACCCCGCGACCGGAACGCTGTTCGTGAAGCGGCTTGGCGGAGATATGTTCGGGGCGGGGCCATTTACGATGTATGAGAAACCGGGAGACGAGGAGAAGGAAGACGTGTGGCGCGGGGGCGGGTGGAGGGAGAGATACAGGGAGAAGGAAGAAGAGGAAGAGGACGAGTGAGCGCTGCGAAACAGGGCGCGCGGTTGTCGCGGGATCGGCGGTATCGGTATCTGCTGTGGCGGGAGTGGGACTCGTCGAGGGCGAGCGTAGTGTTCGTGGGGCTGAATCCGTCGAGCGCGGACGAGCGGGAGGATGATCCGACGATTCGGCGGTGTTGTGGATTTGCGCGGGCGTGGGGGTATGGGGGCGTGCGTGTGGTGAATCTCTTTGCGTACAGGACGGCTCGGCCGAGGGAGTTGCGGGGGGTTGAGAAGCCGGTGGGCGCACGGAACGACTGGTGGATTTCGCTGGCGGTGGAGGGTGCGGGGGTTGTGGTGGCGGCGTGGGGCGCGTGTGGGGGGGAGGATGTGGAGGAGCGGATCGTGCGAGTGCGCGGATTGCTGCGCGAGGTTTGGTGTCTGGGTGTGACGAAGGGGGGTAGGCCGAGACATCCGCTGTATGTGCGTGGGGATGCGCGGCTGACGCGGTACCGGTGAGGAAGGACGCGGCGTGGCTGATGTGCGCGGCGCGCGAGGGGATGTTCGGGGCGCAGGGGCTGGCGCCCCCGGCCGCCTGCAAGCCCGCGTGAATCAGAGCGGGGAACGAGGGTGTGGACTGAGCGGGTCTGTATAGAGTGTGGCTATGAAGAAACGGTTTCGGGCGGCATTCGGGGTTGTGGCCGGGTTGGGCGCGGTGTGTGGGGGGTGGGTCTTGGTGCGCGGATGGGGGCATGGGACGGACACGAGCGCGGCAGAGGCGTATCACGCGTTGTATGAATCGAGGGGGAGGGAGGGGGAGGATGCGCGGTGGGCGATGCAGGGATTGGCGGCGGGGGCGGCGTCGGTGAGCAGCAGCGTGTTCGGATCGGATCGTGCGTACTTGCTCTGGGCGGTGCTGGGGTCGGGGGAGCTGGATGACGCGAGAATGGCAGAGGCGAGGGCGCTCGGCGAGCTGTATCGGGGGGTGGTGCAAGAAGGCGTTCGGGTTGGGAAGTTGCGGTGGGTGAGCGCTGCGCCTTGGCATTCGACGTCTGGGGGAGGACCGCCGCGGTTGCGATATGACGTCGGGGGGGTTGGTTTGCTGGATGTGCGGCGCGCGATGTTGTGGGAGATGCGGCTGGCGGCGGGGCGGGGGGATTGGGAGCGGGTGGAGGAGATCGGAAGAAGCGTTGTGGGGCTGAGCGACTTGCATTCGTTTGCGCCGAGCATGGTTTCGTATCTCCTGCACCTGCGCGCGCGAGAGGATTTGTGGGAGATGATCCGGGTGGTGGTGAGCGAGAACGAGGTGGATGCGGGGGTGATCGCACGGATGGAGGGGTTGATGGAGGCCGGGAAGGATGCGTGGGAGGTGTTTGCGCGGGGGATCGAGGGGGAGAGTTTGTTGATGAGGGATTCGATGAACTACACGTTCACTTCGCGCGGGTTTTTGAATGCGCGGGGGTTGGAGGAGTACGGCAGGTTCGGGCTGCGGAGTCGCGACGAATCGGCGAACGCGTGGGAGTGGTTGGTGCGTGAGGCGCGGTGGGCGTGGATGGAGGCGACGTCGGCGCGGAGGGGGGAGGCGGAGCGGGCGGTGGCTGCTTGGCGCGATGCATGGTTGGAGTGGGCATCGCGAGATACGGACGCGCGGGTGGAGCACCCCGACTTTCCGAGTTGGGTACGAGAGAATCCGTTCGCGCGGGTGGCGGCCGGGTATCTGATGCCGGAGGAGGGGGAGTGGTCGTACATGCATCGCGAGATGTGGGAGCATGAGGATGCGCGTGCGGCGACGCGCGCGACGCTGCGGTTGGCGGCGTATCGCGCGAGCGTGGGGACGTGGCCGCAGATGTTGACGGAGGCGATGAGCGTGGCGGAGGCAACACGACCTTCGACGGGGAAGATGTTCTTTTATTGCAGGGCGAAAGACGGGAGGGCGTTGTTGCGGAAGGAGGAGGGGTCGTGGCCGGGCAGTTCGGATGATTACGGGCCTGGTGCGCGGGAGTTGGACGAGGATGAGTTGAAGGAGTTTGTCGAAAAGCGGGAGAGGAGGACGTCGGGCCCGACGGCGCGACTGCCGAGCCGGTCGGTCATACTTCGCGCGCTCGTGAGGGTCATTCTGAATCGCGAGGGCACGCTCGAGGAGCTTGCGGAGGTGGAGCGGCAGTTGGTGACGATCGAGGCGCCCGCGGAGGAGAAGAGTGAGGCGGCGCTCAGGCTTGTGGAGGGATTGGCGGGGTCGAATCTGCGTGATCGACGGTTTGTGAGTCTGCTGACGGAGGCGGCGCTGCCGCGGTTGCGGGAGCTGGTGCGGGAGTCGGGGGATGATCTGTCGAGTTTTCGCATGGGCGCCGCGTCGGCGCTGGCGCATCTGGGGGATGTTGAGAGCCTTGCGATGCTGCGGGAGAAGGGGGAGTCGGTGCGTCGTGCGAACGATTCGCCGGTGGGGTCCGTGGGGGACATCGTGTGGTGCATCGAGATTCAGCATCCGCCGGAGAAGCTGTTGGAGTTCTTGTCGGCACCGAGCGCGGACGACCTGAGCGATCCGCGGCACATGACGGAGGAGCACGCGCGGGCGTGGGCGGTGCGGCGCGCGATGGAGCTCGGGCTGGGGCGCGAGCGGGTGCGCGCGCGCGTGTTTGCGTACGTGGAGAAGGTTCGGGGGCTGAGCGCGAGGACGGAGCGCGAGCGCGGGGTGAGGGACTACCTGCTGAGTGAGGCGAAGCGGGTAGGCGTGGCGGAAGGGGCGCTGGAGGAGAACGAGTTGGCGTGGATCAGGCCGCAGCCGACGGCGCGCGTCGAATACTGAATCGCGCGCGGGGCCGTCAGCGGGCGTTCTTCTCGAACTTCTCCATGAACCGGACGAGTGCGCGGGCGCCTTCGATGGGGAAGGCGTTGTAGACGGAGGCGCGCATGCCGCCGGTGGAGCGGTGGCCCTTAAGGCCGTCGAGGCCGGCCTTGGCGGCTTCGGCGCAGAACTTCTTCTCGAGGTCTTCGCTCGGGAGGTTGAAGGTGATGTTCATGAGTGAGCGGGAGTTCTTTTCGGCGAAGGGCTTGAAGAGTTTGGAGGCGTCGAGGTAGTCGTAGATGACGGCGGCCTTGGCGGCGTTGCGCTCGGCCATGGCGGAGAGGCCGCCCTCGGAGCGGATCCACTTGAGGACCTGGCCGACGGCGTAGATGGAGAAGACGGGGGGCGTGTTGAGACGGGAGTCTTCCTTGGCGAGTGCGCGGTATTGCAGCAAGGAGGGGATGCCGGAGTCCGTTGCGGTATTCAGGAAGTCTTCGCGGGCGATGATGAGGGTGACGCCGGCGGGGCCGAGGTTTTTCTGGGCGCCTGCGTAGATGAAGGCGTACTTGGAGACGTCGATGGGTTTGGAGAAGATGTCGGAGGAGGCGTCGGCGATGAGGGGGACGCCCTTGGGGGCGACGGGCTCGGCGCGGAACTCGGTGCCGAAGATGGTGTTGTTGGTGGTGAAGTGGAGGTAGCGCGGGGAGGGGGAGAACTTGAAGGAGGAGGGGTCGGGGATGTAGTTGAAGTTCTTGTCTTCGGAGGAGGCGGCGACGTGGGCGGCGCCGAAGGCTTTTGCTTCTTTGATCGCTTTGGTGGCCCAGACGCCGGTGTTGATGTAGTCGGCGGTCTGGCCTTTGGCGAGGAAGTTCATCGGGATCTGGAAGAACTGCTGTGAGGCGCCGCCGGTGCACCAGATGACCTTGTAGGAGTCGGGGATGTTGGCGAGGGCGCGGAGGTCGGCCTCGGCTTCGGCGAAGACGCGGTCGATGGCGGGGCCGCGATGGGAGTGCTCGAGGACGCCGACGCCGGAGTCGAAGATGTTCCAGATGTCGTTCTGGATCTGGTGGAGGACGGGCTCGGGGAGGCAGCCGGGGCCTGCGGAGAAGTTGAACACGCGGTCGGTGGAGGAGGGCTTGCGGTCGATGGTGGCGGCGGGCATGGGCTGGCTCCTGTGGTGATGCTGAAGCGTATGCAAGAGGCAGAGAGGAATGCGTTGTATGGGCGGGGGGGTTATTCGATGATGGCGAGGTCGAGGGCGATGATTTCGGGGCAGCGTTTGGCGATGTTGTCGCGTGCTGCGGGGGAGGGTTCGGCGTCGAGTCGGATGCGTGCGCAGGCGGCTTTGGCGCCGAGGTAGATGATGTTTTCCATTTCCTCGACGTTGATGGATTCTTCGGCGAGGGCGGTGAGGACGCGGGCGAGTACGCCGGGCTTGTTCATGTGGGTGACAGTGAGGAGTCGGACGGCGGGGGATTTGAGGGCGCGGTTGACGACGTTGGGGACTTCGCCGGTGTCGCGGAAGGCCTTGAGGATGCGGACGGTTTCCTCGGCGACGGCGGTCTGGGCCTGATCGGTGGAGGCGCCGATGTGGTGGGAGCCGACGACGTTTGGGTGCCTGGTGATGTCGGAGGAGAAGTCGGCGGTGGCGGCGGAGGGTTCGCCTTCGAAGACGTCGAGGCCTGCGCGGATGTTCCTGGTGTTGAGGGCGTGGAGAAGGGAGGGCTCGTCGACGACGGAGCCGCGGGAGGTGTTGATGAAGATGGCGCCGGGCTTCATGGAGCTAAAGAAGTCGGCGTTGCAGAGTTTGGAGGTGTCGTCGTTGGCGGCGACGTTGACGGAGATGACGTCGGCGAGTTTGGCGACGTCTGCGGGTGAGCAGACCTGGGTGACGTTGAGGGCGGCGGCGGATTCGGGGGTGAGGGAGCGGGACCAGGCGACGACGTTCATGCCGAAGGCCTGGCCTCGGGTGATGACTTCGCGGCCGATGCGGCCCATGCCGACGACGCCGAGGGTGCGGCCGAGGAGGCCGCGGGCCTTGGAGTATTCCTTTTTGTTCCACTTGCCGTCGCGAAGCTCGATGGTTTGCTGGGGGATGCGTCGGTCACAGGCGAGGATGAGTGCCCAGACGAGTTCGGCGACGGCTGCTGAGTTCTTGCCGGGGCAGTTGGCGACGAAGACGCCGCGCGCGGAGGCGGCGTTGACGTCGATGTTGTCGACGCCGGCGCCTGCGCGGATGATGAGGTCGAGCTTCTTGGCGCGTTCGAAGGCGGGGGCTTTGACCTTGGTGGAGCGGACGATGAGGACGTCGGGGTCGTGCTGCGCGAGGAGGTCGGGGAGTGTTTCGGGGGTGGCGTCGGGGTTGGAGAGGACTTCGAAGCCCAGGGACTTCATGGCGTCGATGCCGGAGGCTTCGAACTTGTCGGCGATGAGGACTTTCATGTGTGTGTCTCGTGGAGTGTGTGGTTGCGTGCGCGCGGGTTAGTCAAGCATATGGATGAGGAGGCCTGACCGGAGCTTTGGCTCGAACCAGGTGGACTTGGGGGGCATCATGCGTCCGGCGTCGGCGACGTCGAGGAGCTGGTCCATGGTGGTGGGGTGCATGGAGAAGGCCGCGGCGGAGGTGTGCTTGCCGGAGGATGCATCGCGCGCGTTGACGAGTCGCTCGAGTTCGGAGGGGCCGCGGATTCCGCCGACGAATTCGATGTTGGGGTCGGTGCGGAGGTCGGTGATGTTGAGGATGGGCGCGAGGACGAGGTCGGAGAGGAGTGAGACGTCGAGGGAGCCGACGGGGTCGTAGGTGGGGGTTGCGTCGGGGATGAAGGTGCAGCGGCGCCACGCTTTGTTGAGGTAGAGACAGAAGGCGCCTGAGGAGCCGGGGTCGGGGTTGTTGGTGGGGGTGATGGAGCAGACTTTGGCGAGCTTGTCGAGGAAGGCCTCGGGGGTGAGGTTGTTGAGTGTGTTGACGACGCGGTGGTAGGGAAGGATGCGGAGTTGGGAGGAGGGGAAGAGGACGGCGAGGAATCGGTTGTATTCCTCGGCGCCGGTGTGGTTGGGGTTGGCTTTGCGGCGCTCGGCGGCGGCGCGGGAGGCGGCGGCGGAGCGGTGGTGGCCGTCGGCGACGTAGAGGGAGGGGGCCTTGGAGAGCGCGGCGGTGAGTGGCGCGTGGTTGTCGACGGCCCAGACGGTGTGGGTGACGCCGTCGTCGCAGGTGAAGTCGTAGATGGGTTTTTCGGTGGCGGTGATGCGGGCGACGATGGAGTCTGCGTCGGGGAGGTCGCGGTAGGCGAGGAAGACGGGCTCGGCGTGGGCGGCGAGGGTGAGGAGGTGGCGGACGCGGTCGTCTTCCTTGTCGGGGCGGGTCTTTTCGTGCTTCTTGATGAGATCTTTGTTGTAGTCGTCGGCGTGGCAGGTGCAGACGATGCCGGTCTGGGTCTGGAGTCGGCCCGCGATGGTGGCGGACTGGCGGTAGAGGTAGATGCGGGGTGTGGCGTCGCGGAAGAGGATGTCGTCTTTGAGGAAGCGGTCGAGGTTGGATTTTCCTTTGGCGTAGACGGCGGGGTCGTAGGGGGAGGTGGAGTCGGGGAGGTCGGCGTCCGGTCGGACGACGTGGATGAAGTTGTGGGGGTGGGCCTGCGCGATGGCGCGGGATTCGTCTCGGGAGACGACGTCGTAGGGGACGGAGGCGAGTTCTGCGGCGTGGGCCGGGCGGGGGCGGACGGCCTGGAAGGGATAGCAACGGATCATGCTGGTTTCTCGCGGTTTTCGGGCTTTGGGGGCGCGATGATACCGGGGTGGGAGGGCGAGAAAGGGGTTGGGGTTGAGGAACCGGGGAGGGGCTGGCGCGTCTGGGGGGGAGCGGCGTGTTGACGCTTGGATGGTCGGGGTGCGTACGGAGCGGCGTGGGGCCGATCTATACTGGCTGGCTGGAATGACCTGAAACGTGGAGGAGCGACGCGATGTCGATGAAGGCTGCGAGCGTGTGGGCGTTGGTGACGGTGGTGGGGATGTGCGGCGCGACGTCGCTTGGGCAGGTGTCGGGGGGGCAGCCGGCGACGCCGAGCGCGGACCCTGCGACTCCCGCGGCCGCGGCCCCGCAGATCGCGGCGCCGGACGTGAAGCGCGAGCCGCCGCCGATCACGGCTGATCCGACGACGGTGGAGATGGGGTTCATCCGTCCGGGGGAGACGAAGCACGGGAAGACGAAGCTGACGAACACGGGGAGCGCGCCGCTGACGATTCTGCGGACGCACGCGTCGTGCTCTTGCACGGTGGCGTCGAAGCTGGACGGGGTGGTGCTGCAGCCGGGTGAGAGCGTGGAGATGGAGGTGTCGGTCAAGGCAAAGAAGTTCCCCGGGCCGACGCAGAACCAGGTGTCGATCTTCGTGGACGGGTATGCGGTGCCGGCGAAGCTGTTTGCGCTGGGCGAGATCGCGTACGGTGTGAAGTCGACGCCGATCTACGTGGACATGATGACGAAGACGGCCGGGGAGATCGCGTTCGAGTCGACGGACGGCCGGTCGTTCAAGATCCTGGCGGTGAACGGGGCCAAGCCGGAGTTCGTGGATTTCGATCCGGAGAAGGATTCGCCGACGACGCAGTACCGCGTGAAGTATGACTACACGGGTGTTGATCCGACGACGCTGCCCAAGTGGTGGGTGGCTGAGACGGATCACCCGGAGGCGCCGGTGGTGGACCTGCGGGTGTTGCACCCGGCGATCTGGAACAACGCGGCGCAGCAGATGCAGAACGCGACGTGGCAGCTCGGTGAGGACCGGGTGCTGGCCGGGGCGATGCGCGTGGGTGAGACGAAGGAGATCACGATGCACCTGCAGGCGCGTCCGGTGGACCCGCAGCAGAAGCCGGCGTTGTCGACGACGTCGGAGAGCATCGAGGTGGAGTATGTGAGCAGCGGGATGGACGCGGACGGGTTCGGCCTGACGTTCAAGGTGACGGTGAAGAAGCAGCCTGAGGGGAAGACGCTGCTGAATGAGCCGGTGAAGATCGAGTTCATGGGCTTCGACAACACGTTCACGCTGCTGGGTCGTGCGCTGCCGGCGAGCTGAGGCGCGTGGCGGTCGTGAGCGGACAACACGGGCAGGAATCGACGACGCCGCGCGAGCAACGCGGCGTTGTTCTCATGGCTGCGCGGCTTGCGGCGCTGGGGGTGGCGGGGCTGCTGGCGTTCGGGGCGGTGATGAAGGGGTTCACGCAGACGCCCGTCGCGGGGGACTGGGTGGGGTGGGGGCAGATCGCGGGAGAGACTGTGCTTGCGCTGGGTCTGCTCGCGCTGCATCGACGCTGGTGGATGTGGGGTGTGATCGCGTTCGTGTTCGCCGGGTTTGCCGGGTTCACGATGGAGCGGCTGTTCGGGGGGGCGGCGAGTTGCGGGTGTTTCGGGTCGCTGACGATTCCGCCCAGGGTGACGTTGGGGATTGACGCCGGTGTGTTTGTGGTGTCGGCGTTGCTGATGCGCGGGATGGGGGCCGGGGCGGGCGCGATGACGGGGATCGGGGCGCTCGCGATACCTGCGGCGATTGCGGGTGGTGTGTACGCGATGTCGCTGCCTTCGCCCAAGGATTTCCGGCTGAGCGCGGAGATGGAGCAGGCGATGCGGGAGGGTGCGGAGACGGTGGCGGGCGGGGAGAGCGCGCCGGATGTTGCGGCGTTTGATCCGTTGTCGATGCGCGCGACGGAGGCGATGCGGCTTGTGCCGAGGGTTGCGGGAAAGATGGGGGCGATGAGCGCGGGGTGGATGACAGAGTTGGGGGAGGCGACGGGGGCGGTGGCACGGGCGGAGCCGGCGTGGCTGGTGTTCGTGTACGACCCGGAGTGCCACGTGTGCCAGCAGTTCCTGCCGTCGATGCGGAGTTACGCCGCGGAGTCGAAGGAGCGCGGTGATGCGTATCTGCGGGTGATCCTGATCGAGAAGAAGGATCTGGAAGCGTACGGGATCGAGGATTGGGCGTGGCCGGCGTCGCCGACGACGGCGCTGCTTTGGAGGGGAAGAATCGTGCAGGAGTGGGGTGGGGAGGAGACGCCTGAGCCGAGGATGATCCGGGAGCGGATCGAGAAGGAGGGCGCGGCGTACATCGAGGAGTTGAAGAAGAAGTTCACGCCGCTCAAGTTGTATTGAGGGGGAAATGAAAAACGCACGCCGGTGGGCGTGCGTCGGGGGATGCTGAGAATGTGCGCGGGGCTCAGCCGAGGCTCATGGTCATGAGGAACTCGGCGTTGGTCTTGACCTTGCCGAGTCGGGACTTCACGAGCTCCATGGCTTCGACGACGTTCATGTCGGAGAGGACCTTGCGGAGCCGGTAGACGAGTTCGAGTTCCTTGGGATCGAGGAGGAGCTCTTCGCGTCGGGTGCCGGAGGCCGCGATGTCGATGGCGGGGTAGATGCGCTTGTCGACGAGTCGGCGGTCGAGGTGGAGTTCGGAGTTGCCGGTGCCCTTGAACTCTTCGAAGATGACTTCGTCGGCCTTGGAGCCGGTGTCGACGAGGGCGGTGGCGAGGATGGTGAGTGAGCCGCCCTTCTCGATGGCGCGGGCGGCGCCGAAGAACTTCTTGGGGCGCTGGAGCGCGCCGGAGTCGATGCCGCCGGTCATGATCTTGCCGGAGTGCGGCATCTCGTTGTTGTAGGCGCGGGCGAGACGGGTGATGGAGTCGAGGAGGATGACGACGTCGCCGCCGAACTCGACGGCGCGCTTGGCCTTCTCGATGACCATCTCGGCGACCTGGACGTGGCGGGAGGCCTGCTCGTCGAAGGTGGAGGCGATGACCTCGACGGAGGGGTCGGTGTTGCGTCGGAAGTCGGTGACTTCTTCGGGTCGCTCGTCGATGAGGAGGACGATGATCTTGACGTCGGGGAAGTTCTTGGTGATGGCCTGCGTCATTTTCTGGAGCAGGACGGTCTTGCCGGTGCGGGGCGGGGCGACGATGAGGCCGCGCTGCCCCTTGCCGACGGGCGCCACGAGGTCGACGATGCGCATCTCGATCTCGCTGGGGGCGGTCTCGAGGACGAAGCGTTCCTCGGGGTGGAGGGGCGTGAGGTCTTCGAAGGTGGTGAGTGTGCGGATGGTGGAGGGGTCTTTGCCGTTGACGGAGTCCACTCGGAGGAGGGCGACGTAGCGTTCCTGCTCCTTGGGTGCGCGAACGGGGCCTTTGACGACCATGCCGCGCTTGAGGCCGAAGCGGCGGATGAGGGCGGGGGGCACGAAGACGTCGTCGGGTCCGGCGAGGTAGGAGTATTCGGGTGAGCGGAGGAAGCCGAAGCCTTCGTGGGCGATGTCGAGTGTGCCTTCGCCGATGATGAGGCCGCCGGTGGAGCCGCGGGCCTTCAGGATGCGGAGGATGAGTTCCTGGCGTTGGATCTGGTGGAAGTCTTCGAGGCCTTCCTTCTCGGCGAGCTTGTGGAGGGCGTCGATGTCTATGCGACGCAGCTCTTCGATGTGGAGCGCGTCCTTCTCGGCCTTCTTGAGGTCCTTGGCGGAGCCGTAGAGCTTTTCGATCTCCGCGGCTTCACGGAGGAGGTCTTCTTCGTTGGGGAGGTGGTGTGAGGGGATGGCGGGCATGTAGGTGACAGAGCCGCCGGAGGACATGCCGCCGGGGCCCTTCTTCTTCTTTTTCTTCTTCTTGCGGTTCTGGCCCTGGGCATAGGAGGAGGAGCCGGAGCCGTAGTAGTTGGGTTGTGAGGAGGGGTTGTAGGGACGCTGTGTGGGGGTGGAGGACGATTGGGATTGCATTGATCGCTGATCCTGTGGTGCTGGAGCGGGACGTGAGGCGGGCGCTTCGGAGGAGCGCGCGGGCCTCTCGGCCGAGGAGGAACGCTCGGAGGAGGAGGAAGAGGAGGAGGAGCGGGAACGTGCGGGACGTGCGGGCTCGCTCTCGGAGGGAGAGGGCTTGTCGTCCACGGCGCCTGACCATTTCGCCATCGTGCGTGAATCCGTTGTGAGTGGGAGGGCGAGCGTTGCTTGCCCAGAGTGTTCTTGAATCGCAGTGCGCGCCGTGAGGCGCGAGTTGCGTGGTGCTCGCGGGTGAGCGCGGTGTGGGGATGGTGTGAGAGAGGGAAGGGCGTTGGAGAGGTGAGATGCGTTGGATGGTCTTGGGGGCACGGGCTCTTTTGGAAGAGCGCGGCGTGCAAAGGCGGCAGGCCTGGGAACGGATCAGGGTCGAGATTGGAGGCGTTGAGCGTGCTGCTTGAGCCGCTCGACGACGTTGGAGACCCGGGCCTGCAGGGCGAGGTCGTCCCCGTCGTTGACCATAGCATACTCGGCTTTTCGGCGTTTGTCCTCCAGTGGGGCCTGGGCGGATTCTCGGCGGGCGAGTTCGGGGTCGTCCCAGCCCCTGGAGGCCTGGACGCGGGCGAGACGGAGGGGGCGGGGGGAATCGACGAAGAGGACGGCGTCGCACTCGGCGTCGAGGCCGGCTTCGTAGAGGAGGGGGGCGTCGAGGACGACGAGCCAGGTCCCTTGTTGAGCGGCGTTGGCGATGGTTTCGCGGCGGGCCTGGTGGAGGATGGGGTAGAGGAGGTCTTCGAGGCGTTTTCGCTGTGTGGGGTCGTTGAAGACGATGGCCGCGACGGCGGAGCGGTTGACGGATTGATCGGGGGAGAGGACCCGGGGCCCCCACCACTGGGCGAGGGTGTCACGGATATCGGGTCGGGTGAGGAGGTCTCTGACGTTGGCGTCGGAGTCGATGACGAGGGCGCCTTGGGAGGCGAGGTGGCGTGCGACGGAGGATTTGCCGGCGCCGATGCCGCCGGCGAGGCCGAGGATGAAGGGCCGGTGTGTGGGGGTGTTGTGCGTGTGCACGGCGCGGGTGAGTGTACGTAAGGGGGAGAGGAAAAAGGCCGGACGCGTGGGAGCGCGGCCGGCCTGAGGATGGTCTTTGGGGATGTCGTGGGGGTCAGATCAGCAGGACGTGCCGAAGTAGGAGAGGACGATATTCAGATCGACGGCGTCGACGGTCCCGTTGTTGTTCAGATCGCCCATCGTGCCGTGCGGGACGGGTGAGCCGTAGTAGGAGAGAACGATGTTCTGGTCGATGAAATCGACGTCGCCGTCGCCGTCCACATCGCCGGGGCAGGGGAAGGGAGCCCGGTCGTGCACGAAGACGTCCATGAAGCCGTTCGTATCGTTGACGACGATGTTGGTGGCGCCGCTGGCGAAGAGGACGTAATCGCCGTCGGCTGCGATGGCCGCGGCGGCTGAGTGGCTGTTTCCCTGTGCGCCATCGAACGCAACGCTGACGCGGTTGACCGCCCCGCTGGATTGGAGGTCGCACACGAAGATATCGACGAAGCCGTTCGTGTCGCCGCTGACGAGGTCTGTCGCGGCGCTTGAGAAGGCGACGTAACGGCCGTCGGCGCTGATGGTGGGGCTGAATGAGCCGTCGTTGGCCTCACCGCCGAGCGTGTCGAGGCTGATGCGCGTGGTTGCGCCGGTTGAGAGCTGGTGCACGAAGACGTCGGAGACGCCGTTGGTGTCGGACATCGCCGAATCAAGATTCGTCGCGTTGCTGTGGTAGACGACGAGATCGCCGTCGTCGGACATCCAGGGGGAGATGAATGCTGAGGACGCGGCGTTGGCCTGATTGCCGCTCGAATCCACGCTCACTCGGACCGTTGTGCCGCCGGACAGGTCGTGCACGAAGACGTCGTGCACGCCGTTGGTGTCGGATGCCACGAGGTTGGTGGCGTAGCTGACAAAGGCGACGCGGCTTCCGTCGCCTGAGAGGGCCGGAAAGAGCGAAACGTCGTTGCCTTGCGCGCCTCCCGAGGTGACGCTCGCGAGGATGGTCGTGGGGGTCTGTCTGTCGCGAACGAAGACGTCGTCCTTCGCGTTCGTGTCGTTGCCGATTCCGATGAGATTGTTTGCGTTGCTGCGGAACGCGACGTAACGGCCGTCAGCGGAGATGGACACCGGCCCGTCGCAGTGGCCGTTCCCTTGCGTGCCTGAGATCGAGAGGCTCGCGAGCGTGATCGTGGGGGAGGGCGTCGCGAGGCGGTCGTACACGAAAACGTCTGCCAGATTGTTTGAATCTCCGGCCACAAGATTGGTGGCATAGCTCAAAAAGGCGACGTACCGACCGTCGGCAGAGATCATGGCGCCGTATGAATCGCCGTCCGCTTCGGCGCCACTGAGTCCGGTGCTCACGCGGGTGGTCGTGCCGGACTGCAGATCGCGGAGGAAGACATCGCACTTCCCCAATGACTCGGGGGATGCAAAGTTCGTGGCGTAGCTCGGAAACACGACGAAGCGGCCGTCCGCGGAGATCGTAGAGCCGCGTGTGTAGCTGCTGCTCACCACCTCGCCAGAGGCCGCGTTTCCTTGCGCGGCGCTCGACGTGACGCTCACGAGATTGGGGAAGTACGCGATTGCGTGCGAACACACCGTCGCGAGCGCGGCCGCGCACGCGAACATTCCGCCGGATCGAGACGACAACATGCTGAGTCTCCTTCGTGTGTAAGGGATGCAACACCGGACATGGACATGCTACATGTGCGAGCGTCGATGCAATGCAAAGAGTGTCACACGAAATGATGATTCTGTTGCGTGCGCACGGCGCGACAGTGATCTATCGGCGCGTACTCTCACGCGCGATCCTGTGGTACTTTGTTGGTGGCGAGCGGATTGTCCGCGCGAAGATGAGGATGGAGTTCGATGGCGCAGCGCGTTGTTGATCGCTTAGCGGTGTTTGATCTGGACGGGACACTCGTGGACACGTTGCCCGCGATTGCGGAGGCGATGAACGCGGTTCTGCGCGAGGAGGGATTGCCGGAGCATCCGCGCGACGCGTATCGGAGGTTTGCCGGAGACGGGGCGGAGATGCTGGTGCGTCGCGCGACGGGGCGGGCGTTCGACGCGGAGCCGAGGAAGTTGCGGGAGCTGTTGATGCGGTTCCGGGAGCACGACGTGCGGACGGACGAGGAGTTCGCGCGGCCGTATGCGGGGGTGCGGGAGATGCTGGAGGAGTTGAGGAAGGCGGGGTGGGGTGTGGGGGTGTTGAGCAACAAGGAGCATGCTGAGGCCGAGGCGTTGGTGGCGCGGGAGTTTGGGTTGGAAGGGTTTGTGGAGGTGCTTGGGCACATGGAGGGGGGGCCTCTCAAGCCGGACCCGACGGGTTTGCTGGAGATGCTGTCGCGGGCGCGGGTGGGGAAGGGCGCGGTGGTGTACGTGGGGGACACGGACACGGACATGCGGACGGGGAGGGGGGCGGGGGTGGCGACGGTGGGTGTGTCGTGGGGGTTTCGGGAGGCCGAGGAGTTGTGGGCGACCGGGGCGGATGAGGTGGTGGGGAGGGCTGAGGAGCTGAGGGGGGTGGCGGAGAGGCTGCTGCGGGAGCGGAAATGAGGGGCAGGGTGGGTGAAGCGGGAGTTCGGCTTGACCGATATGTAATGCTGGTTACGATAAAGGTGTGCGGAGGGCACTCGCAAAAGGAAATCGCGCATGAGCAGGATGAGCGTGTGGATGGTGCTGGGTGTGCTGGTGTGCGCGGCGGTGAGCACGAGCGCGCGTGGTGAGCCACGGAAGGCGCCGTACCGCGCGGTGTGCACGGTGGCGATGGTGGGGGACATCGTGTCGCACGTGGCCGGGGAGCGAGCGGAGGTGCGATCACTGATCGGGAGCGGGGTTGATCCGCATCTGTACAAGGCGACGCGGGACGATGTGGCCGCGCTGTTGAAGGCGGACATCGTGTTCTACAACGGGCTGATGCTCGAGGGGAAGATGGAGGAGGCGTTGCATCGCGCGGAGAAGGCGGGGCGGCGCGTGGTTGCGGTGTCGGAGAAGGCTCCGGCGGACTATCTCATGCTCGCGACGCAGGAGGGGAAGCAGTTCGATCCGCACGTGTGGATGGACCCGACGGGGTGGATGCACGCGACTCGCGCGGTGATCGAGGGGCTTGTCGCGTTCGACCCGGAGCGCGAGGAGGAGTATCGGGCGCGCGGGGAGGCGTATCTGAAGGAGCTGGAGGCGCTGCGGGAGTATGCGGCGCGGACGGTGGCAACGATTCCGGAGGGGAGACGCGTGCTCGTGACGTCGCACGACGCGTTCGGGTATTTCGGTCGCGCGTTCGGGCTGGAGGTGATGGGGGTGCAGGGGATTTCGACGGTGTCCGAGGCGGGGCTCGGGGACGTGGAGCGGCTGATCGGGGTGATTGTGGATCGGGATGTGCCGAGCGTGTTCGTGGAGACGACGGTGTCGGAGCGAACTATTCGGGCGCTGGTGGAGGGGTGCGCGGCAAAGGGGAGGACGGTGACGATCGGGGGGAGTTTGTTCTCGGATGCGATGGGGGCGCCGGGGACGTATGAGGGGACGTACGTGGGGATGATCGATCACAACGTGACGACGATCGTGCGTGCGCTCGGGGGGGAGGCGCCGGCGCGTGGGATGCAGGGGAAGCTGAGCGATGACGCGCGTTGAGACGATGGGGAGCGCGGGTGAGGGCGCGAGGCGGGAGTATCAGCACCCGCGCGAGGCGCCGCTGTCGATTCATGATCTGACGGTGGCGTATCAGCGCAGGCCGGTGCTGTGGGATGTGGACTATGACGCGCCTGCGGGGAAGCTGGTGGGGATCGTGGGGCCGAACGGGGCGGGGAAGAGCACGCTGATCAAGGCGGCGCTCGGGCTTGTGCCGGTGGTGTCGGGAGAGGTGCGCGTGTTCGGGGAGCCGTATGCGCGGCGGAGGGGGTTGGTGGGGTATGTCCCGCAGCGGGAGAGCGTGGACTGGGACTTCCCGGTGAGTGTGCTGGATGTGGCGCTCATGGGGAGGTATGGGAGGCTGGGGTGGTTTCGTCGCCCCCGGAAGGAAGATAAGGACGCTGCGGTGCACGCGCTGGAGCGCGTGGGGATGGCGGAGTATGCGTCGAGGCAGATCAGCCAGTTGTCCGGGGGGCAGCAGCAGCGTGTGTTCCTGGCGCGGGCGCTCGCGCAGGACGCGGGGCTGTATCTGATGGATGAGCCGTTTGCGAGCGTGGACGCGGCGACGGAGCGGGCGATCGTGGAGGTGCTGCGGGAGCTTCGCTCGCGTGGGAAGACGTGCCTTGTGGTGCATCACGATCTGCAGACGGCGCCTGAGTATTTTGATGAGGTGATCCTGCTGAACATGCGGATCGTGGCGTCGGGGCCGACGCGCGAGGTGTTCACGCGGGAGAATCTGCGGGCGACGTACGGGGGACGGCTGACGGCGCTCGACCAGGCGAGCGAGGCGCTTGCGCGGGCGGGGCAGGGCGCGCGATGAACGGCGCGATGGGCGAGCTGGGGCGCGTGCTCGTATTGGGCGGCGGGCACAACACGTCGATGGTGATGTTGGGGGTCGCGCTGCTCGGCGCGGTGAGCGGTGTGGTGGGGTGTTTCACGTTGCTGCGGGGGAGAGCGCTCTTGTGCGATGCGGTGAGTCATGCCGCGCTCCCGGGGGTGTGCGTGGCGTTCCTCGTTGCGCCGCTGCTGGGGATGGAGCGGAAGTCGATGCCGTTGTTGTTGATCGGCGCGGGGGTGTTCTCGTGGTTGGCGGCGTTGTCGGTGCGGGCGATGGGGGTGGTTCGGCGGTGGAAGGCGGACGCGGCTGTGGCCGCGGCGTTGTCGGTGTTCTTTGCGTTGGGTGTGGTGTTGTTGAGTGTGATTCAGGGGATGCGGGTGGGGGATCAGGCGGGGTTGCAGAGTTTCATCTTCGGGCAGGCCGCGGCCATGGGGCAGGCGGACGTGTGGCGCGTGGGGGTTGCGGGTGCGTTGGGGCTGGGGCTGGTGGTGTTGCTGCAGCGTGCGTTGAAGGTGTTGTGCTTTGACGAGGCGTACGCGCGGTCGATGGGGTGGCGTGTGGGGTTGGCGGACGGGGCGTTGATGATGTTGGTGGTTGTGGTGGCCGCGCTGGGGATGCAGTCGGTGGGGCTGATTCTGATCGTGGCGATGCTGATCATTCCGGCGGCGGGGGCGCGGTTCTGGACGGAGCGGCTGTGGGTGATGTTGTGCGCGGCGGGGTTGATGGGAGCGGGCGCGGGGTACGTGGGGGCGGCAATCTCGGCGGTGCAGGAGCGGCTGCCGACGGGGCCGATCATTGTGTTGTGCGCGGGGGGGTTATTCGGCGTGAGCGCGATGTTCGCGCCGGCGCGGGGGGTGGCGGCAACGTGGTGGAGGAGGATCGCGGCGCGACGGAGCGCGCGCGAGGATCACCTGTTGCGTGCGCTGCACGAGGCAGCGGAGGTATCGGGGGGGGAGATCCGGGAGAGCGTGTTGACGGCGGCGCGCTCGTGGTCTCCGCCTGAGGTACGAAGGAGACTGCTGCGCGCAGCACGCGAGGGGATCGTGGAGCGGCGCGGGGCGGGGTGGGCGCTCACCAAGGAGGGGGCGGCGCGGGCGCGGGAGGTGGCGCGCCGGCACCGGTTGTGGGAGCTGTACATGCTGCGGCATGCCGAGGTGGCGTCGACGCACGTGGATCGGTCGGCGGACTTCGCGGAGCACGTGCTGGACAAGGAGATCGTGCGCGAGTTGGAAGAGGCGCTGGCTGAGGAGGAGCGCGCGCGCGGCGCGGTGGCTTCGCCGCACCCGTTGGCGGGCGCGAGGGGGGATGCGCGATGACGTGGCTGGAGACGTTTTTGACGCTTGATCTGCCGGCGCTCGCGGCGGGGGCATTGAGCGCTGCGGCCTGCGGGGTGATCGGGTGTTTTCTGGTGCTGCGCCGGATGAGCCTGATGGGGGATGCGATCGGGCACGCGGTGCTGCCGGGGCTGGTGGGGGCATTTCTGCTGGCGGGGTCGGCGAATGCGGGGGCGATGTTCGTGGGCGCGGTGGTGGTGGGCGTGCTGACGACAGGGATGACGGAGGCCGTGCATCGCTTTGGGAAGGTGGAGCAGGGCGCGTCGATGGGGGTGGTGTTCACGGTGCTGTTCGCGCTGGGCGTGCTGATGCTGGAGCGGTTGGCCGGGAGCAACGTGCACATTGATGCGGACTGCGTGCTGTACGGGCAGATGGAGGGGGTGGTGTGGCTGGATGCGCCGGCGCGGCTCGCGGGATTGTTTGAGGCGGAGTCGTGGGCGCACTTTCCGAGACAGGTGACGACGCTGGGCGCGGTGTGCGTGTTGACGTTCGGGTTCGTCGCGCTGCTGTACAAGGAGTTGAAGATCACAACGTTCGACCCGGCGCTCGCGACGACGATGGGGATTCATGCGGGTGTGTTGCGGTATGTGTTGATGACGGTGGTGGCCGTGGTGGCCGTGGCGAGTTTCGAGGCTGTGGGGTCGATTCTGGTGGTGGCGACGCTGGTGATCCCGGGGATGATCGCGCACCTGCTGACGGATCGGTTGTGGGTGATGCTGATGCTGGCGGGGGTGATCGGGTTCGTGAGCGCGTGCGGGGGGTATGTCGCGGGGGCGTTCGGGCCGGGGTGGCTGGGGCTGGGCGGGTCGGTGAGCGCTGCGGGGATGACGGGTGTGGTGTTGGGTGTGATGTTGGTGGGCACGGCGGTGCTGGCGCCGGGGAGGGGCGGGTTGAGCGTGTGGCTGCGTCGGAGGTCGTTGCGTGCGCGGATCGAGATGGAGGATGTGTTGGGTGCGGCGTATCGCGCGTTCGAGGGTGGGGCGCGCGTGGTGAGCGCGGGCGCTCTGAGGGGGACGGTGGGGAGCGCGGGGCGGGCCGCGCGCGCGGCGGAGATCGGCGTGCGGAGGGGGTTGCTGCGGCGCGAGGGTGAGGGGTGGAGTCTGACGGAGGAAGGAAGGATGGAGGCGGCGCGGCTCGTGCGTGCGCATCGGATGTGGGAGACGTATCTGGTGCGCGAGGGGGGGACGGAGGCCAGCGCGGTGCATGACTCTGCCGAGCGGCTGGAGCACGTGACGGGGGGTGCGATCGAGCGGGAGTTGGGGAGAAAGGTGGGCGGGGAGCGGACTGATCCGCACGGGAGGCCGATTCCGTAGGGCGGATGGCGGCCGTATGCTGGGCGCGCGATGAGCGCAGCGCGGCAGACAAACCGGTTCTCGCGGACACGGACGGACCATGCGACGGAGGTGGCCGAGGATTACACGGAGCTGATCGCGGAGTTGATGGAGGAGAAGGGGGAGGCGCGTGTGGGGGACATGGCCGAGGCGTTGGGCGTGACGCACGTGGCGGTGTCGCGGATGTTGGGGAAGTTGCGGGTGGCTGGGCTGGTGCAGGGGGATCGGAGGAAGCCGATCACGCTGACGGAGGAGGGGCGCGCGATGGCGGTGCGGGCGAAGCGCCGGCATGAGATCGTGGTGGCGTTCCTGCGGAGCATCGGGGTGCCGGAGGCGCAGGCCGAGGCGGATGCGGAGGGGATCGAGCACCACTGCAGCCCTGCGACACTGCGCGCGATGGAGGGGGCGTTGCGGGAGGGCCGTGGGTAGTGCGCCGCATCAGATCGTGGCGGTGGCGCGTGTCAGCCAGGCGACGGAGTCGGTGTCGAGATGTGGTGTGAGTTCGCGGAGCACGCGGGCGTGATAGTCGTTGAGCCAGGCGCGCTCATCGGGTGTGAGAACATCGGCGTCGATGAGGTTGCGCTGGATGGGGAGCAGGGTGAGGGGATCGAATCGGAGTCGGGAGGCGTCATCGTTTGCGGCCTGAACGACGTAAAGGTTTTCGATGCGGATGCCGAGGTGGTCGGGGATGTAGATGCCGGGCTCGATGGACAGGATCATGTTCGGCGCGAGGGAGGCGAGCGCGCCGGCGCGTGGTGAGATGGAGGGTGGGTTTTCGTGGACGGAGATGCCGACGCCGTGGCCCGTGCCATGGTTGAAGTCGTGCTGCTCGCGCCAGAGCGGCATGCGCGCGACGGCGTCGAGTTGGACGCCGTTGGCTGATGCGGGGAAGGTGGTGGAGGCGAGGGCGATGTGAGCCTTGAGGACGAGCGTGAAGGCGCGGCGTTGCTCGGGAGTAGGGGTGGAGGGGTGGAGCGTTCGGGTGACGTCGGTGGCGGCCTGGAGGTACTGAGCGCCACAGTCGAGGAGAAAGAGTTCGTCGGCGCGGACGGCACGGTTGGATTCTTCGGTGGGTCGGTAGTGGACGATCGCGCCGTTGGGGCCTGCGGCGGCGATAGGGAAGAAGGAGTGAGAGAGATAGTCTGGTTGCGCGCGGCGGTCGGACTCGACGCGGTTTGCGATGTCGAGCTCGGTGAGTTCGCCTGACGGGGCTTCGCGCTCGAACCAGCGGAGGGTTTGGATGAGGGCGCAGGCGTCTCGGAGATGGGCGAGGCGGGAGGCTACGAGTTCTGCGGGGTTCTTGCGGGCCTTGGCGGCGAAGATGGGTGAGCGTGCGCGCTCGACGATGCGTCGACCGGCGTTGAGGAGGATGGTGGCGGTGCGGGCGGAGGTGTGGAGTTCGTCGATCCACCAGCGGAGTGCTGGGGTGTCGAGGAGAGCGGGCTCGAACTGGTCGTAGGGAAGGATGTCGGCAACGTTGGCCAGGGAGCGGCGCGCGTCGTCGGTGAGGCGCGAGGGATTGGTGAAAAGCGTGGCTCGTCCGGGGGTGATGATCGCGTGGGCGAGGAAGAGGGGGTTGAAGGGGATGTCGGCGCCTCGGAGGTTGAAGAGCCAGGCGATGGCGTCGAGGGAGGAGACGGCGTGCGCTTCGGCGCCGGCGCGTGCGAGGTCGTCGCGCAGCGCGGCGAGTTTGTCCTGCACGGAGGCGCCGGCGAGCGCGGGCGGGTGGGCGCGGACGGGCTCGGCTGGGTGCGCGGGTCGGTCGGCCCAGGTTGCATCGATCAGGTTGCGTGGGGTGTCAATAAGGGAAATCCCGCGCGGCGTGAGGGATTGCTGAAGGTCAAGGAACGAGCGCCACGGGATGGTGCGCGCGTCGACGGCGACGACGGATCGCTCGGGGAGGCGCGTGAGGTATTCGCGGAGCGTGGGGACGGCGTGCGCACCGGATCGCATCAACGTGAAAAGCGATTCATCCAGTTGTTGTTCGGCCTGCGTCCAGTATCGGCCGTCGGTCCAGAGGAACGCGTGTTCGGAGGTGATGAGGGCGTCGCCTGCAGAGCCGGAAAAACCCGAGACGAATGCGCGTCGTTCCGCGGATGCGGGCGGGTATTCGGCCTGATGTTCGTCGGCGCTTGGGACGAGGAGCGCGTCGACGGGAGGAGAGGCGGCGCGCATGGCGCTGCGGAGCTGCGCGAGTGTGTGAGCGATGTGTGAGCCGGAGCGTGTGGTCATTGGACGTTGTTTCCGCGCGCGTGTGCGCTGTTGTGAGTTGCGTGTATGAGTGTGCGTGCTTTATACTTAGTTGATGTCCAAGACAACTTTGACGGCGCTGCAGGGTCTCCTCTCCAAGCTCGCGAAGGAGCGTGAGACGCACGTGGCAGCAATTCAACAGATCGACGCGGTGTTTGCGAACTTCGGGATGGCGCCGCCCGGTGGCGGGGGGACGGGTTCGGGGGGGGCGCGTCGCGGGCGTCGGAAGGCTGCGGGTCGCAAGGGTCGCGGTCGCGGCCTGCGTCCGGGCGGGAAGCGCGTGCAGGGCGTGAAGACGACGCTGCACGAGGCGCTCACCGACAAGCCGCAGAGCCCCGGCGATCTGCAGAAGAAGGTGAGCCAGAAGCTCGGCACGAAGGTGGCGATCGCGACGCAGCTGAACGCGTTGAAGAAGGAAGGCCTGGCCAAGTCGGTCGGACGCGGGCAGTGGGTCCGCGGGAAGAAATAACCGGTTGGGGGGGCCGCCCGGGGGGGCGGGAGAGCCCTTGCACGGGGGAGGGTCCAGGTATAATGCGCGATCACCGCGGGCGTAGTTCAGCGGTAGAACGTCAGCTTCCCAAGCTGAATGTCGCCGGTTCGATTCCGGTCGCCCGCTTTGTGAAGCCTTGAGTGGGTTCGCGCGGTGGCTCGCGGGCGCTCGGGGCGTCCGGGAGTCGACGCATGCGTGGCGCACATCTGGCTCTGCTGGACGAACAGGGGAATGTGGGGCTGACGTTCGACCTCTCGGGCGCGTCGGTTTCCATCGGACGGCACCCCGACAACGACATTGCGATCCAGGACGAGCTCGCTTCGCGGTTTCATTGCGCCGTGGAGCCGGACGGGAGCGGCGGGTGGAAGGTTCGGGATCTGGGCTCGCGGAACGGGACGCGGGTGAACGATGAGCGGGTCGCCGAGACGGTGGTGCGCGTGGGGGACCACATCCGCATCGGCAAGCACGTGTTCCGGGTGAGCGGCGCGGACGAGCCGGTGGAGATGGCGCCGGTGATGGATTTGGGTCTTGCGGTCGCGGCGCCTGCGGCGCCGAAGCCGAGGCGTCCGGACGCGAAGGCCGTGGGCGTCTGGGAGCAGGACCTGCGGCAGGTGCTGAAGAACGTGTCCCCGTCGACGACGGGGAAGGAGCCGGTGTCGCTGATCGACGCGCGCGGGAAGACGACGGAGGCGCTGTCGGTGGACGCGGGTGGCGGGGCCTCGGCGATGCGTCTGATGCTGCTGGTTGCGTTGTTCACGCGCGCGACGGACATCCACATGGAGCCGAAGGGCGAGGCGTACAGCGTGCGTCTGCGCGTGGACGGGCAGATGGTGGCGATCGCTGACCTCCCGAATCAGGTTGGCGAGCTGGCGATCGGGCTGACGAAGGCCGCGTGCCACATGAAGGTGGCGGGACGTGATGCGCTGCTGGAGGGGCACTACTCGGCGATCATCGACGGGCGTCGCTTGGATTTCCGCGCGTCGCTGACGCCGTCAGTGCACGGGCAGAAGCTGGTGCTCCGGGTGCTGAACTCGCCGGATGCGCCGGAGCGGCTGGTGGACCTCGGGCTTGCGACGTGGATGCTCGACCGCGTCCGCAAGACGTGCGAGAAGGATTCGGGTCTGCTGCTGGTCTGCGGCCCGACGGGGTGCGGCAAGACGACGACGCTGTACAACGCGCTGCGCGAGATCGACCGGGATCGGCGCAACGTGGTGACGATCGAGGACCCGATCGAGCATCATCTCGACCGGATCACGCAGATCCCCGTGAACAACGATCAGGGCGCGACGTTCGGGTCGTTGTTGCGGTCTGTGCTGCGGCAGGACCCGGACGTGATCCTGCTGGGCGAGATCCGGGACGATGAGACGGCGCGCGTGGCGATGCAGGCCGCGATGACCGGCCACCTGGTGTTCTCGACGGTGCACTCGAAGGACACGATCGGGGCGGTGTTCCGTGTGCTGGATCTGGGCGTCGAGCCGTATCTGGTCGCAAATTCACTGGACCTGATCGTCTCACAGCGGCTGGTGCGGGTGCTGTGTGAGAGCTGCAAGCGTGCGGTGCGGGTCACCCCCGGGCAGGCCTCGCGCATGGGCCGGTTCCTCGAGGGCAAGTCGGAGGTGTACATCGCCACGGGGTGCGCGAGGTGCCTGCGGACGGGGTATCGGGGACGGCAGGCGATCTACGAGATGCTCGAGTTCACCGATGAATTGCGGGACGTCGTGCTGAAGGAGCCGACGATCCAGGCGTTGCGGAAGGTGATCGAGGGCGGGCTGTTCACGTCGCTGACGCAGTCGGGGTGGCAGCTCGTGGCCCGGGGGATCACCACCATGGATGAGGTGGATCGGGTCTCGAGCGTCGGCTGAACAAGCGGTTTGAGTGGTGCGGGCAGGGGGGTTTCCGGACGGGGGCGTGGCCTCGGAAGCGGGGTTTCTTGGGGGAGTTTCGGGGGAATGTGTTGCAACTTTGGGGCGTCCGGAGCCATATTTGAGGGCATCTCGTGGGTTGGCCCGGACGCCGGCAGAGGCGTCGCCCCTGTGTGTCCAGCCCGGCATCATTCTGCTTATCGCCTCGGGGCTCGAGGCGAGGAGGTTGGCACGCATGCGCGCATTCGTTCGTAGGGGGTTGGCTCTTCCGGCGGTGGCGGGGATGTTGGTTGGTAGCGGCGGCGCGGCGCACGCGGACGCGCTGTGCGATCTGCCGGTGGGCTTGGCCGCGCTCGCGCTGCGGCAGGCCGACCCATCGTGCGCTGCCATGGAGTACGCGAGCGGTCTGGAGCGCGCGTTCACATGCTTCGCGCGGGACATGACGCCGGAACAGTGGGAGGAGGCGCTCACGATGGGCCTGCTTCCCCCGGCGATGCTGGTGCAGCCGGACTTCTGGACGGACACGACGGTGTGGACGGGCGAGAGCCAGCAGGGGCCGTCGGCGCGTGCCGCGAAGACGAGCCTCACGTATTCGTTCCCTGATGACGGCGTGACGTGGGGCATCTCGTCGATCTCCGCGACCCGGCCCAATGAGCTCGCCGCGCAGCTGACGGCGGAGTTCGGCGCGAACGATCTGGACGAGGGGCGCGAGTACATCCGGCAGGCGCTGGCGTCGTGGCGGAAGTACACGTCGCTGACGTACGTGGAGGTGGCGGACCTGAACGTGCCGATGAATCAGACCATCACCTCGCCGGGCAACGGGGGCGGGGACGTCCGCATCGGATCGGGCAACACGTCTCCCGGCGGGTTCCTCGCATACAACGCGTTCCCGAACTCGGCGTTCGCGGGCGTGGGCGGGTCGGACATGTACATCGACGCGGCGGACTTCATCTCGACGCGATTCAACGATTCGGCGGACAACTACCGGTACTTCCGCAACACGGTGGCACACGAGCACGGGCACGGGCTCGGGGCGATCCACGCCATCCCGTGCAACGACACGAAGCTGATGGAGCCGTCGATCAGCACCGACTTCGACGTGGTGCAGATGGACGACCGTCGCGGCGGCGGGCGGAACTACGGCGATCGCTACGCCGGGAACCACTCGGCGGGCACGGCCAAGGACTTCGGCGACCTGACGACGCCGTCGGCTCGTTCGGTGCGCGAACTCGACCTCTCGCTCAACGGCACGGCTGGCTTCGGCAACACGGACGAGGACTGGTTCGCGTTCACGCTCGACTCGACTCAGAACGTGTTCATCTCGGCGACACCCACGGGCGGAACGTACTCGGCCGGGCAGCAGTCCTTCTCGTGCAGCGGGACGCAGGGGTCCATCAACGCCGCATCGGCGGGCAACATCAATATCGAAGTGCGGGACGCGAGCGGCGCGGCGGTGCTGTTCTCCGCGACGTCGGCCGCGGCGGGCTCGGTCGAGTCGATCAGCCAGTCGCTGCCTGCGGGCTCGTACACGCTCCGCGTGTTCGATGTGGGCCCGAACGCGAGCGCGAACCAGACAGTGCAGGTGTACGACCTGCTCATCCGGGTGGCGGGCGAGGCGTCGCCGCCCCAGGCCATCGCGGGCATCGACAAGCGGATCGGCGCGAACACCAACTGCTTCTTCATCGGCGACATCAACTCGCGCGTGACGCAGGTTGGCGCGACGCTGAGCTCGTACATGTGGGATCTGAACGGGGACGGCGTGTTCGAGACGGCTGGGATGAAGGCCAATCGTCAGTACGTGTCGAACGGGGTGTACCCGGTGACGCTGCGCGTAACCGACTCGAACGGCAAGGTGGGCGAGGACACCATCAACGTGACGGTGTTCGGGGCGACCACGACGCTGACGAACGTGGCGCCTGCGAACGGGATGCAGGGCGAGACGGTGAGCGTGACGCTGACCGGCACGAATCTCAAGAACCTGACGAGCGCGTCCATGGTGAGCGTATCGGGCGCGGGCGTAACGGTGGTCGGCACGCCGGCGCCGAACGCCGAGGGCACGAGCGTCGCCGGCCTCTCCCTCCAGGTGGACCCCGGCGCCGCGACGGGCGGGCGGAACATCACCGTCACGAACCCCGACGGCACAGCGACGCTGACGCTGGCGTTCGCGGTGATGCCGGGCTTCACGCCCTGCCCGGGCGACACGAACGGTGATCGCATCGTGAACTTCGCTGACCTCAACGTGATCCTGTCGCAGTTCGGCCAGACCGGCGCCGGTCTGACCGGGGATCTGAACAACGACGGAGTGGTCAATTTCACCGACCTGAACATCGTTCTGTCGAACTTCGGCGTCGTTTGCCCGTGACGACATCGCGCTGAGTCGACACACAAGCAGCAACGCCCGGCTCGCGAAAGCCGGGCGTTGTATTTTTTTCCAGTTGGCGTGTTCCGCCCTCGCGGCGGCACGCCGCGATCAGAGCGTCGCGGACGTGTAGGGGAGCAGCCCCATGAAGCGGGCGCGCTTGATGGCCTGATCGATCTTGCGCTGCTCCTGGGCGGTCGTGCCGAGGCGCTTGCGGCCGAGGATCTTGCCGTTGGGGCTCAGCATGCGCCGGAGTGAATCGACGTCCTTGTAGTCGACGAAGGAGATGCCCTTGGCGGACTTGCGGACAACCTTGGGGGTGGGCGCCGGGCCGAAACGAGAGAACTTGCTCATGTGAGTCTGATGCTCCGTCGTGGGCGTTCGGCCCGGGTGGTCTCGGCAACATGCCGTGAGACCCGGGCGACGGGGGGTGGGAATATAGCCCTCCCGGGCGATAGAAACAACCCATGCAAGTGGCCTGTAGGGAGGCCGATCGTCAGAACGCCCTGGCCACCACGGCGTCCGCGGCCGTGTGAAGGATTGCGAGCGCTGGGTCCTGGGGGCCGGCGTCGAATCCCGGCTGGAGGAGGGCCTTGGCGTCGTGCACGAGCCGTACGGCCGCTTCACGGGCGTAGGCGAACGAACCTGTGGCATCGAGCGCGGCCGAGACTTCCTCATCGTGCTGCCCAGCGTGCTCGATCGCCCGGAGTGTCTGTCCCCGGACGAGGGGGTCGGCGGTCCGGAGGTGGTGGATCAGGGGGAGGGTCATTTTGCCCTTCTCCAGGTCCTTACCCACAGACTTACCCACGACGGACTCCTCGCCGGTGAGATCAAGCAGGTCGTCCTGGATCTGGAACGCGATGCCGATGTTGAGGCCGAAACGGCGGAGGCGATCGCGCGTGTCGTCGGATGCGCCGGCGTGGAGGGCGCCGAGGTCGCAGGACGCGGCTATGAGCGAAGCGGTCTTACGCTCGACGATCTCGTAGTACGTCGGTTCGTCGAGTGAGTAGTCGTCACGGTGATGGAGCTGGAGCAGCTCTCCCTCGCAGAGGCGCGTGGCCACGGCGCCGATGATGCGCGTGGAGGCCTGGGACTCGAGCGAGGCGCAGAGGTGAAACGCTGTGGAGAAGAGATAGTCACCGAGGATGACCGCGGGCTCGTTGCCGCGGAGCCGGTTGACGGTCGGCGAGCGGCGTCGGGTGTCGGCCTCGTCGAGCACATCGTCGTGGACGAGCGTGGCAAGATGGATCATCTCGACCACGGCGCCGATGATGTGGTGCGCATCGTTGAGCGTTGTTTCATCGAGGGGCGCGCCCGCCGAGCGAGCCGCGAGACCGCTCAGCAGGACCATCGAGGGTCGCAACATCTTCCCGTGATACTTCTCGACGAGCGTGCACAGCTCGCGCACCGGGGGGAGATCGGAGCGGACCTGGTCCTGGAGCCGACGCTGGACGTGCTGCAATGATCGCGCAACGACGGCCGCGGCCTCGCCGTGCTCGTCGCTCACACGCATCATTCCGCTCAGTCCGACCGACGTCATACGGGGGAGTGCTCCGGTGAAAGGGGATGGTAGCCCCTCGTGCTCCCCCCTACTTCTCCGCAACCACGTAGCAGATCCAGGCGAGATCGGCCTCGCCCTGCTCGACGGGCTGGAAATCCCCGTCTCCCTCCTCCGCCTCGTCGTCCCATCCCTCCCAGTAGACCGTGGATCGCGCAAAGCCCGCCTCGGCCAGGATCTCGCGGATCTCCGGGAGCGTCCACAACCGCCAGTCGTACGTGAACGCGCGGCGGAGCTTCGACCCGTCCTTGAAATGGAAGTGGATGTGGCAGACCAGGTGAGAGGAGACGGGGTCGAAGTCGGCCTGGTCCCACACGTACGTGAACGAATCCCCCCACGCCCCCTTCGCTTTGATCTCACGCTTCTCGCGCATCTCCTTGTGCGCGTCCGAGCCGCCGTAGCAGTCCATCATGAACATGCCGCCGGGGGCGAGCGACCTGTGCGCGGCCTCGAAATACCGGCGCAGCCCGTCGCGCGACTTGAACATCCAGTAGCTGAAGTTCATCGCCAGCGCGATGTCCGCCCGGGGCGTCTTGGCGTGCAGGACGTCGGCCTGAACGATCTGAACACGCGAGCGGACGGCCGGCTTGAGCTTCTTGATGTTCTGCTCACGACCCCAGGCGAGCACGTCGGGATCGATGTCCACGCCGATGGCGCGGTTGCTCGCGCGCCGCCGCACCCACTCACACGACGTGTTGGCCGTGCCGCAGAAGTCCTCTCGAAGCACCCGCGCACGACGGCCGCGCAGATCGCGGTACGTGTCGTCGACGAAGTCGATCTCGGCATCCACGGCCTGGACCGCGTGCTGATACAGCACGTGGCGGTCGACGATGGAGGCGATCGGAGCCTTCTCCGCGCCCGCGGCAATGACGCGCTGGCCCGCGTCGCCCTGCGCGTCGGCGCGGCGTGATTTCTTCGAACGGCGGTGTGACATCCCTCGTGACATGGAGGGCGGACTATACCGGAGCGCGCGGACGATCGCCGAGCGATGCGCAAGGTAGACTCGTGGCGTGAGCATGGCACGTGAGCACGAGATCGCGGCGCATCGGAGCACCGCCGACGACATCCACTGGACGAACCCGTGCCCTGGCGCCCGCGTGGCTTGCGCGGACTGGCTCGACATGGCGCGAGCACTCGATCCCGGCTCGGTCGACCTGGTGTACGCAGACCCCCCCTTCAACACGGGCGAGACAAAGCGCGGCGCCGCGGGCTCGTATGAGGACCGGTGGACCACGATCGGGTCGTACGTCGAATGGCTGCGCGAGCGTATCTCGGCCACGCTGCCCGCGCTCAAGCCGACCGGTAGCGTGCTGCTGCACGTGGATTGGCGCGTCTCCCATCACGCTCGGCTCTTGCTGGATGAGTTGATGGGGCCGGAGTCATTCGTTAATCACCTGATCTGGTCGTACGGGCTAGGGGGAAGCTCGCCGAGACGGTTCGCGCGGAAGCACGACGACATCCTGTTCTACGGGGTGGAACCGGAGCGGTATTACTTTGACGCGCCGAGGGTGCCAGCGACGAGCGCACGCATGGCGGGAATGTCGAAGAAGTCAACGGACGTGCTGGCGATCCCGTCGATCAACAACATGGCGCGGGAGCGGGTGGGGTATCCGACGCAGAAGCCGCTCGCGCTGCTGGACGTGCTGGTGCGTGCGTGCTGCCCGCCTGGGGGCGTGACGCTCGACCCGTGCTGCGGGTCGGGGACGACACTGGTGGCCGCGATACGCTCGGGGCGCGAGGCGTGGGGCGCGGATGCGTCCGAGGGCGCGGTCGCCATTACGCTCGACCGACTCCGCAGCGCAATGTCCGGAGAGCCGGCCTCCCCCCCTACTGCTTCAGCACGTTGATCAGCGCGTTCAGCCGATCCCCCTGTGCGCGCAGCATGTCCTGCGCCTCGGCTTGGAGCGCACGCATGTTCAACGCACTTGCGTCGTCGAAATCGTCCGAGGCTCGGGTGAGCGGTGTCTCGAAGCGAAAGTACTTTTTCGACTTCCCATTGTTGAGCAGCGTGTCGAGTTGATAGTCCACGGTGTCGGCCACGCCATCCATCATGATGCTCAGCACGGGACGCATCCATTGCAACGCGCTCCAGTCCTTGACCTGATCCCATCGGTAATGGCGCGTGTGCTCGCCGGTGCCGAGCGAGACGACCGTGATGTCGGTCGCATCGGGGTAGCAATTCACGGCCTCGACGTACGCGCACATCGCGGGGTTGTTCGCGTACACGCCACCGTCGATCAGCGAATACTCCACGTTGCGATCCCCCGGATTGGCCGACACGTGGAGCGGCTCGAAGTAGCTCGGCGCCGCGGACGTGGCTCGCGCAACGATCCGCATCGGGTAGTCGTGCATCGGCCCGTCTGTGCCCTTGCTCTTCTCCGACTTAAAGAAGAACGGGCCGCGCAGGTACGTGTCGTAGGACGTCACGATGATGGGCCGCAACGCCTTCGAGAGCATCACGTCGCCGAAATACGATTTGAGCGTCTCATCAAGGCCCTTGCTGGGGTATCGCTCATCGCCGACCACCGCACCGATGAGCGTGCCGCCGAACATCCGCTTGGAGAAGATGCGCGTGCCATGCTGCACGTAGAGATCCACAAGATCCTTCGCGGCATAATGCGGTCGTGCGCTCCCGTCCGGCGCGGGCTTCGTCAGCCCGAGCGCGAGGATGCCCCCCGTGGACGTGCCCGCGATCAGGTCAAACAGCTCCACGATGCGTTTCCCCGTGCGCTTCTCGATCTCTTCGAGGAGCATGCCCGGGATGATGCCCCGGATGCCGCCCCCGTCGATCGCCAACACTCGTATCGATTTCTCACCGCCCGTCTTTGCTTTCGTGCTCGATTGCCTTGCCATGCGCGCCCCGCTGCTGCCGGAGTGAACGTGCGTCCATCACGCGACTACCACACGACCAATCTCAAGCGAGAGCCCAGCCGCCCGCTTGTGCGCGTCACGGATGTGAATGTGTGTATTGTTTCTGGCGAATTGTGAGCCCGGGAAAGCCGTGCGGCAGAGCACTCCGCGCAAATCAGACTCAACTTATTGCATGATCGCCACTTACGAAGTGCGTGCGGGAAAGATGCGGTCAGGCCCCCCACTCCCCGGCGTACCTCGTGCCCGCCGGCGCCGCGTCACGCTGCGTCAGCTCGAACAGCCGTTTGGCGATCTGCCGCAGGTGGAGCGCATCGTGCGCGGCCCACGCCGCGAGCAGATCCCCCGCCGTGATCGGCCCGAATCTCGGGTGCATGTGCGCAAGAGACCAATCGACACGCGACGGATCGCCCAGCGAACTCAGCCACATCAACGAAGCGGTCCGCTCTTCGCAGAATCGCTCGACGGCCTCCGCAAGGTCATCGTCGATGTACTTGCGCTCCCGCGCCCACCCCTCAGGATCAATGGACGGCCACGCCCGCGATGGGTCTTCGAGCGTGCTGCGGAGCCTCGCGCGGAAGTCATCCACCTCCTCATCGCCCATATGGCGAACGATCTCGATGATCGCCCACGCGCCGGTCGGGCTGCGCCATCGCGCGTCTTCCGGCGAAGCGATGCCGACGATGGAGCGCAGCGCGTCGGGCGCTCGTTCGAGCCGTTCGATGATGCGCGCGGGCGCGTGCATGTGGTCTCTCGCGTGGTGCTCAGAACCCGCCCGAGCGCATCCGCTCGAGCGAGGCCGGGAAGGGATACCCGGCGTAGACGCCGATGTCCCCCATGCGCCACATGGCCGGGGACGGATACACGTCGCCGCGATACCCCGCCTCGTACATGGTCCGCAGCACCGTCTCGAACGACGGCTCCTCACCGGTGGCCTCGTCGATGAGCCGGTTGGACCGGGCGCCGAGGAAGCTGACGCTCGCGGTGGGCATGCGCATCCGCCGCCCATCCAGCATGAGCGCCACCTGACGGAAGCCGCGGAAGAGGTCCTTCATGGTGAAATGCGACTTGTTCTGTGGACGGAGCAGCGCGAGCACCTCGATGGACTCAAGATCGAACTTCACCACGTACGGCTCGTGCTCCGCGGCGCCGTGCTTCACGACCGCCTCAGCAAACATGCGGACGTGGGCCGTGATGGTCGAAGCTCGCCACTGGCTCGCCGGGATCATCTCCGCAAGCTGAGCGATGATGCCGTGCGAGTTATCCTCGGCGTTCACACCGCAGATCACGGTTCGATAGCGGTTCGCGAGGATGTCCCCCAGCATCGGCTGACCCCAGACGATGCGGATGCGCTCGGCCGAGCGGTCGGTCTCTGGCGCGTTGGGCAGCAGCGTGATGTGGTCCGACGAGGCCCCGCGCAGCAATGCGTCCCCCTCTCCCTCGTAAATCCGGACCTTGGATTTGGCGGTTGGTGGGGGCATGGTCGCGGCCTCCTAATGGTCGGGAACAAGGCGAAATCCTCGTTCCGATGCTACGCCGCCAGCATACCCCTTGATCGCGCGCACGGTCCGCGTCAGGCGCTGCTGATCTGTGCCAGCGTGCGCAGGTCGGGGACGGTGATATCCGGCCTCACGCCCGCAGGCGGAGGGCTCGTTGCGCCCCCGGCGCGCCCCGCGCGCCGATCGACCCAGACCGTCCGGACGCCGCGCGCCCCGACCGGCGCGATGTCATGAAAGAGACTCTGCGCGACGTGCACCCATGACTCCCGCGAGATGCCCCATCCCGCGATCGCGCTCTCCACTGCGTCAAAGTGGCCGGGCGCCGGCTTGTAAGAGCGGACGTCCTCCGCGGTGATCACGGCGTCGAACTCAACGCCGAGCAGGGCCTGCGTGCGCGCGAGCGACGCATGGTCCACGTTCGAAGCGACCACCAGACGAAACCGGGATTTCAGTTCCTTCAATGCGGCCGGGGTGTCCGGAAAAGCCGGCCAGCCCCCCACCGACGTGGCCAGGGCATCGGCGTCAGCAGACGAAACCGGCGCCGAGAAGTCTCTGCCGATGTCGTGCATGACCAGACGCAGGACGTCCGGGTACAGACGAAACGACTCGTGTTCCCGTGCGGCCTCGGCCTTGGCAAACGCGACGAGCACACACTCTCCGAGCGCGGCACGTGCCTCCGAGGACGCCGAGACGTCTCCAAGCCCGGCCCGCTCCGCCCAAGGGAGAAGGACTGACAGGATGCCCCGCTCCCAGTCGATCAGCGTGCCGTAGCAGTCGAAGGAGAGGACGCGGACGTTGGACCAATCGATCGTCATGCGGGAGCGGATGCGTGGAGGGACGAGCGGTTCGCGATGGACTGAAGCAAAAATGAAAGTGGCCCCGACAAGGAGTTACCTTGTCAGGGCCAAGCGTCGGCGATGACCTACTTTCCCGCAGAGCAGTATCATCGGCGGTCAGAGCTTAACTGCTGTGTTCGGGATGGGAACAGGTGTTTCCTCTGACCTATATTCACCGACAATCCGTTTCCCGGGTTGTTCACCCGAGCGACAGACGACATGTGGTGCGAGCGATTGTCGGCCCGGCATGACGCGTGCATGACGCGCTGAGCCGGGGAGACAGGAGTTGAAGTCAACACGATTGTGCCTTGCGACCGTCGGAAGTTGATTCCGACGGGGATGTTGAGGCCAACCGGCGTGCCCGCTTGAGGGGCGCCCGGTTGGCGTGATCAGACCTTACGACCGTTAGTACCGCTCCGCTGAAGGCCTCTCAGCCCTTACACGTGCGGCCTATCAACCTGGTGGTCTTCCAGGGGTCTTTCGTCTTACGACCAGCAGATCTGTTCTTGAGGGGGGCTTCCCGCTTAGATGCTTTCAGCGGTTATCCCTGCCCCACTTAGCTACCCTGCGGTGGCGCGAGCGCGCCAACAGGATCACCAGCGGTGGGTCCCTCCCAATCCTCTCGTACTAGGGAGAACTCCTCTCAAATCTGCAACGCCCACGACAGATAGGGACCGACCTGGCTCACGCCGGTCTGAACCCAGCTCGCGTTCCGCTTTAATCGGCGAACAGCCGAACCCTTGGGACCGCCTTCAGCCCCAGGATGCGAAGAGCCGACATCGAGGTGCCAAACCGCGCCGCCGCTATGGACGCTCGGGCGCGATCAGCCTGTTATCCCCGGGGTACCTTTTATCCGATGAGCTACGACCCTTCCACTCGGGATCGCAGGATCACTAGAGCCCTCTTTCGAGACTGTTCGACCCGTCGGTCTCACAGTAAAGCCGGCTTGTGCTCTTACACTCGTCACGCGGTTTCCATCCGCGCTGAGCCGACCTTTGCGCTCCTCCGTTACTCTTTGGGAGGAGACCGCCCCAGTCAAACTGCCCAACACCCACTGTCCTTCGCCCAGCTTCATGGGCGCCGAAGTTAGGCCACAAGCGTGAACAGGGTGGTATTTCACCTGTGCCTCCACCCCCGCCGAAACGGGGGCTTCAAAGGCTCCCACCTATGCTACGCAATTCATGCTCGTGACCAGTAGATGCCTACAGTGAAGGTCCACGGGGTCTTTCCGTCTTGCCGCGGGTAGGCGGCATCCTCACCGCCACTACTATTTCACCGAGTCGGTCGTGGAGACAGTGCTCCAGTGATTACGCTATTCATGCGCGTCGGAACTTACCCGACAAGGAACTTCGCTACCTTAGGACCGTCATAGTTACGGCCGCCATTGACCGGTGCTTGGGTCGGAAGCTTCGCTTGCGCTGACCTCCTTCCGTGACATTCCGGCATTGGGCAAGCGTCACACTGTATACGTCCTCTTGCGAGTTAGCACAGTGCTGTGTTTTTGATAAACAGTTCCCAGAGCCTCTTCTCTGCGCCCTCCCATCGCTGGGTAGGGCCCCCTTATTGCGAACTTACGGGGTTAATTTGCCTAGTTCCTTCACGACCGTTCTCTCGAGCGCCTGAGGCTATTCGCCTCGCCCACCTGTGTCAGTTTTGGTACGGACAATGCTTTGCCCCCATGGCTTTTCTCGGAACTCCGTCCCTCCGCGTCGGCCTTGCGGCCTCAGACTGCTGACGCTTCTGCGGAGCTTGGGAATTCGCACCATGGCTTGATCTCTGCATCGGTGCAGGAATGTTCGCCTGCTGTCCATCGACTACGCCTTTCGGCCTCGCCTTAGGATCCGACTAACCCTGGGCGGATTTACCTTCCCCAGGAAACCTTGGGCTTGCGGCGTGCAGGATTCTCACCTGCATTATCGTTACTCAAGCCGGCATATTCACTTCTTACCGCTCCACGGACCCTTCCGGGACCGCTTCGCAGCCGATAAGAACGCTCTCCTACCACTCCTTACGGAGTCCACGGCTTCGGCTCTCTGCTTATTCCCGATCATTATCGGCGCTGAAGTCCTCGGCCAGTGAGCTGTTACGCACTCTTTAAATGGTGGCTGCTTCTAAGCCAACATCCTGGCTGTCACGGCACTTCAACTTCCTTTCGAACTCAGCAGAGATCCGGGGCCTTAGCCGGTGGTCTGGACTGTTCTCCTCTCGTCCACGGATATTGTCACTCGTGGACTGACTCCCACAACTTGAACGCTGGTATTCGGAGTTTGGTTGGCGCGAGTAGCCTTGCGGGCCCTCGGAGCCATCCAGTAGCTCTACCCCCAACGTCTGCTTCGTGAGGCCATCCCTAAAGATGTTTCGGAGAGAACGAGCTATCTCCCAGTTTGATTACACTTTTAGTCCTCCCCAGAGGTCATCCGATATCTTTTCAACGATAACCGGTTCGGGCCTCCAGGCGGTGTTACCCGCCCTTCACCCTGCCCCTGGGTAGATCACAAGGTTTCGCGTCTGCCCCGTTCGACTCAACGCCCATTTCAGACTCGCTTTCGCTCCGGCTCCGGACCGTCAGCCCTTAGCCTCGCCGAACAGAGCAACTCGCCGGCTCATTATGCAAAAGGCACGCCGTCACCCCTTACGGGGCTCCGACCGCTGTGTAAGCGCATGGTTTCAGGTACTCTTTCACTCCGCTCATAGCGGTGCTTGTCATCATTCAGTCGCCTTACTGGTTCACTATCGGTCGTCGAGGAGTACTCAGGCTTGGAGGGTGGACCCCCCATGTTCACGCCGGGTTTCACGAGCCCGACGCTACTTGAAGCCATTCCCAGTTCCTGTGCTACAGGGCTGTCACCTTCTGCGGCCCGTCTTTCCAGACGGCTCACACATTTCCTGGTTCATCCGCTTTCGCTCGCCGCTACTTACGGAGTCGCTGTTGCTTTCCTTTCCTCTGGGTACTGAGATGTTTCAGTTCTCCAGGTTCGCTCCACTCCGCCTATGCATTCAGCGGAGGGTGGCCTTGCGGCCGGGTTTCCCCATTCGGACATCCTTGGATCAACGCTCGGTTGCCAACTCCCCAAGGCTTATCGCAGGCTCCCACGTCCTTCATCGCCTCTCGACGCCAAGACATCCACCATGCGCCCTTTGTGGCTTGATCACGCCAACCCGACGCCCCTTCTCTCGAAGAAACGCCCGATTCACGCTCAAACCCTTACGTCCCCACTCGCCTTCCCCTCACGATCCCCCTCTCGGAGTCTCGCTCAGTTCGGGCCCGGGGCGTACGCCACAAGGCACTCGTGTTAATTTCGCTCGGTGTCTTCTGTCCATCGTCGCACACTGGCCTGGGTGGCCAGTGTCAACCGATGACAGACGCGACAATCGCTCGTATCCACTTGTCAAAGACGCGGAAACCGCGGCGGGACTCCCGCCCGTGCTCCCCAGCCTCGATGTCTCTTGGCTGCCCTTTACCCCGGGCTGGCCGGGGTGGGATCGACGAGTGTAGCGAGCCCGAACCGACTGTCAAGCCGACTCGATCCTCGCCCTCACGTTCTCTTCACCCTCCAACCGCCCCTACACCCCCCGAAACAGCCTGCGAACCCCCGCCCGAGCCCGCGCCCACCACCGGCTTCACCCCAGGTTCACGCACCGTTTGGCTCTTTCCCGCGGCCTCGCTCGCCTCCACGGCCCGCCGCTGCGCGTCAGCAGCCCCGCCCGGCGATGTCACCACCAGCCGACCGGACCCGTCCCGGTACACAACCTGCCAGACCTGCTCGCGACCGCCAGGTCCTTCCGCTGGTGTCGAGAGAACATCCACAACGAATCCACCGGGAATCCCTGCCTCCACCTTCGTCGGGCCGGCTGCCTGCCCGACGACCTTCGCGCCCTCGTTCGCCCCGGCCGCGATCTCGAACAAAGGCATCTCGGGCACATCCACCGACGCCACCAGCGCATCGCCCGGGCGCAACGTCGTGCTCTTGCCCCGCCAGTACCCGTAGTAGAAGCGGTACACCTCGGCGGTCGCCGAAGCCCCGCTCTCTGACCCGCCCAGTCCCTCGCCGCGCGCGCTCGTGAAGAACACCACCGCGTCCGGCGACACCGTCACCGGCTCGCTCCACGCGGAAGGATCACTGACCACCGCGGGCCGACCCGCCAGCTCTCGGCTCTCCGGCGCCATCGACCGCTCATTCCCGTACAGCGGGTTCGTGATCGAGACGCTCATCCGATACCGGTACGTCTTGCCCGGAGCCGCTGTTAGATCGTGCGCCCACACCGTGAACGGCTCGCCCGACTCCAGCGCCCGAACCGGCGCGGCCGCAATATCCGCTGGAGCCGCCGGAGCCTGGTCGCCCGCGGGCGCCTCAAGCGCCGCGATCTCCGCGGCCAACGTGTCGCGCTCCTGCTCAAGACGAGCAATACTCGCGCGCAACGCTTCCTTTCGGCGATCCTCAGCGGTGGTCTGCGTCGTGCCGCCCGTGCTCCCACCCGAGGGCTGAGCGCTGGCCATCCCGCCGAACCCGCCACCCCCACCACCCGCTGGTCCGCCCGAACCGGGGACCGGCGTGCGCATTGGCAGAGGCCTGTCGAGCGACTCCTTCTGGCGCTTGATCTGCGCGTCGAGCTGCTCGAGACTCCGCTTCTTCCGCGCGATCTCCGCCGCCTTATCCACCACCGGCGCCGCAGGAGCCTCCCCCGCCGCGGCCGTGCGTGGCGGCGCCCAGTCCGGGCCCGCGATCGTCGCGTAAAACCTCGGCTGCGCGATGTCAGCCATCCGCGTCCGCGCTTCGCGCAGCGCCTGCCCCAGATCCGCGGGCCTCCCGCCCAGCTGCTCGCGCAGCGTGTACTGCGCGGGCATCACCGGCACCAGCGTCGTCTCGCCGAACGTGCCGTCGCTCGTCCGCTCCTGCCGCTCCAGACGAACGTCAAGAACCGCCATCGAGTTGAGCCACCAGAACCGCGGCGGCGCCTGCGCCGGACCCGACCCGTCCGGGTCTGTACCCAGCCTCTGCACCAGCACGTTCGTCGGAAATGACGCCGCTACCGACACCACCCGCACGTCGTACGGTTGCGACGGCGGCAGATGCTTGCTCAGTTCGGGCGCCGCGGCCACTACAAGCGGATCGATCGTCGCGCGATGCTCCTCCGCCACCGGCACGCCCGTCGACGGCGGCTGCAGCAGCGCATACACCGGAAGGCCATCGCCCCCGCCCGGCGCATCCCCCCCCTGCAGACCCGAGTTCGGACGGCCTGTCGCGCCCGCCAGCGTGTTTGTCGGCAGCACCGGCGCGCTCAGCCGCGCAGACAACTCCGCCGCCACGTTCGTCGGCGCCTCCGGGAGCCCGTCCGGCAACCGATCCGCTCTGAGTCGAGCCGACACCTCTTCCGCCCGCGTCGAGACACGCTCGTACGCGCGCTGCGGGGAGGTCTTGTCCTTCTCCACGGCCACGGTGGACGGCTTCACGATCTGCATCGCGAACACACCGCCGGCCGCGATCAGGAACACGCCGACAACGATCTTCTCGACGTGCTGCTCCAGCGGGTTGATGCCCTTGCGCTTCACTGGTCCTGCCCTCCGCGGCGTCCGCGTTTACCGCCCCCGCGCTCTTCCTTGCCGATGTCGCCCATGTCCGCCGCGTTCTGCCCGCCGCGCGACGGCGGGGGCGGAGCCTGCTGCTCCTCCACGCCCGACGCCTCCGGCGTCACCTCCGGCGGGGGCGCATCCGGATATCCCATCACCGACTTCACCGACGTCGGCACGTACGCCGCGAGCCACTCGCGCAGCCACAGCGACTCGATCTTCAGCCGCAGACGAACGATCCGCTCCTCCTCGCGCGAGTACGCAAAGCCGGACTGCAGGTCCGCGTGCGTGTCCACGTTCCCGTCCACGTGCGCACCGACCACGCTCATCAGGTTCGTCGCGCTGAACGCGTTCACCACCGCGGGGATCCGCGCCGCATCCACCAGCAGCGTCACGTCGGCCACGCGGAGGTCGTACAACGCGTTCGGCGCATCGGGCCACGCCACGCGACCCGTGAGCGACTTGCCCGGCTCCACCGCGATCGCCGCGGTCACGTCCGTGAACGGCCCCTGCACGCTCGACGTCTCGGCCATCGGATGCACCGTGATCCGCTCCACGCGCTTCACAGGGCCCCGAAGCACCGATCGATCATCACTGTTCGCCCGCACCAGCGCACGCACGATGTCCGAGTGCACCCACTCCCGCCACTGCATCTCCCAGACCTCGGGCAGGCTCGGAGGCTTCGACTCCTTCCACGCCTCCACGCCGTCGAACACCGAGACGTCCGCGTAGAACCGCGTCTGCAACGCGCGCGACGCGTACAGCTGCAAACGCTCCGACGTCAGGCGCTGCGTGATCGCGGCCTTGTCCTCGTCCGTCAGCTCCGCCGCGGCGCGCCCCGACATGATCCGCTGCTCTTCCGCGTACCGAACATCCTCGAGCCGCTTGCGGACTTCCTCCGTCGTCGGAGGCATCCGCGCCCCGGCCTCGTCCAGCATCGCCTCGTGCGCGGGAACCCACTTCTTCACGAACTGATCGGCGAGCGGCTGCTCATCGAACTGCGACGCCGGCGCCGGGAGCAGACCTTCCACCAGCGGCTCGTGACCCGCTCGATTGAACTCGAGCACGCTCTTCTTGATCGTCTCCGCCTGCTCCGACTGCTTGGTCAGCAACGCGCGGATCGCCTCGTTCGTCGCCTCGTTCGGAGGCATCGACGCCGAGAACGACTTCCCCGTCGGCAGCAGCGGCTCCACCGCGTACGACACCCGAACAGAGTTCAGGTCCGACAGCTGCTTGGCGATGTCCCCCTCGACACTCTTGAGCGTCTTGGCCCGCATCGACCCGCTCACGAACACGCCCACCGGCAGCGCGATCACCGCCACGCCCAGCAGGATCACCGACACAAGATTCGTCTTCACCCAGGCAAGCACCGGCTTCACGACGTGGCTCCAGGAGCGGGCTCGCCCGCGGGAAGAAGTTCAACCGTCCAGACGATCGTGTACCGCTGCACGTCCGCCCCCTCTGGGAACACCGGCGTCGCGCCGGGCAGCGGCGCCATCGTCTCCAACGCCGCGTCCACCTGGCTCGCCCCGCTCGAACCGTCCGTCCGAACCGGTTCGCGCGAGATCGCGTTCGGGTCCGGCGGCACGATCTTGTACGGCACGCCCGCACGCTGCTGATTCGACGTCAACCACTTCACCACCGTGTCGTTGATGAACCGCAGCTGCGCGGCGTTCGTCGCATCCACAACAAGACGGCACGTCAGCTTCGGGCCGCCACCCTCCCCCTCCTGCGACCCGCCCTGCGCGCCCGCAGGAGCGCTACGACCACCACGCCCGCCCCGACCTCCACCACCGCTCTGCGCCGCCTGCGACGCCCCGGCCACCTCCGTGCTCAGACCCTCGGTCGTGAACGATCGCAACTGCAACAGCCGCCATTCGCCCGCCGGCAGCGACGGCTGCCCGAGGCTCAGCAACTCCGGCTGCGGATTCGCCGACGCCAGAATCTCCGACACGTCCTGCAGCAGCCGCCCCGCCACCGCGCGATGCTCCGTCAGCGAGATCAGATTCGCCACCGAGTGACCCAGCTTCGCGCCGGACGACACCTCCGTCCACGACTGCTTCAGCCGATCAGACTCGCGCTTCACCTCCGAAACCTTCCGCTGCGTCGCCTGCTTCGCAGCAGGCACGCCCGAACCGGTAGTCATCGCACCCACCACTGCCACGCCGGCGCCGACCACCGACAACGCCGCTGCAGCCGCGAACCACGCCGTCTTCCGCTTCCACATCCCCTCGCGCACCACCGACACCGGCACCAGGTTCGCATCGATCGGCGCCAGCCCCAGCCCCTGCAGCGCACACCCGTACGCCGTGGCCAGCTGGTGCGACGACGCGGCGAACTCCGCGCTCCGCGCCCCGTCCACAGCGATCCGCACGAACGAGTCCAGCCGCACCACGTCCAGCCCGAGCCGCTGCGTGAGGAACTTCCGAAGCCCCGGCAACTGGAACGACGCGCCCAGACCCACCAGACGGATCAGCTTCGCCTCAGGGTGCAGCTGCGAGTAGTACTGAATCGATCGCTGCACGTCGTTCGCCAGATCGTCGAACGCCGGCTTCATCGCCTGGAAGATCTGCCGCTTGTGCTGCGACTGCTCCACCTCGCGCTTCAGCTTCTCAGCCTTGGCGTACGGCACCTTGAACGCGTTCACCAACGCATCCGTGAAATGATGCCCGCCGATGGGGAACGTCCGGATCCACACGCGCCCCGCGTCCGCCACGATCAGGTCCGTCGACACCGTCCCGATGTCGAGGATCACCGTCCCGGGAGTCTTGTTCGTGAACGACAGGTCGTACGCCAACGCGTTGTAGACCGACACCGGAGAGAGCGCCACCACCTCCGGGTTCACCTTCACGTCCGCCAGCAGCGCCAGCCGCTCCATCACCCTCTCCCGGGTGATGGCGAAGATCCCCACCTCAACATCCGGCGAGTCCTGCGACACGAACGTCTGATAATCCCACTCCACCTGCTCGATGGGGAAGGGAATCTGCTGCACCGCCTCAAACTTCACGATGTCCGGAACCTTCTTTGGCTCCACCGGCGGAAGCTTCGCGAACCGCGTGAACCCCATGTGCCCCGGCACGGACACGGCCACCTGCGACCCCTTCAGGTCAGCCTGCGTCACCAGCGTCCCGACCCCCACCCGCAACGCGTCATTCGGATCGACGTCCGGCGTCGAAAGCGGCTTCTTGTGCGGGATCACGGCGTAATCGACGAGCCGTACGCCCGCCCCGTCCCGCTCCAGCCGGACGGCCTTGATGCCGCCGGCGCCCACTTCGATGCCCCAGCAGGAGTTTCCAGAAGGCATGTGCGTCCCTGATATCAGGTGGCGGGAACGCCGCCACGCGCCTGTGTCGATCCCGAGCGCCGAGCCGCCCCGACCCGGGCAGCATGCCTATACGGGTCAACCCCCACACGGTTCTCGGCCGACCAAACCCCGCCCGCACTCGACGCGAGCGCGCGGCCTGGCGAGTCTCATTGCATCATCCCGCCCCCACCCCGTCAACCGAAGCGCAGCCTTTCCCCCGGGGCGCGGTACACTTCGGGGCTCGCCTTCGGTCGTTCCGTTCCCAGGCGAGCACACACGTTCCGCCTCGTTTCTCCGACTCTTTCGATCGAGCACGACGATGGACCCTCAGCCCAACTCCGCGAATCCCGCCTCCACCCCCGCGCCCGAACCCCAGGCCGCGCCAAAGCCGCTCATCTCCGACGAGCTCGAGCGCGAGATCGCCGAAGCCATGGAGGAACTCGCCGCCGAAGAGCACGCGCCGCGCGCAAGCGCCAAGCCGCAGGACGGCGCGGGCGCAAAGCCCGGCATCCGTGGACCGCGCGTCGTCCGCGCAGGACGCGAGCACCGCACCGGCAAGGTCGTCTCCGTCGGACCCACCGACATCTTCATCGAGTTCGGACCCAAAGAGCTCGGCGTTGTCCCCCGTCAGGGCTGGCCCGAAGAAGAACTCCCCAATGCCAACGACACCGTTGAGGTGGTCGTCGATCGCTTCGAAGCGGGCGAGAGCCTCTTCATCTGCTCGCGCCCCGGCGCCGTGCAGAAGGCCGAGTGGGAACTCCTCGAGCCCGGACAGATCGTCGAGGCGCGCGTCACCGGCGTGAACAAGGGCGGCCTCGAACTCGAAGTCGCCAACCACGCCGCGTTCATGCCCGCCTCCCACGTCGACGTCCGCCGCATCGAAGACCTCTCCGTCTTCGTCGGACAGAAATTCCCCTGCGAAGTCCAGCGCGTCGACCGCTCCGGCAAGGGACAGATCGTCCTCTCACGCCGCAGCCTCCTTAAGGAAGAGCGCGCCAAGCAGGCCGCGACCCTCAAGGAAGAGCTGGCCGAGGGCCAGACGCGCGAGGGCACCGTCCGCAAGCTCATGCCCTTCGGCGCCTTCGTCGATCTGGGCGGGCTCGACGGCCTCCTCCACGTCTCCGACATGTCCTACGACCGCGTCAACGACCCCTCCAAAGTCGTGAAGGAAGGCCAGACCATCAGCGTGAAAGTGCTGAAGGTTGACCTCGCGAACAAGAAGATCGCGCTCGGCCTCAAACAGCTCCAGCAGGACCCCTTCCAGGCCGCCTCCTCCGACGTTTCCACAGGCGCCGAGCTCACGGGCCGCGTCACCAAGATCCTCGACTTCGGCGCATTCGTCGAAGTCGCGCCGGGCGTCGAAGGCCTCGTCCACATCTCCGAGCTCTCCTGGAAGCGCGTCGGTCAGGTGAAGGACGTCGTGCGCGAGGGCGAGGTCGTCAAGGTGAAGGTCCTCGAGATCGATCCGGCCAAGCGCCGTGTCTCCCTCAGCATCAAGCAGACCCAGGAAGCCCCCGCCGACACCGGCAAGGGCCGAGGCGACCGACCCGGACGCTCCGCCGAGGACATCAAGAAGGAAACCCCCGAGTTCCGCCGCCTCCGCGAGAAGTTCCAGAAGGAGCAGAAGCTCAAGGGCTCTCCGCTCAAGGGCGGCATGTGATCCGCGCGGCCCGCGCCGCCTGATCGTTACACTCGCGCGCGATGGCGTCCTTCGACCCACAGGCTGTGCTCCGCGATCGTCTTCTCGCCGCGATGCGCGAAGCGCTGTCCGGCTCGCTCCCCGACGACCTCGACCCGCAGATCGTCCCCTCGCGCAACCCGCAGTTCGGCGACTACCAGTGCAACGCCGCGATGGGCCTCGCCAAACTCGCCGGCAAAAAGCCGCGCGACGTCGCCCTCGCCATCGTCCAGCACGCCGACCTCTCCGGCGTCGCCGAGCCGCTCACCCCCGACTCCGTCGCGGGCCCCGGCTTCATCAACATCCGTCTCTCCGGCGATGCCCTCGCGCGTGCGCTCGCATCCATGGAAGCGGGTGAGTCCGGCGCCCTCGCCATCGATCTCCCCACGAACCCCGAAACCGTCGTCGTCGACCTCTGCGGCGTCAATCTCGCTAAACAGATGCACGTCGGGCACCTCCGCTCCACCGTCATCGGCGACGCCATCGCGCGCTCCCTCGAACGTCTCGGCCACACCGTCATCCGCCAATCCCACTTCGGCGACTGGGGCCTCCCCATCGCCATGGTCACCGCTCGCGTCAAACGACTCGCCGACGCCGGCGAGATCGACCTCCACTCCATCACCCTCGAACAACTCGACTCCATCTACCGAGCCGCACAACGCGCCTGCGAACGCGACGCCAAGGGCCTCGACGCCGCGCGCCGCTTCGGCCTCGGCCCCAAAGCCCTCGCCGAACTCGAAGCACAAATCTCCGGCGCGGAAGAGGAGTTCCTCCACGCCCGCCAGACACTCATCGCCCTCCAACGCCACGAGCCCTCCGTCTTCCGCGTCTGGCAGCGCATCGCCGACATCACCATCGCCGAGTGCATGGCCATCTGCGCCCGCCTCCGCGCGAAGGTCGACGCCTCCATGGTGGCCGGCGAATCCACCTACGCCGAGGAGCTCGCAGGCATCGTCGACGACCTCGAGAAGCGCACCGTCGCGGAGATCTCCCAAGGCGCCCTCGTCGTCCACCTCAAGCAGTACGGCATCGAGGAACCCGCCCTCATCCGCAAGTCCGACGGCGGCTTCCTCTACGCCACCACCGACATCGCCGCCATCCGCCGTCGCGTCCAGAAACTCCACGCCGATCGCGTCATCTACTGCGTCGACGCGCGCCAGTCCCTCCACTTCCGCCAGGTCTTCGCGGCCTCCATCAAAGCGGGCTACGCCAAGCGCCCCGACGGCTCCGACGCGCGCCTTGAGCACGCCGCGTTCGGCACCGTGCTGGGCCAGGACGGCCGACCCTTCAAAACACGCTCCGGCGAGAACGTCAAGCTCTCCGACCTCATCGACGAAGCCGTGAGCCGCGCCGAACGCGCCATCGAGCAACGCGACCCGGACCTCGACCCCGCCACGCGCCACGACCTCGCCTCAGCCATCGGCATTGCCGCCATCAAGTACGTCGATCTCTCCACCGACCGCGTCAAGGACTACGTCTTCGACTTCGACCGCATGCTCGCTTTCGAGGGCGACACCGGCCCGTACCTCCTCTACGCGCTCGTCCGCATCAAGAGCATCTTCCGCAAAGCCGAGGAACGCGGCCTCACCGCCGACGCCTCCCGCGCCCCCTTCCATATCAACGAGCCCGCCGAAAAAACCCTCGCGCTCACCCTCCTCCGCTACCCCTCCGCGCTCCAAGGCGTGGCCGACGCGCTCGAGCCCCACCGCCTCTGCGCCTTCCTCCACGATCTCGCAGGCGCCTTCTCCACCTTCTTCACCGCATGCCCCGTCCTCCAGGCAGAGGATGCGCAAACCCGCGCCTCCCGCCTCCGACTCTGTGCGCTCACCGCGCGCGTCCTCGAAGACGGCCTCACCACCCTCGGCATCCCCACCGTCGAACGCATGTGACCGCGCGCGACCCGCGCCGCTGCGCTCACCTCATCCGCGACAAAAACGCACGCAGCGCCTCGCCCGCCCGTTCCGCGTGCCCCTCCTCCGTCCACACGTTGTTGTGCCCCGCGCCCGGAATCTCGACCAACTCCGCATCACGCGCAGCCTCCCGTATCCCGCGCGAATCCTCGACCGGGCACACCTCGTCCGCATCACCGTGAATCAGCAGCAGCGGCACACGCAGCCGCGCCGCGTGCTCCGCGCGATCAAACCCTCCCCACCGCGCCCCAAGCCCCAGACGCGCCCCCAGCACCCCGAACGTGATCGGCCCCGTCACCCTCCAAGGCATCCCCGCAAGCCGCAGCACGTTGAACGCCGGAGTCCACGCCTCCCGGTACGGCGCCTCCGCGATCACGCCCCGCACACCCAACCCCTGCCCCTCCTCCATCGCGCCCGCCACGATCGACGTCCCCCCCCCAGCCGACCACCCAAACAACACCACCGCGCGCCCACCCCACTCCTCCCGAGCACGCGCCTCTTCAAGCACGCGCATCAACGCCACATGCTCGTCAGTGCCCATGCTCCATTTCACTTCACCCCTGCCGCGTGAACTCGTCGAATCACCCAGCCCCGCAGGGTCCCACATCACCACCCTCGACGCGCTCCGCGCGATCACCGGCAGACGCGCCAATCCCCCCACTCTCGAATCACCCCATCCCGGCGTCATCACCACCACAGGCCCTTCCGCAACATCCCCGCGGACGTCCCACACGGGCAGGCGAGCGCCCTCGTGCTCCACCTCCCATGCCACAAAGGTGCGCGGTGTGCGCAGCTCCGAGGGCTCACCCGGCAGCCCCTTGGCCAGCGCCCACGCGTACCCGCGCCGAGGCGGATGACGCAGCCGCCACGCCGTGCGCCACACGATGAACGCCACGGCCAGCAGAAGCCCGGCCGCGAGCAGCACGCCCAGCCCCACGATGTCAAACCTCATCGTGCTCACGCCCGCTCAAGATACGACGAGCGGCCCGCGAACATCTCAGCCACCCAGAATCCCGGCCACGTCGTTGAACGTCACGATCAGGAACACCGCCACCACCAGCAGCAGCCCCACCGCGGTCGCGGCGTTCTGAATCGCCGGCGACACCGGCTTCCTCGTCACACCCTCGATCAACAGAAACACCAGCAGCCCCCCGTCCGCGATCGGGATCGGCAGCAGATTCACCACAGCCAGATTCACCGAGATCAGCCCCAGGAAGAAGATCAGGTGCAGCATCCCGCGCTCGGCCACGATCGTCCCGATGTGCGCGATGCCGACCGGGCCCTTCAGGTGCTGCACCTTCACCGTGCCCTCGAACAGCCGCACCAGCGTCAGGTACACCGTCCGCATCACTCGGTCCGTCTCGTGCAGCCCCATCCCCAGCGCGGCCCAGGGCGTCTCGCCCTTCAACGTCGTCTGCTCGAGATCAAACAACCCCAGCGCCACCGGGCTGCTCCATCCCAACCGATGCAGCGCGGCCACCTGCTCACCGGTCATCACCCACGTCATCTCTTCCGTCGGCCCCGTGTCCGGCTCCTCACCCAGCGGCAGACGCACCACGAGCCGCACCTCCGCGCCCCGATCCGCCGCGAGCGCCTCGCGCGTGGCCCCCGCGAGCGCATCCCGGAACTCGTTCATCGTGGAGACCGCAACATCCCCCACGCGCAGCACGCGCGCTCCCGCGGGCACGGGAGGCTGCCCCTCCATCCACACACTGTCACGCTCCGGCGCGCCCGCAGCAGACAGGCTCGAATGACGCGACGACATCGTCCCCGCAAGGATCGGCGGCCCATCCGCGACCGTCGTCGGGATGAACCCGATCGCCTTCCGACGCGCATCCACCTCTGCGGACATCTCGACGTACGCCCCGGCGCGCAGCACCGTGAGCGACACGCGCTTCCCGGCGTGACGCTGAATCTCGGCCACGCCCAGCGCCAGATCAGGCCACTCCACCGACCCCACCCGCGCAAGCACATCCCCCGGAAGCAGCCCTGCCTCCTCCGCCGCGCCCTCGACCGACTCCACGCCGAGCGCGGGCAGCACGCCGAGCGCGTGGGGCTGCGATCGCGCCGCCTCCCCCTCACTCACCGTCACCGGCACGAACGACCATCCGTACGTCGGGCGCACGCTCGCGATCACACGCTCCCCCTTGGGTGTGCGGAACGCCAGCTCGAGCGGCCGACCTTCCGACCGCTCCGCCGCGCTCTGCAGCTCACTCCCGAGCGCCACCACTTCCCCGTTCACCGTCTCGAGGCGCGACCCGCCCGGCACGCTCCCGAGCCCCGAACGATCCATCTCCATCCGCCAGCGCTGCCTCGAGGACAGCGCGATCTCCGACTCCTCGTACAGCCGCGTCGACGTGGCCGGGTACACGCCCAGCTCGCGCAAGCGCGTCCGCTCGTTCGTCGTCGGCTTCGCTTGGAACGTGATCGTCCCATCCACGCCCGGGCGCTCCACGCGCACGCGCAGCGTCTCCTCCCCTCGGCTCATCGCGCTCGCCAGCGCCACGTCGCTGAACGACCGGATCTCCCTCCCGTTGGGCGAGAGCAACCGGTCGAGCGCGCCCCGCTCCCCCTCCGCATCGATCGACACGATCCGATCGCCCGTGCGCAGCCCGACGCCGACCCCCTCCCGGTTCATCGGCTCCGCGAGCGCCGCCCCCGAGCGCGCCGCAACCTCACCCACCACAGGCGCCTCGACGTCCAACCCCTTCATGAACACGCCGACAAAGATCACGCACGCCAGCAGCACGTTCATCACGACCCCGGCCGTCACGATCACCATCCGCTTCCACACCGGCTTCGACGAATACGAGTCCGGCACGTCAGGACGCGAGCCCGGACGAAGATCGTCCTGACCCAGCATCTTCACGTACCCCCCGAACGGCAGCCAGTTGATCCGGTACTCCGTCGGTGAGACGCCCTCGAGCCTCGGCAGCGGACCGTCCACCGGCGCCTTCACCCCGTTCGACGCGAGCCGCTTCCGCAACTCCGGCGTCGTCGAGCCGCGCCGCCAGCCGATCCCCTTCCGATACGACACCACGGCCGGCCCGAACCCGATCGCGAACTGCTCCACGCGCACGCCCGCCCAGCGCGCCGCGAGAAAGTGCCCCAGCTCGTGGATGAAGATCACCAGCCCGAAACCAAGGGCCACCAACAACAGATCGCGCATCGATGCCAGCGTGGAGAGCATGTCCAATCCTATCGGTCCCCGACCCGCGCGCTCCCGGCGCCGACGCCCCGAACGCGCACTTTTCCGTCACCCAGAGCCGCACGAACGAACTGCCGAGCCTCCTCGTCCGCCTCCATCACCGATTCCAGCGTCGGCGTGGCGCGCCACGAGATCCGATCCATCGCCTCCGACGCGAGTTCCGTGATGCGTCCGAAAGGAATGGCCCCGCTGAGGAACGCCTCCACGCCCACCTCGTTGGCGCCGTTCAGCACCGCCCCCGCGCTCCCCCCCTCGTCGATCACCCGCAGCCCCAGCCGCAACGCGGGGAACCGCTCGTGATCCACCGGCTCAAAGTCGAGGCGCGACATCGTGGTGAGGTCGAGCGTCTTCGAGCAGCCCGCGGGCCGTTCCGGGTATGTCAGCGCGATCTGGATCGGCGTCCGCATGTCCGGAGCCCCCAGCTGCGCGAGCACCGACCCGTCCGCGAACTCCACGAACGAGTGCACGATCGACTGCGGGTGCACGACCGCGTCGAGACGCGCCGACTCGAGCCCGAACAGCCAGTGCGCCTCGATCAGCTCGAGCGCCTTGTTCGTCAGCGACGCAGAGTCCACCGTCACCTTCGCGCCCATCGTCCACGTCGGGTGCTTGAGCGCTTTCTCAGCAGTTGCGTGGTACGTCTCCTCCCGGCTCGCCGTGCGGAAGGGCCCGCCCGAAGCCGTGAGCGTCACGCGCTTCACCTCGCGCCCCACCTCGCACGGCGGGCACGCCTCACTCTCGCGCCCCCAGAGGCACTGCCAGATGGCCGAGTGCTCCGAGTCCACCGGCAGCAGACGCGAGCCCGACGCGCGCGCCGCGGGCACGACGATCCCTCCCGCGGCCACGAGTGTCTCCTTGTTCGCGAGCGCCACGTCCCGCCCCAGCTCCACCGCGGCAAGCGTGGCGGGCAGCCCCGCCGAGCCCACGATGGCCGCGAGCACCACGTCGCAGTCCACCTCGCGCACCAGGCGCTCGGCAGCCTGCGACCCGCGCTCCACGCGCACGCCCCCGACCTCCTCGACGCCCTCACCGCAGTGCATCGCGAGGCGCTGCACGCCGAGACGGCGCGCGATCTCCAATGCTTCGCGCTCGTTCTTGCCGCCCGCCAGACCGACGACGCGGAACGCGTCGGGCTTCCCCGCGCGTTTCCGCACGCCGTTCAGATGCTCGACGACCTCGACCGTCTGCCGACCGATCGAGCCCGTCGCGCCGAGCACGATCAGCCGACGAGTCGTCTCACTCGCTCGCGCGTCGCTCATCTCAAACACATCTCCGCGCGCTCACGAGCCGCTCTTCTTCGACGATCGGCCGCGCCCGCCGCGACGCCGAGTCTTCTTCTTCGCGCCCGAGGAGCCCGAGTCCGACGACCCGCTCTCCTCCGCCTCGCCCTTCCCGGATGACACGCCCGCGGGCTCCACGTCCCACGAATCCCCGCGCGACGAGCCGCCCGACGGTGCGCCCTTCGACGCCGACGCCTTGGCGGGCACGTTCACCGGACGCACCACCGGCTTCACGGCCGCGGGCTCCACGTCCCACGAGTCCTCGCGCGACGGCGCCGTGTTCTTCGCGCCCCCGCCACTCCCGCCGGACGACGCCGGCGCCGGTGCGGACCTCGGCCCGGGCGAATCGGCCTCGCCGTTCCCCTCCCCACCACGCCCGCGCCCGCCGCGACGACGGCGACGTTTCTTCTTGCCGCCCTCTCCCGCTCCGCTCCCCGCGTCCCCGTTCTGCGACGACGATGACAACGGCGACGCGCCCGCCGAACGCTTCACCTCGCTCGGATCCACGTCCCACGAATCCCCGCGCGATCCGCCACCGCTCTTCGCGCCGCCCGCCGCGGTCGGAGCAGCCTTTGCCGGCGGCTCCACATCCCACGAATCCGCCCGGCTCGGGCCGCCGTGCGTCTTGGCCTGCACGGGCCCCGCCTGCTGCGCCGGCCCGCCACCCTCACCGCCACGACCGCGCCCGCCGCGCCGACGGCGACGCTTGCGACCGCCACCCTCCTCGCTCGACTCGCGCTGCTCCACGGGCTTCGCGCCCGTCGAAGGCGCGAGAGAGCCGCGCGGCTCGCTGCGCCCCTGCTCCGCCCCACCACCGCCGCGCCCCCGACGGCGCCCGCGCTTCTTCTTGCCCGCAAGCGCCGACTCCGCCAGCGTCCCCCACTCCTCGTCCGTCGGCTCGAGGTCCACCTCGCTCAGCGCGAACTCCTCCCCGTGCTCCATCTGCTCCGCAACGCTCGCCTCGGCCTCGGCCTCCAGACGTACCAGCGTTGCCGCCTCCTCCGCAGGGTCCGACGCCCAGTCCTCCGCCGCGCCCGCCGTGGGCTCCGACCACACCTCCATCTCGCTCGGCGGCGTCGGCGTCTTCAGACGCTCGATCTCCACGTCCGACCCCTTCGCGTCGTACGCGTAGAACGTCGCGATATCGATCGGCGCGCTCTCGCTCACACGCACCGCAACGCTCTTCCCCGTCAACCGCTCCAATCGCCCCAGCTGCTGGCGACCGCCCGAGAGCAGCTCCCCGGCCAGCCTCGGCGCCAGCACCATCTCGATCTTCTTCACCTGCTCGAAGTGCATCAGCCACGCCACCTCGCGCAGCGCATCCGCCAACGCGTACGCCGGCCGACGCACGTGCCCGCGCCCGTGACAGTGCGGGCACTGCGCAAAGTGCACGTTCCGGTGGCTCCCGCGCATCCGCTGACGCGTCATCTCCACGATCCCGAACTGCGAGATCGGCAGCGTCTTCGTGTGCGCCCGGTCCCGCTTCAGGTTGTCGTTGAACTTCGCCAGCACCTCCCGCTGGTGGCTCCGCGAACGCATGTCGATGAGGTCGTTGATCACCACCCCGCCCAGATCCCGCAGACGAAGCTGACGCGAGATCTCGTCCACCGCCTCCATGTTCGTCCGCACCGCCGTCGTCTCGGCGTCCTTCGCGTCGCGCATCTTCCCCGAGTTCACATCGATCGCGACCACCGCCTCCGTCTCGTCGATCACCAGCGCGCCGCCCGACGGCAGCTTCACCTCGCGCTCGTTCAACGAACGGATCTGCGGCTCCACACCGAACCGATGGAACAGCGGGCACGCGTCCGCGTAACGCAGCAGCCTCGGGCCCGTCCTCGGCGCCACGATCTTCAAAAACCGCGCCGCGCGACGCAGCGCCGTCACGTCATCGACCACCACCTCCTCGATGTCGCTCGCCAGCACGTCCCGCAGCCCGCGCACCAGAAGATCGCTCTCGGCGTACAGCAGCCTGGGCTTCGAGCCCGACTCCAGACGACGCTGCATGTCCTTCCAGAGCCGCTGCAGGTACGCCAGGTCGCGCTTCAGCTCCGCCTTGGTCTGGTTCATCCCCGCGGTCCGCAGGATGAACCCGAACCCCTCCGGCAGGTCCAGCTGATCGAGGATCTTCCGCATCGCGCGACGACGCTCCTCGTCCTCCACGCGACGCGACACCCCCACGTTGTCCATCTGCGGCATCATCACGAGGAAGCGACCGGGGATCGACAGGTACGACGTCAGCGTCGGCCCCTTCGTCCCCACCCCCTCCTTCAGCACCTGCACGATCACTTCCTGCCCGCGCTTCAGGCACGCCTGGATCGGCGGACGCTCGCGCCGCGGCGTCTTCAGCCCCACGCGCTCCGTCGCGTCCTCCTCCTCACCGGGAAAGTACCGCGGGTGCACGTCCGTGATGTGCAGGAACCCGTTGTCCTCCAGGCCGAAGTCCACGAACGCGGCCTGGATGCCAGGCTCCACGTTCGTCACCCGACCGACGTAAATGTTCCCCACGTGCGACGCCGCGTCCGCGCGCTCCGCGTGCAGCTCCTCGAGCTTCCCCTCACGCACCACGGCGAGACGACACTCGACCCCCGGCACGTAATTGATCAACATCCTGTTCTTCTTAACGCTCACGATTCCTTAGCCTTCCTGGCTACGCCCCCCACAAGTCATCTTCGCGCACGCGCGCACCAACCACGCACCGATCCGCTCGCCACTGCGAGCAAGGATCGCCGTCGTGTCGCGCCGTCCCGCCGACAGACTCACGGTCTACGTTGCCTCACGAAACCTCTGGAAGCCCCTGCTCCCGACCCGCGCCACGGGCCGCACCGGGAGCGCCGGCGGCCCGACCCGGCGCTCCTCGCGCCGACCAGGCCCCAACACCCCGACAGGCCGGACCCGCCTGCAACCCGCGCTCACGCGCTGGGGAGGCTCGCATCCGGACCCGGCGGCCCAGGCGGGCCGAAACCTCGGCCCCCTGGGAAAAAACCGGTTCCCGAGCGCCGGGCTACGCCGGCTCGTCAGCGGCACGACCGCCGAACGCCTCGGGGATGACGTTCCTGGCAGCCTCGCGCAAATACGCCGCGACCTGCCGTTCGGAATCGACCGAGCCGACCCTGCGGGCCAGCCGTTCGCACTCCCTCACATCGACGTTCCGCACCACACGCTTCACACGCGGGATCGCCGACGGGGTCATCGAAAGGGTACGCAACCCCATTCCAATCAGCAACATCGTGTATTCCACGTCCCCAGCGATCTCCCCGCACACCGACACGTCCACCCCCTCGCGCCGCCCAGACCGCACCGTCTCCTTGATCAGCCTCAACACCGCCGGGTGCGACGGCGTGTACAGCGACGCCACGTTCTCGTTCGTCCGGTCCACCGCCAGCACGTACTGCACCAGGTCGTTCGTCCCGATCGACAGAAACTCGCTCTCCCGCGCGAACGAGTTCGCCATCACCGCGGCCGACGGCGCCTCCACCATGATCCCCACACCCACCTTCCGGTCGAACGGCACACCCTCGTCCGCCAGATCGTCCATCACGTCCCGCAGCACCATCTTCGCCTGACGAAGCTCCAGCGTCGTCGTCACCAGCGGGAACATGATCCTGCAAGGCCCCAGCGCGCTCGCCCGCAAAATCGCCCGCAACTGACGCTTGAACATCGGCAGGTTCTGCAGGCAATACCGGATGCTCCGCAGCCCCAGGAACGGGTTGCGCTCGTCCGACATCGCGCCGTCCGGCGTCATCTTGTCCGCGCCCAGGTCGAACGTGCGGAACGTGATCGGCAATCCCTCAAGGTCCCGCACCGCGCGCGAGTACGCGTCGAACTGCTCCTCCTCCGTCGGCTCGTGGTCCGACGTGAGCCACAGGAACTCGGTGCGGAACAGCCCCACCCCGCTCCCGCCCAGGTCCACGACGCTCTTGGCCTCGCGCGCGAACTCGATGTTCGCCAGCAGCCGAATGGCCGTGCCGTCCAGCGTGATCGACGGAAGCCCCGCCAGCTCCTCGAGCGACGCCCCGTACGCCTCCATCCGCTCGCGATACGTGCGGTATTGCCCGAGCGTGGCCTCGTCCGGGTTCAGCACCACAACGCCGCGATCACCGTCCACGATGATCGTGTCGCCCTCCCCCGCGATCTCCGCCAGCCGCCCGATGCCCACCACCGCGGGGATCGACAACGCCTGCGCGACGATGGCCGTGTGGCTCGTCCGACCCCCCGTGTCCGTCGCGAACGCGATCACCTTCCCCGGCTCGAACGTCGCGGCCTGGCTCGGCGTCAGATCGTGCGCCACCACCACCACAGGCTCCTCCAGCCCCGCGATGTGCGCCCGATGCTCCCCGATCAGACGCGTCAGCACCCGACGCTCCAGGTCGTACACGTCGTCCACCTTCGTCGCGAACGCCTCATCCCCCATCCGCGTGAACGTCTCAGCCAGCCCCTTGAACCCCTCGGCCGCGGCGTACTCCGCGGTCACCCGCTCCTTCTCGATCCGCGTCCGCATCGGCCCCGTCAGCGTCGTGTCGCTCAACAACCCCTGATGGAACGCGAAGATCTTGGCCGCCTCGGCCCCCAGCCGCTGCTCCGCCGTCCGACGCAACGCCTCCAGGTCCGCCACGCTCGCGCGCAACGCCTCGTCCAGGCGCGACACCTCGGCCTCCACACGCGACGACACCACCGTCCGACGCGGGATGCGCACCCGCGCGTCGTCCAGCACGTACACCTTGCCGATCGCGACCCCCGCGGAAACCGGAATGCCCTTGTAGATTTCCATCCACGCTCGCTCACAGCCCGGACGAAGGAGCGCATCGCGTGTCGAGCGCCCCAATGAGCCCGGGGGAAGTCCCCCGAATCCTACAGCATCCTCCCCCGGCGCGATTCCGCCGCACTCAACCCCGCCGACGCCGCAGACCCGGCCAGACCGCCGAGATCAGCACTGCGACGCCCCCCGGCGCCGGAACGCGCGACGCGATCCGTAGACCCGCCAACGGAACACCGGCGCTTGCCGAGCCAACCCCCTCAATATTGTCGAGAATGCGCCAGTCCGGGCTCGCCGCGTACACCGGGCTGCCGAGGATGTGTCGGTTGCGCCCGATCTGCATCTCTTCCGTCCATTCCGTCGCGCCCCCGGACGTGTCCAGCAAGCCCCACGCCGATGTGAACTCGCCGTACGAGCCGAGCGGCAGGTCCGTGGCCTGCGGAAACCCCTGCGGCGGCGCGCCGATCCCCCCCCCCGCGCTCTGACCTTCACCCGGCCAGCCATACGTCAGCGCCGTGTCCTGGCTGTACATGAACCGCCACCAGCCCCCGTGCCCTTCACCGTCCTTGTTCGGGTCGTAGTGCGCCGCCTTGATCCACTCGTCGTATGTCGGGATCCAATATTTTGCGTCGGGGTGGTGCGTCAACTGATCTGTGATCGTCCCATCCGGGTTCTCACCGAACGTCGAGATGTCGTACGCGCCGTTCGCGATCGCGCTGAGCGCGGCCTGCTTGTCGTTGCACAGCCAGTTCACGTACATGGCCGCGTGGCGCCAAGAGACTGCGTGAACCGGGATCATGCCCGCGTTGGGCACGTCCGAGCGCAGTCGGTAGTTACCCGAGGGCTGCGATGGATCATCCTCCGCGCCCCAGTGCGACGGCCTGCCCCACGTCAGCGCTGTCGATTGCAGCGGCGCGATCGCGTTGAGGAATTCCATCCACTGCGTCGTCGTCACTTCGAGCGTGCTGATCCGGTACACGTAATCCACCGAGCCCCGTCCCTCGGCGAACGGATAGACAAGGCCGCCTCTCGGCCCGCCGATCCCGCTCGACGTGTACGGCGCGTTCCCGACGTCCGTGATCACCGCCCATCGAAACTCGCTGTCGACGCCGCGTGCGAAGCACCATGTGCTCGTTCCGATCGTCCCCGCGATCAGCACGAACGCTCGGCTCCCGGCGCTTCGCGATCCTCGCATGCGACTCCCTTTCGCGGTTGGTTTCCGCCCCCGTGTGTGCCCGCCCACCGTACCGCGCCACGCCCTTGACGCAACGCGTTTTCCTTGCTCCAATCACATCGACGGGAATGGCGTGGGCAGCCGCAGGGGGCGGGCCCGGCCCGATTCCACAATCACTTCCTCCGGGGCCGAGCATCGAATCGATTCTGTCGTGACCGAAGCGCCGACACCACAAACACTCACCGGCATCCTCGAATGGCCGCAACGCGCCGAAGGGCGTGTCCGCCGTCTCGAGGGCACGACCGTGCTCGAGACCGAGGCCGATCCCTTCGTCCCGCTCGAACTGGGTGAACGACTCCGCCTGCGCAACGGCGCCGAGGTCACCGTTGAGGTCGTCGATCGCCGCCCACGTCGCCGGCGAGGCCGTCGCGGCGGGCCGCCCAAGGCCGCGCGACCCGTCGTCGAGCACTTCGTCTCCATCGAGGGCCTCTCCCCCGACGCCTACGCCGCGGTCAAACCCTTCGAGGACCTCACCTCGATCGACCCCGCGCCGCGCCTCTCCCTCGAATACCCCGGCTGCCCCGCCGCGTGCCGGCTCATCGACCTCTTCTGCCCCATCGGACGCGGCACGCGCGGCCTCATCGTCTCGCCGCCCAAAGCCGGCAAGACCACCCTCCTCAAGGACATCGCCTTCGCCCTCTCGCGCAACCACCCGGCAGGCAAGCCCGGGGGCGTCGAGGTCGTCGCGCTCCTCATCGACGAGCGCCCCGAGGAGGTCACCGACTTCCGGCGCAACGTCCCCGCCACCGTCTTCGCCTCCTCCAACGACCACGACATCGAGAAGCACATCGCACTCGCCATCTGGACCATCGACCGCGCCAAGCGCATGGTCGAAGCGGGCAAGCACGTCGTCATCCTCCTCGACTCCCTCACCAGAGTCGGACGCGCGTTCAACTCCTCGCGCCGCCACGCCTCGTCCGGACGCACCATGTCGGGCGGCCTCGACGCCAAGGCCCTCGAGGTGCCGCGCCAGATCTTCGGCGCCGCACGAAACACCGAAGAAGCCGGCTCCCTCACCATCCTGGCCACCTGCCTCGTCGACACCGGCTCCCAGGCCGATCAGGTGATCTTCGAGGAGTTCAAGGGCTCCGGGAACATGGAGCTGATCCTCGACCGCAAGGTCTCCGAGCGACGCCTGTACCCCGCGATGAACCTCGCGGCCTCAGGCACACGCAAAGAGCACCTGCTCATGACCGAGTCCGAACTCAAGACCGTCACGGCGCTGCGCCGCAGGCTTCTCGCCATGCCGGCGCCCCAGCAGATCGAGACGCTGCTCGCCGCCCTGCAGCGCTTCCCGACCAACGCGGCCCTCGTCGGCTCGGTGGGATGAGATGACGCGCCCGTCGCGCACGCTGCTCCGCGTCGCAGCGGTCCTGGGCCTGCTGGCCGCCATCTCCTACCTCCTCTTCGCCCCCATCCCCGAGCGCAACGCCCTCCGCGCTCGTCAGTGGCGCGAGTACCGCAGCGACGACTTCCGCAAACTCGAAGCCTCCATCTCGCGCGAGAACCCCGTGCTCCTCGTCCGCAGCGCCGTCGCCGCGATGCAGGCCCGCGACTTCGAACGATTCCTCGCCCATGGCTCCGGACGCCTCCAGCGCCGAAACCACCCCGACGTCCTCAAGGAACGCTTCGACGAGAACGCCTTCCCCAACGTCGCGCGCGTCGCGGCCTTCCTGGACCCCATGCCCCTCGACGACGGGCGCATGCTCATCGACGTGCTCTTCCAGCACCGCGAACGCGTCGCCACCTACCGCTTCGAGCTGCGCTGCGAGCCCGCTTACACCAACCTCTGGCGCGTCGACCGCATGTACGGATTCGCCAATGACGCGCCGATCACCAATCGCGCCTGGCGCCCGGGCGGCTGAGCCTCACTCCCGCTCGCCACGACCCGCCTCTTCCAGCGCGCTGACGACCCGCTCGCGCAAGCGCACCCACTGCTGATCGCCACCCGGCGCCCCGTCCAACCATTCAAGATGCACGCTGCGCACGCCCCCGGCCCGCAGCGCGACCTCCGCCAGCGCGACACGCGCAACCGAGTCCGTCCGCACCGCCAGCAGCTCCTCCCCCACCGCTTCGCCTTCCTCCTCCCGCCCCGCGGCAAAGAGCGCGCCGGAGAGCGCGGCCATCCGGTCGATGAACCTGCGTTCGAGGTCCGCGCGCGCCGCAACGTCCGCGGGCCGAGCCGACGCGTCACGCGCCCGCGCCTCCGCTTCGTACGCCGCGCGCCACCGACGCGCCTCACCGATCCCGCTCGCGTACACCTCCCCGGCCGCGCCCCACTCCCCTCGGCTCGTGAGCAGGGGAAAAACCCGATCCGCCATGGCGTGCAGGGTCTCGCGCCCCGAAGCCGTGCCGCGCACGCGCAGGGCCCACGCCTCGGTCTTCTCCGGCTCGCGCACGACGTCGTTGAGCACGATCCAGTCCTCGAGCTCGGAGAGCGAAGCCTCCCCCCCGCGCAGGCGGGACTCGATGACGTCGCGCAGGACGCGGAAGGTCCGGCGCGCCTCGCTGTACCGCAGCGCGAGGGACTTCATCTCCTCCGCAACCACCCCGCGCTTGGCCGCACGCTGCGCCGTGTCTCCCTCTCCCATCCGCTCCCAGAGCCAGAGGTAGTCCGTGGTGGCGTCGTCGAGACGCACCGTGTCGACGCACCGGCGCGCAAGCCGCAGGCGAGCCTCGATGTTCTCGCCCGCCTCGCGCCGCAGACGCGTCCCCTCCGTCTCCCCGCGCGAGAGATCACCGAACCACGCGACCAGCTCGTCCGCGCTGCGCCGCGCCGAGACGCGGTCGAACAGCCGACCCGCGCGGATCGCGAGCGCCGTCACCGGAGCGTCCTGCACGCCGAACCGCTCCGCGATCTCCCGGTCGCGCACCGTGTCGATGAGCACAGCCACGCCGTTGTCCTTCAGCCACTGCGCCACGCGAGCATCCCACCAGATCGGCAGGTGCGCCTCACACGCCCCGCACCCCTCCAGCGTCGCGTACACGATGAGCCACCGGTCCTCCTGCTGCGCCTTCGCTGCGGCGTCGGCGAACGACAGATCCGTGAATGGCGGCACGCGCGCGAAGGCCGCGCTCCCCACGAGCGCGAGCAGCGCGGAGGCGAACCAGACATGCATCCATCTCGTGGTGCGGGCCGTCATGCGTCAGATGCTATGGACACGCACGCCCGCCCGCCGGTTCCCTCCGATCACGCCGAGTACGATCCGCCCCATGCCCAGCACCGACCTTGCCGCACGCATCGATCACACGGCCCTCAAGCCGGAAACCACGCTCTCCGACGTGCTCCGGCTCGCGGACGAAGCGCTCCAGCACGCCTTCGCAGCGGTCTGCGTGAACCCCCGGTTCGCGGAGCCACTCGCGGCAAAGCTCGACGCGAGCCGCACGCCGCGCGTCCTCACATGCGCGGTGGCGGGCTTCCCGCTGGGCGCCTCACATCCCGTGGTCATGGCCATCGAGGCCACGCACGCGTGCAAAGCGGGCGCGCGAGAGATCGACGTCGTCGCGCACCTGCCGCACCTCTTCAAGAAGGACGCCGAGGCGCTGAAAGAGGACCTCCTCCACACCACCCGCGCCGTACGCGCGGTGTCCGGCGCGATAGTCGTGAAAGTGATATTGGAAACCGCCGCGCTGCGCGCGCACGCGGACGCAACCGGGGGCGGGCTTGCCGAGTTCGAGGCGATGATCGAGGCGGGCTGCCTGGCCGCGGCCCAGGCCGGGTGCGATTTCGTGAAGACCTCAACGGGCTTTCACGGCGCAGGGGGCGCGACGATCGAGGCGGTGCAATTGCTGCGGAAGCATGCAGGCAAAATGAAGGTGAAAGCGTCGGGTGGTATTCGCACGCGCGATGACGCGATGAAGATGATCGACGCCGGCGCGGATCGTCTCGGCACGTCCAGCGGCATCGCGATCGTCACCGGCTCGTGAGCATCTCTGCGGCCCACGCCGCGGCCGGCACGCACACCGCGTCCCCAAGCCCCGCAAGCAACTCGTTGTCCGTGAACGGGCTCCCCTCGCCGAAGAGGGCGTCGTCTTCGACGCCTTGGAGGCGCGCGGCTTCCTTGGGCGTCATGTGTCGCACGGCGTATTGGCCGAGGCCGGCGCGGAAGACGATTTGTTTGGCGCTGCCGCCCTTGGGGAGGCGGAGGCAGCCGGCGCGGCCGTCGGTGCGGAGCTCGGCGACGGAGCGTTTGGCGCCTTGGGGGCCGACGGGTCGGACGCGCCGGTAGGCGGTGGCGTGGGAGATTTCGGGGCCGCGGATCATGCCCTGGGCGGTGACTCGGTGGGCGGGGTGGAGCTGGGCGACGAAGTAGTCGGCGCGGGGCTTGGTCCACCACCGATCCGAGTCTTGGGGAGGGTCTTCGAGCGTGGATTGCAACGAATCCGCGCGGGGATGGAGTTCCTCAAGTTTTGGCCGAGACCATGCATGTTCGGGGTGCGCGCGCTGGAACGCGGTGATACGGGGGTTGCGTGCGGCGTGGGGTTTTTCTTCGACAAGGGCGGGGGGCGTGCGCACGTCGATGCGGTCGCAGAGGAGGTAGAGGCGCGGGCGGGACTGCGCGGTGAACCATGCGGCGTCGACGAGGAGGGGGTCGACGGCGTAGCCGGCGTCGTTGATGGCGCGGACGAGGGCGAGGAAGTCGGCGCCCTGCGCGCTGGTGAGGAGGCCGAGGACGTTCTCGAAGAGGAGCCAGCGCGGGCGGTGCGCGGCGTGTGTTTCGTTGAGGAGTCGGAAGATCTGCCAGACGGCGGCGGATTGGCCCTGGTGGATGCCGGCGCGGGCGCCTGCGAGGCTGAGGTCGGTGCAGGGGAAGGAGGCGGACCAGAGATCGCAGGGGGGGATGTCGGAGGCGCGGACGTGGTGGATGTCTCGGGTGTCGAGGACGTCGGAGGCGTCGGGGAAGGAGGCGGCGTAGAGGCGGTGCTTGAGGGGGTCGATGTCGTTGGCGTAGAGGGTTTTGAAGGGGGAATCGAGGGATTCGAGGGCGCGGCGGACGAGGCCCATGCCGGCGAAGAACTCGGCTGCGGTGCGGGGCGTAGTCGGGTTGGGCGGCGCGTCGGCGGGCATGGGCTGCGTGGCTCGGTGTACCTGTTTGGGAGTCGGCTGCCAAGCCGAGGTAGGATCGGGCGTGGCCCGGGCTCGTGTGGGCTGGCTCGATGGTCGATGGTGTGGAGACGTGATGGCGTTGCCGAGAGTGCCGATGGCGATTCGTGGGGTGAGCCTGCTGGTGGGTGTGGGTGTGGGGTTGCTCGCGCTGTGGCAGACGTACGGCGCGCTGACGCGGACGGACCCGGGGTGGTTTCTGGTGGGGTTTGAGGCGCTGACGTTGAGCGGGTGCGTGTTTGCGGTGTTGATCGGGCTGGGGAAGTTCCGGTCGGGGCCGGCGCTGGCGATGCTGTGTGTTGCGGGGACGATTCTGGTCGGGACGGTGCTGGGGTACACGGCGGATCGCGCGACGTACCGGGGGATTTTGCAGCATCAGGTGTCGGCGGGTCGGATCGGCGCGAGTGTTCTGATGTTGGCGATGGCGGGTGTGACGGTGTGGGCGCGCAGGCCTGGGAAGTCTTTGAAGGCGCTGGTGATCGGTTGCGTGCTGGGGGGCGCGGGGGTCGCGGCGACGGGGGCATGGATGTTCACGTCGTTGCCGGCGACGCTGGCCGGGATTCATCCGATGGTGAAGACGCTGGCGTTTCTGTTCGGCGGGTTGCTGGTGGTGGGGCTGATCTCCGCGGGGACGCATTACGCGATCCGGTCGCTGGAGTTCGGGCGCGAGGGCGAGAACGCGGCGTCCTAACATCGGGCGACCGGCGTCGGGGGCAGGGAACGGAATCGGCGCGGGTCGGGGCCGAAGAAGGCTCCCGGAGGTCGCATGGCTGAATTGATCCTGCTTGTGTTGGGGCTGCTGCTGGGGGGCGTGCTGGTGTTCCTGGTGCTGCGTCGTGTGGGCTCGAAGGCGCCGGTGACGGCGGTGACGAGCGCGACGATCGCGGATCGGGTGCGGGCGGTGGGTCGGCTGGTGGGGCTGGAGGTGAGCGCGAAGGAGATCGCGACGAGCACGAAGGGGTGGTCGTGGATGCCGCCGATCCTGCTGTCGCAGGCGCGGGTGGCGATGATCTTCCACTTCGAGAAGCAGTACTCGGTGGACCTGGCGCGGGTGCGCGAGGCGGACGTGGAGCGGGTGGGGGAGGGGAAGTATCGGGTGCGCTTGCCGCGGATCGAGGGCGCGCTGCGCTTGCTCGACGTGGAGCCGTATGACATTCAGGCGGGGCGCGTGCTTGGGCTCTTGGACATCATTCAGGTGAACGCCGCGACGCAGAAGGATTTGATGAAGCACGCGCAGGGTCAGGCGTCGGAGCTGTTCGAGAAGTACGACCCGCGGTACCGGAGCGAGGCGATGGCGAGCGTGGAGCGGCACCTGACGTCGCTGCTGGCGCTGTTCGGGATCGAGGTGGAGTGTGTGTGGCGGGAGGAGGGGGAGGTGAGTCGGGGTGAGCGGTTGATGGGTGTGAAGGACTGAGGCCCCCGGGCCGTGGAAGGCACGACCGAACGGTGAAGCCCGTATGTGATTCGTCTCGGAGCATGAGCTACCCGCGGCGGCACCAAGAGAGGTGTTGAGGCGGGGTCCAAACAGGGTCCACCGTGCCGAGTCACGGCATCGCCTGTATCGGTACCTCAGTGAGTGCTAGGGCTATTCAACACCCGCTGCCTCAGGGATGGTAAGCGTGCGATAGCACTAATCCGCACGGCAGAAACGGCAGAGCAAGAAGCGGCTGTCGTACGTGAAGCCATCTCTCATTACAAGGCCAGAACGGTGTCAGATTGACACCAACTCAAGGCCTGGGCGTTGCAGCGTCGATATCCGTGAGGTAGGTTGTCATCGCGGCTGGCGGGAGCCGAAACCCGCAAATCTTGGGCAGACTGCTAGCGTCCAATGCGAGAGCATTTGCCGATTCAGCAACAGCCGCTAATCCCCGCCCCAGTGCGCTAACACTGGAGCGGGGTCGATGAAGGTTCTCAGCGTCTGGGCTTTGCCCAGAACACGAAAGCCTTCAGCCCGTAGTCCCTCGCGTACAACACACGCCCGTTCCGCAGCCGCACGAAAGCGGCATAAACGAGCTCGTACTCGGGGCCGGGCTTTTTGGGGTTCTTATGGAACGCCATTGGCTCAGTCTCCGAAGTTGCGACTTGAAACCGTTCGGGCTGACGAGCGTACAACCACCACCGAACGGCACGCGTCGTTCCATCCGTTCATCCGGATGAACGGATGAAGTCCGCTTGCGTTCGGTGGAGGCCGCGGTAAGATGGGGGGCCAAAAGGCCACAACCCTCACCTGTTTCATGGGTGAGTCTCCTTGCTAGAGGGGCTTTACGGGTTGTCCAGACGGCTCGGCGTTGGCGCGCCGGGCCGTCGCTGTATGAGGTCATGTCACCACGAGTTCTTTCTGCGCCACTCGCCACTTCACGCGGCGCGGTGATGTGTCGTCTTTCTCGAATCGGTCTCTGTGCGCGTGGAGAACCGCACGCACAGAGGGTTCTGATAGACCGGTGGTTCGCGACAGCTCTGCCACGGTCCAGTAGCGATCGGCTTCGATTCCCATTACCCCCAAAATCATGCTGATCTGGGACTCATTTGAAGCCTCTTGGTCTCGTGATTTCAGAAGGTCACTCACGCGTGCCAGCGCTTCCAGGTCTTTGCGATAGCGCGCCTTAATTCGTTCTTGCAGCTCTTCAAGAGACGCTCCTGTGAGTTGGGCGTGCATGCGAGGCTCCTTTCACTCCGCTGTCACCTCCGCTGACCAGGCCACTTCCCTGGCAGCGAAGGGACTCAACTCTCCTACTTCAGACTACATAAGACCGAACAAAGCGCCAAGCCCCCCAGGGGCGACCGGTGGGGGCATGAGGGTGCCTCGAAGGGGACATACATACACAATGTTGTGTAGGGCGACCCCTATTCCGCGACTACTCCCTAACGCCCAGATGTCCCTCACAGATCCAGAACGCCTGAGGGCCAGAGGGGCACGGGGAAGTCACCGCGCGATCCGGCCGCCGTCTCTTGGTTCACTCTCGCTTCGTAGTTCCGGTTTAGTCTCCGGGCTTGAGCGGCCAACGGCGCATGTGGCTGATTCGATCGGGGAGTGCGGATTCGCGCGCCATTGCGCGCGCGGTGGTGGGTGCGTCGTGGGCGCGGGGGGCGGAGGAGATCAAGCGGGAGAAGCGGACGAGCGTGCGGCGCGGGGAGGCGTGCGGGCGCGAGGTGGTGGTGAAGACGTGGGCGTGGACGAGGCTCAGGGACTGGCTGAATGCGATTTTCGGGAGGACGGCGGGGCAGCGGCACTGGCGCGGGGCGGAGCGGCTGAGGGCGTTGGGCGTGGAGAGCGCGGCGTGCCTTGCGCTGGTTCGATGGCGTGAGGGATTCGGCGTGCGCGAGACGCTCGTGCTGGAGGCGCTGCGGGGCAAGACGCTGCTGGAGCATCTCGATGAGGTGCAACGCGGCGTGAGCGGGCTGACGTTCGCGGAGCGGAGGGAGTTGGCGCGCACGGTGGGGGCGCAGGTGAAGGGGATGACGACGAGGGGGTGGTTCAACAGGGACCACAAGCCGAGCAATGTGATCGTGGTGTCGCCGGCGCGGGTGTGCGTGATCGACACGGTGGCGATCAAGCGTGATCGGGAGCGGACGGGGGGCGCGCGGATGCTGACGAGTTTGATGCTCGAGCCGATGGGTGTGAGGTGCGTTGCATCACGGACGATGCGGATGCGCGTGCTGCTCGAGGCGAGCGGGGGCGCGAGTTTGAAGGCGCGGAAGGCGGCGTGGAGGGGGATCGCGGAGCGGATCGAGGATCACGGGGACCCCCGGCCTAGGGTCAATCCGCTGGCGCGCGCTTCGGGGTGAGGAGTTCATCGCAGGCGTCGATGACGTCGTCGAGTGTGATGTTCTCGATGCGGCAGCGGTCGGGATGGTCGTTGGCGACTTCCTCCTCGGGGAGGGTGGGGTCGGCGAGGAGGATGCGTTCGGCGCCGCCTTTGGGGAGCCAGGGGGTGAGGGTGGTCCAGCGGTGGTCGGTGGGTCCGAAGAGGGTGAGGACGGGGGTGGAGAAGGCCGCGGCGATGTGGCGGGGGCCGGTGTCGTTGGTGACGAGGAGTGCGGCGCGGCGGAGGAGTTCTTTGAGTGAGGCGAGGGAGCCGCCGAGGTTGGGGAGGGCGACGGCGCGGTCGGCGATGTCGGGGTGTGCGGAGCGGATGTGCGCGATGACTTCGTCGGTGAGTTTGGATTCGGCGGGCGAGCCGTTGATGAGGACGCGGAGCGCGCGGCGGCGGATGAGGTGTGCGGCGAGGTGTGCGAAGCGGTCGGCGGGCCAGCGTTTGGCGGGGTTGTTGCCGCCCGGGTTGAGGACGCAGAAGGGCTCGTTGTCGGAGAGGCCCGCGCGGTGGAGGAGTTCGGCGCCGGCTTGCGCTTGCGTGGGTGAGACGTTGAGTTCGAGGGAGCGTTCGCGTGCGCGGTCGTCCTTGAGGAAGGCGCGGACGAGGCGGGCGTAGTACTCGCAGGCGGGGACGGGGGCCCAGGCCGAGGGATCGGTGCGGGAGTTTCGGTAGGGTGAGACGTCGCGTCGGCGTTGTGGTGTGAGGTGTTCGGTGAGGAGCATGGCGCGGCCGTCGCGGTCGTAGCCGAGGCGGCGCGGGATGGCGGCGAGACGGATGGAGAGCGCGGTGGAGAAGGAGTTGGTGAGGAGGAGAGCGGAGGCGTAGCGTCGCGTGCGGACGCGTTGGGCCGCGACCTTGGGGGCCATGATGCCGGAGGGTGGGGCGTGGTGGAGTTCGTCGAAGAGGTTGGAGCCTTCGAGGATGTGGTCGACGCCGGGGCGCGCGAGGGCGCCGAGAAAGACGCCGGGGAGACGATCGCGGAGGAGACGGAGCGCGGGGGTGGCCATGACGGTGTCGCCGACCCATGTCGGGAGGACGACGAGGACGCGTGTTGGTTCGGGTTGGGGTGTGTTCATGACGCGCGCGTGGGGGCGTCGAGGATATGGCGCGCGGCGGCGAGGATGTCGGAGGCGTGGAAGTCGGGCGCGGGGTCGCAGGAGGTATTGGCGGGCGCGATGAGGATGGTTCGGCAGCCGGCGGATTTTCCGGCGGCGACGTCGCGGGGTTGATCGCCGAGGGCCCAGGAGGAGTGGAGGTCGAGGGAGTGGGCGCGGGCGAGGTCGAGGAGCATGCCGGGTGCGGGCTTGCGCCAGGGGTGTTCTCGCGTGTATTCGGGGAGTTTTCCGTTGGGGTGGAAGGGGCAGTGCCGGAAGTCGTCGATGGGCGGGGCGCCGTGCTCTCGGAGGAGCTGGTTGAGGCGGGCGTTGACGGCGTGGACTGCGGAGTCGGGGTAGGCGGCTCGCGCGACGCCGCCCTGGTTGGTGAAGACGGCGAGGAAGTAGCCTGCGCGGGCGAGCGTTCTTATCGCTTCGGCAACATTGGGGAGGAGGGCGACGTCGTCGGGCTGGCCGAGGTCGCCGGTGGGCGCGCCGCTTGCGCGGTGGATGAGGGTGTCGTCGCGATCGAGGAAGACGGCGCGGCGCATGGGTGGGGGCGATTATGGCGATTGGGTGGGCGCGGTGGGTGGTGACCAGAGCGCGACGAGGTCATCGCGTCCGGCGCGCTCTGCGACGCGGAGCGCGGCTTGTTTGGCGGCGGCGAGTTGTGCGGGGGTGACGCCTTCGCGGGCTTCCCAGGTGGAGAGCGCGCGGCGGATGGCGTCGACGGCTTCGTCGGGCTGGTTGTTGCAGGCGAGGGCGTAGGCGTAGACCTGGAGCGTGATGAGTGTGTCGGGGTGGTCTGGGCCGAGGATGCGGGCGCGGGCGTCGAAGGCTTGTTGTGCAAGGTCGAGGGCTTCGGCTTCGCGGCCGGTGCGGAGGAGGGGATCGACGAGGTTGTGAGTGCAGCGGAGGGTTTGGGGGTGCTCCGGGCCGAGCGTGCGGATGAAGGCTTCGAGGCAGTATCGGAGTTCGTTGATGGCTTCGTCGTCGGCGGAATGTTTGAGGAGAGTGGCGGCGAGGCTCATGCGGGTGCGGAGTGTCTCGAAGTGGTCTGGGCCGAGGGATGCGGTGCGGATGTAGAGGGCTTCGCGGAAGAGCGTGGCGGCTTCGTCGAAGCGTTGCTGGAAGTAGGCGAGTACGGCGAGGTTGTTGACGGCGGAGGCGACGGAGGGGTGATCGTGGGGGAGGAGTGCGCGTCGGAGGGAGAGGGATTCCTCGAAGAGTGTGCGTGCGGCGTCGTAGTCGTTCTTGTCCTGGAGGAGCGAGGCGAGGTTGTTGAGGGAGATGGCGAGGGAGAGATCGCCCTTGGGGTAGACCTTGCGGTCGATGTCGAGGGCTTCGCGGTAGAGGGGCTCGGCGTCGACGAAGCGGCCGCGATCGTGGAGGAGGGATGCGAGGCTGCTGAGTGAGCGTGCGAGTTCGGGGTGATCGGGGGGGAGGTGTGCGCGGCGCATGTCGACGGCGGCGCGGAGGAGGGGTTCGGCGTCGGCGTAGTTGCCGCGGGTGTTGAGGATGCGGGCGAGGGCGTCGCTGGAGGCGGCGAGGTTGAGGGCGCCGTCGGGCTGGAGGGCGGCGCGGATGTCGTATGCGTTGCGTTGCGCGGCTTCGGCTTCGTCGAGTCGGCCGGCGCGTTGGAGGGCGTTGCCGAGGCGGTGGAGGGCTGCGGCAACGGGCTCGGAGCGCGGGCCGTGGGCGGCGCGGCGGGCGTCGAGGACCTGGTTGTAGAGAGCGATGGATTCGTCGTAGCGGGCTTGTTCTTCGCGGAGGAAGGCGAGTTCGGCGAGGGCGTCGATGGTTTCGGGGTCGGAGGGGTGGAGGTGTGTGCGGCGGAGGTCGAGGGCGCGGGTGATGTGGCGTTCGGCCTGGTCGTGGTTGGAGAGGGTGCGGTAGGTGACGCCGATGGCGAGGCGGATGGAGGCTTCGACGAGTGGTTGGGCGGCGAAGTCGCGGTCGATGCGTGTGGAGGCGTCGTCGAGGACCTGTGAGACGGTGACTTCGGCGCCGCGTGCACGCGAGGGGCGGACGGAGGAGAGCATGTCCTGGAGGAAGTTGGTGACGGCGTCGGCCTGGGCGGCGCGGGTGGTGGCGAGGTCGCGTGCGGCGCGGACTCGGAGGAGGCTGAGGGAGAGGGTGGCGGTGGCGAGGAGGAGTGCGGCGATGACGGTGGTGGTGGCGATGAAGCCCACGCGGTGTCGGCGGATGAATTTGGCGGCGCGGTATGCGCGGGAGGGAGGGCGCGCGTGGATGGGCTCGTGACGGAGGAAGCGGCGGAGGTCGGCGGCGAGGTCGGCGGGAGTGGGGTAGCGGCGCGCGGGGTCTTTTTCGAGGGCGCGTTGGAGGATGGTTTCGAGGTCGCCACGGAGGGCGTGTGAGGCGAGGCCGGCGCGGGTGGGCTCGTCGTGTCGGACGGCGTGGGCGGCGTCGGGGATGGAGAGGCCTCGGACGTCGATGGGGGGACGGCCCACGAGGAGTTCGTAGAGGATGACGGCGAGGGCGTAGACGTCGGCGCGGGCGTCGACGTGTGTGGGGTCGGCGTCGAGTTGTTCGGGGCTCATGTAGGCGAGCGTGCCGAGGAGTTGGCCGGCGTCGGTTTGGAGAGTGGCGGCGATGTCGGGGTTGGCGAGTCGGGCGACGCCGAAGTCGAGGACTTTGGGGAGCGGTTCGTCGTGGGGGGAGGAGGGGTGGACGATGAGGATGTTGGCGGGCTTGAGGTCTCGGTGGATGACGCCTCGGGAGTGTGCGTGCTGGACGGCGTCGCAGACGCGGGCGAGGAGGGATACGCGTTGGGGGATGGTGAGGTGGTGCTGGTGGGCGTAGGCGTCGATGGGGAGGCCTTGGACGATCTCCATGGCGAAGAAGGGAGTTGGGCCGTGGGGAGAGTCGAAGGCGCCGGCTTCGTAGATGGCGGCGATGGAGGGGTGTGAGAGGAGGGCGAGGGCTTGTGCTTCGCGTTGGAAGCGGGAGAGCAGTTCGCGGGAGAGGAAGGGTGAGCGGATGACTTTGAGGGCGACGCGGCGGCGGGGGTTGTCTTGTTCGGCTTCGTAGACGGCGCCCATTCCGCCTTGGCCGAGGAGTGAGAGGATGCGGAAGTGGGCGAGGCGGGAGGGGAGTGGAGTGGTGGTGGTGGTGGTGGAGAGGCGCGCGAGGGCGGGGGTTTCGAGGAAGGTGTGGTTGGAGGATTCGGCGCGGAGGAGGGATTCGACGGCGGCGCGGAGGGCGGGGTTGTTGGCGCAGCGTTGGTCGAGGAGGGAGGAGCGCTGGTCGGGTGGGAGGTCGATGAGTTCGTGGAAGAGGGCTTCGACGCGCGCGAGGTGGTCGGAGGTCATGGGGAGGGCTCCGTTGCGTCGCCGGTCATTGCGGCGCGGAGCCAGGCCTTGATGAAGCGCCATTCGCGTTCGATGGTGCGTTCGGAGAGGTTGAGGAGGTCGGCGGTTTCGGATTGGGTGAGGCCTGCGAAGTAGCGGAGCATGACGATCTCGGCTTTGCGCGGGTCGAGGGCTTCGAGTCGTCGGAGGGCTTCGTGGAGGGCGAGGAGGTCTTCGACGGGTTCCTCGAAGGCGGGCTCGGCGTGGGAGAGGTCGGTGCGCGCGCGGTCGCCGCCGCGCTTGAGGGAGCGTTTGCGTCGGGTTTGTTCGACGAGGATGTCGCGCATGGCCTGGGCCGCGGCGCCGAAGAAATGGCGGCGGCCTTGCCAGTGGGGGTCGGTGTTGTCGGAGGTGAGTCGGAGGTATGCCTCGTGGACGAGGGCTGTGGGTTGGAGTGTGTTGCCGGGAGGTGTGCGGGCGAGTCGTGCTGCTGCGAGACGGCGGAGTTCGTCGTAGACGAGTGGGAGGAGTTGCGCGGAGGCGTGCTGGTCTCCGGCTGCTGCTGATTGCAGGAGGAGGGTGAGTTTCGGGTTTGGGGGTTCGGGGGACATGCGACGGAAAAAAACCGTCATGGGCGTGTCGGGTGTCGGGGGTGAAATTCGGATGACTCTCCGACGGCGGACCCGACGAGGCCGGCTCCAGTGTATGGGGCGGCGGGTGGCGGGCGGAAGACTCGGAGAGCGGACATGAGCGCGTTTGGGAAGGCGATGAGCGTTATGGCGGCGGGGTTGGTGGTGTGTGGCGCGGCGCGGGGTGGGGATTGCCTGGAGTGGCAGGCGGGCGTGGGGACGGGTCCTCCGGGGTGTTCGTACGCGGGGATGGCGTATGACGCGGCGCGGCTGCGCACGGTGTGGGTGGGCGGGTTCGGGCAGAACCCGTTGTTCCAGGTGTGGGAATGGAACGGGGTGACGTGGTCGGACAAGACGGCTGGGGCGCCGGTGGAGTTCGGTCGCGTGCCGGGGTTCGTGTACGACACGGCGCGCGGGGTGTGCGTGCTCTTTGGGTGGAGCGGGGCGACGCGGGAGTATGACGGGACGACGTGGGTGGACCGGAACATTGCGGGTCCGTCGGCGCGGATGCAGACGTACATGGCGTACGACTCCGTGCGTGGGCAGACGGTGCTGTTCGGTGGCGGCGCCGGCGCCGCGCCGCTGGGGGACACGTGGACGTATGACGGGACGTCGTGGACGCAACACTTTCCGTCCAATTCGCCGTCGGCACGGACGGCGGGATCGATGGCGTTTGATTCGGCGCGCGGCGTCGTGGTGCTGCACGGGGGGTTCATCGGGTCGACGCAGTCGACGACGAATGAGACGTGGGAGTGGGACGGGACGACGTGGACGCTGGTGTCGGTGGAGGGGCCGAGTCGCTTCGGGCATCGGACGGTGTACGACGCGCAGGCGGGGCTGACGATGATCATCGAGGGGACGAACGGCACGGCGCAGCCGTCGGATGGGGAGGTGTGGGGGTGGGACGGGGTGAACTGGCGGTATGTCGGGGTGAGCGACTATCCGGGGTACGGGCCGATGATGAACAGCGCCGCGGCGTACGACTCTCTTAAGGGCGAGGTGTTGCTGCGGCAGCCGTTGCAGCCGTCGCCGACGACGTCGCTGACGTATGTGATCGAGTCGGGCATTCCGGGGGTGCAGGCGCAGCCGCAGAGCGTGACGGTGGAGGAGGGGTGCATGGCGGCGCTGGGGGTGACGGCGTCGAGCACGAAGCCGCTGTCGTACCAGTGGAGGAAGAACGGGATTGCGATCCCGGACGCGACGAGGGCGACGCTGATCTCGCAGGGCGCGACGCTCGAGGAGTCGGGGATGTACGACTGCGTGCTGACGAGCGCGTGCGGGTCGGTGACGACGCAGCCGGCGTTTCTGACGGTGCGTCCCAGGTGTGTGGGCGACTCGAACCGTGACGGTCAGCGGAACTTCCAGGACTTGAATGAGGTGCTGTCGGGGTTCGGTCAGGCGTGCCCCGTGGCCCGGTGAGGGAGGGAGAGAGCGGAGGATCTCGGTCGCCCCCTGTTTTGGGGGCGGCTTTTTCGGTTGTTGGAGGGGATGGGGTGGTGGATGGGACTTGTTCGTCGGCTGGGGTGTGGCTACATTTCTGCCCCTCGCCGGGTTCGAGACCCGGGCCGGCGCGGTCGCTGCCACCGTAGCTCAGTGGTAGAGCGCACCCTTGGTAAGGGTGAGGTCGCGGGTTCAATCCCCGCTGGTGGCTTGCTCGATCGGCCCGGCGTGGGGACACTGCGGGGCCCTGCACGCGGTGTATCGGCGGCGCGCGGAAGCGTTTGCGTCGTCGGTGGTTGGTGGGAGGGCGTAGGTGTCGGCTGCTGGGAGGCCGGCGACAGGTGGAAGCCGATCGTGTTGCTTCCATTTGGAGGATCGTTCACCGGTTCGGGCGCGTGCCCGGACGGATTACAAGCACTCGTCGGCGGAGTCGCCGGCGACTCTGGGTTTCTCAACCGGCGCGCGCGGGACGTCACCACGACCGGACGCGTTTTGGGTGGAGGTTCGCAAGACATGGCCAAGGGCGTATTCGAGAGAACCAAACCGCACGTGAACGTGGGCACGATCGGTCACATCGACCACGGCAAGAGCACGCTGACGGCGGCGATGGCGGCGCGTTCGGCCGCGAAGTTCGGCGGGACGGCGAAGTCGTATGCCGAGATCACGAAGGGCGGCACGGTCCGCTCGACGGACAAGACGGTGACGATCGCGGCGTCGCACACGGAGTACGAGACGGAGAAGCGTCACTTCGCGCACGTGGACTGCCCTGGCCACGCTGACTTCGTGAAGAACATGATCACGGGCGCTGCCCAGATGGACGCCGCGATCCTGGTGGTTTCGGCGGCTGACGGCCCGATGCCTCAGACGCGCGAGCACGTGCTGCTGGCTCGCCAGGTCGGCGTGCCGCACATCGTGGTGTTCCTGAACAAGGTGGACCTCGTTGACGATCCGGAGCTGCTCGAGCTCGTTGAGCTGGAGATCCGCGAGCTGCTGAACAAGTACTCGTACCCGGGCGACGACACGCCGATCGTTCGCGGCCAGGCGAAGGCGGCGCTCGAGTGCAACGGCAAGGACGACAAGGTCTGCGCGCCGCTGGACGAGCTGTTCAAGGCGCTGGACGAGTACATCCCCGAGCCGCAGCGCGAGATCGACAAGCCGTTCCTGATGTCGGTCGAGGACGTGTTCTCGATCAAGGGTCGCGGCACGGTGGCGACGGGTCGTATCGAGCGCGGCATGGTGAAGGTCGGTGACGAAGTCGAGATCGTCGGTCTGACGAAGGCCAAGACGAAGACGACGGTCACGGGCGTCGAGATGTTCAACAAGTCGCTGGACTCGGGGCAGGCGGGCGACAACGTCGGCGCGCTGCTGCGCGGCGTTGAGAAGGAAGGGATCGAGCGCGGGCAGGTGCTCTGCAAGCCGAACTCGATCCAGCCGCACTCGCACTTCAAGGCCGAGGTGTACGTGCTGACGAAGGAAGAGGGTGGTCGTCACACGCCGTTCTTCAACGGGTACAAGCCGCAGTTCTACTTCCGCACGACGGACGTGACGGGCTCGGTGAAGCTGCTCGGCGGGGCCGAGATGTGCATGCCGGGCGACAACGTGCAGATGGAGATCGATCTTGGTGAGAAGCCGATCGCGATGGAGAAGGGTCTCCGTTTCGCGGTTCGTGAGGGCGGCCGAACGGTGGGTTCGGGCGTCGTGACCGAGATCATTGCTTAAGGATTACCACCACCCCCCGGCGTCGCTCGCCCTCGTGGCGGGCGACGCCTTTTCAGGATTGTGACGGATAGCAGGACCGTCTGAGGTCCGAGAGGGTCGATTCGATGGCGAAGAAGAAGGCCGAGGCTCGCGAGTATGTGTGGCTCCAGTGCACGGAGTGCCAGGACCTGAACTACCGCACCGAGGTGAACACGAAGGGCGGGATTCCCGAAAAGCTGAAGGCGGGGCTGCGGAAGTACAGCCCGCGTCTGAAGCGTCATACGCTCCATAAGATCAAGCGGAAGTGATCCGCCGTCCGCGGGCGACGCGGGGCGGCGGGACAACCGGACGCCGGTAGCTCAATTGGCAGAGCAGCGGATTCCAAATCCGCAGGTTGCGGGTTCGATTCCCTCCCGGCGTGTTCACGAGAGCAGGGACCACAGAGCCTCGGCGTGTTTCGGGCGCGGGGCGGATTGGAAGCACACATGGCGCTCGGCGTCTACAAGCCCGGTCAGGGATATTGGACCCGCGTACTCACGGCGGTGGGTCTTGGCGCGCTGGCGTTGTCGGGGGCGCTCTGGTTGTACGACCAGATGGGCGCGTTCCCGGTGCCGCAGTCGACGTGGGCGCTGCGTGTGACGACGCAGGACGGGGCGCCTGCGCAGGGCCAGGCGTTGACGCTGTTCGCGGACGCCGCGGGCACGCAGCCCATCGGGACGGCGACGATCGAGTCGGTGGACACGGCTCGTCGTGAGGTGTCGATCGGGTCGATCCAGACGACGGGGGATGCGACGCCGCTGTCGATCCAGCGTGTGGAGGCTGCTGAAGGGGCGTTCCGCGCGGGGGTGAGCGAGCGTCGGGGCAGGCCGGACTTCTCGGTGACGTACCTGCAGGCGGGCGCGGCGGCCATCGTGATCGTGCTTGCGGCGGTGTTCGTGTACTGGGTGGTGGCGCTGCGGCCGAAGGCGAACGAGTTCCTGATCTCGGTCGACAACGAGATGCGGAAGGTGAACTGGTCGACGCGGCGCGAGATCATCGGGTCGACGTGGGTGGTGATCGCGGTGTCGTTCAGCATCGCGGCGACGCTGTTCGTCGTGGACAACCTGTTCTCGACGTTCTTCCGTTGGGTGGGCGTGCTGGACGCCTGATCCGTCGCACGGAGAGTCTGAAAGGAATGGCAGGCATGGCGGAAGATCAGACGCAGATCCTGGACGGTCGGCCCAACGAGCGGACGGACGTGATCGCCGAGGGCGAGCCGACGGTTCGTCCGGGGATGAACTGGTTCGTGCTTCGCGTGGCGTCGAACAAGGAGAACTACGTCCGGGACACGCTTCTGCGCAAGGTGCAGATCGAGGGGATGACGCACCTGATCGGGCGGATTCTCGTGCCGACGGAGAAGACGCGGACGCTGAAGGGGGGCAAGCAGAAGATCACGGAGACGAAGCTGTACCCGGGGTACATCTTCGTGGAGATGAAGCTGGAGGACGACGGGCGCATCCCGCAGGACGTGTTCTTCCTGATCAAGGAGACCACGGGGGTGGGCGATTTCGTGGGCGCGACGGGTCGTCCGACGCCGATGCAGACGCACGAGATCGAGAAGATGTTGCTCGACTCGCGCAAGCCGGAGGAGCTGCCGTCGATCAAGCTGGTGTGGAACAAGGGCGATCACGTGGTGATCAAGGAAGGCCCGTTCCAGGGGTACGAGGGGACGATCGACGAGGTGTTCCCGGAGAAGGGCGCGGTGCGCGTGCTGGTGACGATCTTCGGTCGTCAGGCGCCGATCGACCTGGAAGAGTGGCAGGTGGCGAAGCCGGAGGGGGAGTAAGGCTCCGTTCGGCGTTCGCGTGCGGCTCGGGGCGCGTCGGGTTGAGATGGAGCGATACTTGGACCGGCGCCGCTGACCCCCTGCGTGTCATGCGGGCGCGTTTGTTGATCGCGCTGATGGCGCGGCTTGCGTACGGAGGAGCGACGTGATGAGCGGGAGTTTGCGCGGGCGCGTGGGTGTGATCACGGGGGCGTCGGCGGGGATCGGTCGCGCGATTGCGCGGCGATTGGCGGAGGCGGGGGCGTCGTTGGTGCTGAATGCGCGGCGTGAGGATCGGTTGCGCGAGTTGGCGGCGGAGTGTCAGGCGTTGGGGAGCGGGGGCGCCGCGGTGGTGGGCGGGGACGCGTGCGAGGGGGAGACGATTCAGGCGATGTTGGATGGGGCGGTGGGGGCGTTTGGGCGCGCGCCGGACACGGTGATCGTGAACGCGGGGCGGGGGCTGCGGGGCTCGCCGCTGTCGTCGGACGAGAGTGAGTGGGAAGAGGTGGTGCGGATCAATCTGCTCGCGGCGGCGCGGCTGTTGCGGGCTGGGGCGGAGCGGATGATCGGGGAGATGGAGGCGCGGGAAGATGGGTCGCCGGGGGATTGGCCGGGACACGCGCGCGACATCGTGGTGATCTCGTCGACGGTGGGGAAGCACATCTCGCCGTTCTCGTCGATGTACGGGTCGACGAAGTTTGCGGCGACTGCGATTGCGGAGGCCGCGCGGAGGGAGCTGGGGCCGAAGGGGATCCGGGTGACGGCGATCCATCCTGGGATCGTGAGGTCGGAGTTTCAGGATGTTGCGGGGTATGACCCGGTGACGTTCGGTCAGTTCATGGAGAAGATCGGGCCGGTGCTGGAGCCGGATGATGTTGCGAGGGCCGTGGCGTTCATTGTGGGGCAGCCGGCGCACGTGCACGTGAATGACATCATGATCCGGCCGACGCGGCAGGAGTATCCCTGAGGGCATCGCGGGGGCGGCGCACGATCAGTCCATGAAGTGAATGTGGTTGGGCAGCTCGTCCGCTGATGGCGATGTTACGTCGGGGGGGAAGTGTTGCGCGAGCGCGGCGGCGCAGAGTCGGACGGCCTTGATGAGCCCTTGCGCGTGGTCGCGGCGCTTGAACGCGTCGGTGACGGCGTTGCAGGCGGGGACCCAGACGTCGTGGTGAGGGATCGCGCGGGAGAGGGCCTCATCTCCGCTGATCCATGCGGTGCGCTCGTAGAGGGAGACGAAGATGAGCAGGCCGTTGCGCCGGGAGGTGTGGCCGACGCGCGCGAGGTGGAAGGCTTCGAGGCCTCTGCGGCGCACCTCGGCCTCGGCATGTGCGCGCGGGATGAAGGGCTTGGCGAGGGCGGGGAAGCGGGTGGCGAGCGATGCGCCGAGGATGAGCCAGAGGGCGAAGAAGGAGATGGTCGCGACGAGGCCCATGGGGGCGGGCTCGTGGTTGGTCCATGCGACGGCGCGGTCGGAAAGGAAGTCCCAGAGGATGCGGGTGGGGACGATGGCGATGAGGGCGAAGACGAGCGCGAAGAGGTCTTCGGCGCGGTCGTAGGCGCCGCTGCGGGAGGCGATGACGAGGACGACCTGCGCGGAGGTGTTCTGCTCGGCGTCGGTGATGGCGCGCTCGACGTCGGCGCGTTGGGAGTCGGTGAGGAGCGTGGAGGCGCGTGTGGTCATGTGCGATCACCAGGAGCCGGTGGCGCCGCCGCCCCCGGAAAAACCGCCGGAGAAGCCCCCGGAGAAGCCGCCACCGCCCCCGGAAAAGAAACCTCCGCCGCTGCCGCCCCCGCCGAAGAATCCGCCGGAGGAATGGGAGGGTGGTTGCGCTGGAGGCGGCTGGTGCTGGTGATGGTGGTGGGAGTTCATCATTTGGCCGACGAAGAAGCCGGGCCAGAAGCCGCCCCAACCGGAGTTGCCGCGCCACGCGTGGGGGCCGTACTCGTTGAACGCGGCGCCTTGGCCTGCGGTGCGGCGCGCGACGCCGCCGAGGATGGAGACGAGGAAGAAGATGAGGACGCCGACGCCGATGGCGGCGCAGAGGCCGATGGCGAGGCCGGAGAGGATGCTCTTGGAGTGGGAGGGTTTCGGGTTGCCGAGCGCGCGGGAGGGCGCGGTGCGCGGGGGCGGAATGACGGGTCCGGAAGTCGAGGACGGTGTGGAGGTCGGAGCGGGCGCGGCTTCGGTGTCGCGCGGGTCGTCGGGCGCGGAGGTGGTGTATGTGGGGGAGGTGAGGCCTTCGGCGAGGGCGTCGACGGCGAGGAGGATGCCTTGGGAGAAACGGCCTGCTTTGAACTGGGGGACGATGACGGAGTTGATGACGGTGGCGGCGAGGGAGTCTTTGGTGCGGGACCATCCGGCGCCAAACTCGATGCGGACCTGACGGTCGCCCTTGGAGACGAGGAGGAGGACTCCGTTGTTGTTGTCGGGGCTGCCGATGCCCCATTCGTCGTAGAGGTTGTGCGCGTAGCGCTCGATGCGCCAGGCGCGGGCGTCCATGTCGGCCAGTGAGGGGATGGTGACGACGATGATGGGGATGGCGTGGCTGGTGAGGAGCTTGTCGCAGGAGTCACGGATGGAGGGCTCGTCGGCGTCGTCGATGATGCTGGCGAGGTCGGCAATGAATTCGCGTTGGCCGATGCGGGGCGGGTACGTGGGCGCGGCGCGCAGGGCGGGCGCGAGGAGAAGGGCCGCGAGCGCCCCCAGGATGAGCGCGAGGCGTGACATGTCGGTCATCGTACCGGGTCAGTTCGCCGCGCCGGGTGAGCCCTTGTGCTTCACGTGGAGATCGAACCAGTCGATCATCTCCGCGAGGGTGTGCATGACGGACTCCTTGGCGCGATAGCCGTGGGACTCGTGGGGGAGCATGACGAGCCGGGCGGTTCCGCCGTGGCCCTTCACTGCGGCGTAGAGGCGCTCGGACTGGATGGGGAAGGTGCCGGAGTTGTTGTCGACTTCGCCGTGGATAAGGAGGAGTGGCTCGTTGATCTTGTTGGCGTGGGTGAAGGGGGAGAGGTTCATGTAGATCTGGGGGGCTTCCCAGAAGGTGCGCCGTTCGCTCTGGAAGCCGAAGGGGGTGAGGGTGCGGTTGTAGGCGCCGGAGCGTGCGACGCCGGCGCGGAAGAGATCGCAGTGCGCGAGGAGGTTGGCGGTCATGAAGGCGCCGTAGGAGTGGCCGCCGACGCCGACGCGTTCGGGGTCGCCGACGCCCATTTCCGCGGCCTTGTCGATCGCGGCCTTGGCGGCGCCGACGATCTGCTGGACGAAGGTGTCGTTCATGGTCTCGGGGTCGCCGACGACGGGCATGGCGGCGTCATCGAGGATGGCGTAGCCCTGGGTGAGGAAGAAGAGGTGAGAGATGCCGCCGATGCGCGTGAAGCGGTGTGGCGAGCCGGAGATCTGGCCGGCCGTGGAGGGGTCGTTGTACTCCATGGGGTAGGCCCAGACGACGAGGGGGAGTGGGCCGTCGCGCGTCTTGTCGTAGCCCGCGGGGAGGTAGAGGGTGGCGGAGAGATCGACGCCGTCGTCGCGCTTGTACTTGACGAGTTCCTTGGTGATGCCGCGGAGCTGGGGCGCGGGGTCGGGGAAGTTGGTGATCTGGTCGCGGGAGTTCTTCGCGAGGTCGCGCATGTAGTAGTTGGGGGGATCGTTGCGCGTCTCGAAGGAGGTGATGAAGCGCGGGCCGGCGGGGTCGAGCACGTCGATCACGGCTTCGTAGGTCTCGCCCTCGCAGCGCCAGAGGCGCTCGGTGGCGAAGGTTTCGAGGTTGAAGCGGTCGAGGAAGGGGTGATCGCCTTCGGGGGAGGCGCCGGCGCCGCTGAGGAACGCGGAGCCGTTCTCGACGCGGACGACATAGCGCCCGAACTTGTTGGGGGTCATGAGGGGGCGGCCCGGGTCCTTGTAGCGGTCACGGACGGAGCGGTCCCACACGAGGCGGGGCTCGCCGCCGGCCACGGGGTGGACCATCCAGGAGCGGACCCAGCGCTTGTCGCGGTCGTACTCGGTGACGATCGCGAGATCGTCGGCGTCGATCCAGGTAAGGCCGCTGTAGCGGTGCTCGGTCTTGAGGACTTCCGTGGGCTCGCCGGTGAAGGGCGAAGCGAGGGTCATGAGCTTGTCGCGGTGCGGGGCCTTGGTCTTGGGATCGCCACCGTCGAGCGCCTCGGCCCAGAAGAGTCGGGCGGGCTCGGTGGAGGACCACTGGATGGCGCGCCGACCGGTGGGGACGCCTTCGATGGGGATCTCTTCGAGGAGGCCGTGCTTCCAGACGGTGGCGACGGGCTTGCCGGAGTTGGTCCAGACTTCGGTGGTCGTGCCGAAGAGGTATGCGGGGATGATGTAGGAGTAGGGTGTTTCGATGCGTTCGACGAGGAGGTATTCACCGCTGGGTGAGGGGTCGACGGCGGAGTAGACGGCCGGTGCGCCGAGATCGGTGCGCTTGCCGGTGTCGGCGTCGAGGAAGGCGAGCTGGGAGCGGAAGTAGTGATCGAAGAGGGCTTCGTCGTGGGGATTGGAGAGGAGGTCCTGGTAGGTGCGCACGGGGGCGACCTTGCCGGAGGTTTCCTGGACGACGGGCCCGGTGGGAACGCGGGGCGCTGCGGGAGCGGCGGCGCGGTTGGAGGGGACGAACTGGCAGAGGAGGGTTTTAGCGTCGGGCATCCACTGGACGGTGTCGGCGCCGAGCGCGTTGAGGATGGGTCCGGTGAGGGCGCGGGCCTTGCCTGAGGAGGCGTCGCAGACCCAAACCTCGACACCGTTGTCTTTCGTGAGGGTGAAGGCGAAGCGTGTGGAGTCGGGCGACCAGCGGACGCCGCTGATGTTGGCGTCGTTGGGGAGGGTGACTTTTGTTTCGCGGCCGTCGGTAACGCGCTTGAGGGTGAGGCCGACAACGGAGCGCGGGCCGTGGGGAGCGTTGGTGTCGGGGTTCACGCGGTAGCCGGCCAGTCGGAGCATGGGTGCGGCCATGTCTGCGATGGGCGGGAGTGTTTCGCGCTCCATGAGGATCATGGTGGCGCGGTCGGGGCTGAGGCTGACGCCTGGGAGGGAGGGTGCTTCGAGGATGTTGACGACGTCGGCGGGGGGCTTTCGGTAGGCCTCTTGCGCCATGGTTTGCTCCGTGAGCCCCCCCACTGCCGAGAGCGCCGCGAGGCTCGCGGCTGCGGGGAAACGAACGCCCAACCCGAGTTTCCGCGCCATGGTCGTCTCCTGAAAAGGATGTCGGCGTGTGAGGCCGCGTGGATGCTACAGGCGACGGGGTGGTTTGGTCGCAGGGCGTCGGGGTCGGCGCGCGGATGTGAGGTGCGCGGGGTCGGTCAGAACTCGACTCGCATGAGCCGCAGGGCTTGTTTGCTCGGCAGGCGTTTGGGCGTGAGGGCCAGGGCGGTGTTGCGTGCGGCGCATGCGATGGGGTTTGTCCAGTGGCCCAGCATGCCGAAGTAGCGAGAGGTGGTGGTGATGCGGGCGGTGCGGGGGGCGCGTCGGCTGGTGTATTCGTCGATCGCGGCGCGGATGCGGAGCCACTGGGACGGCTCGGTGCGCTCGGCGAGGCAGCGCGCGAGGATCACGCAGTCCTCGATGGCCATGCAGCCGCCCTGGCCCAGGTTCGGAGTGGTAGGGTGGAGGGCGTCGCCCAGGAGCAGGACGCGTGCGCGCGACCATCGGGAAGGGGTGAGGGGGGGACGATCTTCGATGTCGTTGCGGAGGATGGCGTTGGCCGGGGTCTGCTCGATGAGGCTGGGCACGGGGGGCGCCCAGTCGTGGTAGAGCGCCAGGAGGGCGGCGCGCTCATCGGGGGCGCGGCCGCCTCTTGGCGCGTTGGCCGCGGCCCACCAGTACACGCGCCCTCCGGGAAGCCGGGTGATGCCGATGCGTTTGCCGCGTCCCCAGATCTCTGCCGTGAGTCCGGCGGGCCAGTCGCTCTCCGGGAAGTCGCAGATGCCGCGCCAGCAGGTGTAGCCCGCGTAGCGCGGCTCGCCGTCGTTGACGATCTCGCGCCGGACGACGGAGCGGATGCCGTCGGCGCCCAGCACGAGGTCGGCGCGTTCGACGCTGCCGTCGCTGAACCGCACCGACGCGGGCTCGAGCTCACTTCCGGGGTCGACGCCGACGCACTCCTTGCCGAATCGCACCGTGCCCGGCGCGGTTCTGGAGAGCAGCGCGTCGAGGAGGTCGGCGCGGTGGATCATGAGCAGCGCGGGCGCACCGATGCGCGCCTCGACCCATGCGGGGTCGTCGCGCGAAAGCACCCTGCCCGTCGGGGTGCGGATCTGCGCGCCTCGGACCCGTTCGCCCCGGGCGAGCACGTCCTGCTCGACGCCGATGGCGCGGAGCGCGAGGAGCGCGTTGCCCCAGAGGGAGATGCCCGCGCCGACCTCGCGCGGCTCGGGGGCGCGTTCACAGACGATGACTTCGATGTTCCGGCGCGCGAGCGCGATGGCCGCGGTGGCGCCGCCGATGCCGGCGCCGAGGATGAAGACTCGCATGGGGGGCGAGGATAGTGGGGCCGCGGCTTGGGCCCCACTCGGGTTTCCTCGCAACGCGCCCGGAGGGATTCGAACCCCCAACCCTCGGTTCCGAAGACCGATGCTCTATCCGTTGAGCTACGGGCGCACTGGCTGCTGATGCTCAGCAGGGGACGATTCTACGATCCGGGGCGAGTTGAGACGAGCCCCGCATGGACACACCACCACCAGCCTCAGGAGAGCGTGATCGTGTCTGTGTGGGGTGCGCGCTCGATCTGCCGGTGATCGAGGGGCCGACGCACCCGTACATGCTGTCGAGCGCGGCGTGCTGGGCCTCGTATTCGCGCGTGCTGGGGCGGGAGTACGGGGAGTTCGGGTACCCGGAAACGCATCGGCTGACGGTGGACGCGTATGCCGCGCAGCACCCGGGGACGGATGACCCGAGGGCGTTGCGTTCGGTGGCGGGGCACCTGGTGGCGCTGCACCTCACGCTGGAGCGGGGCATGGAGGCACGGGTCGTGACGCGCGCGATCGGGGCGTTTCTCGAGCGGGCGGACGGGCAGGTGACGCGGCTCGAGCCCCCGTCGTTCGAGGGTCGGATGAACATCGCGCAGGTGGAGCGGGCGCGCGATCTGGCGGAGCACACGCGGCTCGTGCGCGCATGGGGGGAGGATGTGTGGGGGGCGTGGTCGGGGCATCACGAGCGGGCGCGTGCGTGGGCGGAGATGGCGATGGGTGGAGGGGGCTCGGGGGGCTGAAATCGCGGTGTTTTTGAGGGCCGCGACCTGCTAGCATCCCCGTCCAACTTTGACCCCATCCCGGAAAGAACCCGCACATGTCTGACGCCGCGCAGCCGAGCACCACCCGCAAGTCGATGGACGACATCATGTCGCTGTGCAAGCGGCGCGGGTTCATCTACCAGTCGTCGGAGATCTACGGGGGCATCAACGGGTTCTGGGATTACGGGCCGCTGGGGGCGTTGCTCAAGAAGAACCTGCGTGACGCGTGGTGGACGGACGTGGTGATGCTGCCCTGCTGGGGTCGGAACGGGCCCACGGGGGACGGGGTGTCGATCGTTCCGGTGGACACGCGGATCATCCAGAACCCGAAGGTGTGGCACGCGAGCGGGCACGTGGCGGGTTTCAACGACCCGATGGTGGACTGCAAAGAGACGAAGGGGCGGTATCGCTACGACCACGTGCAGGTGTTCGAGCCCGCGTCGGGGGACCCGGGCGATAAGCCGTGCTTTGCGTTCGTGGCGGACACGGCGAGCGAGGCGAAGCAGCGGAAGAAGGCGGAGAAGACGTTCGGTGAGGTTCGGGCGGTCGCGCTCTCGAGCGTGCCCAAGGATCGCTGGGCGCGGATCATCGCGCCGGAGGCGGAGAAGCCCGGCTCTCTCACCGAGCCCCGCCAGTTCAACCTCATGTTCGACACGATCCCCGGCGCCATCCGGGACGAGGCCAACAAGGCCTACCTCCGACCCGAGACCGCGCAGGGCATCTTCATCAACTTCAAGAACGTCGTCGACTCGACGCGCGTCCGCGTGCCCTTCGGCATCGCCCAGACCGGCACGGCCTTCCGCAACGAGGTCACGCCCCGCAACTTCACCTTCCGCTCGCGCGAGTTCGAGCAGATGGAGATCGAGTTCTTCTGCCACGAGTCCGAGGCCATGCGGTGGTACGCGTTCTGGCGCGACTGGCGGATGGAGTGGTGGAGGTCGATCGGGCTTGCCGGCGACAACCTCGTCCTGCGCGAGCATGATCCGGATGAGCTCGCGCACTACTCCAAGGCCACCTCCGACATCGAGTACCGCTTCCCCTTCACTCACCCGGGCTTCGGAGAGCTCGAGGGCGTGGCGTACCGGGGGTGCTTCGACCTCCAGCAGCACCAGGATCACTCCAAGGTGAAGCTCGACTACTTCGACACGGACCGCGGCGAGACCCTGCCCAACGGGTCGAAGAAGGGCGAGCGGTACCTGCCGCACGTCATCGAGCCCTCGGCCGGGCTCGATCGCGGCGTGCTCGCGCTCCTCTGTGAGGCGTATACAAAGGATGAGTCGCGCCCCTCCCCGGAGTATCTGCGGTTCCACCCGCGGATGGCGCCGATCAAGGCGGCCGTGTTCCCGCTGGTGAACAAGGACGGGATGCCGGAGATCGCGTCGCGGCTCCATGCGGAGCTGGTGAGGCGGTTCGGGCGGACGGGGCTGATCGAGACGGACCCCAAGCAGTCGATCGGGAAGCGGTACGCCCGGATGGACGAGGCGGGCTGCCCCTTCTGCTTCACGGTGGATTCGGACACGCTCAGCGACCAGACCGTCACCGTGCGCCACCGGGACTCCCTCCAGCAGGAGCGGGTCGCGATCGCGCAGGTCCCGGAGTGGCTGGACAAGCAGCTCCACGCCACGCCCTGAGGCAGCCGGCCGGGAGGTTGATCATCGAATCAACTCCCTTCATCCGTGCTTCATCGGGGGCGGGGGGAGGTGCGCCGGGCACTGGGAGCGTTTTTCCCGGGCGTGTGTTCGGAACAAGAAAACCCCCGTAAATCCCGCAACCACCCCCACCCCAACGTCGTAGAGAGTGGTGGCTCTGTTCCGGCCGTCGCGGCGCGATCGTCGACCACGCCGCGGTCTCGTGGGATCGTTCGGGCGCCCGTGTTGTCGCTACGGACGTCGGCTCTTGAGTCGATCCCCTTGGTCCGCGAGCGCCGCGCATGATGACGAACACAGATTCAATCCTCTGGAGAGTGCTTTCCGACGACGCGCATGCCGCGTTCGCCGTGGTGGACTATTCGCTGCGTGTGCAGTCGATCTCACGGCGCGCGAGCGTGCTGCTGAGCCTGGCCGCGCCCGCGGGCGAGAACGTCACGCTGCCGGACACCACGGCCGGTCGGACGACCACGCCGCGCTCGGAGACGCTCCGGCGCGCGATCCTCGATCAGACGCCCGCGTACGCCGAGGAGACGCACGAGGGCGTGCGCTACCGGGTGTCGTACCGCCCCTGCCCCCCGACCGCGCCGGGCGCCTCGGCCAATCTCTGCGTCGTGCTCTGGACCCCGATCGCGGCGCTGCCGATCGAGCTGATCGACGCCGGCTCGGCCCCCGGGAACGGCTCCACCTCCCGCCGGCGCACGCGCTACGGCGGCCTCAACGACACCGACGTCGAGGTGCTCCGTCTCATCGCGGACGGGCTGACCACGGCCCAGATCGCCGAGCGGCTCAGCCGCTCCGTGAAGACCATCGAATGGCGGCGCATGGCCATCGGTCGCAAGCTTAACGCGACCAACCGCGTCGACCTTGCGCTCCTCGCGCTGCGCCTGGGGATCATCCCGCTCGAGCCGATCCGCGAGCACGCGCCCCGGAGCGCGCTCGATGCGGCGAAGCCGCCAGCCGCGCCCAAGCCCGCTGCGCCGCCTCAGCCCGGCTCGCACACCTCGGCACGGCGCGCAACGCCCACGCTGAGGCCCCTGGCCTCGACGGGCCCCTCCTCGCGCCGCGCATCCTGACGCGCGCGATTCTTCCCGTGCGTGTCAACGAGCGGGGGCGGCCGTGACGCCGCCCCCTTTTCGACGTGATGTATCGTGCGGGCCCGGGCTCAGCAGGGCCGACCGAAGCCGCTCAGCACCAGATTGAGATCGGCGAAATTGACGACGCCGTCCCCGGTGGCGTCGCCGTTCGTGCCGGGCGCCACGTTCTGCCCGAAGTTGCTGAGGACGACGTTGAGGTCGCCGAAGTTGATCTGGCCGTCCCCGGTAACGTCGGCGCGGCACTCCTGCCGCTCGTACGCGCCCATATCGACGATGGGGGGTGAGCCCACACCGGTGTCGGGAACCGTGAGATCGTTGACCAGTCGCGGGAAATCGCGGATGTCGGTGACCGTGCCGACGGGCAGGGCCGTGTTGTCGCCCGCGTCGATGCCGGGCGAGTTGGCTGCCAGACGGAGATCCCCGCCTGCGCTGTTGTAGAAGATCGGCGTGGCCGAGATGTTCCCGGCGCCCGCGAAGCCGCCCTGGATGAGGCTGTACGTGGCCGTGGCCGGGCCCGTGATCTGCGCGACCGTGTTCCCGAAGAGGATGCTGTTGGAGATGGAGACGGTGGAGCCTGAGGAGAAGATGCCGCCGGGCGTGGCGCCCGCGGAGGTGTTGTTGACGATGGTGCAGTTGACGATGTTTGCCACGGAGGACGATGCCACGAGGATGGCGCCGCCGTTGGCGCCGTTGGTCGCGTTGTTGCGGATGACGCAGTTGATGAGATTCGCGGTGCAGGAGCCGAAGGCCTCGACCGCGCTCGCGCGCGCCGCGGTGTTGCCGATGAAGGAGCAGCGCACCCAGGTGCAGATGGCGCCGGTGAACGTGTCGAAGCCCCCGCCGAAGGAGGCGCCGAAGTTGCTCTCGAAGACGCAGTCCTCGAAGCGCGGGCTGGCCGTGCGGACGTACCCGGCGCCTCCGCCGAAGACGCAACGATTCTGCACGACACGGCAGTAGCGGAAGGTTGGGTTCGCGCCCGAGAGGATGATCATGCCGCCGCCACGATCGGTGTCGTTGGCGGAGGAGCCGTTGGCGTTGCCGTGGGTGATGGTGAAGCCGTCGATGATGCCGTTGTGGGCCGCGCCCGCGGCGTAGACGACGTGGAAGGAGTCGTCGGTGAACACGCCCGAGCCGGAGTTGCCCTGCAGATCGCCGGACAGGATCGTCACGTTCGCGCTGACGTTGCGCTGCACGACGACGGTCTCGCCGCCCGCGAACCCGCCGTAGACCGCGATGCCGGTGCGCGGGAAGAACGACGCGTTGCGGTCGCCCGAGGTGCTGGGGACGTAGCGCCCCTTGGCGACCCAGATCTCATCACCGGCGTTCGCGGCGAGGATGGCGGTCTGGAGCCCGCCGACGCCTTGATACGCGTCAGCCCAGGAATTGCCGTTGTTCAGACCCGTGGTGAGGTTGGCGTCGACGTAGAGGGTGGCGGCGTTGACAGCGCCCGCCGAGAGCACGACCGCAAGGCACGATAAGCACATCCGACGGTTCATCATTCGCTCCGGTGTCCCGATCCCGGCGCTCGCGCGCGGGAAGGGGTCTGTCTCTCTCGATTCTCCGCCCGCGCGCCGCGGGCCTGCCCGGCGCCGAGGCGGCGGGTCGGTCAAAGTACCTGACGAAGACTGGGCCCACAATGCGGCAAAGCACGAAATTCAATGGAGGAAACGGTCGGGGCGCAGGGACGGATGTGTCGTTATGGGCGGGGAGCGAGGCGTAGACTGCTCGCTGATTGACGAACGATGCCGCGGCCAACCCGGGAGAGACGGCGGACGAGCCGCTGGTGCTGGCGCTGGACATCCGGCCGCCGGCGGGACCGCCGAGTGCGGGCTTTGTCGTGTGCGGTCTTTCCGCGTGCGCCGTCTCCATCATCATGTACGCCGTCCTGCGTTGGCATCCGGACTTTGATCCCACGATGGCAGAGCCGTTCGGCGTGTTGATGCTCCTGAGCGCGGCGCTCGCAACCATCGTTTGGGTCCGGCGCTGGATGTGGACACTCGCGGACAGCGATACGGCAGAGTCGAAAACGGCCCGTGCCTACGAGGCTGTGCTACGGCGATCGTGGCAGCCGATCACATATGACGGACACCACCGACGCATCGAAACAAACAAGGCGCGGCTTCACATGGAGTGGGTGAGGCCAGCACTGCTGAAGGCGGAACTGGCTCCGCCGCGCGCCATCGTGATCGCAAGGCCGAGGCGGCGCAGGGCCGTTCCACTGCGTGTCGAGCCCCTGTTTCACGAACCGATCGAGATCGATGCGATCCCGGCGCGGTCGATTGTGCGCGAGCCTCACCGGGTTGCCTGGTCGTTCGTGAGGCACGTCGCGCTTGCCGCGTGCGTGCTGGGCGCACTGTTCATCACCACACGGACGCTTGGCACGAGTTCCGGACCTCCACGGCACGAACTCTGGAGAGTTCTGATCGGGATGGGACTCATAGCGCTTGCGCTTGGGATGTACTTCCTCGGACGCGTCCGGGCGCGCGGCTGGTGGCGTGAGATTCTGGCCGGGCCGTCGTACATCCAGACTCCCGATCGAGGCTCGATCAACCGATACACGCCCGACAACACCACGCTCGTCGTGCGCCCGCGTCGGTGCTTCGCGCAGGGCATCCTCGCCATCCTGTGCACGGACGGCAACCCGAAGGGCCCACCGAGCGCGCACATCGTCTTCTTCGGCTTCGATGATCCGGGCTTCATCGCCCTCTGGAGCGCGTGGATCAATCCGCTCCGTGCGGATCACTTGATCGGTGAGGACGTCACGCTCGGCAGCGCCGCGGCCACGCCGAGCCGTCCGCAGACTACGCTCCCGGCATGAAGACGCGACCATTACCGCTCTGCTCGTTCGCGCTGTTCGCATTCCTGTTCGCCGGCGCGATGCGCGCCTGCGCGAGCGGCCCCGCGTTCGAGGCACGCCCGCCCGTGGACTCTCCTGAGGAAGCGAGGTTCGTCACGGAGGACATCGCGCGCTTCTGGGCAGCGTACGACGAGGGCGCGCACAAGCCGGGGACCGCGCTCGAGGAAGCGCTCCAGCGTCGATATCTCGACCGGGGCACGCCCGGGGTGGTCGGGTTCACGCCGCACCGCATCGAATCGGCGGAGAACCTCGCGCGCGTCGTCCGGGCGAGACATGCCGATTATGAGGCAGCGCGGGAGCGGTCGATGCGCGTGGGCGAGCAGGGTCCGGCGATCCGTGCGGCGTTGCGCGAATTCGAGCGGATGTACCCCGATGCCGTGTTCCCGGATGTGTACTTCGTGATCGGCGCGATGAACTCGGGGGGCACGTCGACGCCGAGCGGGCTGATCATCGGGATGGAGATGGACGTCAACCGTCCGGAGAAGATCGCGGCCCTCGTCGCGCACGAAGCGGTGCACTACCAGCAGGCATACAGCGGGGCGAGACGCCTGCTCGAGCAGTGCATGATCGAGGGCAGCGCGGACTTCGTCGCGCTGCTCGTGACCCGCGACAACATCAACGCGGAGGCGTTGGCGTACGCGCGCGAGCACGAGCGGGAGCTGTGGGAGGAGTTTCGCCCGATGCTCGAGAGCGAGCAGTACGGGACGTGGCTGTACGTGCGCGACCCGGACCGGCTCGATGGTCGTCCGCCGGACCTGGGCTACGCGATGGGGTGCCTCATCGCCGAGGCGTACTACGAGCAGGCGTCGGACAAGGAGGGGGCGCTGCGCGACATCGTGCGGTGCGAGAATCCCCGCGCGATCTTCGAGAAGAGCGGGTACGCAATGAAGTTCGAGTGATCGCACGCGGCAAGGGGCGGCGAGCGACTGCGTGTCGGCGCAGCGTGCGAAGCGCGATGCAATGACGCTGAATCCGATGTTCTGCGCAACGCATCGCCAGCGCGCGGCCGCGGTGCGACAGACAGAGCGCGACCATCCCCCAGCCGTGCGCGATGCCGACGCAGCCGCAGCCGCTACTTACATCTCAGAGTTGCACGGAGACCGCCCGGATTCGTCCGACGGTCGCGCATAGCTCCCCGACACGGAGAGAAGCGATCGCCGAGACAGGGGCGTGACAAGAAGGGAGCCGTGCAAATCCTCATGCCGACGCAAGCCCGCGTCAGCTGATCTGAAAACGTCTGACCCGGTACGTCCGACCCGCTCCGACCAACCCGCACCGTCCGACCCGCGCCCGCCGCGCCGTGCCCCCGCGCGAGAGCGCGGCGCCGGCGAGCGCCGTCGGTGGAGAGACCTGCACACCGGGGAGCGCACACGTTCCGTGGAACGGGGCGTCTCAGCCGGCGCGAATACGTGCGTTAATACCGGCGGAGCACACCCATCACGACGCCCTGGACCTTGCAGTCCTTGACGCGGATGGGCTCGAACGCGCTGTTGGCCGGCTGGAGACGGATGTGATCCGCCTCGCGGAAGAACGTCTTGAGCGTGGTCTGGCCGTCCGGAAGCATGGCCACCACGCGCTCGCCGTTGCGGGCGGAATCACGCCGCTCGATGATGACGTAATCGCCGTCGAGGATGCCCTCGTCCTTCATGGAATCACCGTCCACACGGAGGGCGAAGGTGGCGCCGGCCTGGCCGATGCGCGGGCCGAAAAGATTGGTGAGATCGAGCTCGTCACGATCCTCGAGCTTCTCGATGGGGTAGCCCGCGGCGATCTTGCCGACGAGCGGGAAACGGAGCGGCCGATCCTCGTCGGGAACGGCGATGCCGTCAGCGATCGACAAAGAGCGAGCTTTGTTCGGCTCGCGCACGAGCGCGCCCTTCTTGATAAGCGCCTCGACGTGCTCGAACACCGTGACCTTGCTGACGCCGAGCTCGTCGGCGAGTTCCTGCATCGTGGGCGAGTACCCCGTCCGCACGCGCCAGTCCCGGATGAGCTGCAGGATCTTCAACTGCTTGGGTGTGAGGTTCATCTTTCAAGGCCTCCCAAATGTTCGTCGCAACCACTTCCACCGCCTCGTACTCGAACCGTGCGCCGCGAGCCGCACGGGTTGCATCTCCGATCGCGCTGATGGCCGCCCTCTGCCCGTCCATCAGACGGGCCGCGGCCCAGAAGCCCCCGGCGCGCACCGCCCAGGCCGAGAGCGACACGCGCTCCCCCGACCCCCCCCACTGCTCGGAACCCTGGGCGAATGAATCCGTCTCCCGGCGCGACCGGCTGGGGGCACGAGACCACGTCGCCAGCCCGCCCCCGGACGAGTCCTCCCCGAAGGGCGAACCGGACTCTTCCGAAGCAATAAGCCGCCCCCCCGAACCGACGTAGTCCGACACGTACGACCCCCCGGGTCCCAATCTCACTAACGGCGTCGGCGTCATCGTTGCCATACTCGGCCTCCAAACTTCCCGCTGTCGCCGGGGACGACAGCCGCTGCGGCCTCCGCCTTCACTGGTTCAAACCGCTCCGGGCCGAACTCGAAACTCTGTTCCACGGTCGCGCTTGTGGCCCAACCGTCCTATCTCTGTTCGGTAACCTACCCGACCATTCTCCAGAAATCAATACGGATTTTCGGAAAAGAATCGGGTGCTGTTCTAGCCCTGCGGGCGGCGGGCGAGCCGATCGCCCTCGCGGACCACGACGCGCCGCATTTCCATAAGTGTCGTCTCCGCACGGACTTGTCCCGCGTCGAGCCCGGTGGAGCGGGTCAGCTCGTCGAAGGTCCGGGCCACGTCGAGCGCTTCCCAGATGACCCGCTGGGTATCCGTAAGGGATGAGACCGCAATGGGTTGCGCGGTGGGCTTGATCTCGGGGGCGTCCAGCCAGGCTTCGAGGACCCCGTCAAAGGCTTTGCGGGCAAGGGGTTCGAGCAGGTCGAGAACGTCGGTCGGGGAGGAGACCAGCGCGGCGCCGCCGGCGCGGATGAGGTCGTGGGAGCCTTCGCTTGCGGGGGAGTCGATGCGTCCAGGGATGGCCATGACTTCGCGCCCGTGTTCCTCGGCGGCGAGGCGCGCGGTGATGAGGGCGCCCGAGCCGCGTGCGGCTTCGATGATGAGTGAGCCGAGGGAGATGCCGGAGATGATGCGGTTGCGGGCGGGGAAGTTCTCTGCGGCGGGGGCGGTGCGGAGGGGGAGTTCGGAGATGATGGCGCCGCCGGAAGTGACGATTTTGTCGTAGATCTCAGCGTTTTCGGGTGGGTAGCAGTGGGAGAGGCCGCAGCCCATGACGACGATGGTTCGGGCTTTGACGCGGAGTGCGGCACGGTGCGCGGCGGTGTCGATGCCGCGTGCGCCGCCGGAGACGATGGTGAGGCCGGATTGGGCGAGAAAGGCGGAAAAACGCTCGGCCTGCTCGATCCCGTAGGGAGTGCAGGCGCGGGAGCCGACGACGGCAAGGGCGTGTTTGTCGCGCTCGGGGTCGAGTTTGCCTCGGACGTAGAGGAGGGGAGGCGGGTTGGGGATGAGCCTGAGGAGGGGTGGATAGGCAGGGTCGGTGCGCGCGACGAGTGTGACTCCGAGCCGCTCGGCGAGGGCTATTTCATCGTCCGCGGTGCGCACGGCGGCTGCCACTGCAGCGGAAAAGGCGAGTCCCAACTTTTGGCCGAGACCATGCACTGACTGGAGCTGTGCGCCGGAAGCGCGACATATGGAGGAGGCGGAGCCGAAGTGTGTGAGGAGACGTTGGATGAGGACGGGGCCGAGGCCGGGGACGAAGGTGAGACGGAGCAAGTCGTAGGTTTCAGGGGTAATGGAGGGATTCATATAGATGGGGAGCGTAACGGGGGGAGGTTGGCGGGAGAAGAGGGAACGGGCGGCAACTCAGAAGTGAGGAGTAGACTCGATCGGCAGGAGCGATTCGCAGAGGGTTGCTGTCCCACATGAATCACGTCGAGAGACATATTCACTCGTTGCGGACGGCGAGGCGGATGACGCTCGGGTTGCTGCGGCAGATCGAGGGGAGTCAGTGGTTGTTTCAGATCGTTCCGGGCGGACAGCATGCGCTGTGGATCGCGGGGCACTTGGCTGTTGCGGATGACTGGGGGTTGAGGTCGGTTGGCGTGGAGAGACGGTTTCTGGAGGAGTTTGAGGGTGTGTTTGGTGGTTCGGCGCCGATCACGGGTGATGCGGGCGCGTATCCGGAGGTGTCGGAGGTGCTCCGATGCATGGAGGAAGCGCACGCGCGGTTCATCGGGGCGCTCGCGAGCGTGACGGAGGCTGACCTAGCGCGCGAGAGTGCGGGGGCGATCAGCGCGTATGCCCCGGACCTCGGCACGCTGCTCTCGGCGCACGTGTGGCATGAGGGGTTTCACACGGGTCAGCTTGCGCTGATACGGAGGGGGTTGGGATTGCCGGTGTGCTTTGGGTGAGAGGCGGGGGAGGCGCGGGGCGAGGGGATGAAGTTGAGGCCGTGAGAGCAGCGCGTCTGCGAACTTGCGCTCGCAGTTCGGATGAGGCAAAGAGGAGGAGGTTGAGATCGTCGATGGCGCGCATGGCGTGCGACGCACCGATTTGCAGAGCAAGTCGGTGGCGCGGCTGAGAAGGCGGGGGGAGGGGTTACGGCAGAGCGCTGATGCGCAAGGGGTTGCAGGAAGTCCCTCCACCGGTTCGCACCCCTCAAGGGCGCAAAACGCCGCCACCGCGCCCCCGGGAGGGCGGGGGGGAGGGGTCGAAGGAGAAGCACCCCTCACCCGGCCGCGAGGCGCGGCCACCCTCTCCCGCGGGGGGGGGAGAGGGGTTTCGGTCGGCTTTTCGGGGGGCGGGGGTTCGGCTATCCTTTCGCCCCCTGTTCGCCCGGGTCGGGTGGGCGGGGTCGGCCCATATAGAGACGAGGATTGAGCATGCCCGCGACAGGCGTTGTGACTCAGGTGATCGGTTCGACGTTCGACGCGCAGTTTCCGGAGGATGCGCTGCCGGCGATCTACAACGCCGTGAAGGTGGAGGGCGAGACGAAGGCGGGGAAGATCTCGCTGACGGGCGAGATCGCGCAGCACCTGGGCGGGGGTCGTGTGCGAGCCGTGGCGCTGGGCTCGACGGACGGCGTGACGCGCGGGATGGGTTGCCAGGACATGGGCTCGCCGGTGTCGGTGCCGGTGGGCGAGAAGGTGCTGGGTCGGGTGTTCAATCTGCTCGGGGAGCCGATTGATAAGAAGCCGGCGCCGCAGGGCGCGCCGACGCGTCCGATTCACCGCGCTCCTCCGGAGTTCGCGGCGTTGAACCCGCGGACGGAAGTGCTTCCGACGGGCATCAAGGTGATCGACCTGCTGTGCCCGTTTGTGCGCGGCGGCAAGATCGGGTTGTTCGGCGGGGCCGGCGTCGGCAAGACCGTCGTGATCCAGGAGATGATCGCGCGAGTCGCGCGTAACTTCGGCGGGTACTCGGTGTTCGCGGGCGTGGGCGAGCGGACGCGCGAGGGGAACGACCTGTGGCGTGAGATGGGCGAGGCCCAGTACACGGACGAGTCGGGCAAGACGGCGCACGTGCTGGACAAGGTGGCGATGGTGTTCGGTCAGATGAACGAGCCGCCGGGCGCGCGTCTGCGGGTCGGGCTGAGCGCGCTGACGATGGCCGAGGAATTCCGCGACGCGTCGGGCAAAGAGACGCTGATGTTCGTGGACAACGTGTTCCGGTTCACGCAGGCGGGTTCTGAGGTGTCGGCGCTTCTGGGGCGCATGCCCAGCGCCGTGGGATATCAGCCGACGCTGTCGACCGAGATGGGTGAGATGCAGGAGCGGATCACGTCGACCGCGAAGGGCGCCATCACGTCGGTGCAGGCGATTTACGTGCCTGCTGACGACCTGACTGACCCGGCGCCGGCCACGGCGTTCGGTCACCTTGACGCGTTCGTCGTGCTCTCGCGCGGCATTGCGGACAAGGGCATTTATCCGGCCGTGGACCCGCTGGCTTCGACGTCTCGAATTCTCGACCCGGGCATCCTGGGCGAGCGTCACTACCGCGTGTCGCGTCGCGTGCAGCAGATCCTGCAGCGGTACAAGGACCTGCAGGACATCATCGCGATTCTCGGCATCGACGAGCTGTCGGAAGAGGACAAGAAGACGGTGCAGCGGGCGCGCAAGATCGAGCGCTTCCTCAGCCAACCGTTCTTCGTCGCCGAGGTGTTCACGGGCTTCCCGGGCATCACGACGACGCTCGAGGACACGATCGACTCGTTCGAGCGGTTGTGCGACGGCGAGGGTGATGACCTGCCGGAGGGCGCCTTCATGTACGTCGGCACGCTGGACGATGCGCGGGCCAAGGCGGAGAAGATGGCGAAGGGTTAAGCCCCCGCCCCCGGACCCCCGGAAGCGTCACTGCCAGTTTGAGACTGTTGATCCAACGCTCTGCCGAGAGGCGGGGCGTTTTTTCTTTGGTGGGTTGGGGTGGGTGCGCGAATGCAGGTCGCGCGTGTACGAGGGAGGTAGAAGAAGTAGGGCATGGAGCCCTCACCCTGCCCTCTCCCAGTCGAAGCGACTGGGAGAGGAGGCATGCCGTCGGCCCTTTGACACGCGCTGCTGCGAGGCGGGGCGTTTTTCTTTGGTGGATGGGAGAGGGGGCATGCCGTCGGCGCGCTGACATGCTCCGGTGAGAGGGGGGAGGGGCGGGCGTTGTGAGAAAAAGGCCCCGCTTGTGGAAGAGCGGGGCCTTTGTGTGCGCCATCGTCGAGATGGCGCGAGCGTGGTCGTGCTCGGTGGGGGTTAGAGGTAGCCGAGGAGGTAGAAGACGATGAGGAAGAGGAGGATGGTTCCGATGATTCCGCCGCCCCATTTCCACGCGGCGAAACCTGCGATGGCGGTTTTGAGCAGGCCGTTCATGGGAGGAAACTCCTGAGTGTGTCGCGGGTCATCCCGGGAGGCCGCACGGGGCTGTCCCGGGAGGGCGCGATGTACGTGAGGAATGTCGGCGCGCGCGATGAAGGGAGGGGTGAGCGCGGGATGAATTCGGGCTCATGTGTAGGGGTAGCGCGGGGTATGCTGGGCGCGTGGGGATTGTGAGCGAGAGGAGCGCGATGATGCGGGTGCGAACGGTGATCGGGTGTGCGTGCGTGGCGGGGCTCGGTGTGATGGGAGCGTCGATGGCGCAGCAGCCGTCGGGCGGCACTGAGAAGCCTGTGGTGACGCTGGGTGAGCAGGTGGAGGGGGCGCTTGCGAAGCTGGATTGGCTGGTGGGTGAGTTTGAGGCGAAGGGGACGTTCGGGGGTCCGAAGCCGGACGGGACACGGGATGAGCAGAAGGGGACATGGAAGAACGAGCGGGTGCTCGGGGGGCGTCATCTGCGGATGACGTTCGACGTGGAGGTGGCGAGTCGGCGCGTGGAATATTGGTGCGTGCTGTCGTGGAACCCGCGCGAGGGGGTGTATGAGACGACGTGGACGGGGAGCAGCGGGTATCGGTTCAGCGAGACGGGGACGTATGACGAGGGGAAGCGGGCGCTGACGCTGGTGTCGCACCAGCCGGGGGCGGACGGGGAGCTGGAGGAGGTGACGTCGGTGTTCCGTCAGGGGGTGAACGGGGAGATCACGGTGACGGACTCGAAGAAGGGTGAGGACGGGAAGGACGTGGTGACGTTCTATGTGGAGCTGCGGAGGAAGAAGTGAGGGGAGCGCGGCCCCGGAGATTGCGCGCGGGGGTCAGGCGAGCATGAGGAGGAGGGTGGTGATGATGGCGCCGTTGTGGAGGGCGTGTGCGGTGACGCAGCCGATGATTGAGCCGCGCCATTCGCGGATGTAGGCGAAGACGATGGCGAGGGACATGAGCGCGGGGACGGCGATGATGCCGGGGGGGTGGATGACGGCGAAGACGAAGGCGACGAGGAATGCGGAGAGGAAGGGGCGGTAGCGCGCGCGGAGGTGGTGGTAGAAGCAGCCACGGAACATGGATTCTTCGACGAAGGGGGCCCAGACGGAGACCATGGAGTAGATGATGAGGATGCCGAGGATTCCGCCGGAGCCGACGGTGTCGACGAGTGGGTGTGAGGGCGGCGGGCCTGCGGGTTGTCCGGCCGCGCTGGTGAGTGCGGAGTGGATGACGGCGAAGAGCAGGGTGCAGAGGATTCCGATGAGGAAGACGGGGAGGCCTGCGAGGTAGCCCAGGATGCCGGCGCCGATCTCGCGGAAGAGGCCTTTGCCCTTGTGGAAGCCGAGGGCGTAGCGGTGCTTGGCCCAGGTCTGGCCTCGGAGGAGGGGGTAGAAGGGGATGAGCGCGAGGAGCCAGATGAGGAGTGGGGTGAGTTCGAGACCTGTGGCGGAGGTGAGGAGGTCGGAGGCGAGGGCGATGGCGAGGAAGCCGAGGAGGAAGATGGCGAAGGCTTCGAGGTAGACGGAGCCGCCGGGGGTGGCGGGGTGGTAGGTGAAGGGGAGTTTTCCGGAGAGGCGTTGGGTGAGGAGGATGATGAGGGCGATGATGCCGAGGATGAGGAGGAGGCCTGCGGCACCGAGCGCGAGGAAGAGGACGATGGCGGTGCGTTTGGCGTCGGAGAGTGCGGAGGCGCGGGTGGGGTTGGAGTCGGGGAGGGCGTGGGAGAGGGCGAGCCGGCCGAACCAGTCGTGGTGATCGGAGAGGGCGGTGCGTTCTTCGGGGGTGAGTGCGGTGGTTCCGTCGGAGTAGAGGCGGAGGAGGATGTCGGCGTCGGCGCGGACGGGTTCGGGGATGTCTTCGCGTTCGAGGAGAACGGTGAGGTGGTCGATCGCGGCGGTTGCGGAGAGGAGTTCGGCTTTGACGATGGCGACGCGGAGGGCGTCGGCGGGGTCGGCGCCGAAGGAGTCGTCCATCTGCTCGGTGAGGGGCTCTGCGAGTTGCTGGTCCTGTGCGGGGAGGAGTTTGGCGGCGCCGACGGAATAGCGGCCGATGAGCTGGACGACGGCGCCTGGGGGATCGACGGTGGTGGTGGAGGCGAGGTAGGGGGCGTTGCGTGCGGCGGCCTGCATCCAGACGACGAGGAGGACGACGAGGGTGGTGGCGATGAGGGCGATGAGGCGGGTGGTCGGGGAGCCGGGGTCGGAGGTGGAGGGGGAGGGGGGCGTGGGCGCGTCGTTGAGGGGGTGGGTCATCGTGGTCCAATCATCGGCGGAGTGGGGAGGATGTGCGCGGAAAGGGCGGGGAGGGGCTGGGGGGATGGTTGACGGGGAGGGCGGGACGGCTATCCTTCTGCCCTCTTGAGCGATGCCGCCGGGGTCCCTGAGGGATATGGGGAGGCGTCCACAGATTGAGCGGGATGCTCGCGTCGAGCACGGCCCTGGAAGGGGCTGAACAGCGGCGGGCCACGTCGGGCCGGATGCGGGGCATCCGGAGCCGGTGTTGAGACGCGGTTCGATCGAGGCTTTGCCGAGACGAACATGCGGAGCGTGATGTGATGTCTCGTTCGCGGGTGATCGTGCGGACGGGTGAAGGTTGATCAGGAAGGCGGGATCTGGCGATGCGACAGACGACGATCCGGACGAAGCCGGAGCAGGTGAGCAAGCAGTGGCGCGTGGTGGACGCGTCGGGGCAGCGGCTTGGCCGGTTGGCGACGGAGATTGCGACGGTGCTGATGGGGAAGCATCGTCCGGACTACACGCCGCACATCGACACGGGCGATCCGGTGATCGTGATCAACGCTGAGAAGATCACGATGACGGGGAAGAAGCCGCAGCAGATGGTGAAGACGGCGTACTCGGGGTATCCGGGCGGGCTCCGCGTGGAGACGTACGAGGAGCTGCTGGAGCGGAAGCCCGAGTTCGTGATCGAGGACGCGGTGAAGCGGATGCTGCCGAAGGGGGCGCTGGGGCGGCAGATGCTGAAGAAGCTGAAGGTGTACAAGGGCTCGGAGCACCCGCACACGGCGCAGCAGCCGGTGGCGCTGGACGCCTGAGCGGGGTTGGAATGGAGTGATCGGGCGCGGGCCCGGTCGTACGGAACGGATTGATTCACGGCTCGCGGAGGCGCGGGCGAAGCAGAAGACGAACTGACGGAACTGACCATGTCGCAACTTTCGATTCCCAGCGCAGACCTTCCTCCGACTCCGATGGCGCCGGCCGCACCCGCGGCGCGTCCAGTGAAGCAGCCCAAGGGGCCGGATCGGCAGGGATGGTGGCGCGGGGTGGGTCGTCGGAAGACGGCCGTGGCGCGTGTGCGGCTCAAGCCGGGCTCGGGGCAGATTCAGATCGTGGTGAATCGGAAGAAGGTCAAGACGATCGAGGAGTACTTCTCCGAGATGCGCGACCGCAACGACGCGGTGGCGTCGCTCCGGGTGACGAGCACACTCGGCAAGATCGACCTCAAGGCTCGTCTGACGGGCGGCGGGTACATGGGGCAGGCGCAGGCGCTGCGTCTGGGCATCGCCCGCGCGCTGGTGAACTACGACCCGACGCTGGAGCAGGCCCTGCGCGACAACGGGTTCCTCACTCGTGACGCGCGTGAGGTCGAGCGTAAGAAGTACGGCCAGGCCGGCGCCCGTCGTCGGTTCCAATTCTCGAAGCGCTAAGCCGAGACGGGACGAGAAGCGACGTTGGAACATCGAACGCTCTGCCGCGAGGCGGGGCGTTTTTCTTTGGTGGGTGGGGGGCGGGTGCGCGGAAGATGGGCGCGTACGTGCGAGAGATAGAGAAGAAAGAGGGCATGGAGCCCTCACCCTTCCCTCTCCCATTCGCCAAGCGAATGGGAGAGGAGGGAAGAGCGGACGCGCTGAGTTCCGTACGCTCTGGCGCGAGGCGGGGCGTTTTTCTTTGGAGGGCTTCGACATGGACGCAAACCTTGCCGGGAGCATCGCGCGGTCGCTGGACGCTGATCCGCGCCTGTTGGATGTGTTGCCGGAGCTGCTCGCGGACCTGGATGCGCTCGGGGGGGACGCGGACGAGGTGGTGGGAGCGTTGCGCGGGCGTGTGGGAGCGGGAGCGCGGGTGGTGGACATCGCGTGCGGGAAGGGAGTGATCTCGATCGCGTTGGCGGAGCGGTTGGGCGCGCAGGTGGTGGGGGTCGATGGGATGCCGGTGTTCGTGGAGGATGCGCGTGGCCGCGCGAATGCGGCGGGAGTTGGGGAGCTGTGCGAGTTCCGGTGCGGGGATGTGCGGTGCTTGAGCGAGCGCGACGGGCTGTTTGATGCCGCGCTGTTGATCGGGGCGCACGATGCGTTGGGGGGTATCGCGGAGACGGTGGGCGCGGTGCGCGCGCTGGTGCTGGCGGGAGGGGTGATGGTGATCGACGACGGGTTTCTGGTAGGCGAGACGGATGACGTTACGCTCGCGCGCTCTCGAACGCTGGAGGAGACGAGACGCCTGCTCACATCGCACGGGGATGAGATCGTGGAGGAGCGGATCGCGCGCGAGGAGGAGCAGGGAGAGATGGATGATCGATTGACGGCGCGGATTCGTGCGCGCGCAGAGGGGTTGGCAGAGCGGCGGCCGGAGTTGAGGGAGTTGCTGGAGGAGTATGTTCGGACGCAGGAGCGGGCGGGGACGGAGCTGGCGCGGACGCTGCGGTACGCGATGTGGGTGATGAAGAAGCGAGGATAGAGAGGTGGAGAGGCGGCGCGAGATGATCGACGGCGCCGAGCGTGTGCGACGATGCCACACGCACGAGGGGGAGGTTCTGGCGTGGCCCCCGGCTGCGCCGTAGGCCACGGCACACACCATTCAGGTTTCGCCTTCGTCAGCGCGGAGTTCGCGGACGCCGGTTTTGTGGAAGGACTTGCGTCGCTCGGCGTAGTCGGCAGGTGAGGCCTTGAGGTCGGGCAGTTCGCCGTTGACGTGCATCTGGTGGAGTCGTTTCAAGACGGGGACGCACCAGTGGCAGCCGGTGCCGGCGCCTAGACACTCGGAGATGAGTGAGGCGACTGGCGGGTCTTCGCGCTCGAGGAAGGTTCGGATCTTCCGGAGAGAGACGTGGAAGCAGAGACAGACCTCGTCGTCGGGGGACATGACAGGGAAGTGTAGTGGCGTGGCGGCGGAGATCAGCGCGGCGGCGCGATGCGCTCGGCGAGCGCGGTCGCGAGGGAGGCGAGGTCGTTGGCGACGACTTCGTGTTGCTCTTTGGAGGAGAGGTCTTTGAGTTGTGCGCGGGTGTCGGACTCGAGGATGACGGCGTAGCGTGCGCGGGCCTTGTCGGCGTCCTGGAGGAGTTTGCCGACGTTGCGTGTGGACTTGTAGGAGCGGCGGGCGTGGAGGCCTTGGCGGCGGAGGGCGGCGAGGAGTGGGCGGAGGACGAGTGCGTCGGCGTCGTCGCTGGCTGGGAGGATGAAGGCGTCGGGGGCGAGGCCAAGATCGCGCGCGATGTCGTCATCGGAGGGCATGAGGCCCTTGTCCTGCAGGACGAGAGAGATGACGACGTCGCCCATGGCGAAGCCGACGGCGGGTGTGGGCGCTCCGCCGAAGAGTTCGACGAGGTTGTCGTATCGGCCGCCGCCGGCGATGGCTCGCTCGGCGCCGGTGGTTTCGTGGACTTCGAAGACGGTGCCGGTGTAGTAGGCGAGGCCGCGGACGATGCCGGTGCTTAGCCCACACCATTCAACTACGCCAGCATCGTCAAGACGATCCCAAAGTGATTGAAAACTAGCCAATCCTTGAATCGTGAACGCCAATCCCGAAAACGTGCTCTCAAGCTGCTTCTTGAATGCCATCGGGCTCAATGGCGCAGTCAGAGCTTGTATGCGACCCAGCACAACAAAATCGTCGAAGGACTCAGGGATTCCCAGTTCCTTTGCACGGATGTCTGTCTCAGTCGTAGACACCTTTGATCGACGATCAAGCCATTGGAACACTTGGTCATGCAGTTGCTCTTCAATCCCGAAGACATTCATCGCGCTTTGCATGAAGTGACGATCGTTAATATTCAGACGCACATCATTCGGCGTTAATCCCATGGCCCTCAAGCCATCGACACAACACGCGATCACTTCCGCGTCGGCTTCGGGCGACGGATCGCCGAGGGAATCGACGTTCCACTGGAGGAACTCGCGGAGTCGGCCGCGCTGGGGCCTCTCGGCGCGGAAGTAGGGGCCGATGGAGAACCACTTGATGGGCTTGGGGAGCGCGTTCGCTTTGGTGGCGACCATGCGCGCGAGGGTGGGGGTGAATTCGGGGCGGAGTGCGAAAGGGGTTTCGCCGCCGGCGCGGGAGAAGGAGAAGAGTTCGGAGATGATGCCTTCGCCGGACTTGACGGTGTAGAGGTCGAGGTGTTCGAAGGTGGGGCCGTCGATCTCGTCGAAGCCGTGACGGACGGCGGTGCGGCGCCACTTGTCCTCGAGCCAGAGACGGCGGGCCATCTCGATGGGGTAGAAGTCGCGCGTGCCTCGCGGGGGCTGGAAGGAGGTGGGCGCGGGCTTGGTGGGCTTGGGGTCGGACATGGGAGGGATGAGGGTACACCGACGCGCGCGGGGGCGGGGCGTGCGGGAGGGACGTAGGCTGTCGGGCGCGGGGGAATCGGAGTGCGCGGTGCGGTCGAGCGGGCTGGTGAGCGTTGCTGGGATCGTGGGGGTGGGTGCGTTCGTTGTTGCGTTGGTGGCGTTGCCGGAGGGACGTGAGCGGCCGGTGCGCGTGGTGGGTGGCGGGGATGGGTGGGGGAACCGGGATCGGCCGTTGATGACGGATCAGCGGTGCGAGCCGAGCATGGCGGTGGTGGATCTGCTGGATCGGTTTCGGGATGGAGGAGTCGGCGTTGCGCGCGTGGGGGGAGGCGCGGTCGCGGATGGAGGAGGACGTGACGATCGACGGGGGGACGGCCACGGACTGGTACAACCTCGCGTGCT
>JBFXJP010000008.1:0-126963 GCA_050174775.1 Phycisphaerales bacterium
GGCGCGGCGGCAGAAGGCGTAGACGGCGGCGAAGTCGGTGCGGAGTCGCTTGGGGACGAGCCGGGAGAGGACGGAGAAGTTTTCGTAGTGGGTGGAGGCGAGGGTGTGGATGTCGTGTGTGGGGGGAGCGGGCGCCGGGGTGGGGGGTTGGGGGTCGTGGTGGAGGGCTTGGGCGGTCATGGGGGGTGGGGATTGGTCAGGGCGTATGATGCGTGTTGGGGGAGCGCGCGTCGAGTGGCGCGGGTGATGGAAGGGCTTTGGGAGCGAGGCGCTGATGCGGATTCTGCTGGCCAATCCGAGGGGTTTCTGTGCCGGGGTGCACATGGCGATCGACGTGGTCAGCCAGCTGCTGGAGCTGTGCCCCGGGGAGCCGATCTACGTGTACCACGAGATCGTGCACAACAAGCACGTGGTGCATCGGTTCGTGGATCGTGGGGTGAGGTTCGTGGAGGACATCGAGGAGGCGCCGGAGGGGGCGATCCTGGTGTTTTCGGCGCACGGGGTGTCGCCTGCGTTGCGTGAGGCGGCGCAGCGGAAGCGTTTGACGACGGTGGATGCGACGTGCCCGTTGGTGACGAAGGTTCACATGGAGGCGATCCGGTACGCCAAGCAGGGGTATCAGATTCTGCTGGTGGGGCACGCGAGCCATCAGGAGGTGGTGGGGACGCGGGGCGAGGCGCCGCAGGCGATCCAGGTGGTGGAGAGCCCCGAGGACATTCCGCACCTGACGGTGCGTGACCCGAACAAGCTGGCGTATCTGACGCAGACGACGCTGAGCACGGATGACGCCGGGGTGATCATCCGGGCGTTGAAGGAGGCGTTTCCGAACATCAAGGAGCCGCCGACGAGCGACATTTGCTACGCGACGACGAATCGGCAGGCCGCGGTTCGGGAGATCGCGCCGGAGTGCGACGTGGTGCTGGTGGTGGGGTCGAAGAACTCGTCGAACTCGGTGCGTCTGACGGAGATCTCGGAGAACGTGGGGGTGAAGGCGTATCTGATCGACGACGTGTCGGAGATCCGGGAGGAGTGGTTTGAGGGGGATGAGACGGTGCTGGTGACGGCGGGGGCGAGCGCGCCGGAGGACCTGGTGGCGGGGCTGTGCCGGGCGCTGCTCGAGAAGCACGGGGGCGAGATCGAGGTTCGAGACGTGTTCGAGGAGGATCAGGAGTTCGCGTTGCCCGCGTCGCTGAAGCGTTTGATGCGGGAGCGGGGCGTTGATCCGGAGTCGCGTCGGATCCGGGTGAGCAAGCCGGAGGTGACGCGGGAGTTGTACGGAGCGGTTCCGCTGACGATCGGCGCGAGCGGGGTTTGAAGGGGAGTTGTTGATGTCGCACGGCGGGAACGTGTTGGTGGGGATGGACTTTTCGGCGAGCGCGCGGAGCGCGCTGCGCGAGGGTGTGCGGATCGCGTCGCGGCGCGGGGTCGAGCTGCACGTGGTTCACGTGATCGACGGGGCCGTGTTGGAGGAGCTGGCTGAGGCCACGGGGTTGTCGCGCGAGGAGATCGAGAAGGACGCGATTCTCGCGGGGGAGGAGAAGATTCGGGATGAGGTGTCGCAGGCCGGCCCTGGGGGGAAGGGCGCGAAGGCCGTGGCGATCGTGGGCGAGCCGCTGAAGGAGCTGCTGCGACACGGGAAGAAGGTGGGCGCGGGGCTGTACATCGCTGGTGAGCGCGGTTCGGGGACGATGGGGAGCGGGGTTGGCGGGGTGGCGTTGGGGCTGGCGCGGAAGGCCGAGGGGTGCGTGCTGGTGGTGGAGGAGGGGCACTTCGGGCCGTTTGCGCGTGTGGCGGCGTTGGTGGATTTTTCGGAGACGTCGCGCGAGGCGCTGCGTGAGGCGGCGCGGATCGCGAAGGGGGACGGTGCGGAGTTGTGGGTGGTGCACGCGTTCGCGCCGCCTTGGGAGGTGGTGCACTATCGCGCGCCGACGCCCGAGGCGAAGCCGGACTATCAGGCCGAGTATCGGAGGACGCTGAAGTCTCGGCTGGAGGCATTGGCGAAGGAGGCGTGCGGGGAGTATGGGGGTGAGGCGCGCGTGCACCTGGTGGAGAGCGGGAGCATTGCGGGGGGGATCGTGAAGGATCTGCGGGAGCACGAGGTGGGGCTTGCCGTGGTGGGGACTCGGGGACGGTCGACGTTGCGTGCGTTGTTGCTGGGGTCGGTGGCGGAGCGGATTTTGCGGGAGGCGCACTGCGCGGTGATGGCGGTGAAGCCGAGCGGGTTCCGGTTTGACGTGGATTGAGCGGGCGGGCGCAGGGTTGGAGCGATATGGGTGAGGGACGCGGATTGCGGCATCCGGCGGCGCACGTGTTTGATTTCACGCCGCAGACGCTGCGCGCGTGGTGGAGGGAGAAGGGGCTGAGCGGGGGCGGGTATCGGGCGGATCAGGTTCTGGAGTGGGTGTACCGGAAGGGCGTGATTGATCCGGGGTTGATGTCGAATTTGGGCGCGCGGGACCGGGAGGCGCTGCAGAGGGAGATGACGTTCTTGTCGGGGGAGACGCTGGCGCATCAGCGGGCGAGCGATGGGACGCAGAAGTTGCTCATCGAGTGGAGCGCTCCGCGCGCGGCGGACAGCGCTGCTGCGGCCGGCGATGACGCTTTGCCGGCGCGCGCTGGGTTGACGGTGCTGGGGAATGGGACGGGGGCGAGCAAGGGGTATCAGACGGAGACGGTGATGATCCCCACGGATGATCGGCGCACGGCGTGCGTGTCGAGCCAGGTGGGGTGTCCGGTGGGGTGCCGGTTCTGCGCGTCGGGGGTCGGGGGGTTGGATGGGAGCTTGAGCGCGGGGCGGATCGTCGAGCAGGTATGGAGGCTGGGGAGGCTGGAGGGTGTCGGGCGGATCTCGAACGTGGTGTTCATGGGGATGGGGGAGCCGCTGTCGAACTTCGCGAACGTGATGCGCGCGGTGCGGACGATGAGCGCGGAGTGGGGGCTGGGGATCTCGGCGCGGAAGATCACGATCTCGACGGTGGGGTTGCCGAAGGCGATCGAGCGACTCGCTGAGGAGATGGAGCTGCCGATCACGCTGGCGTTGAGTCTGCATGCGCCGAACGATGAGATCCGGAGGAAGTTGATTCCGTGGGCGGAGTTCACGACGGTGGAGGAGCTTTTGGGGGCGTGTGCCGCGTGGTTCCGGAAGACGGGGCGGGAGATCACGCTGGAGTACACGTTGCTGCGCGGCGTGAATGACCGGGAGGAGCACGCTCGGGAGTTGGCAGAGGTGGTGTGGAGGATGCACAAGGAGGCTGGGGGCAGAGCGAATGTGAATCTGATTCGGTACAACGAGGTGGGCGGGATGCCGTATGAGCGTCCGGCCACGGAGGATGTGCGGAGGTTTCAGGAGGTTTTGCGGGGGAAGGGGATCAATGCGCACATTCGGGCGAGCCGCGGGAGGGATATCGCGGCGGCGTGCGGGCAGCTGCGGCATGAGACGGTGAAGGCGCCGCCGGAAGGGTCACGGGCGTAACGCGGAGAGGGAGTGACGATGCTGGATCGGGAGTTTCTGGAGAGCGAGTTTTCGAAGGGGATGGCGTACTCGCATTACGTGGGGTTGGGAACGGAGCGGCAGCGGGAGGCGTGGGGGCGGGCGCACGAGCGTGTGAAGCTGACGAGCCGACAGGAGGATTTGCTCTCGTCGTTCACGCGTGAGATGAAGGTGTTGGTGACGTCGGGGCTTTGGTGTGGGGATTGTTCGGCGCAGTGTCCGATGCTGGCGAAGATCGGGGAGGCGTCGGGGCCGAGCCATTCGGGGAAGGGGCGGATGGTGGAGGTTCGGTTTGTGGATCGTGACGCGCACCGGGAGTTGGCGGATCTTGTGAAGATCAATGATGGTCACCGGGTGCCGACGGCGATTTTCATGGCCGAGGATTTTCACTTTGTGTCGCTGGTGGGAGATCGGGTGCTCGCACGGTATCGGGCGGTGGCGGCGAAGCAGCTTGGGAGCGCGTGCCCGCTGCCGGGCGCCGAGGAGCCGGAGGAGGAGGTTGCGGCGACGGTGGCGGGATGGGTGGAGGAGTTTGAGCGGGTGCATTTGTTGTTGCGGTTGTCGGCGCGGCTCAGGGAGAGGCATGGGGATTGAGGGTGCGCCCGGCGCGCCAGGGCGCGGGGGTCAGCGCGTGAGGTCGCGGATCAGGGCGTTCATTTCGTCGATCTCGCGGAGCTGGGTCTCGATGATGCCGTCGGCGAGTTTGCGCACGCGGGGGTCGGTGATCCGCGCGCGTTCGCTGGTGAGGATGGCGATGGAGTGATGGGGGATCATGGCGCGCATGTAGGAGACGTCGTCGACAGTGCGCTGGCTGCGGACGAGCCAGAGGGAGAGGATGAAGAGGAGGGCGCTGCCGGCGATGATGGCCGCGTTGATCTTCCAGGACCTGTACATGTTGAGCATGAAGAGGAGCATGACGACGGCCATGCTGGAGCCCATGATGAGGGCCATGTAGGCGCGGGTCTCGCTGAAGCGGACGTGGTCGGCGGACGAGGAGTTGAGGTAGGTGAGGGCGTACATGATGAGGGTTGCGGTGGCGAGCATGGCCGCGAACCGGAGATAGTGGGCGTGAGGATGTCCGCCGGATCGTTCGTGCGTCATGGCGTGGGCTCCGAGCGCGAGGTGATGTGATTGTGGGAGCGTAGCGCGCGGGAGGAGGCCCCGGCGAGGTGGTCGGCGGTGAATGTGCTCTGGGGGAAGCAGAGGGAGTAGCGTCCGCTCAGATCCGCGAAGAGCCGGAATGCAAAGACAGAGTCAAAGAGAAGAACGTAGGCATGGAGCCCTCACCCTGCCCTCTCCCATTCGCTGTGCGAATGGGAGAGGTGGCAACGCGGCGGCGCGCGGTCAGGCGATGGCGTCGCGGATGGCGGCGTGGAAGATGGGGATGCGGTGCGACCAGAGGTGGGCGCGTTCGACTTCGTCGCGGGCGGCGCGGGCCATGGATGCGCGGCGGTCTGGGTCTTTGAGGATCGCTTCGACGGCGTAGCGCGCGTGTTGGGGGTCCGCGGCGTCGACGAGGGTGAGGAGTTCGGGCTGGTCTTCACGCGCGAAATGGGCGCGCGCGAGGATGCGGTCGTCGGCGACGGTGGCGCAGCCGCCTGCGAGGGAGAGGAGGAGACGTTCGGAGAAGGAGTGGGTGAACTGGGTTGGGCCGTAGGCGAGGCAGACGCGGGAGCGGGCGAGGGCGCCTGGGATTTCGGCGTAGGGGAGGTTGCCGCGGTATTCGAGGGATTTGGAGGAGGAGCAGATGTCGGTCCAGGCTTCTGAGCCGTGAATGACGACGGGGAGGCCGTCGAGGGCGAGTGCGAGTTTGACGCGGCGTTGACGGTTGACTGCCGCGGTGGCGTATTTCCAGAGTGAGGAGAGGATGTTCCATTCGCCGGTGAGGACGCCTTGGGTGGAGAGGGTGAGGTCGGCGGCCTGCTCGAAGGTCATGTGGGGGTGTTGGAGGAGGAGTCGGACGGCGTCGTCGGCGCCCTTCTGGAGTTTGAAGGGGATGCGTGCGCGCATGTCGTCGAGTTCGGATTGGGGGTGGATGGAGGCGAGGATGATGACGTCGTCGATGGGATGATCGGCGCGCGGGGGGCGTGCGGCGTGGCGGGCGGAGATGGAATCGGGGGAGCAGAGCGCACGCGGGGGTATGGCGTGGAGGCAGTGGATGTGTCGGAGGGTGGGCCAGCGGAGTCGGAGGAGGTGTGCGGAATCGGCGCAGGGGAGGAGGAGTCGGAAGGTGGGGAAGCGCGCGAGGCTGTCGAGCTGCTGTGTCCAGAGGGCGAGTGGGTGATCGACGAAGAACTGGATGAGGGCGATGCGGGCGTCGGGCGAGGCGGCTTCGGGGGGGATGTCGTTGACATCGGTGAGGAAGTTGAGCCAGAGCGCGGTGTATGGGGGCTCGACGGAGTCGGGGTTGACGGGATGGCCTGCGTCTCGCAGGGCGTCGGCGAGCTCGGTGGCCATGGTTGAGAGGAGGTCGTAGCGCGAGATGCACGTCGGGATGAGGAAGGGGAGCTGCTGCATCTGAAGAGTTATCGGGCAGTGGCGGGAGTGGTGATGATGGGAAGGTCGGGATGCGGGGGCGAGTTTTTTTGGCGTGTTCGAAGTTGTGTGGAGCGGGAGAGTTGCGACGTTATACGGCGTGCGGGGCGGCATCCACCCCTTGTTTTGACGGGTGGTGAGGGGTAGTCTCGGGGCGGGCCGGTCCGTCGGATCGGCGCGGGAGCGGCAGGAACACGTCAACCCTGCCAGAAACATGGGTGTATCGCGGCCCGGGGCTCCCGACCAGTGCGATGCGTCGGAGGCGCGTTTGTTGTGCGTCTTTGCCCTGCACGCGTGCACGATCGACGCGCGTGAGGGCGGAAGGAGTGAAGACATGCGTCATGCAGTGTTGATTGGAGGATTGGCCGTTGCGTCGGGCGTCGCGATGGCGGCGCAGACGACCGTGCCGAACGCGTTTGCGAGCACGGGCGGGGAGACGGGGCTGAACACGTTCATCCGTGACACGGGCGCTCCGCGGGCCGGGCAGTTGCTGATCGGGGCGTCGCAGCTGGGCGCGATTTCGCCGGGCATGCAGATCACCGGGATGTACTTCCGTCTGTATTCGAACACGGCGTTCAACCCGGCGGGCACGTGGCCGACGACGCCGATCTCGTGGAACAACTACGAGGTGCGGGTGGGCACGGCCGCGCTGGGCGTGGCGGGCTCGAGCACGGTGTTCGCGAATAATCTCGGCGGGGACACGGTGCTGGCGCGGAGCGGCGCGTTGACGCTGGGCGCGAACTCGTTCTCGGGCGGGGCGAATTCGCCGACGGCGAATTCGTGGGGCCCGCTGATCTCGTTCACGACGCCGTTCACGTACAGCGGCGGGGATCTGGTGATCGAGATCCGGCATGACGGCGGGACGTTCACGCCGACGCGGTTCCTGGACGCGGTGCTGGCGACGAATCCGGGGTACGGCACGGATTTTCGTTCGATCACGACGACGACGTTCGCGGGGACGACGGGGGTGGACGCGTCGTTCACGATCACGCAGCTCGAGTATGTGATTCCGGGTCCGGGCGGCGCGGCGCTGTTCGGGATGGCGGGGCTGATCGGCCTGCGTCGTCGTCGGTGATCGCACGCGTTTGAGAGAGCATCGCATGGACGGCGCCCCGTCGGGCATGATCCGGCGGGGCGTCTTTGTTTGCAGGCTGTTTGCGGCGATTCGTCGGGGAAAAGCGGGAGAAAAGACTTCTTGATCCTGATAGCTCGTTGTAGAATGTGACGCATCGGGCGTGCGCACGAGGGAATGTCGTGGGCGCAGCGCGCGAGCGGCCGGGCTTTGCGGGTCCGGCTGGTGAGGGGGGAAGCGGGCACGGAACGGGAAGGGACGCGCCAGTGTTCGTCGCGGCGGGATGTCGCGGCGAGAGTGGCGGTTTCTGTTTTGTAGCGTCGCAGGAGAATGGACATGAAGGGTTGCACGAATCGTGCTTGCCGCGTTGCGGCAAGCGGGGCTGTTGTGTCGTTGTTGCTGGCGGGGAGCGCGTGGGGGTCGCTGCCGGGGACGATCCGGAAGTATGCGCAGCTGCCTCAGCACATGACGGGGGAGAACATCGCGTCGGACGTGGACTGGCGCCTCGTGATGCAGAGCACGGCGCCGATCCAGCCGAACTGGACGATCGCGGATGATTTCCCGTCGCAGGGTCTGCCGATCCACACGGTTCGTTGGTGGGGGTCGTATTTCCCGAGCGCGACGGGGGGCCCGGGGAACGAGCCGATCTTCAATCCGTCGACGGGCCGGTGGGAGGCGGTTGTGGAGGAAGGGTTTGCGTTGTCGTTTTTCCGGGACATTCCGGGCGGGACGCCGGGGGGCGCGCCGTTCAGCAGGCCGGGTGAGTTGTTGGGTTCGTACATCGCGCCGGACATGAACGTGACGATCACGCCGACGACGCTGGTGGGGTGGGATGGTCACCGGGTGTGGGAGTATTCGGTGGATCTGAAGAACACGCACCTGGATCACGGGAACGCGGCGTACGCGACGGCGGGGTGGTTCCAGCAGATCCCGGGCGAGGTGTATTGGCTGTCGATCGTCGCGGAGAACGGGCATGAGGTTGTGCCCGGGACGTGGCAGTTCGTGAACAACGGTGATCCGATTCCGACGGAGCACTTCTGGGGGTGGCACACGAGCCCTGATTCGTTCCTCGACGTGGCCACGATGGGGAATCTGATCATGCCGGGGAGTGCGTGGGAGTACATCAACTGGCAGCCGATCATGCCGCAGCACGGACTGCACGACATGGCGTTTGAGCTGCTGACGATTCCGACGCCTGGCGCGGGCGCGTTGCTGGCTCTTGCGGGGCTTGCGGCGCTGCGCCGGCGCGGGAGGTGAGTTGCGCGCGGGGGAGGAGAGGGAGACATGGAGCGGGAGATGGTCCGCCCCGTCGGCGCACTCGGCGGGGCGTTTTTTTTGCGCGTGGGGAGGGGAGCGCGGGGGGTTCGGTATGATGTGCGGCTCGCTGGGGGAGCAGGGTTTTTCGGGGTGGATCACACGACGCCATCACGCTTGGAGAGCGACGACATGCCGACGACGATCACGATGACCCCGAAGGGGTTGAACGTTCCGAACGACCCGATCATTCCGTTCATCGAGGGTGACGGGACGGGTCCGGACATCTGGAAGTCGTCGGTGCGGGTGTTCGACGCGGCGGTGGAGAAGGCGTACGGGGGGAAGCGGAAGATCCACTGGAAGGAAGTGATGGCGGGCGAGAAGTCGTTCAACGCGAGCGGGGACTGGCTGCCGCAGGCGACGCTGGACGCGTTCAAGGCGCACCTCGTCGGGATCAAGGGTCCGCTGACGACGCCGGTGGGCGGGGGGATTCGGTCGTTGAACGTGGCGCTGCGGCAGATTCTCGATCTGTACGTGTGCTTGCGGCCGGTGCAGTATTTCGCGGGCGTGCCGAGCCCGGTGAAGCGGCCGCAGGATGTGAGCATGGTGATCTTCCGTGAGAACACGGAGGACATTTATGCGGGGATCGAGTTCGAGGCGGGGAAGCCGGAGGCCGAGAAGTTCCGGGCGCTGTTGCAGGAGCACTTCCCGGAGAAGTTCAAGAAGGTGCGTTTCCCGGAGACGGCGGGGTATGGGGTGAAGCCGGTGTCGCGCGAGGGGACGGAGCGGTTGGTGCGCGCGGCGATTCGGTACGCCATTGCGAACGAGCGGACGTCGGTGACGCTCGTGCACAAGGGCAACATCATGAAGTTCACGGAGGGGGCGTTTGCCGCATGGGGGTATGCGTTGGCGGTGCGGGAGTTCGGGGCGACGCCGCTGGACGGCGGGCCTTGGCACGTGTTCAAGCATCCGCGGACGGGGAAGGACATCGTGATCAAGGACGCGATCGCGGACGCGTTTTTGCAGCAGATCCTGACGCGGCCCAAGGAGTATGACGTGGTCGCGACGCTGAACCTGAACGGGGATTATTTGAGCGATGCGCTGGCCGCGCAGGTGGGCGGGATCGGGATCGCGCCGGGGGGCAACATCAACTACGACACGGGGCACGCGATCTTCGAGGCGACGCACGGGACGGCGCCGAAGTACGCGGGGAAGGACCAGGTGAATCCGGGGTCGGTGATCTTGTCGGGTGAGATGATGTTGCGGCACCTGGGGTGGACGGAGAGCGCGGATCTGATCATCAAGGGCGTGGAGGGGGCGATCGGTGCGCGGACGGTGACGTACGACTTTGAGCGTCTGATGCGGAGCGAGGGGCAGAACCCGACGCTGCTGAAGTGCTCGGAGTTCGGGGAGGCGGTCATCAAGCACATGGGGTAAGGCCCCTCGTGTTCTGAAGTTGCGGATGCGTGTGGAATCGTGCGCGAGCGGGTGGGAACCGGCTTGGGCGCGGGGTGTCTATGGGTGGACGCGGTGGTCCGGCGTCCCGGATGTGGCCGCGCACGTGCGGCATTGGAGAGATGACATGGCGAAGGGCTTGCGGGTTGTGTGCGCGGCGGCGGTGGTGGTGGCGATGGCGGGGATGGCGGCGGGGGTCGCGCGCGGCGGGGACGGGGGAATCCGGGAGGCGAAGGACGTGGAGGTGATGTACGGGGGGGCGTGGGTGACGGGGGACGGGGTGTATGTGACGGGGCAGCCGACGGAGGGGGCGCTGCGGGCGCTCGCGGCGGATGGATTGAAGATGGTGATCTGTCTGCGGACGGCAAGGGAGATGTCGGATCGGAAAGCGTTGCCGTTTGACGAGGCGGCGCTCTCGAAGGAGTTGGGGATCGAGTTCGTGCACGTGCCGCTGGGGGGGGGAACGTGGACGTATTCGCCGCAGGCGCTGAAGAGGGTGGAGGAGGCGCTGGCGCGGGCGGAGGGGAGGGCGCTGATGCACTGCACGGTGGGCGGGCGGGCGAGCGTGATGTGGGCGGCGCTGCGTGCGTCGAAGGGTATGGGGATCGAGGAAGCGCTGGGAGAGGCGCGGGAGATGGCTCTTGGGGTGGATCAGGTGGGCGCGCTGCTGGGGAAGAGGATTGAGTATCGGTTGACGGACGAGCCGGCGGAGCGGGAGGCGGGGTGGCTGGTGGATGCGAAGTGGCTGGCTGAGGAGGGGGAGTCGCGCGAGGTGCGCGTGTTGGATGTGCGGCCGTCGTACTCGGCGTACTTCGAGGGGCATGCGCCGGGGGCGGTGCATCTGGATGCGCATGCGCTCAGGGGGCCGAGGGAGGGTGTGCCGGCGCAGTTTCGGTCAGCGGAAAGGATGGCCGAGGTGTTCGGACAGGCGGGCGTGACGGGGAACGAGCGCGTGGTGGTGTATGGGGAGGGGGGGGATATTCTGAGCGCGACGATGGCGATGTACGCGCTTGAGAGACTCGGGCACACGAACACGTCGTTGCTCGATGGTGGTGTGGAGGCGGTGCGCGAGGGGGGGCGGGTGGAGCAGGCGTATGGGAGTTACAAGGCGGGGGAGATGCGGTGGACGGATGTGTCGGGGATGACGGGGGTGACGCTGGAGCAGGTGAAGGGGTGGGTCGGGGGTGATGAGGTGTTGTTCGTGGATGCGCGGCCGAGCGAGCAGTACCGGGGGGAGACGAAGGTTTGGGGGCGGAACGGGCACATTCCGGGGGCTGTGAACGTGCATTGGCGGACGCTGACGGTGGAGGAGAACGCGAGCCGAGTGAAGGGGGCGAGGGAGCTGCGGGCGATTTTCGAGAAGGCGGGCGTCACGCCGAACAAGGATGTGGTGGTGTACTGCGGGACGGGGCGCGAGGCGTCGTTGTTGTACATGGCGCTGACGCGGGAGCTTGGGTATCCGCGCGTGCGGTTGTATGAGGGGGGATGGACGGAGTATTCGGCGGCGGAGGGGACGGAGGTGGAGAGGTGAGGCGCGGGGCGCGCGACGGGGGAGTTAGAGGGAATTGAGGATGTCGGCGCGTTTTTGATCGAACTCGGGCTGGGTGATGAGGCCGAGGTCGTGGAGGCGGGCGAGTTCGTCGAGGCGCTCCTCGATGGAGCGCGGTGGTTGGTGCGTGCGCGGCGGGGGGTCTGTGAGCGTGGGGCGGGGTCGGCGTGGGGTGGAGTCGATTTCGATGTCGTGGATCTCGTGGGGGATGCCGCGCGGGAGGACGGCGTTGCCGATGCCGAGGATGATGAATGCGATGCAGAAGACGACGGCGAGGAGTTTGAAGGACGCGGGCATGCCCTGTGACTGGCTGAGGATCATGATGAGGAAGAAGACGCCGATGACGGCGCCGAGGAGTGAGGGGATGGGTCCGGGGCGTGTTCCGACTCTGCCTGTGTGACGCATGGGATGCTCCCAGAACTGGCGACCTGGGAGGAGTGTATGAGCGCGCGTGGGGGCGCGGGGCGGATTTGAGAGACTGGGGCTGTGGCGCTAGGGTGCGTTGGTAGTCTGGGGTGGCTCAAGGCGCGGACGGCGCGCCTATCCAGAGAGGAGAACGCATGATCATCGACGTGCACACGCACCTGAACAATTATCACGAGGAGCGGGTGCGGTCGATCCGGGAGTGTCTGGACAATCTGCAGGGGTCGATGGAGAAGAACGGGATCGACTATGCGTTGGTGCTGACGTCGTACAAGGTGACGGAGCATCGGCCGTCGACGGCGTCGGTGATCGAGGCTGTGAAGGAGTACGACAACCTGTTCGTGGTCGCGGGCATCTCGTACCTGCACTACAAGGAGCGGGACCTTCGGGAGATCAGTGATTACCTGAGGGCGGGGCTGGTGAAGGGGCTGAAGATGTACCCCGGGTACGAGCCGTTCTATCCGTACGACCCGCGGTGCACAGTGATCTACGACCTGGCCAAGGAGTATGACGTTCCGGTGATGTTCCACACGGGGGACACGTATTCGCCCAAGGGGAAGGTGCGGTATGCGCACCCGCTGAACCTCGACGATGTTGCCGTGGATCATCCGGAGATGAAGATCGTGGCGTGCCACATCGGCAACCCGTGGATCCGGGACTGCATGGAGGTGGTGTACAAGAACAAGAACGTGTGGGCGGACATCTCGGGGCTGGTGCTGGGTGACTTTGAGGACCGGTTCGAGAAGTTCATGCTGGGGCAGATCCGCGAGATGATCATGTACGCGGGCGAGCCGAGGTATTTGCTGTACGGGACGGACTGGCCGATCTCGAGCATGGAGTCGTACCGGTCGTTCATGAACGGGCTGGAGTTGAGCGACAAGGCGCGCGAGATGATCATGTGGAAGAACGCGGCCAAGCTGTTCAAGATCGACGTGGGGCAGCCGGTGGACGACGTGCCGGATCGGTGAGACGCGGGGGTCAGGCTGAGGAGGAGGCTTCGTCGAGGGCGCGTTGGAGGCGTTTGGGGGAGACGGGCTCGGATGTGCCGAGCTCCTGGGCAAAGAGGGCGACGCGGTATTCCTCGAGGAGCCAGCGGAGACGGTCGAGGGCTGGGGAGATGCGGCCGGCGTCGTCGGCGTCGCGGCGGAGCATGACGTACTTGCGCCACCAGTCGGCCCATTCCGCGGCGTTCTGGGCGTCGCGCGGGAGGCCGCCGGTGGTGGCTTTGCGGACGCGCGACTCGATGGCGGCGCAGTAGCGCGGGACGCTGAGGAGCGCGTTCCAGGGGAGGGCGCGGAGGAAGTCCTTGGGGAGGAGGTTGTTGAGGGCCCACTCGGCCTCGACGCGGAGCTGCGCGAGAGCGGGGGCGTTGAGAGAGGAGAGGAGTGCGGCGGCGCGTTGTCGGGATTCGAGGGCGGCGTGGAAGGCGCGGGCGACCTCGTCGGTGGCGGGGCCGAGACGGTTCCAGCCGGAGTCGAGGCGCGCGGTGAAGGCGACGCTCGAGCGGATGGGGGGTAGAGAGGGATCGGAGAGGTAGGCGCGTTCGGCGATGCGTTCGGTGATGGCTGCGTCGAGGTCGGCGGGTTTGGCAATCGTGGAGGCGAGGAGGCGCAGGCGGTCGCGGTTGGGGATGCGTGTGAGCATGCGCTTGAGGTCTTCGCGCGCGACGAGGGTGAAGAGGCGGCGCAGGCCTTGGTGTGTGGCGGCGTCCGCGGCGGCGCGTGTGGGGAGGAGGCGGAGGGAGACGGATTGGCCGCGATCAAGGAGGGCGGGGAATGCGGGGACGCGTTCGCCACCGACTCGGATGAGGGCTTCGTCGGGGAGATCGCCGAAGTCCCAGGAGGTGATGCGGTCGCGGGAGAAGCGGGGATCGTCGGCGGACTCGAAGCCCTGGTCGGGTTTGACGCCGAGGGAGCGGCGGATGGCGACGAGGTCTCGGCCTTCGGCGAGCGGTTTGTCCTTCTCGTCGACGACGCGGAAGCGCATGCGGAGGTGTTCGGGGAGGGCTTCGGCGCGGAAGACGTCGGGGGAGATTCGTTCGGAGAGTTCCGCGGAGACGCGCGCGGCCAGGGCGGGGAGGAGGGGGCCTTGGGCGAAAGGGAGGTCGCGCGCGAAGCGCTGCGCGATCTCGGGGAGGGGGACGAGACGGCGGCGCAGGTCTTTGGGGAGGGCGCGGAGGAGTTCTTCGATTTTTTCGGGGAGGCGGCCGGGGGTGAGCCACTCGGCGCGGTCGGCGGAGAGTTGGGAAAGGGCGTGAGCCGGGATGGTGATGGTGATGCCGTCGGCGTTGTCGGCGGGATCGAAGCGGTATTGGAGGGGGGCGCGGGTCTCGGCGAGGGGGAGGGCGTCGGGGAAGCGGTCTTCGGTGACGTCGGAGGCGTCGGCCGCGAGGATGTCCTCGCGGGACATGAGGAGGAGCTTGGGGTTGCTCTTGGAGGCGCGGTCGAGCCAGCTCGCGAGGGTGTGTGCGGAGTGGACGGTGGGCGGGATGTGCTTGTCGTAGAAGTCGTAACGTCGCTGGGTGTCGGCGAGGATGTCGCGTCGGCGGGCCTTGTCTTCGAGGGCCTGGAGTTCCTGCGCGAGTTTGAGGTTGTGCGCGAGGAAGCGGGGAGGGCGCTGGAGATCGCCCTCGACGAGGGCGTGGTGGATGAAGAGCTCGCGCGCGAGCTTGGGATCGGAGGCAGAGAGCGGGACGGGGCGGGCGGAGATGATCTCGAGGCCCCAAAGGGTGACGCGCTCGGTGGTGACGGCTTCGGCGCGTTCGGAGGACCAGCGCGGGTCGGAGGTGTGTTTTTTGACGAGGTGTGGCGCGGCGCGCTCGATCCACTGGGGCTGGATGCGCGCGATGGTGCGCGCGTAGAGGCGCGAGGTGCGGACGAGTTCCGCGGCCATGACCCACTTGCCGGCGGACTCGAAGAGGCCTGAGCCGGGGAAGATGAAGAAGCGGAGATCGCGCGGGCCCTGGTATTCGCGGGTTTCTGACTTCTTGCCGATGGAGGAGAGGAGACCGGTGAGGAGTGCGCGGTGGACGGCGTCGGGCTTTGCCGCGTCTTTGGCTTCGCGGTAGCCCATCTTGTCCATCATGGAGCGGAGCTGTCGGTGCACGTCTTCCCATTCGCGGAGGCGGACGTAGGAGAGGAAGTGGGACTTGCAGGCCTTGCGGGCGCGGGAGGCGCCCTGCTTCTTCTCGCCCTGCCAGAACTTCCAGAGGTTGAGGATCGCGAGGAAGTCGGAGGTTTCGTCGCGGAACTGCTCGTGCGCGGTGTCTGCTGCGGCTTGTTGGTCGGATGGGCGGACGCGCGGGTCCTGCACGGCCAGCGCGGAGGCGATAATGAGGACTTCGGCGAGACAGTCTTCGCGCGTGGCCGCGAGGAGCATGCGCGCGATGCGAGGATCGACGGGGAGGCGGGCGAGTTCCTGGCCGAGAGACGTGAGGTGGTGGGTTTCGTCGATGGCGCCGAGCTCGAGGAGTGTGTCGAGTCCGTCACGGATGAGTCGCGCATCGGGGGGATCGACGAAGGGGAAGCCTTCGACGTCGCCCAGGTGGAGGGACTTCATCTGGAGGATGACAGAGGCGAGGTTGGAGCGGAGGATTTCGGGTTCGGTGAAGGCGGGTTGTGCGCGGTGGTCTTCTTCGGAGAAGAGGCGGATGCAGAGGCCTGGGGCGACGCGGCCGCAGCGGCCCTTGCGCTGATCGGCGGAGGCCTGGGAGATGCGTTCGACGGGGAGGCCTTGGACTTTGGTGCGGGGTGAGTAGCGCGAGATGCGCGCGAAGCCGGGGTCGACGACGGCGGTGATGGCGGGGACGGTGACGGATGTCTCGGCGATGTTGGTGGAGAGGATGACGCGGCGCTTTTTGTGGGGCTCGAAGACGCGCTGCTGCTCGTCGGAGGTGAGGCGCGCGTAGAGGGGGAGGACGTCGGCGTTGAGGCGCGCATCGGCGAGGGCGTCGGCGGTCTGGCGGATCTCGCGCTCGCCGGAGAGGAAGACGAGGGTGTCGCCGGGGGTTTCGCGCAGGGTCGTGCGGACCGCGCTGACGATGGCGTCCTGGAGGTTGGGGTCGTCCTCGTCGGGGTCTTCGGCGCTGACGGGCTGGTAGCGCGTCTCGATGGGGTAGGTGCGGCCTGAGACCTCGATGACGGGGGCGTTGTTGAAGTGTGCGCTGAAGCGCGCGGGGTCGATGGTGGCTGAGGTGATGATGAGTTTGAGGTCGGGACGCCGGGGGAGGATGCGTTTGATGTATCCCAGGAGGAAGTCGATGTTGAGGGAGCGTTCGTGGGCTTCGTCGATGATGAGGGTGTCGTATTTCTCGAGGAGGCGGTCGGATTGGGTTTCGGCCAGGAGGAGGCCGTCGGTCATGAGTTTGACGTAGGCCGAGGGCTGGATGGTGTCCTGGAAGCGGATGGCGAAGCCGACGTCGCGGGCGAGGGGTGAGCGGAGTTCGTGGGCGATGCGGGCTGCGACGGAGCGTGCGGCGATGCGGCGCGGCTGGGTGTGGCCGATGAGGCCGGAGACGCCGCGGCCCAGGGAGAGACAGATCTTGGGGAGCTGTGTGGTCTTGCCGGAGCCGGTCTCGCCGCAGAGGACGACGACCTGATGGGAGGAGATGGCTTGGGCGATCTCCTGGTGGCGCGCGGAGACGGGGAGTTCGGGGGGGAAGGTGGGCTGGGGGAGGCGTGCGGCTCGTTCGGCGCGGCGGGCCGCGGAGTTGCGCGCGTCCTGGAGGATGGCGTCGAAGGAGTCGGGTGAGGAGGGTTTACGGCGGGGCTTGCTGCGGGAGGGGGTGGAGGCATCGCGCAGCGCGCGAAGCCGCCTGCGGAGGCGGCGCGCGTCGAAGGTCATGCACTGCGCGAGCAGCGCGTCGAGCTGTTTGAGGTCCGCGCTCATCCGAGCGTGGACTGTAGTCCGAGTGAGGCTCCGGGGATCAGCAGACCAGGCCGAAGTTGGAGAGGACGATGTTCAGGTCGGCGAAGTTGACGACGCCGTCGCCGTTGACGTCGCCCTGGAGGCCGACGCCGGTCTGGCCGTACTGGGAGAGGATGATGTTCAGGTCGGCGAAGTTGACGATCATGTCGCCGTTGGCGTCGCCGGGGCAGCCGCCGATCATGAGGGTGAAGGGGAGGGAGGCGCTGAAGGACTCGCCGTAGGAGTCGGAGTTGATGGCGAAGTTGACGGCGACGGGGCCTGCGACAACGGGGGCCTGGACGGACCAGGAGATGGCGTTGGTGAGGCCGGCGCCGATGGAGCCGGCGTTCTGGATCGGGTTGCCGTTGACCTGGATGCCGGAGAGGGTGGCGAGGGTGGCGTGCGCGCGGAGGTCGCCGGAGTTCTGGAGATTGAGGGTGAGGGTGAAGGTGGCGCCGGGCGCGATGGTGGGAGGCGCGGTGATGGTTCCGGCGAAGGCGGGGCCGGTGCGGGCCGTGAAGTTTTCCTGCGTGGCGAGCGCGAACTCTTCGGAGGTGATGTCGGGGTCGAAGGCGCCGGTGGCTTCGACCTTGAGGACGACGAACTCGTCGGAGGTGAGGCTGAGCTGCTCGACGTTGTCGATGGTGGACTGAGAGGAGGCGACGGGGACGTTGTCGGACTCGCGGAAGGCGAAGAGGTCGAGGTTGGAGAGGCCTTCGATCTGGGTGGGGAAGGTGACGCCGTTGTAGGCGACGTGGCGCTCCCAGACGAGCGTGGCCTTCTCGTGGGTGAACATCTGGCCTGCGTAGAGCTTGTAGTCGGCGGTCTCGGGGGAGGGGGGCACGGAGTCGATGAAGAAGTCGAGGCCGTGGAGGTAGGCCTGCGCGGGGTTCATGTATCCCCAGCCGTATCGGCGGTTCCAGAAGGAGCCGTTGACCCAGGTGTCGTCGGCTGTGGAGGAGGTGCCGTTGTCGTTGATGGCGTCGGTGGTGTTGAGGAGGATGGCCTTGCCAGCCTTGGTGTCGTTGGCGCCCATGTCCCAGAGGAGGACGAAGACGCCGCCGGTGTGCGGGGAGGCGGAGGAGGTGCCGCCGAAGGTGGTGGTGAAGCCGCCGGAGGGCGTGGTCGTGGTGGTGTTGGTGCCTGGGGAGGTGATGTCGGGCTTCTTGCGTCCGCCGAGGGTGGGGCCGCGCGAGGAGGAGGAGGTGATGCGGTGTGAGTTGCGGTTGGTGTTGTTGAAGTCGTCCATGTTGGCGGAGGCGAGGAGGTTGTAGGCGGGGGCGGGCTGCGTGATGGTGGGTGTGGAGGAGCCGAAGCCGCCGTTGCCGGTGGACTTGGAGACCATGAAGCCGAAGGTGGAGATGACGCCGTCGAAGAACTGGTCGGTGGTGGAGTAGTCGGTGGTGTTGGCGGTGCCGTTGCCGAAGGAGTAGTTGACGTCTTCGGGCTCGCCCGTGGAGACGATGTAGTTCATGCCGGGCATGGAGGTGGTGATGTTGCCGGCGAGGGCGACGACGATCTTGTCGCAGCCGAAGGCCATGCCGCGGAAGGAGGGGTGCGTGGAGGCCATGATTCCGGCGACGGCGGTGCCGTGGGTGTCGGTGTCGTTGGCGCCCATGTTGGAGAGGAAGGGATGTGGGGAGAGGTTGGGGTGGGACTGCTGGACGCCGGTGTCGAGGACGCCGACGTCGTGGACGCCGCCGGTGATGTTGTTGGTCCAGAAGGTGGTGTTGAGGCCGAGGGAGGTCTGCTGGATGTCGAGCTCGGGGGCGCCGGGGTGATCGAGGTCGATGGTGGCGACAAGGGGGTGCGCGGCGAGGACGGGGACATCGCGCGCGAGGAGGCGGAAGCCCATGGCGCTGACGGCCTCGGTCTTCATGATGAGCTCACCGCCGAGGTTACGGACGAAGTCGGCGAGGGCGACGTGATCGGGCGCGACGGCCTGCGCGGCGCGCTGGAAGATGTCGCGCCGGGCCTGCGCCTCGAGCTCATCGAGCTGCTCGGCGAGCTTGCGGCGCGCGTCCTGGTCCGCGGCGTCGATCTGCACGGGGACCCAGGCGCGCTCCTGCTCGGGGGTCATGGTCTGGTTGGGGAGCGCGCGCCGGGTGATCTCGCGGATCTGCGCGGTGATCGCTTCCTTCTGAGGCTTGAGGGCGGCGCGAACCTCGCGGGAGATCGGCGCGGCGGGCTGGTGGCGCAGGAGAACGACGACGTCGACGAGCGCGTCATCGGCGGCGCGGTTGAGGGTGGAGGCGAGTGCGGCGCTGATGATCTGCGGCTCTTCGGCGGCGACCTTCGCGCGGAGCTGCTCGATGGTGTACGTGCCGGTGGCGTCGGTGTAGAGCATCTGCTCGCCCGCGTCGGAGCGGGAGACGCTCAGCGTGTAGGGCTTGCCGTTGATCTCGACGAACTCCGCGTTGGCGGATGCGGCGGCGAGGCCGGCGAGCACGACGAGACGGAGGGCATGGCGCGGGGCGAGGGTGAACATCACGCTGATCTCCTGCGGGGATCGACGGGGGTGAGCCGAGGGGGCGCGCAGCGCGCCCGTGACGATGGATTCAAACTAACACCGGGTTGAGGCGGAAGGAACCGGGAAGGACGGTTTTCGGACAAAAACGAGGAGGCGGGCGGGGGCCCGGGCCGCGCGGTAGTGTCGCGGGCATGGAGCGAGGCGTGCTGGTGTCGGAGCGGTTTGCCCCCTTCGGGACGACCATCTTTGCGGAGATGACGCGGCTGGCGCAGGAGCACGGGGCGGTGAACCTGTCCCAGGGCTTTCCGGACTTCGACGGGCCGCGGTTCGTGCGGGAGGCGGCGGCCCGCGCCACGACCGGGGGTGACGCGTCGGCCAACCAGTATGCGCGCATGCAGGGCGTGCCGGCGCTGAACGGGATCATCGCGCGCCAGTGGAGCGAGCGGACGGGCTTGGCGTGCGACCCGAATCGTGAGGTGACGGTGACTGCGGGGTGCACGGAGGCGCTGGCCGCGTCGTTCCTAGGGCTGCTCAATCCGGGGGACGAAGTGGTGATGTTCGAGCCGTTCTACGACTCGTACCGGGCGTGCGCTACGATGGCGGGGGCTCAGGTGAAGTTTGTGCCGCTCCGGTCGGGACTGGGCGCGAACGGAACGTTCGGGTTCGACGAGGGAGAGCTCCGCGCGGCGTTCACTTCGAGGACGCGCGCGATCCTCGTCAATACGCCGCACAACCCGACGGGGAAGGTATTCACGCGCGCGGAGTTGGAGACGATCGCGCGGCTGTGCATCGAGCATGACGTGATCGCGATCACGGACGAGGTGTACGAGCGGCTGGTGTATGAACATGACACGCCACACATCTCGTTAGCAACGCTCGAGGGGATGGCGGAGCGAACGGTGACGCTGTCGAGCCTGGGCAAGACGTTCAGTCTGACGGGGTGGAAGATCGGGTGGGCGGTGGCGCCGTGGGGGTTGAGCGCGGGGGTGCGGGCGGCGCACCAGTTTCTGACGTTCGCGGTGGCGACGCCGCTGCAGCACGCGGCCGCGGAGGCGCTGGAGCACGGGGAGGACTACGTGCGCGGGCTGGTGTCGGAATATCGGGAGTCGCGCGACTATCTCGCGGGCGTGCTGGAGCGCGCGGGGCTGCGCGCCTTTCCGACGGAGGGGACGTACTTCATCATGGCGGATCACTCTGCCCTCGGGTTCGAGGACGACGTGGCGTTCTGCCGTCATCTGACGGTGGAGGTGGGCGTCGCGGCCATTCCGCCCAGCGCGTTCTACTCGCACAAGGAGCTCGGCAAGCATCTCGTGCGGTTTGCGTTCTGCAAGAAGCGCAAGACGCTGGAGGAAGCCGCGAAACGTCTGGAGCGGCTCACGTAAGCGCGGGCGTGCTCAACGCGGCGCGACGGGCTCGGGCTCGAGCTCGTCCTGCTCGTGCGGCGCCCCGACCTGCCCCTGGATGGCCGCGACGCGTTCGCTGGACTCGCGCTCGGCGGAGCGTCGCTGGTGCGCGCGACGCGCGAGGTCCACGGTGTACACGGCCAACCCGGCCCAGATGAACGCGAAGGTGATCGCGCGGGACAGGGTGAAAGTCTCTCCGTACACCAGCACCGCCAGGAGAAACTGGCCGGAGGGCGCGATGTACTGGAGGAAGCCCAGCGTTGTGAACCGGATGCGTCGCGCGCCCTCGGTGAACCACCAGAGCGGGACGATGGTGACGACGCCCGCGAGCGGGAGCAGGATGTTGTCCGCCGGCGTGCCGGGAAAGGCGCCCCGTCCTGTTGCGCCGGCCCAAATCGCGTAGCCGATCGCGAGCGGGAGCAACTGCCATGTCTCGACGGCGAGCCCTGTCAGCGCGTCGACCGGCGCGCGCTTCCGCAGCAGGCCGTAGAAGCCGAAGGAGATAGCGAGCCCGAGGGAGAGCCAGGGGAGCGTGCCGAAGCCGATGGCGAACCATGCGACGCCGAGCGTGGCGAGGATGAGGCCGCTGACCTGCGCGCGGTTGAGCCGTTCCTTGAGCAGGAAGACGCCGAGCGCGACGTTCACGAGGGGGTTGAGGTAATAGCCGAGGGAGGCCTCGAGCATGCGGCTGCTCGCCACCGCGTAGATGAACAGCAGCCAGTTGAAGGCGATGAGACAGGTTGAGACTGCCAGGACGCGCCGAGCCTTGGGATCGCGGAAGGCGCGCCAGGGCTCTCGGGTGCGGCCTTTCCATGCGAGGAGCGCGGCCAGCAGGAGTGCGCCCCAGAGGACGCGGTGCGTGAGCACCTCGACCGCCGCGACGTGCGCCACTGCCTTGAAATAGATCGGCGCGAGCGCCCAGGCGACGTAGGCGGCGACGGCCCAGGCGATGCCGACGGCGGGGTCGGCGTGGTGAGTGACTTTGGCGGCGCTCATGCGAGCGGGGATCGTAGTCAGCCCGCTCGCTCGGGCTCGGCGAGGTCGGGCATCTGCTCGAAGAGCCGATGGATCGCGTTCTCGAGGATGGAGATGGAGCGCAGATACTCGTCGATCGAGAGGCGTTCGACGGGTGTGTGGTCGAGCGAGCTGTCCCCTGGGCCATAGGCCACGATGGGGCAGCGCCACACAGGCGCCACGACGTTCATGTCTGCGGTGCCCGTCTTCACCTTGAGGGAGGGCGAGCCGCCCGCGGTGCGGATGGCGTTGACGAGCGCGCGGGCCACGGGGCTCGTGCGCGGCTCGACGTGCGCGATCTCACGTCCGCGGAACTCCACCGCGGCGTCGAGCACGGCCGCTCGCGCGAGGATCACGCTCTCGACCGACTCGGGCGTGAGGTTGGGCGGGAGACGGAAGCCCAGTGTCATCGTCGCCGTCTGCGTGAGACCGTCAGAAGAGGTGCGGATGTCCCGGAGCGCGGCCTGGAGCTGGGTGAAAGCGCCGGTGCGGTCTTTGTTGAACTCGTCGGCGAAGGCGCGTGTAGCGATCCAGAGGTCGGCCGCGATCTCCCCCGCGCTCGGCGTCGGTCCGGCGGGGTGCGCGCAGGGAGCTTCGACGCGAACCTCGGCGAGCAGCCGGCCCTTGTAGCCGATCGTGACCGAGTCCCATGCGCTGGGCTCGCCGATGATGCAGGCGCGCGGCGCGTACTGCTCCGCGACGTGGCGCGCGCCCTTCGACGTGGCAACCTCCTCCTCCACCGCGCCGATCACGATGAGGCGCGAGCCCTCGGGCACGCGCACGCGCGACGCGGCCGCGGCGAACGCAGAGAGCGGGCCCTTGGCGTCGACCGCCCCGCGCCCCCACAGCTCCCCGTGCTCGATCCGCACGGGGATCTCGCCCGGGACCGTGTCGATGTGCCCGAGGAGGACGAGGTCCTGCGTGCCGTCGCCCTCTCCGAAGACGCCCACGGCGTTGCCGGCGTCGTCGATGAAGGCGCGGGCGCCGCGATTGGCGAGCGCGCCGACGAGGTGGTCGGCCGCGCGTCGTTCGTTGCGCGAGACGCTGGGGATGGTGACGAGACCCTCGAGGAGGCTCACGGCATCGTGGTCATTCATGGCGAGTTCGGGGCGATCGCGGGTGGAGAGAACGGATGTGCGGGCATTCATTCGAACACCGTCCCTTGCCCGGAGAGGGCGTTGCGCACCGGGTTCGTGACGCGGCCATCGGCGAAGACGATCCGCCGTACACCTGCGCTCAGCGCCTCCTCGGCGCCGAGCACCTTCTTCTTCATGCGTCCCTGCGCGGCCTCTGCGGCGCAGGGGATGTCAGCGCGCGGGATGCGCGGGATGAGCGTCGATTCGTCGGGGAAGCTGCGCAGCAGGCCCGGCGCGCTGGTGAGGTAGAGGATGGTGGTAGCGCCCAGCGCCGCGGCGGTCATCGCGGCCGCGCGGTCCGCGTCGACGTTGATGGCCTCGCCCTCCACCGACACGGCCGGGGGCGTGAGGACGGGAGTGATGCCGCTCGCCAGCAGGTGCTCGAGCAGACCGACGTTCACCTTGTCCACCGTGCCGGTGTAATCGTCGCGCACGACCACGGTGCGGCCCTCGATCACCGCGCGGATCGCGCTCTTGCGCGTGCCCTGCCAGATGCGCGCATCGAGGCCGCTCAGGCCAGCGGCGTTGACGCCGAGCCGCTGCAAGCGCTCCACCACCCCCTTGTTCACGCTGCCGCAGTAAACCATCTCGAAGAGTTCGAGCGTCTTGCGGTCGGTGCGCCTGGAGACGTGTCCGGAGGGGGAGGTGAGGAAGGTGGGCGGATGTCCGAGCGCGGCGGAGACTTCGTTGAGGCGCGCGGAGCCCCCGTGCACGAGCACGACGCGATGCGCGCCCTCGTTGACGAGGTCCGCGACGTCGGTGCAGATGGCGTCGAGGTCGATGCCCTCGCCGCCTCCCGCCTTGATGACCAGTGTTTCACGCATGGTGTGCTCTGTGGTTGTGGGGTGAGGCGTGGATCAGATGGGGTGCAGGCCCGGGAAGGAGAGACCGGCCGTCTCCTCGAGCCCGAGCATGAGGTTCAGGCACTGGATGGCGCTGCCCGCGGCGCCCTTCACGAGGTTGTCGATCGCGCTGATGGCCACCACGCGCCGCCCGCCGTCCTCCACCTCCCAGCCGACGTCGCAGAAGTTGGACCCGGCAAGGATCTTGGGGTCGGGGAGGCGGTGCAGGCCGGTCTTCTCGCGCACGATGCGCACGAAGGGTTCGTTGCCGTAGGCGGCGCGATAGAGCTGCCACATGCGCTTGTCGTCGACGGGCTCGCTGGTGAAGACGTGAGCGGTGCAGAGGACGCCGCGGACCGCTTCGACGGCCGTGGCCGTGAAGTGGGCGTCGAACTCCCCGCACTCCTGCGCGACTTCGGCGAGGTGTCGGTGGGTGGTCGGCGCGAAAGTGCGCATGGCGCCGGAGCGCTCGGGGTGATGGGAGCCAGGGCCGTGCTCGGCCCCGCCCTCGGAGGAGCCGACCTTGAGGTCGAAGATGACGCGCTCGATGAGCCCGGCGCGCGCGAGGGGGAGGATGGAGAGATTGGCGGCGGTGGCGTTGCAGCCGACTCCGGAGGCGTAGCGGGCCTTCCTGAGGGATTCGCGCCGCGTCTCGGGCAGGCCGTAGACGAAGCGATCGAGCCAGCCGGGAGACGGATGCGGCTCTCCGTACCAGCGCGCGTACGCGTCGGGGTCCGTGAGGCGGAAGTCGGCCGAGAGATCGACGATGCGGTCGGCCAGGCCCGCCCAGCGCTCGATCTCCTTCGCGCCGATGGTGTGGGGCTGCGCGAGCACGAGGGCATCGCACTTCTCCACCTGGTCGGGCGTGGTGAACTGGAGGCGCGTGACGCCCCGGAGATTCGGATGCACGGCGTGGGCGAACTTGCCGGCGTTGGCGCGGCTCGTGATCTGCGCGATCTCGATGCTGGGGTGCTGGAGGAGGAGACGCAGGGCCTCTCCTCCTCCGTACCCCGACGCGCCGACGATGGAGACACGGATCGTCACGCGTTCGCTCCGACGAGAGCGCGCGACGCGCCGTATGCGCCGGCGGGGAGGCGACCCTGCCGGCCGACCTGCACGACGTAATCCGCGATCTTGCCCGGGATGTTCACCCCGGTGGGCTCGATGGAGTTCTTGAACTCCATCGTGTAGTTGACCTCGTTGACGAGCAGGCCCTGCCGCGGGTCCTCGAGCAGGTCGATCGCGACGACGCCGCCGCCGACTGCGGCCGCAGCAGCGCGGGAGATGCGGTCGAGCTCATCGGTGACGGGAAGGGCGGTGGCCTTGCCCCCGCGCGCGGTGTTGGTGATCCAGTGCTCGCTGCGGCGCTCGATGGCGCAGATGGTCTCGTCGCCGACGACGAAGGTTCGGATGTCGCGCCCGCCCTTCTGGATGTACTCCTGGATGTAGAAGACCGAGTGGTGGTACGAGCCGAGCGTGGCCTTGTGCTCGAGGAGGGCTTCCGCCGCGTCGCGGTCGTTCACCTTGGCGAGCAGGCGGCCCCACGAGCCCACGGCGGGCTTGAGCACGACGGGGTAGCCCATCTCCTCGATGGCGTCGAGCGCGGCCTCGGGGGTCAGCGCGACGCGCATCCGCGGGCACGGCACGTTGTGGCGCACCAGCTCGAGGGAGGTGTTCAGCTTGCTGCCGCACACGTCCGCCACGCGCACCGGGTTCACGCAAGGCACGCCCCAGGACTCGAGGACGCGGATCGCGGCGTCGGCCTGCGAGTGCGAGATGCACCGCTCGAGCACAACGTCGGACTCCGTCCAACGCCCGATGTTGTGGGGATCGAATCGGACGTCGCGGACGTCGACCATCTCGAGGTCGACGCCGCGGGCGGTGAGTTCATCGGCCAGGAGCTTCTCTTCGAGCCGGATACGGGAGTAGAGCATCGACACGCGCATGGTGTGGTGGTCTCCGTGTGTTCGTGAGTGGTGTGCGTGCGCCTTACTCGCCCCAGTCTTCCTTGACCGGGGGCGCGAGCTCGATGCGGAGCGGCACGAGCGAGACGACCTCGAGCTCGGCGCCGCAGTCGGGGCACGGGATGACCTCGCCCGCGAGCGTGCGTGGCTTGATCTCGAGCTCCCCGGCGCACTCGACGCAGAGGACGGTCTGATTCGCGGTCTGTTCCATGAGGCATGTCTCCAAGTGGTGATGTGTGTGGTGCAAAAACGACAACCCGCCGGGCGTTCGCCGGCGGGTTCCTGAATGCTCGCTCGTTCCCTGGTGCTAACTCAGGGCGCTACGGGCATGCAAGGCCGACCGGCGACGTGTCGCCTTTCAGCTCTTTGCCCGCTTTTTTGGCCTGAGAAGAAACCGGCGCAACCACACCGCAGACCTTCGAGGTCCGGGCGGCTTCGGGCTGGCGGTTCCTGTGCATCACGGCGGGATTCTCCCTTCCGTTCATCGGTTGTCAAGTCGGAGGGCTCAAGGGGGGGTGGAACCCTGCTAGGGTGTTCCCGAAGAAAAACCGGCCCGCGTGCTGCCTGCGCGGGGGGTGAAGAGCGTCCCGGGGCCCGCAGCGGGGCCCGCAGGGGAAAGGAGGCGCGCGTGCTCTACGGACTGATCTTCGGCGGAATCGCCCTCGTCGTGGCGTTCATCGTCATCGGCATCTACAACCGGCTCGTCCGGCTGCGCATCAACACCGACAACGGATGGGCGCAGGTCGACGTGCAGCTCAAGCGCCGCTACGACCTCATCCCCAACCTCGTCGAGACCGTCAAGGGCTACGCCGGGCACGAGAAGGAGACGCTCGAGGGCGTCATCGCGGCGCGCAACCGCGCCGTGAGCGCGTCGTCCGTCCACGACCAGGCCGAGGCGGAGAACATGCTCACCCAGGCGCTCGGCAAGCTCTTCGCGCTCTCCGAGGCGTACCCGGACCTCAAGGCCAACCAGAACTTCGCCAACCTGCAGGAGGAGCTCTCCTCCACCGAGAACAAGATCGGCTTCGCGCGCCAGCACTACAACGACACCGTGGCGCAGTACGACAGCGCGCGCCAGCAGTTCCCCTCCAACATCGTCGCGGGCATGTTCGGCTTCGAGACGCGTGAGTACTTCGAGCTCGAGTCCTCCTCCGAGCGCGCCGCGCCGAAGGTCTCCTTCTCCCGCGCGTGAGCCAGGCTCCCACCAACGCCGGCGCCGTCCACGCGGAGCGCGAGGCGCTGCGCGCCTACCCCCCCACCGTCACGTTCCGCGACCTCATCGCCTCCAACAAGCGCCGCAGCGCGATACTCATGGTCGCGCTCGTGCTCATCCTCGTCATCCTCGGGGCACTCATCGCCGCCGCGATCGGCCCCGCCGTCGCGGCCGTGGAGGGCCAGCCCGGCGAATCGCTCAAGCCGGAAGACATCATCCCCTCCGCTCTGCTCGGGGGCGCGGCCGCGCTCGCCTTCGGCACAATCGCCTGCGCCTGGTCCTGGTTCGGCGGCGCCAGCGCCATCCTCGGCATGGCCGGCGCCGTGCCCATCGAGAAGAAGGACGACCCCCAGCTCTTCAACGTCGTCGACGAGCTGCGCCTCGCAGCGGGCCTCCCCATGCCGCGCGTCTATCTCATCCCGTCCAAGGCCATGAACGCGTTCGCCACCGGGCGCGACCCCAAGCACGCGGCCGTGGCCATCACCACCACCCTCCGCGAGAAGCTGACGCGCGACGAGCTCGCGGGCGTCATCGCCCACGAACTCGCCCACGTCCGGCACTACGACGTCCGCTTCATGATGCTCATGGCCACGCTCGTCGGCCTCATCGTCTTCCTCTGTGACGTCTTTCTCCGCTCCCTCCGCCACGCCCGCTTCCGCGGCTCAAGCAAGAGCAGCAAGGGCGGCGGCCCGCTCATCATTCTCATGCTCGTACTCGCGCTCATCTTCGCGATCATCGCGCCGATCCTCGCGACCTTCATCCAGCTCGCCATCTCGCGCCAGCGCGAATACCTCGCCGACGCCGGCGCCGTGGAGCTCACCCGATACCCCGAGGGCCTCGCCTCCGCCCTCCGCAAGCTCGCCGACGAATCCACACCCCTCGACCCTGACAAGGCCAACCGCGCCATCGCGCACCTCTACATCATCAACCCCCTCAAGAAAGCTCTCCGCTCCCACGGCTCGCTCGACTCCGCCTTCTCCACCCACCCCCCGGTCGAAAAACGCATCGCGCGCCTCATGGCCCTCACGCGCTGACACGCGCACAGCGGCCCCCCTCACTCCCCGTCCGTCTTCCGGATCGTCAACGCCACACGCGTGCCGCGCTTCTTCTTCCTCGGCCACACCCCGCGCACGATCCACACCGCAGCGCCCAGCGCGATCACTGTCGCCGCCCAGAACTGCCAGTCCCCCCAAGGCATCGCCGCCTGCATCACGCCAGCCCCGCCAGGCCCAGCCCCTGATACACCAGCAGCGCCGCGACGTACGCCAGCCCCGTCATCCACGCCAGCTGCAGCGCCGCCCACTTCCACCCCCCCGCTTCCTTCGCCGTCACCACCAATGTCGGCAGGCACTGCATCGCCAGCACGTAGTAAATCAGCAACGACCAGCACGTCCGCTCCGTGAACACGAGCCGCCCGTCATCCCTCCGCGCCTCACCCACGCTCTCCACCAACCCCTCCGCATCGTCCCCCTCCTCACCCCTCGTCACCACCGCCATCGTCGACACGAACACCTCACGCGCCGCAAACGACGCCAGCACACCGATCGATAACTGCCGGTCATACCCCAGCGGCGCCAGCACCGGCTCCACCACGCTCCCGAGCCGCCCCACGAACGAACGCCGCGCTGCGTGCCGGTGCTCGATCCGGTCCGCCTCCTCCAGCATCGCCTCCGCCGCGCCAGGCTCCGTCACGCTCACGCTCGACGCCTGCGCGCGCATCTCCAACGCCTCCCTCGGCGCCTCCACCTTCGGATACGCGCTCAGCCACCACAGCACCACCGTGATCGCCAGGATGTTCGTCCCCGCCTTCTTCAGGAACACCAACCCCTTGTCGTACATCGTCACGAACGCCGTGCGAACGCTCGGCGGCTTGTACGACGGCAGCTCCAGGGCCATCGGCGTCGCCTCCCCCTTCACCACCGTCCGGCGCGCCACGAACGCGCTCACCACCCCCGCCGCCGCGCCCAGCACGTAGCACCCCGCGAACGCGACCGCCTGCTTCGCCGGGCTCTCCCGAAAGAGCAGCGTGCACAGCAGCACGTACACCGGGATCCGCGCCGAGCAACTCATGAACGGCGCCACCAGGATCGCCGCCAGCCGTTCCCGCCGATCCGGAATCCCCCTGCACGACATGATCCCTGGCAGCGCGCACGCGTGCGAACTCAACAACGGCACGAACGCGTGCCCCGACAGCCCGAACGGACGCAGCCACCGGTCCGTCACGAACGCCGCGCGCGCCAGATACCCCGTCCCCTCCAGAATCGAAATCATGAAGAACAACAAACAGATCTGCGGCAGGAACACCACCGTGGCGCCCACCCCCGAGATCACCCCCCCCGCCAACAAGTCCGTCAGCACACCCGCGGGCAGCGCGCCCTCCACCCACGACGCCAGACTCCCGAACGCCCCGTCAATCCAATCCATCGGCCACGACGCCAGCCGGAACACCCCCCAGAACAGCCCCATCATCACCAGCGCAAACGCGATCAACCCCAGCACCGGATGCGTCAGCACGCGATCCACCCGATCCGTCCACGCATCCTCTCGTCGCGCCGCCTCCTCCGCGCGCACCGTCGCGCTCTCCCGCGCCGCCTCTTCCGCCCACTGCGCCAGCGCGCTCTCCCCCTCCGGCGGCCGCACGCTCGGCGCCGCCGCGCGCTCGGCGTGCTCGATCAACGCCCCCAGCCCCGAACCCGTCCGCGCGCACACCAACGCCACGTGGCACGACAACCTCCGCGCCAACCGCTCCGCGTCGATCGAGATTCCACGCTTGTCCGCGAGGTCGATCATGTTCACGGCCACCACCGTCGGCACGCCGCGCCGCAACACCTCTCCCGCCAGCGTCAGGTTCCGCGCCAGGTTCGTCGCGTCCGCCACCACGATCGCCACGTCCGGCGGACGCAGTTCGTCCCCGGCCGGCACGGCCGAGCCCTCCAAGGCCGCGCGACACAACGCCGCCTCCACCTGATTCAACTCCAGCGAATACACCCCCGGCAGGTCGATCACCTCGGCCCACCGCCCCGTGTCCCGCGCACGAACCTTCCCGACGCGCGCCTCCTGCGTCGTCCCCGGAAAATTGCTCGTCTTGTGATTCAACCCCGTCAGCGCGTTGAACAGCGTCGTCTTGCCCGTGTTCGGGTTGCCGAGCAACGCCACGCGCAACGCGCCAACCGTCGTCGGCGCCGCCGTCACTGCCTCAGCCCTCGTCCCCGTCCGCCGCGGACACCAGCACACGATCCGCCAGCGACTTCGCCAACCCGATGCGGCACGACATCCCGCACGCGCTCCCGATCTCCACGATGCACGGCTCGCCCGCTCGGCACACCCGCACGCTCGCGCTCGGACGCAACCCCATCGCCCGCAACACCGCCGCCCCCTCCGCGTTCACACGAGCCTCACACACCACGGCCCGCTCCCCCACCCGCATCTCCGACAGCATCCGCCCCCCCACCCCCGTCACCACCTCTACCCGCAACGCGGGCGCTGGCGCCGCCGGGGACACGGCTGGGCTCGAAACCGGCGAAATCACAGGGGTCACGACGGACATGAGCGGACGATCCTACGAGCGTTGAGACTGATTCGCAATGCGGCGCAAAGGTCCCGTGAACGATCCCTACCCGCTCACGTTGAATACGAGGAGTTTATCCGAATATACCCCTCTGTCAGGTCGCATGTAAAGAACTCATCCCCCGCGTCCCCCAGCCCCAGGTCGATGACGATCTCGATTCTCTTGCCCGCAAACACCCCCGCAAGCACCTCCCGCACACCCTCCACCGGCGCCGAGCGCGCGTACAGCGTCTTCAGCTCCCCCCCGTCCGGTCCCGCATCCACCCGCAGCCGCGCCATGTCGATCCGTGAGTCCGCGCGCCCCGCCGCGGCCACGATCCTCCCCCAGTTCGGATCACCCCCCGCGATCGCCGTGCGCACCAGCAGACTCGACGCCACCGTCCGCGCCACACCCAGCGCCATCTGCGCATCCAGCGCGCCCGTCGCGCGCACGTGCACCAGCTTCCGCGCCCCCTCCCCATCCGCCACGACCTGGATCGCCAGCGCACGGGCCACCGCGCTGACCGCTTCATCCACCAACCCCTGCGGAAACTCCCCCGCCTCACCCGACGCCAGCAACAACACCGTGTCGTTCGTCGACGTGTCCCCATCCACCGTGATCCTGTGGAATGACCGATCGCACGCGCGCCGCAACGTCTGATCCAACCGCCCCGGCTCCACCCGCGCATCCGTCAGGATCACGCTCAGCATCGTCGCCATGTTCGGATGAATCATCCCCGAACCCTTCGCGATGCCCGAGACGTGCAGCGTCCGCCCCTCGTGCCGCACCCTCACCTCCGCCGTCTTCGTCGACGCGTCGGTCGTCAAGATCCCCCGCGCCGCGTCCATCAGCCCGCCCGCACTCGCATCCTTCGAGATCTTCGGTATCGCCCCCTCGATCTTCTCGCTCGCCAGCATCGACCCGATCAGCCCCGTGCTCATCACGAGCACCTCGTCCGGCGCGCATCCCGCGGCGTTTGCCGCCGCCGCGATCGTCGACCGCGCTCTCCGCTCCCCCTCCTCCCCCGTGGCCGCGTTCGCGCACCCCGAGTTCGTCAGCACCACCTTCGCCACGCCCTTCGACGCCTTCAACGCGTTCGCGGAGAGCGTCACCGGCGCCGCACGCAGCAGGTTCGTCGTGAACACCCCCGCAGCGCTCGCCCCCTTCGCGCACGCGATCCACGAGAGGTCCGGCTTCCCGCCCTCCTTGATCCCACACGACATGCCCGCGGCCGTAAACCCCTTCGGACACGACGCCGAGCCCGAAACCACCTGCATCTTCTCGCTCACCAGTCGCACTCCCACGCCATGAACCGCCACTCCGCCTTGCTCCGATCACGCCGCGACCACGCGCTCGCGCCCATCTCCCCCAGCGCGTCCTGCTCCACACGCCGGAAACCCAGCCGCGCGAAGAACTCCGGCTCGCACGTCAGCACGAACACGCGATCCAATCCGAGTCTGCGCCCATCCTCACACAGCCGACGCGCCAGCGCGCTCCCCACCCCCTGCCGAGTGAACTCCGGACGCACGGCCAGCGAACGGATCTCCGCGATGTGGTCCGACCCCACCACCAGCGACCCGCAGCCCACCACGCGCTCCTCTCCCGTCGCGCCCGCACGCACCGCCACCGTGAACTGCCGCAGCGAACGCGACACGTCCGACGCCTCGCGCGCGATCGTCTGCCCGCTCCCCGACCACGAGTTCACCACCTCGGCGATCGCCTCCGCGTCCCACGCCAACGCCTTCCGCGTCGTGATCGCGTGCGTCTCCGCGAGCGCAGGCGCGAGCCGCGCTTCCGCCTCAGCGAGCGCCTTCGCCACCCGCCCGGGCGCCGGCCCCCCCACCACGTCCCTTCGAGCGAGCGCCGCCTCCACCGTCAGGCACGCGTACACGTCCTGCTCGATCTGCGCCGAAACCGCGCGCAGCTCCTCGAGCGACAGACCCTCGATCGGCGCCCCCTTCTCGATCGCCTTACGCACCACCCGACCCGCCGCGTCGTGCGCATCGCGGAACGCCATCCCCTTGCCCACGAGATAGTCCGCCAGCTCCGTCGCGTTGCTGTACCCGCCGAGCGCAGCCTTGCGGCACGCCCCCTCATCAAACGTCATCCCCTCGGCGACCAGCACAAGCATCCGCAGGCACATCGACGCCGAGCGCATCGCGTCGAACACCCCCTCCTTGTCCTCCTGCTGATCCTTGTTGTACGCGAGCGGCAACCCCTTCATCACCGTCAGCAAACCCACCAGCGCGCCGATGATCCGACCCGACTTGCCCCGCAGCAGCTCCAGCGCGTCCGGGTTCTTCTTCTGCGGCATCAGGGACGACCCCGACGACACCGCATCGCTCAACCGCACCAGCCCGAACTCCGACGACGCGTACACGATCACGTCCTCAGCCAGGCGTGACAGATGCACCGAGAGAACCGCCAGCGCCGCCAACGCCTCGGCCACAAAGTCCCGATCGCTCACGGCGTCCAGCGAGTTGGGCGTGGGGCGATCAAATCCGAGCGCGTCGGCCAGAGCGGACCGATCGATCGGGTACGCCGTGCCCGCCAACGCCCCCGACCCCAGCGGGCACGCGTTCATCCGCCGACGCGCATCCAGCAGCCGACCCGCGTCGCGCTCCAGCATCTCCACGTACGCAAGGCACCAGTGCGCCACCGACACCGGCTGACCGCGCTGCAAATGCGTGTACCCGGGCAGCGGCACATGCTCATGCCGGCGCGCGAGCGCGAGCAGCGCCCGCTGCGCCGCGTGGATCTCCGTCACGCGCCGAGATACCTCGTTCCGCACCCAGAGCCGCAGGTCCGTCGCGACCTGATCGTTCCGCGAGCGGCCCGTGTGCAGCTTCTTGCCCAGGGCGCCCACGCGCTCAACCAGCTTCATCTCCACCCACGAGTGCACATCCTCTGCCCCCGACTCCACCGGCGCCCGGTCCATCGCGGCCGTCTCGAGCGCCAACGCCTCCAGCGCGTTGACAAGCAGCCCCGCCTCCTCGCGCGTCAGCACCCCCGCATCGCGCAAAGCCCCCGCCCACGCGATCGACCCCGCGATGTCCTGCGTCACCAGCGTCCAGTCGAACGACAGTGAATCGTTGAACGCGCGGAACAGCGGGTCCGCCGCGCCCTCGAACCGCCCGCCCCACATCGTGGCCCCGCCGTGCGTCGCCACGGCCTCAGTGCGCCCCGCCGGTCTTCTTCATCGCACGAATCCGGCTCGGCAGACTCGCCAGCCGGATGAACCCCTCCGCGTGCGCCTGGTTGTACACCTCGTCACGCCCGAACGTGGCGAACGCCTCCGAGTACAGCGAATTCGGGCTCTTGCGCCGCGTGGCCGTGGCCCGACCCTTGTACAGCTTCACCTCCACCTCGCCCGTCAGCGGCTTGGTCATCGAATCGACGCACGCCGAGAGCGCCTCGCGCAAGGGCGTGAACCACTTCCCGTCGTACACCAGCTCCGCGAACGTCAGCGCCAGGTGCTCCCGGTAGTGCAGCGTGTCCCGGTCGAACACCACCTCCTCGAGCGAACGCAGCGCCTCGACCAGCACCGTCCCGCCCGGCGTCTCATAGCACCCGCGCGACTTCATCCCGACCAGCCGGTTCTCCACGATGTCAATCCGCCCCACCCCGTGCGCGCCCGCGATCCGGTTCAGCGTCGCGACGATCTCCTCCGGCGCCAGCTCCTTCCCGTTCACCGTCCGCGCCCGACCCTCCACGAACCCCACGCGCACGTTTTCCGGCTTGTCCGGCGCCTGCTCAGGCGACACCGACATCGTCCACATGTCCTCAGCGGGCGCGTTCCACAGATCCTCCAGCACCTGCCCCTCGTGCGAGATGTGCCACAGGTTCCGGTCGCGCGAGTAGATCTTCTCCTTGCTCGCGCTCGACGTGATGTCCCGCGCAGCCAGATAGTTCAGCAGGTCCTCGCGCGAACGCAGGTCCCACTCCCGCCACGGCGCGATCACCTTCAGCTCCGGCGCCAGCGCGGCAAACGCGCTCTCGAACCGCACCTGATCGTTCCCCTTCCCCGTGCACCCGTGCGCCACCGCGTCCGCCCCCACCTTCTTCGCGATCTCCACCTGCGCCTTGGCGAGCACCGGACGCGCGATCGACGTCCCCAGCAGGTACTTCCCCTCGTACATCGAGCCCGCCAGGATCGTCGGATACACGTAGTGCTCGACGAACTCGCGCCGCAGATCGACGACGTGGCACCCGCTCGCCCCCGAGCGCTTCGCCTTTTCCTCGATACCCGAGAGTTCCTCCTCACCCTGACCCACGTCCCCCACGAACGCCACCACCTCGCTCCCGTACGTCTCCACAAGCCAGGGCATGATCGCGGACGTGTCCAAACCGCCCGAGTAAGCCAGCACGATCTTCTTCGGCGCCTCACGTTTCATTGTCGACATCTCTCCGCTCTGCCCGCAGTGCGAACCGTCCACCTTCTTCCGACAACCAGTATCCCAAATCCACCCTCCCCCGCGAACACGCTCAATCCACCAGCGACGGCCCCCGACCCTGCCCCGCCATCAGGTGCAGCATCAGCCCCGCCTGCGCGTGCAGCCGGTTCTCCGCCTGCTCGTACACCAGCGACGCCGGCGAATCGATCACCTCGTCCGTCACCTCCACACCCCGGTGCGCCGGCAGACAGTGCATGAACACGGCCTCAGGCCCCGCCTTCCGCATCAACTCCGCATTCACCTGGTACGGCCCGAACGCCGCGTCGCGCTCCGCGCTCGTGCTCGACCCCATGCTCGTCCACGTGTCCGTGTACACGGCGTGCGCGCCCGCCACCGCGCCCACGTCATTCGTCAACTCCACACTCCCCTTCCCCTCCGCCCCCGCGCGCGCCATCCGCACCGCCTCTTCCCTGGGCTCCGCGCCCGCGGGCGTCACCACCGTCACCTTCACCCCCAGCCGCGCGCCCAGCAACATCAGCGACGCGCACACGTTGTTCCCGTCCCCCACGTACGCCAGACGCAGCCCCTCCAGCTTCCCGAACCGCTCCTTGAGCGTCAGCATGTCCGCAAGCGCCTGACACGGATGCGACGTGTCCGACAGCGCGTTGATCACCGGGATCCCAGCCTCCCGCGCGAGCGCCTCCACCGTCCCGTGCGAGTCCGTCCGCGCCACGATGCAGTGCGCCCACCGCTCCAGGTTCTTCCCGTAATCCCGGATGCTCTCCCGCTGCCCGATCTTCGTCTGCTGATGATCCAGATAGATCGCCTGCGCCCCCAGCCGATACGCCCCCACCTCGAACGTCACCCGGGTCCGCAGCGACGCCTTCTCGAACAGCATCACCATCGTCTTCCCGGCCAGCGCGCTCGCGAACGGCCCCGGGCTCCCCTTGAACCGCCCCGCCGTCCCCAGCGCCATCTCCAGGTCCGCACGCGACAGCTCCGCCCCCGTCAGCACGTCCGCCGCGTGCAGCGACTCCACACCCTCCCGCTTCGTCCCCCCAGCCAGCTTGAACGACCGTGATGCCTGCGCCATGGTCAAACCTCCAAACGCCGCGTCCTTCTCACGCGGCCCATCAACCCTCTTCAACTCGCACAATGCCCCCCGCACCCGTCGCGCGCTCCCGCGCAACCCGCCTCACCGCCGACGCCTCAGCGTCGTCGTCGCATCGACGCGTCCCGTCGCGCGCGCATCGCCAGTCCCGCAGCGCCGCTCACGCCCCGGCCCCCGTCGTCGCGCTCGACACCACCTCCACACCGCGCGACCCATCCTCCGGCGGCAGCACCAGCGTCCCCACCGTCTCACCGTGCGCCAGCCTCACCAGGCTCTCCGGCTCGTGCCACGACGCGATCGCCGCAGGCGCGCCCGCCGCCCTCGCCGCGCGCAACGCGCCCCGAACCTTCGGGATCATCCCGTTCGCGATCTCACCCGACGCGATCCGCCCCTCGATCTCCTCCTCCGTCAGCGTCGCCAGCACGCGCTTGTTCCCGTCCATCACCCCCGGCACATCCGTCAGCAGCACCAGCATCCGCGCCGCCGCGATCCCCGCCATCGCCGCCGCCGCATCGTCCGCGTTGATGTTCAACGCGCGCCCCTGCGCATCCGACCCGATCGACGAGAACACCGGCAAAAACCCCGCCCGCAGCATCGCGTCCACCAGCCTCGCCGAGCCCCCCACCACCTTCCCCACGCGCCCCGGATCAAAGTCGTACTGATCCGCCACCGTGCAGCGCGCCACAAACCCGTCCGCCAGCGACAGCCCTACAGCCGCGCACCCGCGCGACGACAGCTCCCCCACCACGTGCGTGTTCACGATCCCCGCCAGCGTCGCCACCACCTCCTCGACATGCTCAGGCGGCGTGATCCGCACGCCCTCGCGACGCTCCGACACCATCCCCAGCGCCTCCATCCGCCGATCAACCAGCTTCCCGCCGCCGTGCACGAGAATCGCGCCGGCAGACTCCGCGCGATGCAGCGCCGCCAGCGCATCGAACACCGGCGCCGCGTCCGGATCGCGATCCAGCGCCGCACCGCCCAGCTTCACAACCAGCGGCCGCGGTGAGCCAAACTGCACGTCAGGAGTCGTCCGGTGTGTCGTCCGCATCTCAGTCCCGTCAGAGGGCGTCTCGCCCAGCGAATGGAAAGCGATCACGATAGCGATGCTCCTTCCGGAAAGCCGAATCGCACGTTCATGCACTGCACCGCCTGACCCGCGGCGCCCTTCACCAGATTGTCGATCGCGCTCACCACAATCAGGTGACCTTCCTCATCGTCCGCCGCCAAACCAATGTCGCAACGGTTCGTGTTCCGCACCGCCGCAACGCTCGGCCACTTCCCCTCCGGCAACACCCGCACGAACGCCTCACCCCCGTACGTCTCCTCCAACAACTTCCGCGCAGACGCCCCATCCCACGACCCCAGCAACTCCACGTGCATCGTCGACAGGATCCCGCGCTCAAACGCCCCCAGGTGCGGCGTGAAGTACACCGGCCCCCCGACCTGCTCGCTGATCTCCGGCTGATGCCGATGCCCCAGCACCTTGTACGGCTGCAGCGACACCTCGCAGAAGTGCACCGTCTGACTCAGCCCGCGACCCGCGCCCGACACCCCCGACGTCGAGTCCACAATCGGCCGACGCGCCCAGTCGATCGCCCCCGCCTTCGCCAGCGGTCGCAACGCCAGGATCGCCGACGTCGGATAGCACCCCGCGCACGCGATCAACCCCGCGCTCTTGATCGCGCCCCGGTTGATCTCCGGTATCCCGTACACCGCGCGCTCCAGCAACTCCGGCGCGCCGTGCTCGTGCCCGTACGCCCTCGCATACTGCCCCGCGTCCCGGAACCGGAACGCCGCCGAAATATCAATCACCACAACCCCCGCGCGCAACAACTCACCCGCGATCTGCTCCGAAACCTCGTGCGGCGTCGCCAGAAACGCCACCTGCGGCCGCAGCGCCAACGCGCTCCCCACGTCATACGGCCCCACCCGCAGCTCCGTCGCGCCCCCGAACCGCGGATGCAACTCGTCAAACCGCGCAGGCGCCTCGTCCGCGCTCCCCGCGCGACGCAGCGAGCCGAACAGCCCGACCACCTCCACCCCGGGGTGACGCAGCAGCAACCCCGCGGCCTCAGCCCCGCTGTAGCCGCTCGCGCCAACGACGATCGCGCGGACCGCCGCCAAACTCGTTTGTGCTTGGCTCACGCGCCTCGCGCCCCGTCCAGCAGCGTGTCCGCCAACCGTCGCGCATCGTCAGCCGTGCGCATCGCGATGAAGATCGTGTCGTCCCCGGCGATCGTCCCCAGCGCCTCCTCCAACCCAGCCCCATCCATGGCGACAGCCAGCGACTGCGCGTGCCCAACGCCAGTCCGCACCACCACGAGCTGTCCAGCCGCCTCTGCCGTCACCAGAAACTCCTGCAACGCCCGCTCCAAGGCCCGCTGCGCCGCCTCTCCGCTGTCGTACCCGACCTCCCCCGGAATCGCATACCCCTCCGGGGTCTTGATCACGCCAAGCTCACGCAGGTCCCGCGAAAGCGTCCCCTGCGTCACCGCAAACCCGTCCCGCTCCAGGGACGCCCGCAGAAACTCCTGATTCGGCACGCGCGTACGCCGCAGCGTGTCCAGAATCCGAGCCTGTCTGCGAGGTTTATCGAACATCGCATAATCATGACTTGAATGCATATTAATGTCAAGCCATCGCCACGAGTTTTTATCGGCCCACGTCTTCTCTAAGTATCAAGGCTACTTGGGCAAGTAGCTCCTACACTCGCCCCTTAGACTGTATCCTGACGGCATGGACACCACACCGATCAAAATGACCGACGACCAGGCATTGGCCAAGTCAGTGCAGGCCGCCGCCGTCTTTTCGCCTCGTACACCCGTGAATAGGCGAGCACTGTTTGCCGGTCGTTGGAGGCAAATGAACTCCCTCGTGGATGCGGTCTCGCAAGTCGGCCTGCATGTCGTGCTATTCGGTGAAAGGGGTGTGGGCAAAAGTTCCCTCGCGAACATTGTGGGCCCCCTTCTGGAAGTCATGAATCCAAGGCTCAAGCACTTGGTGGTTCGTGTGAACGCGAACAAGGAAGACACCTTTGCAAGCGTGTGGCGAAAGGTCTTCGATGAAATCACCTTTGTGGAGAACAAGCCGCTGGTTGGGTTCAATGCTCCTACGACACAGGAAGTACGGAGTCTTCGTGAAGTCTATGGAATAGGTGAAGAGCTCGGCATCGACGACGTGCGCCGCATCCTCGCGAGACTGCCTAGCTCAGTTATGGTGATTGACGAGTTCGATCGTCTCCCAAGAAGAGCGGCCGCAGCCTTCACCGATTTGATCAAAGCTCTCTCCGACGGAGCTGTTCCGTCGACAGTGATTCTCGTCGGCGTGGCCGAAACCGTCGACGGACTCGTGAGGGATCACTCGTCGATCCCGAGAGCGCTCGTGCAGATACACATGCCGCGCATGACTACTGCGGAACTAGGCGAGATCTTGCTTAAAGCCGCGGAATCGCTCGAAATGACCTTTGATTCGGATGCCTCATCGCGAATAGCGCGTATGTCTCAGGGCCTTCCGCACTTCACACACCTCGTCGGTCAGTTTGCGGTGCGGCGCGCTTGTGAGAGGCGAAGCTTTTCTGTTTCGCTCAATGATGTGAATCAGGGCTTGGCCGACGCCGTCAAGGGTGTCGATCAAACGACCGCTACAACGTATGCAACCGCCACACACTCCGCACACCAAGCCGCTCTTTTCTCGCAGGTCTTGCTCGCATGCGCTCTGACCGCGTGCATCCTCCCAGATAATGCGCTCGGATACTTTCAAGCAGTCGATGTCGTTGAACCCCTTTCATCTGTTCTCGAACGCGAGGTTCAAATCGCAACATTTAATGGGCATCTCTCAGAATTCTGCACCGATAAGAGGGCAAACGTTCTGGAGCGGACAGGGAATCCGCGAGCGTACCGATATCGATTTCACGATCCGCTGATGCCTCCGTACGTAATCCTCCGAAGTATCGCTGAAAAAATGGTGACTGCTGAGTTCGTCGATGCCTTCCTGAACACTCATGAAGGCGGGTCGAGGTAGCTCTCTCGATTATCCCGCGAGTGCCATCCTCACCTGCAGCTCAGCTCCCCCCCAACAACCCCCTCGCCACCGCCGCCGACACCGCAGGATCCTCACTCCCGCCCGCCCCACCCGGCCCCCCCGCCGTGCTCAGCTGCCGGTTCAGCAAACTCGCATACCTGCCCCCCGCGCGCAGCAACTCCTCGTGCGAGCCCACCTCCACGATTCCCCCGGCCTCCAGCACCACGATCCGGTCCGCGTGCCGCACCGTCGACAACCGGTGCGCGATCACGAAGCACGTCCGCCCCCGCATCAGCGTCGCAAGGCTCTCCTGAATGAGCGCCTCGCTCTCCGCGTCCAGATTGCTCGTCGCCTCATCCAGAATCAAAAGCCGCGGGTCCGCCAGGAGCGCCCGCGCAATCGCGATCCGCTGCTTCTGCCCCCCCGACAAACGCACGCCACGCTCCCCCACCAGCGTCTCGTACCCCTTGGGCAACCCCTCGATGAACTCCGCCGCGTTCGCCGCCAGCGCGGCCTCGCGCATCTCCCCCTCACCAGCCCCCGGCCGCGCATACCGGATGTTCTCCGACACCGTCCCGTCAAACAGAAACACGTCCTGCTCCACCACTCCCAGCAGCGCGCGGTACGAACGCGTCTCGATCTTCCGCAAATCCACGCCGTCAAACCGCAGCACGCCCTCCGTCGGGTCGTAGAACCGCGCGATCAGGTTGCACAGCGTCGTCTTCCCCGCCCCGCTCGGCCCAACGAGCGCAATCACCTCTCCCGCCGCAACATCCAGATCAATGTCATGCAGCACGCGCTCCCCCGGCTCGCCCGCCGCGTTCTTCGGATACGCAAACGACACCCCCTCCAGCGTGATCCGACCCTCCACACGCGCCGGGTCCAGCGCGATCGTCTCCCGCTCGCTCGTCCGCGCAAACTCCCTCGGCTCCTCCAGCAGATCCAGCACCTTGTCCAGCCCCGCCAGATTCGTCTGCATCGTCGTCGCGCTCACCGCGATCGTCTCTAACGGCGACAGCAGCATCAGCAGATACGCGCTGAACATCATGATGTCGCCGATCGTCAGCGTCCCGTCCAGCACACGCCCACCGCCGTACACCAGCAGCCCCGCGCTGGCGACCGGGATCAGCAGCGCCCACGACATGTCGATGAACCGGCTCCACCACCAGGCAAGCACCTCCTGCCGGATCATGAAGTGGTTGCTCTTCACGAACGCGCCCGCCTCACCCTGCTCGCGCCCGAACCCGCGCACCACGCGCATCCCCCCGAACGCCTCCGTCGAGCGACCGTCGATCACCTGACGCGTCTGCCGGATGTCCCGGTACACCGGACGGATCCGCCCGATCCACGTCCGATGCGTGAACCACACCAGCGGCATCAGCAGCAGCGCGCCCAGCAGCAGCCTCCAGTCCGTCCACGCAAGGATGATCAGCGTCCCCAGCAGCTGCACCACCGCGCGCCACGGGTTGTAGAGCATCGTGAACACCAGCTCCGCCGCGCCCCCAGTGTCCTCCCGCAGAATGCTCGCGATCCCCCCGCTCTTGAGCGCGTACACCCGGTGCAGCGGCAGCCGCACCGCATGATCGAACACCTTCCTCCGAAGCGACACCTCGATCCGCTTCCGCAAACGCGTCGTCTGCCACCGACCCCACATCCCCACCACCACCGACAACGCGGCCAGCACGACCAACGCCCCCGCCACCACCCACAGCAACGACCGCGCCTCACGAGTCACCGGAACCCACTCCGGAATCCCGCTCGGCCCAGGCTTGTCCGTCAGCACGTAATCGATGAACACCTTCGTCGACGCCGGCATCGCCAGCCCCAGCAACGTCGCCACCGTCAGCGTCCCCAGCGACGCCACCATGATCCCGCGATGCTCCCCCACGATTTTCCAGAACGCGCGGAGCAGCGCGAAGAACGTCCGCGAGCGCTTCTTCTTCGACGGCGATCCCGGAGCCTCCAGCGGCTCCTGCTTCCGCTCCCGACGCAACGCGCGGTACTCCCGGAATCTCCTCCCACTACTCGACGGCGCGGATGACATAAGCCCGATCCTAGGTCACGCCCCGTACCATCGACCCACCCCGTGACCTCCCCCACTCCCCCACAACACGTTGATCTCGCCGTCATCGGCGCCGGCGCCGCGGGACTCATGGCCGCCATCTCCGCAGGGCGAGAAGCGCAACGGCTCAACGCCAGACTCACCATCGTCGCGCTCGACGGCGCCCGCACCCTCGGCGCCAAAATCCTCGTCGCAGGCGGCGGACGCTGCAACGTCACCCACCACCAGGTCGACGACTCCGCATACGCAGGCTCCACACGCCCCGCCATCCGCAAAGTCCTCAAACGCTTCGACGTCCCCGACACCATCCGCTTCTTCCGCGAGCTCGGCGTCGAGCTGAAGAAGGAAGACACCGGCAAACTCTTCCCCGTCACCGACTCCGCGCGCGACGTCCTCAACGCCCTCCTCCGCGCCGCGCGCGACGCCGACGTCAAAGTCATCCACCCCTGGCGCGTCGCCGACGTGCAGCCCGACCCCGACGGCTTCCTCGTGACACGCGACGACGAAGCCGAAGGCCCGAGCGCGTTCCGCGCGCGCCGGGTCATCCTCGCCACCGGCGGGCTCTCGCTCCCCAAGTCCGGCTCCGACGGGCAAGGCCTCAACATCGCGCGCGCGCTCCACGTCGAAGTCACACCCCGACTCTTCCCCGCCCTCGTCCCCCTCACCCTCCCCAGGGATCACTTCCTCTGTGCGCTCAGCGGCATCACCATCCCCGCGGCCATCACCGTGCGCACCGGAACAAACAAGAAGATCGTCTCCTTCACCAACTCCACCCTCCTCACCCATTTCGGATTGTCGGGTCCAGGTGTCCTGGATGCCTCTCGGTACTACCTCGATGCGCGCGCGCAAGACCCCGAAGTAGGCCTCGAAATACATTTCTTGCCATTCCACAGTTCTGAGTGGCTCGACGAACAGCTCCGCTCCGCGGGGAAGGCCACCCCGACCACGATCCTGCGCGAGCACATGCCCGAACGGCTCGCCCGCGCCCTCGCAGGCAACGACGCCAACACCCCCTGCGCCGCACTCACCAAGGACGCACGACGCGCCATCGTCACCGCCTGCACCGCCCTCCGACTCCCCATCACCGGCAACCGGGGATACCTCTTCGCGGAGGTCACCGCGGGCGGCGTCCCCCTCTCCGCCCTGCGCCTCGAGTCCATGGAATCCCGCGCGCAACCCGGCCTCCACCTCGTCGGCGAGATCTGCGACGTCGACGGACGCATCGGCGGATTCAACTTCCAGTGGGCATGGGCCTCCGGCTTCGTCGCAGGCTCCGCCGCCGCCGCCGCGCTCGCCGGTTGCTGATCCACGAAAACCTCGGATGATGGGCCCGCTGCCCGCCGCGACGCAATCCAACGCCGCCGCGAGCCGCCCGGAGCACAGGGCCACGAATGTCCACCGAATCCACCCTCATCGCGTTCGCCGCAGTGCTTGTATTCGGCGTCGGCGCGCAATGGCTCTCCTGGAAGGTCCGCGTCCCCTCCATCCTCACCCTCCTCATCGCAGGCTTCCTGGCAGGACGCGTCGGCCTCGTCGACCCCGACAAACTCCTGGGCGACCTCCTCATCCCCATCGTCTCCCTCTCCGTCGCCCTCATCCTCTACGAGGGCGGCCTCACCCTCCGCTTCTCCGAACTCACCAGAGGCGCTGCCGCCGTACGAAACCTCGTCACCATCGGCGCCGCCGTCACCTGGCTCCTCGCAGCGCTCGCAGCCAAACTCACCCTCCCCTTCGGCTGGGAGCTCTCCCTCCTCTTCGGCGCCGTCCTCGTCGTCACCGGCCCCACCGTCATCATCCCCCTCCTCCAGTTCATCAGACCCACAGGCGCCGTCGGACCCGTCTTGAAGTGGGAAGGCATCGTCATCGACCCCATCGGCGCCATGCTCGCCGTCCTCGTCTATGAGGGTGTCACCGCGGGCGTCACCGGCGCCGGCGGCGCCATGAGCATCCTCATCGTTGCCGTCAAAACGATCGTCATCGGCACGGTTGTGGGGTTCGTCGCCGGCCGCCTCCTCGCCCTCGCCCTCTCCCGCTTCCTCGTCCCCGAGCAGCTCGAGAACCCCCTCTCCCTCATGATCGTCACCGCCGCGTTCGCCCTCTCGAACGCGCTGCAGCACGAGTCCGGGCTCTTCGCCGCCACCGTCATGGGCCTCACCCTGGCCAACCAGAAGCGCGCCGAGATCCGCCAGATCGTGGATTTCAAGGAGAACCTCCGCGTTCTCCTCATCGCGGCCCTCTTCATACTGCTCGCCGCGCGACTCAGCTGGGACGACGCGCGCGCACTCCTCTCGCCCGGCGTCCTCGCCTTCCTCGTCATCCTCGTCGTCATCGTCCGCCCCGCCTGCGTCCTCCTCTCCACCATCGGCTCCGCCCTCGGACGCAAGGAACGCATCTTCCTCATGGCCATGGCCCCGCGCGGAATCGTGGCCGCCTCCATCGCCGCCGTCTTCGGCATCCGACTCCAAGAGCAGGGCTTCGAACACGCAAATCTGCTGACCCCCTTCACCTTCGCCGTCATCATCGGAACTGTGGCTCTCTACGGCCTCTCCTCCCGCCCCATCGCCAAACGCCTCGGCCTCGCCGAGCCCAACCCGCAGGGGGTCATCATCGTCGGCGCCCACTGGTGGGCCCGCACCATCGCCTCCGCCCTCCGAGACGCCGGCATCCGCACCCTCCTCGTCGACAACAACCGGGCCAACTCCCGCGCCGCCCGCGCCTCCCAGCTCCCCATCCACACCGCCAACATCCTCGACGAATCCCTCCTCGAAGAGATAGATCTGGGTGGAATGGGCCGCCTCGTCGCCCTCACCGCCAACGATCTGGTGAACGTCATGGCCTGCCAGCGTTTCATGCGGGTCCTCGGACGCGAAAATGTGTATCAGCTCGCGGGGCAGGTCGACCCCGCTGAGGCCAAGGGCCACGCCGGACATCCCCACGGGCGCCGCTTGTTCTCCGCGGAGTCCTCGTACCGGGAGATCGATCGGATGCTGGGGAGCGGCGGGGAGATCCGCACCGTCCCGTTCACGGACGCCTCCAAGCTCAGCGCGTTGCGCCCGGAGGAAGGGCCGCGCGTGGTGCCGATGTTCCTGATCACCTCAAAAAAGCGCGTCCGCGTCCTGACCGGGAACGAGGAACTGACCCCCACCCCCGGCGATTCTTTGATTTTGCTTGTGCCGAAGGAGTTGGTGAGCGCGGTGTCGGCGTGGGGGCCGCGCGAGGCGGGGACGACGGCTAGCGCGTAACGCGGAGGACGACGATGGTGGTGTCGTCGGTGCGTCGGTTGAGGCCGACGAAGCGGCGGTTCTCCCAGAGCACGTGATCGGCGACGCGTTCGGCGGGGGCGTTCGGGTCGAGGCGGAGGACTTCCTCGAGGGCGGCGCGGACGCGCGGCTTGCCGAACTTGTGGCCGTCGAAGTTCATGCTGTCGGAGAGGCCGTCGGTGTAGGCCAGGAGGGTGTCGCCCGGGCGGAGGTCGATGATGCCGCGGTCGTACTTCTGCGTTGCGTCGACGCCGACGACCATGCCGCCGACGTCGAGCTCGATGATCTCGTGCGTGCCTGAGGGGCCCGGGCGCACGAGGAGGGGGGCTTCGTGGCCGGCGTTGCAGTAGGTCATGCGGAGCGTGGCGGGGTCGATGACGCCATAGAAGAGCGTGGCGAACTCGTTGTCGAGGGTGTCGCGGACGAGGGCGCGGTTGACGCGCGCGACGGCCTCGTCGAGGTGGTAGACGTCCTGCGCGTAGGCGCGGAGGAAGGCGCGGACGGCGGCCATGAGGAGCGCAGCGGCGACCCCCTTGCCTGCGACGTCGCCGACGACGATGCCGAGGTTGCCGGGGAGCTCGATGAAGTCGTAGAAATCTCCCGAGAGGTCGTAGGAGGGGATGGCTCTGGCTGCGATCTGCACGCGCTCGAAGCGCGGCGCGACGGGCGGGAGCATTCGTCGCTGGACGTCGGCGGCGATGCGGACCTGGCGTTGGACGATCAGGTGTTCGCGCTCGGTTTCGAGGAGGCGGGTGCTGGCGAGGGCGGCGGCGCTCTGCTCGGCGATGGCCTTGAAGAGGGCGCGTTCGCTGGAGGTGTACTTGCGTGGATTGCGTGAGAAGAGGCGCATGACGCCGAGCGCTTTGCCGCGGAAGACCATGCCCGCGCTGATCATGCTGGCGAGGCCTTCGCGGACGCGGAGTTCTGCGTGTGGGGAGGATCGGTCGCGGAAGAGGTCTTCGACGACGACGACCTGACCTTCGAGCGCCGCGGTGTCGGGGACATCGCCGGCGTCGACGACCTTGGCTTCGGCCACGTAGTCGCGGCTGAGGCCGGACCAGGCGCGGAGGTGGAGTTTCTGGCCTGCGTCGTCGAGGACTCGCACGGCGCCTGCATCGGCGTCGAGCATCTCGACGGCCGAGCGGATCGCGACGTCGAGCAGCGCGTTGGTGTCGGAGGCGCCGACGAGGAGTCCGGAGAGTCGGCGGAGGACTTCGAGCTCCTCGACACGGTGGCGCAGCTGCAGTTCGCGCTCACAGATCTCGCTGACGATCGAGGCGAGGAGGGTGAGGAAGCGTTCGACGCCGGAGCGAGCGGCTTCGGGCACGGCGGGTCCGGTCGACGCGGGGATGGCGAGCGTGCCGATGAGGCCGCTGGAAAGTGCGAGGGGGGCTGAGAAGGCGTCGCCGTCATCGAGCACTGCGACGCCGCCGTCGCCTTCGAGCGCCCAGGGCGTGGCGTCCGCGGATCGGCTGACGATGACGCGGCCCTGGGGATCGCGGAGGCGGATGGGCGTGCCGGTGACGCCGCTCACGGCGTCGCACAGCGCGGCGAGCGAGCCGTCGGTGAGGAAGTCGGTGATCGAGAGTCCCGAGACGGTCATCCGTGACGGCCTGCGCGGCGCTCCTGTGGTTGTGGCGGCGCGGTCATTCCGCCCATACGGCTTCGAGCATGTCGTGGAGGGGGTCTCGGTCGAGTTCGAGGTATTTTTCGACGCGCTTCACGGATTCGAACCCTGCGTGGACGTCTTCGGGCGAACCGGTCTGCCAGCCGAGGTATGCGAGGAGAAGGGCGCAATCTCGCCCGAAGGAATCATCGCGTAGCGCGTTCTCTCGCAGTGTGTCCATGATGCCTGCGAGTCGATCGGCGCGGGGCAGGAGGTTGGCTTCGAACTTGGCCGCGGCGAGTTCGGGGTGACCTCGGAGGGTGTCGCGGAGGTTGACCGCTGCTGAGAGGAACATGCCGCCGCCCATCTGCGCGTGAGCGCGTGCGATGGAGGCGATGGGATCGCCGGGCTTGTATCGGAGGGCGCGGGTGAAGGCTTCCTCGGCGTCGAACCATTTGGCTTCGTTGAGGGCCTGCTCACCTTCCGAGATGTTTCGGCCGTAGCCGGTGGTGTCTGCTGCGGGGTCGAGGAAGGTTGGGACGAGCGGGCGTCGCTCGCCGAAGACGTCCTTGGTGAATTCACGGATGTTGCCGGCGCCGAGCGCTTCGGCGGTGCGGTCCCGCTTGGCCTTGGCTTCCTCCTCCTCGGTCATGGGCTTCTTCGTGGCCCATGCCTCGGTGGAAGTGGGCATGAGTTTGGCGCGGAGCGCGTCGAGTTTGGCGCTGAGGGGATCGGTGGGGAGGGTGTCGGCGTTCTTGCCGTCGGCGCCCGCGGGGGTTGTGGGCGCGTCCTGCTGGAAACCCGCGTCGGTTCCGGGCTCGCGTGATCCGGGCGCGTTCTTCTTTTCCGTGTCGGCTTTCTTCGAGGCTTCCTCGGCGGGATCGCGGAGGGAGCGGAGGAGTTCGCCGTAGGGCTTGGACTCGATGCGGGTGTCGAAGGGCGAGGGGTCGGCCGGATCGGAGAGGCGCTCGGCGAGCGGATCGGATTCGAGGCGTGAGGAGGGGCGATCGGAGGAGGCTTTGCTCTCGCGCGCGGCTTCCGCGAAACGGTCTCGGAGCATGGGCTCTTCGAAGACGCCTCGGAGCGCGGATGCGCCTGCGCTGGCGCGCTCGCCGGAGCGTTTGATGAAGTCGAAGCGCTGGGCCTCGGACGCTTCGCCGGTGACGAAGCCGCTGGTGGAGCGGAGCGAGCCGGAGCGTGAGAGGAGGCCCGACTCGCTCTGGCGGAAGGGGTCGATGGTGAAGGCTCGCGGGTCGCTGCCGAAGGCGGAGATGTCTCCAGCGGAGGCGCCTGCGCCTGAGCGGCCGAGCATGCTGACGCCGCCGCCGACGGTGAGGCCGAGCTGCTGCTGGAGCGCGTTGACGCCGCGGAAGGGTGAGCCGCGGTTGGCGTTGCCGATGGAGCCGCCGCCGCGGAAGGCGTCGGCGACGAAGTAGTAGATGGAGTTTGAGCCGAGGGAGCCTCGGAAGTCGTTGGAGGCCGTGTACCCGACGGAGCCGCGGAAGCCTCTGCCTCCTGCGACATCGCCGGTGACGATGGCCTGTCGGAGTTTGATTTCCTGCGCGTAGTCTCGGACGGGGGCGTTGACGCCGCTGCCGCCTCGCTGGAGGTTGCGGTCGAGGGAGTTGCCTGAGCCGAGGGCGTTCTGCGCGAGCGAGGGTGTGGATGCGAGGGTGGCGCACGCGGCGGCGCCTGCCCAGAACCTGATTCCACCGGTGATTCGCATCGTCGGCCTCCTTTTCAAGCGTCGAGACGTGTTCGATTCTAGACGCTTTGATGGATTGGATGCGCGATCAGGGGGAGCGTTCTCCCTGTGGGGGAGTTGGGGGAATGGGGGATTCAATCCAGACGGTGGCGCCCTCTTTCCAGACGGAGGAGAGACCGACGGAGCCTCCGAGCGCGCGGATGGCGTGACGAACGATGGCGAGGCCTAGGCCGGTGCCGCGCTTGGCTCCGCCGCTTCGCGCGGGGTCGACCTGATAGAAGCGTTCGAAGACTCGCTGTTGGTGCGCGAGGGGGATGCCGACGCCGCGGTCCCGGACTTCGATGCGGAGGCGTGAGTCGTTGACGCGCGCGACGACGTCGACGTCGGTGTTGTCGTACGCGTACTTCGTGGCGTTCTCGACCAGGTTCCGGAGCGCGAGCGCGTGGAGGCGCGGGTCGGTGGCTGCGCCGTCGACGCCCGGCCCCCAGTCGAAGCGGAGGTTGAGTCGTCGCTCGGCGCAGACGGGCGCGAACTCGGAGCGGAGGGACTCTTCGAGTTCTGCCGTGCGGAGGGGCTCGACGCGGACGGGGAGGTCGGCGCTCTCGACGCGCGCGAGGTCGAGGAGATCGCGGACGAGCGATTCGAGGCGCTCGACCTGTCCGGTGAGCATCTTCAGGAGACGTGCGGCGACCTGCTCGTCGCGGATGGAGCCCGCTTCGAGCGTTTCGAGTCCTGCGCGGATCGCGGCGATGGGGGTGCGGAGTTCGTGGGAGGCGTTGGCGACGAAGTCGGTGCGGATGCGCGAGGCCTCGGCGGCTTCGGTGGCGTCGCGGAGGGTGAGGAGGGTGTCGCGGCCGGCTCTGCCGATGGTGGCCTCGACCCAGCGCTCGACGCCGCCCATGCGCATCCGCGCGGTCCATCGGCGCGGCGGGCTGTCGTACGCTGCTGCGAGGTCCGCGCGGGTGAAGACTTCGCTCACGCGCCGGGATTGGAGTGGGCCGGCGCCGATGAATCGCTCGGCCATGAGGTTTGCGCGGAGGATGACGCCCTGAGGATTGATGATGAGTGCGGGATCGCCGAGCGAATCGAGGAGGGTGTCGGGGACGTGCGTCGACGAGGCGTGATCGGATGAGGCTGTGGAGCCGCGGTCGCCCGGGGCGTCGGGGGTCCGTGCGAACAGGGCGGTGGAGATCAGGGCGGCGAGCGTGAACGAGATGAAGGAGATGAGCGCGCCGGTGATCCAGCGACCGGTGAGGAGGCCGAGGAGTGCCGCCGTGGCGGCGGCGATGGCGATGAGCGTGATGACGCGCCGCGTGGCGTGGTTCACGAGCCCTCCGTGCCGTCCTCCCGTTCGGCGGTGGCACGATAGCCGACGCCTCGGACGGTGCGGATGAGCCAGGAGTTGGGGCCGAGCTTCTTGCGGAGCGCGGCGACGTGGACGTCGATGGCGCGATCGGTGACGGCAACGCCTGGGCCCATGCCTTTTTCGATGAGCGCGTCGCGGTTGAGGACGCGTCCACCGGCGTCGATGAGGGCGGCCAGGAGACGGAACTCTGTGGGGGTGAGGGGGGCGCGTTCGCCGTTGGTGAACGCCTCGTGTGTTTCGAGGTTGACCTCAACGCTTGCGAGTCTGAGGACGGATTGGGCTTGCCTTTTTGGCGCTCTTCGGAGCGCGGCTTCGACGCGCGCGAGGAGGACACGCATGGAGAAGGGCTTGGTGATGTAGTCGTCGGCGCCGGAGGCGAGGCCTGAGACCTGATCGCCCTCGGAGGCTCGGGCGGTGAGCATGAGGACCGGGGTGGAGGAGGTGCGCGGGTCGGCCCTGAGCCGGCGCGCGACTTCGACCCCCGACATTTCGGGCATCATGACGTCGAGGATGACGAGGTCGGGCTGCTCGGCACGGGCGGCGTGAAGGCCTTCGAGGCCGTCTCCGGCTCGAAGGACGTCGTACCCGGCGCCTTCCAAGTTCATGGAGACGAGGTCGACCAGATCGGGCTCATCATCAACGACGAGGACACGTGGGCGTCGCTGCAAGCCGTTTCTCCTAAGTGACTTACGGCATTTGGGCGGGGACGTGGGGGCGTATTTTCCCCGGGGTTGGGCGTGGAGTCGCGTTCGAAATGTTAGGAATACGTCAAGGTTCGAAAGCGAGATTATCGGCGGAATCTCTCGACGATCGTGTGTAGAGATGCCGACAAGGGTATGTGCGAGTTTGCGTTCGCTATCCTGCTGTGTATAGTCCGCACTTGCAATCAGGGCCGGAGGCCCGGCTGGGAAGGAGCCCTTTGCGGGTGGTCATTCCAGTGAACGTCGGAGAACACAACGCCGTCCGAGAGTGTGGCCGCGTCGGCCCATTCTGCGGAAAACAAGGACGGTAAGGACCCACTTACGGGCGTCGGTGGTGCGATTAGACGCCCAACTTAGGAGATGTCGCAGATGAGTCAGACGAAGAGCATGGTCATGCTCGCTGGCGCTGCGCTCAGCCTTGGCGGCGTTGCGGTCGCCGAGCAGAGCGCCGCGTGGACTTCCCAGAACGCGGACGAGGTCCGCGCGATCGTCGCCGAGATGCTTGCGGACTCGAACACTCGTTCGTCTCTGCTGCAGAGCGGCGGCACGGCTGGCCACGATGGCAAGCATTTCTTCCTGGCGTCTCAGGACGGGAATTTCCGCCTGAACGTGTCCGGGCAGATCCAGTTCCGTTACTACGTGAACTTCCGTGACGACCCGAACCAGGGCGTCGGCCCGGCCGGTCCGTTCGTGGACGACTTCGACCCCGGGTTCGAGACCCGTCGCACGAAGCTCGAGTTCTCGGGCCACGTGTTCGAGCCGAACCTGTTCTACAAGGTCAGGGGCGCGTTCGATCGCACCGGCGGCCCCCGCACGGGCGGCGCGTTCGGTCTTGAGGACGCGTACGTCGGCTACAAGTGGGACAACGGGTTCTCTGCCCAGTGGGGTCAGTTCAAGCTGCCCTTCCTGAAGGAAGAGAGCATCTCCTCGGCTCGCCAGCTCGCGGTTGACCGCTCGCTGACGAACGAGGTGTTCAACCAGGACTTCTCGCAGGCCATCCAGATGGCGTACACGGACGAGGCGTTCCGCGCCATGTTCGCGTTCTCCGATGGCCTCGGCTCGCGTAACACGTCGTTCGGCGCCGACCCGGCCGACTACGCCCTCACGGGCCGCGTCGAGTTCATGTGGGCGGGCGACTGGAAGCAGTACGACGAGTTCACCTCGCAGCGCGGCTCGCCGTACTTCGGCGCGATCGGCGCGGCGGTGCACTTCGAAGACTCCCCCGACGTCAAGGGCACGATCGCCGGCAACACCGAGTCGCTGCTGTACACGATCGACCTCATGATGAAGGGCGACGGCTGGAACCTGTTCGGCGCGTTCATCGGCTCGCACATCGAGACGGCGCCGGCCGCGGCTCCCTCGTTCGACGACTTCGCGTTCGTCGCGCAGGGCGGCGTGTACCTCGCCGATGATTTCGAGATCTTCGGCCGCTGGGACGCGATCATTCCGGACGGCGACCGCACGAACGGCACTGCCGTTGCTCGCTCGGGCAACGACATGTTCAACACGGTCACCGGTGGTTTCAACTACTACATGCACGGCCATGCCGCGAAGTTCACGCTGGACGTCCAGTGGAACCTCGACAACCCGAACGACACGGCGTTCACGTCGGGCTTCTCCGGCGGTCAGCCTGGCGGCGTGTTCGGCAACCCGGGCGGCGGCATCGGGTTCCAGAACTCGGGCAACGAGGACAACCAGTTCGTTGTCCGCGCTCAGTTCCAGCTCCTGTTCTGAGTTGGCCTGAGAGCTCCTGCGATATCTTCCGCCGGCCGGCCCTCACGGGTCGGCCGGTTTTCTTTTTGTCCCGATAGACTGCGTGCGTGAACAGCCCCGACCCTGCTCCCGCACCGTCGACGGCGCCCGGCGCGGCGCCGTCCTCCCCGACGCCCCTGCTGCACCCTGCGTCTCGCGTGCCCGGCATCGAGCCGCTGCACCGGCTGGCGGAGTCGCGCACGTTGTTCTGGCAGAACGTGGTGCGGGAGATCCTGCTGACGTTCCCGCTGCTGGCGTCGGAGCGGCCGGAGGTGGCGGACGGGCGGATCGGGCTGCTGACGCACGCGGGGGAGCGGATTCCGCTGGGGGCGGTGGAGCCGATGTTCCCGTGCTCGATCGCGTCGCCACAGGCGATGCAGTTGTGCATGGCGGTGCAGGCCACGGTGTTCAACATCCGGACGCCAACGGGGGAGGTGTTCACGCTGCCGCTGCACGAGATCCGGGCGGTGCATTCGCTGACGGACGAATTGATGAAGGAGTTGGAGGAGGAGGCGCGTCGGCTGAACACGGACGCGGAGGGGGCGGAGCCGTTCGGGTTCGCGGCGTATACGTCGCTCGCGCGGCAGCAGGAGAGCGTCGAGCAGGGGACCGCGGCCAAGAAGAAGGACCGGTCAGGCGCGTCGACGACCGACGAGTAGGCCTTCTCGGATGGGGATCATCGCGGATTCGAAGCGCGGATCACCTGCCAGTGTGCGGCAGAGTTCGTCCGCGGCGCGGCGAGAGGCTTCGGCCTCAGCGCGGGCGGCGCCGGTGAGCCCGGGGTCGAGGGCGTCGATCCACCAGCGGCCGGAGCCGAGCGTGTTGTCGGCCACGAGGAGGCCGCTCGGACGGATGCTTGTGGCGATCTGATCAAAGTAGGCCGGGTATTCGGTCTTCACGGCGTCGAGGAAGACGAAGTCCACGGTCGGGGTCTGCGCGAGCGTGTTGATGAGCGCGGGGAGGACGTCGAGGCCTTTGCCTTCGATGACCTCGACGCGGTCAGAGACGCCTGCTTCGACGAACATGCGTCGGGCGAAGGCCGCGTGCTTGGGTTCGGCCTCGATGGTGTAGAGCCGTCCGCCCGGCGCGAGCGCGCGGGCGATCCAGATCGCGGAGTAGCCGGCGAGCGTGCCGACCTCGATGGCGACTTTGGCGCCCCGGCCACTGTTGGTCATCGCGCAGAGGAGCGAGAGCACTCGGCCCGTGCCGGCGTCTACGGCGATGTCCGGGAGGCCGTCCTGCACGGCTCGGGCCATGAGCCCGCGCAGGGGCTCGTCCTCCTGCCCGAATAGCGCGTTGATGTACTGGGTGGTGGCGGTCCAGCGCTCCGGCGTCATGTCCACGGTTCAGGACTCCTCGCTCTCTCGGAGCTTTGCGAGCACGTTGTAGTCCTCGAGCGTGGTGGTGTCGCCGACCTGCTCCTTGCCTTCGGCGATAGCTCGCAAGAGGCGGCGCATGATCTTGCCGCTGCGTGTCTTGGGGAGCGCGGCCGTGAAGCGGACAACGTCTGGGCGCGCGATGGCGCCGATCTCTTTCGACACGTGAGCTCGGAGTGTTTCTCGGAGCGTCTCGCCTGCTTGGGATTGGCTGGCTTCCTTCAGCGTGACGAAGGCTGCGATGCCCGTGCCCTTGATCTCGTGGGCGATGCCCACGACAGCGGCCTCGGCCACGGCGGGATGGCTCACGAGGGCGCTCTCGACCTCCATGGTGCCGAGACGGTGCCCGGCGACATTGATGACGTCGTCGACGCGGCCCATGACCCAGAAGTAGCCGTCGTCATCGCGTCTGGCGCCGTCGCCCGCGAAGTAGTACGGCTCTCCCTTGTCGTTCTTGACGCGCGACCAGTATGTGTCGAGGTACCGCTGTCGGTCGTTGAGGATGCCCCGGAGCATGCCGGGCCAGGGTCGGCGGACCGCGAGGAGGCCGCCCTCGTTGGGTTTGGATTCGACGCCCTTGTCGTCGACGATGGCCGCATCGACGCCGGGGAGCGGCAGCGTGCAGGAGCCGGGCTTGGTCGGCGTCGCGCCGGGGAGGGGCGAGATCATGTGGCCGCCGGTCTCGGTCTGCCACCAGGTATCGACGATGGGGCACTTTCCGTCGCCGATGAGGGAGTGGTACCAGACCCAAGCCTCGGGGTTGATGGGTTCTCCGACGGTGCCGAGGACGCGGAGCGTGCTCATCTTGTGCTTGCGTGGGTGTTCATCGCCCCACTTCATGAAGGCGCGGATGGCGGTCGGGGCGGTGTAGAACTGTGTCACCTTGTGGCGTTCGACGATGTCCCAGAATCGGTCTCGCTCGGGCCAGTCGGGCGCGCCCTCGTACATGAGGCTGGCGACGCGGTTGGGGAGGACGCCGTAGACGACGTAGGAGTGGCCTGTGACCCAGCCGCAGTCTGCCGTGCACCAGAAGACCTCGTCCTCTCCTGCGTGCAGGTCGAAGACCCACTTGGAGGTGAGGTAGGCCCATGTCATGTAGCCGCCTGTGGCGTGCATGATGCCCTTGGGTTTTCCGGTGGTTCCGGAGGTGTAGAGGACGAAGAGCAGGTCTTCGCTGTCCATGTGCTCGCAGGGGCAGGCGTCGGGCGCGGCCGCGATGAGATCGTGCCACCAGTGATCGCGTTTGTTGTTGTGGGAGGCAGAAGGCTCGTGGTGCCATGCGACCTGATTGCCGCAGCGGTTGAGAACGACGACATGATCGACGGAGGGCGTCTGGGTGCAGGCCGAGTCGACGTTTTCCTTGAGGGGAACGATTTTGCCGCGTCGCCATCCGCCGTCTGCTGTGAGGATGACGCGGCTCTCGCTGTCGTGGACGCGATCGGCGATCGCGGAGGCGGAGAACCCGCCGAAGATGACGGAGTGGACGGCGCCGATCCGGGCGCAGGCGAGCATGGCGATGGCGAGTTCGGGGACCATGGGCATGTAGATGGTGACGATGTCGCCCTTCTTGACGCCGAGCGCCTTGAGCGCGTTGGCGAGGCGCGATGTCTCGCGGAGAAGGTCTTTGTAGGTGAGCCGTCGGATCTCGGGTTTGCCGTCGGGCTTGGGCTCGCCCTCCCAGATGATGGCGGTGCGGTCTCCGAATCCGCCCTCGACCTGCCGGTCGACGCAGTTGAAGCAGAGGTTGGTTTGTCCTCCGACGAACCACCGGGCGTCATAGGGCTTTGCGGGGTCGTGGTGGAGGGGCGTGGACCAGGGCTTGAACCAGTGGAGTTCGCGTGCGATCTCGCCAAAGAAGCCCGCTGGGTCCTTCAGGGAGCGCTCGTGGAGCGCGCGGTAGGCGTCCATAGAGCCGACGTGAGCATTGCGGGCGAATGCGGCTGAGGGCTCGAAGCGTCGGCCTTCGCGCAGCAGGGATTCGATGGACAATCGCTCGCTCATGCTCGCGTCTCCTCGTTCTCCCCCCCGGTGGAGGATGGCACGCGGAGCATACAGCGCGAGGGGTGGGGCTCAGAAGCGTTTGTGCGCTTCGCGCTCGGACGGGCCCTTGAGGCCCATGATGCTGCGGGCGAGGGAGATATCGGCGGGCCTTGTGATCTTGATGTTGCGCGGGTCGCCTTCGACGACCACGACCTGCTCGCCCAGTCGCTCGACGAGCTGGGCGTCGTCGGTGCTGTCGAGGTCGCTCTGCGCGTAGGCGCGCTCGAAGAGCTCGCGTTCGAAGACCTGTGGGGTCTGGACCATGACGAGCCCGTCGCGCGGCACGGTTTCCTGGACGGGACGGGCCAGACCGGCGCCCTTGCCCGGGGCGCCGAGGATCGCGGCGAGCGGGTCGGCCTTCTTGTCCTTGATCTCATCGCCCACCCGTTTGATCGTGTCGGGCACGTCGATGCCCGGGACGACGGCTGGGAAGCTGGCTGCGGCCGCGAAGACGCGGGAGATGAGCTCGGCGCTCGCGGCGGGGCGCGCGGCGTCGTGGACCGCCACGTGCGTGCAGGCGTTCCATGCGTCCGCGTGATGGTCGCGGGCGTGATCGAGCGCGTTGCGGACGGATTCGTACCGGTGGGTTCGCCCGCCCTTGCAGAAGTGCGCACCGATAAGGCTCAGTCGGTCTGCGTGACGGAGTGCGAATTCCTCATAACTGTCGAACGGACCTGGGACGATGACGAGGCCGACGTCGTCTCGTCCGGTGAAGAGCTCGACGGTGCGCTGAAGGACGGGGCGTCCGCCCAAGTCCTCGTCAATCTTGGACTTACCGCCGAACCTCCGTGAGGCTCCGGCCGCGGGAATGATGACGGCTGCTCGCATGTGGGGCATCGTAGCGTGAGGCTGCGGGACACAGAACTATCGGTCGCATCAGGTTCACGAACACCCCGTTCAAGTTGAGGTCGGGATCAGCCGAGCGAGAGAGGACACGTCGGCCTTGCCGAACTCCACCCCGAGATGTTGGATCAAGATCGAACACGATGCTCGCACCAGGCATGTCCATCTTCGTCCGGCTCCCGTCGATCGACGGTGAGGAATCTTCGTTGCAGCCTGCCGTGGTGACGGAAAAGTCGGGAGAGACGTGCACGATCGAGCTGCTCGAGCCGGACGAGACGCCGAGGCCGGGCGAGGACATCTCGCTGTTCTTCGACGTGCATGGGCGTTTCTCGGAGCAGTCCGGGCGCGTGCAGCGCGCGCTTGACGAGCGGCTGCGCTGCTTTGTCGGGGTGCTGCTGACGGGCGAGGCGAGCGCCGCGGAGAACCGGCAGTCGTTCCGGGTGAGCACGGCCACGGGGGGAGAGGTGATGGCGTCCTTGAACGGCGGGAGGGGATGCGCCGTTCTCGACGTCTCGTACACGGGGTTTGCGGTGTCGAGCGACCGTTCGTACGAGGTCGGCGCGTCGGTCACCGTCACGATCCAGTTTCAGGGCAACTCGTACGCGGGTTCGGCGGTGATCAAGAGCGCGCGTGAGCTGCTCGGGGGGCAGACCCGGTACGGGATGCACGTCTCGCCCGGACGGGGCACGAACGCGCTGCAGAAGGGGCTCCAGTCGATCGCGAGCGCGATCCAGCGGAAGCAGCTGCAGCGGTTGGCCCGGGGCTCCTGAGGGGAGGCCTAGAATCCGATGATCGTTTGGCCGCGCGGCGCCTCGGCGTCGTGTCGGCTCGTCTTTGGCAATTGGGGCCGAATTGGTTTCGACCGGACAAGCGCTTCGCATCGTGGCGCGTCGCGGCGCACGCATGCCCGCGTTATCAAGCGTGCACACACATAACTGCCAACACGCAGTTTGCTCTCGCTGCCTGATATTCAGGCGGCTCGGCGGGGCTCCACGCCCGATAGAGCCCCAGCCGAACGACCATCGGGCTGGCGCCTTCCCTGAGGCTCGGGGGGAGGGCGCGAGACAACGCCGCGCCTGGGACCGACGAGACGTTGCCGCTGGCGGCGCGTCGGTCTGAGATCAACGCAGCGGACACACGCGTAGAGGCGGTGCGGAGACTGTCACGGGACGGGGGTTCGATACCCCCCGGCTCCATTTTTCTGGTGTTCCGGACCGCTTGCGACAGTCCGGGTCCGGGCACGCCTAAGTGCCTTGTTTTCAGCATTTTCGGCCGAGCCGCCCGTTGAGGCGGCTTTGTCCGTTTGTGCCTGACAGGGACCCGACGGGAGCGCCGCAGGTGCGTCTCCAAGTGAGTCTATTGGTGAGTCATCCGTGAGCAGGCTGGGGAGGCTCCGGACTGACTCAACGACAGGAAGCCTTCCCGCGTCCGTGTAGACGTTCGCCGTGAGACGGATGTCGCTATGCCGCATGAGCTCCATGGCGGCCCGCACGGGCACGCCCGCCCGCATGAGCTCCGTCGCGAAAGTGTGACGAAGGGCGTGGAAGTCCGCCTTGCGGCCGGTGTCGTCGAGTCGCTCGATCCCCGCGGCCTCGAAGTCCGCCCTGATAGTCCGGTGCGTCGGCGTTGTCGAAAAAACGCGGCAGCCAGGACCCACCCCGGCGGGACGAGCCACGAGCAGGGCCGCCGCCAATTCCGGCGTTAGTGGTAAGCGGGCCTGCTTGCGGTTCTTCGAGATCGCAGCACGAACGCGCAGCGACGGCGAATCGCCGTTGAGTTCGACATCTGCCCAAGTCAACGCTCGAAGCTCGCCTTTCCGCAGACCCGTTCTCAGGGCCGTCAAGTACAGGAGCCGCCTCGACCCAGCCTGAGCAAGCAGCCTCTGGCATTCCTCCACCGTGAGGGCACGCCGCTCAAAAGTCGCTCGGCCCTTTGCGTTCGCGCGACCGACGCAGGCAAGCGGGTCGCCCGCGATGCGGCCTTGTCGATGCAACCAGCCGAGCATCGCCCGCATTGCCCCGAGGTACTCATTGAGCGTCTTGGGAGAAAGGGACTGCGCCGATCGCCACCGGGTGAACGATTCGGGAGTGACGTCCCGAACAAACCGCCAACCGCAATCGTCCAGCAGCCGCGATACTCGTTCCCGGACCTTTCGACGATGGTCACGCGTGGCGGCACGTGCGTCAAGATCAGCGAGGTAAGCCTTCAGGTGTTCTGCCAAGGGCAGCCCGCCCGCGTCCGACATGGCCTTGGAAGGCCCGACGCCAGCGCGTTCCAATTCCGCTTGACGTACGAGTTGCCGGAGCTTCTCCTCCGCCACTCGCTTGTCCGTGACGTGGAGCGGAACCGTGACCGGCGTCACATCCCCGGCGAGGCGATACCGGCCGGAGTAGAGCCTCGACACAATCCGGCGACCGCCACGCCGCCTGGAGGGCTTGAATACGAACATCTGCACGGCTCAACTCCTCGGCAATCGCGCCACCGCCACCTCGATGGCTCGCGCGTCGAATCGCGTGCACCGCCCCACTTTTACGGGCTGAGGCAACAAGCGACGCTGCACGAGCCTATACACCTGTCGGACGCTGACCTGCAGCAAGTTGGCCACGTCGCGCACCGTCAGAAACCGGACTTCACCAATACGCTCATCTTTCCCACCCATAATGCCCTTGTCTCCCTTCGCTCTGGCGCGCCCTGCAGCCGTTAAGCCTTACCGGCCATGGGTCTCCTCCGCAGCACGGTACGCGCCTGCTTCCATTCCGCAGCGGCACTACGCCATACCGCCCCACTCAGCACCCTCGTCGCCTCATCACATCTTCCTGCGGGGTCGAAGATGGTCGCCGTCAGGGCCGTCATGGGCCCGATTGAAGTCATCCCGCGCCCGGTTGCGCCGACGATCGAGCCGCTCGCGAATCCGCTCGATCTCCGCCAGCAGCTTTGCATCCTTTTCGTTGCGCACCTGACGCGTGATCGCACCCATCGGTGTCCGCTGGAACACCAGACGAGGCTGGGACAACTTCCCGTATAGCTCCTCCATCCGCTGCTTCGATGCCAAGCCCTCCGTGCCGCCAGACTGCGGACCTGGGCTTCCCCATGACGCCTGGTTGAACGATCCGCTGACTTCGCCTCTGTCTTTCATCGACGAGCCTCCTTGATGATCCAGGTCGATACGGTTGTTCCTGTGTTTCCGAGGTAATGCCACACGGGCTGCCTGAGCCTCTGCATCCGCAGGGTCGGCATCTCGCCGCGCACACCGACGCGGGGTAGCCCGAAGGCTTGAATGAACACGCAGATCAGGACGATTTTCGCGATGGCGTTCCGGGCGCGTCGCCAGAAGCAGCGGGAGTGCCAGCGGCCGAGATCAGCTGTTGTTGTCACGTGACGCGCTCCTTGTTGCCAGGGGATCTGGACCGCCGCGAGTAGTACGGATTGGGATCGGCCCATGAGCGCCATTGCCGGCGCGTCCGGTAGTCGACCTTCTGCGCCAGCAGGGGCGGCATGTTGCGGTAGAAGATCAGCTGCGTGTCCGAGTCGAGCAGGCGGATGTCCTCGGGTCGCAGCAAGGGCTGCCCGGTCCTGGACTGACCGAAGGAGAACTCGGCGTGGCTCATCCCCTCCGCGCCCATCGGCCGAAGGCTCTGACTCACGTCTTCGACCGTCACATGGCCGGACATGTCGCTGAGCAGCTTGGTCGTCTCGAACTCGGTGACGTTGAAGGCCTGCACGACATCGCACAGGCCGACGAGGTCGCGCCAGCCTTCCGCTCCGTAAATCCTTCTGATCTGAGACACCTGCTGGATCACGGCGTGCACGCGAACGCCCTGCGCGCGGTACTGCGCCATGGCGCGGAGAAGGTTGGGCAGGTACCCGAGATTCGCGAGCTCGTCCAGCAGGAACGTCACGCGCTTGTTCGTCCGGTCGCGGCCGACGAGCTCGAACGCCGAACTCAAAACCAGATTCATCCAGGCGGCATGGGTGACGCCTCGATCGCTCGGCAGGATGACGTACACCGTCGTCGGACGGTCCTTCATCGACGAGAACGTGAAGCCGTCCCCGCTGCTGACATGCTCCCCAAGCGGCCCGAAGCCGTCGTAGATGCGGAGCGCCTTCTGCGCCGTGGACAGGCCGCCTTGGAATTCTTCGGGCGCGTTCTGGAGCGTGCCGAGCAGTTTGCGGCCCGCTTCCGCCAGCACGCCGCCGAACGCAGTCGTGAAGGCCATGTCGGCGAGTTGACGCTCGAACGTCTCGGGGGACGCCATGAGCCACTGGCGCAGATGGGGCGCTGTTACGGCTCCGCATGTCCGGAGACGATCGAGAAGGCCCGCCGAGATGATCTGTTGGCCGGCGTCGATGAAGAACTCGCTCTTCGGGTCCGGCTTTGCCGGCATCGGCAACAGGAGCGATGCGAGAAGATCGGCGTCGTCCTTCGCCGTGGGCCCGGCACGCAACAAGGAGAACGGGTTGTAACCGTCATCCCCGAGAGCGATCCCGAGCTCTTCGCTCAGAGTCGCGTGATAGGGATTAACGAGGACGACGCGGTGCCCCAAACGCTTGCGGCGATGACGCGCGGTCATCGCCGCGAGTTCCCCTTTGACATCGACCACGACCATCGACTCTCTGTTGAGCAGAAGATTTGGTACGACGACGCAGGTTCCCTTTCCCGACCCGGCGGGGCCGATGGTCAAGACGTGGTTTTCGCCGTGGTAGAACAGGTCGGTGGACGGCATCGATCACCTCCTGATAGCGCCGAGGAACACCCCTCGGGATCCTGTGAGCCCGAACCGCGCGGCGTCTTTCGCCGTCGCGAGCCTCGCCCGGCCGTGAGTGTTCGCTGAGGACCGCCTGGCGCGATCCATGGCGCGGTGATCGCGCCGCACATCACCGGCGTTGAGGGCGCGCAGCGCCATCTTGCCACCGTGCAGTGCCGCGACCATGCACCCCAAGACAGCAAGCGAGGCCAGAGGCTCCGACAGCGACCGGGCGAGGACATCGCACCGGGCAGCCCCAAACCAGCAGCCGCCCGCCGCGCACCACAACAGCCCGGGCGGGCTAGTCATGCGAGAGTTCGATCGCGTATGCGACATGATCTACCTCTCCTCAAGGGTTTATGGTGTTGCCTGCCGACTTCGGCTGATGGCTGATACGAAAGGAGTTCAGGGATGCGCTGCTCGAGCGAGATGCGGCCCCAGGCGAGCCGCCGGATCGACTACGCCGGGAAGTACGAGTCCAGCGAGGGCCCCCGGTGCAGATGCGGATTGAGCAGGCCGTAGATGTGAATCGCCAGCCAGAAAACCAGCGACAGCGCCACGAACAGATCGCCGATGTTGAGCCCTCCCTTCACTCTCAGGTACTCGGTGGGCAGCGCCGCCCAGAGCAGAATGAGGGACGCCGCATGGCCAAGCACGAGGTAGATCCACGGCCACATGGGAGAGTTGTTGTCGATGTATCCCACGAGGAGAAATGAGCCGAAACAGTGGGAGTACAGGAACCCGATGTACCCGAAGACGACTTTTCCCGGCGAGTACGCGCGCACCCGGTCCACTCTGGCGATCAGCATTCCGTGGCTCCTTTGGCTACGAGCGGTAATGCGAGAAAAACCGCGCCCGCGGCTGTTCGCCGCGAGCGCAGACGCGGGAGTTACTGGAAGATCCCCACCAGGACCACGAGGCCGATCAGTGCCCCCAGCCACACGGGCCAGGTCGACTCCTTCTTCGGCCGATACGTGCGAATCCACCCAGCGCCTGTCTGCTCGTACTTCGTCATGCCTGTGTCTCCGGAGAGCATCGCTCCGCCATGCTGCATGGCCTCGGGAACCGATCACGAAGCCATTTCCAACATACCTTAGAACTAAGGTAGTGCAAGCGTCAGTATCAGCTTATTTTTCGGACGTGCATTGTTAGGGCTCTGGGTGGCTTGAGCCGGTGTACCTGTTGCCAGCGTGGATGCGCGGCACAGAGACTAATCGGATTGTCGTGTTTTTGAACCCGCGGTTGCCGCCCCGACCGCGGCGGGTGATCCCGATCTGGCCCTTGCTATCTAGCACAAGACCACCCAAGTCTCCGTCGTCGGTCTGGATCCGCAGGCTAAGAACATCGAGCAGCAGTTTTACGTCACGCACGAACGCAGCCCGGTCTCCCGGCGGGTCCACTTGGGCTTCGCGAATGATCTCCTCCAGACGACGAATGGCCCCAGTTGGCACATTCGGCACGAAGGCGGCGACAAGATCGCCGAGCGAAGCGGCCGCGAACTCATTGCGGACCACTGAGCCAGCGACGGCCCGTGTTCTCGCGTCCCCGGAGTTTTTCTTAGGCACCTTCTTCGGTACCACATCTTCGGGGCTGCCGTCAACAAGCTGCTGGAAGGGGCCCGGGTGCGGAATTCGATCTTGAGGCGCCAACTTCGCACCACCGCGTGAATCGTTCAACGGGGGATCATCGGATTGCCAGGAGATCGTGAAGTCGCCATCGAGCAGTTCAACGTCGGACACTGGCTCGCGCCAGCACTGATTGATGCAACGCCGTAGATCTTCCGTCGTTATCCGTTTTCGAATTGGGCCGTCTTTCGCGGCCCGTAGCCGGGCGGTGATGACTCCCGGGCCGGGCCAGTCATTATCGCCCGAGAGCAGATCGGCGATTGCTGTATGGAGCGCCCGGGCCAAATCGCGATCGTCACGACGCGTATAGGCGTCGAGGCCTTCAATCCGATCGACTCCCTGCACCCTGAGGGATACGAGCGTGGTGGAAATAGCGGATCGCGTGCGTGCCAATGTTCCTCCTACCCTGAACACAGTTGGGACCGGATCGCAGTCTCCCACTGAGGGTCGAAAAACTCAAGGTAGCGCTCCAGATCACCGGTTTTGGAGCTGATCGACACCACGGTCTCGCCGCCGTGAGAGAAGTTCAAGCCGAGCCGGTAATTGGTAAATCGCTGCCCCCGCGGTCGCAGTTCGTAGACCATCAGCGTCGGCATGATCACCGTCTGAACTAACCGATCGCCGAACATCCGAACTCCAACCTGTCTTCCGGTGACGGGTTTGCCGGCGTGGATCAAACGTAGATCGTCGGTCGTCGCGCGCGTGTAGTCCCATTTCTCGGCCCGGTACAACTCGTTACCGATCGCGTCGCGAGCGACCTGGTCCACAAGCAACTGCCGCATCGGCGCCTTTTTCTCGGGATGCCCCATCCGAATGTCCCCGCTGCGGTCCGCTGGGACGACTTTGGGCAATTCCAGCGACTCGCTGGCGAGGGGGTAGCGAAACAACGGCAGCACCGGGCGGCGGGGCCGGGTTGTCGCGGACAAGTGCGAGACGACGGTGGCTGGCGTGTGCACGATCCGAGTCATAACCAGCACGGTGGACCTGGCTGTACTGACTACGACCAGGCATCTCGGATCGTCGGTCGCGATCTGACGCATGACGCCCGCGAGCACATCGACAGCATGGTTTCCGCCCAAGCCCTCGACAAAGTAGTGACCGCGCCCGAACAGGTGCGAAAACGCGTCTCGTGCGATCGCCCGCGCCGCTGAGGGATTGCGGCACAGCCATGAACTCCTCACCGTAGTCAACTCACCGTCCACGAACCCCCCCACCAACGGCGTCCACATGCCGGAATAGACCGGGAGCGGCGAGGAGCGAATCGTGGCTGACAGGCTCGGGAACTGAGGCAGCATTGATGCTTACCGCTTGATGGTGCAAGGCGTCGGGCGTGGCGAACGCTGACCACCCGCTCGACGACTCTAGGCCCGTCCACCGCTGACTCGTGCCGTTGGCTTTCCGCCCTCCGACTTCACGCCAAGGCTTTCCATTCGGACCCGCCCGCAGGTCTTCGCCCCGCGCCATCGTTGCTAGCCTCAACACGCCGCCCCGTTCGGACACAAGCCGAAGCGCAAACGGCCTGACAGAAAACTCATCCGACGATTCAAGAGGCGTGGACTAAGTAGACGATTCTATTTGCAATCTAGTCCACTTCGGTCTACCATGATTCCCCGAGAGGAGCACGCGTCGATGGCCAAACCGGACGATAGTTTGAAAATGCGGGATGATCTATTCCACCTCGCCCGCGTGGCGATGCGTGGTCGATCCCAGGACTTGCCGCTTCTCGTTCGCAAGCTCGCCCGCCGATACAAGACCACCGATAGCGAACTTTCCGCACAACTGACGGGCCTGCTTCGCCAGACGCCAATCCGCGGGTCCCCAACCCGCCGGGCGGAAGTGTCTGGCTTGCCGCTCGACAACGACTCCCGGCTGCCGTTGGTGCGGCTAGTCGAGACACCCGATCTCGACATCGAGCCGGTCTATGACGAAACGACGTGGGGCTCTCTCCGCCAGGTCGTCAACGAGCAGTGTCGTCTCGACCGTCTCAGTGAAGCCGGCATCGAGCCCACGCGATCGGTCCTCTTCACTGGACCTCCCGGTGTGGGGAAAACCTTCGCGGCCAAGTGGATCGCCCGGGAGCTCGCTCGGCCGCTGGCCACGCTGGACCTCTCCGCCGTGATGAGTAGCTTCCTGGGCCGAACCGGGAACAACGTTCGCGTGGTGCTCGACTACGCCAAGGCCCACGACTGCGTGCTTCTTCTTGACGAGCTCGACGCCGTGGCCAAACGCCGCGACGACTCGACCGAGATCGGCGAGCTCAAGCGCCTGGTAACCGTGCTGCTCCAGGAGATCGACGAGTGGCCTGCGTCGGGCCTCTTGCTCGCCGCGACTAATCACCCGGACCTTCTCGACCCGGCAGTGTGGCGTCGGTTCGAGATGGTCATCAACTTCCCCTTGCCCTCGCGTGACCACCTGGCAGCCGTGTTCAGCGATCTTTTGGAGAGTTCCGATTCGTCACCCTGGCCAGCCATCCTTGGCGTCGCGCTTTCAGGTTCGTCGTTCAGCGACGCCGCTCAGAAGGTTCGCCGCGCACGGCGTATGGCAGCGCTCAATGGCGGCGACGTCGAGCACGAACTCGAAGCTATCGTCAAGGCTGCCGCGGAGAGCCTCGGGAGAGACGACAAGCAGGACCTTGCCCTCCGCTTGATACGGGACGCTGGGGTTTCGCAGCGCCAGGCCAGCGAGATCACTGGCGTGAGCCGCGACACGATCCGCAAGTATGAGCAGAAAGTCGGAGCGTGACATATGGCGAAGCGACCGAACTACCTCTTGGGATATGGTGAGCGGCTCACTGAGCCGGTCGAGATCAAGGGCGGAGGAGGCGAGAAGCCCCCGCCGTACCCCTTCAATGAAGCCAAGGCGAGGCTAACCGGCATGCTCACGGCGACTGTCGAGAGTATCAAGCGCCTCCCGGAGTCCGCGTGCCCGGATGGCCAAGCGGTAGCCTCCTTCACGCTGCACCCGGAATACTTCGCCAAGAGCTACCACCCCGGCGGGTTTTTCCAGGAAGCAGGGTTGCGGCCAGTGGGCAGCAGGTCCACGACCATCAAGCCGCAGAAGCGCAGCCGCGGCCGAGAGCCCGAGGAGATGGTGACAACTGAGTATTTCGTCGCCGGTGCCAGATCATCCTTCGAGAGGCTCGCCCGGAACCTGCCCGGCCGCCCGGAAACGCAGGCGCTCGCCCGTCAGCTCGCCGCCATCGAGACGATCGCGGCGGTGGAGCCGGAAGAGCGGGTAAAACCTCTTCCTGAAAAGAAGGAACGGATACCTCTAGAGGTCGTGCTCCACGCCAGCGAGACGCAGCGCGATCGCTTCATCTTGCGCGGGTTCCAGACGTACATGGAGGAGCAGGGGCTTGAGCCCGACCTGGAGCGTGTGTTCTTCGCTGGGCGGCTGTGTTTTCTGCGCATGTACGCGCGGCCCGAGCAAGCGGAGACGATCGCCAAGTTCTCGTTCCTCCGCGTGCTACGCGAGATGCCCAAGCTCCGCACGACGACGCCCATCCTGCGGGGAAAGCACCACCGGCCGAAGGCAGCGGACCTCCCGGCCGGTGACGCGATTGATCCAAACCTCCGCATCGCCGTCTTTGATGGCGGCCTCCCGCCCAAGAGCCCGTTGCTGACATGGGCAAGCGCCTTCGACGTGCCTGGGGTAGGTCCGGCCGACAAGGATCTCCTTTGGCACGGCGAGACGGTGACTTCCGCGCTTCTTTTCGGCTCGGCTGACGCAGCGAAGGTGGAGCGTCCCGTGTGCCGAGTTGACCACTACCGCGTGCTCGACAAGGATTCAGAAAAGGACCCGTTCGAGCTCTACGACGTGCTGGAGCGCATTGAAACGGTCCTAGACACTAACCCCTACGAGTTCATCTCACTGAGCATGGGTCCGACCCTTCCCGTCGATGACGAGGAGGTTCACGCTTGGACGGCCGTGCTCGACGAGAAGCTCGCTGAAGGGCGGTGCCTTGCCACCATCGCGGCGGGCAACACGGGTGCCGAGCCCGTCGATCCGGTGCTGCAGAAGTGGCGCGTTCAGGTGCCGTCAGATTGTGTGAACGGCCTTACCGTCGGGGCTACCGACCGGCGCACCGGCGAGTGGAACCGTTCCCCCTACAGCTCTCGCGGCCCAGGAAGGTCACCAGGAATCGTCAAACCCGACCTGGTGACGTTCGGCGGCAGTGATGCGGACCCCTTCTGGGTCTTCGATCCCGATACGCCGGGGCGCATCATTGCCACAGCGGGGACAAGCTACGCCGCGCCGGCCGCGATGCGCGCCGCAGCCAGTGTCCGTGCGCACTTCGGCCAGGTTCTCAGCCCGCTCGCGATCAAGGCGCTCTTGATCCACGCCACCGACGACGGCGGTCATACGCGCGATGAGGTGGGCTGGGGCAGGCTGCCGGCCACGATCGAGGACCTCACTGTCTGCCCCGACGGGTGCGTTCGCATCGTGTATCAGGACGAGATCACCGCGGCGAAGTACCGCCGCATCCGCATCCCGCTGCCTGCAGAGGGCCTGGAGGGTTCGGTCTATATCACCGCGACCTTCAGCTTCGCCACCGAGGTTGATCCGGAGCACCCCGGCAATTACACCCGGAGCGGGTTGTCGATCTTCTTCCGGCCGGACATGACCAAGTTCACCAGCGATGACGCCGTGCACCCAAAGACGGCGGAATTCTTCCAGCCCGCGAAGCTCTACCCCGTCGAGCAGGAACTCCGCGAGGATGCGCACAAGTGGGAGACGTGCCTCCATATGCGCAAACGTAAACAAGCATCGAGCCTGCAAGAGCCAGTGTTCGACATCCACTACAACGCCAGGAGCGAGGGGCACAACGACAGCGCGCCCCGGCGCATCCGTTACGCTCTCGTCATCACAGTCGAGGCACCCAAGGTCAAGGACCTTTACGACCGCGTGGTCCGGGCGTACCGGGCCAAGCTGCAACCGCTCAACCCCGTAATCGAGGTGCCCATCCGATCGTCGTAACGGCCAGGAGGCACCGTCACATCAGGAGCATGTACCCCATGAGCAAGACGAACGGACTCAAGCCCGGCAACGAAGCCCCGAAGTCGGGTCAGTACCAGGAGATCGGCCCGCGCGGCGGCAAGGGCCGCGAGGTCACCAGCGTGAAGGGCGAACCCCTTCCGCCGACGACACAGCAGGGGGCGTCATACAAGCTGGTGGACCCGAGCAAGAACAAGTCGGGGCGATAATCTTCGGACAAGCTATCTGAGCTGGTCAGCGTCGAACGTTGCCCCGCACTCCCGCTCACGACTACATCACCGGCGACAGCAGCGAACGGCTCTTCACCGATGAGGAAGCCGCCGCCATCGACGCCGACCTTGATCGCGCCTTCGCGCTCTTGGAGGCCGCAGGACGCGACCCGTACGCCATCGCCGGTCGTGTTCAGCGCCGACTTCTCGGGATGGCCTCCCCGGAGTAGCGCTGCCAAGCTCCACTGCTCGTGTTCCTTCTGCCGGTCTCCTCTTTCGGGCCGGGTTGACCTGTTCGATGCACCCTGGCGATCTCCGCCCGGCGTCAAGGCGGCCGTGTTGTCGCTGCGCTCCTGCCCGCACCAACCCCCCTTGAGCCCTGGCTCAGCCGATCGCTGGTCGGGATGGCATCGGTCAACCAACCACGAAAGGAGACACACCGATGACCACGACCAACGCGAAACCCATCGACACCATCCGGGACGGCAGCCTCAAGGCGACGATCTGGAAGAACGCGGGCGAGAAGGGCGACTACTACAGCGTCCGCATCACCCGCACCTGGCGGGACGATCAGGGCAACTACCACGACAGCGACAGCTTCAGCGGCTCCGAGCTGCTCCGCGTCGCCCGCCTGGCGAGCATGGCCTACGACCGCTCGGCCGAGCGCCGAAACGGCGGGGAAGGAGGCGCATCATGAGCGCCCTCTCCCACGACGAGCTCAGCCAGTTCACCGGCGACCTGGAGCGCTACCGCCACGGCCTCAACCGCCGGGTCATCTACACCCCCGGCGTCCGGCACCTCGCCGAGCGGGCCGGGTCCTACTGGCTCATCGACCTGATCGCGAGCTACTACGGTTCGACGATCATGAAGCAGGCCATCAGCGCCGACGATCGCCTCGCCTGGATGCAGTTCTGGCGTCTTGATGTCCGCGACGACCGATCGGCCGTTGCCTCCTGCCGGGCCGACAGCGGCGAAGAGCCTGTGATCGCCCAGGTGATCCCGTTCACGGACTTTCAGCTCGACCACATCGACGTTTGGGCTGGATTCGACGGCGAGCACTGGACCCTCTACCTCCCGTCCGAGCACTGACCAGCTCGTAAGGCCCGCCCGTTCCAGGACGGGCCTTCTTCTATCATTGGGCGGTGTCCCCGGTGGTGGGGGTCTCCTGTAGGGCTGTAGGAAGGGAACAGCGTCGCTGATGATTCGCAAGGTCACACAGATCAAGAACGTAGCGAAGTTCCTGGATTACCGGTGCTCCGGGCAGGTCGATTTTCGTCGCCTCACCCTCGTCGCTGCTTCCAACGGCAGAGGCAAGAGCACCCTGTGCGCGATCGCTCGTTCCCTCGCCGAGAACCGTCCGGAGCTTCTACTCGAACGAGCAACTCTGGATCCCAACGAACAACTCTTGCCGGAAGTTCATCTCACGGTTGACGGCGGCGAATGTCGCTTTCGAGACGGCGGCTGGTCCGGCAATCCGCCCTCCCTGATGATCTTCGACTCCACATTCATCCATCAGAATGTTTTTACAGGTGACCATGTCACTTCCGGTCATCGGAGAAGCTTGCTGGATGTCATCCTTGGCCGTCAGGGAGTTGAGCTTGCTGCTCGGGTCCGCAATGGTGATCAGAGTTTGCGGGCCAAGGATGGCGAGCTCCGTGAAGCGGAGCGAGAACTCACAGTCCACCGAGGAGCAATGCCCCTCGATGACTTCTTGGCCCTAGACCAAGACCCCGATATCGACCAGAAGATTGCCGATGCGGAGAAGCGGGTCGCAGCACTTAGCCGCACGAGTGAGCTGAAGAAGGCATCCGGGCTTGCTTCGTTGAGCATCCCGCAAGGTGTTTCGCGACTAAGCCACGTCCTACAAGCGACCATGGAGAATGTCTCCGCGGATGCCGAGTCGCGGGTGAAGGACCATATCGACAAGCATGGCATGCAGCGCGGCGGACAGTCCTGGATTACCACTGGTCTCGGACTGATTGGAGAGACGGGCGAGTGTCCGTTCTGTGCACAGCGACTTGACGGGAACGACTTGATCGCCGCCTACCGCGTGTGTTTTTCTGAGGCATACCGCACACATCGTGGGAGGATCGAGGATAGCTCAAAGAGGGCCGATGCCGCCCGGAAAGCCATTGACCTGGCGGCGTCGCAGAAGGTGATGTCTGAAAACGATACGACGGCCGCGTATTGGCGTGAGGCGGGGGTGCCCATGGAGCTTCCGTCACCCGGCTCAACCGAAGACGCCAATACGGAGTTGTCGGCCTACTTCGACGCCGCCAACGCGCTTCTGGCCGACAAGCGCGCCACGCCGCTCGATATCGTCCCAACCTCAGCACAGTTTCGACAAGCCGTTGGAGGTCTTCGACGACTTCGCAGCAGATGGCAGCGGTACAACAGAGCCGTTACGGCGGCCAATCAAAAGATCGGCGAGTTCAAGGACGGTCTCGATGCAGACGTACTGGGGCAAGCGCGTGCAGAGTTCGCGAAGCTGACGGCCCAGAGGACGCGGCACGCAGATGCGGTGGCGGAGAAGTGCAGCACCATCCTGCAACTACGGCGAGAACGCGAACAGATCGTCGCGTCAAGGGACGAAGCCAAGGCTGAGCTCGACGAGTACAACGACACGGTGATGCCAAGCTACAGCCGCAACGTCAACGCACGGCTGGCCCGCTTTGGCGTGGACTTCCGAATCTGCGACCTGCGCAAATCAGAGCGAGGGCGGTCTCCAAACGCGATGTATCAAATCGAGATCAATCGCGTACCAGTGGCACTCGGCGACCCAGACGAGGAGGTGGGAACACCATCGTTCCGATGCACGCTCAGTGCCGGAGAGCGTTCGGCGCTGGCATTCGCCCTCTTCATGGCCCAGATCGAGGCCCATCCGAACAAGGATGAGCTCGCAGTTGTTTTCGACGACCCCTTCTCGAGCATGGACGCATTTCGACTTGAGCAGACGGCAACGCAAATCCGACGGCTCACAGGGCATGTGAAGCAGGTGGTTGTTTTGTCCCATTCCAACGAGTTCCTCGCCCGCGTCCACGATGGGTATCGCGACGCTGGTCTCGAATGCCGACTCTTGCAGATCGAGCGAGGGGTCCAGGGCAGCTCCCACATTGTGCCTTGGGACATCGTCGAAGCCAGGCGGTCCACCTTCGAGAAGCACTTTGAGAAGCTTCGCAATTTTGAACTTGATGGCGAAGGAGAACCGCTCGACGTCGTTCTGCACGTCCGCCAGACGTTGGAGTTCGACCTCCGGCGACGCCACGGCTTGGACCTCGCCGAGGCATCCTGGCTTGGTGACATGATTGGGCTCATTCGCGGAGCCGAGGAGGACTCGCCCCTGAGAGAGCTTTGGCCAAGCCTTGAGGATCTCGAAGATGTTAACGACTACGTGAAGCGTTACTACCACGGCCCAGCGCAGCAGGCGATCGAGGACCACCCTCCAATCGACGATGGTGCCCTCAGGGCACACGTGCGTCTCGTACTGGAGTTTGTCCATCCACCCCAGGCGTGATTCTGCCTAATGGTCTCATCGCTTCGGTTTGGAGAGGCGCGGGCGCCAGCGCCGCCGCGGCCGCAGGCGGTTGTATCTGGGATTGATGTTCGGCTTCCAGCGCTGCGAGAGCCTGGCCGCATCGAACTGCGATGTGAGGGTTCCGAGTGTCATCGCGCATCCATGCCACACCGGCGGCCGTGCTGCCAATTTTCGCTGTGGATGGATCGAGTCCCGATCGCCGATAACTGTATCTCATAACGTCGTTTATGGGATATGTTAGGGCAGCCAGCAAGGAGGCTGCCCATGACCACTACCCTCATCCACCGATCCAACTCCTCGTTCCTGCTACCCCCGGCCATCGAGTGCATGGGTGAGGACGCTGCCAAAGCGTTCATCGATTTCTTCGCCGCTCAGATCCGGAACCCCAACACCCGCGCCGCCTACTTCCGGAACGTCCGGCGGTTTCTGACTTGGGTGGAAGCGAGCGGCTTACGGCTCCAGGACATCGAGCCATACCACGTTGCCACGTTCATCGAGCAGATCGGCGGTCGATTCGCGGCGCCAACGGTGAAACAGCACCTCGCCGCGCTGCGGATGCTGGGCGCGTTCCTTGTAGTGCGGCAGGTGATCGCGAAGAACCCGGCCGCGGACGTTCGCGGGCCGGCGCACGTGGTGACGGTCGGCAAGACCCCGGTGCTCACCGGCGCTGATGCGCGCGGTCTGTTCGAGTCCATCGACATCGGCACGCCAGCCGGGCTCCGCGACCGAGCGCTGTTGGGAGTGATGGTCTACACGTTCGCTCGCGTGTCGGCCGTGACGGGCCTGGACGTGCCCGATTACTACCAAGCGGGCCGCCGGATGATCATCCGACTCACGGAGAAGGGCGGACGCCATCACGAGATGCCCGCCCACCACACGGCCATCGAGTATCTGGACGCCTATCTCGCCGTACTAGGCATGGGTGAAGGGCCCCTCTTCCGGACGATCAATCGTCGCCGCAATGGCTACACGGCACGCCGAATCGATCGCCGCGAGGTGCTGGCGATGGTGAAACGCCGGTGTCGCGCGGCCGGGCTTGGAGACCGGTTCAGCAATCACACGTTCCGAGCCACGGGAATCACGGCGTACCTCAAGAACGGCGGGCTCCTGGAGCACGCCCAAGCCATGGCCGCCCACGCGAGCCCGACAACGACCAAACTCTACGATCGGCGAGCCCAAGAGGCGAGCCTGGACGAGGTTGAAAGGATCATCCTCTAGACGGCGGTTTCCTGTCGCTGATAGCGATACCGTCGCCAGTCGCAAACCAGGAGGATTACATACATCGCGACAGTGGTTACGTAAATGAGACCAACGACGGGCAATGGATCGAAGGCGCGGGTGGGCTCGAACAGCAGATAGGCGCACGCGGCCAGGGCGATCATGGCCGCGAATACGACTGCGGCAACAGTTTCGGCCCCGGTCCGGCCACCCACGGATTTCCCGCGGCTGGGATGCGTCGACTGGAAACCGATCAGTTGCTGACCGGCGACTTCGTTGAGCATCGTTTCAAGCGTCTCGATGCGGCGAATCAGGTCCTCGAACGATCGGGCGTGGTTGATGGTGGTGCGAACGAGCCAAACGAAGGACGCAGGGATCGCGGCAAAGAGGATCGGAGAGGTTTCCGGAGGGAGAGCGGGAATCCCGCCGACCAGAGCTAGTAACGATGCCCCGGCGACCGGGACACGGCGGTCAAGGGATCCCATCCGGAACTCGGCGAGCGCATAGAGCGCCTGATATTCGGCGAGGAGTATCGAGGCGCGGCCAGCGCTTCCGATCGTTGGTCCTGATGCGGGGCGTTGTGTCATCCGCCATCGCTACCACGGACGAGCGTCCGCGCGCAAGCGTGTTTTTAGCGCCGACGCGTCCCTCGCAAGGGAGGCATCAGGTCCGCAGGCTGCACCTTCAGCGCGCGTGCAAGCTTCTCGATGGTGTCGAGAGTGGACGACCGCGAGGCCCGCTCGATGAACGAGATCGCGGTGCGGTGCAGCCCGGCGTCGAACGCCAGTTGCTCTTGGGAGACGCCGCGCTCGATACGGAGCTGGCGAACCCGCTTCCCGAAGTCCTGGATGAAATCTCCGCGGCTCAACGCGATGGAGATTGGACTTCCGCTGACAATGCGTCTACATACTACTCGTCACATCAGGAGCCGCACGATGAGCCGGAACACCTCCCATCCCGCCGTCCTTCCAGCGACCGTGCCCTTCCCGAAGGCTACCGAGACCACGATCGACTTTGGCGGCCCGCAGGCTCCAGCGTGCGAGATCCTTGCGGGGCTCCTGGCCGCGTCGGAAGCGGCTCTACGCGGACTGACGTGCCGGAGCGAGACCGGTCCGCACGTCTTTGTGGGCACCATCCGCGGATCGGGCGCCGGCGCTTCGTTTACCGAAGCCCTCGCTCGTCTTGAGCGAGAGCATCCGGTCGTACCGGCCTTTCCGTTCGAGGGTTCTCACCACGTCGGCGGCGCCGCGTGGTCTACCGAAACGATCCTTGGATCGGCGTGCCCGAACGCCGCCGTGAAACTGTGCTGGCTGGCGTTCGCAGACGATCTGCCCATGCACGCGCATCGCGCCTCCGACCGGTTCATCGTCGTGCTTGAGGGACGCGGGTACTTCCACTTCTCTGAGGATCCGATCGACCGCTTCGAGCCGCGCTCCACACGGACCCTTGCGGTTCGAGAGCGCGATGCGCTCCTCTTCACGCGCGGCGTGGTGCACACCTTCTCGACGGCGAACCATCCGATGACCCTCCTCTCGGTGCACTTGCCCTTCGTGGCCCTGGACGATGACGCGCAGTACACCCTTCCCTCTGGGCGGTGGACGGCAAGAGACCACGCGGCGGGCATCCGCGCCCAAGTGACCGCAGGTCGCTGGGCACGGCTGGTATGAGGGATCCGGTGCAAGGCTTTGACACGATCGACGCAGTCGATCACTCCCGATCGGCGCTTGGCAGCGAGTTGCCCAGTATCCAGTCCGCGGCCCGCTGACCTGCCCCGGCCGCCGTGATCACGAGCTTGCGATCGCCGGAGAGCCGCTTCTTCCAGCCTTCGATGTACGCGGCGGACTGTTCGATCGTCGGCGGACCGATGCCGGCGGTCGCGCAGAGGAACGCCGAGGCCATTTCGGCGACTAGTTCCTCTCTGGAATAGTCGGGGCTTCCGAACGGCGCCAGGTCGCTGCTGAGCCCGCGATCGAGCCGCTTCTTGTGACCGGTCGAATGGGCGAGCTCGTGGAACGCGGTCGCGTAGTAGAACTCGCGGCTCAGGAAGCGAGCAGGCTCGGGGAGCCAGACGGTGTCGGAGGACGGACGGTAATAAGCCCGGCCGCCGGCGTGCTCGATGACCGGGCCGTCCGCGTACCCCGTCATGACGCGCTGCGCCGCCTCGATCGGCTCGAACGCGGCGGCTGGCTCGGGCGCCCCGCCGGGCGGATCCACGCCCTCGCACTGCTCCGCGTTGAAGACGTTGTAGTGGCGGAGCACCGGGACCTTCATCGGCTCACCGGTCTCTTCATCGGTGGCGTCGTGCTGCTTCCAGAAGACGACGAGCGATGACTTCTCTCCCTTGCGCACGTGCCCGCCGCGCAGCAGAGCCTGGCGGAAGGTCAGCCAGAAGGGGGAGCCGTACCCGTGCATCCAGGCGGTCACGGCGAGCAGGAAGACGTTGACGCCGCGGTAGGTCCGACCTGATTCGAGGTTCCGAGGCCAGTCCCCACCGGCCTTGGTGCGGATCGGATAACGCCAGGGAACCGTGCCCCTGTCGAGCATTTCGAGGATGCGGTCGGTCACCGCCTGATACACGTCGGACCGGCTCACGACGGGCCGCGAGAGAGAGAAAGCCCGGAGGGGAGGTTCCGGCGACAAGCCTCCCTGCGGCCCGCGTGGCTCCGCAGCCGGAAGAGCGTGTAGCGGCCTGTGGGCCGGTTGCTGCATTTGAGGCCCAGGCGGGCCGACCCGGCCGCGCGGAACTCCAGCCTCCGACCCAGATCGGCCAAGAGGTCGTTGACGGCCTCGACGTACGCCCGCATGGACTCCTCGGTCCAGAAGCGAACATCGCCGTCCGATCGCAGCAGCTCGTCGAGGCGCCGCGCTCGGCTGGCCGGGCTCGCCTCGGTATCGAGCGCGAGCGCCTGAAGCGCCGCGATGGCGCGGTCTGGACGGTCGAAGAGGCCGGGCTCCGATGCGAGACCGAAGGCGCCTCGAGGACCGTTGCGGGCCGAGGTGAGCGTCATCCGCCATCGCTATCACAACCGCCCGCGGAAGGTCAACGCGCGCGAGCGGAATGCGCTGGAGCACATGCGATGGCGTGCTCATCATCTCGCCGGAAGCGCGCAACGCGAGGCTCTCCGCGCCGATCCACAGAAAAAGACGAAGCGCGGATGGGGCCTGCTGGGCCGGTGCAGACGTGAGCGCTACGATCGCGGCGGAGAGGCGGAATCGACGAGTAGCCAGATGTGTTTTTCGTACCGAAAAACATCCGCTCCGCGGCATCTGGCCAACGCTTTCGCCGTTGGATCACGACCAGGAGGAGAGACTCTCCCCTCCTGGACCGCCCCATCGACCAGGCCCCCAGACCTGGACCGGCGCTCGCCTGTCGAATCGGCGCGGGGCCGGGGCCCGGGGCCGGAGTCCGGGGGGCGGGAGGGAACGGAAGGAGCGACCCGCATGGCTCGGCCTCGCAAGCAGGAGCATGAGCGACGCACCGCGTCGATACGCGCGGACCTGACCGAGGCCGAGAAAGCGTACATACAGGAGCAGGCCGCGAAGGCCGGCCTGAGCGGGGCGGAGTACACGCGCCGGCGGTTGCTGGGGTTCGCGGTCACCTCGCCGGCGGCCGCAAGAAGGGCCGACCCCGCCCTGGTCACGGAGCTCAACCGCATCGGCGTGAACGTGAACCAGCTGGCGCGGGCCGTCCACACCGATCGCGACTTCGCGCGGTTCTGGCGCGAGATCGGGCAGGAGCTCCGCGAGGTTTTGGAGAAGGTCGTGAAGGCCGGGGAGGCGTAGCCGGTGGTGCCCAAACTCCATGCCAAGGGCCGGAGCTTCCGAGGGGCGGCCGCCTACCTGCTCCACGACAAGGGTCGAGCCAAGACCGACGCCCGGGTCGCGTGGTCGGAGACCCGGAACCTCGCGACCGACAACCCGCACATGGCGTGGCGGATCATGGCGGCGACGGCCATGGACCAGCAGAGGCTGAAGGTCCGGGCGGGCGTCAAGAACACGGGCCGCAAGTCCGCCGACGCCGTGCTCCATCTCACGCTGTCGTGGCATCCCGAGGAGAAGTCCAAGCTCAGCCGCGATGAGATGGTCCGCGCGGGGCTGGGAGCGCTGCAAGCGCTCGGCGCGGAAGACAGGCAGGCCCTCTTCGTCTGCCACGACGACGAGCCGCAGCCCCATCTCCACGTGCTGCTCAACAGGGTCTCCCCGGAGGACGGCCGGATGCTGCCGTCGTCCAAGGAGAAGCTCGCCCTCTCCCGCTGGGCAGAGGCCTACGAGAAGAACCGGGGCCAGATCCTCTGCGAGGAGCGCGTCGTGAACAACGCCGCGAGGCGGCGTGGCGAGTTCGTCCGCGGAACGGCCGACACGCCGCGGCACATCTTCGAGCTCGAGTCGGCGCACGGGCAGAAGTCCGGCATCGCCAAGGTGCAGGAGCAGCAACGCGGGAACGACCGTGCCGTGGCGAAGGCGCGCCGCGAGCGCGCTGAGCGTCGCAAGCGAGAATGGTCCGAGCTCACCGGCCGTCACAAGGAGGCGATGCGGGACATCCGTCGGCGCTACTGGGCGGAGTCTTCCCGCGCGCGACAGAGCGTGCGAACGGCGTTCGAGCCGCGGTGGACCGCCCTCCTCCGGGAGCACGACAAGCAGCTCCGGGCCTTCGCATCGAAGGAGAACCGCCTGCTTGGCCGGGTGCGCAACGCGTTCTCAGCGATCGATTTCCGCGCGATCGTCCGGCCGGGAGCGCGCGCCCTCGCTCGAGCCTTCGACGCCGCCTCCTCCAAGGCCGATCGGCTCGCGTCGCTTCATCGCGCGCATGCGAAGAGCCGCCGAGAGCTACTCGGACAGCAGCGAGCAGAAGAGCGAAAGGCCGTCCGGAAGGCGCGGGAGACGCGGGATCGAGAGATCGCCGAATGCCGCGCCGCGTACATCGCCGAGCGGTCCAGCCTCATCCTGTCGCACCGGATGGAAGCCGCGGCACACGATCAGGCCTGGACGAACCGGTCGGAAGAGCGGCGCGCCGCGTACGAGCGGCACCGCGCGTCCCCGCAGGACCTTCAGGCGGACGAGTTGCTGCGCCGCCTGCGAAGAGCGCGTCACAACCGCGACGAGCGAGGCCACCGCCCGCACCGAGGCTGGTGATCGCTCTAACCCCCCCACCCGTCCCGCCGCTCATTGTCCAGCCATCCGACGACGCAATGGAACGCGTCATCGAGCGTGATGCCCTGCAACACCGACTCTTCGATCGCGTAGCCGACAAGTTCCGCGATGCTGTACACGCCTCGGGCGGCCAGCGCCTCCGCCTTGCCCCACGTGAGCCGGAACGCGGTCACGGCACGCGCGGAGCCGTCCGGAAGCGTGACGCGCCTCTTCTCGCGCGTGAGCCAGTCTTCGACCTGCTGTTCGGTGTAGCGCTGCATCCTTCATCATGACATGAATGGGATGCCGAGCGCAAGCACGATCCGTCGTGAATCAGCAAAGCCGCGACGCCGTATCGCCGTGTCGTCGTATTCCCGCATGCGCGCGTCGTCGTGTGTGCGACGATCCTCGGTTCCGCACAATCGTGCTTGACCCTTTCCGCAGAAACTGCTACGCGTAGATCCGGATGGTCGCATCGTCGTGCGATCGCATGTAAGAAGAATCGAGACGGGGGTTATGAAAACAGGATGATCATGGGTTTTCTCAATCAGAAGGGGGGCGTGGGCAAGACCACGCTGGCCCTGCACGTGGCCGACGCGATGGCGCGCCGGAAGAGACGGGTTCTTGTGGTGGACGCCGACCCGCAGGGATCGGCGCTCGACTGGGCGGCGGCCCGCCGGGGCGAGCCGCTCTTTCCCGTCGCAGGTCTTCCCAAAGCGTCGATCCACAAAGAGCTTCCCGCGCTCGCCGCCGGGTACGAGCTTGTCGTCATCGACGGCCCGCCCCGCGTGTACGACGTCGCCCGGTCGATCATCATGGCCAGCGACCTTGTCGTGATCCCCGTGCAGCCCTCACCGTATGACGTGTGGGCCGCCAAGGAGATCGTGGACCTCCTGCAGGAGGGCTTGATCTACAAGCCCGCGCTGAAGGCCGCCTTCGCGATCAATCGCAAGATCGTCAACACGGCTTTGGGAAGGGACGTGGTGGAAGCGCTGGCGGAGTACCCGCTGCCCGTCCTCAGAACCGCGGTCTGCCAGCGCGTCGCGCTGGCCGAATCCGCGGCCGCGGGTCAAACGGTGTTCGAGACCAACCCGGGGCACCCCGCGGGGGAGGAATTGTCCGCGCTCGTCGATGACATCCTGGAGCTTGCCGCATGAAGAAGGTGACCATCACCGCCAAGCCGGCGAACGGAGCACGATCGTCTGATCAATGGGTCGCGGAGCGGCCGGCGGCGGCTCCCACCAAGCGGCTCACCATCGACGTGCCGCTCGGCCTGCACAGGAGGATGAAGGTGCTGTGCGCGGAGCGCGATGAGCGCATGGCGGACGTGGTGCGGCGACTGCTGGAGAGCCATTTCGACATCGAGCGCGAAGCGGAGGAGGGCCCGCCGAACGAAATTGGGGCCCGCTCATCTCAACTTACGGAAACGAGCGGTTAGGCGGGAAGTGCGGGACGCGGAAGAAACAGACGAACGGGAGGAGGGGCTTCGGCACCCGTCCGCGGCCGTATCCAACCAGCTCGGCCCCGTTGATCGCCGGATCCTGCGCGCGAACACGTGGATCTCGCAGGAGCCGCCGGACCGGATGGATTTCCTGCACACCTGCCTCTGCCAAGTGGGTCTACCGAGGCGGCGGACCAACGCGGACCACTTTGAGCGCCACAACGGTCACGTGAGCCTGCGGCTAGAGGCAGGGACGCTCTTCAACGGCCGGCGATTCGTGCACCAACCGCTCCCGTACGGCGCCATCCCCAGACTCGTGATGGTCCACGTCAGTTCCGAAGCGGTCCGCACGCAGAGCCGCAGCGTCTCCGTGGGCGACAGCATGCGTCAGTTCCTGACGGCTCTCGGGATGTCGCCGAGCGGAGGAGCGCGGGGCGGCTACACGGCGTTCAAGCGACAGATGGAGGCGTTGGCGGCGTGCCGTCTCACGCTCGGCATGCAGGCGGACGGGAAGGTCGTCACCGTTGACGCCAAGCCGATCGACCGCTTCGAGGCATGGCTGCAGATCGACGGCTCGCAGAGGACGCTCTGGCCGGGGGTTATGGAACTCTCCGAGAAGTTCTACGCGACGCTTGCTGAGCACGCTGTGCCGCTCGACTACCGCGCGCTGGCGGCGCTGCGGCACTCATCGCTCGGCCTGGACATCTACACCTGGCTCGCCCATCGCCTGCGCAGAGTCGGGAGGCCCCAAGGGGTCAAGGTCAGCTGGCAGAACCTCCGCGAGCAGTTCGGGCAGGAATACTCGTGCTCCAAGAACTTCAAGCGGGAATTCAAGCGCCTGTTGGGGCAGGTCTGCCGGGTCTATCCCGACGCGCGAATTCAGCAGGTGCCGGGGGGGCTCATTCTTTACCCGTCCAGACCGCCACTGGCGCCGGCAAGAGTTGCGCTCGCGTCGCCAACGTCCTCCGTGCTGTCTGGGGATAAGCCTGTGGAAGGTTGAACTTATCCACGCTGCATCGCCACCCCCATGCTGCGCTGCATCGCCACCCCTTGACACCAAGAATCGCGCTGCATCACCACCCCGAACCTATAGAGTCCCTGTAGCCTTTCCCGGTAGTTGTCAGGCACGAATAACCTAGAAGATGTGGGCGGTAGGAAAAAAGATATGGTAGTTAATTATTCTCAGTGTTATAGGGGCTGCTCCTAGTCCGTTCAGCATGCGCCGGGCCTTGTCACAAGACACCTTGACAACAGTGAATGGACAAGCCAAAACTCGGCCTGTGGGAAATTCTTGTCACATCCCTTATCAGCCGAGGCCGCATCACCGGCGTGATGCGACAACTCATCGCGAGCGTCAATCGAGATTTGAGCTCACCATTAATCCGACGTTGTCCGCTACCTATCGACCATGCCAGAAGTACAACGCCCTTTCACCATGGTGTCTCGGCCGGCGGGTAGGCCCCCGTTGCAGCGGCCAAGTGTCTCGACCGGCGGGTAGGCTACCCTTGCAGTGGCCAGGTGCCTTGGCGGACGTGAATCTCTTCTCCCGAGGATGCTGCCGAGTAGAACCCGCATCGCCCGCCTCTCCGGAGACAAGCATGTTCGAGTTCGTGATTGGCGTTATCTCGTCTGTTGCGGCAAGCGCGATCATGCTCGCATGTGTCACCCTCTTCTCCGATCGTGCCAAGTGGTTCCTCCTTGGACTCACCGATCGCTTCACTGGTCTCGGCTTGGTCAAGTTCTTCCGCAACGACGAGGCAGCGGAAGGCGATCTTGCAGAATCCATCAGGACCGCTCGGTTCATTAAAATCTTCTGTAGCCGTGGCATGTTCCTCGAGCGTGCACAATATTCTGAAGCCCTTCGCCGCGCCGGCGAGAAGTACGAATCTATCCGCATACTGCTTCCTTGCCTAAGCTGCGCCAAAGAGGGTCCGGACTGGACGGGGATTAACGAGAAAGAGTTGGGTAAGCTGCAACCCGAGTTCGGGAGTGGCATCTTTCGCAAGCAAATCGAACATGCCTATGACTTGCTGGCCCACTATCGCGACAAGCCAAAACTCCAAGTCCGACCATATAACTTGCCTCACTTGGGCAAAGTCATCATTACAGACAGAGTCGCGTACGTGACCTTCTACACCTCCGATACCCGAGCCAGCCAGAGCTGTGTGTACAAGTTTGCCGCTGACGGCGTCTTGTTTCGTTGGGCTGAACGCGTGTTCGATCTAGCATGGGAGAACGCCCCCGCTGATAGGGGTACGTTGGCACGAGAGGAAAGGACGAATCCGGATGACCAAGGCAGTGCTCTCGCTGGGCTCCAACCTGGGTGACCTCGACGGCAACCTAGATCGCGCGATTGAACTCATTTCCGCCCGGATCGGCCCCATTCAAGCGGCTTCTTCACGACGGAGCACCGAACCAGTACTTCACCCCGATACCCCCACGGCCGGGCAGGGCAAGTATCGCAATATGGCTCTAGTTGTTGAGACATCCCTCGACGCGCTCCAACTCCTCGATGCCTGCCAACAGGTCGAGAAAGACGTCGGACGCCTACGGGAGCGCGAGAAGGTCCGGTGGGAACCCCGAATCCTCGATGTCGACATCATCGCTTTCGACGATGTGGTTATGACGTCACCGCGTCTTCAGATCCCGCATCCCGAGATGCACCACAGGCGCTTCGTCCTCGAGCCACTTGCGGAGATTTGGCCCGGGTGGTGCCACCCGATTCTTGGGCGCACTGCGATCCAACTCCTTCACGGCCTCACAGTCGGCTCCACCGATTCCACGCTCGTTTCCTCTCACGCGGAGTTCATGCGTCGCGCCGTGGCACTGGCCTCCGACGACATCGACTCTCCAAACGGGCGACCGCTCGGGGCAGTCGTCGTTAGAAACGGATCTGTTATCGGAGAAGGTCGCAATTTGGTCAACGTCCTCTGCGATCCGACCGCTCACGCCGAGGTTACCGCAATCCGTGATGCGTGCCGCAATCTCGGTCAGCCTCACATCAATGGCAGTATTCTCTACTGCACTGCCGAGCCCTGCCCTCTCTGCCTCGCGGCCTGCTACTGGGCCGGGATTACCGAGGTATATTACGGTCTTTCGAGCCGCCAAGCGGAACCCTTTGGCTTTGCCGACTCCGAGCTTTACACCGAGTTCGCCCTTCCCGCCCATTGCCGCCGTATCGCGTTGGTCCAGATTGCTGACGACGCCCTCATCAGCCTCTTCGAAGCCTTCGCCCGTTCCCACCCCGACTACAAAACTTCGTTACTCCGCCACCCCACATACCGGTTTGGTACAGACTCGCCTGATCGCTCTGCGGCGAAACGCGATGTCGTCAAGTAACGGGGCGCGGCCCGGGTCGGTGGCGCACTTGTTGAATCGGGGGGACAGCTTGCAGACGTATTGCGTCCTGACCGGCCTCGGAACCACTCCCTACCCACACCCCACTCGGACCACCAAACCGTCTCAGCGGCCAAAAACCCGGTTTCCGTCATGTCGGAGGCGGCGCCTCGTCCCCCTCCGAGTCCTGTGCGAAACGGTGGCCTGGGGCGTGTCCTCGATGTCCCGGCTCCAGAAGGTGGCCCGGACCAGGTCGTCGTGCTCCGAGAGCGGGAGCGCCGGGAGCCTGTACAGACCCCTATCAACCCGCTCGAAGTTGCCGGCGGCGACGTGGTAGGCGAGGCGCCGCCGCTCGTAGCCGAGATTCTCGGCCTGCCGGGCCGTGAAATAGCCGCCTTGGCGGGCCGCGAGGGCCGCGATTTCACACTGGATGGGTTTGCCGCTGGTATACATGCGAAAATGTCTCATTTTTCGAGACAATCATGCCATGCCTTGACGCAAGAGTCGAGACGGAGCCGCCTCAGTGCGTTCGCATATACGCTTACGGGCAGCCGGGTCGCGTCGAGTAGGGAATCTCAGACAGGATGGAGAAAACGGGTGCCCTGACACTCCGAGAGTCCTTGAAGGACCTGCTGGGTCGAAGTGGTGGTCTTCAGCGCCTCTCAACAGACTCGCATGAATTCGCAAACGCTCGCTGCCGTATCTGCTCGTAGTAGACCGAGGAAGGCGATACGATTAGCCCGGCCATCGGGAGCCGCGGGAGGGCGCATGTCCGAGAGCCAAGGCCGGTAGAGTGTCTTGCAATGCCAATGCCCCGCAACGAGGCACCAAGCCCTGATGACCTGCGGCAGATGCCCTACGTCGATCTCCTTGCGCTCGTCGGCGAGGTGAATCGACCGCCCGGCGGCAATCGCACCGTCGGGAGACTATTGCAACACTGCCATCTTCGACCTGGCCTGCTCGTTCTGCACGCATGCTGCAACACTGGCTTCCTCACGCGCGAACTAGCGCGACGGTCCGGCTGTCGCATGGTTGGCGTCGACATATCGCCGAGAATGGTCGCGGCGGCGACATCAGCGGCAGCGAAAGAGGGACCCAATGAGCTGGTGTCGTTCGCCCAAGGCGACACGCGAGCACTGTCCTTCCCGGATGTTATGTTTGATGTCGTCCTTTCTGGGGGAGGTCTGGCCTTCGTGACTGACCAGGAACGTGCGGTTGCCGAGTGGATCCGAGTGACCCGTCCCTTCGGCCTCATTGCCGATGCTGAGCTGTACTACCACAAGAATCCTCCCGCATCCTTGAGAGAACGCGTATCAGCGGCTATTGGTGTAGCCGTACCACAATATACATCGTCTCATTGGCTCGCGTTGTTCCGCCAACCGCTCCTAGAACGATACCACGAGCATACGGAGCAGGTGACTGTCGCGTCATCTGCCGACATCGATAGCTACTGTGCTCGCATGGCAGCCTATGTCGCAGCTGGCGAATGGCCGGAGGAATCCCAACAGGCTCTTCTCACTCGTTTTCTACATCTCTTCCAACTCTTCAATGAGAATCTCTCTTACATGTCCTACGCGCTTCTGGTATTTAAACGACTGCCCGTCGGTTCCCAACCATCTTTGTACGTGTAGCTCTTGAGGTTCCGATGGCTCTAGTCCCCCCTCGATGGTGGAACGACCCGCGCCGGGATTGGACAGCCGTTCTGTCAGACCCGTGGTACTCCGTCGTGTTGAGTCTCGGACATCATGTGCTGTGCGCTACCAACGATTTTTTCCATTCGGCCGGTTTTGTCTTCACGCCGCTACCCTGCACCACTACAAGCGTTTCGAGCCCTGCGGAACCAGGTTCAGACAGTGAACCGGTCTTGGTCTCCATTCGAGGCGTGGATATCTACCTCGCCGATTCAATGCAGTTTGGACTCGAGGTGATGGTTCGACTGCATCCAAGAGGGGTGTTCTATGTGATGCCCTGCTTTCGCGGAGAGCCGACGGATGCCCAGCATCTACCGCAGTTCACCCACATCGAAGTGGAGGTGGCTGGCGGTCTTGAGGACGTCATAACGCTTGCCGAAGGTCTTCTTCGGAGCATAGCAGACGCAGTGCTCACCAAGTGTCATGACCTCGTGCTAGCGACTGCATCAACCGACCATCACCTGCGATCGTTCATCGATCACCCGGTCGAGAGAGTGAGGTTTCAGGATGCGGCAGGCGTTGTCGAAGGGCGTGACTCCAATATAGAAAGGGCTCGCCTCAGTGGGAATGACCACGTTCAGCTTCTGCACAAGTATGGGAGGGATAACGCCCTTTGGATAACGCATTTTCCCCATAACTCTGTACCTTTCTACCAGGCGAGTGAAGGCAATAGTCCCTGGGCCCTCTGCGCGGATCTGCACTTAGGGGCGCTCGCCATCGAGACTGTTGGCGCTGGTGAGCGCCATTTAGAGGCGGATGCCGTGCGTGCTGCGATAGACCGGCACGGCCTGGCATGTGAGCCGTATGATTGGTACGTGCGTCTTCGCGAACTCCGTCCCATGCGAACGGCCGGCTTCGGAATTGGGCTTGAGCGCTTGTTGCTCTGGATCCTTCGACATGATGATATACGCGACGTATCGTTGTTCTACCGTGAGCAAGGGCGCGCGGTCACACCATAGTGTAACTGAACCGGGGCGTGTGCCGATTCAGAGAACTGCGGGCTCGTCAATGGACCAGCGATCTAAGTCTGAATCTAACGTACTCTGTACGCCTATCGGAAGTGTCAGCATAGGATCCGTGTGTCCCAGGTCCGCTCCGAATAGCACCGGGATTTCAGGTCGCCCTAGCACATCGCAGAGTTGTCGCCTCAGGTCAACACACATCTGGCGGCTGTAACCGTAAGGTCGACCGACAATCATGCCGGTGATTTGCCTGAGAATACCCGCATCCCGCAGTGTCGCCAGATCACGCGCAACTGTTGTGGCGTCATGCGGCTCGCTGACATTCTTCTCGGCTGACTCCCAGAACAACAGCGCGCCGTCCATCGGCGGTATCTCATCGACGCTGCGTCGGACCATATCCGCGAGCACTTGAATGCAACCGCCGATCAAGCGACCGTGAGCTCGTCCCGGTTGTAGCCACTGCCAGCCCGCGTTGGGCACTAGCCGTCGGGGGCGCCTTGAATCCGCCTGGGTAAACCAGTCCAGGAACTCGTCAGTCCAAGTGGGGGCTGGATTCAAAGGGCCGAGGGGGCGAGGGTCGAACGTGGCGCGGACGAAGTGCTCTGTGGTGTACGACAAGACGGTTGGATAATCCCCGAAAGTCGGTAGCACTGCTGGTCCGTAGAAGACGACCAGTCCAGTTCGTCTGTGGATCGCCAGCAACAACGCGGTGATGTCGGAATACCCCATGAGAATCTTTGGAGTGCGATGCATCGCCGCGTAGTCCAAATATGGCAGGATCTCGTGGCAGACAAAGTTGCCACCAATCATCGACACGATGATATCTGTACGTGGATCTGCAAACGAGGCATTGAGGTCGTCAGCTCGCACCTGAGCAGTGCCGGCCGTGTTGCCTGTGGTAGTCAGGGCGTGCCGACCCAAGCGCACTTGCAGCCCAAGGGATCGCAAAAAGCGGATTGCTCGCACCAAGCGGTGGCGGATCTCGGGACGACCGGCCATTCCAGATGCTGGGCTCACAAGGCGACAGGTCGATCCAGCCTGAAGCCTGTGGGGGTATGCCAATGGTTGTCGCCCGCTTGTCATGAGATGCCCACTTCCAAGGTCTTTGTGGTTCGAATGTCCGTAGAGCCCGCTGCGACTTGGAGCATGCGAGATACGCTCACACCTGCAGCGCTGTGTGGAGGGAGACCAGCGCCATAAAGGGCAAGTACGTCGCTGTAGTCTCTAGACACAAAGTACCGATCGCGAACCAATTGGCCCGCGAGCCTGTCGTGGACGGCGTAGTAGTCAACGTTGCACTGGAAGACGTCTGCGATGCTGACCCCTTGCGCGAAGACGAAGGCGCGGTCCAAGCAGGGACCGCTTTGGGCGATCAAGGGTGATCGGCCGGCGGGCAAGGAGGTGAAAACGGAAAGACCCGTGATGGTAGGAGCTATTAGCTGCCTAATTGCTGCGTGGATCATGCCGGAAGTCTCGAAGTCGTCCGCAGGCGGTGGACGGTGAAGCATCTTGGATAGTTGGGTCAAGGCCGAAGGCACGGTAACGTCGAGTCCAAGCTGACTGCGAATGGCTTGGAGGGCATCGACGCGGAAGACGGATGCTCCGGCTTGCGGAAGACATTGGCGAAATACGTCGAGCAGCAGCGTGACCAAGTCGTTCATGGTCGTGAAGGCGGCGTACGCCTCAAGCATGATGAATTCAGGGAGGTGCCGGCGATCCTCCGCTTCATTCCGGAACATTGGGCCAAGCTCGTAGAGTCGCGGTATGCCCGCCGCTACGGCCCGTTTGAGAGGAAGCTCAGCGCTGGCTCGTAGGCATTGTTCTGAATCGTCCCAAACACGGCGCGTCAGGAACGGCCGACTCAGACCGCCGATATGGCTTGGGGTCAGCACAGGCGAGATAAGTTCTCGAAATCCATGCGACGCCAGGCCGTTGCGGAGAGCCGCCAACACGGTTGCCTGCAGTAGTAGCTTGGCATGTGGCAAGTTGAGGGTCTGAACCGCGAGGTCCAAGCGACAGGGAGTGTGGTGAAGGACGCGATCGACCATGAAAGTAGAACGACCAGAGCGAGACTGGGAGAATTGCCCAGTGCATGCGAGAAGATCGAGCTTGCGGGGGGTATCGACGCAGCCACTTGCGACAAGGTCGTCGCGTGGGAGTGCCGCCGAGATCAAGTCGCCGTCAACTAGGAGATCGACAAATACATATGCTTTGCTACGGCGCACGTCTTGAACGCGGCCAGACACTGTGGTGCTGGAGCGAGGTATCGACACGGACTCCGTGGCACGCGGCCGTGAAACAGTATGACACTCCAGACGGATCCAAGGATCCTGGCGACCGAACAGTTCGTCTGCGAGAGCAACCAAGTCGGTCGCCTTGGCGCGGCCCGCTAAAGCGTACATCGCAGCGCGAAGGAGACGCTGCCGCACTTCCGCGGGCCAATGCGGGTAATGAAGCGGGCTGGCAATGACTAACAAGCGCCAGCCAAAGAAGAACGAGAAACACGTTGATCTGACCGGATAGGTCTTTGCAAGAGACGACAGACAGGCAGTGAGAGCAGCGGACCTGTGTGCGTCGGACGTGGCAGCAAGAACTGCGAGATTCACGCCGAGACATCCCAGATCGTCTTCGGCCAGGCCGAATGATGTGTGCAAGCCACCGGTCGTACGGACAACCCCACGTTGAACATCACAAAAGACATTCCAAGGATGGAAGTCGCCATGGATCGCCACAACCGGACGTGCCAGCAGGGCGTCGTACCACCTACCACAATGAGAGAGGAGGTCGCGGCGGCTTAGAATGTCCCGCCACGGCGGATCATATGTGTCAATTGTGGAAAGCAAGCCGTAGGACCCGCCGATGAGTTCCCGGAGATACTGATGGGCCGAGTCAGGCCTTGGCTTGTGACGGTCCCGCAGATATTCTCCGAGGGTATTTCCGAGAGCGGTACCGTCGCGTGCAAGGTCTGCGGTCGGCGCGGAAACGAGGATATCTGCTAGGAGCCGTTCAGAGTGTCGCTCTTCAAGAAGATAGACAGTCGGGATCCCGACGGCCTCCGTGCTTTGCACTAGGCCGCGAGAGAAACGCCAGATGGGCGTAGCGGTCGGGTTGGCTGTAGCCAATCGCAGTATCGAGAGGAATGATTCATTCTCGCCGAGTCTGTGCTCGTCCGTGTCAATCGACTTGAGCACGAATGAGCGGTGCGTGCCGTCGTCGAAATAAACAGTAACAGGGGTCGATCGCTTTACACCTGGTGATTTCCCATAAGTGGATAGCGCGTTCGGTATGCCCCACTCGATGCGAACAACGTGGCGATTCATTCCGCCTAGGAATTCGCTGATTGTTGGGCCAAGCGATTCCATTTGCCGTCCACTCGAACCGTGTGCGGGCGCGCATTGCCAGCCCGCACCATTGTACGGGGCGTTTTCAGCGAGATGCATTGAGGAATCGATGGACGCCGGCAACTCGATCAGGGTTGTGGACACGACACCATTCGCAGAACTCGGCCACGCCGGCTCTTTAGTTTCCCCGTCTCGCAGGCGTGGACCCCAAGACGGGGGCTCTCGCTCGCACCTGCCGGCGGGTTATGCAGGCCCCCTCCAGCATTGCGCAGAGGAGCGGGGGTATACGGCGGTACCTGCGGTAGTGCCGTATGAAACCTCTTTGGCCGGAACTTCCGGAGTCGGACTCGAACCCGGAATCTAGCGGATAGCACCGTTTAGATGCGTCCCAACATGCGTCCTGAACCAGCCCGGATATGGTACCAAGCCGTCTCCGACTGACCCTGGCGATCCGCTCTCACAGCGGGGAAACACGGTTTCTGGTTACGTCGGCGGCACCCACCCATCCCACTCGTCGTCCTGTCGATCCGGTGGTTGCGGATCCGAATCCCGTCCGCATCGCTTTGATAGCCCCGGCAGGCCATCCTCCCCAAGTTCTTCCTCCAAAAGGCTGGTCCGTGACCGAGGCTGGCCCCCAATAACATCCCTAACGCCTCGACCCAGTGGGATACACTTGTCCAAGGTCAGGCATGGTGGCCGCGGCCTTTCGAATCGCGGGGGCAATGCGGTCTCCGCCGAATCTCACCGGATGGGACAACGTGGCTATTTCCGCTCGCGACCTCAGACTCCTCTTTCAACAGTCAGGCAATCAGTGCGCCTTCCCGGGCTGTGTGCAGCGATTGACGTTCGACGCCACTAACCTCGATCGCGCCGGCAGTGTGAGCGAAGTCGCGCACATAGTGGGTCAATCGCCGGATGGACCGAGAGGCGATCATCCGATGCCGTCGGAAGAACGCGATCGATTCGAGAATCTCATCCTGCTTTGTGATACCCATCACACACAGGTGGATCGTCAAACCGCTACCTACACGGTCGAGTCGCTCCGTCAGATGAAGTTCGATCACGAATCGCTTATCGCCGAGGCAACTCGGCGCGCCGTACAGATCCGAGCTTATGCGCACACTTCAGTAGTGCCGCACGTGTCGGATCGGCTTTTTAGCAGCCTCTTACCGGTTGAGCGCCTGCCAAAGTACCTCTTCAGCATGGAGTGCTTTGAGAAAGAACCAGACATCAAGCAACGACTGTTGCCGCCACGTGCCGGTGAAGCGTCTTCATTCGTAGTGCGGGGGCAACGTCTCTACTGCTTTCACGACTTACGCCGTGATCCAGGACCATTCGCTGACTTGGCGCGAGGCCAGGCCATTGAACGCGAAGAAGCTCTCGATGTCTGGACAGACAACGACCGCCGTCGCTGGTACGTTGACTTGCTGAACCGCACCTTGAATAAGATCACTGGCCGACGAGGGCTGAATCTGGATCGTCGTCATCATCGCTATTTCTTCGACATGGTCGTGCCCGATCAGGAGCGAGTCGTTGAGTATCGCCCAATGAACGTGTCGCGATCCGAAATGAGCGTGGTGTGGCGTCCGATCACGAAAAAGACTGGGCTTCCGAAAAAGTACTGGTATCACCGGGCGATCGCGTTGAGCTTTGTTCAGACAAGCAGCCGCACTTGGTGCCTCGCTCTACGACCAGAACTGCGCGTGACCAAGGACGGCAAGGAGCCGATTGAGCCGCGCACAATCGGAGGCAAGGTCACTAAGAAAAAATCCCGAATGTTCAATTTGGGCGTGCTGAACGAACTGAACTTCTGGCGTGACTATCTGTTCGAGGGGAGGCCCCGCTTGGTGATTCAGTTCGGCAAGAAGGGAGTACTAGCGGTTTCGGCCAACTTTCTCGCGTGTGACATTTCTTGGCCGGGGGTGCCTCCAGATCGCGCCAAGGAATTCAAGAACGCGATTGTTGAGGAACAACTCTTCGACATGCCGGCGTTGGAAGTGGTAACGGCAAGCGATGAGGACGACGGTGACGACTTTGAGTTCGAGGAGGAATGACGTGCGTGGACAGAGTCGGGGTAGACCTAAGCCATTGCTCGACACGCCAACCCTGGTAAGTTCGTACATTCCCGAACCGTTGCTCGAGTTCGCAGATGGACGCCATCATGTCGATCCCAAGACAGGCATCATCCGTTTCGGTCCAAAATCGCTGCGACCAGGCGATCGCCATCCTGCACGTGTCCGAACGGGCTTCATTGGAACTCCGGAGACGATCCAGAAGGCCGGCGCATGGATTGACCGCACGTCCAAGGGCGTGAAAGGCGCACCAGAGCGGCTTGAGTTTCCTGGCTTCCGACGAGACCGCGGTTTCTTTGCCGAGGTCGAACTCAGTGACGACTGGAATGCTCCGCTCTTCAACTCCGAACTTGCTGCCATCAAGGGACATCGCAAGCGAATCGATAGGTTTACTACCGCCGTCAGCTTGATTGACAGCAAGCTGGCGATCTTGTCGCGGAAGGACCGGCCTCCAGAGTACGTCATTCTGGCTCTTCCTGACGAACTTTTGGTCGAATGCCAGACGGTCGATCACACAACAGCGGAAGAAGGCAAAGTGCATCGTAACTTTCGCCGGGTGCTCAAGGCTATCGCGATGAAGTACCGCCTCCCGACTCAGATCCTCCTGGAAAAAACGACTGGAGACAACGAGCCAGCCGATTATCCATCGGACATCGCATGGGATTTTTTCACAGCGCTCTACTTCAAGGCCGGCGGTTTTCCATGGGGGCCCGTGGGTCTAACGCCCGGCTCCTGCTTCGTTGGTATCGGGTTCTTCCGACCCCTCGGGAGCGGCGACTCACGGGTGCAAAGCAGTTTGGTGCAAGCCTTTGACGAGCACGGCGATGGGCTGGTGCTTCGAGGACAAGACTTCCAATGGGATGCTATGACGGAGGGGTCGCGTTCCCCCCATTTGACGGAGGAACAAGCGGCATGGATGGTTGACCGAACACTCGACCGCTACAAGGAAGAGATGGGGCAAGCACCCACTAGGATGGTGATTCACAAGTCCAGTCGGTATTGGGAAGCTGAGGCAAAGGGCTTCCGATCCGCTCTCGAAACGCGCGGTCTTCAGTATGACCTCGTGGCACTGGCATCCACAGACACGGTGAGGTTGTTCCCCGTAAACCAGTATCCGCCCTTGCGCGGCACGCGATTCACGCTCAACGACCTCGACTACCTCTATACCACCGGCTTTCAAGCCGACCTTCAACAGTTCCACGCGAACCACGTACCGAGCGCACTGCAGTTGGCCGATCACATCGGCGGCGACACTTCACGGGCCCAGCTGCTCCAAGAGATTATGGTGCTCTCCAAGATGAACTGGAACTGCTCACTAATGGGCGGACTGTTGCCGATCACGTTGACGTTCGCACGCCGTGTTGGCGACATCCTGCGTGAATGCGGGGAGGTGGAACCGCTCGCCAACTTCAAGTACTACATCTAGACACGTTCACGCGCGACGAGCCCGAGAGGTTTCAGTAGCAAACAGCTGGCCGCAACTCTCTCTCCTGTGCGACGTTTTGTTCGTCGACTCTATTCAGGTTGTCTTTCTTGATAGGTGTACGAATGATCGCCGCCCACCGCAATCACCGCCGCGCCGTCGTCGCGGCACGGATCAGGGCCAACACAGCGTCTCGATGAGCCGTCGAGAGCTGCGGCCAGGCGTCGAACACGAGTCGCAAGCGAGGATCGAGTGGATCCGTCGCGGCTTCGAGTGCGTCTATTTGTGCGTCACCCCCCTCTGGCGCGGTCGCGGATGCGGTTTTCCGGGAGGTTCGATACCCCCCGGCTCCATTTTTTTGTTGTTTGATCGCGCGGATCGGGTGTGCGCTCGAACGGCGTCATCCGTTGCGCGCCCGTCTGCGCGAGCAGGCGGCGCCGAGCGCGAGGAGCGCGAGCGTGCCCGGCGCGGGCGCAACGTTGACCGTGTAGAAGTCGGCGTCAGGGCCGCTGCCCCAGGTCCAGGTGTACTGACCCGGCGTCAGACCCACGCTGTCGATCGATTGATTCTGGTGGAATGATTGGCCGACGAGCGCTTCGCCGGAGACGTATCCGGCGGGGACGAGCAGCAGCAGCTGGGTGGGCAGCAGCGAGAAGTTGATCCCGAAGAGATCGCCCGACCCGACGTTGCCGGTGGACGTGAAGTTGCCGGGGCCGATGTCCGTCGGCCCTGCGAATCCGCTGAAGATGCGGTACATGTCGGCCATGGTGCTCATGTGGGGACCGGGCGTCACGGCCGCGTTCGCACGCACGGCGTTCACGGTGTCGAGCGTGTGTGAAAATGTCGCGCTCGTGATGTTGAGCGTGCCGCTGCCCTGCACCATCATGCCGTCGGCCTGATCGAAGATGTTCACGATGATCCCGGCGTGCGCCGACGAGAGCGCGGTCACAGCGCAGCCTGCCATGAAGAGCGTGCGTTTCATGGGTCGAACTCCTCCTTTGCCCGGCCGCGCACACGCCAGCAGAACGCCGCACGCACGGCGAGGCATCCCGTGCACAATCATGGAGCGAACGTACGAGGGATTGTGCGGATCCCTGCGTTCCGGATCGCACCGTAACGGTGATGGGTGTGACGATCAACGCTTTTTTTTGCAGAAACCGCGGGAGGAATCCGGGCGTCGGGTGCGAGCGACTCGTTGCGGATCGCGTGGACGATGTCGAGCCACACAGGCTCAGGACACGCTCTGATACACGCGCGGTCCGTGGCTGTGTCGAGAGCCGCGGCGCAGATGGATCGAATCCTGACGGAATGTGCGGACGAGCTCGTTCGGTCTCCGCGCGCGGCATTGCCATGAGACGCTCGTCGCGTTCACTGCGCTCCTCGTCAGGGCGGATTGGAGGCCATTTCGGGTCGGACCTCACCCGTCCGAGCTGTCGGCTCTGCGGATCGGCGGGGCTCGTTGCTTGCCAGCCACAACAATTCTTGGGGATGGGGGCGGACGAGCGAATGTTTGCGGCGTACGGTTATTGGACGGTCGCCCGGCGGAGCCGAGCGGGGTAGATTGAAAACGCGCGGCGACTTTGGAGACTCCCGCGCGACCTCGCCGATGGAAGACCCACTGTGGACCGCCGCATCCTGATTCCGCGTCTCGTCATCGATCCCGCCCTCCCCGACGATCAGGTGGAGGCGCTGGTTCTCGATCCCTCGTTCTCGCGTCGGGGTCTGCTTCGGCTTGCCGCCGGGGTTGCCGCGACGGGAGGGCTTTTGGGCGCGCTGACCGGTTGCGCGGGGAGCCGATCCAGCGCCGCGCTGCCCGGACCGAAGTGGCCAGAGCCGGAGCCGTATCGGCCGAAGGCGCCGAGCACGACGCCGAAGGTCGCGCCGCCGAGCACGGGTCCGGGCGGGGTGATCCCGCGGACGGCGTGGGCGAAGAGCTCGCCGATCACATCGCGGATGGATCGGATGCTGCCGGTGCGGAAGATCACGATCCATCACACGGCCATACCCGCGTCGGGACTGCGCACGAAGAACGACGTCGCGGCGCAGATCGAGTCGATCCGCCAGGCGCACGTACATCGCAAGGGCGAGCCGTTCGGCGACATCGGCTACCACTACGTGGTCGATCCGATGGGGAATGTGTGGGAGGGGCGGGCGCTGTCGTATCAGGGCGCGCACGTCGCGAAGCAGAACGAGAACAATCTCGGCATCGTGTGCCTGGGCAACTTCGAGATGGAGCGGCCCAACGACCGGCAGGTGCGGGCGTTGCACGCGTTCACCGCCTCGCAGATGCGCAGGTTCAACGTGTCGCTGCGCGACGTGCGGACGCACCGTGAGATGGCGCAGACGGCCTGCCCAGGTCGGAACCTCCAGCCCGTCATGAACATCGCTCGGTCGCGTGGCGGCGTGCTCGCGATGGGCTGAGCCGGCGGACGACAGCCCACGCAACCATCAACGGCTCGCGGCACCACCGCGGGCCTGTTTGTTTTTTTGGGCTCCTGTGAGGGGCTTAGAGGAGTTCGGTCTCGATCGCGTGCGCGACGGCGGACTGGTCGTTAGTCAGGGTGAGCACGGCGTGCGCCGCGTCGCGGGCTTCGGGCCACGCGTTCGAGACGGCGAGCCCGCGGCCCGCCCATCGCAGCATCCCGGCGTCGTTGGGGGCGTCGCCGATGGCCAGCACGCGCTCGCGCGGCACGGCGAGTCGATGGGCCACCTGGCGCAGCGCGAGCGATTTGTCGGCGTGCGCGTGGCAGATCGAGAACAGGTGGGCGTCGGAGACCTTGCACGCAAGACGACCCTCGCGCGCGTAGCGCAGCTCCATGGCTTCGCGGATGGGCGTGAGGCGCGAGGGCGGCGCGAGGAACATCACCTTGGTCGCGGGCACTCGGAGGAATGCGTCGAGATGGCCGATTTCGTCGGGGGCGAACGTCTTCGATGTCTCGGTGCCGATGAGCGTCCCCTCCGTCTCTTCGAGGTGCTCGGGGCCGAAGTCGGGCACGGCGTTGTCGGTGTACCACTTGTCGAGGATCTCGATCCAGACGAGGACCTTGGGGTCGATCTTGCGGGCCGCGCGCACGGCGTCCTGCGTGAGGATGGGCTCGAGCGGGAGGTGTTCGATGTGGGCGCCGCGAGAGGAGGTTTCGTGTCGCCAGACGAGGGCGCCGTTGTAGTTGATCGTGACGGAGGGGGCGTTGAGGAGGCCCAGCGCTTCGAGGATGGGACGCGTGGAGCGCGGGGGGCGGGCCGTGGCGAGCACGACGTGGACGCCGGCAGCCGAGGCTGCGCGGATCGCGCGCACGTCGCGCTCGAGCAAGCGCTTCTCGGAGGTGAGCAGCGTGCCGTCGATATCGAGCGCGAGGATGTCATAGCGCGGGCCCGTCATGTCAGCGCTCGCATCATTTTGCGATGGGGGATGGTGTCCCACTTCGTGGGGCCGGGGCCGATGTCGATGTAGCCGCATCGCGCGTAGAACGGCACGGCCTCGGCACGTGCGTCCATCCAGATCATGGGACGCCCGAGTTCCGTTGCCTCGCGCTCCATTGCGCTGAGCAGAACCCTCCCGACCCCTGTGCCACGGCGGTCGGTGTCGATGGCGAAGTAACGGAGTTGCGCCACCGGGAGGGCGCACGCAGGGGGCACTTCGACAGGATCACGATCGAGTCGTGCGACTCCGATCACACTCGTGCCGTCCAAGACCATACGGTGCAGCACGTCCGGTCGATCACGCGGAGTATCGAGCTCCGAAAGTGCGCACGACGCGGGCAGGCCGTACGGCTCGTAGAGGTTCCGCACGCGGCACGCGACGTACGCCTCCCAATCCGTGTCGGACCGGGGCGAGATCACTTGGAGGGATGCCTTCAGATCCACGTCTTGAACCCCAACGCCCGAACGGCGCACCAGCCGTTGACTGACTCGAAGACCGCGAACGCGCCGAGCGATCCAACGACCAAGGCGGCTCCAAGCCGAGGCCAGCCTCCGGCCGGCAGCGCGACGCACAGCGCCGCGGCGGTGAGCAGCATCACGGCTCCGACGATGCCGCGGGCGGCGCGCCCTCGCCGATCGATGTTGCACGCGAACATCTTCTTGCGCTCCTTTGCGCTCATGGGACGGCCCGCCTCGCTTCATCCACAAACCCGGCTCGCGGGGATTCGCCGTTGAGGAGCAGAAGCTCGATCGTATACGCCCGCCATTCACCGTCGGGGTCCTTCCGCCAGTCGAGCTGCCACCACGACAGGGATGGCCCCATGTCCCCGCCGGTGCGAATGCGGAGACGAGTGCGGGCGCTGGTCGCTGAGTCCGCAACGGCATGCCCGCCCGGAACGGCAAACGCCTCGAGACGCACGCGCGTGGGGAACATACGAGCGGCACGCATGATCACGTCACGGTCATCCCCTGCAACACTCCCGCCGGTCGGCCCCATCTTGAGGTACAGGTTGGGGGCCAGCATCTCCCCGGCCCCACGCCCATCTCCCTGCCCTATAGCGCGAGCCAGGTCGAGTGACCGGGTGATGACCCGCTCTCTGGGTGTCTCTACCAACACACCTGCGAGCACAACGCCTGCGGCCAGCAGGACAGCGATCACACCGGCAGCCAGGCCCATCCGGGCCCGGTCTGACCGGACCAGCGACCAACCGACGGCCAGGCCCACGCCCCCGATGATCAGCGCGGGAAGCCCCGGAGCTTCGAAGAGATAGTGGCTGATAGCGGGGGGGGAGGGAAGACGGGGCGGCTCCGACCACGGAGCAGCAGCAGGCTGTGCGTAGGCCGCTGCCGTGAGCGCAAAAAACAGCGCGCACAGGCTGTGGATCGGGCGCCCGGAAGGACCGATATCCAGTGGGGGTGCGCCAGCGGTCGGCGGTGATTCCGTGCGACGGACTGCGTGCCTCATGGGGTGTTCCCTGCGCTCAGCGGGCGGCCGCGAGCGGATCACTGCGGATCGTAGAAGCGAGGACGAGGGCGAATGACCACAACCACCTCAAAGCCGACGACGGCCCCGACCGAGGTCGCAGCGCCCGTTCCCGGCGTGCTTGAGCGCAATCTGGCCGCGATCGCCCGCCTCTCTCCTGGCGTCGCCCGCGACCTGCCACGGGCCGCTCCGGCTCAGGGCTGGACGTTCTTCCGGAGCGGAGACGGCGGTCTGACCGGTGAGACCGACGGACGTCTCTTGGCGAGCCGTCGCGCCGCAAAGGGAGAGGGCGATCGATTCGCGGCGGACATCAATATCAAGGAGACGGCGGTGTTTGTCGTGATCGGCTTCGGCGCCGGGCACCACGTGCGCGCCATCGCGGAGAAGCTCCGCGGGACGGGCATGCTCATCGTGTTCGAGCCGGACACCGCTCTCCTCAAGGCCGTGCTCGAGCGCGAGGACTGCTCATCGTGGATATCCAAGACCAACTTTGTTCTGACCACAGATCCGGCGGACGTTCCGGGTCTTTGCGGATCTGTGCGTCGGTACGAGGCCATGCTTGGGCTGGGGGTGAAGATCCTGGAGCACGCGTCCGCCTCGTGGCGCATCGGCGAGACGGGCAAGCAATTCCTCGAGACGTTCTCTCAGGTCGCATCCACCGCACGGACGTCGCTCGTCACCACGATGGTCCAGACGGAAGCGACGATCCGCAACGTCCTCATGAATCTCGATTACTACGTCGGTTCGCCCGGGATCACGGACTTGCACGAGTCGGCGCTCAATCGGCCCGCGGTGGTCGTCTCGGCCGGACCGAGTCTCGAGCGCAACATCCGTGAGCTCGCGCGCGAGGGCGTGCGCGAACGGTGCGTGATCGTGGCCGTGCAGACCGCGCTGAAGCCGCTCCTTCGGGCGGGCGTCCGGCCGCACTTTGTCGTGGCGCTCGACCACCATGAGATTTCCCGCCGCTTCTATGAGGGACTTACGCCCGCCGACGTGGAGGGTGTGACTCTCGTGGCGGAGCCGAAGGCCAACCCGATCATTCTCGACTCGTTTCCCGGCGCTGTGCGATGCACTCGTGAGGAATACCTCGACGTGGTGCTGGGAGAAGAGCTGTTTCACGACCACGGCTCCGTGCCGGCCGGTTCGACGGTGGCCCACCTCGCGTACTACCTCGCGCGCTACATGGGGTGCGACCCAGTCGCGCTCATCGGGCAGGACCTTGGGTTCACGGACGGTCAGTACTACGCCGCCGGCGCCGCGATCCACGACGTGTGGGCCGGAGAGCTCAATCCGTTCAACACGCTTGAGACGCTCGAGTGGCAACGCATCGTTCGTTCGCGGATGATCCTGCACGCGGCGACCGATCATCTCGGCCGGCGCATCTACACTGACGAGCAGATGCGTTCGTACCTCGCGATGTTCGAGACCGACTTCCGCAACGACGAGTCCAAGGGGCTGACCATCATCGACGCCACCGAGGGCGGCGTGCGCAAGGCGCACACGACGCGCCGCACGCTCGCGGAATTCCTCGACGAGCACGCGCCTCCCGAAGCGCCGTGTCTGAAACTTCCACCCATCCCGGCCACGCAGCTTGAGCGCGAAGCCGTGCGGACCGCGCGCGAACGAGTCGGCGAGGTGCGCAAGGGTGTGTGGAGAGTGGGCGACATGTCGCGCAAGGCGTCCGGTCTTCTTCAGCAGATGATCGAGCACCATGAAGATCAGGACCGAGTCAACCGGCTGATCACCAAGGCGCACGCGATCCGTGCGGAGGTCGCATCCGACAAGACCGCGTACAACCTCGTCCATCGGATGAATCAGACCGGGACATTTCGGCGAGCGCGAGCGGACCGCGAGATCATGCTCAGCAAGGATCTGCCGGAGATCGAGCAGCAGCGCAAGCAGATCGAGCGGGACCTGCAGAACGTCCGGTGGCTTGCTGAAGCCGCGGACGCCCTCGGGGAGCTGCTCGACGCCACATCGAAGGCCTTGGACGGCGGACCGAAGCGCACGCGCGATCTCCCGGGGGAGAACGAGGAGCGCGAGGAGGACACGAAGGCGCCTCGCAGACGTCCACGTGTCGGCGCGTTCGTGTCTGCTCCGTTGTGCTGCGGCGCATTGGGTGTCCGACGGACGCTGGGGCCACGAGCGTGGAGCGACGGCAGAGCGGTCCTCGCGCTCACCGTCGAGCGCATCGCTCGAACTCCGAATCTCGAGTGCGTCGTAGTGCTCACAGACAATGCTGATGAGGCCCGCACGCTCCTCCAGGGTTGTGCCGCGAGAGTGCGGGTCGAGGTGCAGGAAGTGGGCGCCTCCGCGTGGGACGAGAAACGTGAGGCGATCCGTGCGGGGCGGGCGTTCACGGGCTGGTGCTGGCGGGGTGGGGTGGGGCATCTATCCGTCTACGACGAGGCGCTGCTCCCGAGCGTGATGCGCAACGCCATGCGTGAGCGTGCGCTCGACGCCTGCCTCGTGCTTGGCGGGGATTGGTGCGCCGTCGATCCAGAGATTTCGAGCGCGCTTCTTGAGCGTCACTCGGAGAGCCCGGATCGTTTCCGTGTCACGTTCACCCAGGCCGCGCCGGGCCTTGCGCCCGCGCTGATCGACCTTCACGTCATGTCCGACTTCGCTGCCGCCCTTGAGCAGGGAGATGCGGGGGCGTATGTCTCGTTCGGCGGGCTCATCGGGTACGTGCCCGTGCGGCCCAAGGCGGACCCGATCGCGTTCCCCGTCTGCGTCACGACCGACTATGCCATCCGGGATGCGGGCGCCCGCTGGATCGCGGACGGCGCCGAGGGCGAGGCCTGCTTTACGCAAGCCCATCGCACGCTGGGCTCGATCGCAGACGCATCAGCGCTCGAGCTCGTTCGTGCAGGCATCGGCGCCGAGCTTCCCGGCCCCGGCCACCTGATCATCGAACTGACGACGCGCCGGCTCCTCTCGGGCCGTCACGGCGCATTCATGCGGGGCCTTTCCGATGCGCAGGATGCTCCGGAGCCCGATCGCGCTCCGTTCGCTGACATCGACAAGATCGAGTCGCTCGTCCGCGCCCTGGCGTCGAGACGAGATGATCTCGTGGTGACACTCGGGGGGTCCGGCGATGCGGCTCTCCATCCCGACCTGCGCACAGTGATCGGGCGCATTCGTGCGGCGGGAGCCTCGGCCGTGCATCTCCGCACCAACCTCGTCGAAGAGTCGCCCGACGTCGACTCCATCTCGCTCGCGGACGTCGTCAGCATCGACGTCGTGGCCGACAAGAAGGAGACGTTTGCAGCCCTGACCGGGGCCGACTCTCTCGAGCGCGTCTTTGCGAACATCGAGAAGCTCACAGAGAAGCGTCGTCAGAAGGACAAGGAATGGCTCGGCGTCCCGTGGTACGTCGCGCGCATGACGCGATGCGACGCCGTGTACGACGACGTTGAGTCGTTTTATAACCGCTGGCTCCTCTGGCTCGGCTCCGCGGTGCTTGACCCCATGCCGGGCAAGGCCGCAGACGAACGCATCGCCCGTCTCCCCCTGCCGCGGGTCGCGGCGGAGCGGTTCGCACGAGACCGGATGCTTGTGCTCACCGACGGTCGCGTGGTCGCAGACGAGCGCGATGCTGCCGGGAGCAGCTCTGTCGGCAACGTCTTCGAGGAGGACCCCGTTGCGGTCTGGCGTCGGCTCGTCGAAACGCGTCGCGCGGCCGGGGACAAGGCGCGGGAATGGACCATGTACGCGTGAGCGTGACGGCCATCATTCTCGCGCGCGGCGGCAGCAAGGGCGTCCCGCGAAAGAACGTCGCGTCCGTCGCGGGAAGGCCCTGCATCGCGTGGACGATCGAGCACGCTTTCGCCTCGACGCGTGTCAGTCGCGCAATCGTCTCCACTGATGACGAACAGATCGCGCACGTGGCATGGTCTGAAGGCGCTGAGGTGGTGTGGCGACCCGCGGAACTGGCGAGCGACACCGCTCGCGTCGATGACGCCGCTCGACATGCCGTGCGAGCGATCGAGTCCGGCGAGACATATGCCCGTGACGACCGCCGAGGACCCGGCAAGACGAGCGTTCCTTCCCAGTCTCCTGTGGCCCTCCTCTACGGCAACGTGCCCGTCCGGCCGACAGGACTTCTCGATGCGGCGCTCGCGCTGCTCGAACACACCGGCGCCGATTCAGTCCAGTCCTACGCGCGTGTCGGCAAGCATCATCCGTGGTGGCAGGCCCGCGTCGACGAGACAACCGGGGAAGTGCGTGCATGGGAAGGTGAAGTTCTCAATCACGGCGTCTTTCGCCGCCAGGACCTCCCACCATCGTTCATCCCCGATGGCGGCGTGCTCGTCGTGACGAAGCGGGCCTTGTTCGGCGAGATCGAGGGAGTCCTCGATGGCCCGCACGCGTTTTTCGGACGCGATCGCAGAGGGGTCATCACGAGCGAGGGCGACGTGGTCGACATCGACGCCCCCATCGATCTTCTCGTGGCCGACGCGATCCTGCGCGGGGGCGCTCGATGAAGATCGGCGATCGATACATCGGTGCGCCGAGCGATGTGTACGTCATCGCCGAACTGGGCGTGAACCACGACGGCTCCGTGCAGCGCGCGCTCGAGATGGTCGATGCTGCGGCTGAGGCCGGCGCCGACGCGGTCAAAACGCAGTGGTTCGAGGCCGAGCGGCTCATGTCCAAGGCGTCTCGGCTCGCGGGGTACCAGCAAGCCGCCGGGGAGCGAGACCCTGCCGAGATGCTGCGCCGCCTTCAGCTCTCGCGCGACGAGATGACTCGCGTGGTCTACCGCGCCAGATCGCGAAACATCCATGCCATCGTCACCGTCTTCTCACACGATCTCGTTGAAGAAGCGGCCAGGCTGGGCTGGGACGCGTACAAGACGGCGTCCCCCGACATCGTGCATCGCCCGCTCCTTGAAGCGCTCCTCGGCACAGGCAAGCCCATGATCCTCTCCACCGGCGCCGCAACGCTCGAAGAAGTCGTGCGTGCGACAGACTGGGTCAGTGCGGCACGCGATCGGCTTGCTGTGCTCCAGTGCGTCTCGTGCTACCCCACACGTCCGGAGCACGCCTCGCTGGGCGGGATACGCGCCGTTGCAGACGCAACGCGCCTCCCCGCAGGGTACTCAGACCATACGGCCGAGGAAGACACCGGCGCGGCTGCCGTTGCCCTCGGCGCCCGAATCCTCGAGAAGCATTTCACGTACGACCGTGCTGCGAAAGGCCCGGACCACAGCGCCTCGCTTGATCCAGCCGGGTTTGCTCGTTACGTCCGTCACGCTCGCGCGGCGTGCGTCGAACCGCCGCCGATCTCTCCCACCGACCCGCGCCTCGGGCAGCGCGAGAAACGCGTTCTCGAGTGCGAGCAGGATGTACGGACCGTCTCACGCCAGTCGATCGTCACACGTCGCAAGATTCGGAAAGGCGGCGTGCTGACCCTCGAGGATCTCACGTTCAAGCGTCCCGGGCTCGGCCTGCCGCCGTTTGATCTCGCCCGTGTCGTCGGGCTGCGAGCCACGCGCGACCTCGAGATCGATACGCCGCTGTCCGGCGAGGACATCGCATGAGCGACGCTCCCGAACGACGCACGCGGATCGCGGTGGTCACCGGCACACGCGCCGAATTCGGTCTGCTCGCGACCGTGATGCGCGCCGTGCGCCTCCACCCGCGTCTTGAACTCCTCACCGTTGTCACGGGAGCGCATCTCGTCGGCGCCGGCGAGACATGGCGGGACGTCGACGAGACCTTCGGGATCGACGCGCGTGTCGAGATGCAACGCGACGGCGCCATCGGCCGTGCAGAAGACGCCAAGGCGCTCGGTCGCGGCATCGAAGGCCTTGCGATCGCCTACGAGAGCGTGAAGCCCGATTGGGTGGTTGTCCTCGGCGACCGTATCGAGGCGCTCGCAGCCGCATGCGCGGCGTCTGTATCGGGCATTCCCGTGGCGCATCTCCACGGCGGCGACCGCGCCGAGGGTGTGGCAGACGAGGCGATGCGTCACGCCATCACCAAACTCGCACACCTCCATCTCCCGGCCACCGCACAGTCCGCGGACCGGATCATCCGCATGGGCGAAGACCCCGCCCGGGTCATCGTCGTCGGTTCGCCGGCGATCGACGGCTTGGGCGCGATCGAACCGATGAGCGACGAGGCGTACAACCGGCTCGGGAATCCCCGGATTGTCTTCCTGATGCACCCGATCGGGCGTGATTCAACCGACGAGCGCCGGGACGCCACCGCAGCTCTCGAGGGCGCGTCCGGCCGCTCCCTGGTGGCTCTGCTGCCCAACCTTGACCCGGGTCGAGAGGGCATCGTCGAGGCCCTGCGAGACGTCGGCGCACCCACGCTCGCCCACCTTCGTCGGGAACAGTGGATCGGTCTCCTGAAGCGGGTCGCCATCGAGGGCGGGGTGCTCCTGGGCAACTCCTCGGCAGGGCTGATCGAAGCGTCCGCACTCCGGCCGTATCCCCTCCCGGCAGTGGATATCGGACCCCGCCAATCCGGGCGCGAATGCCCCGAAACGGTCATCCACGTTGATCCCGATTCCCACCGGCCCATCCGTGACGCCATACGCAAGGCCGAGGGTCTCTCCCAATCCTGGAGACAGAGCGAAGCCCTGCCCGGACACCCCTATGGAGAGGGGCTAGCGGGCGAGCGGACCGCGGCCGCACTGGCCGAACTGCCCCTGTCCGAAGCCCTGCGGCTCATCCGGAAGCGCAACACCTATTGAGCCCACGGCGCGCCGGGGAAATGCAGTCCGGGGGCGAGAACGGACCAAAGTCCGACCCATGACAAGTCGATCACGTTCGGGAGCGGAGGACGCGCGCCGGCGCATACCCCGTCCCGTAATGCGGAGGAAGTGAACCCCCATGGGCGTCGCATCAACAGACACGAACTCGGTGGTGACCACGGCGGTTCAGGAGATCAACCACATCGCGACGCTTCCGGAGATCACGCTCCGGATCATCGAACTCGTGGAATCTCCGACCTCGACCGCGCAGGATCTCCAGTCCGTCATCCGGAGTGATCCGGCGCTCTGCAGCCGTGTCCTCAAGGTCGTCAACTCGGCCTTCTACGGGCTGCCCGGGCAGATTGCATCGATCGAACGAGCCATCGTGCTCCTCGGCCTGAACGCCGTGAAGAACATCGCCGTCGCCGCTTCCCTCGTGAAGCTCTTCCGTGGCGGCGAACTCTCCCCCCACTTCTCCGCGCGTGACCTCTGGACACATTCCGTCGCGACCGCCACCGCCGCCAAGAGCCTCGCTGATGAACTCGGCCTGGGCATGGCCGACGAGGCGTTCCTCGGCGGGCTCATCCACGACCTCGGCGTCATGGTCGAACTCCAGTACGACCGCCAGAAGCTCATCAAGGTCCTCGACTCTCTCAACATCGACTCCGACCACGTCCCCCACGCCGACATGCGCCGCATCGAGACCGACGTCTTCGGCGCCACGCACGAGGAATTCGGCTCCGGGCTCAGCAAGCGCTGGAAGTTCCCCGCTTCGCTCATCAACGTCACGGGGCATCACCACGACCCGATGCGCCTTCCGGAGGAGGCACGAACGCTCTCCTGCGTGATCTACGTCGCGGACCGCGTCTCGGCGATGGCGGGTCAGGGCTTCCGGCTCGATCTCGACAACCTCACGCCCGATCCCGCCGTGCTCGCGCACCTGGGCATCCAGCCCTCCAAGCTCGACGAGATGGCGTCAGCGCTCACCGAACAGATGCAGGAAGTCAAACGCCTGCTGTCCTGATCCACGCCCGATTCGCGCGATCGCACGGAAGCGGGAGCGTCAATCGAGGGAACGCGAAAGCGGCGCTGGGCGCAGGGATGCGAGCCCAACGCCGCTTTGCTTTGCGCGGCATACGATGCACCCGCACATGCTCACGACAACACCGAGCGCCAAGCTGTGATCCTCTTCGTCGTCTACGCCGCGGCCGTGTGGCTCGTCGTCTTCGCGCATCGCAGACGACTGCTCGGATTCGTGATCGCGCTCGCGGCCGCTCTCCCCGTGGCCGCGGCGGGCATGTTCCTGCAGCAAGGCCACGCCACGCTGACCATCTGGTCCATGGCCACATTCGCGTTTGCGGCGCTCATCGGATTCATCGCGCTCTTCCTCGCCGTGCTCCCGCGCCGCTCACCGCATGCGTGCGGCCGCTGCGGATACGACCTGCTCGGTGTGCGATCCGGCATCTGCCCGGAATGCGGCGACGGCGCACTCCGAGAGCATCGCCACCAGACGCCCGTCGCTGTCCCGCTCTCCCCCCGCCAGGCTCAGGCGCTCCGCGCGCGACGCGACCGGGCTACGTGGTCCGCGAGCGAGAGCCCGACCACGAGAATCACGCCCACGAGGCACGCTACACCTGCAGAGACCCACGCCGAGGTCTCATGACCATGACCCGCTGACGCCGTCCACACGGCCTCCGCGGGCTGCCGCAACGCCCCCAGCATGAACCCGGCAAGCCCTGCCATCGTCGCGTCGTGCGCGTTGCGGAACATCCACGACACCACGCGGCTGAACGTAGCCATCCCCACCACGACCCCACACCCGAACATCCCCAGGAACAGCACGTCCGACCACCACCCCTGCCCCGGCAGCGCCGACGCCGAGCCTCCCCGCACAAGGGCCGATGCTGAATCGAGCACGCTGCTGATCGCCCCGAGGACATTCTGGTACTGCCCCAGGAACAGCAGCAGAAACGACCCGCTGATCCCCGGCAGCATCATCGCCGAGATCGCGATCATCCCGCATACGAAGATCCAGACCATGGACGCCCGCTCGCGTTCGATCACCATCGCGCCCGTACGCGCATCGAGCCACTCCTTCGCCGCCGCAGTCGACGGGAGCACCGTCAGCGTCCGCCCCCCCACCCCGGCATGCGCTGCCTCTAAACGCTCGCCCTGCAACTTGCCGTGACCATCGATCACGGCCAGTTCTGCGCCCTCCCGCGTCATCGCTGCAGCCGCGATCACCTCGCCTGGCTCGCGTACCTCCGACACGACCAGGGCCGCGCTCGCGTTGACGTCGCCCCGCACAACGACCATCTTCGGCGCATCCGAACGCAACCCCACCACCCAGAACGCGAGCGCCGCGGTCGCCACGGCCGGCAGCACATGTATCAATCGTCGGGACTTCATGGCCGCGAACGGCGCCCAGCATGACGCGAGGATCAGCCCGAAGAAGAACGCGTACGTCTCCCCCGGCCTCGTCTCCATCATCCGCGTGATGAACCGCGCCATCACGACCACCGCCAGACCGATCCCGCCCAGCATCGGCACGAGCGTGGACCAGTGCATCCGCATGAACGCACGCACGCTCTCCCGCACACGCCCGCGCAGCAGCAGGAAGAAGAACAACGGCGAGAGCGATCGAAGCGCCTCGATAAATCGCTCGTAGATCCCGGTGATGAACGCGATCGTCCCGCCGGACACACCGGGCACCACGTCCGCGCACCCCATCGCAAAGCCGCGCGCAGCCAAGCCTAGGGATTCGCCCGTCTTCCATGCCGGCGGCTCGCCCGCGCCACGACGCTCCTGATTCGTCTCCATGGGGTCGGGAGCATAACCACCCGCAGCATGGCCCACGCACGCTGTGCTGTGTCCGCTACGCTCCCTCCATGAACGTTCTCGTCACTGGCGGCGCCGGCTACATCGGCTCGCACGCGGCCAAGCGTCTCCTCCGTGAAGGCCACTCCGTCCTCATCCTCGACAGCCTCATCCCCGGCCGTGCGAACGAGGGCGCCGTTTCCGCACTGCGTTCCATGCAATCCGCCGGCGCCAAGCTTGCCTTCGTTCGCGCCGACATCGGAGACCCCGACGCCGTGCGATCCGCCGTCCGTGCGCACGACTGCGAAGGCGTCCTTCACTTCGCCGCGCTCGCGTACGTCCGCGAATCCGTCGACAAGCCCCTCGAGTACTACGTCAACAACACCGCAAAGACCATGCTCCTGCTCGAAGCCTGCCTCGATGCGGGCATCGAGCGGTTCGTCCTCTCCTCCACGTGCGCCACGTACGGCCAACCCCCACTCGACCGTCTCCCCGTCCGGGAGGACTGCCCCCAGGTCCCGATCACGCCCTACGGGTGGTCCAAGCTCTTCGCGGAGCGAACCCTGTTCGAGACAACGCGCTCCTACGCCGCACAGTCACGCCCACTCGCCATTTGTGCCCTTCGGTACTTCAACGTCGCAGGGGCCGATCCCGACGGCCTCCTCGGTGAGCACCACGACCCCGAAACACACCTCATCCCAACGCTCCTCCGCGCTGCAATGGGGCTCTCCGGACCTGTCCGCATCAACGCGGCGCCGAAGGGCACTACTCCCGACGGGACCTGTGTCCGTGATTACATCCACGTCGATGACCTCGTCGATGCGCACATCCGCGCTCTGCTCGCGCTGGAGCCGAGCCGCAATGACACCTGGGCGTACAACCTCGGCGTCGGCAAGCCCGCCAGCACGCTCGAAGTCCTTCGCGCCTGTGAGTCGGTCGTGGGCCAGCCCATCCCGCATGTGATGGCGCCGGCTCACCCTGGTGATGCGGCACAACTCTTCGCTGATGCGAGCGCGATCGAGCGCGACCTCGGCTGGACGCCCAAGCACTGTGACGTCGAAACCATGGCGCATCACGCCTGGAACTGGCTGAGGCGCCACCCCGACGGGTACCCTGAGACCTGAACTTCGCCTCGTTCAGAACGGAAACTGCACGCCGGCGTACACGAACGCCCCGTCGCGCCCCGGATTCCGGGAATCACCCTCGATCCGGGCGTTCGAGATGTGGTGCCAGCGCAACCCGAAGATCAGGCGCGTGTCCGACGCATCGAGGCGGTGTGTCAAGCCAAACCCCGCCCGCGGCGTGAAGTTAAACCCGGTCCCGCCCGGCGGAACGTTCTCCGTCGTCCCGAGGATGCCCGCGCCACCATCCACGAACACGGTCCAGTCGTCCCGCTCGCCGAACGTGAGGAAGTGCCAGCGGAACAGCAGGTTGAAGTTCGCGCCGAGCGCGTCGTCCCCGTCCTGGTTGAAGTACCACCCACCAAACTCCATCAGGAGCTCGAACCGGGTCGCCAGGAACGTCGACAGCGTGAATGCCGCGTTGAAGTCGTTCGAATCTCCTGGCCCCGAGATCGAACGCGCGTACCCGCCGATCACACCCCCCCACCACCGGCCCGGCTCACCCCACGCGATCCCGCGCTCGAGGTCCGACGTGTCGCCGTCGGACGCCTTCTCCGGCTGCTTTGTCGCAACGGCCGCCTGTGCAGCCTCGATCTTGCTCGCCGCCTCATCAAAATACAGCTCGCCCGCGACCACTGGCGCGTTCGCGACCATCAGCGCCGCTCCCACAATCCCGATGCTCTTCATGGGCGAAAAGGTAGCGAGCCCCTCCGCCCCCGTCACGTGCCTCCGATGGTGGTAGGGTGTGTCTGTGGATGAGTTGCCCAGCCGCATCGAGAGGGTCGAGGAAGTCCTTGCGCACACCGACCGCGCCATCGAGGTCCTCAGCGAGCAGGTCCGCCTCGCGCACGATGAAATCGCTCGCCTCACCGACCGCCTGACCCGCATCGAACGCCGCCTCGGCATCGTCGAGGCCGCATGGGACCGCGACAACGCCCCGAAGCCCCCCGCCGACAGCGATTCGAACAACGCCGACTAATCCAATCGGATGCGCGGGTCCACAAACCGGTACAACACGTCCACCAGCAGGTTCATCACCAGCAGCAGCGTGGCGTATACGAGCACCACACCCATGATCAAGAACAAGTCCTTGTTCAGCACCGCGCTCACGAAGTGCTGACCAATCCCCGGAACATTAAAAATCTTCTCCACCACGAACGACCCGGTCATCGCCCCCGCAGCAGCCGGCCCCAGGAACGACAGGACCGGCAGGAACGCATTCGGCAGCGCGTGGCGCAGCAGCACGCCCGCCTCCGACACCCCTTTCGCTCGCGCCGTACGCACATAGTCCGAGCGCATGGCCTCGATCATTCCCGACCTCGTCAGCCGCGCGATGTACGCCGCGAACGGCAGGCTGAGCGTGAACGCCGGTAGCAACAAATCGGACATGCGACCCCATCCCCCGACGCGCCCGATCCCCAATCCCACCGGAAACACCAGCAGCAACGCCGCGCCCGCGACGAACGTCGGGAACGAGATGCCCACCAGCGCGAGGCCCAACGTCATGACATCCGCCGCGCTCCCCGGCCTCGCGGCGCCCGCCACCCCCGCCCCAACCCCGATCACCAATGCCATCCCGACCGCCGTGAGTCCCAGCGCCACCGACACCGGCAACGCCCCCGCGATGATCTCCCCCACCGACCAGTCCGGATACCGCAGCGACGGTCCGAAGTCCCCTGTCGTCACCAGCCGCGCGACATACCCCACGTAGAACGCCCACGGGTTGTGCAGGTCGTACCGCTCCTCCATCGCGGCCACAACCTCCGGCGGCGGCGCACGCTGCTCATCCTGCAGCACCGCGCTCCCCGGCAACGCCCACGCGAGCAAAAACGTCGCGCTGTACACCGCGAGCAGCACCAGCGGAAACTGCGCCAGCCTCCGCAACACCATCCGCATCATGGCGCATCCCCCTTCTTCTGAAGGAGATGCAGGAACTGGATCATCCGCGGATGCGTGCACACCCCCGTGAGCCGCGACGCGTCGTACTGATAGAACTGCCGGTACACCCAGATCGGCACGATCGGCGCCTCATCGATCGACAACTGCTCGGCCCGCTCCAGAATCGCCATCCGCGCCGCAGGTTCCCGCTCCTCCGAAGCCTCACGCATCAACTGATCGAACTCTGCGCTCGAATACCCGCGATCGTTGTTCCCGTCCCCGCTCACATGGATGTTCAGGAAGCTCGTCGGATCGGCGTAATCCGCGAACCACCCCCCGCGCGCCACCATGTAGTCCCGACGCTTCAGATCATCCCGATACGTCTTCGTCTCCTTCACCACGATGCTCGTGCGCACCCCTAGCGTCTTCTCCCACATCGACGCCATCGCCTGCGCCACCAGCACGTGATACGACCCCGTGGACGCCAGCAGCGTCACGACCGGGAACGTCTCCCCGCGATCGTTGCGCACCTCTCCACCATCGCGCAGCCTCCACCCCGCGCGAGCCAGCTCCTCCCGTGCGCCCGCCGGGTCGTGCCCGAGCCCTCGTATCGACCCATCCTCGTCATACCCCCGTATCGTTCCCCTCGGCACAAGCGTCTCCGCCGCGTGCTCCCCCACACCCCGCAGATCCTCCACGATCGCCCGCTTGTCCACGGCCATCGAAAACGCTCGACGCACCCGCGCATCCGCGAACGGGTTCGATCTCCCCCCGGCCAGCGTCAGCGTGCAGTTAAACGACCAGAAGTACGTCCCGTACCGATCAAACCCTCGGATCGTCGGACGCTCCGACCCCGCCGCCTCCGCAAGCAGCTCCAGCAGATAATCCGCATGCACGTCCGTCACCCAGTCCGCCGCGCCTGTTCGGAACGCCAGCACACGCGTGTTCGGGTCCTCGATCACCTTCGCCTCGATCGACTCAGACCGCACCGACCCCACATCCCAATAAAACGGGTTCCGCTCCAGACGCATGTCGCGCTTGAATCGCCATGACGTCAGCACGAACGGCCCGCTCGAGACCAGGTGCGGGGGTTTCGTCCACCCGTGGTCCTGCTCCAGCCTCCCCGACCCCGCATCCACTCTCGAGTACGCGTCGATCGTCGGCGGATGAGCTGGGAACGTCGGAACGAACGCAAGCAGGTCGAGCGCGTACGGCAGCGGACGCTCCAGCTCTACGACAAGCGTTCGCTCATCCATCGCGCGCACGCCCACCCCCTCCTCGAACCGCTCCACCGTCCTCCCCCACAACTCCTCCGCCGCCTCCTTCGTGCGCTCCGACGCGGGCCGCGCTGCATACTCGCGCAGCTCCCGCGCACGCCACTCGAAGAACGCTCGCCCCCCCTTCAGCATGAAGAATATCTTCGAGTAATCCCCGGCCGTGTCCGGCAGCAACCCCCTGCGCCACGAGTGCACGAAGTCTCCTGCACGCACCGGATCGCCGTTCGACCAGCGCGCGTTCTCGCGCAGGTGAAACGTGTACCGAACCCCCTCCCCGCCCACCTCCCACCGCTCCGCGATCCCAGGCAGGATATCGAACGTCTCTGGATGCCAACGGACGAGCCCCTCGTACAACGCGTTCCCGAAACGGATGTCCTGCTCGTACGCGATCCGCTGCGGGTCGAGCGTGAACGCCGGCGACGCGTCCACGTACGTGATCTCCGCGCGCGGCATCGTGCGGTCAGACCACACCGCTCCCAACACCAACACGACGATCAGAACCGCAGGCAGCGCCAGCCGCAGCATCCCGAGAGACTACCCCCGCGCATCCCCCGGCGCACGACTCACTTGGCCGCCTGAAACTTCTCCACCGACATCGAGTACGGCGTCTTTGTCAGCATCCCCCCCGCGCCGATCCACCGGTCGATCTCCCGGGAGATCCGCCCCGCGTCCCGAGCTTCCCATGCGGCCTTCACCGTCTGCTCCGCCTGCTGCTGACCTGTCAACGCCAGGTGCGTAAAGATCAGCGCGCCCTCGGCGTCCGCAGCCAAGGCCCCCAACGCGTTCCACTCCGCTTCCGAAACCTCGCCCTGCCCCGCCTCAGCCCGACGCTTCGCGTGCCCGAGCAATGCCCCGCACAGTTCCGCGGAAGCCTTCGCAAAGCCCTCGTCCGGCTTCCCGACTCGCATCTGCTCCAGCAACGACGACTGCACCGTCTTCACCGCACGCTGGAACGCACCAGCCCACGCCGCTGGGTCGCCACCACGGCCCGCGCGACCGAACGTCCGTGCCTGCTGGCTCACCGCGCCCGCGAGTGCCTGCAACGCGCCGAGCCTCGCGCTCTGCGGCGCCGCGTCCATCGCGGCAATCATCCCCTCCACCCCGGCCGGGTCCGCCTCGCTCGTCAACGCTCTCGTCAACATCCCGACAAGGTCCGATGTCTGGGTGTCTGTGAGCGCCGCATTCCGGTTCGCAGCGTGCTGGAACGCCGTGCGTGCAGCGAGTGCAGCCCCGTACCGCACCGATGCGCGCGAATCCCCCAGCCCCGCACGCACCCCATCCAGCGTGACAGGAGAGGCCAGCTCGCCCGCGATCCGAATCGCGTTGAACGCCACCCGGTCATCCGCGTGCCCGTACAGCCCGGCCAGCTTGCCGGCGAGCGCCTCCGAATATCCAAGCCGGAACGCCACCGACACCTTCGCGGCCGCCGGCTCGAGCAGCCTGTCCCGCGCCTGCTGCGCCGCCCGAATCTCACCCGTCAGGCCCGCGGCATTCTCGTCGACGTACGCCTGAATGACCCCCGTGTCCGCCGGGGTCATCTGCGCCCTCGACCGAACCTCCGCCTGGATCTCCGCCCCGTGCACAACGCCCGATAGCCCCGCAAGACCCAGCAGGACCATCACCCGGAACACCGGTCGGACAAAAAACGTGCTCATCAGTCGTTCACCCGAGTGCGCGTGGTTTGAGGAAAGGCCCTGCGTCTCAGGGCGAATCGGACGGTAGCAGTGCCCCATACCACCGTCAACGATTCGCGCTGGCCGCATCACCACCCGGGGGGTATCTTCCGGCGCTCCCGCCCAGGGACCGGACAATCCCCCCAGGGCGCCACACGTCGCACGGAGGCGCTGCCACCTCATGGTCTATCGCGCGAATCTCGCCGCGCTCCTCGCCATCGGAACCCTCTGGGCCGCCCTCCTGGTCGTCTCGGGCGCCATGATCGCCCTCTCTTCCGGGTCCGTCCTCCCCGGCGCCAGGGGGCCCGCAAGTCTTTTCGGAATGACGATCGTCGCCGCCGGTCAGTACGTATTCCTCGTAGTCGTCGCCTCGAGGGTCTTCCCCAGAGCCTCAAGCCGACTCCTCGCCGCGACCGAGCTCTTTGTCGCCGGCGTCATGTGTGTCCTCGCCCTCGCCGCAGTCATCGTCCTGTTGGTCGGAGTCACCGCGTGAAACTTGCCCTCAATCGTCTCGCACACCTCATCACCCCTCTCGCGGTCCTCCTCGCGGCAACAGCGAGCGCCCAACCCACAGGCGAGGCTCGTTTCTCCAACGAACGAGCCAAAGTGCGCCAGCTCGCCTCCGAACAGCTCGCCCGCGCCGCGACACTCCGGCTCCGGTCCACCGCGCAGCCCGAGGAGCACGACTTCGCGATCGTCGGCCTGGCCTACGAACTCGCCCAGACCATCCGTCCGGGCGTCCCCGAGTACATCCGCCGTCGCATCGACTCTTGGCACGAAGCCGGCAACAACGAGGAAGTCCTCCGCGCCACCTCCGAGCTCTTGGCGCTCGAGCCCGACGACACCGTTGCCCTCCTCCGCCTCGTCTCCGCGCGCATCGCACGGGTCCAGCGCGCCGAAGACCGCCTCGCGATGTACGACCGTCTCACCAGCAAAGAGGGCAGCGCGATCCCCTCTCCCGTCCGCAGCCGCCTCGCCCTCGACGCCGCGCTCCTGGCGCGTGAACGCGGCGACGACACCGGCTTCGCCACGCGTCTCGCGCTCGCCACCTCCCTCGATCCCGCCAACAAGGACGCCGCCGTGCTCGCCGCGGAGACCGTCCTCGCCGCTACCGCCGACCCGCTCGCGCGCGCCGAGGTCCTCCTCAATGTCATCATGGCCGACCCGCTCGATCCCGCGGCCCACTACCGCTTTGCACGCGAGCTCCGCGACCAGGGCGCGTTCGTTGCCGCTGTTCGCTTCCAGGCGAACGCCGAGCGCCTCTACGTCCAGACCGGGTACAGCGCCACGATCGACGAATCGCTCGAATCGCTCATCGGCCAGTGGCAGCTCCAGGGCGCCGACAAGATGATCGAGCTCATCCAGGGCATCGAGGTCAACGCTCGCGAGACGCGACGCCAGCAGATCGCGTACGCCCAGGCCGCGGGCGTCGATCCCGGGCCTCCCCTCGAAGAATTCCGTCTTGAGCCAAGGCTCGAGCTCGTCCGCATGGCCGCGAACCTCGCGCTCGAGCGACAGACCGCCGCGGAAGCCTCCGTCAACTCCATCCTCGCCGAGCTCGATGCGCAGATCAGCCGGCTGAGGAACCCGCCCGAGGGCTACACCAAGCCCACACCAGAGGCCATCGAGCAACGACGCCTCGAGAACCTTGCCACCGGGCTCCTTGCCCGCCTCTGGTGCGGCCTCGACACCGAGGGCGCCGCAAAGGCTCTCGAAGAACTCAAGTCAGCCGGCACGCTCACCGGCGCCGCGCTCCAGCGCTTCGAGGGCATGCTCGCGCTCCGGAGCGGCGACATCGACGGCGCGATCAAGACGCTCGAGCCTCTGGCCACCCAAGACACACAGGCCGGCCTGGCCCTGGCACACGCGCAGCTCGCCAAGGGCGAGCGTTCCAAGGCTATCTCCACGCTCGCGCGCGTCGCGCTGAACAATCGCGCCGCCATCTCCGGCGCCTACGCGCGATCCCGTGTGCAGACGCTGCTCAACCAGACACTCGAGCCCACCGCCGACGCCAAACGCATCGAGGAGTACTGTGCGCGTCTCCCGGCCTGGCTCGATGAGATGGTCGCATCACCACGCTCCTTCATCTTCGTCACCGCCAAACACTCCGCGGACCGCGGCACCGTCGTCGACTCCCAGTGGCTCCGCGTCGGCATCAAGAACCTCGGACGCGTCCCCCTCTCCCTCGGACCAGGGCGCGCCATCTCCTCCAGACTCCTCCTGACCCCCTCCCTCACCGTCCAAGGCGCTGCCCCTCCGACCACTGGTGTGAAGCCTGAAATCGTCGAGCTCGACCGCCGGCTCACCCTCAAGCCCGGAGAAGCCGTCGAATCCGACGTCTGGGTCGGACACGGACAGATCGGCGCCTTCCTCGACAGCCTCGCCCCCTCCTACACGCTCCGTTGGCAGGTCACCCAGAATTTCACCATCAACAGAGAGGGCGGCTTCACCGCAGGCCCACTCAGTGTCACCACCGATAGCGGCATCCGAACCCGCGGCGCCATCGGTCTCTCAGGCGACACCCCCGAAGCTATCCAGAAGGCCCTGCCCGCATCACAGGGCGACACGCTCCTGGAGATCTTCTACTTCGCCCGCTCCCTGGCGCTGACCGCCGACGCCTTCAACCCTCCCGACGCACAGGGCCGTGCCGATGCCACCGCGCTCACAACGGCCGTCGCATCCCGATACCCCACGCTCACAGAAGGTGAGCGGATGCTGGCCGTTCTCATCCTCGCGCCCGCTTTCAAGGGACGCGACTTCCCCCTTGACCCCCTCGCCGCCGCCGATGCCTCCCCCTACGTCCGTCTCGCCTACCTCTTCGCTCGTGAGCCAGAGCCCTCTGACCCCGCCTACGCGGCCACCATCGAGAACCCCGACCCGGCACAGCCCAGGACTGCCGAGCTCGCCCGGCGCCTTCGTGACGCCCGCGCGTCCGCAGCCGCCTCGGCAGTGCCCGGGAAGTAATTCACCCCAGGTCCGAATAACCAAACCCACATCGTCCGTTCCTAACGGTTGCGCCGGTCGCTTTTCGCGGCCGTGTCGCCCTGCGCGCTGGCCCCACACAGATCTGTTTTGGACGCTTCCTAGTGACGGCGAGCCCGACGTGGGCACGCAAGGAGGCACCCATGTCCACCATCAACCAATCCGTCAGTTCCAGGCAGGACAGCGCGTCCAACGATACCGCTCGACCACCCCCGGCTCGTTCCGAGGACCTGTATCGCCCTCCCAAGCCTGTGGGCGAAACTCCATCTTCAAGGGACGTGTACGACGCCGTGGCCGAACGTTCGCAGGCGGTCCCCACCCCGGAGGACTCGTTAGCGCTAAGCGCCGCGGCCGCTCGCTACTCACTCATCAGCCTGGATTCAGCCAAGGAGATCGCACGAGAGATCCGCGCTTCCGTGCAGAGCAAGCCCATCGAGGAGGTCGCTGAGGCAGCCTCATCCACCCGTCACGCCGAGATCGCGGACGCGCTCATGGGCTGATCGGAGGGCGGAGTCCCTCCAATTCGTGGCGGGGGCGTCGTCGAGCCGGCGGACCTCGGAGTCCGCCCCACGCAGGCTCCGGCGTGCCCCGCCCTTCGAGCGGGGACAACATCGTCTCACGCCTCCTCGATCACCACGCGCCCGCTCCCCTTCACCACCTTGCCGATCGTGCGCACCGTCTCGCCCGCAGTGCGCAGCCGACGCGCCACCGCGCTCGCGAACGCCGGACGCACGATCACGCAGTACCCGATGCCCATGTTGAACACACGGCGCATCTCCTCCGTCTCCACACCCCCCTGCTCCTGCAGGAACGTGAACACCGGCGGGACGTCCCACGCCCCCGCATCCAGCACCGCATCCACGCCCGGATGCAACGCGCGTTCCAGATTCGCGCCGAGCCCCGAGCCCGTGATGTGCGCCATCCCTGACACCACCTTCTTCACCGTGTACGCGCGCAGCGTGCTCACGATCGGCTTTGCATAGATCCGCGTCGGCGTCAGCAGCACATCCCCTAACGTCCGTTTCTTGTCCAGCTCGCTATACGTCTTCTCGTAATCAAGCCCCGCTTCATCCACGATCGAGCGCACCAAGGCGTACCCGTTCGAGTGCACGCCCGACGACGCCAGCCCCAACACCACGTCCCCAGGCTCTACCCGCTCCGAATCCGTCGCGCGCGCCAGCTCCACAACCCCCACCGCGAACCCCGCAAGATCAAACTCACCCGGCGCATACACAGCAGGCATCTCCGCCGTCTCACCCCCCAACAGCGCCGCGCCGGCTTCACGGCACCCCGCAGCGATCCCCTTCACCACATCCGCCAGCGTCTCCGGCACAACCTTGTGCACCGCCACATAGTCCAGAAAGAGCAGCGGCTCCGCCCCCTCCACGATCAGGTCATTCACGTTCATCGCGACCAGATCGATCCCGATCGTGTCGTACTTCTTCAACTCCGCCGCGACCTTGATCTTCGTCCCCACACCGTCCGTGCACGCCACCAGCACCGGATCCTTGTAGTTCCGCTTGAACAGCTTCTCGTTGAAGTCCAGCCGGAACAGCCCCGCGAACCCCCCCGGTCGCTGCAGCACCCTCGGCCCATACGTCGACCGCACGTTCTTCTGGATCAGATCAACAAACCGATCCCCCTCCTCGATATTCACACCCGCGCCCGCGTACGTCAGCCCCTTCACACGACCCTTGCGCGCCCCGCCACCGCCTCCACCTCGCTTCTTCGTCGTCGTCTTCGCCATGGGACGGCCAGCATAGCGGCGCCTCCCCCTCCCAACCCGCTATCCTCCGCGCCCATGCGCTTCGACCTCATCGACGCCGTCATCTCCACCTCCGACAACCGCATCGTCGCCGTCAAAAACGTCGTCGCCGCAGAGGAGTACCTCCAGGATCACTTCCCCTCCTTCCCCATCCTCCCCGGCGTCTTCATGCTCGAAACCATGGTCCAGGCCGCTCGCAAACTCATCGACTCCAGGCCCGACGCCGCCCCACACACCCGCTATGTCCTCTCCGCTGTCCGAGGCCTCAAGTACGGCGCCATGGTCCGCCCGGGCGACTCCCTCACCGTCGACGTCACCCTCTCCCCCCCCGATGCCGACGGCGCCTTCGAATGCAAAGGCTCCGGCTCCGTCAGCCCCTCAGCCCCCCTCGCCTCCGACACCCCGCAGCCACGCAACGCCGTCTCCGGAAAGTTCACCCTCCGCCCCCTCCGCTCCTCCTGACCCTTCCCCTCGGCTGGCGAAACCCGGCCATTTCCGCGATACTCCCCCGTTCGACAGGCGGGGCCGCCACCCCGACATCCGGACACGCACCCGAGGATTCGCATGACCCGCGACGACATCTTCTCCAAGGTCAAGGACGTGCTCGTTGACGCTCTCTCCGTCGACGACGATGACGTCACGCCCAACGCCACCCTCTCCGGCGATCTCGGCGCCGAATCCATCGACTTCCTGGACATCGTCTTCAAGCTCGAGCAGACCTTCGGCTTCAAGATCTCCCAGGGAGAACTCTTCCCCGAGAACGTCGCCCAGGACCCCCGCTACGTGAAGGACGGACGCGTCACCGTCGACGGCATCGCCGCCCTCAAGGAGCGTCTCCCCCACGCAGACTTCTCCGCCTTCGAGAAGAACCCCGAGATCTCCAAGGTCGGCGACATCTTCACCGTCAACGCCCTCGTCAACTTCGTCGAGCGCAAGCTCGCCGCGGCCAACGCCTGAGCCCCCAGCGAGCCCCGCCGTGCGCTGGATGTGGATCGATCGCATCACCTCGCTCGACCCCGGCAAACGCCTCGTCGCCGTGAAGTCCGTCTCCCTCTCCGAAGATCACCTCCACGACCACTTCCCCGCCGACCCCGCGCGCAACCTCCACGCCACGCCCGTCATGCCCGCCTCCCTCATCATCGAGGGCATGGCGCAGACCGCAGGCATCCTCGTCGGGCACACCGGCGGCTTCAAAGAGAAAGTCATCCTCGCCAAGATCGGCAAGGCCGCGCTCTCGCGCGACGCCCTCCCCGGACACACACTCCGCTACACCGCCACGCTCGACCGCTTCGACGCCCTCGGCGCCTCCACCTCCGGCCTCGTCGAGCTCCTCGACCACTCCTCCCCCACCCCGACATTCACCGAGATCGGCCGCATCGATCTGATGTTCTCCCACATCGACAACAACATGGCCGGCGCCGAGTTCCCCGAGCACAACTTCGTCTTTTCCGACGCCTTCCGCACCCTCCTCCGCTCCAGCGGCATCGAGGCCCCCTTCTAATCCCGCTCACTTCAGCGTCAGCGTGACCACCCCCGCCAGAATCATCCCCACCCCCAACGCCTTCTTCACCGTCATCGGCTCTCCCAGCACCATCCACCCCAGCATCACCGCCGTCGCGGGCGCAAGCCCGAACGCGATCGGCTTGATCTTCGACACCTCCCCCAGATGCAACGCCGCATAGAAGCAGATCATCGCGGCCGCGCCCGCGATCAATCCAGACCCCAACACCAACTTCGCCAGCACCGGCGCCGGGGCGCTCGTCCAATCCCTCGGCTCCGCCTTCCACACGTGCTGCGCAGCGAAGTACGCCGCCCACAACACCGGCAGCGCCACCGTCGACCGCACCGCAATAGCCGTGATCGGCCCCACACGATGCGTGTGCAGCACCGACCTCGTAAAGACCTCACCGATCCCCCAGCACAACCCCGCCAACACCGCAAGCACGATCGCAGCCATGCCGCGAATCCTACCTACGGCAACGGCTCGCTCGCATCCGGCGGCGTCCCCCGCCACGACGCCACCGATCCGTCAACCATCAGCGCGTTGCTCGCCCCGCGCACGTGCCGGCCGGCCAACCTCGCGCCGTGCCCCGCGCCCTCACGCAAATCCAGCACGCCGTACGTCTGCGTCCGCGGCGGCATCCCCGGAGCGTCCGGCGCCGCGGTCGTGTCCACGAGCAGCATCGCCGAACTCGGCCGCTTCACCAGATCAAACCGCACCCCCACGTGCGCCCTGCCCTCCTCCACCACCGCATCGAACGAATCCGGATCCTCGTTCCACGCAGCCCGATTGTGCCCCGCCGCGTTCATCCCGTACGTCCGCGTCATCCCCCCCTCCCGCACGCCCGCACACACCAGCACGCTCTCCTCCCGATAGAGCCCCGTCGCGCTCTCCCCAGCCCCACGCGCACGAGACGTCCCCTCCAGCACGACCAGCGGCCACTGCGGCATCGCCCCGTACGGCTGGCCGATCGCCGGCCCCAGCCCCCCATGCCTCGATGCAAACTCCTGCATGGGCGCCCAACAGTGCCGCAGATTCGCCGCGCAATTCACCGTCCGCGCAGACGCCCGCACCACGCCGATCGACGGCGCCAGCACCCCCATCACGATCGCGATAATGCCCAGCGCCACCAGCGCCTCCACCAGCGAAAATCCGCGCTCCGCTCCCTGCCGCGTCATGCCGATGAATACCTACCGGCCCCCTCCCTCCTCCGTTGCCCGGGCTTTCCCGGACCCGCACGAATCACACACATGATCACCAGCGCCGATCCAGAAACCGCGCCCCCGCATGAGGGAACCGTCGATCAGCGCCGAGCGCCCCGTTTCGAGGTCGTCGGCGTCCGCTGCGGCTTCGCCCGCGTCCTCGACGTCTCCGCATCCGGCCTCCGACTCAACTCACCCCTTCCCTGGAAGATCGGTTTATCCCGATGGGTCCGTCTGCGCCACCACAAGCATTCCGGACGTGTCCGCGCACGCTGCGTCTGGCGCCGCAGAGAAGGCCTCCGCTGGATTCTCGGCATCGCCTTCGACGACAACAACGTCTGGCGCGTCAAGCAGGCCGTGGAAATCGGACTACGCGGCCGAATGCAACGCCCGTAGCGCGTGTCGCGATCACGACGAACACTCCACCGCCCGCGAAACCTCTCTTTCCGACTCCCCCCAGTGCAACCCCTACCACGCCGATGATTCCTCCGTCCCGCTGGAGGAGGAGTGAGCATGCGCGATCGACAAGCCCCCGACCAGGGCCATCGTCAGAGGGGGCGCACACGCGGGCGCATGATCGTCGAAGGGCTCTGGTGCGACGTCGGTGAGATCCTCGATCTCTCCGCCGGCGGCATGCGCGTCCGCGCACGACGCGCCTCCACACTCGGAGAGAAACTCACGCTCCGCATCGAGAGCGCTCGCATCTGCCTCACCCTCCATGCCACCTGCGCGTGGGCCAAACGCGAAGGCTCCCGCAAGTGGGACCTCGGCTTCGCCTTCGAGAACACCGACGGCGAACAGCTCCGGCTCATCGGCGAACTCGCGCTGATCCACGCAGCCCGCCTCGAAGCCAGCCGCGCCGCCTGACCGATCGCATCACGCAGCCACCGACTCCCCCTCTGCCGCCCCGTTGTGCCCATTCCCGTTGGCGGTGAGCGGGAACGTGATCCGGTGCCGGATCTCCCCGCCACGCACCGTCGTCCGGAACTCACCCGACAACTCGTGCTCGAGCAGGCCGCGCACCAGCGACAGCCCCGCGCCCGGAACGATCTCCGCCACCTCCGGCGCCGCCGTCTCCGACCAGCACAGCTCCAGCTGATCCGCACCCAGATCCGCGTCGTGAGCCGTCCGCCACGTCACCGTGATCCGCGCGTCATGGCCGTTCCGGACCGCGTGCTTCAGCGTGTTCGCCAGCAACTCCTGCAGGATCATCCCGAACGCCTGCACCTTCGAAGGCGATAACTCCACGGTCGGACCCGTGACCTGCGCCACCAACGGAGACGCCTCCCCCAGGATCGCCTCCAGAAGCTCGCGCAGCTGCACCGGCCTCGGCCCCGGTCGTGCCAACAAGCTCTGCGCCGCCGCCATCGACCCCACACGCCGCCGGATCGTCGACGCAAAGTCCCCCACCGACGACCTCGTCGTCGCCGACAGATCAATCAGCGTCAGAATCGACGCCAGATTGTTCCGCACCCGATGGTTCAACTCACGCAACAACAACTGCTGCCGATCCCCCTGCTGACGGAGCCGGTCGAGCAACTCCCGCTTCTCATCCAGCAGCCGGCCGATCGCCACCACCGAGATAAGCATGCACACACCGACCACCAGGCCTGGGATCTCATCCCCCACCACCAGCGGCGCCGCGACATTCTGGAGCCGTCCGTTCGTCTGCTCATGACCCAGCCACGTGAGCGCAAGACGAAGATTCATCAGCCCCAGCGTGGCCGCGAGCACGCCCAGCGCCCAGTGACGCTGACGGCGGAACAGCATGACTGAAAAAATCAGCGCGATCAAACGCACGGCCAGGGATGACGCGTAGATCAGTGTCATACCCCTACTCTCAGCCCATGCCTCCCGACCGCAGGAGGTCTATCCACGTATAGGGGCATCCGCCCAATCACGCAACCCGAAGTTCGCCTCGCACCGGACGCATGTGGACGGGGTTCCCCAGGTCCCGCCGAATCACGCATTCCTCCCCCTCCAGCGGAACCCGGAGCGTGTGCTGAAGGCCTGACGACGAGACCGCCGTCACGATCTCCCCGCCCAGCTCGAACTCCGCCAGCCCGCGAATGAGCCCCAGCCCGCTCCCCCGCTCCAGCGCCCCCGCCCGGATCCCCACCGTCGGCTCCGACCACTCCACCTCGAATAGCAGCCTGCCCTCCACATGCGTCACGCGCCATTCGAGCTGCACCGGCCCCAGCTCACGACCGATCCCGCTGTGCTTCCGCGCATTGGCGAACATCTCCTGCAGGATCATTCCCAGCGGCTGCACCAGCCGCATCGGCAGCAACAGATCATCCCCGGCCGCGAGCGTCGGCACATCCGGGTTCGCCGTGCAAAGCATCTCCACCAACTCCCCCACCACCACCGGCTCACCGTCAGCACGCGCAAGCAGCGAGTGACACTCCGAGATCGCACGAATCCGCCGACGCAAACGCTCCGCCGTCAACGAGCCCGGGTCCTCGGCAGCCGACAGATCGATCAACGCCAGCAGCCCCGCCAGATTGTTCCGCACGCGATGATCCAGCTCCCGGAGCAGGATCGTCTTGCGTCGCGCCTGCTGGCCCACCCGCGCCACCAGCAACCGATTCTCCCGGAACAGCCTCGACACCAGCACCACACCCACGATCGCAGCAACGCTCACGCCAACGCTCACCACGTCCGCCGCTGTCGCGCCGGTCGCGCCAGCAACCGATCCCGCTCGATACGCGCTGAACTTCACCCCCCCCAGGTACGTCGCGCCGAACAGCGCAAGCGCAATGAGCGCCACCGACGCATGCCGATGTCGCCACGCAAGAAACAGCATCCCCACGCTCGCCACCAACCGCGCAATCACGCTGAACAGCAACAGTGCGGTCATCAAAGCCTCCACGACGCTCGTTCACGCATCGAGCCCCGGGAGCGCCGGATCGCGCCCGGCCGCCACCGTTATCGAACCGCCCCCGTCCCCCCTTTAAGGCCGACTCATAATCTTCGCAGCGCCTCCACCAGCCGGTCCACGTGCCCCCGAGTGTGCGCCGCGGAAATCTGCACCCGAAGCCGCGCATGACCCTCCGGAACCACCGGATACCCGAACCCGATCACGTACACCCCCAGCTCCAAAAGCCGCTTCGACATCGCAATCGCCCTGGCCGTGTCGTGCACGATGATCGGGCAGATCGCCGTGGGCGACTCCAGCACGTCGAACCCGGCCGCACGGATCCGTTCCCGCGCGTACCCCGTCGTCTCCCGCAACCTCCCCACCAGCCCCGGCTCGCGCATCAGCACCTCGAGCGCCTTCTCAGCCCCGGCCGCCACCGACACCGGCAACGCGTTCGAGAACAGCGTCGGACGGCCCCGCTGCACCAGCAGATCGATCCCCTCCTTCGCGCCGCTGACATACCCGCCCGCGGCCCCCCCTAACGCCTTCCCGAGCGTCCCTGTGAACAGGTCGATCTCATCACCCCCCATCCCCCAATGCTCGTGCGTGCCGCGCCCCGTCTCCCCCATCACGCCCGTCCCGTGCGAATCATCCACGATCAGCATCGCGCCGAACGCATCGCACACCTTCCGCATCGTCCGCAGGTCCGCGATGTCCCCCTCCATCGAGAACACACCGTCCGTCACCACCCACACCACACCCCGAACCTCCGGGTTCGTGCGCGCCTGCTCCAGCACACGACGCAGATCATCCAGGTCGTTGTGCTTGTACACCGCCTTGTGCACGCCCTTCTTGATCACCGTGGCAAGACGGATCGCATCGATGATCGACGCGTGGTTCAGCTCGTCCGACACGATCAGATCACCAGGCTCGCACAGCGTCGGGAACACCGCTTCATTCGCGTTCCAGCACGACACGAACGAGTACGCCGCCTCATGCCCCAGGAACTCCGCGATCCGCGCCTCCAGCCGATGGTGCGGCTCGAACGTCCCGCAGATGAACCGCACAGACGCCGTCCCTGCCCCGTACTCCTTCAACGCCCGCTCCGAAGCCTCCACCACCTCCGGATGATTCGCCAGCCCCAGGTAGTTGTTCGAGCAGAAGCACACACACTCCCCATACCCCTCCAGGTTCACCACCGGGCCCATCGGACCCTTGAGCGTCTGCAGCGTCTTGTACTGGCCCGTCGCGCGCAGCTGCTCAAGCACCGCCCCCGCGCGCTCCACGAACCGATTCTTGTGCTGCGTACCGCTCGTCGTCATCGCATCCATCTCCTCGCCCGCCGCGTCTCCCGCGGCGCCGCACACCAGTCTATCCCCCACCCAGCGCTCAAAACAGCCTCAGCCGCTCCTGCAGCTGCGCCCGTGCCCCCGCGTCCGGCGTAGCCGTCATCACCGACTCCAGATACGCCCGCGCCGCGTCCCCCCCCTCCACCGCGCGAATGCCCCGCGCCACCAGCGTCGCATCCTCCACCACGTTGTGCTCCCGCACACGCCCGCGCAACGCACGCACCGCCACCGCCTCCCCCGACAGCAGCCGCTCCCGCCCCACCTGCCACAAGGCATCCCCCGTGCTCGCCGCGCGCGTCTGTTCCAGCGTCATCCGCGACGCCGCCTCCAATGCCGCCTCGTCCGCGCGCGCACGCACCGCCGCCCAGAACGCAGCCTGCGCCGCCCCCGCCGTCAGCGACGTCGCGTCATCCCGCACCACCGCGCCGAACAACCGCACCACGTCCCCGTCCCGCTGCAGCACCGACAGCAACCGGAACGCCCTCTCAAAGTCCCGCTCCCCCAGCGCATGCTTCATCCGCGCCTCGGCATCCACCAACCCCTCCAACCCGATCGCCCGCTCCACACGCTCCGCCTCCGGCCCAAGCGTGAACAACGCGTCCCCGTACACGTTCACCTTCCAAGGCTTCGCCATCTCCACCCGCGCCGCCGCGCACACCGGCGCGCGCGCCAACATCCGCGCCGCAAACCGCTCCGGCGTGTGGAACGCCGTCAGATACGGCTCATCCACCGACCCCACGTACACAAACGCCCCCCCATCCAACCACTTCCGCGCGATCGAATGCTCATCCCCAATGTTCTGCGCCGAGAACGAGTGAATGAAGTGCACCACCGCCGGCCGCTTCAAAACCGGCACCTCCACCGCCGAAGCCTCCACCTGCCCAAGCCGGAACATCCGCGCGAACCCAGCCGAGTTCACGTGCACCAGCCCGGCGTCCAGCGGCGACATCGCCCGCCTCCGCCACGCCCCCAGCGGATCGCGCGCGCTGTCCTCCTCCACCACCTCAAACCCCGCCTTCGCGAACAACGCCCCCCCCGCGCCCGTGCTGTACGCCTCGAACCCGCCCTCACCGAACCCCGCATACCCATTGAACAAAAACGCCTTCCTGGGCTGCGTGAACAACGACGACATCGCCCGATACGCCGCCTCAGCCGCGCTCCCAGGCGCCATCGACGCATACGCCCACCGCCCCGACGATCCCCCCTCCGTCACGTCCAACCGCCCCACCACATCCGTCACCGCGAGCGTCGTCGCCCCGATCATCACCTTGTCCGGCCCCGACAGACACAACGTCACCGCCTCGATGTCATCCCCCACACCGCGCCACGAATACCCCGTCTTCTCCACCCCCTCCTCAATCTCCTTCGCGAGCCCGTCATACCGCTCCTTCGACATCCCGCTCCCCAGCGGATCGCCGATCGCCCCCACCCACACGATCGGCTGCCCCCGAAACGCCGCGAGCGCTGCGCCCCCCGTCCACGCCGTGTCCGCCCCCGACGCCACCACCACCCCGGCCGGCACGAACTCCAGCGATTTCCACTTCTCCTTCAACTCCCCCACCGACCCCGCCGACCACGCCCCCGCCACGACTCGCTCCACGCGCTCCTGCAACACCTCGATCGCCTGCGCGTGCATCTCCCCCTTCCCCTCATACAGCGCCACCCGCTCCGCCCCGAACGCGCGCGCGAACCGCACGATGTTCTCCCGCGCGCCGTCCGTCCCGTCATCGATCAACACCGGATACCGCGCCTCGAGCGACCAACCCGACAACGCGTCCAGATACGCATCCGTGTTCTCCACAATCACCAGCGTCCCCACCGCCGGCGTCTTCATCCGCACGATCTCCGCCCGCGCGCCCAGCTTCACCTGCGACGGCACATCCTCCATCCGCACCGGCTGCGCACCCTCACTCCCGCTCGCGCCGCGCTCACCCTCCTCAGGCGCCCCGCTCGGCGCCGACGCCGGCGCATCCGCTCCCGGCGGCGGGATGTACGGCTGACCGCACGCCACCCAACCCGCACACATCCCCACAACCGCCGCCAACATCACCCGTCCCATGCGCACTCCCTTCGTCTCTTGCTTCACGTCACCACACTCCCGCGCACCGCTCACACCTCACCAACCAACCGCGTGCGCACCAATCTCGCAAACAACCCGCTCGGCGCCTCGCGCCCCGTCCACTCCCTGAACTGCATCTCCGCCTGCCTCACAAACATCCCCACACCATCGACCACCTCACAACCACACCCCTGCGCCGTCTCCATCAACTCCGTCCGCAACGGGTTGTACACCGTGTCGAACACCACCGGCGCCCCGCGCGCGCACCCGCGACGCAACCGCACAAGTGTTTCACGTGGAACAGCGCTCACCCCCTCCTGCCCACCCCCCTGCATCCCCGCAGGCGTGCAGTGCACCACTCCCTCACACCCGCTCTCCCCCAGCCCCTCCCACGCGCCCCACGCAACCCCGAACTCCTTCCCGAGCGCCTCAGCACGCTCCCCCCTCCGCGCAAACACCACCACCTCAGCCCCCTCATCCTTGAGCCCGCACACCGCGGCCCGCGCCGCCCCCCCAGCCCCCAACACACCGATCCGCTTCCCCTTTACCTCGCCCATCCCCGCGCGCACCCACCCCGCCACCGCAGGCGCATCGGTGTTCAACACCCGCGCCCGCGCGCCCTCCACCACCAGCG
>JBFXJP010000009.1:0-125181 GCA_050174775.1 Phycisphaerales bacterium
TCAGCATCCCTCGTTCGCTCCCCGCAAGCCACATGCAGGTAAGTCTACACTTACATTCGACCACGGCCAGCCTCCGCTTCACTCCCTTCCCCCATTCCACAATCCCCACACCCACACTTCCGCGCCACCGGGTCCCACCCGCTCCCACCCCACGGATGGCACCGCAACACCCTCCGCGCCGCCATCCACCCACCACGCAACGCCCCATGCTCCTGGAGCGCCTCGATCGCATACGCACTGCACGTCGGCATAAACCGGCACCGCCCGCCCATCACCCACCCGAGCGTCCACTGATACCCCCGAACCCCCAGGATCATCCCCCACGCCAAGATCCCCACCCGCGCCCCGCTCATCCCCGTTCCTCCCGCCGCGCCAGCCTCCGCCGAATCTCCCCCTCCGCCTCCACCAGCATCACGCGATACCGCGCCAGCGGCAGCGGGTCATGCCCGCGCACCACGGCCACCACGTCCACACCCCCAAACCCGCCCCGCTCCAACCGGAACGCCTCCCGCAACATCCTTTTGATCCGATTCCGACGCACCGCACTCCCCACCCTCCGACCCACCGTCAGCCCCAGCCGCGCGTGCCCCAGCTCGTTCTTCACCCCCACGAACAACACCGGCCCCTTCGAAACCCGCACCCCCTCCCGCTGCGCACGCTGATACTCGAGCGCATGCGACAGCCGGTGCGCCTTCCGAAACGTCAACGTCCGTGCCTCGCCCGCCTCGCGCGTCATGACCCAAGTATCCCACCCGCCCCGCGGCCCGCCACTCACACCTCCGACAGCGCCTGCTGATACCGCCCCATCAGCCCCGCGCGCGTCAGCAACCCCATCACCCGAACCTTCCCCCCCTCACGCCGCACCACGGCGAGCGCCTGCGCCTCACACCCGGCAAACTTCTCCATCACGCTGTCCAGCGTCTCCTCGGCGTCCACGGTCGGCAGGTCCGCCCGCAACAGCTCATCCACCAGCAGGAGCGGAATCGCCTCCCGCGCCACGAGCGCCGTCCGGAAGTCCTCCCCGCGCACCATCCCCACATACTCCCCGTCAGGCGACAGCACCACGAAGTGCTCCGCCCCCGTCTGCTCCGCGATCTCCAGCAGCGTCGAGCCCGCGTCCTCGCGCCCCACCGACACATGCCGATCCAGCGGCACGTCACGCACGCTCAGGCGACGCAGGATCGTCCAGTCCGCGGCATGCCCAACCCGGAACCCCTGCCGACGCAGCTTGTGCGTGTAGATCGAGTCCCGCAGCGCCACCCGCGCCACCCCCGTCGAGATCACCGCGGCAAACATGATCGGCAACAGCACGTACACGTCCCGCGTCAGCTCAAAGAGCATCAGGATCGCCGTGAGCGGCGCGTGCGTCGTCCCCGCTACCAACGCGGCCATCCCCACCAACGCATACGCAGCCGGGCTCCCGCCCTGCGGCAACAACCCCATCCACTCGAGCGCCGTCCCCATCACCGCGCCCGCCGTCGCGCCCAGGAACAGGCTCGGCGCAAACACGCCACCGCTCCCCCCCGACCCCAACGTCAGACACGTCCCGACCAGCTTGCACGCGAGCAACGCGCCGAGCATCCAGAACGTCATCGGCAACCCCGACGCAGCGCCGTGCCCCTCCACCACGCTCACCGCCTCGTTCGCGCTCGCGCTCACCATCTCCCCGTAGCTCGACGGGTCGAGCAGGCGACGGATCGCCTCATACCCGTTCCCGAAGAACCAGGGCAGGTCCTGCTTCGCCCCCGCGGCGCTCGCCACCAACAGGAACCCGATGCCCAGCACGCCCAGCCCGAACGCCCCGATCACCGGCTTCGCCACCGGATGAATCCGCACGCGCTCCGCGACGTCCTCCGACGCGTACAGCATCCGCACGAACAACGCCGACAACAGCCCGCACGCCAGCCCCAGCAACGCGTAACTCGGGATCTCGAGCAGCGTGAACTGGTGATGCTGCAGTGCGCTCGGGCTCCCGAAGATCGCCTGGTTCTTGCCCAGCACCGCCTGCGTTGTGGCCGCGGAGAACACGCTCGCCACCACGATCGGCGTGAACGTCTTCAGCGAGAAATCCCGCAGCAGGATCTCCAGCACGAAGAACACCCCCGCGATCGGCGCGTTGAACACCGACGCGATCCCCGCGGCAGCCCCGCACCCGAGCAGCGTGCCCGTCTGCTCGCGCGACACCTTCAACGCCTGCGCAAGCCCCGAACCGATCGCCGAACCGATCTGCACGATCGGCCCCTCGGCCCCCGCGCTTCCCCCGCTCCCGATCGTGCACACCGAAGCAGCGCTCTTCACCAGCGCAACCCTGGGCCTGATCTTCCCCCCCGTCTTCAGGATCGCGCGCATCACCTCCGGCACCCCGTGCCCCTTGGCCTCCCGCGCAAAGTGATGCACCAGCAGACCCGTCATCAACGCGCCCACCATCGGTGGCAACGGCAACAGCCACATCGACCAATGCCGACGCATCCCCACCGCGCCCGCTTCCACCAGGTGCAGCAACTCGATGAACCCCACAGCGGCAAGCCCCGTCACCACGCCCACCGCGGCGCCCAGCACGATCAGCCGCCACTCACTCGTGATCCCCACCCGGTCCGCAAGGCGCGCCACAGCCGCCTTCCACGATCCGCTCCCGCCACTCCCATCAGACACGCGACCGACGACAGGCCGTTCCTCGCCCTCGTCCGTCGCGCCGCTCATGCCGCCGCATGCTCCGTGTCAGCCTCACCACTCTGCTCCGCGCCCGCCGAACCCTCAACACCCTCCGCTCCCTCAGGCGTCTCGATCGGCTTGCCCTTCGCATCCGTGATCGGCTTGCCCTGCAGATCCCGGATGATCGGGATCGGGTGCGCCTTCTCGTGCTCCGCGAGAGCAGCCTCCCACATCGCGCGCACATCCTCAGCCAACTCGCCCCACTTGCCCCGCCCTCGGCACTTCGGATACCTCGAGCACGCCAGCCAGGGCCCGCGCGCCCCGTTCCGCAGATGCAGCGGCGACTCGCACTTCGGGCAAGGCAGATCCGTCAGCACCGGCGGAGGCGTCGGCGCCAGCACACGACCCTTCTTGTCTGCCTTCAGGATCGTCGAGCACTCCGGATACCCCGAGCACCCGTAGAACGGCCCGAACCGCCCCGTCCGCTTGATCATCGCCTTCCCGCAGTTCGGGCACGTCACGTTCGCCGTCTCGATCGGCCTGGGCTTGCCCTCACGGTCCACCGGACACGCGTAATCACACTTCGGATACGTCGAGCACGAGAGGAACCGCCCGTTCTTCCCGAACCGGTACACCAGCGGCGCGCCGCACTTCTCGCACGTGTACTCAGGCGGCGCCGGATGCACCTCGGCCTTCGCGTGCGTCAGCTCCTCGTGCGCCCGCTCCAGAGCCGTCTCGAACGGCCCGTAGAACTTCCGCAGCACGTCCACCCAGTCCAGCCGCTCCTCCTCGATGAGGTCCAGCTGCTTCTCCATCTCACGCGTGTACCCGACGTCCATGATGTCGGGGAACGCCTCCACCAGCTTGTCCGTCACCACCTCCCCGAGGTCCGTGGAGAAGAACCGCCGGTCCAGCTGCTCGACGTAGTTGCGGTCCTGGATCACCGAGATGATCGACGCGTACGTCGAAGGCCGGCCGATCCCCTCCGCCTCCAGCGCCTTGATCAGCGACGCTTCCGAGTACCGCGCCGGCGGAGACGTGAACTTCTGCTGCGGCTCGATGCTGAACGAGCTCAGCCCCTTGCCCTCCGAGAGCGACGGCAACGTCTGCTCATCCGAAGCGGTCGGCACGCCAGCCACGCGGTAGAACCCGTCGAACGCGAGCACACGGCCCGTCGCGCGGAACGTCAGCGGCTTCTGCTCGTCCGCCCCGCCCACGATCAGCACCGCGGTCGAGTCCCACTGCGCAGGAACCATCTGGCACGACACGAACCGCTGCCAGATCAGCTGATACAGCTTGAACTGGTCCGGCTTCAGCGAGCTCTTCACCCGCTCGGGCGTGTACGCCACGTTCGTCGGACGGATCGCCTCGTGCGCCTCCTGCGCCGCCTTGTTCGACGACGAGAAGAAGTTCGGCTTCTCCGGCAGGTACTTGTCCCCGTACGTCTTCCCGATGTGCCCCCGCGCCATCGAGATCGCCTCGCCCGAAAGGTGCGTCGAGTCCGTACGCATGTACGTGATCAGACCCACCGACCCCTCGCCCGGAATCTCCACGCCCTCATACAGCGACTGCGCCGCGCGCATCGTCCGCTGCGCGCCGAAACCCAGCCTCGAAGACGCGGCCTGCTGCAGCGTCGACGTGATGAACGGCGCCGGCGGACGAGTGCTCGTCCGCTTCGTCTCGATCGACGTCACCTTCCAGCCGACAGCCGGGTCCGCTTCCCCGAGCACCTTGCGCAGCGTCTGCGCGGGGCCTTTCCCTCCAGGATTCTCCGTCACTTCCGTGCGCACCGAACGTGCGCCTGCAAGCCTGCATATCTCCTCGATAGTGCGCACCTGCTCCGCACTTGACCCCCCCTCGGCCAACTTATGGCCTCCCACTTCTACGAGGGAAGCCGTCACCGCCCCGCGCTCCGCCAACCACGCGTTCTGGCTCTTGATCGTGGGCGAATTCCCCTTCGCGTCCTTCGTCGCAAGGAAACCCATCCACTCTTTTCCGAGGGTCTTCGCCGTCTTCTCATCCAGCGCAAACCGCGCCGTCACCTCCCAGTACTCATCCGGAATGAACGCCCGGATCTCCCGCTCACGCTCCACCACCAGCCGCACCGCGACCGACTGCACACGCCCCGCGCTCAACCCGCGTGCCACCTTCTTCCACAAGAGCGGCGACACCTGGTAGCCCACGATCCGGTCGAGGATGCGTCGCGCCTGCTGCGCATCGACCTTGTTCAGGTCGATGCCGTGGGGCTGCGAGAACGCTTTTTTGATCTCGGCCTCGGTGATCGCGTTGAACACCACGCGCTTCGCCGAGGTCGGATCAACCCCGAGTTCCTGCGCAAGATGCCACGCGATCGCCTCTCCCTCTCGATCCAAGTCGGTCGCGAACCAGACGTCGTCCGCCTGCTTGGCCGCGCGCTTCAGCTCCGAAACCGTCTTGCTCTTGCCCGGCAGCACCTCGTAGTAGGGCTCGAACCCCTTCTCGAGATTCACGCCCGGCACCGGAGACTTGTCGCCCTTCTTGGCCTTGGCCGGCAGGTCGCGCACGTGCCCCACCGACGCCTTCACGACGTATTCCGAGCCCAGGTACTTGTTGATCGTCTTGGCCTTGGCGGGCGACTCGACGATGACCAGGTGCTTCCCCGAAGCGGAAGCCGAGCCTTCGCCGTCACCCGAGCGGGCTTTGCCCGCGGGCTTCTTTGTTCGCTTTTTAGAAGGTGCTTTGGCCATCGAGTGAGTCGTTTCAACCTCCCCGGGGGTTTGGATGTCGGTATTCCGGGACGCGGACGTAAGGGACCGGAGGAGGGGTTGTCAAGAGCGGGCCCCGACGCCTCGCCCGGAAGGATGTTCCAAACACCCCCGTTTGAGCCCCATTATATTAGGTATTTGATTGGGACTCCAAGCCCTCCAGGTGAGCCAGAACGAGGTCGGCCCATCTTTCGAGTGGGGTCGTCCCGGCATCGATCCGCAGCGCGCGGGGAGTTGTAGAAAGACGCCGGAGCCAAGTCCGCTGGTTCTTGGCGAACCGACGGGTCTCGATCTTGATCTGCTCCACGGCGTCCTCAAGGGCGCCCCCTGCGTCGAACGCGCTGAGGAGCTGCTTGTAGCCCAGGGCCTCGCGGGCCTGAGGGCCCAGGGTGGGGGCGAGGCGGCGTGCTTCTTCGACGAGCCCGCCGTCGATCATGGCGCGGACGCGGGCGTTGATGCGTTTGTTGATGGCCTCTGTGGGCCAGTCGAGGATGACGAGCGCCACGTCGGTGCGCACGGGTTGTGCATCCCACTGCTGCTGGTGTTCGGAGATGGGGACGCCCGTGGTGTGGAAGACCTCGAGGGCGCGGATCGTGCGCCGCTCGTCGTTGAAGTGGATCCGTGACGCGGCCTTGGGGTCTACACGCTCGAGCTCGGTGCGCCGCGCCGTCGCGTCCATGGCGCGGAGACGCTCGCGGAGCGTTTTATCGGCGGGGGGGCCTTCGAAGAGGCCCTCAAGGAAGGACTTCACGTAGAGGAGCGAGCCGCCCACGAGGACGGGGGTGAGCGCACGGGCGCGGATGTTCTCGCACGCGTCGTTCGCCAGGCGGAGCCAGCTATCGACGGAGAACGATTCAGCGGGATCGAGGATGTCGAGGAGGTGGTGGGGGACGGCTCGCCGTTCGGTCTGGGTCAGCTTGCCCGTGCCGATGTCGAGGCCTCGGTAGACCTGCATGGAGTCGGCGGAGACGACCTCGCCCGGGAGCCGGAGCGCGAGTTCCACGCCCAGGTCGGACTTGCCGGCTGCGGTGGGGCCGATGATGAAGGGCGCGACGCGCATGCGCGGAATGTAGACGGGCCGCGCGTCGGGAGGGCGGGATCAGTTGTGGATCGGCCTGGGGGGCTGCGCGTTGGTGGAGTAGTTGGGCTCGGGCGGCGGGAAGTCGCCCATGATCTCGGCCCAGGGCCAGACCGCCTCGGTTTTGCGGCGCTCGGTCTTGGGTGGCGGGGCGGCGTGGGGGACGCCGGCGCGCGTCGTGAGCGCGGGCGTGGCGATGGCGTTGCGTCGCGGCGTGAGGGAGGCGAAGGCGGCGCCTTGGATGGAGGGGACGCGCTCGTCGTCGGCGACGGCAATGTCGATGGCTGCGGTGAGTGACTCGTTGTCGCGTGAGAGGAGGATGATGGCGCCGGTGAGCGGGGCGACACGGCGTTCGACGTTGGGCGTGTTGACGATGGCCCAGCCCTGCGCGCCGTCGGGGCTCTCGGAGAGATCGAGGGGGGTGTCGAGCGGCGCATCGGCGGGGACGTTGAGGAAGCAGGTGAGGGAGGCGCCGGTGGGGCGGCCGTCTGCGACGGAGATGGCGCGGAAGGCGATCAGGTCGCGGCGCTCATCGCGGACGAAGGTGTAGATCGGATCGCGGTCGATGGTGACGAAGCGGGGCGTCGACACGGGCGCGTAGTACGCGCTGTAGCGGGGCGTGGCGCTCTGCGGCTCTTCGGTGGGCGTGGCGGCGCGCTTGTTGGATGCGCAGGAGGAGAGGATGAGCGCGAGGGGGAGGGCCAGCGGGAGGTGGTGTCGCTTCATGGTGTGCTCGGGGAGATGGGACGCGCGACGGCGCGGGTTGGTTCGAGGGTCGGACACAAGGAATGTCGGCGGTTGGGGGCCGGGAGGTTCAGGAGCGGCGGGATTGTGCAAGAAAACAGGCCTTGGCGTCGGGCCAAGGCCTGCATGATTCGAGGTTGTCGGTGCGGGATTGGGATTAGTTGGCGGGGGTCTTGGAGGCGATGGGTCCGGAGGCCGTGTCGTCGGTCTTGGCCGGCTTCTCGTCATCGCAGGAGTCGGAGCAGCAGTCCGGCTTGTCGGCGCAGTCGGCCTTCGCGGCGACGGTGGTGGCCGCGTCGCTGCACCCGGTCTTGCTGTCGGTGCACTCGGTCTTCGCGGCGACGGTGGCGGCCTTTCCGGTGCAGGTGGAGGCAGAGACGAGGTTGGCGGGGGTGGTGGAGGCGGCGAAGGTCGCAGGGACGGCGACGGGGAAGAAGCCGCCGCGGAAGGCGATGAGGCGGTAGTTGGCGTTTGCGGAGGCGACGGCCTCGCCGGTGCAAGCGGACTTGGCCGCGGAGCACTCGGACTTGGCAGTAACCGCAACAGCCTCAGCGCCCTTCGAACACTCAGACTTCGCTGCGAGCGCGACGGCCTCGGCGCCCTTCGAGCACTCGGACTTGGTGGAGACGGCGACCGCGTCGGCGGGCTTGGTGCATGCGGACTTGTTTGCGATGGTGGTGGCCTCGGCGCCGCTGGCGCACTCGGTGGCCTTGGCGGCCACGGCTTCTGCCTTCTGCTTGTCGGAGAGCGGGCAGGAGGGCTTGGTATCGGAGACGGTCGTCGCGGTGGCGGCGGGTTTGTCGCAGGATGCGAGGAGGGAGCAGGGAGTGACGCCGGTGACGGGGGAGGCGCCGACGGCGAGGAGGCCGATGCCGGTGGCGACGCCGATGAGGGCTGCGGTGGTGATCTCAGCGCGACGGAAGATCATGCGTGTGTCTCCTGGATTCGGGTTCGTGCTCGCAGGGTGTGTTCGTGAGGGTAGACGCGAGAAGTGGGGTAGGGGTTCTCGTGTGTCGTGTCGTACCGGTGAAGATGACAGATGGAGGCGAAAAAAGGCCTGATTTTCGGGTGATGTTCGAGGGCTTTTTCCCGGCAGGCTGCTCTGTGCTGTCCCGCGCGTGGTCCCGGGGGCTTCGCCGCAGGCCCCGGCACACAACGTGGAATTAACCGAACTGGATGCCTTGGGCGAGGGGGAGCTGGGTTCCGTAGTTCACGGTGCAGGTCTGTCGGCGCATGTAGGCCTTCCAGGAATCGGAGCCGGACTCGCGTCCGCCGCCGGTGTCCTTCTCGCCGCCGAAGGCGCCGCCGATCTCGGCGCCGGAGGTTCCGATGTTGACGTTGGCGATGCCGCAGTCGGAGCCGTCTTCGGCGAGGAACCGTTCCGCTGAGCGGAGGTTGTTGGTGAAGATCGCTGAGGAGAGGCCCTGATCGACGGAGTTCTGGAGTTCGATGGCGTCGTCGACGGAGTCGACGGTGAAGACGTAGAGGATGGGCGCGAAGGTTTCCTCCTTGGTGATCTGGGGGACCTTGCCTTTGGGGACTTTGATGATGGTGGGCTCGACGAAGGAGCCGGGTTTGTCCTTGAAGCGGTCGAGGCCCGGGAGGCCGCCGGTGAGGACCTCGCAGCCGTCCTTGATGGCGAACTCGATGGCGTTGCGCATGGCGTCGACGGATTGCTTGTTGATGAGCGGGCCGACGAGGGTTTTGGAGTCGAGGGGATCGCCGATGGGGACGGAGCGGTAGGCGGCGATGAGGGAGGGGAGGATGCGGTCGGCCGCGTCGCCGACGCAGAGGAGGCGGCGCGTGGTGGTGCAGCGTTGTCCGGCGGTGCCGACGGCGCCGAAGAGGATGGCGCGCTTGGCGAGTTCGAGGTCGGCGTCGGGCGTGAGGATGATGGCGTTGTTTCCGCCGAGCTCGAGGAGGGTGCGGCCCAGGCGTGCGCCGACGACCTGGGCGACGCGCTTGCCCATGCGGCAGGAGCCTGTGGCGGAGATGAGGGGGATGCGCCGGTCGTGGGTGAGCGCTTCGCCGATCTCCATGTCGGCGCCCATGATGAGCGTGAAGACGTCTTCGGGGTTGACGCCCGCCGGCGGCTTGAAGAGGTCTTGCTCGCGCATGACCTTGTGCGCGATGCGGGTCGCCGCGACGGCGGTGAGGGGCGTTGCGAGAGAGGGTTTCCAGATGATGGTGTCGCCGCAGACTGCGGCGAGCATGGCGTTCCAGGCCCAGACGGCGACGGGGAAGTTGAATGCGGTGATGACGCCGACGGGGCCGAGGGGTCGCCACTGCTCGAACATGCGGTGGTCCGCGCGTTCGGAGGGCATGGTGAGGCCGTAGAGCTGGCGGGAGAGTCCGACGGCGAAGTCGGCGATGTCGATGCACTCCTGCACTTCGCCCTTGCCCTCTGCGATGATCTTGCCCATCTCGAGGGTGACGAGGGCGGCGAGGGAGTCTTTGTGCTCGCGGAAGGCGAGGCCGATGCGTCGGACGATTTCGCCGCGGATGGGGGCGGGGACCTTGCGCCAGTGGAGGAAGGCGGCCTCGGCGCGTTCGATGGCCTTGTCGTAGTCGGCGCGGTTCATGAGGCGGACGGCCGCGATGGAGAGGCCGGAGGCGGGGCATTCGGAGAGGGCGGCGTGCTCGCCTGCCTTGTCGGGGGAGAGGATGAGGGGGTCGTTGTGGAGGTTGAGGGATCGGAGGATGTCGGCGGCGCGGGGGTCGGCTTTGGCAGAGGTGGTGGTGGTGGTCATGAGGGGAGCATAGCGGGGGAGCGCGGCGGATCGATGCATCCGCGAGGCATCACGGCGTCAGCGGGGCGTGTTCTTCGGTCGCGGTGAGCATCGCATCGAGACGACGATTGATAACGCGGCGGATGCGCCATTCGGCGAAGAGGGGATATCCGGTCGTGCTAAGCACGAGCGCGGTGATGATGACGCGATTATCGAGTGAGATCGCCACAAAGAATAGCGCAATTACAATGGCGAGCCAGAGTCCGGCGACGGTCAGGAAGCGGTGGCGTGTGATCCATGAAGTGCGCAATGCCGATAGAAGCGCGCTTCGGGCGTCATCCGCGGGGAGATGAACGAGAGACGGAAACGCCAGTGCTGAGGGCGCGACTCGGGTTGATTCCTCCGCTCCGCAGGGCTCGCCACACTCGCAACAGTTCGCCGCGGCGGGGTAGACCTCGTATGCACATCGTGTGCACACGGGCATACCTGCGCGAGCGGCTTGCCGGAGCAGTGAATGCCTGACCGAGTTGCGGGTAATCCACGTGGTCGCAATGACAGTCAGCACCGGAGTCTGGAACACAGTCAGCAGCAGCCGTGAGACCAAAGAGGGTGGAACGGAATTGGCGAGCCCAATTGTCAGCAGACCATCGAGGGTGATGAGGGGCACGAGGAGCGTGAACGCAAAGAAACGCCACTTAAAGAACAACGCCTCTTTCCACGCCGCGCGCAGCGAGCGCCAGCCTCCGGGTACGAGCATGCGCGCGATATGCCAGGGGATGTACAAACAGAGCAGAGGAGAGAAGAGGTGGGACGGTTCCTCGTTTGAAACACGCATAGGCATGTGTTAGAGGATTCGTCGTGAGCGGGGGTATGAGCCGAGGACGGTGATGTCCTTGCAGTGGCGCTTCGCGCGTGCGATGGCGCGGGCGACGTTGGCGTCGGTGTGATGTCCTTCGGCGTCGACGAAGAAGGTGTACTGCCAGTTGGTGCGCTGGGAGGGACGTTTGTCGATGTGGGTGAGGTTGACGCCGGCGCGTTTGAAGTCGGTGAGGACGTCGGCGAGGGCGCCGGGCTTGTTGAGGGTGGAGAAGAGGATGGAGGTCTTGTCATCGCCGGAACGTTCGGCGGGGTTGGGCGCGACGACGTAGAAGCGCGTGATGTTGTGGGGGTTGTCCTCGATGCGTTCGTACACGACGTTGACGTCGTAGAGCTCGGCGGCGAGGGACGAGCCGATGGCGGCGATGGGGGGGCCTACGCGGCCTCGGGTTTTCTTCGAGGCTTCGGCCACCATCTGCACGGCGTGCGAGGAGGAGGGCGCGGGGACGAGTTCGGCGTGGGGGAGGTTGTCGGCGAGCCAGCGGCGGCACTGCGCGAAGACCTCGGGCTTGGAGTGGACCTGTTTGATGCGCGTTGGGGAGCAGTTGGCAAGGAGGGAGTGGTGGACGGCGACCTGGATCTCGGCGCAGACGTGGACGCGGCCTGCGTGCTCGAGGAGGGCGTCGAGTGTTTCGGTGATGCCGCCGAGGATGGAGTTTTCGATGGGGGCGAGGGCGTAGTCGGCGTGGGCGCGTGCGACTTCGGTGAAGAGGGCGTTGATGGCGGCGAGGGGCGCGTGTTCGACGGAGGAGCCGAACTGCGCGACTGCGGCGAGATGGGAGAAGGAGCCGGGGGGGCCGAGGTAGGCGACGCGGAGGGGCTTTTCGAGTGCGAAGGAGCCGGACATGATCTCGCGGTAAATGCCCTCGATGGAGCGTTTGGGGAGCGGTCCTTTGGAGAGGGCGAGGACGCGCGAGAGGACGTGAGATTCGCGGTGGGGGGCGTAGATGGGGATGCCGGCGGCGCGCTTGAGATCGCCGATGGAGGCGGCGGCCTTGGCGCGGTCGTTGAGGAGGCGGACGAGTCGCTGGTCGATGGTGTTGATGCGGTCGCGGAGGGCGTCGAGGCGCGCGGAGTCGGTGGTGGAGCGTTTGCGCGCGGGTTTGGATTCGGAGGATTTGGGGGTGGGGGATTTGCGGGAGCGTTTGGCCATGACGACGTGAGTATCGGCTCGCGTCGGGGGTGGGCTCGCGTCAGGGGCGCGCGTGGTGGGGGTTGGAGGGGGCCGCGGTGTGCATGTGGGCGAGGTCGGGGACGGCGCAGGCGTCGTTGAAGTAGTTGAGGATCCAGGTGAGTTTGTCCTGGCGGAAGAGTCGGTCGAAGGCTTCGACGGCTTCGGCGCAGTAGCGCGTGCCGATGGAGCGGTGGAGCTCTTCGAGGGCGCGTTCGGCGGCTTCGGGGCCGACGTCGGCGCGGTAGGGGCGGAGGGAGGTGAGAGCGTCGAAGGAGTCGATGACGGCGAAGAAGCGCGGGCCGAGGGGGATTTGCTCGTCCTTGAGTCCGTCGGGGTAGCCGAGGCCGTCGACGCGTTCGTGGTGCCATCGGACGAGGCTGAGGGCGACCTGGTCGTCGATGTCGAGGGCGAGGAGGCGTTGGTGGCCGGTGTGGGGGTGCTGTTTGATGATGTTGAATTCTTCGTCGGTGAGTTTGCCGGGCTTCAGGAGGATCTCGTCGGGGACGTCGAGCTTTCCGATGTCGTGGAGCGCGGCGGCCATGGAGATGCGGTTGATGGCCTCGTGATCGACGTCGGCCTCTTCGCAGAGGAGGCGGGTGTAGAGGGTGACGCGCCAGACGTGCGCTGCGGTGTGACCGTCCTTGCGCTCCAGGGCTTTGAGATAGGGGAGGGCGAGGTCGATGTTGACGGGCGCGCCCTTGAGGTGGGGGTGTTTGGGGAGGGAGAGATCGGAGTGGTGCGCCGCGTTGCTGGACATCCACGCATGGTAGGGCCTGGATCGGGGGGTCAGCGGGGCGTCGGGCAGGGCGCTCCGAAGTTGGAGAGGAGGAGGTTGAGGTCTGTGAAGTTGACGACGTCGTCGAGGTTGAGATCGCCGGCGGCGCCGACGCCGGATTGACCGTAGTTGGAGAGGACAATGTTGAGGTCGGAGAAGTTCACGAGCCCATCGTTGTTGGCGTCGCCGAAGCATGGGATCGGGGTGAAGTCGACGGTGAGGTTGTCGATGACGACGAAGGGGCCGGTCTGTGAGGTGGGGGAGAGGAAGAGGGAGAGCTGGTCTCCGGGCGTGACGGTGATGCCTCGGAGGGCGTTGGGTCCGCCGTCGCCGAGCGCGAGATTGAAGGGGCTGGAGGAGGAGTAAGGGTCGCCGGTGGTGAGAGAGCCGCCGGAGCGGTGCGCGAGGTTGAGGCTGATGCGCCAGTTGGCGGAGTTGCCGACGTCGCGGCCGAGCCAGACTGCGCCGCTGACGAACGCGACGCCTTGCTCGGAGGCGGTCCACGTGGCGGCGGCCTGGCCGTTGCCGATGCCGTTGGCGGAGTCCCATGTGCGGCAGACGATTTGTCCGGCGGTCCAGTCGTGGGTGAAGGTCTCGGCGCCGTTGCTTTGGAAGAAGAAGGGGACTCGGTTGAGGCCGTTGGCGGATTTGGCCCAGCCGGGCTGCGGTTCGGCCCATCCGCCGAGGGTGGTTTGCCAAGAGGGGACGAACGGGAGGAGGTGGAAGGCTTCGCGCATGGACCATGGGCCGAAGGGGTTGGTGGTGTTGGACCAGTCGGTGGTGAGGTTGTCCGCGGCGTGCGCGGTGGAGGGGAGGAGGATCGCTGCGGTGATGATGAGAGCGCGATGACGCATGGTGTCGCTCCTCGTTGCGCGCGGCAACGGCGCTGCATGTGCTGCGCGCCGGCCTGGGTGCGTGTGGGATGTGCGTGTTCTGTGATTGTCCGCGCCGTGCCGGCGCGGATCAAGGACAAATCACCAGATGGAGGGGCGCGGGTCGCTCGTTCGTGTGCTCATGCGTCGAGATCGAAGGAGGCGGGATCGATGGAGGGGCGCGGGTAGCGCGGGTTCATCGCTTCGAGTGTTTCGAGGAGGATGGAGGAGATGGCGGCGCGCTGGGCCCACTTGCGGTCGGAGGGGATGATGAACCAGGGGGCGTGCTCGGTGGAGCAGCGGGAGAGGGCGTCCTCGTAGGCGCGTTGGTAGTCGTCCCAGTGCTTGCGTTCCTCGACGTCCTGCGCGTTGAACTTCCAGTTCTTGTCGGGGTCGTCGAGTCGGGACTGGAGGCGTTCGCGCTGCTCATCGTGGGAGATGTGCAGGAAGAACTTGAGGATGGTCGTGCCTTCGTTGGAGAGCGTGCGTTCGAACGCGTTGATGAGGTCGTAGCGCGGCTCCCAGACGGAGCGGGGCACGAGGTTGTGGACACGGACGACGAGGACGTCCTCGTAGTGGGAGCGGTTGAAGAGGGTGATGTCGCCGCGCGTGGGGGTGGCGGCGTGGATGCGCCAGAGGAAGTCGTGGTCGAGCTCGATCTCGGAGGGTTTTTTGAAGGAGACGACGTGGAGGCCTTGGGGGTTGAGGCAGGAGAAGACGTGGCGGATGACGCCGTCCTTGCCGGAGGTATCCATGCCCTGGAGGACGATGAGGAGGGAGCGTTTGTTCTCCGCCCAGAGCCGGTGCTGGAGCTTGGCGAGTTCTTCGGAGTGTTGTGCGAGTGTGCGTTCGCCCGCGTCCTTGTCGGCGAAGCCGTTGGTGTCCTTCGTCTCGACATCGGCGAGGCGGACGTCGGCGCCGGGGGCCACGCGGAACTTGTCTGCGGTGCTCATGTTTGCAGGGTATCTGGCGTGTCGGAGGGGAGTGGGGGGAGGGGCTCGAGGTCGGGCTCGATGAAGCGTGCCTTGGCTTCGGCGGACATGATGCGTTCGCGCGAGTAGTGCTTGAGGAGCACGAGCTTGGTCATGAGGTCGGGGCGCGCATCGCAGAAGGAGTCTGAGTCGGGTGTGTGTATTTCGCGGCGTGCGGCGTCGAGGACGCGCATGAAGGCGAGGGTGATGGTCTCGTGATAGCCACGGGTGGGTTCGTCGCGGACGTTGTGGGAGGCGTTGAGGATGTGGAGGCCGTCGCGCATTCGGGTGAAGGCGCGGTCGAGGCGTGCGCGGGGGGTGGGGGCGCTGGTGGTTTCGAGGAGTATCCAGCCGACGCGGATGTGCGCGCGGTGCGTCCATTCCTTCTCGGGGAGGGAGGGCGCGAGGAACGCGGCAAGGAGATCGGCGTCGTTCACAGGATGCGGATGAGCATGAGGGATTGGTCGTCGGTCTGGGGGGCGTGGGAGCGTGCGGCGGTGAGGAGTGAGGCTGCGAGTTGGGGGAGGGGGAAGGCCGCGTGCGCCAGGAAGGAGTCGCGGAGGCGTTGGGCGCCGAAGAGTTCGCCGTCGGGGCGCATGGCTTCGGTGAGGCCGTCGGTGTAGAGGAGGAGCGTGTCGCCTTGTGCGCACGTCGCGGTGCGGAGGGGGAAGCGTTCGTCGGCGTCGATCGCGATGGGGAGCGAGTCGGCTTCGAGCTCGGAGAGCGTGTTGTCTGCGGCGCGGTAATGCAGGATGGGGAGGTGGCCGGCCAGTGTGTAGCGCGCGGCGGATGGCTGGGCGTGGTCGAAGCGCACGGCCGCGAGCGTGGCGAAGACGTCGGGCTCGGTGAGGTCGGTGAGGACGCGGTTCAGGTCGGAGAGGAGTTCGTCGAGGGGGGCGGGCGCGAGGGCGCGGGTGCGGAGGGAGGACTTGATCATGCCCATGACGACGCCGGCGCGCACGCCGTGACCGGAGACGTCGGCGAGGATGCAGTCGGTGTGTGCGTCGTGGGTGAGGATGTCGACGAGGTCGCCGCCCATCTCTGCGGAGGGGGCGGAGACGGCGTAGATCTCGAGGCGGTCGGTGTGTTTGTGGAGGGTGGGGACGAGGGCGTGGTGGATGCGCTGCGCGAGGGCCATCTCTGCCGCGAGGCGGATCTTCTGCGCGGCTTCGCGCTGCACGAACTGCACGAAGAGGACGTAGGAGAAGATGATGAGGAGCATCGCGGTGAGCACGAGTGCGCCCGCTGCGGGCTGGAACACGGGCTTGGCGACCTTCAGGCCTGAGGCGTCGAAGAGCCAGATGAAGAAGCCCATCGGGAAGAGGAAGGAGAGGGGGATGACGAGGAAGAGGATGCGCATGGACCACATGGCGGACATGGCGTAGCCGATGGCGACGCATCCGCCGAAGACGGCCATGACGAGGGAGACCCACCAGGGCTTGAGGGGGTAGAGGCCTGCGAAGGAGGGGAGCAGGACGATGCCGGAGAAGATGAGGAAGATGGCGGCGAGGAGGGTGAGGCGCGCGCGGGGCGAGAGGGAGCGGAAGAAGTCGCGGCGCGAGTGCGTGGCGGGCATGTGATGGAATGGTGGCGTGGGGGCGGGGAGAACGCAACGCCCCCGGCCTGCCCGCGGCCTGCCCCCGGCCTTCCTGCGTGTATGCCAGTGTGGGCGTAGGCGCGGGGTGAGAGGGTTCAGAGTTGGGGCACGTCGTCGCGTGTGCGCTCGTTGCGGACGTTGCCCGTGTTCAGCGTCGACGCGGGTTCGACAAGCAGGACGTGGCACTCCTCGTGCGCAACGGGGCAGTGCTGTGTGCCCTTGGGGATGAGGATGCACTCACCCTCGTCGAGGACGATCTCGCGCTCGTTGGGATCGCGCACGAGCATGTGGAGGCGACCCTTGAGGACGAGGAAGAGCTCATCTTCGTGCTCGTGGGAATGCCAGATGAATGGGCCTTGGAGCTTGGCGAGGCGGACGTGGGTGTCGTTGACCTGCGCGAGGAGGTGGGGGGACCAAGGCTCAGGGATGCGGGAGAGGGCGGAGGCGAGGGAGGACTTGGTGAGCATGGTGTTTACCGCACGCCGCGGAGAGCGGCGTGGCGGATGTAATCGGAGAGTGAGCGGAAGCCTTCTTGCCGTGCGGTTTCTTCGATGCGGAGACGCTCGTCGGCGGTGAGGCGGATGTTGACCTGTTGCTCTCGTTTGCCCTCGCTGGCGGGGGCGGGCGGGCGCTCGCCCTGCTCAAGAAGAGTGGCGATGGTCGTGGTAAGGGCTTCGAGTGTTTCCTTCGCGCACTGCGCGAGGGTCGAGCCGTCGGCGAAGACGGTGGGAAGTTCGACAGAGGAGCCGATGAAGCCGACGTCGGGGTCCTGCTCGAAGGTGAGGCGGTAGGCCGAGGCGAGTTCTGCCGCGGACTTCCAGATGTCGGGGGCGAAGGGATGGTCGACAGAGGTCGACGCTGCGCGGTTGGCGCGGGTCTTACGAGGCTTGGCCGGGCTTGTCGCCCTTGGCTGCTTCTTGGATCGCTTTCTCGACCAATCGCTTGTAGACATGCTTTACGCGTCCCTTGTGGACTGGAATTGTGATCGGTCGGAAACCGGGGCGTGTGAAGACATGATGTGAGCCCCTCGTGCGAGTGAATTGCCAACCATGAGATTCGAGGTGTTTTCTGAGTTCATCGAAACGAATGTCGTTGGGCATGTGGCGATCCGAATGACACTGCAACAACGACGATCCCGAAGTAGTAATTCGGGAGCATCGCTGCCAGCGCCTCGGAGATTAGCGTGACGGCGAGCAAGTCGGTCACACCCAACGCTCATCGGCAATCCGTCGGCCCGGTTTTTGCGGTTCGTGAACTCGCCGTCAGTTGATGACAACTGATAATACTTGCACACCGCCGAGAGTGTGTCAAGCCTAGACTATACGCTTTGCGGCAATCAGCCCCTGCACCCTCTCGAACGACTCTCTCGCCGGGCCGACGAGCTTGTCGACCTGCATGTCAGCGTGATACGACGAGCGGACCATTGGGCCTGACTCGACGACGGCGAAGCCGCGTGCAAGGCCTTCGGTGCGGTACATCTCGAAGGTCTCGGGGGTGACGAAGCGGTCGATCGGGAGGTGGTTGCGCGTGGGCTGGAGGTACTGGCCGATGGTGAGGATGTCGGTCTGCGCGCGGGAATAGAGATCGGTCATGAGCGCGAGGACTTCGTGGTCGTGCTCGCCGATGCCGACCATGATGCCGGTCTTTGTGACCAGCCCGGCGTCCTTGCTGCGCTTGAGCAGTTCGACGCTGCGGTCGAACTTGGCCTGGGGGCGCACGGCCGGGTACATGCGCGGCACGGTCTCGAGGTTGTGATTGAGGATCTCGGGGCGAGCATCGATGACGAGCTGGAGGGCGTCCCAGTTGCCTTCGAAGTCGGGGATGAGGACCTCGATGGACATGCCGGGGCAGGCGTCGCGGGAGCGGAGGATGGTCTCGGCCCAGATGGAGGCGCCGCCGTCCTTGAGCTCATCGCGGTTGACGGAGGTGATGACGATGTGCTTGAGGCCGGCCTCCTGGTGCATGATGCGGAGGGAGTCGGCGACGCGGCGGGGCTCGTCGGTGTCGTGGACGGGGGGCTTGCCGGTCTTGACGTTGCAGAAGCCGCAGGCGCGGGTGCAGGTGTCGCCCAGGATCATGATGGTGGCGACGCCGCGGGCCCAGCACTCGCCCATGTTGGGGCAGGAGGCTTCTTCGCAGACGGTGTGGAGCCGGTGGGTGTTGAGGATGGATTTGAGACGGAGGTAGCCGGGGCCTGCCGGGACTTTGGCGCGGATCCAGGAGGGCTTGCGCTTGATGGAGAGGGTGGAGGAGGAGGTGTTATTGAGGACGCGGTCGGTGAGGGAGACGAGGGGGGCGGAGGAGTTGCGCAGGGGGTCGCCGCCGAGGGGGCGGGGGTGGCGCGCGGGGGGAGTGGGGGTGGTCGTGGGCATGGGTGGGGGAGTGTACGGGGGTGGTGGAGGGGAAGGGGGTGGGAAAGTGGGGGCTGAGGTTGAATGGAGGGGGTCGAAGCGGTCGATCGAGAAGGGGGTGTAAAGGTGGGGGGGGTGTTGGGCTCGGCGGAGGCCGGGTTGCGTTGACATGGGTTCGCAGACTGATAGGTTGCGGCCCTGCGCGGGCTGAAAGGACGAACCCGAGCGGGGGGGTTGTCGAAACAGGGGGGCGGGCGGGAGGCCCGAGCGTTGTGGTACGGGCGTCAAGGAAGACGGCGAGGCGCCGAGAGCAGGAGCCAGGACGTGAGTCGCGACGTGAATTCGGGCGGCGGGATGATGAAGCGGAAGATGGCTCTGTCTCGCGCGGCTGCGTGGGGCGGGATGTGCGCGGCTCTGGCCGGTCTGCACGGTTGTGGGCTGAGTGAGACGGACGGATGGCTCTGGGACCCCAGCATCGTGGGTCGATGGGAGCACACTCCGACGGTGGTGCCGATCCTGGATCGGATTGATCTGATCGAGCGCTCGGAGGGTGAGTTCGTCGAGGTGACGGGCCCGACGGCTGAGGACCTGATTCCGGTGGTGCAGGAGTATGAGATCGGGTCGGGGGACGCAATGCGCGTGTCGATCCTGGACTTCCTTGCGCAGGGGGATGTGTCAGAGTTTGAGGTGGAGGTGGATTCGACGGGGGCGATCGAGCTGCCGCAGCTGGGGCGCGTGCTGATCTCGGGCCTCACGCCGGACGAGGCGAAGCAGCGGATTGCTGAAGAGACGGTGGCGAAGCAGATTGCCGTGGAGCCGCCTGTGGTGGCGATCCAGTTCCTTCGTCGGCGTCAGGCGACGTTCGCGATCTACGGGTTGCTGCAGAACGTGGGTCGGTATCCGATCCCGTCCGCGGACTACCGGGTGATTGATGCGATCACGGACGCGGGTGGATTGCCGCAGACGGTTCGCAAGGTGCAGGTGATTCGTCAGGTTCGCCTGTCGGACGAGTTCAAGCATGGTCGGTCGACGCTGCCTCGCGCGGTGAAGCCGGGCCAGCAGACGCAGCCTGGGGATCAGGGGAAGCAGGGCAAGGACCTGAAGGACCTGATCGAGGAGCTGACGAAGCCGTCGGGTGATGGTGGCGGGATGTTCGGGGCCATGGGGATGGCGCAGGATGGCGCCCAGCCGCCGGTGCGGAGTGGTGACGAGCCGCCGATCGATCTGGTGGAAGGGACGAACGAGCCGAAGGCGACACCGGCGCCGACGGCGAGCGGTGCGCAGAGCGCGTGGATGTTCCTGAATGGGCAGTGGGTGAAGGTGACGAGCGGGGCGTCGACACCGAGCGAGGCCGCGGGCGCGAGCGTGCCTGCGAGCGCGTCGGGCGAGGGCGCGGACGTGCGTGATCTGGTGACGCAGCGCGTGATCGAGGTTCCGACGGGCCCTCTGTTCAAGGGGATGGCGCAGTACAACATCGTGGTGCGGCCTGGGGACGTGATTCACGTCCCGGGTCCTGAGGTGGGGATCGTGTACATCGGCGGGCCCGGGATCAATCGTCCCGGCTCGTATGACCTGCCGACGTCGGGCCGTCTGACGCTGAAGCAGGCTGTGACGGCCGCGGGCGGCTTGAGCGTGGTGGCGATTCCGGAGCGGGTGGATCTGATCCGTCGCATCGGTGAGAACCGGGAGGCGACGATCCGGCTGAACCTGCGGGCGATTGCGGAGGGGACGCAGCCGGACGTGTTCATCAAGCCGGATGATCAGATCAACGTGGGGACGAACTTCTGGGCAACGCCCCTGACCGTGCTGCGGCAGGGATTCCGCATGACATACGGGTTCGGGTTCCTGGTGGACCGGAACTTCGGTAACGACGTGTTCGGCGCTCCTCCGGTGAATCAGTTCGGGCAGTGATCGGGGCGTAGGACGTCGGGGGAGCGTTCGGGCGGAGCCCGAACCCTGAGGGCTGAGCGTCGTAGGGAGGATTCGGGGATTTCGCGCGCGTGTGCGCCGAGCGTGATCGGTCTTTGGAACGTACGAGGGCCCGACGGGTTGAGCGGAGCGGCAACGAGCAGCACGGGAGGTCTGGCGGCGCCGTCGAAGAGCGGCGGGGGGGCCGACGCGTTCCTGTCCAGGCTGCTCACGGCTCCGAACGTGGTGATGATGGTGGTTCTGTTGGGCGGGCTGGTGGGCCTGTTCTGGGAGTGGTTTTATCGCCAGCATCGGTTCAGCGCGGAGAAGCCTGAGGATTGGGGGCACGCGTACCTCGTGCCGTTGATCAGCGCCTTTGCGATCTGGTCTCGGCGGGCGGAGCTCTCGCGGCTGAAGCCGGAGGTGTATTGGCCCGGTCTTCTGCCGCTCGCGGTGGGGGTCGGGGCGCACTACTTCTGGTCGCTCTCGCCGGCGCCCGGGACGCACATGTTCCAGGGCGCGGCGTTGGTGCTGTGTGTGGCCGGGTTGTCGCTGCTCCTGCTGGGGCCGCGGATCTTTGCGGTGATCGCGTTTCCGATCGCGTATCTCGCGTTCGGCGTGACGATCTCCGAGATGGTGATGAACAAGATCACGTTCCAACTGCAGATGATCGCGACGAACGGGTCCGCGGTGCTGCTGCAGATGCTGGGCTTCACGGTGGACCTGAAAGGGAACACGGTGACGCTGACGCTCAGTGACGGCTCGACGATGCCGCTGAACGTGGCCGAGGCATGCTCGGGGATGCGGATGGTGGTGGCGTTCGTCGCGTTGGCGGTCGCGGTGGCGTTCCTGTCGACGCGTCTGTGGTGGCAGCGTGTTGCGCTGGTGCTGCTGGCGACGCCGGTGGCGGTGCTGACGAACGTGGTTCGTGTGGCGTCGTTGGGTGTGGCGGGCGTGATCAGCCCGGGGCTGGCCACGGGCGAGGCGCATGCGTTGATCGGGGTGCTGTGGCTTGTGCCGGGCTTCCTGCTATTCATGGGCATCGGGTGGTCGCTCAAGAAGATGGTGCAGAGCGATGCGCCCAAGGGAGCAAAGGCATGAGCGGCTGGAAACGGCTGGCGAGTCCGGCGTTCCTGGCCGCGCTGGCGTTGCTTGCGGCGTCGGGCATCGGTCTGCGTGCTGCGGCGAAGGCGATGGGTGCGCATCTGGTGAAGTTGCGGATCGACCCGCCGGACGGTCTGGCGTTTCACACGCTGCCGAGGGAAGCGAACGGCTGGCAGTATGTGCCCTCACCTGCGGATCAGCCGCTGAGCGCGGAAGTGCTTGAGGAGCTTGGGACGTCGAACTATCTGTCGCGCGTGTATTCGAAGAAGTTCGGGGAGCGCGAGGTGTTCGTCGAGGTGCATTGCGCGTATTACACAGGGATGGTGGACACCGTGCCGCACGTGCCGGAGCGGTGCTTTGTCGGTGGGGGGATGTCGATCGTGAGCGCACCGGAGGAGGTGCGTGTTCCGCTGGACATGGACCGGTACGTGACGGATCAGCGGGCGGACCCCGCGGTGTTCGGCGGCGTGGTGCGGACGGGCTTTGCGGGCCTGAAGCAGGTGCGGATGCCGGTGGGCATCGAGAACCTGCGGATGATGGTGACCCGGTTCCGAGACGCGGCGTCGAACCGGGAGACGTACGCGGGGTATTTCTTCGTCGCGAACGGCGGCACAGCGCCGAGCGCTGACGACGTGCGTCTGCTGGCGTTCAAGCTGAAGGATGATTACGCGTACTACGCCAAGGTGCAGTTCACCAGCGCGTACGTGACGTCGGCCGAGGACTTGGCGGAGTTGGCGGCGGACTTCCTGGACGGGATGTTCCCGGAGATCATGCGACGCACGCCGGACTGGGTGGAGGTGGTGGAGGGGCGGTATCCGGCGGACAATCCGCGCCGCGAGCGTGCGGCAGGGGGCGCATCCGTTTGATTCGACGTGTGAGACGCGAGACCTGAACGAGAGAATTGCGACATGGCATCGAAGGTAAATACGAAGTTCGTGGTGACGCTCGGCGCGGTTCTGGTGGCGGCGTTCGTGGGCGTGACGGGTCTTGCGTATGTCGTGCTGAACCAGACTGGCGAGACGCACGCGAACCGCGGCGACAAGCTGTTCCAGGAGGGCAAGTACGAGGAGGCCGCGAAGTCGTACGCACGAGCGGTGGGACACGAGCGCGGCAACGTGGAGTGGCTCCGGAAGTGGCGTGAGGCGCTCGTACACTGGGTACCGCCGACAGAGCAGGAATACAACGAGGCGTACCGGGTGCACTACATGGGCATCCTGCGTCAGCTCGCGACGGTGCAGGACACGAATCCCGATGCGCAGCGCGATCTGTTGCAGGCGCTGTACGAGGAGGTGACCACGACGGGTGGTCGCGGGAACTCGTGGGAGCTGCTCGCGACGCTGTCGGATCAGGGCCTCAAGCGCCTGGACCCCAACAGCGCGGAGACGAAGAAGGTTCGACGGTACCGCGGGCTGGCCCAGGTCTATCGCATGCGCAGCATCGAGGCATCGGCTGATCAGCGTGCGCTGGCCAAGGAAGACCTTCAAGCCGCTGTGGAGGTTGATCCGTCTGACGTGGTGTCCCACCTGGCGTTGGTAGAGTGGATCACGCAGGAGGCGAGCCGTGAGAGGCGCGCCGGCCGCGTCGAATCGGCGAATGACCTCATGGCGCAGGCGGACGCTGCGATCAAGGACGTGGTTGCTGCGTTCCCGAACGATCCGAGAGCGCTGCTGGACGCCTGGCAGATCGTGCAGGATCGTGAGATGCGCGCGGCGGCTACCGTGAACCTGGCCGAGCGCCGGAAGGTTCTGGAGCGTTTGGCCGGCGATTTTGATGTTGTTGTGGCCGCGGCGGAGCAGGCGCCGCCGAGCGTGCTCTCGCAGTCGTTCCTCGGCGAGCTCGCGGCGACGCTGGCGCAGGTGAAGCCGGCTGACGCGTCGCGGATCTGGCTGCGGATCGTGGAGGGAGCGCTCGCGAAGGAGCCGGAGAGTTCGCGCCTGATGTTGCTGCGGGCGGTGGGATTGGCGCAGTTGGGCGAGCACCAGGCCGCGATCGATCAGTACCAACAGATCGTCGAATTGCCGGACTTGCCCGTCAGCCTTGAGGGGATGCGTCTGCGTGACTCGCGCCTCACGGCGATGGAGCAGCAGATCGAGCGGACCCTGAGCCTCTGGGAGAGCGCGAGCCCGGGCGAGAAGCCTGCGTTGATGGAGCGGGCCAAGGCTCGACGGGCGGACCTCGCCGCGAAGCTGGGGTCGAACACAACGCCGCTCTTGCGCATCGACGGCATGATTGCAGCGCTGGAGAACCGACATGGAGAGGCGGTTCGTCACTTCGCAGAGTTGGACAAGGTGCTGGGCGGCGCGGATGTCTCTGCGATCTACATGCTCGCGGCGGCGCTGCAGCGGAGCGGCTCCGACGGCGCCGCATTGCAGGCGTACGACCGGATCCTGCGTCTCGACGAGAATCAGGTGACGGCCATGCTCCAGGCAGCGGAAATCGAGCGCCGGCTCGAGCGTCCGGAGCAGATGAAGACACGCTTGGTGCGTCTGCTGCAGCTGGACCCGGAGAACGATACGGCGAAGAAGATGCTCGCCATTGCAGAGGCCGCGATCGGTGGTGACGCGAAGAGCACGGAGAACCTCGACGATCCTGTGATCAAGGCGATGTTCGACGCGCGACGGCTGATGGAGCAGTCGCCGCCCGACCCGGTCGGGGCCGCGCGCGTGCTCGATGCGGCGATGGAGAAGAATCCTGACGATCCGCGTTTGGTGCACGCTCGGATCGTGGCGGATGCGCAGCAGGGCTTGAGGGCGGAGGCGATCGCGCGTGCCAAGGCGGCGACTGAGCGTTGGCCGGAGAACAGGAACTTCCGCGGGCTGCTCGTGAGCCTCGAGGTGAGCGATCCGGTGGAGGCGCAGCGTCAGCTGATCGCGGAATCGGACGCGCCCGAGCTTGAGAAGCAGCTTGCGTTGTACGGACACTTCAAGACGAACCGGAGGAACACGGAGGCCTCGGCCGCGCTTGCCGAGGCTGCGAAGCTTGCGCCCGACGATCGTCGCGTCATCGAGTTCCAGTTCATCGAGGCGCTCGAGAAGTCTGATCTCGTCGCGGCGAACGATCTGGCTGGGCGTGCCGCCCGCGCGAATATCGACGAGGTGAACGGGCTCACGTACCAGGCCCGGATCGAGATGGTGGAGAAGAAGTTCGACGCGGCGGCGTCCACTCTCGACCGCGCGATCCAGATGATGCCGTTCGAGGCGTCCACCTGGAAGCTGCTCGGGCAGGCGCAGATCTCGGCGGGCAAGGTGGACGAGGGGCTGAAGGCGTATCAGCGCGCAGCGGAGTACAAGCCCGACGACGCGAGCATCATCCGCTCCTATGTTGCGGCGCTCATGCAGCTGCAGCGAGCCGACGAGGCGCTCCGTGTGACGAGGCAGGCGGTCAAGCAGATCCCCGGAGACCTGATCATCGCGGAGGCGTGGCTGCAGCTCGAGGAGCAGATCGGCAATCCCGTCGAGGCGTTGGATAAGCGCAAGCTCCGTCGCACCATCGATCCGTCGGATCGGACCAACAACATCTCGCTCGCTCGATTGCTCGTGGGAGCGGGACAGTTCCAAGAGGCGCAGGCGATCATTGACTCCATGCCGCGCACAGGTGCGGACGGGCTCGTGACCGTGCTGCTCGACGCTCGGCTGTCGGTGGTCCAGGGCGACGCGGACGGCGGCATCCGCAAGATGCGTGACTACATCGCGGGGCTGGAAAAAACCGAGGACAAGCTCTCGGCCACCCTTGCTCTGGGCGATCTGCTGATGGAGGTGAACAAGCCCGAGGAAGCGGTCGCGATGTACACCGCGGCGCGTGAATTCCAGGTCAAGTCCACGATGGACGCGGACCGTCGTCTCGGCGACGTGTATTTCCAGCGCGGCGCCTTCGCTCCAGCTGCTGAGGCCTACGAGAAGGTGCTCGCGGCCGGCGCCGATCGTGATGAGCTTGTTTCCAAGCGGTACGGGGAGGTGCTGATCCGCCTTGAACGCTGGGCTGACGCGAGGAAGATCATCGAGGGCGTTGAGAGTCGCACGCGTCGTGACGTGCAGACGGCCATGTTGCTGGCTGAGGCAGCGATCGGCGAGCGCGACATGCGGCGTGCGTCGGACCTGATGGGGGAGGCGGCGCAGATCGATCCTGCGAACCCGCTTCCGCTGATCCGTCGATCGCAGGTTTTCTTCGATGACGACAGTCAGTACGCGCTCGTGATGCGCGACCTCGACCAGGTGATCCGGCTTCGTCCGGACCTGTCGAGGGCGCGAGAGATGCGTGCGGAGCTCCTGTTCCGGAAGGGGCGCGAATCGGAGGCGGCCGCAGAACTCCGCGCCGCGGTGGAGGCGGCGCCGAACAATTTCGAGTTGCGGCAGCGGTACATCAAGTTCCTGGCGAGCATCAATCGGTGTGCGGACGCACAGGTCGAGGCTCGTGCGGCTGCGGACAAGTTCGGCAAGGAGGAGCCGGCGTGGCACGGGTTCGCCGCGGATATCGCGGCGCTGTGCGGCGACACCAAGAACGCGCTCACGTCGTTCCAGCAGCAGTACAACGCGAACAAGTCGGTGATGAACCTCACCCAGCTCGTGAACGCGATGCTGGCGTCAACGCCTCCGCAAGCGAACGAGGCGCTGCAGTTGATCGACCGGTTCCCTCGTGAAGCGAAGCCGGAGGAAGTGAAGGGCGGTGAGGTCGCCATGATGCTCCTGCGGGCAGTGGCGTACGGGGCGCTGGATCAGCGAGTCGACGCTGAGAAGTGGCTGACGGACGCGTGGGTGAAGGTGAAGGACGTTCCCGAGGCGGTAGCTGTGTGGTTCGATCACGCGGATCGCGCGTTGCGCGGTCCGGCGCGGTCCGTCGACCTGCTGGAGCGGAACGGTGTGAAGCTGGAATCGCTTTCGCCGCCGATGCGCGTGATGGTGGCAATCCGCCTGGCGCGCGTTCCGGAGAAGTGGCCGCTCGCTATGTCGATGCTCGAAGGGATCGAGAATGCCACAGGCGACCCCTCGGCGTTGCTGGCGGCCCACCGTGTTCGCGGGCAGGTGCACTACTTCACCGGGGAGTATGCGAAAGCCGTGGAGTCGTACCGCGCAGGGCTGAAGATCACGCCGGATGATCCGGAGTTCAACAACAACCTGGCGTACACGCTCGCTCGCCATCTCGGAGACGTGAAGGGCGCGCTGCCGTTCGCGGAGAAGGCTGCGGTCAAGGACGCGGGCAACTCCGGGGTGTTGGATACGCTGGGCTGGCTGCACATGGAGGCGGGGAACCTGCCCCAGGCGGACGAGAAGCTCACGCGCGCCCTGCAGCTGGCGCGGACGGACGAGCAGCGGATTCCTGCCCTGGTGCACCTCGCTCAGCTCCGGCTCGAGCAAGGTAAGAAGGATGAGGCGCGGACGTATGCGAATGAGGCCAAATCGTTAGTGGAGAAGAATCCGGTCTTCGGCGATGCGTACAAGCCGGACCTGGATCAGGTGATGCGGGAACTTTGAGAAGCCGAAGGTAGGTCGAGCTGCGCCCGGCAGCCAAACGGAATACGAACACCATGTCGACGAACAAGCCGATGCCAGGAACAATGACGAAACCCGTGGGGGGGCCGGGCCATGGCGGCCCAGGAGGGTCGGGGGGTGGGATTCAGACCCCCACGATCGACCCGATCCGCCTCGCCAAGCAGTACTTCAAGGTGCTCGCGGCCTCGGTCGTGGTCGGCTTGATCCTCGGCGTCGGGGTGCACTTCATCGCACTGAAGTTCTTCCCCAAATACACGGCGCAAGTGACGTTCAAGCTCAACCCTGAGGTTGAAGACGCCTCCAAGGCGGCCACCGGGACGATCCGTGGCGGTCAGGGCGGTGGCGCCGAGGAGATGGAGCGGTTTATCGCTTCGCAGGTACAGGACCTTATCAGCAAGCCGGTGCTCGAAGATGCGGCCAATGACCCGAAGGTGCGCGACGAGACGCGCTGGGCACGTTCGTTCTTCCGGAGCGGGTCGTACGACCGTGTTCGCGCGGGCAAGGACCTCTCGGAGGACGTGATCTGGGCTCGGGCGATCCCCGACACGGTGTACATCGTGCTCAATGCGTCGACTCGCGATGCGGCTGACGCATCGGCGATCTGCACGGCCGTGGCCGAGGCCTACATGGCCCGTCTCGCCCAGGACACCAACCGACAGTATTCCGACACGCGCGAGGCGCTGACGCGCCGTTTCCGGCAGGCCGAGGCGGACAAGCAGGGGCTCGAGCGCCGCGGCACACGCCTGATCGGCGATCAGAACATCGAATCGGTGAAGTTCGAGCAGACGTCGGCGGCCAAGGAGGTCTCCGAGCTGAGCGAGTTCATCGTCGCCGCGCGCAACGCGATGGAGAAGAAGCAGCAGCAGCTGTCGCAATACGAATCTTCGATGACGAACCCCGCCGGCCCATCATACCCGGACTTCCTCCGCGTGGAGGTCAAGAACGACACCTCGATGCAGGTGCACGAGCAGACGCTCGCGACGCTGCGGACGCAGTTGACCGGCGCTCGGGCGCGGTTCGGCCCTGCGCACCCGGACGTCCGTCGTCTGGAGGCTTCGGTGCAGGCCGCTGAGATCGAGCGGAACAAGGAGGAGCAGCGGCTCCTCGGCGAGAAGTTCGGCGCACTGATCGAACTGACGCGCGAGGACATCCGCGGCATCGAGGCGCAGGCCCGCGACTCCATCGAGAAGCTCAAGGCGGCGTCGCTTCGCGCGACGGAGATGACGCAGCAGATCGAGGAATACGAGAAGATCAAGAAGGACATCGAGCGCAAGGCCGAGGAAATCCAGAAGCTTCAGGAAGACCTCGCGAACCTGCAGGCTGTGATCGACCGTTCGGCCAGCCGGCGCGTCTCGGTGTACACCTCGGCCTCGCGCCCTGAGTTCCCCTCGTTCCCGAAGGCGAAGTGGGTGATCCCGATCACCGCGATGCTGACGATCGCCCTGGCCTGTGTGGGCGTGCTGCTCCGAGAGATGCTCGAGCAGCGCGTGCGAGCTCCGGCCGACGTGCTGCTCGTGCCCCGCACGAAGATTCTCGGCGTCCTCTCGGATGTGTCCGAGGACCCTTGCCGGCCCTCATCCGCGGAGCAGGTCATCAGGGAATGCTCGCACGGCGTGGTGGCCGAGCAGGTCCGGCAGCTTCGCACCTCGGTGCTCAAGGTGCTCGAGCCGAAGGGCCCGTCGGTGCTCGTCATCACGTCCGGCCTCCCGGGCTCGGGCGCAACGAGCATCGTGTCCAACCTGGCGCGTGCTTGCGCGTCATCGGAGGGCAAGGTGCTCGTCATCGACGCCAACATGCGCCGCGCACGGATGCATGAGATCTTCGGTCTCTCCGAAGGTCCGGGTCTCGGTGAGGTGCTCGCCGGCTCCGCGACGCTCGAGTCGGCGATCCAGTCCACGGACCGTCCCAATCTCAAGGTGCTGACGGCCGGGGCGAAGTCCTCTCGCGTGTACGAGCGGTTGAACTCGGAAGCGATGACCAAGCTCCTGCAGGACGCGCGTCGTACGAACACACTCGTCATCATCGATGCGCCGCCGATGACGGTGGCGGGCGATGCGCTCGTGCTCGCGCAGCGTGCCGATGCCTCCGCCCTCGTCGTTCGCGCCTTCTGCGAGACGCGTGGCCTCATCGCACGTGTGCGCGGCCAGCTCGCCGACGCCGGCGGCGAATTTCTGGGTGTGATCGTCAACGGCGTCAAGTCGTCCGCGGGCGGATATTTCCGCAAGAACATCCGCCTGTCGCACGAGTACCACGGCGGCGCCGGCGAGGCCGCGAAGCTGCCGGGCAAGACCAAGGAAAAGGCGGGCGTGTGAGCGACAACGGGAAGATCAGGTCTGTGGCGCATCGTCCGCCACGACGCGGGATGCTCCCAAGGGCGTAATCGGTGCAGGACACGGCATGGGACAGACTGTTGGCGGGCACGGCTCCGGACGCCGCGCTCCGTGAGAGCCTGGCGGAGCGCGTGGCGGCTCTCGGGCGCGACCTGCATCACGTCGTGGAAGAGCACGCTCGTCTGCAGGAGTCGCTCAACAGCGCGGGAGGCGCGGTGGCGGATACTGCCGAGTCGCTTACGCGCCTGCAGGTCTTTCATCAGTACATGGCGGTCTTCGTGGTGGCGTTCCTTGTCGCGCTCTTCGCCACGCCGCTCATGCGCCGCATGGCGGTGGCCAACGGGATCGTCGATCGCCCGAGTGAGGCTCGCAAGCAGCACCGGATGCCCATCGCCTATCTCGGGGGCGTCGCCATTTATCTCGGCATGCTGGCCGGGGTAGCGTTCAGCTATTTCGCCCCTGCCCTTGGGCTCGACTTGATCGAGTTTCACGTCGAGAACCCGGCGCCGATGCCCATCGCGATCCTGGGCGCCATGACCGTGATCGTCGTCATCGGCCTCGTTGATGACGTGTGGAAGATTGACCCCCGGCTGAAGATCGGCGGTCAGCTGCTCACCGCGGCCGTGCTCGCATTCAACGACATCGGCGTGAAAGTGGCCGCGGGGGTGCTCGCGCCGATCGGCAGCATCTTCGGCAACGAACGGATGGTCTTTGATTTCACCATCCCCGACGGCGTGCCGGTTCTCAGCGGGCATTATCAGTTCGACGCCATCTACTGGGCGGGCACGGCCATCATCGCCATCTTCGTCCTCGGCGCCTGCAACGCCAGCAATCTCCTTGACGGGCTTGACGGGCTCCTCACCGGGGTCACGTCCATCGCGATGTTCGGGCTTCTGTTCATCGCCCTCTCCATGGCGGTGCTCCAAGACGGTCCCCTCGACACCGCGCGTCTGGTGCTCATTCTCACTGCGCTGGGCGCATGTCTGGGATTCCTCCCACACAACTTCAATCCGGCGAACATCTTCCTTGGTGACGCAGGCTCGATGCTCCTGGGTTTCACGACGGCGGCCATCATCCTCTCGCTCGGCGACACGGGAAAAACCCATCTCGTCGTGGCCGGGCTGATCATCTACGCTGTTCCTCTCATCGACACCGCGCTTGCCATCGTCCGGCGCAAGATGTCCGGCGCATCGATCAGCGCGGCCGACGATCAGCACCTGCACCACCAGCTCAAGCGCAGTCTCGGCGTGAAGGGCGCAGTCCTCACGCTCTATGGCATTGCGGCCGTCTTTGCCGCGCTCGGTGTCGGCATGAGCCTCGGTCGCGGGCGAGTGATTTACGCCATCGCGCTCGTCCTCGCGTCCTTCATCGGCGTGACCGCATTCAAGGTCGCCCGTCGCACCAAGATCGAGCAGGAGGTGGCGGCTTCCGAGGCACGACGCGAAGCAAGGCTCCGGGCCGTGAACGGCCATCGTCCGGCTCCGGCGGCGCCCGCACCCGCGCAGGCCGAGGGTCCGACGGCCACCACCGGTGCTCGCTGAGATACTCCGCGGCTAGCATGGTCTCGTCGCGCGCCCGGACGCGCCCAACGGAGACCGATGCCGCATGCCCCGACGCACCATTCAGGAGTTCCGCAAGGAGCGATCTCTCGGGAACGACCGCCTGCTCGACACGGAGCACCTCGGACTCAAGCGGTTCCTATCGCTCGATTCCGCGGCGTACCGTGACGGCGCCCTTCCGTCGCGAACCAAGGAATTGCTCGGGCTCGTGGCCTCCAGCGTGCTCCGCTGCAACGACTGCATCGACTACCACCTGGAGCAATGCGTGGAGGCCGGCTGGACGCTGCACGAGATCGAGGACGCGCTCAATGTCGCGCTGATCGTTGGTGGCTCGATCTGCATCCCCCACCTGCGTCACGCCCGACTCACGCTCGATGAACTCTTCGCGGAGCGAGCGCGTGGGTCTGCCTGATGCTCCGGTCTGGCGCGTCGGCCCTCAACGGATCCTTGCGCTCGATCACCCGTGCATCATGGGGGTGCTCAACATCACGCCCGATAGCTTCTCTGACGGCGGGCAGCATGAGCGCGTCGAGGCCGCGGTCGAAGCGGGGCTGAGGATGATCCGGGACGGCGCCGGCATGCTCGATGTCGGTGGCGAGTCGACACGCCCAGGCGCCGAGCGCGTCCCTGCGGACTTGCAGATCTCACGCGTGACGCCTGTGATCCGAGCCCTGCGCAAGGCCGGTGTCGAGACTCCCCTGAGCGTCGACACGACGCTGGCCGCGGTTGCTCGCGCGGCGCTGGACGCCGGAGCCGACGCTGTGAACGACGTGAGCGCCGGGCTCGAAGATACCTCGCTCTTTTCGCTCGTGGCCGAACGCGGAGCGGGACTCGTTCTCATGCACCGGGTTGCACCACCGAGCGAGGATCAATACTCCACCGCGTACGATCGCGAGCCGGTCTATCCGACGGAACAGGGCGGCGTGGTTGGCTGCGTTCGCGCGTTCCTCCGTGCGCGCCACCTTGCGGCGCTCCGAACCGGGATCGCGCGTGACACCATCGCGCTCGACCCCGGACTCGGGTTCGGCAAGAGCGTGGCCCAGAACTACGAGCTGGTCGCCCGGGTGGGTGAAATTGTGGTCCCCGGGGATGTCATTGTGGCAGGCGCCAGTCGTAAGAGTTTCATTGGAGCTGTGTCAGGGGAGACAGAACCCCGGGATCGGGTGTGGGGTTCGGTCGCCGCTGCGGTGGCACTCGTCTTGCAGGGTGCGCACGTCATCCGGGCGCACGACGTGAAGCAGCACGCGGCAGCGCTCGACGTTGCGGCCCGTATCCGCGCGTCAAGGGGCCCCGTCACGCCCGGCGGGGTTGCGGCATCAGGACTATGATGAGTTCCCACGGAACGGACCCCGGCGCAGAGGAGAAGTACGAACATGGCGGGCAAGCAGACCAAGGAATTCACCGACGCGAACTTCGAGACCGAAGTCCTCAAATCAGACGTCCCTGTGCTCGTGGATTTCTGGGCGGAGTGGTGCATGCCGTGCAGGATGATCGCCCCGACGATCGACGAGATTGCCGAGGAATACGCGGGTCGTGTCAAGGTCGGCAAGGTTGACACCGACGCGAACCGCGACACGGGTTTCAAGTACGGCATCTCCGCGATCCCGACCATCCTGCTCTTCAAGAACGGTCAGGTTGCGCAGAAGTTCGTGGGGCTGACGAAGAAGGCGGACTTCAAGGCCGCGCTTGACGCTGCCACCAAGTGACTGAATTCTGAACTCAGGCTTCCGCGCGAGCGCCGGGACCCCACCCGCCCGTGGGAGCATGTCCCCGTGCGCGCACGACGAGCAGCGTCAATGCGCCTGCGATGATCATGCCCGCGCTGAGCCATTGCCCGTACGACAAGCCGCCCGGCGTCGCACCGAGCGTGTGCGCGGCAAGTTGGGCGTCCGGCAACCGCCAAAATTCCGTGACGATGCGCCCGATGCCGTACAGAACAAAAAACCACGCGACGATGACTCCTGGCCGGCGTGGGCGGCGCCAGATCAACCAGAGGGCTGCGGGGACGAGCATGCCCTCGACGCCGGCCTGATACAGCTGCGACGGGTGCCGTGCCGCGAGCAGAGGCGTGATGTCACGTGCAAGCCCGCTCGCGCCGTGCTGGATATCCCGAATCAGCAGCCGCATGGCCTCGCCATAGGGCTCACCCGGCGCCACTCGCTGTAAGAGCGCGAACAGACTGTTCTGTTGCTCCGGTGTCAGTGGTGGGGCGTGGCCTTCGAGCAACTCCGTCGGGAAGCGCACCGCCCACCACGGCGCGGTTTCTCCGGGCATCGCCACGATCCGTCCAAGCAACTCGCCATTGACGAAGTTCGCGACACGTCCGAGGAACACTCCCGGCAGCCCGACCAAGGCCAGCGCATCCATCACGTGCAGTGTGGATATCCGGTTTGCGCGTGCGACCCACCATGACGCCGCGACAAGCCCAACGAACGCTCCGTGCGACGCCATGCCCCCTCGGTTGATGGCCAACACTCCCCACCATGGAGCCGTCGGTGTGAACTCAAGGAGCAAGGAGCGGTCATACACGAGCACATATCCCAATCGACCGCCCAGCAGCACGCCAACGATCAGCGTGAAGATCACATCGGCCGCTTTTTCCGGAGGGATCCGGATCAGTCCACGCTTTCCCAGGGCGCGGAGCAACGCCCACGCGACCACGAACCCTGCCAGGTACGCCAGCCCGTACCAGCGCAGGCCGACACCGGGCGTGAACTCCACGGCAAAGGGCGAGAGAGAGTGTGTCCAGGCGGCGAGTGTGAACATCTCAGAGGTCCGAGTCCGCACGCAGGATACTCCAGCGGTCCGCTAAGCTGCTCACATGCCGGACGGAGCCCTGTCGATCGTGGTTGGCGTGGCGGGTCTCATCCTGCCTGCGGCGGTCTTTGCGCTCGTCATGCGCCACGCACGACTTTTCGGCCGAGGGAGCGACATCGCGGCTGCGGTGGCGGGGGGGGTGCTCTGGGGCGTGCTCGCAGGACCCGGCGTGTTTGGGCGATCGTGGCCGGAAGTCCACCACCGGGTCTTCGTTGGGGGCGAGAACCAGCGCGAAACACTGCAGCGTCTTCGGCGCGAACAAGCCATCGAGCTTGCGGTCCTTCAGTCGAGCGGGGCTACGCCGGAGGCCGTGGATGAGCAACGGCTTCTGCACAGTGCGGATAGCGAACCTGCGGAGGCTGCCCTCCGGGATGCTCTGGCCGATCGGCGCCGTGTGTTCGATTTCACCGGGCTGGCCTTCGCTGCGTCGACGATCGGCCTCGGCATCGCGCTCCGCCTCTCTCGCCCCATGCGGTGCCCCGCCAGTGATGGCCGTACCGCCCTGCTCGCTGGTCTCAGCGCCGTCTTGATCCCAGCAGCCGTCGGTGCGTTGGCCGCGTCAGTAGGAACCGGCGCTGGGGGGCTCGCCTCACTCTCCTTCGGCGCCTGCGTTGGGGTCGGCTGGGTAGTCCCGAGTGTCCGCACGCGGCTCGTGGGCGCCGCGGGGCGAGCACCGACGTCTGATACAGCGTGTCTTACCGCCGCTTCCGTCGGCTGGCTGGCCGTTGGGGCGTTAGGCAAATCGATCTTGGCGTTCATCGGTGGGCTCTGCGCCGCCGTAGCAGGCAGACCCGCCGGGAGAAAGTGGGGGAGGGGCGTTACACGTGCGATTCGCGCCTTGCTCTACGGCCTGTTCGCGCCCGGGGCGTGCGCGTTCGCCGCGTCACGTGTCGACCCGTACGCCGTGGGCGTCGTTGGCTCGTTCTGGATCGCCGCGGGCATCGCCATCGTCATCTCGAGCGATGGTCGTTGGACCATGATCTACGCGGCCTGGCGGCTCCAGCGTCCCGAGGAACCACGTCGCCTCGCAGCCCAACGCGCCACCGCCTACGTGCTGAGCGGAGCCGGTCTCTCGCAGTGCACAGCCGCTTTCACGCTGCACGCCGCGGGGCTTATTCGCGAGATTGATCTTGCCGCGCTGCTGCTCGCGGCCGTCACGCTCGAGAGCGCGGCCGGGCTCTATCGCATACTCGCGCGCAACTCCTCGGACGATCAAGGCGACGGTGACGTACTTCCGGGCGTTCCACCCGACGAGCGCGTCTCGCCCAACTGACGGTATTTCTCACGGTACTTCTCCGCGAGCCTCGTCTGCTTGTTCGAGAGGTCCAACTCGCGACCTTCGATGAACGCGGCCTCCACCGTGGTCGTCACATCGAGCGGGTCGCCGTCGGCGATGAACAGCGTCGCGTCCTTGCCCTCTTCCAGCGAGCCAAGCCGGCTGCTCACGCCCAGCGCCTCCGCGGCCGAGAGCGTGATCGATCGCAATGCTGCCTCGTCCGACAGCCCGTGTGCAACTGCCATGGCCGCGTGGTACGGCAGATTCCGGTCGTTCCCGAATCCCGTCATTCCGCTCGACGCCAGAGCCCACTTCAGTCCCGCTTCGTCCAAATCTGCCGGCAGCCGATACGCCTCGTCGTAGTCAGCGTCAGATCGTCTCGGCATCCGATGCGTCCCAGTCACCAGCACCGGCACATCGTGCTTTTTGAGCAGGTCTACCACCAGCAGCGCATCTCGTCCCCCAACGAGAACCACCTTCAAGGAGCGCTTCGCCGCCCATGTCACCGCCGATTGGATCTGCTCCATCTCCTGTGCCGAGATCAGCACCGGCTTCTCGCCTCGCAGAGAGGGTCCGAATGCCTCCCACCGAACCGACGTCGGCATTCTCGGGTCAGCCTTGCGCGCCGCGAAATATGCCTCGGCCGATGCGAATGCCCCCTCGATCGTCTCGAGCCGCTCCTTGATCTGACGCTGTTGTTCCTCGTCCGACCGTTCCATCCATCGCGCGCGCACCGGTCGCACGTTTGGCCACGAGATCACCAGCCCGGCATCGTCAAGGACCGCCATGTCCTCCCACGTCCATCCATCCAGCTGGATCACCGATGCACGCCCCGGGATCACGCCGCCCCCCGGCACGACACCCGCGACCAGCACGCCGTTCGAGCGAGTCACCGGCAGATGCGTCGAGTCCGGATTCACGGCCACTGCCGCGCGGACCTCCGGCGTCACATCGCCCGTCTCCGACGAGTCCTGCGTCGAACGCACGGCGCCGATCTCGGAAAGGCCGAGCGTTGTTACCGCAGCGATCATCCCTGGGTACACCCGTTTTCCGCTCGCGTCGATCTCCCTCGGCATGACGCGCTCGGGAAGCTTCAGCGCCTCTCCCTCGCGCCCTACCTGGCGGATCTTGCCGTCGACGAACAGCACGAACCCCTTCTCGATCGGCGCGGAGGAAACGGGATACACACGCGCGTTGCGGATCACAATCGGTTCACCCTGCGGCGCCGACTTCACTCCTAGATCTTGGGCGGATACGCCGCCGCACAGCGTCGCGAGGCTCAGCATCATCTTCGTCGTGGGCTTCATGATTCGTCTCATCGGATGTGTGTCGTGTGGTGACTCTTGTGCGGTCGAAAGACCGAGCGATCAGTGGTTATGCAATTCGACCACGCCGCACTCACCGCAGTCGTGCGCCTCCGGGTCCTGCCCGGCGCGCAACAACTCGAGGTTGCGAGCCTCCAGAGCCCGCTGGAGCGCCTCGCGCCGTAGTTCCTCCAGCGTCGGCGGTGTATCGGTCATGTCCCGAGCGCGCCCGCGCGGCGGCACGCCGTCTCCGGGCTTTTCCGCGTCGCTCGGCTTCTTCTTTGCTCCCTTGGCCAGGATCTTCTGGATGATCCGCTGCCGCTCCTTCGTGTTCCACGCGCGCAGATCCCGGTCCTTCTCGAGGGAGAAGTACTCACGCCCGTCGATCCACGTCGATTCGCACCGGGACATCGCTGACAGCGGGTTCCCGGACCAGATCGCAAAGTCAGCGTCCTTCTTTGCCTCCAGCGATCCAACCAGTCCCTGCACCGCGAGCTGGTATGCGGGGTTGTACGTCACGAACTTGATCGCTTCCTCAGGGACCACTCCGCCGTACTTCACGGCCTTGCCCGCTTCCGCGTTCAAGCGGCGCGCCAGCTCGTCCGAATCCGAGTTGAACGACACGGCAACGCCCACCTCGTGCATGATCGCGCCGTCCTCCGGGATCGCGTCGTACACCTCGAACTTGTAGGCCCACCAGTCGGAGAAGCATGATCCTCCACGCGCCGCGCGCTTGATCGCCTCTGCGACTTTGTATCCCTCGAGCACGTGCTGGAACGTCCCGATCGTGAACCCGTACTCCGTCGCCACTCGACACAGCATGAGGATCTCGTCCTGCCGGTACGAGTGGCAGTGCACCAGCCTCATGCCGCGCAAGATCTCCAGCAATGCCTCACGCTCGATGTCCTTCCGCGGCGGTGCGAGGCCCTTCCGCTTGGATTCCGACATCCCCTCCCAACGGCTCCACTCGGCCCCGTACTCTCGCGCAGCATCGAACGCGTCCCGGATCAGCGTCTCTACGCCCATCCGTGACTGCGGATAGCGCGATGTGAAGCGCTCGCCCCAGTTCGACTGCTTCACGTTCTCGCCGAGCGCGAATTTGATGCCGCCCGGCGCGCCCTCCAGACGCATGTCGTCCGGATGTTGCGCACCCCACCGAATCTTCACGACCGAGTTCTGCCCACCGATCGGATTCGCAGAGCCGTGCAGCTGGTTCACCGCTGTCACGCCGCCAGCCAACTGCCGGTACCACGAGACGTCATCCGGATCGATCACGTCGAAGATCCGTACTTCCGCGGTGATGGCCTGCGTGCCCTCATTCACACTGCCCGACACCCCCGTGTGCGAGTGACAATCGATGATCCCCGCGGTCACATGGCGGCCTCCCAGGTCGATCACGCGCGAGCCGCTCGGCGCCCTCAACCCATTCCCCACGGCAACAATCTTCCCGCCCTTCACGTGCATCGAGCCGTTCTCGATCGTTCCCTCCGAACCGCTCGTCCAGATCGTCCCGTTCGTCAGGAACACGTCCTCCTGCTCAGGAACCGCCTCGTACGCATATCCGCCGAACGGAAGCCCGAGCTTCTCGGGGATGTCCTTGTTCGAGTCATCTTCAGTTCCCTGCTTGTCCTCTTCCTTCTTGCCCTCCTCCTTCGCGTCGTGCTCCTCGCGCTGTGCCGACCAACCGTGGCGGTCGCCGTCGCTCGTCACGACCACACCGGTCATCTCATCACCCTCGATGACAGCGCTCACCGTGACCACGCCCTCCTGCCCCATGCCCTCCCCGTCCACGAGGTACGACAGCCGGTTCTCCACCAACCGCACCCCGCGGGCATCGAGCTTCTTGGGCTTCTTCGCCTTTTCGTCCGTTTGCTCGTTCTCGCCCTTCTCCCCTTCGCCCTTCGGTTCGTCGGTGTCACCTCCTTCATCAGGTAGTGCGAGCGAAACCTTGTTTCCCTTCGCGATCGTCAGGCGGATCGGCGGCGATCCCTCCGGAGCGCCATGCATCTTCACGGCCCATGTCCCCTCCGCCTTCACACCGGGCGCCGTGCTCACCTCGTACCGCTCCCCGTCCACCCACACGTCCCGTACCTTCCCCTTCTCGTCAAACAGCGATCCATCCACGACCACCAGATTCGCGGCGAAGCCGGCCGCCACTTCTCCGAACCGTCCTTCGATCCCCAGCATCTTGGCCGGCGTCGTTGTCACCATCGCGAGCGCACGATCTTCCGCGAGACCATGCTTCACGGCCTCGCGCACGTTCTTCCAGAAATCGTCCTTCTTCCGCAGCCGGTCCAGCGTCAGCGCGACTGTTGCCCCCGCGGCGTCCAAACGCCGCAGGTTCGTCGGCGCCTGCTCCCACAGCATCAGCTCGCGCAGGTCCACGCTCTCCTGATCAGCGATCGTCTCCACCTTGGGCGCCTCGGGGAACGACACCGGCACGATTAGCGGCAGCTTCGTTCCGACGACCGCGTCCAAGCGACGCAACTCTGTGCCCGAGCCCACGATCATCGCCGGCCGCGAATACTCCGACGCGATCTTCGCCGCTCGAAGAATCTCCAGCTCATCCCCTGCCACGAACAGCAGCGGCGTGCGCTTCGTGCGGCTCGGCATCAACGCATCCAGTGCATCCGCCGGCAGCGGTCGTGCACGCTTGGTGGAGTCCCCTTGGTACGAATCGAGATCCTCCTCACGCCACTCCGCATCGGACAGCGTCTGTCGGATCAGCGCGATCGCCCCCATCTGCGAACTCGGATACGCGTCGTTCCCGAATCCTCCCGTCTCGAACGCCAGTGCTTGGAATGCGCCGGTCCGAATGGCCGCGGGTTTGGATTCACTCGCAGCGGGCGGGTCCGTGAGGGACACCACCGCCCCCTCCCCTCGGAACACGCCACCCTTCGGAGCGAGCGCGGCCACCGTGAATCCGAGGTCGCGCCACGTCTTTCGGTCCTTCTCGCTCAGGCCCGGACCAGCCAGCACGGAGCGCTGCGGGGTGACCTTCGCGTTCCAATGGGCTCCGGGAGCCTTTCCATCGGGGACCGGGGCGTCCGTCGGCACGTACGCGTCAATCAACCCCGGATACACCGTCAGCCCCGTGCAATCCCACGCACGTGCCCCTGCAGGCGCCTCTCCACTCTTCGCGACAGAGACGATCACCCCGTCTCGGATCACGATTGTGGCGTCCTCGATCCGCTCCCCAGCCCGAGGGATCAGTGTGGCATGCGTCAGGACATGCCATCCTGGCGCGATGCTCCGCGGACCGTTTGGGGGCGCCGGCTGGGCGTTGGTCAGGCCCGTGAGCACCAGGGATGTGGCGAGGAGAACCGGGGCGGCGAAAGCGACCCCACGAGCAATCCGGGTGTTCCTCATGGCGAGCCGTTATACCGCCAAGAGCCCCGTGGATGCACCGGGTGTCCTGGCTTTTGCAGACGGCTCGAGCCGTGGCGTCGGGCGCGCTCGTTAATTCCCGCCGGCAGCGATGATGTCGTCGAACTTCCGGCTCTCGACCTCGTTGAGTGTCATGTCGATCGTCGGCGGCGAGGTCGAGGTGTTCAGCTTGCCGTACATGATCTTCTTCGAGGCTTCCGTGTCCTGCTGGGCGGTGGCGTCCAGCGCGGGGTCCTGCTTCCTCGCGAAGTACACCCTGTCAGGCCCGGCCGAAATCACCACTACATCGCCGCGCGCCTGCCCCGGCATCGCAAAGTTCGCGGCGTCCGGATCCGCCCCGCGCGAAGGGTCCTGCGGGAACGTGGGGCTCCCGAGGATGCCGGACAGACTCGCACGCAGGTATTCGTTGGTATTTCCGTACCCGATGATGCTGCTCATCATGTCACGGTGGTGTTCACCACCCTTGAACGTCTGCGACGTGCGTTCCGAATTGATGCCGATCCCTCCTGGATCCCCCGATGCCTGATCGCCGGCAGACAGATACCCCGAGTTCGACGCCCAGTAGAACGACGCCAGCGACGCGGGAGTCGTGCTCGGGTCGTACTGGATGTGCACGAATCTCGCGTTCGGATCGCTTACAGCAGATTCGTCACGGATCCACACCAGAAACGGCATCCCGAACGGGTCCACCAGGTCCACCATCCGATGCCGCTCGGCGGTGCTCCCCGCCGTGCCCTCCACGGCTATGAGCGTCTTGGGATCGAGTCTCAGATACCCGCCACCCGTCCGTTGCGTGCCCACGAGCGCGTTGTTCACCCGCACCAGCCCTGTCGTGCTCGTGAACGGCCCGACGTCGGCAAACACATAGTCCTCGTGCGTCGGGTCCGTCGTGTTCGGCGCCGGCGCGTTGCAGTTGTTGATGTCCTCGCACACGATCCCCCCAGCGAGGTCGAGCAGGATGTTCTCGTTGTTTGTGAAGCCGATGCCGCTCCCGCTGTCATCCGTGTTGTTCTGCGTGCCCCCCATCTCCTGCGCGCTGAAATAGCCGGGCAAACGACGCGTGTCAGTCCGGAAGAGAGCCGAAGCCGAGATCACCTCGTTCGCCAGCGATGTCGCGACCGTCTTCCGGGCGCCGGTGCGCACCTGCCCGAGCACCGGGATCAGGATCCCTACGAGCAACCCGATGATCGCGATCACCACCAGCAGCTCCACGAGCGTGAAGCCGCGTGTTCGCACGTTCCCGGCCGACTGAGGCGTCTGCAACATTCCTGCTCCTTCACCGCGCGTGCCGCGGGCTCCCGCCCGTGCGCTCTCCGGACCCTTGCCCATTCGTCCCGCGAGCCACGGTGGTTCCCCCGGCTCGGGGGTCGATCTCGCCCCTTCCGCGGGCATGATCAGTGTATCCCATCACGTCCGCCGCCCCGAGCACGAAAAAAGGCCGGCGGAATGCCGCCGGCCCGTTCGATCACACGCTCAGATTGCTCAGATCGGGGTGCTCAGCACGTGATCCCGAAGTTCGAGAGCACCAGGTTCAGGTCCGTGAAGTTCACGGAGCCGTTCCCGTCCAGGTCGCCCGCGAGGCCCGGACCCGTCTGCCCGAACTGACCCAGGACGATGTTCAGGTCGCTGAAATTCACCACGCCGTCTCCGTTCGCATCGCCCGGGCACGGCGTCTGCACAGCGATCGCGTTCACGAGGAACTGGTACATCTGCGGCGGCAGCGAGCCCTGTGCGGTGTCGCCCGCGCGAACCATCAGGTAGAACACGCCCGCGGGCATCGGGAACGCCGTCAGGTTCTCGTTCACACCGAACGTCTCATTATCCACGGACGCCAGCACCGTCACGCCATCGCTGGCGAGGATCTCAAACCGCAGGTTGAGGATCGCTTTCGAATCGATGTTCGATCCGGTCGGGCAGGATTGGCCGCTCTGCGAGGTGCTCTGATACTGAAAGCCGACCGGCTGGAGCTGCACGTTCAGCTCCGCCGCGCTGGGGAGCGTGAACCGGTACCAATCGATGTCTAGGTTCGCATTCGCCACCTGGTTGTCAATCGACACATCGCGCTGAATGAACGGCGTGCCCAGCGTCAGCGTGGGGATCACCGTAGCCTCCGCGGCGTTGTTGTTGTTCTCGAGCGTGTCGCCGTAATGCCGCTGCATGGCACGAGTGTCGTCATGCTGCGGGCCGTCGAAATTCGTGTTCGCCGCCGGCTCCATCAGCTTCGAGCCGTTCTGCGGGCACACGTGCAGGATGCCCATCCCGTGGCCGTTCTCGTGCGCCACCACGTTGCGGAAGAACCGGAAGTTGTTCCCCGAACTCGAGTAGTTCTCCGACGAATCGATCACCATGTCCCCGTTGTTCGGGAACGAGTTGAACGCCAGCGTGTTCCCGCCGCCGTCGATCGTGATCGACACGATGCGGATATCCCCCCGGGTCGTGCCGCCCCCCGCGCCCCACGCCGCGTTGTCGTCATTCACCTCAAGGTACCGCGCTCCCGACAGCGCCTCCCACCGGTCGAACATCAGGCGGAACAGGTTCTTGCCGTTCTGCACGGAGCCGAACCACGTCGCCATCATCGAGTTCAGCACGTTTACGGACGTCTGCCCGCCGCCGATCCCGCCAAGCCCGTCCGCCGGGAACGAATACGTCACCGTGATCGGCGTTCCCTGCAGGCTGTTCCCGTTCCAGCGGGACGTGACATTGAAGTCCGCGAGCGGATCGATGCCCTGCCGGAGCAGGAACTCGTTCCAGAACGCCTCCATGTACTCCCCGCTCGTCCCGGGCGCAAAGCACGCCGCTGTCGTCAGTGTCGACGCTCCGGGCCACAGGCACGACTTCACGGGGTCGGTGCCGATCAACTGGCTCGCGCTCGCACCGCCGCACAGAACCGCCAGGGCAACCGCCCCAGTCATCGTCGTCATCTTCATGTTCTTGTCTCTCTCAACAGTCACGATACGAGTTCGCGGCGTCCAGGCCGACCACGCGCCGACCATGTCGAGCGATCCACGAGTCCGCTGTGCCCGCCGAATCTCCCGATCCCTGCCCGAGCACATCCCTACACACTCACTTGACCACACCCTTTCGGGACGTCAAGCGCGGACCATGAATATTAGGCAACCGTTCGGGAAGAGTCGAGGGAACACGCTCACTCCAGCTCCTAGCAGACCCTCCCGAAGTACGACAGAACGATGTTCAGGTCCAGGAAGCTGACCACGCCGTCCTGGTTGACGTCCCCGATCACGAACGGACCCGTCACACCGAAGTTCGCCAGGACGAAGTTCAGGTCGGTGAAGTTCACCTGGTTATCGCCGTTCGCGTCCCCCGGACACCCGCCAGGCGTGTACGTCACGGAGAAATCGTATATCTGCACGTTGTTCCCGTTGTTCGCGGGCCGCTCGCTCAGCGAGCGGATCCGAAGGAAGTAGCTCCCGTTCGTCGCGATCGTGCGCTGGATCTGCTCCGCCACGCCGTACGACCCCGCGTTGCTGCTCTCCACGACTGTCGTACCGTCGGCAGCGATCAGGTCGAGCGACAAGTCCTGCACGTCCCCAGTGATCTGGAACCCGGGGTCGCAGGCCGAACCCAGCTGCACGCCCGTCAGGTACGTCCCGCCGCGCGGCGTCACCGTCACCGTCAGTTCACCACCCGAACTCGCCGTGAAACGCACCCAGTCCACGTCGCCGGCGCTGTCCAGCGACAGGCTGTTGAACGTCCTCGTCCCGCTCAGCACGCCGAGATTATTCGCCGCTCCGCTCACATCGTTGTTCTCGAGCGTGTCCCCGTAGTTCCGCTGCGCAGCGCGGGCGTCGTCAAGCTGCGGCCCGTCGAAGCCCGTCTGGAGGAACGGCTCCATCAGCTTTGTCCCGTTCACCGGGCAGACGTGCAGGATGCCGATCCCGTGCCCCGCCTCGTGCGAGACCGTGTTGCGGAAAAACCGGAAGTTGTTCGACCCGTTCGCGAAGTTGTCCTGCGAGTCCACCACCATGTCCCCGACATTCGGGAACGAGTTGAACGCGAGCACGCCGCCGCCGCCGTCGATCGAGATCGACGCGATCCGCACGTCCCCGCGAACACCGAGAACGCCGTCCGTGCCCCACGGCGCGTCGTCATCGCTCGTCTCGACGTACCGGAGCCCCGACAACTGTTCCCAACGGTCGAACACCTCCCGGAACTTCGCCTTCCCGGCTGTCACACTCCCGAACCAGTCCACCAGCTTCTGATTCAGGACGTTGTTCCCGGCGGGATTCCCGTTCACGTTCGAAATCGGCCCCAGCCCATCCGACGGGTACGAGTACGTCAGCGTGACAGGGTCGCCCGCCAGCCCGGTGCCCGCGGGCGCGCTCGCCGTCTGAGACCACCGGTTGTTCAGGTTGTAGTCAGGCCCGCCGTTCGGGAACGACTGCTCGTACACCCAGCGATATACGGCGTCCGCGTAGTCCGGGTCCGTGCCCGGCGCCACCACCGCGCACGTCAGCGGCTGGCCCACACGCACCCCGCCAAGGCACGATTCGATCGGATCTGCTCCGATCACCCCGCCGCACGCAACCCCGCCGCCGCATGCCGCCAACAACGCCCCGACCACGAGTCGTCCCATGCTCGAACTCCTTTTCGGACGTTGCCGACTCGGCCGCCCGCCACGCTCGGAACACTGCACAGACCTACACCCCGAGTCAAGCCCAATCTTCCTGATTGCCCCCCTCAATCCTCTACGAGAGGCGATAGACAGGTGCGACGAGCCTGCATCGAAAGAAAAAGCCCCCCGACCAGATGGCCGGAGGGCGTTGAGTTCCGATCCGAAACGAGCCCGAACGCTCGTCTTAGCAGACCAGGCCGAAGTTCGACAGGATGATGTTGAGATCGCCGAAGTTCACGACGCCGTCACCGTTCACGTCGCCCTGCAGACCGACGCCCACCTGCCCGAACTGCGACAGCACGACGTTCAGGTCGGCGAAGTTGACGATGCGGTCGCCCGTGACGTCGCCCGGGCAAGAGCCCACGCCGCCAGACACCACCAGCGCAAAGTCAGCTTCCATCACGCCGGGCGCCTCGTTGCGGCCCGGAGCATTGATCTCCGCGGCCGTCACACGCACCGTCCAGGCGCCCGCCTCAGGGTTCTGGACGAACACGTTCTCGACCGTGTTCTTCGCGTCCGCCGTCCCGCCGGTCGAAGACCACATGTCGAACGAGCCCTCACCAGAGCCCGTCGAGCCGCTCGTGTACCGGCCCAGGCCCCAGTTCCCGTTGTAGGTCGCGCCGCTCGGCGAAACGACCTGCAGGTCGAGGTTGTTCACGCGATGCTGCGTCTGATTGATCGGATTCGGCGCCGGGTCGGCGTACGTCATCGTCACCTTCAGCGCTGGCTCGCCGGCCGCGACGTTGATCGTGTACGTCTTGTTCTGGCCCTGCGTGAGCACGTCCGCCTCGTTCACGATGAACATCTTGTTGCGCAGGTTGTACGCGTTCGCGACGTCCGCGTGCCCGTAGCCCTGCTTGTTGCGAGACAGGTTGTGGGCCGAGCCGGAGAACGCCCACTGGCGAGCCGTGTTGATCATCAGCGCCTTCATCGTCGTGAAGTGCGGGCGAGACTCGAACACCGACGCTCCGGTCGCGTTCCCGAACAGGCCGTTGTGCCACATCTGGTGGAACAGCCCGCAGAACCCGGCCGTCATCGGCGTCGCGCCCGACGTCCCGCCGAACGAAGTCGTGTACGCCGTGTCGCTCGACGACGTCGTCGTCAGGATGTTGTCGTAGAAGAACGCCAGATCGGGCTTCACGCGACCGTCCGCCGCCGGGCCGATCGACGCGCCGTTCCAGTTGTCGTTGGCGTAATTCGTGTCGTTGAAGTGGTTGATGCCGCCCACCGACACGATGTTCTTCGCCCACGCCTGCGGACGCGATGTCTGGTTGTTCGTGTTCGACTGCGACTGGAAGATCATGATGTCCAGATCGAAGATGATCGTGTCCATCTGCTGCGAGATGTTCGAGTACGTCGTGATCTGTGTGTTGCCCGTCGAGTTGGTCTGGAACACCGCGCGGTAGATCCCCGCCGGGTTAACCAACTCCTGCGTCCGGGTGTAGCGAACCGGCGTCCCGCCCAGGATCTCGCTCGACGCCAGGAAGATCCCCTGGCCCGCGGGCAGCAGGCCCTTGCCCGACGGATTCACCGTCCCGCGACCGAAGTTCTGGCCGTACGTTGCCGTCCCGTGCGAGTCCACGCCGGCGCTGTTGTGCATGATCGCGCCCGTCAGGTCGACGTGCGTCTGACGCAGGCCCGTGTCCGCCACCTCGGCCCGCACGCCCTCGCCGTTGTAGCCCAGCGTCGTTGTCAGCACGTCGGCGCCGCCGAGCAACCGGCCGATGTTCATGTCCACGCCCATCGGCGTGATCGGGTCGATCCACAGCGTCTCGTCCGCCGCGGCCACCTCAAGGATCTGCTCCGGCGTCAGGGACGCCTGCAGCAGGTGCCCCACCGGCGAGGGCTGTCCGATCAGCGTCCCGCCCATCGCCACGATCTTCTCCGCCAGCGCGGTCTTGATCGAGAGGTCCGTCCCCGTCACCAGGATGTTCATGGGCTCGGCGCCGACGCCGTCCTGCTCCATGTACCACTCGCACGCCACGTACCCGCGATTGTCACCGAAATGACGCGCCAGGATGTCCGTGTCGATCCGGTACGCAGGCTCGTACGCGCCAACGAACCGCACGAACGGCAACGCTCGCACCGCCTCAAGAGCGCTCGCCGGGATCGTGGCCGTGTACGCGTACGACGCGACGTACGACGTCGTCTTCCCGCCCAGCGCCTCGATCTCCTCGAGGTACGCGCCCAGCGGCTGCGTCGTGAACTGCACGATGTACGCGTTGCTCGCGTTCCGCCCAGCGGCAAGGCTCTGAGGCAGCGTCGGAGTCGCGCTCACCGGATCGAACGATCCGTACCGCAGGCCCAGCTCGAACGACGGATTCACCACCGTCCGGTAGTTCGTCCCGTCAGCCGTCACCGAGAACGCGTTCACGCGCACCCCGTCCGCGCCCACTTCCGTCCAGGTGATCGACTGCGCGCCCTTCCCGGCGAACTCCACGACCTTGACGTTCTCGATCGCCGCGCTCGTCGTCCGCAACACGCGGCCGTCCAGGAGCCGCAGCTCGTTCATCCCCGAAACGGAAGACAGCGACACGCGCCCCTCAGGCGCGACGGTCAGATTCACGGTAGGAGCCGCAATCGCCGCTCCAGCGAGCGACAAAAGGGCGGCGACCGTAACGGCGGTGCGGTGCGTTCTTGACATGGCGGACTGCTCTCCAACGCAGCGTTGCGCTGCCTCTGCAAAAGGGTTCGCGACGCGACGCCTCTCACTCCATTCACGCACACGATCCACGCGTGCTGATGAGACATCACGGAGCGCCTGCGCTCGCCGCGGCCCGTCCGCGCCGATCGCAGAGGACTCTCACCCGATTCTCTCACATGACGCTCCCCGGTCAACGCCCAAAAAGCGGTTTCGCCCCCGATTCTGTCGGGAGGGGCAAAACCCCCTGTCCCATATTCCTGCGCATAGCAAAGAGCCCCCGCGACCGCGAAGGGCTCGCTCCCATGCTCACGCCCCGCAGGGCGTCCTCATCCCCGCGCGCACGGAACTAGTTGCAACGCTCCTCCCAATTATTCAGGACCGCGTTCACGTCCGCAAAGTTCACGAGACCGTCCCCCGTCACGTCGCCGCTCGCGAGCGCCCCGGACTGTCCGTAATTGCTCAACACGACGTTCAGGTCGCTGAAATTCACCATCCGATCCGCGTTCACATCGCAATACAGACCCTGCGTGCACACCCCGCGCGGCGACGCCAGCGCGGCCCGGAAATTCGGATGGTCGATCGCCGTCCCCTGATTCGACCCGCCGCCAGATGAGCACCCCGCGTGCGTGTGAATCCCGATCGCTAGCCCCGTCCCTTCATCCACCACTGGCGAACCCGAATTCCCGCCCGTCGTGTCCACCGCGTAACGAATCAGGTTCCCGCTCTTCGTCACGTACGGGCCCGTATGCGTCTTCTGCACCTGATTCAGGGTATTTGCTGGGCTCGTCGTCCCGTACCCGGTGATCCGGATCGTCTGACCAGACACCGCAGGAGCCGCCGCAGCCAACGTGTACGCCTGTTGCCCGTACGCCTCATACGGCGTCATCCCAGTCGATGTGTTCCGCTGCACGCCGAAATACCCCCAGTCATTCCCCGTGCCGCCGTTCACGCTCTGCTTCGAAGAGACATCCACCGGATACTGATCCTGCGGCGGAGGGTTCTGCACGGTCCCGTTCGAGAGCGACAACGGCACGTTGAATTGAATGACCTGCAGCGAACTCGTCGAGCAGTGACCGGCCGTCACGAAACAACGCGCGCAATCGTCGATCATCCACACCGAGCAACCGATCGGCATTCCGCGCCCGTTCCGGTTGTCGAACGACCGCACCCGGTCATCCGTCGTCCCGCAAATCGTGTCGAACCCCGCGTCCAGACCCGCGATCAGGTCCAGCATGACCACGCGGTTCTTCCCCGTGCGCGGGTTCGCGATGATCTCCACCCGCAGCGCGTCCCCGTTGAAATACGCCGAAGTATTCCCCCACGCCTCCAAGGCGTATGAGTCCAACAACTGTGAATATCCATCCTTCAGCGACGTCACCAGGATCGCCGAGCCCGGCGCCAGCGTTACATCCGCGAACTTGAGCCGCAGCCAAGGCGCGTCCGCGACCCGTACCACCGTCTCATACACGCTCGCCCTTCCCGAGCCCCTGTTCTCCACCAACCCCGTGTCCAGCACGTAGTCCATCTCGATCTGCGGGATCGGTCGAACCGCCGGCTCGACCAACACATCCTCATCCACCTTCAAGTCCGCGCCCGATGCCGCGCCGCCCGCAGTCAACGCGCACACAACCGCCAATCCAGCCCCCCACACACGATGCCGACGAGTGCCGAACGCATGGCTCATCCGCGTTCCCTCCCACAAGGGCGCTCGCGCATCCGCGGCGCCTGAACGCACGCCATCACCGCGCCCGCCCCGTCGGCGGCACAGATCGGCGCTCGGCGTGACAGACTCGCGGCTCCCACACGCGCAGTCAAGCACAAATCACCCAAAAACGCGGGACCGCCCGACGGCGATCCCGCGCGTTCATCTCCGTGCCTGTCGGACGTCTCGCGCCCTTCAGCACGATGTCCCGAAGAAGCTCAGCACCACGTTCAGATCCGCGAAATTCACCTGACCGTCACCCGTCACATCGCCCGGAATCCCGGCGCCGCTCAGCCCAAAATTGCTGAGCACGATGTTCAGATCGGCAAAGTTGACAATCATGTCCCCGTTCGCGTCCCCGGGGCACGACGCGTCGCACCCGACCCACGCCGCAACGCGATTTGCCGCGCCGCCCCCCGTGCCGTTGCCGGCGTCGAGGAACGACCCGCCCAGCACAACCGCGGGACGACCGCCAACCTCGAACTGCACCATGCGCGTCACGGCGTCAGACACGCCCCCGCCCACCTCCACCCACTCCGTCCCCGTCCACCGCGCGAACCGACGCACCGTCGCCGCCCCGCTCGCCTGGAAGTTCCCCGCGGCATACAGGCTCGTCCCCGAGCCGTCGTTCCACACCTCAAACGCGCGCACCTCTGTCGGCATCGGGAAACCCGCCCCCACCGGCTGCCACGACACCCCGTCCCACTTCGCCACGGCCGAGGTCACGTTCCCGCTCCCGCGATCGAACCGACCGCCCGCGTACAAACGCTCCCCGTTGCCGTCGTTGTACACCTTCAGCGCCTGCACCTGCGAGATGATGCTCGTCGAGCGCGTCAGCCCCGTGTCCAGCGGGAACCACGTCGTCCCGTCGAATCCCATGATGTTCGTGCATGTCACGATCGGATTGTTCGGATCATTCGGGTCCGGATCGAACGTCCCGAACCGGCCGCCGAAATACAGCACCGGTCCCATCCCCTGGTCCCAAGTCGTCATGCACAGGATCACCGGCGCCACCTGTCCCGTGAACTGATCGCCCACGCTCGTCCAGGTCGTCCCGTCCCAGAAGACCAGCGACGGCTTCTGCTCCGCGCCCACACCCTCACCGGTCCCGCCCGCGACCAGCGTGTTCCCCATCTTCGTCATCGCCCACACCGACGACGTGATGCCGCTCGCGAACGGCAGCCCCGGCACGGCCTCGAGCGCCGTCCCCGTCCAACGCACCAGCCCGCGCGTCCCGGCCATCCCGCCGCTTACACTCGAGAATGCCCCGCCGATGTACACGTCCGCCCCGTTCCCGTCATCGAACACGATGAAGTCGTTCACGAACCCGTCCGTAGCGCCTCCGCCGATCGGCATCACCACCCCGTTCACCACCCGCGCCATCCCCATCGTCCCCGCGACGCTCCCGAACTGCGCGAACGACCCGCCCACGAACAGCTCGCCGTTCCACGTCCCAAGCGCCGAAACGCTCCCGCTCGCGCCCGGGTTCCCCAGCGTGATGTCCCACTCCGGTGCGCACGCGCTCCCACCCAACGCCGTCGCAGACACCGCCATGCCAGTCGTCACGATCGCCCACACCGTCGTCCGCATGCTCTCACTCCTTCACAAGGTCGTCCTCGTTCAGGCGCTCCACGCGCGCCGCGCTCACCCAGAACTGTGGCGAACGTACACCACGACTCTCCCCCCCTCAAGCGCAAATGCTCGCAAGACATCGACTTGTGCGCGTTCTGCCGCTCCTCCGCATTTCCCCTCACCCTCCCCATTCCCCACTCATTTCGGGCGGCGCGCTCCCACTTCCTCCTCACCCTCCGACGACGGCCGAGCCCGCACGCACTCTCCCCCCTCCGCAAGATGCGCCGCAGCGCGCCACACGTGGTACCCCAACCGATCCATCCACCTCGTCCCCTCCAGCGCGGCCTCCGCCCGCTCCGCAGTCAGCCTCCCCTCCGCCGTCTCCTCCAGCGTCCGCGTCCGCGCATCCCGCCGCGCGTCCGCAATCTCCCGCGACAACACCTCCGCGCGACCCGCCCCTTCCGCGTCCGCTCTCTCTCCTCCAAACCACTCTCCGACCTCCTCCAGCATCCCCACCACCCGATCGCGCATCTCCCCAAGCTCCGCCATCGACCGCGCCGCACCCCCAGGCCCGCGCTCCTCCAGCGCGCTCGCCAACCGCTCCAGATGATCCGCGGCGTGCAGCACGCTCAGATGCTTCGCACGCTCCGTGCTCCGAGTCTCCGTCCGCACGCCCCGCAAGAACTCCCGCAGCTCCTCCACCGCGCTCCCCACCGATGCAAGCGACGACGCTCCTCTCCGCGCGCCCGTCAACACCTCCACCCCCGCAAGGCACAACGCCCCCCCGATCTCCCGCGCCGTACGGGCGCCAGCATCCACCGCCACCGACCCCACACTCAACACCGACCGATCCAGCCTTCTCGTCAACTTCTCCCCGCGCTCCGGCACGATCCCCCGCACCACCCGCGCAAACACCCCCACCCAAGGCAGGAACAACATCGCCCCAAGCACATTGAATGCCGTGTGGAACAACGCCAGCGCCACCTCCGAACGATCCGCACCCGCAGGGTCCGCAGCCCGCGCTCCCAGCACAAACCAAGGCGCCAGCACGAACGCCGCAACACCCGTCCCCACGTTGAACACGATGTGCGCCGCAGCCGTCCGCTTCGCAGACACCGTCGCTCCGATCCCCGCAATCACCGCCGTCGCCGTCGTCCCGATGTTCTGACCGATCACCAACGCCGTCGCTTCCTCCAGCCGCACCGCTCCCGCATGCATCGCCGCAAGCGTCGTCGCCACCGCTGCGCTCGACGACTGCATCACCACCGTCATCGCGGCCCCGACCCCCACCAACGCCAACCTCCCCCACACACCCCACTCGCCAAACCCATCCACAGTGAACCGCCCCGCCGCGTCCCCCATCCCATCCTTTAAGACGTCGATCCCCGCGAAGATCAGCCCGAACCCCGCCACCGCAAGCCCCAGCGCCCCGTGCCGATCGCGCGACAGCAGCTTGATCAGCACGCCCACCCCGATCATCGGCAGCGCCGCCGCCCCGATGTCCGCCTTGAACCCCAGCACCGACACGATCCACCCCGTGCTCGTCGTCCCCACGTTCGCCCCGATGACCACCCCGATCGCACCCGGCAGCGTCATCAGCCCCGCGCTCACCATCCCGATCGTCGCCAACGTCGTCGCGCTCGACGACTGCACCAACGCCGTCGCTCCCGCCCCCGTCGCAAACGCGCTCCACCGGTTGCCCGTCAGTCGCGCCAGCCCCACGCGCAGACGATCACCGGCCAGCGTCTTCAGCCCGTCCGTGAGCAACGCCATCCCGAGCAAAAACATCCCGATCCCGCCCAGCAGCACCGCGAACATGCCGCCAGCCTACCGCCCGCGCCATCCCCGCCGCACACTCACGGCCGCGCCGGGCACGCCCTCCCGAAATTCCCAAGGACGATCATGAGGTCTCGGAAGTCCACCTTCTCACTCACGTCCAGGTCCGCAGGATGCGGCGGATCGTTCGTGATCGGCGTCGTCATCCCAAACGCCCCCAGCACGATCGACAGGTCCGCCATGTCCACGACGCCGCTGAAGTCCGCGTCCCCCGCGCACGTCGTCTCCAGCGCCACCAGCCTCGCAAGATTCTGCGCCGGCGCCCCGTTGAGCATGCTGAACGACCCTGCCAGCCACACCTCGTCATGATCGCCACGATCCACAGTGACAAGCCGGTGCAGAGATGAAGCCCCTACGTCCACACGAACATACGACCACCGCTCTCCATCCCACGCGGCCATCGGCAGACGCCTGCGCAATACAGGAAACACGTTCGCCCGCTGAATCTCGACGCCTTCACTCCGAAACCCCAGCACGACCGGACGCGCGACGCCTCCTGCCACGCTCGGCGCCCTCACCCCCTCCGACTGGCGCACCAGCGTCAGGTTCCCTTCTCGCGTGTTTGCCGACAGCGCTGTCCACGCTCCCTGCGCGCGCTCCGCGAGCAGGTCCCCGCTCATCGCCAGCAGACGGTCTCCTCCCGCGCTCGGAAGCCTCGCGAACGTCCCCTCGGCAAACGAAGAACGCGCCGCCTCGTCAACCGTCCACGCGCTCCCATCCCATCGCGCCAACGGCCTCGTGCCGGAGAAGCTTGAATTCCAATACTTCCCAAACGCGTACAGCGCAGCTCCCGTGCCGTCGTCAAACACCTCGAGGTCCGAAACGGCGGACGTGATGAGAATGCTCCCCAGCTCGCCGACCGCGCTCCACGCCGACCCGTCCCACCGCGCAACGCCACGCGCCACGCCTCCTCCCGCCAGCGGCAATCGGAACGTCCCGCAAACATAGATCGCCGGGCCGCTCCCATCATCAAACACAACGCTGTCGTACACGTTGCCCCGCGAGAACTCCTGCGCGATCGTGCTCCCGGCCGCACCGCCGGCGATCTCCCAGACGCCGCCGCGCCATCGAAACAGGCCATTGCTCACGTCCGATTGGCTGTACGGGTACCCGCTCGGCCCCGACGACGCATACACCGAGCCATCCCCAGTTCCAAGCCGGTGCATCCGCAACAGATTCCCCGGACCACTCGGCATCGACGCGGAAAAGTCCCTCCAAAGTCGCTCGAAATCCCACTGATACACCGTGGCGCGCCCATTGAGCCAGTCCCGCCGCGACGCCACCAGCCGTACTCCCTCCCCGAAATCAAACGCCGCAGCTCCCGTCATCCACCCGGCGCTCCCGTTCAATCGCGCCCACCCGCCCTCGTGCAACACCATCGTGCGCCCGACGTCCGTGAATCCAATCGGCGCCTGCCCCGAGGAGCCCCCGAGCGAGCCGCAGATCACCGTTCGCCCCTCACCCCACCCCCGGTCGTACTCACTCACCGGCCAGCCGATCGACAGCGGTTGCCCCTGCACCAGCGGCACAAACACGCCGTTATCCAGCCGCGCAATGCCCTCCCCCTCGATGATGCGATACACATGCTCCTCCCCCTCCGCGCGCACAACCGCGAACCCTCCGCGCGCATACTCCCCATCCTCCACCCACGTCTCCCCCGTCCATCTCCACACCGGCAAGCTCGCCCAGAGACGCGAGGTGAACATCTGCCGGCCCGCCCCGTCGCCGCGATCAAACACCACCATCTCGCCCGCGGCGGTCGGCAGCCCACGATCCATCGCGCGCCACGCCGTTCCATCCCACCGCGCCACGTAGCGCACCGGCGTCGAACCGATCGTCGTCAGCGAGCCCGCGGCGTACAACCCCTCAAGATCCCCCTCGCCCTCACTCCACAACGAATACACGTAGTGCGACGGCTCAACGCCTCCCACCGTTTCCCATCCGCCCCCTCTCCACCTCGCCAGATACCTCGGCTCGCCCGCCACGTTGAAACTCCCCCCCGCATACAGCGCAGCGCCGCTCCCATCATCGTGCACGACGAGCGCCCGCACCTCTTGCACCTGACCGCTGATCAGCCCCGCCCCCAACCCTCCACCCACACCCTCCAGCACGCCCCCTCTCCACCGCGCCACATTCCGGATCGACCCGCTCACATCCGTGAACGATCCCCCGAAGTACAACGCCTCACCGCTCCCGTCATCGAACACCACCGCGCAACGCACCGCGGCGCGCTCCGCCTGCACAGTCGCAGGACGCAACGCCGTCGTCACGCTCTCCCACGATTCCCCATCCCAGATGGCAAGCCCTGTCGCCGCAACATTCCCCACACGCTCAAAGTCCCCGAACGCCGCCAGCCGCCCGCGCGCCGTCGGGCCCTCGATGCGCAAGAACCCCCAAGGGGTTCGGTCCGGATCCTGATCCAGCGGCCCCGCCTCTCACACCGCACGCGCCGCCTGACCAACACCGGGCGCGCACCAGCAAACGCTCACCGCGAACAACGCCGCAAGTCTTGCGAGACTCATTCCATATCTCCCCGTCATTCCGTGCCGTAATCACACTCCGACCCTACGGACCCACGATGTCCCCAGGGCGAACGCCACCACTCTCTTCGCCCCGCACTCCACCCCGGTTCCCGCCGACCCCGCCCCGCGCCTCAGCACGCCCCCCCGAAGAAACTCAGCATCACGTTCAGATCCAGAAAATCCACAACCCCGTCCCCGTTCAGGTCGCCCGCCAACCCCACGCCCGCCATCCCGAACTGGCTCAGGATCATGTTCAAATCCAAAAAATTCACTACGTCGTCCCCGTTCGCATCACCCGGGCACGGGTGCGGCAAACGCGCAAGAAACGTCCCTCCGCCCCCACCAACAAACGAACACGAGAACGCCACCTCTCCCCGATCGTTGATGCTCGTCTCGCGCCCCGTGTCAGGGCTGTTCCACGACCAGCAGAACACCGAGATCACCGTCCGGAACACGCCCGCCGACACCTCCAGCGAATCCCCCGACGCCACCACCTTCCGCAATCTCCCGACACGCCCCGCGAACAAGCCGTTCGCCGGCGTGCTGTTCACCACGTAGTTCATCGACGCGTTGAGCAGCGCTTCCCCCCGGTTGTTGAACGACACGCCCCCGTTGCTCACGCTCTGGAGCAGCGTCCCCGCGGGCATCCCCGGCGCCTGCGCGTTCAGCAACGTCAACAACGCCGGCCCCTGACCCGCACGCGCGATCCACACACCCGCGTTCTGCGCCCCCGCGCTCAGATTCGCATAGAAGCACACGTCCCCATTCCGATTGATCATCGGGATGAAACTCGTGAACTGCGCCCCCGCCTGCGCGCCCGGCGCCTGCATGTTCCCCCGCGCGACCAGCTCCAGCGCCCCCGGCGCCCCGCGCCACACACCAACCGACACCGGCGATCCGCCCAGCGACACCCCGCCCGACACCACAAACCGCCCATGATCATTGAACATCGGCGGCCCGCTGTTCGCCCCCACCAGCGACGAGATCACATGCCCCGCCGGAAATCCCGTCGCGGCCTCACCCACCTGCACCGCCGCCTGCAACGCGCCCCCGCTCGGCTTCCACAACAACGCGAAGAACGGCGCCGCATTCAGATTCGTGAAGAACGCCACGTCCCCACGCCCGTTGATCCCCGGCGACGTGATGAACGTCATCGTCGGCGAACCCGCCAGCGGCGATGCCGTCCCCTGCACCGCAACCGGCGCGAACGTCTGCGTCGCCGCGTCCCCCTCGAAGATCGCCCGCGGGTTGCTCCCCCCCGTCAGCGGCGCGAGGAACGCAATCCGCCCCGAATCGTTCAACGCATACTCCGAAATCCCGCCCACCCCGATGTCGCCGAACGTCGCCCCCGCGATCCCCGTCGCCGCCATCCCCTCCTGCGCCGCGATCTGCGCCACGCCCCCCGCCGCGCTGTAGAAGATCGCCCGATCGGTGTTGAACGGCGCCTCCATCCCTCCCGCAAAGATCGACCCGCCCGCCCGATTCTGAATCGGTGAACTTACCGACGCCCACTTCCGACCTCCAGCGCCGCTCACCGCCGTGTTCTGCAGCGCAACCAACGTCGCGCCGCCCGAAGACGCCTGCCACACCCCGGTGTTGTCGAACCCCGGGTTCGGCGTGTTCGTCAGAAACGCCATCAACGCCGCCTTCCCGTACGCCTGACACGAAGGCGTCTGCGGCCCATTGAACGTCCCCGTTGCCGACCCCGTCGCCGCCTGCCCCGGCGCGATCACCGCCGTCAGCGTCACCTGCCCTCGCGCCGCCAGCGCGCAGATACCACTCCCGATCACCCACGCCGTCCTCATTGCGCCGCGCATGCTCCGCTCCTGTGCGCACGTCTTCCCCCGCGCCCGCGCGCAACTGCGGAGTTTCCCAACCTCAACCGTTCAACTCAATCCCGAACCTCAGCCGAATCCGACGAGCACACCACGTGCTGGAGTGCTCAGCACGCGCTCCCGAACCCGCTCAGCACCCAGTTGAGATCAAGAAAGTCCACCGCCCCGTCGCTGTTGACGTCCCCCTCGATGAACTCCGGCCCCGACCGCCCGAAGTCTCCGAGCACGTGGTTCAGATCAAGGAAATCCACCCGGTCATCGCAATTCGCATCTCCCGGGCACGGGTGCGGCAGCTGGGCACGAATCACCGCACTGCCCCCTCCCACGAGATTGCAAGAGAACGTCACCTCACCACGATCGTTGAGGCTTGTCTCCTGCCCCATATCTGGACCGTTGCCCGTCCAGCAACTCAGACTCGACACCGTGCGATGCACGCCCGGCGTGATCTCCAGCACGTCGCCCACGCCCACGACCTTGCGAAGCCTCCCCGCACGCCCCGCAAAGATGGCGGCCTTCGTGGCCCCGCTGGCCGTCTCTCGCACCGTCGGAAAAACAAGCACTTCCGCACGATTGTTGAACGCATGTTTCAACGGTCCGATGGAGGGGAATACCCACCCCGGCATGTCAGGCGCCGGCATCTGCGTGAGCGCGACAAGCCGAGGTTGCCCGTCCAGCCCGAACGTCCAAATCCCATTCCCCCCGCTCGCAAACTGCGCTGTCCCGAGGTAGCTCTCGGCGCAGATCACTCCCGCGCGATTGATCCGCGCGAGGAAATCATGGAACATTGCGCCCGGGGTGGCTCCCGGCGCCGGGTCCCCCCCGCGCGCGACAAGCTGAAACGCTCCGGGCTTGCCGCGCCAAAGCGCCGCGCACACGACGTTCCAAGGCCCGTTCCACACCTGCGCCGAGACCGCGAACACGCCGTGGTCATTGAACGCAGGCGGCCCGCTATATCCCCAGTGATGCGGCGTATATCGATACAGCCGCCCGATCGTGAGACCCTCCGCAAACCCAGGCGCCGGCTGCCCGAACTCCAGCACGGTCTCGAATTCGCCGCCCTGCCGCCGCCCGTAGAAACCCTCGTACGGGTACTTGTAGAACATCGCATGGAACGCGACGTCGCCGCGCGAGTTGATTCCCGGGCCGCTGAAGTGCTCAAAATCAAGACCGCTTGTCGGTGAAACCATGTCGAACTGCACCGCGCGCAGGTCATAGACGCCCGTAGACGGATCAACGACGACGATGACCTGCTTGCCCGGAACCGACTCCGTGCGGGAAACAAACGCAACCAGATCATCGTCATTGATCGCCACCGCGCCCGGGTGATACAGCGTGTACATCGTGGGCAGGCCGGCCTGATTCGGATCGTTCTGCAGCGTGATCACCTCCGCCAATCCGCTGCCGCTCGAGAACAGGAATGTGCCGCCGCCGCCATCGACGATCGCCGAAAAAATCGCGGCCCCTCGCCGATTCACGACAGGCTGCGAGAAATTCGTCCACGTCGTGCCGGGGCCGTATGGCGTGGATTGACCGATCATCAGGAGCAACTGCGAGTTGGTCGTCCCGACCCTCCACAGCCCAGCCCCGCCCGGACCTCCCGGACCCGCCTCGGTGACCCCCACAAACGTCGCGCTCCCCGCCGCCTTGTTTCCCGGCCAACCCAAAACCGACGTGTACACACCCCCTGTCACCGGCGACGTCATGCCGTTCGCCGCGATCGTCGTGTACACGATGTTCCCGCCCGCCATCACCCCCGACGTGCACAACATCCCCGACGCCGCCAAAGCCGTTCCCGCTCGAAACATGTCCGGAACTCCCGCATCGCGCGGCCGGCGCGAAGCCATAGCCCCACAGTCTGTGTTCCTTACCCACCCAACGCAAGCACGGAATCCCCGAATAACCCGCCTTAACACGCGCTCCCGAACGCGCTCAGCACCACATTCAAATCGCCGAAGTTCACCACCCCGTCCCCGTTCACGTCCCCCCCGATCCCCACCCCGCTCTGCCCGAACACGCTCAGCACCGCGTTCAGGTCCGCAAAGTTCACCACCAGATCCCCGTTCGCATCCCCAGGACACACCGGCCCGCCCAGCAACGCCGCGATGTTGTTCCCCGGCCCGTTGAACTTCCCTCCCACATACAGCGCAGGCCCCGCGCCCGACCCGTCATCAAACACACACAACTCCGTCACCGCCCAAGGCGCCCCCACAAACCCGCCGATGCTCTCCCACACTCCCCCAGCGCGCCGACGCAAAGTGAACCCGCCACCCACGTACAGGTCCGCCCCGTTCCCGTCGCGCGCATCAAACACCTCGATCACCGCCGCCGTCGACGTCACCCCCGCAACCACCGCCTCCCAGCCCGACCCCGTCCACGCCATCGTCCCGCGCGACTGCGGCCCCTGAATCGCCCGATCGAACCCGCCCGCCATGTACAGCCTCGAATCGAACGGCCGCTTCACGAACGACATCGGCTGCGCATTCAGCCCGTGCAGCATGTTCGACCAACTCGTCCCGTCCCACCTCCCGATGTACCCCGCCACCTGAGCGCCAAACCCTCCCAGCCACAACACGCTTCCCCCTACATACAGCGCGCGCCCCGCCCCATCGTCATGCACGATCAGCGCATCCACCACGTGCTGGATGCCCCCCCCGATCTCCGTCCACGTCCCCCCGCGCCACCGCGCCAGGTTCTGCGCAGGCCCCCCGCCCGCCGCCTTGAAGTTCCCGCCCACGATCAGCCCCGCGGGCAGCGGACCCGCCCCATCCTCATCCCACGTGCACAGCGCGGCCACCGGCGCCGAGAACGACGTCGAGGTCCCCCCGTCCGACACCCCACCACCAACCTCCTCAAACGCCTCCCCATCCCACCGCGCCAGACTCCCCGCGCTCACACCCCCAGCAGAAGCAAAGTTCCCCCCGACATACAGCGCCTTGCCCCGCCCATCATCGAACACGTGCAGCGCATGCACCGGTCCGTCCACGCCTCCACCCACCGCGCTCCACGCCTTCCCGTCCCATCGCGCCAGATGCGCCGCCGGCGCCCCGCCCGCCATCGTGAACTCCCCCCCCACGTACAACGCCGAACCCCTCCCGTCGTCCCACACGCACATCGCCATCACCTGACCATCCACCCCGGGCGTCCCCACCGTCCCGCCCCACTGCGGCGCCGCCGCCGCCGCGCCTGCGCTCAACGCCACCATCACCGACATCACGCTCTCGAGCATCGTGCGCCTCCTCACCGAGCCCTTCCCCCCTGATCCTCGCGCGCACTCACTCCCCGATCAACCAAAAACACCAACAGCCGCCCGCTCCGAGCGTTTCCCCTCGCCCCCCCGTCGCCCTTCCCCAGCCTTATTACCCGTGAATCTGCTTCCCCTCGCTCGCCAGCGCCGCCTCATGCAGCCCCTCGTACATCGTCGGGTGCGCATGCACCGTCACGATCAGCTCCTCCGTCGTCGCCTCCAGCCGCCGCGCCAGCCCCAGCTCCGAAATCAACTCCGTCGCCTGATACCCCACGATGTGCCCGCCCAGGATCTCTCCCCTCGGCAAGCCCCGGATGATCTTCACGAACCCCTTCTGCTGATGCGCCGCCGTCGCCTTCCCGTGCGCCTGCCAGTTGTACGTCCCGACCTCGTAATCCTCCCCCTTCTTGAGTCCCTGCTCCTTCAACGCCCGCTCCGTGTACCCCACGCTCGCCACCTGCGGATGGCAGTACGTGCACCCCGGGATCACCGAGTAATCCATCGGGATCGGGTCATGCCCCGCAAGCCTCTCCACGCACAGCACCGCCTCCTCGCTCGCCACGTGCGCCAGCCAAGGCGGCCCGATCACGTCCCCGATCGCATACACCCCGGCCACACTCGTCGCATACGTCAGCGCCCTCGGCGTCGAGAAGTCGTTCGCCTTGTAGTCCGTCACGATGTGATCGCGCTCGATCTTCAACCCCAGCGACTCATCACACAGACCGTCGTACTTCCCCTTCACCCCGATCGCCAGCAGCACCTTGTCCGCCTCGATCGTCTCCTTCTTCCCCTCGTCCGCCTTCCCGTCCTTCATCGGCGCGATCGTCACCTTCACGCCGCTCGCCGTCTTCTCCACGGCCGTCGTCGTGTGACCCGTCCGGATGTCCATCCCCGACTTCTTGAACACCTTCTCCAGCGCCGCCGACGCGTCATCATCCTCCACCGGCAGAATCCGCGGCAGCATCTCCACCACCGTCACCTTCGTCCCGAACGAGTGATAGAAGTACGCAAACTCCATCCCGATCGCCCCCGCCCCCACGATCACCAGGCTCTTCGGCTGCTTGGGCAGCGTCATCGCCTCCCGCGCCCCGATGATCCGGTCCCCGTCGAACCGCGCAAACGGCAGATCTCTCGCCACGCTCCCCGTCGCGATCAGCACCGCGTCCGCCGTCAGCGTCTCCCGCGCCTTGCTCGCGATTTCCGCGGGCGCCGGCGTGAAGCTCTCCTTCACCTTGCAATCAAACACCTGCACCTCACAGGGCTGATTCCCCTTCTTCCCCTTCGTGATCTTGGCGTGCCCCTGCACGTGCGTGATCTTGTTCTTCTTGAACAAATACGCCACGCCCTTGTTCGACTTGTCCGCCACGTCGCGCGAGCGCGAGATCACCTTCTCCCAGTTCACCTTCAGCTCGCCCAGCGACAGCCCCCACACGTCCGGCTCATGCAGCTTCTCCATCAGCTCCGCGTTCGACAGTAGCGCCTTCGTCGGGATGCACCCCCAGTTCCCGCACACCCCGCCGACCTTGCTGTCACGCTCCACACACGCCACCTTCATCCCAAGCTGCGCCGCGCGGATCGCCCCCACATAACCCCCAGGACCGCTCCCGATCACGATCAGGTCGTAATGGTTCGGCTTGCTCTCCGACGCGCTGCTCTTGAACGGCTTGCTCGCGTGTGCCAAGGCTCACTCCTCTGCTATCCCAAGCGCCCTCCGAACAGGCGCCGTGCGTCTCTCGAAAAAACGAAGGGTCGGGATTGTACGAACACCCCCGCCACCGCGTCCCATCCTGCCCTTTCCCCCTTTTCCGTTGCCCCGTTCCAACCCCGGGCTACCTTTTCTCTTCCGACATCACCCCAGAGCCCCACACGGAGAAGAAACACCCCATGCGCCCCGCACACGCACTCGCCGCGCTCACACTCCTCGCCGCGCCCGCACTCGCGCGTCCCCTCGCAGCCCTCTCCGTCACGCCCATCACCCCCGCCACCCTCACCAACCCCATCACCTGCGTCCAGCACCCCACCGACCCCAACACCTTCTTCATCGCTGAAAAAGCCGGACGCGTCCGCACCGTCACCAACGGCGTCATCCTCCCCCAGGACCTCATCAACCTCACCTCCATCGTCAAATCCAACACCCTCGAGGAAGGCCTCCTCGGCATGGCCTTCTCCCCCAACTTCGCCTCCGACCGCCGCGTCTTCTTCAACTTCACCTCCAACACCGTCGTCCCCTCCGGCCAGCAAACGCCCCCCTCCGGCGCCACCATCGTCGCCCGCTTCACCATCCCCTCCCCCGCAATCCCCGGCGATCCCCTCATCGCCGACTTCAACACGCGCTTCGACCTCGACTTCAACTTCGATCTCGCCGCCCCCGGCCAGCGCTGGATCCAACAGTTCTCCAACCACAAGGGCGGCAACCTCGCCTTCTCCCCCGACGGCTACCTCTTCATGGGCATGGGCGACGGCGGCGGCCAGAACGACCCCTCCAATCGTGGCCAGACCCCCACAACACTCCTCGGCAAGATCCTCCGCATCGACGTCAACGTCCCCGACACCGATCCCGTCGGCTTCGCGATTCCCCCCTCCAACCCCTTCCTCGCGCCCAACAACCCGCCCACTCTCGATCCCTTCTACGCAGCTCCCCTCGCGCGCCCGCACATCTGGGCCTTCGGCGTGCGCAACCCTTGGCGCTGGTCCTTCGACTCCCTCAAACCCACCGGCTTCCCCCACACCGCCGTCACCAACGACTTCTTCCTCGCCGACGTCGGCCAGAACGCCTGGGAAGAAATCAACCGCACACCCCACACACAAGGCGCAGTGAACTTCGGCTGGCGTCACCGCGAAGGCGCACACAACTTCAACACCTCCCTCCCCGCGGCCTATCTCCCCTTCACCGACCCCATCGCCGAATACTCACACTCCGTCGGTCTCTCCATCACCGGCGGCTTCGTCTACCGCGGCAAGTCCATGTGCTCCTTCCAGGGCCGCTACTTCTACGCCGATTATCAAAACGGCCGCATCTGGTCCATGAAGCTCGACGGCACGGACAACCGCGAACACACCAACGAAATCTTCGGCGCCACCCGCTACCTCCTCGTCTCCTTCTGCCAGGCCCGCGACGGCGAGCTCTACCTCGTCCGCTTCGGCGCCTCCGGCCAACTCCTCAAACTCACCTCCACCGACGTCCCCCTCCTCGGCGACATCAACGGCGACCGCACCGTCAACTTCGCCGACATCAACCTCATCCTCTCCAACTACTCCGCTCCCTACACCTTCGCCAACCTCAACAACACCCTCTCCGAGTACGGCGCCTCCTGCACCGACTGAACCGGCTCGCCTGCTCCAACCGCGTGCCGTGGTCTACGCCGCAGGCGTAGGCCACGTTCTTTCCACCGCACTGCGCACCGCCGCGCCTCCGGCTTCCTCTCTCGCTCGCGGCTCTGGGCGAGCGGGAGAGGATCGAAGTGAGGGCTTCACCGGGGGCGCATCGCTTCCCTTCCTTGCATCTACTCCGCTCCGCATGCCCATGACTACATCGAGCGCTCTCGCGAAGAGTTCCTGCCCCTCCTCCCCCGCTCCGCGCGTTACCGATGCCCCCGCAACCCATCCCCTCTCTCGCATTCCCCCGCTTTCCGCGCCGCTCTCGCCCCTCCACCCCGCTCCCCTCTCTGTACCGGCGCATCCGCGCGGAGGCCTCGTCCGGAGGCGGACCTCAGGCATGCGGCCCACCCGGGATCGCGCACATCCCGAGAGGAGAATCCGATGAATCGTCTCACACAAAACAATGCTCACTCCCCGCAACCGTCAACCCGCGCGAGCCGCGCACGCAGACGCCTCACACGCGCCTGCCGCGTCATCGCACTCACACTCCTCTGCGCACTACCCACCCCGCGCGCGCACGCGCAGGACAGCGCCCCCGGCGCCATGCGCCCCGACGGCTCATTCTTCATGATCCGCAACAACGGGAACAACATGCAGGCCTTCGAGTGGATCTCAGGCCCCGCCGCCGGCGTGTGGCAAATCCGCGGCCAACTCACAGGCGTCCGAACCCTCTCCAAGCCCGCCGGAAGAACCCCCACCGGCGGCTTCCACTTCACCGCCAACAGCGGACCCAACACAAGACCCTTCCTCATGCAGTGGGAGCCCAACCGCGCCATCCCCTTCACCGTTCAGGGCGTCCCCTTCAACAACGTCGCATTCATGTCGCCCCCCAGCGAAGTCATGTACGGCAACCGCGTCCTGGTCTCCGCCGGAACCGGCGACCGCGATGTCGCGGGCTTCGGCTTCCTCTCCGAGCGCTTCATGTGGGGCAACACCCAATGGGTCACCTTCCCACGCCCTTTCGGAAAACTCCTGAACATGCAGGCGCCATGCGTGCTCAAGGACGGCAACGTCATCGCCGTGGATTCCTTCGGCAACGTCGTACACCACTGGTGGGATACGACAAACAACACATGGAACTGGTACAACCACGGCCCCCCCTCCCGCAACGTGAAAGCCGTCTCCATCGGCGGCGCCATGCCCCTCACCAACAAGTTCTTCGTCACCTGCTCCGACGGAACGCTCCGGCAGATCTTCTACTGGAACGGCGCATGGCTCTGGCACAACCACGGCAAACCCTTCGGCTTCAACGTCGATAGCCCCGCCGTCTCAATCCTCGACGGCAAGCTCTTCGTCAGAGCCTCCAGCGGCGGACAAAGCATCCTTGCGCAGCTCTACTGGAACGGCTCGTGGATCTGGTTCAACCACGGCGCCCCGCCCAACACCGGCATCCTCAGCGTCCCCGCCACCGCGATGGGCGGCGAGACCGTCTCGCTTCTCGGCACGGACGGCAACTACCACCTCTGCCAGTGGAACGGCGCCGCCTGGGTCTGGCGCAACATCGGCCGCCCGTAACACCGGCGCACGCACTCCCGCGACCCCATGAGTACCACGACCATCCGTAAATCCCACCGCCGCACACTCCGCGGCGGCTTTCACGCGCCTCCGCCCCACGCCTCGCCTCCGACGCCCACGCACCTTGCCTCTTTGCCTCATCCGAGCTGCGAGCGGAAGCTCGCAGTCACTCCCTCCTACGCGCCTCAATTCCAACATCCGCGATCGATCCGGCCACCTCTCCCATCGGCTTTGCGATGGGAGAGGGCTTCTGCATCGCTTCTCCATCTACTCTGCCTCGTAGAGTGCTTCGCACACACATCCTCATTGATCTGTGCCGATCGGCCTTTTCTGTCTTCTCGTACCCCGGCCGCTTCGTGTCCTGCGTACGTGCGACTCGCGCGCCTTCCCTTCTGCTCTTCCGAGCTGCGAGCGCAAGCTCGCAGTCGCTCCCTCCTGCGCGCCTCAATTCCGACATCCGCGCTCGATCCGGCCACCTCTCCCAGGCGCCTCGCCTGGGAGAGGGCAGGGTGAGGGCTCCATGGCCTCTTTCTTCTCATTTCCTCTGCCTCAAGCATCCGCGCACCCCACCCCGTCAACCCGGAGCGCATTCGCGCAATTACCGTCCATAACCAGACGCGACCGGGAGGGAGCGTCTACTCCCCCTCCCTCTCCTCCGCGCCTCGAGCCCTTCCTCCCGCCCCTCCCCCGCGCAGAACGGTGGCATCCAAGACATTCTCGCCCCCGCCCTCATGAGGAATCAGCAAAACAGGCTTGTTTCGGGGGAACCGCGCGGTACGTTCATCACATACAGGGTTCGTCGATCAGCGCAGGTTCTCGGTCCCTGTCATTCCTCGCGGTCGCAGCACGATGCACGCCGTCGCAATGGGAGAGAGAGTTCCGATGAGCAACCCGCGCTCCATCGCATGCGCCGCGGCCCTCGTTGCAAGCGCAGCCCTCACACACGCTCGCCCCGCTCCCCCCGACTACGGCCACGACTTCGTCAGCATCGGCGCCTCCGGCAATCGCGCGGCACTCGAATCCGAGCGCGTCTTCGGTGCCTCCTTCGCCGGCTTCGCCAATCTCGGCGCCGTCAACTACGAGTACCGCATCGCCCGCACCGAGGTCACCGTCTCGCAGTGGCTCCCCTTCGTCGAGGCCTTCACGCCCTACTGGGACTCCATCGGCGGCTCGCGTCTGAACTCCTATTTCAGGAGCGAACTGCTTCTCCCCGCCAACGGCAATCCCAACGCGCCGCCCGGATGGACGATGTCGCCTGGCAGCCCGGACCGCCCGGTCACCTTCGGCGTCCGCATGGCTGCGTACTACTGCAACTGGCTCCACAACGGCCGACCGCTCGGCACGTGGGCCAACCCCGTCGACTTCAGCGTCTTCCTCTCCGGCGCATACGACGCGAGCACCTTTACGCAGAACCCCGACCTCACGTACAACGATCAAGTCACGCGCTCCGAGGGTGCGCTGTACTGGATTCCATCGCTCGACGAGTGGACCAAGGCCGCGCACTACGACCCCAACCGCTACGGCGATGGTCAGGAAGGCTACTGGACATCGCAGGGTGGTCAGAACGACCCGCTCACCTCCGGACTGCCCGGTCAAGGCCAGACCAGCGCGGGCTCGAACTTTCCCCAAGGCTTTGATCCGCGCAGCATCCCCGTCGGCTCCTACCCCGACGTCATGAGCCCGCGGGGCTTGCTCGACACTTCCGGCGGTGTGCAGGAGTGGACCGAAGAGCCGACCTACAACATCCCCGGCGGCCTACCGGGCTTCTTCCGAGGTCGCATTGTCCGAGGTTCCTTCGCCGGGCTCGGAAGCAGCTACGTCGAGAGAGACATGATTGACAGTTGGTCGGGCGGGTCCGTGGGCGGAGGCATCGCCGGCTTCCGTATCGCGTCAGCCATTCCAGGGCCGGGTTCCGGGCTCGTGTTGGGCCTGTGCGTTCTCCCCACGTCTCGCCGACGCGCGCCATCCCTCGCCTGACTTTCGCGTCCGCCCGCGCATTGCCCTAATTCCTTCCGAGCTGCGAGCGGAAGCTCGCAGTCGTTGCCTCAGGCGCGCATCAAGCGCCCTCTTTGGTTCAGCCGAGCCGCGAGCGCAAGCTCGCGGAGAACGCTCGCGCCACCCGCCCCCATCGTGCGAGCACGCCATTCCCGCAACCCGCCTGACGAACGAGACGCGACCGCAACAGAGCGCGATATTCCTCCTTCTCCCCTCTGAGCAACCTTTTGCGCCATCTCCATAAGTTGTTGCGCTAGGCGCATTTCGCGTCCATGCTGTGGTTGCAGTTCTCACAAGGAGACCAACAGCATGGAACGCGAACTTTGGAACGCCGTCGTCCGGATGCTCGACCGCGCGCGGTGTGCGCGGCCCAAGCGTTGCCAGTTTACGGACATCGAGGTCGCGCGGGTGTGCCTCTGGGCCGCGCTCCACGACCGGCCGCTCTGCTGGGCCTGTCGCGCGGCCAGCTGGCCGATCCACATGCGCAAGCGCCGTCTGCCCTCCCCCTCCACCATCAGCCGACGCGTGCGTCGGCTCGGGCTGCTCAAGCTGCTGCGACGCGCGCTCCGCTCCCTGTGCTCAAGCGACGCATCCCCGCGCCTCATCCTCGACGGCAAGCCGCTGGCGGTGAGCGCGTACTCCAAGGACGGGCAGGCCGCGTGGGGCTTCGGCGTGCGCGATCACGCGCGCGGGTACAAGCTGCACGTGATCTGCGATGAGCACGGGGCGATCCTGGCGTTCGCGCTGCGTCCGATGAACGAGGCCGAGTGCGTGGTGGCGCGTCGGCTGGTGAGCAAGTCGGCGGTGCGGGGCGCGGAGATCTACGCGGACGCGTCGTACGACTCCAACCCGCTGCACGCGACGGTCGATCGCCTGGGCATGCGGCTGTGGGCGCCGCGACGCAGGCCGGGCGCGGGGCTCGGACAGCGCGTGCACCACCCGGCGCGGCTGCGGTGCATCGAGCGGCTGGAGGGCGACAAGCGGTTCGCGCGTGCGTGCCGGCGGCGGCGTCAGGCGGTCGAACGCTGCTTCGGGAACCTGACGAGCTTCGGCGGGGGGCTGGCGCCGCTGCCCGCGTGGGTGCGATCCCTCCGGCGCGTGCGGCTGTGGGTCATCGCCAAGCTCCTCATCAACTCGGCCCGCATCCGACTGGCCGCCGTGCCACGTTGATGCAAAAGGTTGCCTCTGAGGGAGAAGGTGTCATCGCGTAGCGATGACGGATGAGGGGGCTCCTTCTTCTCCTCCCCGCCTCATTCCCTCAACCACGCCACCATTCACCAACGGGGGTTGCAAGGGGGCACAGCCCCCTGCACAGCAATCAGATCTGCCCCCCCACATATCATTCCCCGTGGCGCTCACGTGGACAGACTGTCTCGGCCTCACATTCCTCGCCGCCGCAACATCAGCGATCGGTCTACTCGCCCTCCATGCGCTGCGCCTTCCCGTAATCGCCGCGCTCCGCACACTCTCGAAATCCCGCCGGCTGATCTACCTCCCTTTGTCCGGCGTCCTCTGCACCGCCCTCGCTCTCGCCTGCAACCTCTTCTTCCGTGTTCCAATCGAATGGCCCCGCACCGTCGCCATCTCGTTCGCTACGCCCCTAATGCTCCTATGGCTTGTAGTCGTTCTGACGATGCTGCGATCAAACCGCGCTCTGTCACAAGGGCATGCATGACGCGCGTGGCTATATGACGGGGGTTGCAATGGGGCCCGTCCGGGGGAGCCCCATGCACAGCGACACGCACCACACTCCTAGTATCACACGTGGACTCTGATGTGCCTTTCACGTGGTCCGATGGCCTCGAAGTGATCGCCGTCGCATCGGCGGTTCCAGTGTTGGTGTACGCGATCGCCACCCTCATGCGTTCCCGCCCAGCGCTGATGCCCGCGCTGAAGTCCCGCTTGATGCTCTTCTTTCTGGTTATGGGTGCGGTTGCCGCCCTCATCGTCTACATCACCGACTCGATGGCACGGGAGCCCGCAGTCTGGCCACGCACCGTGGCAGTAGGCGTAGGCGTGACACTGTTCATGTCAGCACTCGCCATTGTGGCGAAGGCCGAAACTCGCGGTCGACGCAACTCGGCGCCGAACCCCTCACGACAAAGCCGAAAGAATGCAACACCGATGAATGGAATTGATGTCGTGGCATCCGACGCTTCGCCTAGTGCCTAGTGCCTAGTGCCTAGTGCCTAGTGCCCTTCCTCCCCCCTCACACCACCCCCTCCAATCCCCTCAACCCCACCGGCTCCCTCGTATAGAACCCCTCCGCGCTCCGCGTCCCGATCCGGCTCCCCAAATACGTCCCCGCGGCCTCGATCCACCCCACAACCTGCCCATTCGCCCTCACAAACTGCGTCACATACGCCTCAATCGCCGCGCGCTTCACGCCCTCAAACCCCGTGATGTCCAAACAGAAACTCGGGTTCATCACCCACCGCAAGTGCGTCGCGTAATAGTGAAAGAACCACTTCGGATACTTCGGCGGATGCCGCGCATCATCCGCCGGCCTCCCAAACCACTCCCCGCTCGGCGTATGCACCCCACGCCGCGCCTCCTCCACCTCCTTACCCCTCAACACCTCCCCCCCGCGCCACCGACCCGCCTCACCCATCCGCGACAACTTCGCGTCAAACCGCGCATCCTCGGCAATCCTTGTCGTCGCCACGTGATCCGGATGCGCATCCTCGAAGAACGGCGCGAACACCACGTCCGCCTGCCACTCCCGATACACCTTCGCAACCACGTGCCGCGCCCCGACCGAATGCTGCAACTCCCGGTTCGGAAAACCAAGGCACATCCGTTCCACCACCCCCGGAAAACCGTCCCCCTTCCCTTTCCGCGCCGCATCATTCAACACCTTCAGCGACGCCTCCGCCTCCTTCCTCCTCCCCTCCACACTCCCCAAAGGCGTCGGCTCACCATTCGTCATGTCCAGCAACAACACGCGATGCCCCTGCGACGCCAGCAGCGCAACCGTCCCACCCATCCCCGCCTCCTGATCGTCCGGATGCGGCCCGACAACAACCACATTCGCCATCAGCCCTCACTCCTCTCAACATCATCAGCCACTTCTTCACCGCGCTCCGCCAACATCCGCTTCCCCCTCGTCATCGGCAACTCGCCCTCCAGATCAAACACGGCATCCGGATACTTGATCCACTCCAATCTCAACCCGCTTGCCGGCATCGTCGGCCCCGCGTTCCTCCGGTCCTTCGACTCGATCGCGCGCGTCACATCATCCGCGCTCATCTTCCCGCGCCCCACCTCCACCAGCGTCCCCGCGATGATCCGGACCATGTTGTAGAGAAACCCGTCCCCCGACACGTCGATGCGCACAACCCCGGACGCTTCCCGAGACACGTCGCAGGAGAAAACCGTGCGCACAGTCGACAACCGGCCGTGCTTAGCGGCCGCGAACGCACAGAAGTCGTGCGCACCGACGATGCGACTACCCGCTACACACATCGCTGATACATCAAGATCAGTGCGCACATGGGCCGTCACTCGACGCTCCCAGACATTTCTTGAGGCGCCGCACCAGATCCGGTACCGATACCCCTTCGACTCGCAATGTCCGACCGGATCAAAGCGCGGGTGAACGCGCCGAACCTCTTGCACCAGCACGTCTTCCGGCAACCGTGAGTTGATCGCCGGCGCCAGCCGCTCGTCCGGCGCCCCCCTCCGCTCCTCGCTCGCCGTGAACGCCGCCACCTGCCCCGCCGCATGCACCCCGGCGTCCGTCCGGCTCGCCCCCATCAGCTCCACCGGCTCGCGCACGACCTCCCTAACCGCCCGCTCCACAACGGCTTGCACCGTGCGCAGCCCCTCCGCCGCCACCCACGGCTCCGCAGCCGTCGAGGCCTGCTTCTGCCACCCGTGGAAGTTCGTCCCCTCGTACGCCACCGTCATCATGTACCGCGCCACAACCCGAGAATACCGCACGCCGAGCCGGTGAAATCCCCGATTGTCGTTGGAACCATTCCAGGTCAGAAACGAATCATTCCATGCAGGGGAGAGAAAGCCCACTCGCGTCCAGGACTGCCAGGGACGCCGCGGCCCGAAAGGCCGCCGCAGGCCTCGACGCGACGGAGGGGCGAGAATGGGCGTTGTCCGCGCCGGCGACCGCAAGCGCCCGCGTCGGCAACGCCCGTTTTTGCACAGCGGGGTCAGTGCCCGAAGAGGTTCGTCGTGGCGAACATGTTCTTCTCTTCGAAGTACGCCAGGGCTTCGTCGACGGCGGCGAAGATCTTGGTGGCGGTCTCGGTGATGAAAGGGGAGGGGGCCTTCTTGGGCTTCCAGACCACGTAGACCTCCTTGGTGTGCTCGAAGGCGTGGTGGAGCTCTCGTTCGACGCCGGAGGAGAGGCCGGGGATACCGCCCGCCAGTTCGGGGATGTAAGAGACGATCATGTCGGATTGGTCGACGAGCTTGAAGTCGCGCATGTAGATCTGGCCGTCCACGTCGCCCGCGATGTCGAGGACCTGGCGGACGGAGACGCGGATGGGCTGGGCGGTCTTCTTGGAGCCGAAGGAGTGGGGGGCCGTCTCGATGAAGTCCTTGCCCTCGCGCGCGGCGGCGATTGAGCGGTCGAGGAGGAGCTTTTCGTCGACGTCGCCGGGGTCGAATGCGATGAAGTGCTCAGCCAGGGCCTCGCGGAAGGCGTCGATCTCGGCGAGGACGTCGGGGAGGTCGACGACGTGGCTCATGGGGAAGGACGGGTAGACCTTCTTCATGTCGGGGCGGCAGATGAGGCGGAAGAGGGAGCGCGTGTTGTCGCGCTGGCGGCCTCGGCTGAAGATGTAGAACTTCTTGCCGGTCGCTTTGGCCATCATCTCTGTGGCCAGGATCTCCTCCTCGCGCCAGACCATGCAGTCCTTGAGGGTGGCGTCGATGACGTGCTCGTCGTGGAGGCGGTGGTGGACGACCTCGATGTTGTCGACGAGGCAGATGAAGATGTCGGGCTCGAAGGCGCGGATCTGGTCGAAGTCGAAGGCGGAGAAGAGGCCGTGCCGCCAGCGGAAGGTGGCGTGGGTGTTGAGGATCACGTTGGTCTTGCCTTTGGACTCTGCGATGGCGTCGCGGAGGACGGCTCGCCGTAGGGTTTCGAGGCGGGAGAGGGGGAGGTCGAGGATGCGTCCGGGTCGGACGTCGGGCGCCTCGCGGTACATCATGTCGCCGACGTGGAAGAGGTCGAGGCTCTCGCCCTGCTGTCCGGCAAAGTCCCGCACGCCGTTGAGGAACGGCTTCTTGTCCATGCCAACCTGGCCCGTCACGATCACGCGCATGGGCGAAGTATACGGGGCTCTCGGCGGGGCCTTGTGAGGGCTTGGCGGGCTCTTGCGGGGAGGGGGAGTTGCGAGCGAAGAAGACGATGGCATCGTCGGTGCGGGAGTGATTCGTGGCCTGAAAAGGGGGGCGAGCGGCGCGCGGTTCGACGAAATCGCCTGCGACGTCGGGGGCGCGGGCGGTGGGGAACGGAGTCGGGTTGTGGAGAGAATCAGTTCGGGAGGCTGGAGAAGGTGTTGATGGCGTTGACGAGGATGGCGAGGTCGGCGCTGTCGGTGGCGCTGTCTGCGTTAAAGTCGACGGGGGTGGCGGCCCACGCGCCGATGTCTCCGCCGTTGACGGACTGGTCGGTGTTCAGGTCGAACATGGCGAGCAGGCCGAGGGCGCATTCATCGATCAGGGTGATGTGGTACTCGAATTCCGCCACGGCGGGCTCTGTGCCTGCGCCGACACCTTTGCACGTCATGCGGTTGCCATTTCGCGTGATGCGGTAGAGTCCCGTCGAAGGCAGGGTCTCCCAGTCGGATTGGATGCGCATCACGCGACCACCGGGGTCCGCGAGGGTGTCGACTGTGGCGATGACGGGCCAATCGACTTTTTCCCATTGCTGCACACCGCCGATGTACTTCCACACGTAGAACGGAGGAGAATCGTCTTCCGACACTGTCGGCTCGTGCAGCGTGATCGGCCCGTAGAAACGAAGCCGTATGTCAAGCTGATTGGTGACACACTCGCCGTTGCCGGTCCCGCCTGGACCCGTCGCCACCACGGAGCGAATGGCGAATGCGCTGTCGTGCGGGGGGTCGCAGGATTGTCGATGCAGGGCGAACGTTGCGAGGCCGACGGAGCCGCCGCCGATGCTGGACGCAAGGTTTGTGTAGTACGGCGGGTTCGTGAGCGCGGAGCCGTTGACGGTCACTGCTCCGCTCCACGTGTGCGAGGCGCCGAGGTTGTTGATGGTGATCTGTCCGCCGGGCGCGATGGAGGGGACGCTGATGGAGGCGGTCGACGTGAGGGACTTGCCGATGATGATCTCGCGGTCGAGGGCGCCGGTAAGGGTGACGGTGGCGTCGAGGTCACCTTCGGTCGCAAAGAGGCCAGGCGGGTTCTGTGCGCCCGCAATGTCGGCGAATTGCCGCGCATTAATGTTCCCGAAAACACCGGACTTCGCGCGAATTCGCCCGATATCGCTCGTGCCATTCGAGTTGTACTTGTTGGCGTCGATTTCGGCGTAGATGTATCCGTTTGGGGCGTCAAGGTGCCGAATCGATCCCTTCGACCACGCTCGGGCGGGAATCCCTGTTGAGATATTGCCAAAGTTACCTTGCACAACGATCGGCCCTATGTCTCCATACGCATTGACGACGTCGCCAAAGATGCTGCCGCCAATCGTAAGCCCAGCGAGCTGTGACGGTGCGCCGTCGGTTCGCTCCACGCAGCAGATTTCGGTGCTGAGGTTTCCTCCCACGATCAAATTCGTGGTGGAGTAGTCTGTGACCTGGAGAGCATTGACGTTTCCCGTCGTGATGAGTTCCGCCAATACCACAGGGTGGGAAGGCGAATCAGGTGTCCGAATGCCGCCCACAAAGCTGATGCCGGTGCCGGTTGACGCGGGACCGACAAAGAGAATCAGTGAACGATTGGAACCTGAATTGTTGATGCATTCGATGAAACTGATCACGTCGCCGGCATCGCCGCGGATGTCGACGATCATATCTCCCCCGCACGCCCCGGTCGTGATCGTGATTTTCCAAAGACCATTCTCAAGGACGCGATCGATCGTCATACAGCTGCCGCCCTGAAGCGCTGTTGCCGTGACCGTCGCCTGTGATTGAGCTGCGACAATCAGTCCGGCCACCGCTACGACGAACCGTGTCTGTATTTTTGTTCGCATGTTCGTTTTCTCCGTGTCGAAGCGACCATAATGAGTCCTCCGAGCAACGGGAATGCCCCCGCCCCCGGAACGGTTGACGCGATTCGTAATCCGAACGTTGATGCGTTGGGCAGACCCGCCCCTGAGCTGTCGATCTGATCGGAGAGGTAATAGAACGAGCCGATGCCGGTGCGGGACCCTCGCGCGATACGAAAGCGGTTAAGCATCGACCACGTTTCGGTCCACTCAACTGTGCCGCCGGAGACGTCGAGCAGTCCCCATGGGGCCGAGACGTCGGGGTAGGAGCCGACGTCGGGGCGGAAGCCGGGCTGCGTGATTGGCGCGGAGGTTTGCGCGCCGGGCTCGCCGGGGAGGCCGCCCTGCAGGGGCGTGTCCTGCCCGCCGGGGTGGCGCCAGTAGCCCTCAAGGCCGAGGCCGTGCTTGTTGGGGTCGTAGTACGCGGCCTTGACCCATTCATCTTCGCTGGGGATCCAGAAGAGCGCGCCGGGGCTGCGCGACGACTGATCGTTGACGGTGCCGTCGGGGTTGTTGGTGAAGGTGGCGGTGTCGTAGGCGCCGTTCTCGAAGGCGTCGCGTGTGAGGGCCTTGCCGTTGTGGAGCCAGTTGCAGTAGCGCGCGGCGTATCGCCAGCCCATGGCGATGGAAACGTTGTTGAAGATGGGGTCCATGGTGTAGGTGGGGACGCCGTTCGTTCCGAAGCCGCGGAAGATGATGGCGCCGCTCGAGAAGAGGTCGCTGCCGAAGTCGGCGCCGACGTAGGGGGCGTAGGCCTGCACGAATTCGAACCATTGCGAGCCGGTGATCTCGGTGCGGGCCATGCGGTACTCGTAGTTCACGGCGCCGACCTGCATCCACGGTCGGAAGGGCACTTCGTCGGGCAGGGTTGCGCGATTGCCGGGGGCGCCGATGGTGACGAAGTCGTGGCCGTAGGAGGGAGGAAGGATGCCGGCGGTGACGTGGGAGGCGAGGGCGAGGACGAGGCCAAGCGCGGGCGAGCTTAAAGCGAGACGACGAAGGATCGCGTTGCTTCGCTGACAATTCGGCTTTCTCTCGCACGCACGCATAGCGACGATTCCCCGCAAGCAGGCCCGGAAACCACAACTCTCTGTTGAGACCTGTACGGTCTGAGCGTACCGCGCGGTTCCCCCGAAACAAGGTCCGAGATCACATTCCTCGTTTTCGTGGCACATGGCATGTAAGGCCGGACGGCGATCGAGGCAGACGGCGTGTTCGGGCGTGGCCGTGCGGGCGGCGCGTCTATGCCGACGGGGAGCGGGAAAAGCCAACGCGAAGCCATCCGCGGACCCAGCGTCCGATCCGCTATTCTCTCCGCCCCATGGCCATTCTCGTCAATGCGAACACGCGCGTCATCTGTCAGGGCATCACGGGGTCCTTCGGGGCCCTGCACACCCGGGGCTGCTACCACTACGGCACGAAGATGGTGGGGGGGGTGACTCCCGGGAAGGGGGGCTCGAAGGATGAGAACGGGCTGCCGATCTTCGACACGGTCGGCCAGGCCGTGCGGGAGACGGGGGCGGACGCCACGATGATCTTCGTGCCGCCGCCGTTCGCGGCGGACGCGATTCTCGAGGCCGCGGATGCGCAGGTGCGTGTGATCTGCGCGATCACCGAGGGCATCCCGGTGGCGGACATGGTGCGGGCGCGGGCGTTGCTGGACGAGGTGAACGCGAAGCGGCCGCCGCACCGGCAGAGCATTCTGGTCGGGCCGAACTGCCCGGGTGTGATCACGCCGGGGCCGAAGACGGGGAAGGGGGAGTCGGCGAAGGACCCGTACACGAATGCGGGTTGCAAGATCGGGATCATGCCGGGGTACATCAACACGCACATCTCGCAGGCGAAGCGGGGCAAGTCGGTGGGGATCGTGTCGCGCTCGGGGACGCTGACGTATGAGGCCGTGTGGCAGACGTCGCAGTTAGGCCTGGCGCAGTCGACGTGCGTGGGGATCGGCGGGGACCCGGTGCGGGGGATGAACTTCATCGATTGCTTGCGCTTGTTCCAGGAGGATCCGGACACGCACGCGATTCTGATGATCGGGGAGATTGGCGGGAGTGACGAAGAGGCCGCGGCGGAGTTCGCGAGGCAGTTTGTAACGAAGCCGATGGCGGCGTTCATCGCGGGTCGGACTGCGCCGCCGGGGAGAAGGATGGGGCACGCGGGCGCGATCATTTCGGGGGGTGAGGGCGGCGCGGAGAGCAAGATCGAGGCGCTCAAGGGGGCGGGGATGGAGATCGCGGAGACGCCGGCGCACATGGGTCATGCGATGGCGAAGGCGATGGGGCTGGAATAAGGCCGCGGGCGAGGGGTGGTTGGGACGTGGGTGCTCAAGAAGTGTCGTGGCGGGGCCGGGGGCGCGGTAGCATGTCAGGTTTTGGCGGGTGAGGCGCTGCGCGATGGCGTGGTTTGCGTCTTCGGCGGCGCTTCAGGGCGACGAAGGAGACATCTCATGACGGCATTGAGCGCGACGCTTTCGCATCCGGGTCTGGCGGCGGGGGTCAGGGAGTTCGTGGGGGGGCGGACGCGGAAGATGCTGATCGATGGGAAGTGGGTGGGCGCGAAGAGCGGGGCGACGTTCACGACGTACGACCCGAGCAACGGGCTCGCGCTCGCGGAGGTGGCGGCGGGGGATGCGGCGGATGTCGATCTGGCCGTGAAGGCGGCGCGGAGAGCGTTTGAGGATGGGGCTTGGGGGAAGATGAGTCCTTCGCAGCGCGGGCGGGCCATCTGGAAACTGGCGGACCTGATCGAGCAGCACTCGGAGGAGTTTGCGCAGCTCGAGACACTCGACAACGGGAAGCCGATCAGCGTTTCGCGGATCGCGGATGTGCCGCTGGTGGTGGATCACTTCCGGTACTACGCGGGGTGGGCGACGAAGGTGGAGGGGGAGACGATTCCCGTGAGTTTCCCGGGGAGCTACTTCGTGCACACGTTGCGCGAGCCGGTCGGAGTGGTGGGGCAGATCATTCCGTGGAACTTCCCGCTGCTGATGGCCGCGTGGAAGCTGGGAGTGGCGCTGGCCTGCGGGAACACGGTGGTGCTCAAGCCGGCGGAGCAGACGCCGCTGAGCGCGCTGCGGCTGGGAGAGCTGATCGAGGAGGCGGGGATTCCGGCCGGTGTGGTGAATATCGTGACGGGGCTGGGCGAGACAGCGGGCGCGGCGCTGGCGGCGCATCCGGGCGTGGACAAGGTGGCGTTCACCGGATCGACGGAGGTGGGCAAGATCGTGATGCGCGCGGCCGCGGGGAATCTGAAGCGCGTGTCATTGGAGCTTGGAGGCAAGTCGCCGAACATCGTGTTCGCGGACGCGGACCTCGATGTTGCGGCGGACGGCGCGGCGCACGCGATCTATTTCAATCACGGGCAGTGCTGCTGCGCGGGGTCGAGGCTGTTCATCGAGCAGAAGGCGTATGACAGGGTGGTGTCGAGGCTGATCGAGCGGTCGGAGAAGATTCGAGTAGGGCCGGGGATGGAGGCGGAGACGGAGATGGGGCCGCTCGTGTCGGAGGAGCAGCATCAGAAGGTGACGGGGCTGGTGGAGAGCGGGAAGCAAGAGGGGGCGAAGGTGGTGGCGGGTGGGGGACGACCGCAGGGGATGGAGCAGGGGTACTTCGTGCGGCCGACGGTGCTCACGGAGGTGAAGCCGACGATGCGTGTGGTGAGGGAGGAGATCTTCGGGCCGGTGGTGTGCGCGGTGCCGTTCAAGGACCCGGAGGAAGTGGTGTCGGCGGGGAATGATTCGGAGTACGGATTGGCAGCGGCGGTGTGGACGAGGGATGTGGGGAAGGCGCACCGGCTGGCCTCGAAGTTGCGCGCGGGGACGGTGTGGATCAATTGCTACAACTGCTTTGATGCCGCGGCGCCGTTCGGCGGGTACAAGCAGAGCGGGTTCGGGCGCGAGATGGGGAAGGCCGCGCTGGAGATGTACACGCAGGTGAAGACGGTGTGGGTGAACACGGGTGTGTGAGACGGAGTGGGGCTGGCACGGTGGAGTTTGAGGCTGGTGATCGGTGCGCCCAGCGGGGTCTAGGTATCGTTGCCCCACATTGCGCGGGGGTATTCCCCTTGAAGGCCGGGGTAATCCCGGATGGGGAGTTGTTTCGCGCGCGTGGCCCCTTAGGCTGGGATGGGGCGGGCACGAAGAAGGAGGCGCGCGATGTCGAAGTGGCGAGCGATCGTGTGGGTTGCGGTGTGCGGTGGGCTTTCGACTGCGGCGCCGACGTTCACGGAGCATCTGGTTGATCCCGCTGTATTCGTCAGCACGGGGGTTGTGGCGACCGACATCGATGGGGACGGCGACGCGGACATCCTTGTCACGGCGATGAACACGCCGGGCGTGGCTTGGTACGAGAGCAGCGGAGGACCGACACCGACGTTCACGAAACGCGTGATCGCGGTCAATGCGCCGGGCCTGCGTGCGCTGAGACCGGCGGATCTCGACGGGGACGGCGACCTGGACATCATCGTGTCGTGCAGAGTTCCCGAGCGGCTTGCTTGGCTGGAGCAGGCGCCGTCGGCGGACGGGGCTCCCGGATCGATCGTCTTCATTGAGCGCGATCTCTGGAGCGATGCGAACGGGTCTCGCCGGATCGACGTGATCGATTTCGACGGAGACGGTGATCTGGATGTGATCGCGGCGGATCAGTACGGCCTCGGGCGTGTGGCATGGGTGGAGAACGTAGCGGGTGCGGACGGCGCGCCGCCGACGTTTGTGGCGCACGTGATCCCGTGCTCGCGGACGACCGACCTGAGCGCCGCTGCGGGAGATCTGGACGGGGATGGGGACATGGATGTCGTGGTGACGTCGAACGCCGTGTTCGGGACGGGGTGGGTGGGGTGGTTGGAGAATGTGGGTTCGGCGCAGCCCGGCGCGGCGCCTTCGTTCGTGGAGCGCACGCTGGCTGCGGCGCTCGGCGGCGAGCACAGCGCGCTGGTGACGGACTTTGACGAGGACGGTGACAATGACGTGCTGTGCGCGTCGTTCAACGGGGACACGGTGAGCTGGTTTGAGAATGTGGGGGATGTGGGAGCGGCGTCGTTCGTGCAACGGGTGGTGGCGTTCCCGGTGCGGGGCGCGTCGGAGGCCGTGAGTGTGGACGTGGATGGGGACGGGGACCTCGACGCGATCTCCGCGATGTACCACGACGGGGAGATGCGTTGGCATGAGCGCACGGCTGGCGGGTGGGTGTCGCATCTGCTGCGCGGCGGGGTGATCAACGCGGAGCACGTGAGCGCTGCGGACATGGACGGGGACGGGGACATCGACCCTGTCGGCGCGCTGTTCAGCATCGTGACCTGGTATCAGAACGACGGGGTCTGTCCGGGAGACGCGAACGGTGATCGTGTTGTGAACTTCGCGGACCTGAACATCGTGCTGTCATCGTTCGGGACGACGGGCGCGCCGGGGAGCGTGCCGGGTGATCTGAATGGGGATGGTTCGGTGAACTTCGCGGACCTGAACCTCGTCCTCTCGGCGTTCGGCGGTCCGTGCTGAACGGGCGCGAGCTCAGGCGCGTCGCGGGGAGACCTGGACGACGCGCATGGAGGCGGGGGCGACGCGGATGACGCCGGGCTTCCCGGGAATCAGTCTTCCGGCGGACTCGCCGTCCATCTGAACGGCGGCTTCGTGCTCGAGGGATTCGATCTCGATCTCGTGGCCGCGGGCCATGACGCAGCCGACGGCGGCGTGCTGTGCGCGCGACCAGCAGAGGGCGGACCAGCGGATGATCTCCATCGCGCTGCTCGCGGCCATGAACGTGACGTCGAGGAGTCCGTCGGAGGGGTCGGCGTTGCAGGTGGGGTTGAGGCGGGCGGCGTACTGGCGCACGTTGCCGACAACAAGCAGCCCTCTGTGCGCGTCGACGATGCGCTCACCGTCGATCCGGACGCGCATGCGCGCGAGGGTCGGGCGCGTTGCTTCACGGAGGATGGGCTTGGCGTAGGACCAGCGGGTGATGCGACCGGTGCGGATGGCGCAGACGCGCTCGACGACGGCCGCGTCGAAGCCGACGCTCATCATCAGGGCGAAGGAGCGTTCACCGGCGATGCCGAGGTCGATGAGGCGTGATTGGTCGCGGAGGACACGGCGGGCGATCTCGTCCGGCAGGACTCTGGGCCACATCCCGAACTCGCGCGCGAAGAGGTTTTCGGTCCCGGTCGGGGCGTGGTAGACCGTCCACTGCTCGAGCCCTTGGCCGAAGGCCTGCTGGACGAGATGGTGCACGGTGCCGTCTCCGCCGCACACGACGATCGCACGGGGTCCCCAGGCGCGGATGGCTTCGAGTGTGGCCTCTGCGGCGCGCAGGGCGAGGACCTCGCCGCCTTGCTGACGCAGGGCGGTTTCGACGCCGGCGCCCAGCAACGCCGCTTTGCCGCGACCGGACCGCTCGTTGACCAGAATCAGCACGCGCACGGGGCGGGAAGGTACCGAATCCGGCTCGAAGTGCGGACGGACGAGGGGGGCGGGATGGCTGCGCGGCAATACCACGTGATGGGTGGCCGTTGGATGGGGCGGGACGCGAGGTCATACTCGTGTGGGCGAGAAGTCGGCGATTCGATGAGCACGGTGCGTGTCTGCACCGCTTCCCGGAGGAGATACGAACATGCATCGATTCTTCATGACGGTCGCGGGCGTGGTCTTGTGCAGTGTGGCGCTGGGCCAGAACTGCGCGGGCACGTCGGTCGGGCTCACGCCGTTGAACGATCTGGGGACGGGGACGTATCTCGGGGCGCAGGGCGGGCTGTATCCAGCCGGCTCGAACCTGCGGCCTGGGGGCCATGATGCGGCGGGGCGCGCGATCGGCGCGTCCATGGTCCCGCTGGACGGCGCGGGCAACCCCAGCCCGCAGGGCGCGGTGGTGCTGCTCTCCATCGGCATGTCGAACACGACGCAGGAGTATTCCGCGTTCGTGAATCTGAGCGCGACGTTCGCGAACCTGCATCCGCGCGTGCGCGTGATCGACGGTGCGCAGGGCGGGCAGCACGCCGAGATCATCGTCGATCCGACGGCCAACTTCTGGACCGTCATCAACCAACGCCTCGCGCAGGCCGGGCTCACGCCCGCGCAGGTACAGGCGGTGTGGATCAAGCAGGCATTACCGACGCCGGGGTCGTCGTTCCCGCCCGGCTCCTTCCCGGGGCACCCACAGCATCTTCAATCGCTGCTCGCCACGATCTCGCAGATCGTGAAGGACAAGTTTCCGAACTGTCGGCAGGCGTTCGTTTCCTCGCGCATCTACGCGGGCTATGCGTCGACGGCGCTCAATCCCGAGCCGTACGCGTACGACTCGGGCTTTGCCGTGAAGTGGCTCGTGGAGGATCAGATCAACGGCAATCCGGCGTTGAATTTCACGCCCTCGGCCGGGGCTGTCGAGGCGCCTTGGCTTGCGTGGGGCCCGTACATGTGGGCGGACGGGCTCACGGCGAGGTCGGACGGGCTGACGTGGTTGTGCTCGGACTATCAGGCGGACGGCACGCACCCGGCCGCCGGAGCGCGATCCAAGGTGGCGAACATGCTGCTGGGCTTTTTCTCGCGCGACATGACGACGCGTCGGTGGTTCGTGCGCAGGCCGGTGGACGTGACCGATGACGGCGTGGTGAATTTCGCGGATTTGAACGGCGTGCTCTCGACGTTCGGGCAGACTTCGGGCGGCGGGGCCATGCTGCCGGGGGACGCGAACCTCGACGGCGCCGTGAACTTTGCCGATCTCAACGCGGTGCTGAGTCAGTTCGGGACGTGAGCGGCGACGGTCTTACGCCGGCTGCCCGCTCTCGTTGAGGATCTTCCGCAGGACGTAGTGGAGGATGCCGCCGTGGCGGTAGTACTCTGCCTCGACGGGCGTATCGACACGGCAGCGTGTCTCGAACGTCACCGACTTCCCGTCGGGCTTGGTCGCCTTCACGTGGATCGTGCTGCGCGGCTCGATGGTGGGGGGGAGATCGACGTCGAACGTCTCGCTCCCGTCGAGGCCCAGGCCCTCGGCGCTCTGACCTTCCATGAACTGGAGCGGGAGCACACCCATGCCGACCAAGTTGCTCCGGTGGATGCGTTCGTAGGACTGCGCGATGACGGCCCGGACGCCGAGCAGGTTCGTGCCCTTCGCGGCCCAATCGCGCGAGGAGCCCATGCCGTAGTCCTTGCCCGCGAGCACGACGAGGGGTGTGCCCGCGCTCTTGTATCGCATCGCGGCGTCGTAGATCGGCGTGACCGCCTCGTTCGCGGGCGTCTTGCCCGAGAAGTCCCTGGTCCACCAGCCCTCGCGGATCTTGCCCGTGGCGGGGTCGATGGCGAGCTTGTTCTTGACGCGGACGTTGGCGAACGTGCCGCGGGTCATGACGCGGTCGTTGCCGCGGCGTGAGCCGTAGGAGTTGAACATGGACTTGGGCACGCCGCGCTCCGCGAGGTGCTTGCCCGCGGGGCTGTCGGCCGCGATGTCCCCGGCCGGGGAGATGTGGTCCGTGGTGACGGAGTCGGCCACGAAGACGAGGCAGCGCGCGCCCTTGATCGGGCGGACGTCGCGCGGCTCCTCGGTCATCCCTTCGAAGTACGGGGGGTTCTGGATGTAGGTGCTGTCGTCGCTCCAGCCGTAGAGGTCGCTCTTGGAGACGGGCACCTCGTTCCACGTCGGATTGCCGTCGAAGACGCGCGCGTACTGGTCGCGGTACTGGTCGGCGGACATGCCCTTGGCCTTGATGGCCTGCACCTCGGCCTGGGTCGGCCAGATGTCCTTGAGGAACACGTCCTGCCCGTTCTTGCCCTTGGCGATGGGATCGCGCGTCAGATCGATGTCGACGGTGCCCGCGAGCGCGTACGCCACGACGAGCGGGGGGCTGGCGAGGTAGTTCGCCTTGACGTCGGGGCTGATGCGGCCTTCGAAGTTGCGGTTGCCAGAGAGCACGCTCACAGCCACGAGATCACCCTGCTTGATGCCCTGGCTGATCGGCTCGGGGAGCGGGCCGGAGTTGCCGATGCACGTCGTGCAGCCGTAGCCGACGGTGGCGAAGCCCATGGCGTCGAGGTCCTCGGTGAGGCCGGCCTTGTCGTAGTACGCCGTGACAACCTTGGAGCCGGGCGCGAGGCTGGTCTTGACCCAGGGCTTGCGGGTGAGCCCGAGGGCTCGGGCCTTGCGCGCGACGAGGCCCGCGGCGAGCATGACGTCGGGGTTGCTGGTGTTGGTGCACGAGGTGATGGCCGCGATGACGACGTCGCCGTGATGGAGGGAGAAGCGTCGTCCGTCGGCGACGACCTCGACGCCGTTGTGCGCCGCTTTGGCGGAGTCCGGCGTGTTGACGGGCGGGACATTGCCCCCGGCGTTCTCCCCGCCCTCACCGGCCCAAGTGTCGAGACGAGCCGTCTCGCTGATGTTCTTCTTGCCGAAGGAGTCGACGAGCTCCTTGCGCCAGAGCGCCTTCATCTCCGTGAGGATCACGCGATCCTGCGGGCGTTTTGGGCCGGCCAGGGAGGGGCGGACCGTCGAGAGGTCGAGGCTGAGGCTCTCACTGAACTCCGGCTCGGGAGAGGAGGGCGTCCAGAACATGCCCTGGGCCTTGTAGTACGCCTCGACGAGCGCGGCCTGCTCATTCGAGCGGCCCGTGAACTTCATGTACTCGATCGTCACCGCGTCCACCGGGAAGATGCCGATCGTAGCGCCGTACTCCGGCGCCATGTTCGCGATCGTCGCGCGATCCGGCAGCGTGAGCGTCGACACGCCGGGCCCGTAGAACTCGACGAATTTCTCGACGACGCCGTGCGCGCGGAGCATCTGCGTGACCGTCAGCACCAAATCCGTCGCTGTGGAGCCCTCGGGCAGCTTGCCGGTGAGCTTGAAGCCGACGACCTTGGGCGTCAGCATGTAGACGGGCTGGCCGAGCATCACGGCCTCGGCCTCGATGCCGCCGACGCCCCAGCCGAGCACACCCAGACCGTTGATCATCGTCGTGTGCGAGTCCGTGCCGACGCAGGAGTCGGGGTACGCGACCATTTTGCCGGTGGCGTCGTCGCGCTTGGTCAGCACGCCGGGCGCGAGGTACTCGAGGTTGACCTGGTGCACGATGCCGGTGGCGGGGGGGACGACGCGGAAGTTGGTGAGGGACTGCTGGCCCCACTTGAGGAACTCGTAACGCTCGCGGTTGCGCTCGAACTCCTTCTCGGCGTTGATGGTGAGCGACACCTTCCGGCCGAAATCATCGACCTGCACGCTGTGATCGATGACGAGATCGCACGGCACCAGCGGGTTGATCTCCTGCGGGTCCCCGCCCAGCCGCTTCATCGCGTCGCGCATCGCCGCGAGATCGACGACGCAGGGGACGCCCGTGAAGTCCTGGAGGACGACGCGTCCGGGGAGGAAGGGCAGCTCGACCTCTTCGTTGCCCGCGCCCTTCCAACCGGCGAGCCTGCGGACGTCGTCTTCCGTGACGACGAAGCCGTCGAGGTTGCGCAGGGCGGACTCGAGCAGGACGCGGATCGAGAATGGGAGCTTGGCGAGACGGTCCTTGGCGACGACGCTGGCGCGCTCGAGGGCGTGGAGGTCGTAATAGAGATGCTCCGCGCCGCCTGCGTTGAGGGTCGAGCGTGCCGAGAAAACGTCTGAGGCCGTCATGGTTTCGGTTCCTGTTAGGGCGTCCGTGTGATGAAGAGCGACATTCTACGCGCGGGCCCGGTTCCCGCACGTGGACGGCAGAGCGAGCGCGTTGTGAGCCGGAAACGCGTGTGCCGGGCTACTTCTTCCACTTCACGCTACAGCCGATCGCGTTCGTCTGCGGGCGGCGCACGGGGCGCCCTGCGAGGACGTCCTCGATCGCATCCCGGAGCGGGCGGTCTTTCACAGCGGCAGGGTCCTTGGGGGAGTCGTCGAAGGCTCCCTCGTAGACACACACGCCGTTGGCATCGAGGAGGAAGATCTCCGGCGTGCGCTCGACGCCGTAGGCGCGTGCCGTGTCCTGGCTCTCATCGCGCAGGTAGGGGAAGGGGAGGGACCACTTCTGGGAGTATTCGCCCATCTTTGCGGCCGAGTCTTCCGGATAGTTCTCGGCGTCGTTGGAGCAGATCGCCACCCAGCCCATGCCCTTCGCCATGGTTTCGCGTGCAAGGGCGGTGATGCGCTCTGCGGAGCCGACGACGTACGGGCAGTGATTGCACATCCAGAGCACGACGCAGCCCTTGTTGCCGGAGAGCGCGTCCTGCAGCGAGACATCCACGGCGCCCGCGCCGGGTCCCTTGTTCGTGTTCGGGAGGCGGAACGACGGCGCCTTCGCGCCCGGGGCCAGCTTTGTGTTCGTCGTGCTCATGCGTCGCTCCTTCTGCCTGCGCGTGTGGGTGGTCCGACGCACACTACCCGGCGTGTACGGGCTCCTCCACTGTGGCGCCTCGCGGTCTGCGCGAAAAAAGAGCCCTCCCGATCGGGGAAGGCTCCTGAGGGTCTTGCTACGGAAGGTGTTCGAGCCGCTGCGTGCCGTGACTTAGCGCCGCCGACGCAGGCCGACGAGCCCGGCCATGCCGGCGAGGGCCATCGAGCCGGACGAGGGGATCACGAACACTTCGACGCTCCAGCCGGTCACGGCGCCCGAGCCGCCCGTGCCGTTGTCGTGCACCTCGAGCTTCCAATCGCTCGTCGCGGAGAGGCCGACGAACGACGTGAAGTTGACGTTCGTGCCGTTGACGGTCGTGGGCTTGTAATCGCCCGGGGCGACGGTGGAGCTGCTGCCCGCGATGCCGGCGACCGTCCAGAGGTTGCCCGCGAACGTCGGGTTGAAGCGGTACGTGCCGTTGAAGTCGCTGGCGTCGCCGTTGCCGGTGCCGCCCGAGGCGCCGACCTTGTTGAACAGCCACACGGTCGTCCCCGTGGAGACGTGCGTGACCGAGGCGCGGATATCGCCCATCCAGTTGTGGTTCAGCGTGATCGAAAAGATCACGTCGGTGATCGTCGCCGCGGTGTTCGCGGTGACGGTGGAGATCAACGAGGCACCCGTGTTGTTCGGGATGGTCCCGCCACCACCGGAGTACACGATGCCCGCGTTCGCCGAGGCGCCCGCGATCAGTCCTAACGCCGCGATCCCAGTCATTCTCAACATCGACCCTCTCCTTCCGTGTATGCACCGCCGCTGCCGCGACGGATCCCTGTGTCTGCGGTCGAACGCTCCGCCTGAGCAGCCCGGGTACGCGCAGAAGCGCGCATCGAACACCGCTGTTGAGGCGAATCAGATTGTTCTTGCAGCAACTGTCACCCTGTGCGAAGGGACAATCCTGCGACTCCACGGACAGTCTGCGCGACCTTCACCAAAAACGCAAGACCGTAGACCGCATTTTTCGCGCGGAAACTCCCACGTTCGGGCGGCGTCAGCCCGCCCTGGGCGCCATCAGCGCGCCGAGCAGGTCATGGGGCCCTTCCGACCGCTCCAGCCGCGGGAATACCAGCCCCTCTCCATAGGCAACCCGCCGCTCCAGCAGGTTCTCACCCCGGGCTACGAGCAGGGTGATCCCTCCCGTCTCGGGCGTTCTCTCCACGGCCTCACGGAGGGCCTCGCTGCCCCACGTCCGATACCCCTCTCCTTCCAGCGAGCCACGGACGCCGACCACTCGATCTCCCATCCGCACGTCGGCCAGTTCTGAAGCGCTGCCGGTGCGGACGCCTGTCACGACCCCTTCCTTATCCGTTCGCAGCCCCATCGTCAGAAGGACGTCGACTCCGCCTCCCGACATGACGCTCTTTTTCTGATCGTCATTCGCCTCTGTGCTCCAGACGAGCGGCGCACCGAGCAGCCCCGGCGCCGCGAACGGCGTGCGGTCGGTCTGGGGCTCCTCGATCATCCGACGGATCAGACCGTCCCAATCTTCGACGTCGTAAGCCTCGGTCAGTGCGCGGACGATGTCCTCTCTGGTGTACTCGCGGGCGACGCCGGTGGAGCCGATCTGCTCCCCTTCACGCACGCCGAAGAGCGCGCGGCAGACATCATCGAGGGAGCGTGCTCCGTCCGTGCCACGTCGGATGATGGCGTCGGCTGTGAGCCAGAACACCGAGCCTTCGCCGTAGTAGTCCTGCCGGCGCCGACGATCTTCCCACATGTCGCTGCGCGCACGGAGGAAGCGCATCGCGATGGCCGTGTCTTCCACGCTCCGCCACCCGCGTCCGGCCTGCCGCTCATACGAACCCAGCAGACGCGCGAGGCCGTCCACGAATTTCTCCGACGATTGCAGGCCGCTCCGGACGGCCACGATCTCGTCGTAGTAACTCGTCAGGCCTTCGTACACCCAGAGCAGCGGTGTGCGTGCGGAGGAGGCGTAGTCCTCCGTCAACAGCCCCTGTGGCGCCGCCCACTTGCCGCACCACGCATGGATGTATTCGTGCGGTAGCACCGTGAGCGGGTCCTTTTCCGCGCCAGCCTTGCGGAACCGCTCGCTTCCCATCGAGATGAACGTGCTGGTGAGGTGCTCGAGGCCGAAGCCGGGCAACGCGTCGTCCAGCAGCACAAGGAAGTGGTACCGGTCCATTGGCGCCGAGCCGAACACGGCGACGGTCTCCGCGAGCATCCGACGCAGCGCTTCGAGACGCTCGTCCGCCAGCTCCGTGCGTGAAGCGTTCGCCGCGACGGCGTGCAGGTAGTGCTCCGCCCCGCCAGCCTGGCCGAGCTCATATGTTCGAAGATGCTCCCCGTAGATCACAGGGGAATCGACCACTTCGCGCAGAGATGCCTCTGCGAAACGCACGAGCGTGGCGCCGTCCTCCAGCCGTTCTTCATCCTCGACGCGCAGTCCGCTCGCCCATGTCCATCCGGCGGGCAAAGTGATCGACGCGCTGACCTTGATCTCCTCCTTCGTCGACCACGCCGGGTACACCAGCAGCGTGTTCCAGTTCAGCCCGCCGAAGTTCGGGAAGCCGTAGGTGTCGCTGCTGCGCGAGTTCACTGCCGGCTGGTTCGTGATGTATGAGAACTCGGCCACGACGTGATCCCCGGCTCCCCCGGCCACGATGTGCCGGTTCGGGTCGATCTCGTCGCGCCGCCACGACGCCCGTGCGCCCGTCGCGTCCGATACCACGAAGTCGATCACGTTCTGGATCGGCCCGCTTGGGTTGTGGTTGCCCGGCGTCCATTCCACATAGAGCAGCTCGACCGGTTTGCCGCGCCGCTCTTCGGGGATGTCAACGCGGACGCGCGCGTGGGCGAGACGGCGCGCAGCGTCTCGGACGTCCACATCCACCCGCAGGTTGGGCGCAGCGTTCGCGCACGCAACGGTGCACAACATCAGGAAAGCGCAAAGCCCAGGCCTCGTTGCTCGCTCGCTGTTCATGCCGCGAGCCTACAGGATGGGGCGGCACGTGTCCTTGAGGTCGAACCGGACACGTACGCGCAAAAAAAAAGGCGCGTCGGCGGATGCCGCGCACGCCCCGCTCTCTCGAGCTTGTTCCCGCACGAGAGCGCGGGGCGGGGTGGTCGGTCCGCCACGCGCGAGATCCCCGGCCAGCACTTCCTACGCCCTCGACCCGGGACGGTTGCGTGCATCCGTGACACGCAACGCCAAATCCCGGGCTTTCACGGGGCAACTGATGGCGCTCTAGTTACCGCCCTTGCTCTGCTCATCCATCTTCTTGAGAAGCGCGTCGATGCGCTGCTCGAGCGCCTGGATGCGCTCCTCCAGTTGCTGCCGACCCTGGCCGCCGGCCGTGTTCTCCTGCCAGCGGAACTCACGAGGAGCGCGCGGCGCGCTCGGCGCCGCAGGAGCCACCGGCGGCGTCGGCACCACCAACGCGCGGGGACCTCCGTCCCGCTCCTCGTTGAAGAACTCGACGCGCGGCATCACTCCCATCAGCCGATCCCCCGACCGATCGAGCTCGTCCTGCAGTCGCTCGAGCAGTTCCGAAATCTTGTCGGCGCCTTCTTCCGCCACCGACTCTCTCACCTCGTCCCAGGCCTCGTGCAGTTCCTCCAGCAACTCGTGCACGCGCTCGGCGCCCGCGTGCACCTGCACACGGAACCGGTCGCCGAACTCCTCGGCCATCGCGCGGTAGCGCTCCCCGAGCTCCCGGGCCCGAACGCCCTGTTCGCGAGCCTGCACGGCGAGCCGTTCGGCCAGTGCCCTTGCTCCAGCTTCATCGCCCAGCCACCCCATCCCCTCTGCTCCCTCGCCCTCGACCCAGACCGATGCCAGCGGGCTCCCCTCGCCGATCGTGACCTTGATCTCCACCGGCTTGCCCTCGCGCATCACGCCGAGCGAGATCTCGTCTCCGGGCTTGCGGGAGCGGATCGCCTCACTCAGCTGCTCCGACGATGCGCCCGCATTCCCTTCGATCTTGACCACGATGTCGTTCTTCTTGAGCCCGGCCTTCTCCGCGGGCATCCCCTTCGTGACACCGGAGATGACCACCGACTTCTCCGGATCGATGCCGAGCTGGCCGGCGAGCGCTTCCCCGACATCGCTGAGCGTCACCCCGATCATGGGCCGCTTCTCGACCTCGATCGTGTGGGCATGCATCGGCTCCGTCGTGGCAAGCCCGTACGCGAACCCGCCGCCGCGCATCCGTTGCGTCTCGAACGCCACGTTCCCGTCCTCATCCAGCAGCTTGATCGTCGTCTCATCCTCGACGATCCGATCCGGCGGCACGGACTTACCATCGATGCTCGCCGACGTCACTTTGCCGTCCTTCTGCTTGATCGAGAACCGGCGCCCGTTCCGGTGCACCTCGAGCGTCGAGGTGTTGTCCCTGTCGTTCGACGCCTGCGCACGCGCCTCAGCTCTCCGCTCGGCCCGCTGTGCCGCGGACACCCGAGACTCCTGCTGATCTGCCGCAGCTACCCACGCGTTCTGTGCGCACGCCAACCCCGCCACCAGCGACGCCGCGCCCGCGCTCATCATGATCCGACTGAAAGACTTCATCGCTCACATCTCCTTCGCCCCAACCGTGAGGGCGTCTGATGAACCGTTCCAACCACGCACGCGACTCCCGCCGCGCGAGCAACGCCGCCCGCGCTCGAATCTCGCTCACAGCCTCCGGCGTGAAACCGGCTGCGCGACCAGCACCGGAGCCGGCTCGCCGTGCTCCGTCATGCCCAGCTCGTACACGTCCCTGACGCGCACGCGTTCCAGCAACTGCCGCACATACACCACGTCCACCCCGTCGCCCCCCTGGGCCGGCCCCGTCTCCACCATCACCATCGGCAGCTCCGCGATCACGCGACCCTGTGCCGAGCCCTGCTCGACGTACCGCTGCATCAGGTCATCCATGCCCAGGGCGCCCGGACCCGCGATCTGTGCCGGCTGGCGCAGCCCTCTCGTGCTGTTCCCCAGACCGTCCCACACCCCGTAGCGCGCCGCGCCCACCCAGGCGAGCGCCATCGCGGCTGCCACGGCCCACCCGGAGTACGCACGCCACCGTACGCTGACCTCGCTCCAACCGTGCCCGCCGCGCACGACCTCGCCCGCGGGCAGGTCCACAAGCTCCGCCACCACCACCTCGTCATCGACGGCCCGCGCGAGCGACGCTTGGGATCGCTGCGCCTTTGCCAGCCGCGCCCACACCCCGTCATCAGCCGCGGCCAAACGCTCCAACTCGCCCCAGTCCGCGCCTGTCGCTTCTCCGTCCACGACCCGACCGATCAGAATGTCCTCACGCTCCGTCCTCATCGTTCCGCTCCTTCCGCGCGTCCCGGCGCGATCTCCACCGAACCCTTCTCTTCTCCCATCTCCTCACGCAGCATCCGTCTCGCCCGGGCAAGTCGCGTCTCGATCGTTGTCACCGGCACGCCCATCACGTCCGCGATCTGCCGGTACGACATCCCGCGCACGCAACGCAGCAGCAGCGGCTCGCGGTACTCCGCGGGCAACCGCTCCGCAGCGGCCAGCAACCGACGCCCTTCCTCAACCCGGCCCACCTCCCCGTCCACGCCGCGCGGGCTTGAGACGTGGTCCTCACCCCGGCGTTCATCCGCCGCGCCGCGCACCAGCTTGAGCCGCGCGTTCTTCCGCCGACCGGCCGTCCGGGCGACGTTCACCGTCACAGTCCGCAGCCACGCCCGCATCACGGACGGATCGCGCACCCGGTGCACGGTCCGAACCAGACGCAATCCCACCTCCTGCAGCACATCTTCGAGGTCGACCGTGCCGTCTCTGGGCATGTGCGCGAGCGCCACGGCAGCAACCCACCGGCGGTTCGACTCCCACAACGCGCGTAACGCCTCGCCATCCCCCGCGATGGCTCTCTCCGCCTGACTAGCCTGGGCTCTCAGTTCCATGACATCAGGCTCCATGCGATACCCCTAGACGCGCCGACAGACCTCCCCCGTCGCCTCTCCCACCTTTTTCTCCCTCCCGCTTCCGAAGTTCCACCCGCCCATCACCCGACCATCCCTCAAACACCCCCCATAACCCCGCTATCCTCACCCCCAATCCCCATGGGACCACACCACGAAGCCACCATGTCCTTCGGCGAGCACCTCGACGAACTCCGTCGCAGGCTCATCTTCGCCCTCCTCGGCGTCATCCCCGTCATGGCGGTCAGCCTCCTCTTTGGCAAAGCCCTCCTCCGCTTCGTCATCGCCCCCGTCGAACACGCCCTCATCCGTGCCGGCGAGTCACCCACCCTCCAGGCACTGTCCCCCGTGGAGTCCTTCGGCGCCTACCTCAAGGTCGCCATGGTCGCCACCCTCGTCATCTCCATCCCCTGGTGTCTCTGGCAACTCTGGCTCTTCGTCCGCCCCGGCCTCTATCCCAACGAACAGCGCTTCGCCCGCTTCCTCGTCCCCCTCGCCTCCGTTCTCTCCCTCGCAGGCGCCGCGTTCCTCTACTACGTCCTCCTCCCACTCATGCTCTACTTCCTCATCCTCTTCGGCGCCGGGATCGCGCAGCAACCCCCGCCCACCGCCGAGCCTCCCCCCGGCGTCACGATCCCGACGATCCCCATCCTCGCCGCCGACCCGATCAACCCCGAACCTGGCGCGATGTGGGTCCTCGAGTCGCGCCATCAACTCCGTATTCATCTCGCCGACGGAGAGATCGTCTCCAGCAGCCTGACCTCCGCCGGCCTCGTCGCGCAGCAATACCGCATCGCCGAGTACGTCGACCTCGTCTTCCTGCTCATCCTCGTCTTCGCCCTCACCTTCCAGACCCCTGTGGTCATCATGCTCCTCTCTTGGTCCGGGCTGGTCGATCACAAGTTCCTGGCCTCGAAGCGCAAGCACGTCGTCCTGATCTGCGTCGTTCTCGCCGCCGTCATCACCCCCACGGGCGATCCCGTCTCCCTCGCGCTCCTCGCAGGACCGCTCTACCTGCTCTTCGAGTTCGGGCTCATCCTCGCCCGGGCCGTGCCACCGCGACGTGTCGCCGCGGGCGTGCTCTCCGGGAAGAGAACAACCGACGGCGACAGCGAGCCATGACGGCACGTCGCACGGCCTCACCTCAGCCCCCAAAGCCCACCGACGCCGACCGCGCCATGATGCGCCGCGCCCTCCGTCTCGCCCGTCGAGCCGCCTCGCTCGGCGAAGCCCCGATCGGAGCGGTGATCTACGACACCGACACCGGCGAACTGCTCGCCGAGGCCCACAACACGCGCGAGACGCTCCGCGACCCTCTCGGCCATGCGGAACTGCTCGCGATACGCGACGCCGCGAAAGCCCTCGGCGACTGGCGCCTCAACCACTGCACGCTCGTCGTCACCCTCGAGCCATGCCCGATGTGCGCCGGCGCCATCGTGAACGCTCGTGTCGGCCGGCTCGTTTACGGCGCCCCCGACCCGAAAGCCGGCGCCGTGCACACCCTCTACACCATCTGCGCGGACAAACGACTCAACCACCGCATCGACGCCGTCCCGGGCGTCATGGCCAAGTCGAGCGCAACGCTCCTCAGGAAGTTCTTTCAAGCGCGTCGCGAGGCGAAGAAGGCGTCGAAACCCCCGAAGACGTCGGAACGCGGTTGAGCCCGTTCCGCTTCCCTTCCTCCGCCTTCTTCCACGCCCGCTCCAGCCACTCCTCGCGCACGCGCTCGTGCTGCGTCCAGTAATGCTCGAACGAGGCTTCGATTGAGTGCCGCGCCATCCGGGTGTGCGCCGAGCGCCCCATCCCTTCGCGCTTCTCCGCGTCCGTCGTCAGCCGAAGGATGGAGTCCACCCAGGCCCGTTCGTCCGTCGCGCCCAGCACGAAACCTGTCAGATCGTGATCCACAACCTCCTTCGGCCCGCCCACGTCTGTCACGATCACAGGCAACCCCGAGCTCTGCGCCTCCATCACCACCTGCCCCAGCGTGTCGGTCGTAGACGGGAACACAAAGAAGTCCGAGGACGCGTAGATCGACGACAGCTCCTGCCCGTGCCGGAAGCCGAGGAACCGTACCGGCATCGCGCAGCCCTCAAGCTCCTCCTGCATCTGCTTCCGGTACGGCCCGTCACCCACCACGATCAACTCGAGCCCGCCCCTCGGCACGCCCGCGCTCGCCGCTCGTTCGCTCACCCTCTTCCACACCTTGGCGAGCATCGGGAGGTTCTTCTCGACGCTCACCCGGCCCACATAGATAGCCTTGATCGTGTTCGGCTGCACGCGTGCGCCATCCACGCACTCGATGCGTGCCCACACGCCCCGGTCCTCGTGCTTCACGTGGAACGCGTCCGTGTCGATCCCGGCCCGCAATGTCGCCAACCGGTCCCGCTGCACACCCAATTTCACCAGCGACTCGGCATACTCGTCCGATCGCGTAAACAGGCACGAGAACGGGGTGTAGAACGCTTTCATGAACCACGACGTCATGGCCGTGTACGCGTGATCGTCGAACAGGTGTTCGATGTACGCCGGGAAGTCCGTGTGGTACACGCCGACCAGCGGGGCCCGCAGCATCTTCGCGGCAACGAACCCCACGCACCCCACCGGCCCCGGCGTCGACACGTGGATCACATCCGGCTGCAGGGCATCCACCTCGCGGAGCATCTTCAACGCCGGCGGCAACGCCCACTCCAGCTGCTCATACTTGGGCATCTTGGCCGCGAACACCGGCTCAAAGTTCCGGATGTTGCTCGTCTTGGGTGTTTCGAACCGCGTGCTCGTGAGCACCGTCAGATGGCGCCCCGTCGCCTCCGCACGCGCCGCTACGTTCTTGATGAACCGGGACACCCCGTTCACATCGCCCAGGGTGTCCGTGAACAGCGCCACCTTCAGCGGCCTATTCAGAGCCTTCTCACCCGCGCGACCGTGCGTCTGACGAATCTGCTCCAGCATCAACCGCTCCCGATTCTGGTGGAACAACGAGACAATGTACGGCGCCCGGGCCGCCATCAGCGTGATGTAGGAGAACAGGTGCGCCGCGATCTCCCGCGTGTTCCCGCTCGCCTGCAGCGCCCCGCCCGCGAGCGCCCGCGCCACGGCCCCCGACAACTCGTCCGCGAACGACGCCATCGCCTCGTGCTGCGCCATCGGCGGTCCGTCCACCCACGTCATTGGGTCCAGCGAACGCGCGACCTCAGGGTGCCGCGCGAGCACCGGTCCGACCTCGCGCCGCAGCGCGTTGATCAGCGGGCGAGCCGACGGACACTTCTTCTTCCGCCGCACGCGACGAGCGACCTCACGAAGCGCGATCCGCGCTTTCCCGGGCGCAGCACCGATCGCACCCGCGTATGGCGCCACCTTCGACCCCGCATACCGCACGCGTGCCGACATCCGCCCGTGGTGCTCCCTCGCGTAGCATTGCGCCGCCACCGCCGTCAGCTGGTGCGCGAGCAGACTCGGATGCCCTCCCTCACCCTTCGCCTCCCCATGCCCCGCCATCACCAGCCGCAGAAACTCCGACGGCTCCTCGATCTTCACCGTCGGCTCCTCACCGACCTGCGACACTTCGGTGAACGTCCGCCCGACATTCAGCAGGGCGTGATCGTCAGAGCCCGCAGTGATCGCCTTCACCCACGCCCTCGGCCACAGCGCTTCGATCTCATGCTTCTTTGACAGCCTCGTCACACTCGCCGGCGTCAGGCTTCGCAGAAACATCGACAGCGCATCCCGGTGTGCCCCCGTATGCGCGCCGTTCAACAGCTCGAAACCCTTGAAGAGCAGTGCGCATTTCTCGAGGTGATCCACCGTCAGCCGCCCGTTCTGCGAATACAACGGGTGCGCGAGCGCGTGCGCCAGATTCTCCCTGAACAACCACCGAGCGAAGCTATACACGTCGTCCCGCAGCCCGAGTTGACCGATCGCCTCGTGCTGCGCCGCGTTCAGCCCCCAGACGAGCACGTGCAGTCGGCATCCGTCCTCCGGGAAGTGCGTCGTGACTTCCTCACCGACCACCACTCCCGGAAAGCCCCGCTCCACCAGCTCCATCGCGCCGTCGATCGTGTCGTGATCGGTGATCGTGACGAGGTCCATGCCGCGAGCGAGCGCCTGGTCGAACACGCGCTCCGGCTCGGAAAACGACTCAGGGCATCGCAGCGCGCCCAGCGCGCGGTACAGCGGCTTGGACGAAGCGCGCGAATGACAGTGCATGTCCATCCGCGTCGGACCGATCCACTGCCCCATCACATCCCGCCGATGACCTTCGTCCGCAACCATCACGCATGCCTCCGGCCTGCAATCCACACACCCGCGCGAGTGATGTGGAAAACGTGTTGGAAACGTACGCTTACCTCGGCAAACACTCGGCAATCACCCCACGAAGAAACCGTCAATTCGCCTTCACACCCGCGCGCAAGCCACTGCCCCACCCGTTCCTGCGGCGCCCTCACCGTTCCTTCACACACGCGCCTCGCCTTCATCATTCGTTCACATCCGAGTCGCGCGCGCTCATGCGTTCTTCACGCACCGCGCGTTCGAGCGCAAACAGGCATCGGTTCAGGCCGACATCCGCCCCTCGCCCTCTCCATTTCCCCTCCCTTTACAATCCCCACATGGCCCACCCCCACGTCGCCATATATCCCGGCTCCTTCGACCCGATCACCTTCGGCCACCTCGACGTCATCCGCCGAGGCCGCCGCCTCTTCGACCGCGTCATCGTCGCCGTCGGTCGCAACCCTTCCAAGCCCACCCTCTTCACCGCCGACGAGCGCGTCGCACTCGCCACCTCCTTGGTCAACGAGATCGCCCGCGAAGAGCCCGACCACGCCCCCGTCGAGGTCCGCGCCTTCCAAGGCCTCACCGTCGACTTCGCACACGACGCCGGCGCCACCGTCATCCTCCGAGGCATCCGCAACCTCTCCGACCTTCAGTACGAGGTCCAGCAAGCCGTCACCAACCGCGAAGTCGCCGGTCTCGAAACCGCCTTCGTCGTCGCCGGACAGTCCTTCGCCTACACCTCCTCCTCACTCATCAAGCAAATCGCGGCCATGGGCGACGATCTCTCCGTCCTCGCATCCATGTGCCCGCCACTCGTCATCGAAAAACTCCGCGCCAAAAAGGCCGAGAACCATCCCGTTCTCAAACGCCTCTCAGATTCTCCTCAGTAATCGGACGCGCCCCGTCCGGAACCTGTGTGATCGCGCCGTGCGCGGGCGCACGCAGCGTCGAGGCCGCGCGTCGATCTTGTTCCCACGCCCACACACCGATGCACATCCCGATGTACGTCACGATCGTGAATGCGATCAGCGCGTACGGATGATCCGTGACTGCCTGCAGCAACGCCGTGAGCGCCGCCGTCGCACCAAATACGACTGCCGCCCGCGTGGCCCAGCCCCGCCCCCACAGCATCCCCACGAACAGCGGCGCAAGAAGGAACCCCACGATTGTTCCGAAGATGTACGGCAACAACCAGATCGCCAGCTGCGGCGGCGCTGCCAGCCGACCAAGCGCCGCCCCGAACACAACCGACGTCAACACCATCATCGCGCCGCGACCGAATGTTCTCATGACGCGCCTCCACGCACCTGCACCACTAACCTGGCTTATCCTAGTGCTTCGTGCCTGGTGCCCCTTCCGCCATATAGCCTCAGACACACCGCATGCCCAACGACCTCCGCATCATCTCCCTCGGCTCACTCGCAGCGCACCCGCTCTGGAACGAGCGCGCCCCCGTGCGCACTCCCCATGCCACCACCTCCCTCATCACCATCTCCGGCCCCGGCGCCCCCACACGCATCCTCGTCGACCCCTCTCTCCCTGCCCAACTCCTCCTCCCCCGTCTCAAGGAGCGCGCCAACCTCGAGCCCTCCGCCATCACCCACGTCTTCCTCACCTCCTTCCGCCCCGACCTCCGGCGCGCCATCGAGGCCTTCGACTCCGCAGAGTGGCTCATCTCCGAAACCGAACGCGAAGCCGTCGGCGTCCCGCTCATCAACTCTCTGAAAGACGCGGCCCAACAGCACGATGACGAGCTCCGTGTCGCACTCGAGCGGGACGTCGCCATCCTCCAACGCTGCAAGCCCGCGCCCGACCGCCCAGCGCCTCACGTTTCCCTCTTCCCTCTCCCCGGCGTCACGCCAGGCCTCACCGGTCTGCTGCTCGAAGAGCCCCGCCACACCACCCTTATCTGTGGCGATGCGATCCCCACCCTCGAACACCTCGAGCAGGGCAAGGTTCTTCAGAACGCCGTCAGCGTCGAGCAGGCGCGCGAGTCATTCGCCGAGGCCGTCGAGATCGCCGACCTCCTCGTGCTCGGACGCGACAACATCGCGCTCAACCCGACGCGCCGGCCCTTCTAACGAATCCCGCTTTTCACTAGCTCCCCCGGGGGCCTTGTCTCAGATGCCCCCGCCGCGCCCGCTGAACGTTTTGGCCAGCGTCAGCTTCGCGCGCGCACGGTCCCGATCCTTCCGGACCTTCTCGGCATCCCCGGCGTCCTTCGGCGCACGAGCCTGCGCCTCCGCCAGCTCCGCCTGCGCCTCGCTCTCGCTCAGCGTTTCCGCCGGAATCGCCCGGCTCGCCAGCACCGTCAGTCGGTTCCCGGCCATCTGCAGGAACCCGTCATCCACCAGGTACGAGCGACTCCCGCCCTTCACGAACGTCAGCTTCAGCTCACCGAGCCCCAGTCGCCCCACGAGCGGCGCCCGCCCGGGCAGAATCCCCATCTGGCCGTCGTGCATCGGCGCAACCACCGACACGCACTCCTCGTCCAAGAGCCTCGCTTCCGGCGTGATCACCCGACACTCAAACGCGTTCGCCACGGTCCAGATCCTCCAAACGGGGGCGGGAAGTGTAGCGGCGCCCGCCCCGCCCCGCTCATCGCGTCCCCCGGGCCGCCTCGATGATCCGCTGGGCCGTCCGCACGTTCGCAAACCCGTCCGCCGCGTCGATCGGCGGCCGCTCCCCCCGACGAACCGCGTTCACGAAGTCCTCCAATTCCGCCCGCAGCGGCTCCGCGTCGTCCACGCTCAGCGGCTCGATGTCCACCAGCTCGGCGTAGTTCAGCGACGAGAGGTCCTCCCCGTTCCGAAGCCGCGTCCGCACGTCCGCCAGCTGCGCGGCGTTCGCCGTCTTCCGGACCAGCACCCCCGCCTTGGCCGCGTAGTCGATCGAGACGTACGCGTCCTCGGCCACGATCCGCATCTTCCGCTCCGTCTTGAACGCCAGCCGCGACGCCGTCACGTTCGCGACCGCAGTCCCGTCCGGAGTCGAGAACTCCAGGCGCGCGTTGCACACGTCATCGTGCTCAGTGATCACCGACACAGCCGATGCGCGGATCTCGTCCGGCTCCTTGCCCCCCATGAGCATGAGCACCACGTCGAGGTCGTGGATCATCATGTCCAGCACCACAGACACGTCCACCGACCGAAACGTCATCGGCGACACCCGGTGGATCTCGATGAACCGAGGCGCGATGGCCGGCCCCGCCTGACGCGCCAGCGCCCGCACCGCAGGGTTATACCGCTCGATGTGACCCACCATCAGCGTCGCGCTGTGCTGCTCAGCGAGACGCTTGATCTCCTGCGCATCCTCGATCGTGTTCGCGAGCGGCTTCTCGATCAGGCACGCCACACCAGCCTCGAGCAACGGCCTGGCCGTCCCGAGGTGATACGTCGTCGGCACCGCTATCGACACCGCGTCGAGCCCGCCCAGCGACGGCGCCGCCTTCAGCAGTTCCTGCACCGTGCCGAACGCCGCGCACCCGCGCTCCTTCGACACCGTCTCCCGGCGCTCCTCCGACTGGTCCACCACGGCCACGAGCGAGCATCCCGGGAGTTGGGTGTACACGCGCGCGTGGTGACGGCCCATCCGCCCGACGCCGATCGCGGCACAACGAAGCGTTTTCTGAGGTTCGGACATGGGCGAAGAGCGTAGCGGGCCCGCCCTCCCGCGGCGAGTTCACCGACGAGGCTTGCCGTCCTCATACGGCCTGTCCGGCGTCGGCTTCGTCCCGATGTAGTGATACACATCCGGCGCCGGACGGTCGATCTCCACCGCGCGCTTCGCCCGCTCCTCCATCACCTCCGTCCGCGCCTTCTCGATCAGTCGCGCCGTGATCGCCTCCGCGCGACGCTTGTGCCCGATCGCCAGCGTGCATAGCCGCAGCAGCGCCACATTCGAGAACAGGAACACGATCACAGAGACCGTCAGCCACAGGAAGAACAGAAAGTCGAACAGCCGAAGCACCGCGCCCCCGTACACCGTCGGCACGGCCCGTGTGAGCGTCATCGCGCCCACACTCATGCAGATCCCCCACACCGCGTTCCGGATGCGCCTCCCCAAGTCCGTGTCCGCCGTGAAATCCGCCACGCGCGCCAGCAGCAACGCCGTCGGGATGATCCCCGCAAGCCCGATGATCGCGAACACGCCCTCCGTCCACAGCAACACCGTGTTCGCCCCGAGCGTGGACGACGCGCCGACCGTCCACAGCAGCATCGCCACGACCCACCCCGATTCCATGCCGACCGTGATCCACCGGAGCGACAACGCGCTCTTCCATCCCTCTTCTGGGCGCTTCTCTCGGCGCGCCACGTACGGAGGTGGTCGCGAAACGAGCCACAGCCCGCCGACCCAAAGCGCCGCAGCGATGACGTAGGTGAACACCGGGATGCCGCCCGTCCCGGCCCCCAGCGACGGCCCCGCGAACATGTCCGCCACCACCACCACAAACGGATACAGCGCCCCGAGCGACGTGCATACAAAGCCCAGGGCCGTCAGCGAGATGTACCCAACCGGCATCTCCGACAGCGTCGGCAGCGCCACGTTGGCCCGACGACGCCCCGCTCCGCACTCCGGACACGGCGCATCCGACGCGATGCTCGCCAGGTCGTACCCGCACTCATGGCAATACACCCCGGCGCCCGGCGTGATCATCGGCGCCGGCGCAGGCCCCGGAGGAGGCGCCGGCCGGAACGACGCGACATCGATCCCCTCCACCCCGTACGGGTTCGCTTCACGTGGCTTTCCGGGTCGGTTGGAGCCGGCTGACATGGGTCCGGAAGTTTCCCGCGCGCTCAGCGCGCCGCAGCTGCCCTGCCCCCGCGCGAGGTCACCGCGGGCGAGCCGGCGCGAACGTGGTCCACGGCGTTGCGGAACATCCGCAACCCCGGCGTCTCAGCGTCCATCATCCGCGCGTCCAGGCGCGTCCAGTACGGGTGATTCGTCCAGTCCAGATACCGCTCCGGGTGCGGCATCAAACCCAGGATCAGCCCCGACGGATCGCAGATCCCCGCGATGTGGTCCGTCGATCCGTTGGGGTTCTCATCAGCGTGATACCGCAACGCCACCTGCCCCTGCTTCTGCAGCCGCGCGAGCGTCTCAGGCGTGTCCGTCACGAACCGTCCCTCACCATGCGCCACCGGCAGCAGCATCGTGTCCGCGCCGTACGCATCCAACCCGCGCGTCCACACACACTTCGATGAAGCGTCCGGCTTGACGTGACACCACCGATCCGTGAACCGCGCCGAGGCGTTGTCCGAGAGCGCGCACGTCTGCGCCGGAGGCTCATCGGGCCAAGGCGCCGCGCCCGGAAGCAGCCCAACCTGCACAAGCACCTGGAAACCGTTGCACGCGCCGATCATCGGCACGCCCCGTTCCGCCGCGGCCCGCAGCGCCGGGTACAGCCTCGTCCGCAACCGAACCGCAAACACCCGACCCGACGCGATGTCGTCCCCATACGAGAACCCACCAGGGAATCCCAGCAAGTCATACCCATCGATTACCGACGGGTCCTCCAGCAACGCGTGCAGATGGATCAGATCGGGCTCGCTGCCCGCGCGCGCAAAGGCGCGGACCATCTCCCCGTCACAGTTCACGCCGGCGGTGCGAAAAACAAGGGCTCTGGGCTTCACGCCGGGATGATAGCGGGGGGCCCCATCGCCCCCCGCGCCCGCCGGGCCGCCACCAATCACTTGGTCCGCTCAGAGACGTCCTCCCGCCCATCGTCATAGACCACCACAAGCCTGGCCGCCTTCCCGTCCGTCCCCTTCTCGATCCGCACCCGCGCATACGGCGTGCCCTCCATCGAGAACAACTCCCCCGACATCGGCGTCAGCGTCCGTGCCGGCGAATCCAACCGCTGGTACTTCAGCACGCCCCCTTCCATCCACGTCCTGCGCTCCCCGAACGTCCCCGCGAGCGGTTCCAACTGACTCACGTTCATCGTCACCGGGTGGGCCGCGGCGTCCAGTGCCCCCTTGCTCCACTGCAGCGCCCGAACGCGATCCTCATCCTTCGTCGTCTCGAGCAGCTTCCCCACCGCGAGCGAGTGCGCTGTCGTCAGCGCGTTGTCCGCCGGACACTCCACGTCCGGCTTCACCCCGACACCCTCCCAGTTCGTGTTCGTGATCGGGTTGATCGCGCGCCCGCCCGGGATGAACGCCTCGAAGTTCGTGTCGATCCGCACAGTCCCTCCCGGATTCGCGCCGCCCCCCGTGGTCTCGCCCACGATCGTGCCGCGCTTGCGCGTCTGCAGGTTGTAGCAGAACTCTTCCGCTCCGGAGAACGTGCGTCGCGACGTCAGCACGTACACCGGCACGTCCGCCAGCCGCTCCCCGGGCACGTGGGGCAGCGTCCAGTATTGCTGCGTGATGTCCCCCTCGCGGTCATAGATCGAGTTGAGGTGCACCGGCTCATCCTTGGGGAACAAATACGTGCATAGGAACTGCACCATGCTCGGGCTCCCGCCCCCGTTGGTTCGCAGATCGAAGATCACGGCGTCGGCATTCGCGAGGAACCCCATCGCGCTCGATGCCGTCCGGTACGCCTCGTCGTTGAAATCCATGAACCCGTCGAACTTCAGGTACCCCACGTTCCCCTCGAGAATCTCCACCCGCTCGAACGCGTAGTTCCGCGACCGCATCCGATCCGTGAACCGCGCGATCTCCTCCGGCGTCGGCCCTGTCCTCTCGCCCTCGCTCGCCGCCTGCCCCGGCGAGAACCGCATCCGCAGATGCCTGTCCCCCGCCAGCGTCTGCAGATCGCGAGTGAGCGCGTCCGCAAACGCGAGAGGCGACGTCGCCCCGTCGTACGCGCCCGATTCGTTCTTCGCACGCAGCTCCTGTGCGACCTTCTCCGCGGTCTCGCGCGAGACATACCGCTCATCCATCACCTTGGCGAGATGCTCGATCGTGTCCCGCCGGAACGCGGCATCCACCGTGGGCAGCTCCCTCTCTCCCTGTTGCGCATGCGACGTGGGGGCGAGCATCAGGGCGAGCAGGCAAGAGACAGCAAATCGGGGGCGCATGAGTGACCCTTCCAGAGCGCCTCGCGCGTGAGTGGCCGTGCGAGGGCGACATTGTCAGCGGGGGGGCGGCGCGCGAATGACCCGACGAGGCGCCGCAATGACGAGCGGGGTTCTTGGGCCTCCCGTTCCCGAGATTTCACCGGCGCACGGGCCTCAGGTTGCGGACGGAGACCTCCTCCTCACGCACCCGTGCGGCGTGATTGCGTCGAGTCCATCACGAGAACGAACTCCGTGGCCTCCTCCCCAGGGTTCGCGATCGAGTGGTAATGGTCCGCCTCGTACGTCACCCCATCTCCCTTCCGCAGCTCGATGTGCTGGTGGTCCGACGTCATCACCAGCGAGCCCGCCGTCACCGTCACATGCTCCAGCACTCCGGGCTGCTCAGGCGGGAAGTCGATCGCCCCCCCCGGCGGCACCGTGTAGTGCGCCACCGTGATCCCCCGCCGCACCAACGCTGGCGCCACCATCCGCCTCTCGATCCCCGATTCCGGCTCCAGGAGGCACTGCTGATCCTCCCTCCGCAACGGCGCAAACACTGGCGAAGGCGACGACTCCAGCAGGTCCGACAGCGAGCAATCCAGCCCGTGCGCAATCTGCGACAAGATCCGGATCGTCGGGCACTTCTTATTCGCCTCGACGTCGCAGAGCATCCCCCTCGACACCCCCGACTTCGCCGATAGTTCGGCAAGAGTTAGGTTCTGCGCCGTCCGACGCACCTTAATGAACTCACCAACGTCCATGGAAGTATTCTCTATCGCGAACTTGATTCGTCAAAGTCGAATCCTACTCTTATAGCGAACAGTGTTCGCCATGGTAGTGCGAACCCGTTCGTCAGACCACCTCAGAAGGAGAATTCCCATGTTGGCGGCGTGCAATCAGCTCGGGTGCGCATTCCCGACGCGTCGCGAGACGGCCACTTGGGCCGTCATCGGACTCATCGTTGGCCTCATCGCCATGGTCGCCGTGCTCACCACCGCGGCCCAACCCTCAGCCTCAACCTACGCCGGCGCCCACACCCGCGCCGACGCTCCCATCTCCTCACTCGACATCAACCGCTGAACTCACCAGTCGAGCGGGGCGGTCCACGCCCTGTGCAGGTCGACCACTGCAAAGTCGACGTTCGTCTCCGCGACGCGCAGTCGTGCCGAGCCGTTCAACCGCCCCAGCTCGACGCACGTGATATCCCCGAGCGCCTTCCGCACCTTCCCCATCTTCCCTTCCTCAATCTCGATCACCCATCTCGTCGGCGATTCCCCGAACGCCGCGCTCGTGGCCGTCACGCCCGCCCCTGCAACCCTCCCCAGCGACACCTCACACCCCAGCGGGCTCCCCGCGCGATCCAGCGACCCGATCAGCATCTCCGCCAACGCCACCAGCAATCCGCCGTCCGAGCAGTCGTGCGCGCTCGCTACAAGCCCGCTCTTGATCAGCCCGTGCACCGCCCGCGCCGCCCTCGGCGCCTTCTCCAGGTCCACTCTCGCCACACTGCCGCCCCCGACGCTCCCACCCTTCATTGACTGCAACACCGACCCCCCCATCTCCCCCGTCGTCTCCCCAAGGAGCAGTAGCACGTTCCCCGCGCGTTTCGCGTCCGACGTAACGCACCGCTTCTTGTCCGGCACGATCCCGATGCCCGTGATCAGAAGAGTGGGGGGGATCTCGATGGTCCGCCCATCTTCCGTCGTGAACTGGTTGTTCAACGAGTCCTTCCCCGACACAAACGGCGTCCGGAACGCCTTCGCCGCGTCATAACACCCCTCCGCGGCCCGCACCAACGACGCCAGATTCTGCGGCTTCTTGCACGACGGCCAGCAGAAATTGTCCAGGATCGCCACGCGCTCCGGATCAGCCCCCACCGCCACCAGATTCCGCACGCACTCATCCACGGCCGCGAGCGCCATCAAATACGGATCGCCACCCCCCCCCGGCAGGTCAGGATCACCCACACCCGTCGCCAATCCCTGCGAGATGGCCAACGCCCGATCCGACCCCGCCACCGGCGTCAGCACCGACCCGTCCCCAGGCCCCTCACCCTTCGCGCCCACCAGCGGCTTCACCACCGTCAGGCCCTGCACCTCGTGGTCGTACTGCCGCACGATCCACCGCTTCGATGCGATCGTCGGATGCGCCAGCAACTCCAGGAGCGTGCGCCCGAAGTCCAGCGGCGCCGAACCCGCCGCAGGCGCAGGCCTCGACGGCGGCGACCACTGCGCTTCGCGCGTCGGGGTCGGAATCCCCTCGTGCAGCAGGTGCATCGACAGCCGCCCCACCTCGTGCTCGTGGTAGCGCAGCACCAGCTCCGCGTGCTCCGTGCCGAACGTCCCCAGCACCGCAAGCTCCACGTGCTCCTCATCGCAGATGCTCTGCAGCGCATCGAGATTCTCCCGCGGCACAGCGAGGATCATCCGCTCCTGCGCCTCCGAGATCCACACCTCCGTATACGACAACCCCCTGTACTTCAGCGGCGCCTGCTCCAGCCGCACCTCCGCGCCGATCTCCGCCCCCATCTCGCCCACCGCGGATGAGAACCCACCCGCCCCGCAGTCCGTGATCGCGCTGAACAACGTCCCCGACGCGTTATCCCGCGCGCGCAGAATCGCGTCCAGCAACCGCTTCTCCTCGATCGCGTTCCCGATCTGCACGGCATGCGCAAACTCGTCCGCGTGCGTGTCCGTCAGTTCCGCCGACGAGAACGTCGCGCCGTGAATCCCGTCCCGACCCGTCCGCCCGCCCAGCGCGACGATCAAATCCCCAGGCCGCGCAGCGCCCTTGATCTTGTCCCGCGGCATCACCCCCACACACCCGCAGTACACCAGCGGATTCCCGACATACCGCTTGTCGAACGCCACAGCCCCCGACACCGTCGGGATCCCCATCCGATTCCCGTAATCCCGCACGCCCGCCACCACGCGCGACAGCACCCTCCTCGGCGGCAAGCACCCCTTGGGCACATCCTCCATGTCGGGCGGCGCTACGCAGAACACGTCCGTGTTCGCGATCGGCTTCGCGCCGAGCCCCGTCCCGATCACGTCCCGGATGCACCCGCCCACCCCCGTAGCAGCGCCCCCGTACGGCTCGATCGCGCTCGGGTGGTTGTGCGTCTCCACCTTGATGTTCACCGCATGCTTCTCGTCGAACGCGATCACCCCCGAGTTGTCCTTGAAGATCGACAGCGTCCAGTCGATCCCGTCCGCGATCAGCTCGTGCGTGGCCGCGGCCACCGTCGACTTCAGCAGATTCGTGATCGTGACCGACCCGTCCGCGTTCACCACATGCCCGGGCCGCCCCTCAAACCGCAGCACGTCGTCCTTCGGGCCGCGATACGTGATGTTGCTCTTGAGCGTCTTGTGGACGCAGTGCTCCGACCACGTCTGCGCCAGCGTCTCCAGCTCGATGTCCGTCGGCTCGCGCCCCTGCTCGCGGTAGTAGTCCCGGATCGCCCGCATCTCATGCAGGTCCAGGAACAGGTGCGCATCGCGTGAGAGCTTCTCGAGCGCCGCATCGTCCAGCGTTGTCATCGTCACGTGCGTCAGCTTGAACGTGTACGCCGTCCCGTGCGGCAGCGCGTCCGGGTGAAACGGCGCCCGATGCGCCCTCTGGATCACCGGGTTCGCCAGCACCGTCGACGCCAGCCGGTCCGCCTCTTCCGACGTGATCCCCGACACGTCATACCGCACCCCCGTCGACACCGTCACCTCATCCACACCCGTCAGGTCGCGGATCGCATCCCGCACCGTCTGCGCCGCAGGGTCCATCACGCCCGGCAACGGATGCACCTCAATCAGCTGCGCCCCCGCTACCTCTGGCGATGCCCCCAGCACGCTCTCCTCCACCACAGGGTTCGTCAGCAGCTCGCGCCGCACCCTCTCCACCTGCTGCGCCGTCAGCGCCGCTTCCACCAGGTACACCCGAGACGACCTCGCCCCCTTCGGCGCCAACCCCAGCCCGCCCGCCTCGCGCAGCAACGCGCTCGCGTGCGGGTCCAGCATCCCCTGCTTCACGCTCACTTCCACCCGATGCACAGCCGTCTCAGTCATCGGCGGATCATAAAGACCCCGCCCTCTCCCGGTACGATCCGCCCCGCATGGCCGAGAAGCCCCACGTTCTCCTCTTCACCGACGGCGCCTGCTCCGGCAACCCCGGCCCGGGCGGCTGGGCCTACATCCTCTCCCATCCCGCCTCCGACACCGAACGCGAAGCCTCAGGCGGTGACCCCGAGACCACCAACAATCGCATGGAGCTCCGCGCCGTCATCGAAGGTCTCCGCGCCATCAAAAGACCCTCCCGCGTCGAGGTCTGGTCCGACAGCCAGTACGTCCTCAACGGCCTCAAGGAATGGCTCGACCAGTGGAAGGCCCGAGGCTGGCGCACCGCCGCAAAGAAGCCCGTCAAGAACGAAGACCTCTGGCGCATCCTCGACGACCTCAGAAACGTCCACGACCTCACCTTCCACTGGGTTCGCGGCCACGACGACCACCCCGAGAACGAACGCTGCGACCGCCTCGCCGTCGAGGCCCGGGAACGCATCGTCCGCGAATCCGGCTCGCACCGTGACCGCTTCTAAACCCCACGCGCCCCGCCCTGCCCGCCAACACATCTCCGGACCTCCGCGCCCAACCCCACTCATCCGCCCCGCTCGCGCTCCCGCGCGAACCCCACCCTGAAGCGGTCGCACCTCCGATCTTCACGCGCGCTCCACCGCCCCAACGCCGATCTCACGGGCATTATGCGAAAGGTATCCCTAATCAAATGGTCGTTGATGCTCGGCTCCCTCACCGTCACGGCATGGCGCATGCCCGACATCATGGAGTCCGTCAGCAAGAACATGAACCCCTCACTGGCGATGGGCATGAAGAGCGCGATCGGCCCAGACGCCCTCTCCCTCCTCCAAGCTCAGGCACAAGGAGGCGCCCGAGCAGCCGAACCGCTCAAAGCGCCCGCCGCGGAGGAGCTCGTTCTCTTCGGCGGCGCCGGCCTCTCCGAAGCCCAGAAAGCCGCGCTCCTCCGCGAAGCCGCGCGCCGCGCTCCCGCGAACCCTCCCAAAAACACACCCTCCTTCGGCGGCGGCAAGGCCTCATCCGTCCGAAGCGAGAAATCCCCATCGACCGGCAACGGCACACTGGAAAGTCTGGAGCAGTCCTCCCTCGAAGAACTGACCAAGGAACTCCAGAAGGTCATGCAGAAGGGCGGCTGACCCGACGCGCCGTGGGGGGCGGCAGACCGTCCGCCTCCCACAGCGGGTACATCGGCACGCGCAATCTGGGAGGCAGCATCAGGCGCACAAACGCCCGCGCGATCGGCCGCGCAAACCACACCCCCAGCAGCAACATCACACCAGCCGCGATCCCTCCGACCAGCGTGATCCGCCACCACAGAAACGACATCGCCGCGTCCTCGCTGGGCGAAAACGACCCCGCCGACCGCCCCGCGTACGCCAGCCCATGGAACGCCGCACACACCGCAAGCGGCAACAACCCCACGACCAACAACCCCCCGCGCCGCTGATTCAGCACCGCAACCCCCAGAAACAGACCCGCGGCCAGCGCCACGATGCACAACGGCATCGCCACGATCCCCACCTCATTGCCCACCGCAACCCAACCGCCCCACTCCAGAAACCGCTCCGGCACGTCCTGCTGCTCCACCCACGACTGCGGCGCCTGCATCGAGCTGAACCGCACCCGCACATGCGCCGGCAGCGGAGGGAGCGGCGGCGCTGGCCCCGAAGAGGCTCCCTGCCCCGCCCCGCCGACGGTCGGAGTCGTCGCCCCCGCGCCCGTCCCGCCGGATGCCTGCTGGCCCTGCTGCTGTAGCGCTACCTCCGCGCTGTACGCGCTCTCCATCGACCGCGCGAATTCCTGCGACGCCTCCTGCGAGGACACGATCGTCATCCCGAACAGCGCGCTGCCCGCGCCCACCGTCACAGCGATGAGCGCCACCAGCCACAGCGCCGCAACCACTCCCACGATCCGACGGCTCCACTTCGAAATGGACGGGTACTCCGTCAGCGGCGCCACCGCCCCGCACTCCGGACATCGGGCGATCAGCAGCCCGTAATGCCCCTCCCGCACGATCGGCTGTCCCAGCAGGTTGAACCCGCACCCCGTGCACGCTCGATCCCCCTGCAGCGTCGAGCCCGCGCTTTTCTCCAAAGCGCCCGTCCCCACGCGCGCCCGCTCTGACTCCGATGTCCGCGTCGTATCACTCATGCCGTAAACCGCCTCGCTCGCATGCGCGTCAGCCTTCCCTTCCATCTCGCAGCCTGGATCTTCTCACCCACCCACCCGACCGCCAACGCCACCGGATACCCGACCACCACGGCAAACAACGACAACGCCGGCGCAAGCGCCAGCGCAATCAGCCACTCCCGCTGCAGCGCCTGCCGCGGATCCCAGCTCCGCTCGATGGCGCCCAGACCCTGCCTCACGCCCCATGCCAACACAGGCAATCCAGCGAAGAACATCGCTGTCCCCGCAAGCGCAGCAAACCGCGCAAGCACGTGCCGATGCCGCAACGCCAGATGCACGAACGCGCCCCCGACCACGTGCGACACCACGATCAGCAAACCCCCCGCGCGCGACGGCGCCGACTCCCACCGGATCGCCTCCGCAAGCGCGAACGCGCTCACCGTCACCGCAACCACCCCAACCACGCACCCCGCCGTCCGCACCTCCAGACGCACCAACGCCATGTAGAACCGCCACGCCCGACGCGCCACGCCCGCGTCCGTCTCCCGCCCACGCGGGCACATCTTCCCGCACCCCGGGCACGTCACCCCCCACAGCCCGTACACCGGCTCGCGCGACGCCCGCACCCTCGACAGGTCGTGACCACACCCCTCGCACACGTGCGCGATCGCCATGGCCGCATTATCCGCGTTTTCGACGCCCCGGTTTCAGCCCTCAGACGCCGGGGGCAGACCGAGCGCCTTCCGCTTCGCCTCCCACTCCGACTGCTCGCGCTTGTTCGTCGTCTCCAGCTGCGCCTTCCCCGCGCGCATGGCCTCGACCTCCAGCCTCGTGAGCCGCACCGCGTCCTGCTCATAGTCCCGGAACGCCTCGATCGTGTGCGGAACCATCGGTGCGATCAGCGCGTGCATCGCGCACGCGAAGTCCCGGATCTCCTGCTGCGCGTGCGCATCCATCCGCAGCGACAAAAACCGCAGCAGGTTGTGCAGGTCGATCTTCCAGTACCACTCCGTGTACAAACTCTGCGGCAGCGCAATCCGCGCCAGCTCTCGCGCGAGCCCCTGCTCCACCAGCCGGTTGTACCGCTGATACAGCCCCTCAGCGTCCTCCAGCAGCGCGAGGAACTCACCGGCCGTCGACGCCTCCAGCGGCTCATCCCGTCCCTGCCGGTTCGTCATGCTCTGCTTGCGGATCGACTCCTCGCTCGGCCTGAAAAACCGGTCCGGCATCACCGAATACCGCCCCGAATACTCATTCACGTTCGCCGTGCGATGCCGGATCCACTGCCGCGCCACGAAGATCGGCATCGCACAGTGGAACTTGAACTCCACCATCTCGAACGGCGTCGTGTGCCGGTGCCGCAGCAGATACCGGATCAGCGCCCGATCATCCGACACGGCCTTCGTCCCCGCCCCGTACGACACACGCGCCGCCTGCACGATCGCCGCGTCCGCCGTCTGCCCCCGCGCCACCAGCCTCGGCATCACATCCAGCAACGCCACAAACCCGTGCTCATGCACCCGGATCTCCCGCCGGGCATCCCCATCCATCAAATCGATAAACGGAGCATCCCCCTCAGGCGGCGTGCGGCGGACGTCATGGTCAGGCGCGGTCATCGGCATCACGCCAGTGTCGGAAACTGCGCGATGTCGATCAAACACCCGACATGCGCCGCTAAGTTGTCCACAAACCCGACACCACCCGACACCTTGTTCACACCCGCACCATCCGTCCGAACTCCTTCATCCGCGCCCCCAGTTCCTCCTTCTTCAGCCGGGCCAGCCGGTCCAGCGAAAAGCTTTCGATCGTGAACGACGCGATCACCGTCCCCGCCGTCAGCGCCGTCTGCAGCCCCTCCAACGCGCCGACCTCCTCTCGCGTCCACGCCCGCGACATCGGGTGCGCCGCCGCGATCGACCCCATCATCCCGCCCGCGAACGAATCCCCGGCCCCGGTCGGGTCCACCACCGTCTCGCACGGGAACGCCGGCAACGCCGCCAACCCGTCCCGATGCACCAGGATGCACCCGTGCTCACCCTTCTTGATCACCGCAAACCTCGGCCCCATATCCAGAATCACCTTCCCGGCCGTGATCGGATTCCGCTTCCCCGTCAGCTGACGCGCCTCACTGTCATTCAATACCAACCCGTCGATCCGCTTCAGCAGCGTCTTCAAATCCGCGTTCGCCGTGTCGATCCACAGATCCATCGTGTCCGCCACGGCCAGCAGGTGATCCGGGAAATGATTCAACAGATCGCGCTGCACCGCAGGGTGCGTGTTCGCCAAAAACACAAACCGCGAGTCGCGATACACCTGCGGCGGCGTCGGCGGCGCCTCCGTCAGCACCCCCAGATGCGTGTACAGCGTCTCACGGACGTTCATGTCCTCGTGATACTTCCCCCCCCACGCGAACGTCTTCGACTCCTTCCGCAGCTCCAACCCCTCGATGCACACGTTCGGAAACCGTTCCAGCGTCGAATGGTGGTCCTGCGGAAAGTCGCCCCCCACGGCCGCAACGATCCGCACCGGCGTGAAGAACGACGCCGCGGCCGCGAAATACGTGCAACTCCCCCCCAGCACGGCGTCCGCGCGCCCCGTCGAGGTCTCCACCGTGTCAATCCCAACCGTTCCTGTCACGATCAATGGCATGCCCGCAGTGTAGTCCCTCACGCCGATCGCGCATGTTCCGCCGCCGCGCAACCCTCACACGCAAAACTCCAGCCCCGCAACCCGCTCCGCCGAAAACACCCCCGCAGGACGCGACGTCTCGCCCGGAGGGCCCCAGACATCCCCAACCGATACGCAACGCCCGCGCCGCCGACGCCCGGGCGCCGGGAGTCTCACATGGCCTCCATCTCGTCCCTCACAGGCGTCAACACCGCCCTCCAGAACGTCCGCGACATCACCGCCAACGCCGCGAAGAACTTCGCAGCCCAGCGCGCCGCACGCGCCGACGCCCAGGCCAACATCAACGCCATCACCTCCACCATCACCAGCATCGCCGACCTCTCCTCCGCCGCCGCCGTCTCCCAGGCCGCCACACCCCCAGGGTTCTTCGTCTTCGGCGTCTCCAAGGGCGTCGCAAAGGTGCACGTCGACGAGGTGAACCCCAGCTTCCTCGGCCTCGGAGGAACGCTCAACGTCAACATCAACGTCACCCGTTCCGCCCAGGTCGGCGCCCTTCTCCTCTCCTTCGGCGGGCCGATCATCGATCTCAACAGCACCGCCACCGCCGGCATCAACGACCTCTTCAAGATCGAAATCCGCGGCCGCCTCGGCTCTCGCGAGCTCTCCTTCACCTCCGGAACCTCCATCGCAAACGTCCGCGACGCCATCAACACCTTCACCGGCGACACCGGCGTCATCGCCAAAGTCGTCGGGCAGTCCGGCATCCGTCTCGAATCCGCCGACCACGGCCGCGACGAATTCGTCGGCGTCCGCATCCTCGAGCACGCCAGGGCTCGCGGCACGGGCATCCACTACTACAGCGCCTCAAACAACAACGTCCCCAACACCGCTGGCGCCACCGTCTTCAGCCTCGCGCGCTGGGGCGTCGAGGACGCAGGGCAAGACCTCGAAGCCACCATCAACAACTCCGTCGTCCGCGGCCGTGGCCTCGAAATCATCCCCACACTCAACGCCAACTTCCAAGGCTCGCTCTTCCTCACCGTCGAACGCGCACAAACCATCGGCCAATTCCACGCCTTCTCCGTCCGCGCCCTCCCCTCACAGAACGAACCATCCAACGGGACACCCCCAACCGGCCTCCCGACATCCCCCGACGAAGCGCAAGCCTCCACCCCCACCTACTCCAACGCCGGCGTCATCAACCCGCGCATCACCTCCAAGTCCGTGGACCTGAGAGGGTGATGGTTTCTCAAGACCACCAGCTCTTGAGAACCTGATGGATGCCCTCCACAATCGCCTTGGCCACCACGGCTACTGTGATCTCGCCTCGCCTGCGCCAGATCGCTTCGATTCCTCGGACGCACGATTGAAGCGCGAGGACTGCAGTTTTCATAGCAGCCGCCGAAGCGTGGGCTGACATTACCGCTACGTTCTTCACGGCATCTTTGCCTGCGTCGGATGCACACTGCACGTGTGCCCACAACTCCGCTCTGGCCGAAGCGTTAACTGCTGGAAGCTCCTCGTGCAGCGATTGCAGAATGCGTTGTTCTGACTCCGTGTCCCGTATCGCATCTGGCGCAATCTCTCCGGGATCAGCGGGGAGAGGCTGCGTTTCCCGAATCACATGCTCGACGGTACCGGTCGCTTCCGGTGGACTGTCTGGCTTCTCAGGGGAAAGAAGGATTGAGATCCGCTTGGTTTCAATGCCGGGATTGCGTTCTCCGGAGTGCGTCATGGCTGCACCTCCGCTTCAACCGTTGCGGGCGACCATATATGCAACGCGTCGACCTTGAGCCCGCTGCCGCCGGCCATGACGTGCAATTCACTAGCCTTTCGAACGAACTCCCGAACAAGTCGATCGACTTCATGCGCTGGCGTGTCATCCGGCACCGCGAATTCGAGAAGTAGCTCTTGTCGGGGGGGAGGAACTTGTGGTCGGTTCGCGTCCCAGCCTTCTGGAGTTCCCCACGGGGCTGGCCAGACCGCGCCAAAGAACTCCGGCGGCACGGGCGTCTCATCCGTCCATCTCTCTGTCTCACTAGTAGCTTTGAGCAATTCAAAGTCGCGGCGCATTGCCCTCGCACCGGGCTCAATCCACGCGAGATTGCCATGCTCGAATGCAAATTGGGCGCCGCGCGCTGCAGAATGCACGTAGTTCCGATACTCCGACAAACGCGCCGGGTCGACCATCGCTTCAAGAATGGCGCAGTGCGCTGCATCGACAGCGCCAAGGGCAGGCCTCAAGCCCACCGTGTCTGCCGCTCGTCGCATCTCTGAGGCGAGTGCAGGAACATCGGCTCGGATTCCTGCCGCTGCCGCGTTCTCCGAGTGTTCGATTGCGCGGCGCATAGCTGCGTAGTGCTCAGTAGACTCAATCTCGGCTGCAAGAGGCGCGACCCGCCTCGCGCACCTCGCCGCAAAGGCCACTCGCGCCCATCGAGGAATCTGCGACAGTTCGTCCTCGGAGGGGATGCCCGTTTTGGGTGCGGTTCCCGGCCAGCCCTCCGGCTCCCCCCTATGCCACAACTGTCCGAAGAACGTAGGTTGTACAGGAGTCTTGTCTGTCCACTTCCCTAATGCGATCGCGGCCCTCAACAATGCGAGGTCGTGCTGAATCGCACGAAGCATCGAGTCATGCCATGCCGAATTATGTCGGACCGCGGCTACTGCGTCTGCGGCGGCGATCGTGGCTTCGGCGGTGTAGGCAGAACAAGCGGCTTTCGCGGCGTACACCGCGGCCGCAGTGTGGTCAGCGGCAGTTCTTGCTGCATCTGCGGCTTGGAATGCGATCTTGACGGCTTCTAATGCATTCTTCGCGTACCCAGAGTCCCGCTCCGAGACACGTACGTCTGCGCCATAGACCGCGTTCGCCGCACACCATTCGCTGAATTCAATAGTTGAATCGATGGCGATAACATATTTCTCCGGCGCTCGTGGCCACCCCCAATCAAACAGCGGTTGCACGCGTCGCGCGATTCTGGCCGCGAGGGCAACGTTCGCCCATTTCGGTAACGCTCTCAACTCGTCTGCACTCGGCAGCCTCACCTCGCCACCACCCGCACCCTGCCCACCTTCTTCCTTCTTCGCCATCTCTTGTCTCCCCCGGCACGGGCGCTCACCCAACCCCCGCCGGCATCATTCCTTCAAGCCATCCGTCCCCAATCCTAGCGCCCTCACTCCAGCGTCCTCCCCCTCCTCAAACCCCTCTCCCACCCCTCCAAGCCTCCCTCCCCCGCCTGCTACCCTCTCCCCCCCATGTCCGCCCCATCCCTCATCGTCACACGATTCGCCCCCTCACCCACGGGCCACCTCCACATCGGCGGCGCACGCACCGCCCTCTTCTGCTGGGCCTTCGCGCGCAAGCAATCCGGCCGCTTCCTCATCCGCATCGAGGACACCGACCAGGCACGCTCCTCCGAAGCCTCGGCCCGCGGGATCCTCGCCGACCTCGCCTGGCTCGCCATCACCTGGGATGAAGGCCCCACACTCTCCCCCTCCGACCTCATCCTCGGCGGCGCCCCCATCCCCAACACTCCCATCGGCGCCGACCCGCGCAACGTCGGTCCCTTCTTCCAATCACAGCGCCTCGACATCTACAACGCCGCGCTCCGCAAACTCCTCGATTCCGAAATGGCCTACGCCGCCTTCGAAACCCCCGCCGAGCTCGAAGCCAAGCGCAAAGCCGCCACGACAGCGGGCAAGATGTACCGCTACGACCGCGCCGCACTCGACATCCCCAAGCCCGAGCGCGAGCGACGCATGAACAGCGGCGAGCCCCACGTCATCCGCTTCAAGGCGCCGCCCGACGAGATCGTCATCAACGACGTCGTTCTCGGCGAAGTCCGCGTCTCGGGCGAGGAACTCGACGACTTCGTCATCCGCAAGGCCGACGGCTTCCCCACCTACCACTTCGGCGTCGTCGTCGACGACCACGAGATGGGCGTCACCCACGTCCTCCGTGGCCAGGAACACCTCAACAACACCCCCAAGCACGTTGCCCTTCAGAAAGCCCTCGGCTACCCCGTCCCCGCCTTCGCCCACATGCCCCTCATCTTCAACGAGCAGGGCGCCAAGATGTCCAAGCGCGAGCGCGACCAGACCGCCCGCAAGGCCGTCAAGGACAAGCAACTCACCCACACCCCACTCCCCGATGCCGAAGGCCTCGACGACGCCACCTATCAGTCCTGGCTCAAGGACTCCGCACGCCAGCTCGAGACCAACGCCCTCGAAGCCCTCGCGGCCCACATGAACCTCTCCCTCCCCGAAGTCAGCGTCGACGACTTCCGCCGCGCCGGCTATCTCCCCGAGGTCATCACCAACTTCATCGCGCTCCTGGGCTGGTCCCCGCCCGCCGAAGCCGGCGAGAACATCGAGAAGTTCGACATGGCCTTCCTCGAGAAGTGGTTCACCCTCGAGCGCATCGGCAAGTCCAACGCCCGCTTCGACCGCAAGAAACTCCTCGCCTTCAACACCGACGCCATCTCCGCCATGTCCGACGACGACTTCGAGCGCCGATGGCGCGACTGGTGCGATGGTCACGCCAAGGACGTCCTGGGCGTCGGCCCCGAGCGCTTCAAGGCCCTCGCCGCTGCCCTCCGCCCCCGATCCAAAACCCTCAAGGACGCCGCAGACGGCGCTCGCTTCGCCGTCATCCCCGACGACGCCGTCATCTTCGAAGCCAAGGCCGTCGACAAGACCCTCAAGTCCAACAACAACGAAGGACTCACCGTCCTCAAAGACCTCCGCGAGCGCATCGACGCAACACACACCTTCGACGCCCCCGCCGCGCACGCCCTCATCGAGGCCTACGCAACCGAGAAATCCCTCGGCATGGGCAAGGTCGCCCAGCCCCTCCGCGTCGCCCTCACCGGCTCAACCGTCAGCCCGCCCATCGACGCCACCCTCGCCATCCTCGGCAAGCACAGCGTCCTGCGCCGCATCGACCGCTGCCTCGAAACGCACTCGGCCTGACCCGCGCGTCAGCGCGGCTCAACTACTCGCACACCGTCCCGAAGTTCGACAGCACGAGGTTGAGGTCCGCGAAGTTCACGAGCCCGTCCCCGTTCGAGTCCCCGAACCGGAACAGCCCCGCCTGGCCGAACTGCGACAGGATCTGGTTGAGATCGTTGAAGTTCACCTTCCGATCCCATGTCCCGTCGCCAAGGCAGTACCCCGTCGTGCCCTGCTGCGAGATGTTCTGCGCGAAGATGTCCCCCGACGGGTCGTTCCGCGTGTCACCCTCCCAGCCCACGCGCAGCATCCCGTTCGCGGCCAGCGCGGGCGCAATCCGGAACCGCGCCCCCGTCGTCGGGCTGATCCGCACAGGCTCGCTCCCCCACAAGCTCGTCCCGTCGTTCCGCAAACGCCACGCAAACACCGTCGAATCCACCGACCCGAACTGCGTCTGCGTGTACGCCATCATCACGCCCCCGTTCGGCGCCCAGAACGTCCTCGCCGCCGACAGCGAGTTCTGCGAACGCGCAAACAGCTGCACCCCATCGTCCGTCAGCATCCGGTTCCCCGCCGCGCTGATCCGCTGGGCGATGTAGTTGAACTGGCTCTGCGCCGAGTTCGTCGACCGCGCCACCACGAACACGTCCCCCGACGCCGGGTCGTACGTGATCGACGGATCAAGCTCCATCTCGCTCGCCGTCGTCGCGACCGCGACGCCCCCCTGCGCCCACAACTGAGCACCGTTCGCATCGACCCGCTGCACCCACCCGTCAAACGGCCCGTTCCGCGTGTCGTGCCACGCGTACACAGCGCCCCCCGCCCCGTCCGAAACGATCCGCAGCCGGTGCGCAATCGGCACCGCCGTCGTCGACAGCACCACGGGCGACACCGCGTTCCACATCGGGAACCCGGCGTCCGTGAACTTCTGCGTGTGTACGTGCCTGGGCGACGGGAAGCTCGTCGTGTCCTTCTGCCACACCACGATCACCGACCCGTTGTCCGACGCCACCATCTCCGCGAACGCCGGGTTCTCACCCGCGAAGATCGTCAGCTTCACTCCGTCCGGCGCAAGCTGCTTCACACCGCCCCCGTTCAGCCGCTGCATGTACAAGCCCCGCGTCTCAGCCGCCCCGCCCGTCCTGGGCCACACGATCGCGAAGTCACCCGTGCTCGTCTCCACCACGCGAGGGTCCGGCTCGAAGTCGTCATTCGCGGAGATCGTCACCCCGTCCGCCCCCCACAGGAACTGTCCGGACGGCGACACGCGATACGCGTAGATGTCCCGATCGCTCCCCGCGCGCGTGTCGTTGAACACCAGCACCGCGTTCCCCTGCGAGTCCACCATCATGTCCCAGTCGTTCAGCGACGTGCTCTGCGGATGCGCCGACACCACCAGCCCGTTGTGCGCGAACGTCTCGTTCCCCTGGAAGTCCACCCGCTGCACCCGCACCTGGTACGAGCCCGTCGTGTTGTCGAACCACCCGAACCACACCGACCCGTCCGGCCCCGACGCCGCCTTCGGCACGGCCTGATTCCCGCTCGCCTCCCCGATCCCCAGGTTCATCGTCGGGTCCGACGGCCAGGCGCCCAGCACGGAAGACACGACAAGCACCGACAGCGACGACAAAAGCATGGGCGGCTCCTCTATGTGGTTGGCGAGCCCATGAGTGTGCGGCCTGCGCGCGGCGCTTTCAAGGGAAAAAACCGTGCTTCACGACCATTTCCCAACAACCACCCACGTTCTCCCTCAGCATGATCCGCCGAAGTTCGACAACGCAAGATTCAGATCCGCAAATCCGACCACGCCGTCCCCATCCACGTCACCGCTCAAAAACGTCCCGCTCGCCCCGAACGCGCCCAGCACGCGGTTCAGATCAGCGAAGTTCACCACCCCGTTGTAATCCGCGTCGCCCGGACACGCCCCCAGCGTCCCGTTCGGATTCACGTTCTGCGCGTACACGTCACCCGCGCCGTCCGCACGCGTGTCCCCCTCCCACGCAACGCGCATCACGCCGTTCGCGGCAAGCGACGTCACCACACCCTGACGCGCGCCCGTTTCCGGGCTGACCCGCGTCGGCCCCCACGCGATCTCGCCGCCCGGCCCCACACGCATCGCGTGCACGCTCGAGTCCCCCGTCGCGCCCGATGCCCGCGCGAACGCGAGCATCGCGCCACCGCCCGCCGCCGCGATACGCGCTCCCTCGAACGTGTCCCCGCTCCGCGCCAACAACTCCACGCCGCCGTCCCCGAGCAGCCGTGCGCCCGAAGCCGACAGCGATTGCGCAACAAGCGTCTCGTTCCCGCCCCCCACGTCGCGCATCCGGAGCACGACCAACGTCCGCTCCGAAGCGCCGTCGAACGACACCGAAGGCATCCGGGCCTCCCGCCCCGCGCTCACCGCAACACGCGCGCCGCCCGCTCCGAACAACACCGCGCCCGCGCCGTCCAACCGCTGCGCCCGCACGTCGAACATCCCCCCCTCATGATCCTCCCAAGCCACCACCGCGCCATCCGCCCCATCCGAAACAACGCTCGGCCTGAATCCTCCGGATACGGACACATCCGACAACTCCACCGCGCTCCCCCCGTTCCACACCGGCGCTCCCCCCGCGTCGATCTTCTGCACGCGAACACGCCCAAGCCCCACCTGCCCGCTCGTGTCGCGCACCCAACCGATCACCACGCTCCCCCGGTCCGACGCCGCGATCTCGCACGACGCCGGAGACTCCCCGGCCACAACCGACACATCCACGGCATCCGGCCCCCACACCTTCTGCCCGCCGAGGTTCAGCCGCTGCATGGCTATCCCGGCCGGCAGCGTGAACGGCCCCGGATTCCCGGGCAGCCGCGCCCACACGATCACGAACTCCCCGTCCGACGTCCGCGCGATCCTCGGCTCAATCTCGAAGTTCCAATTCGTCGTCAGCCGAACCCCCTGCGACCCCCACACGTGCTCCCCCGCGCCGCTCACCCGGTGCGCCCAGATGTCCCGCCCCTGCCCGTTCGGCCCCGAGAACACCGCCACAAACCCGCCCTCACCATCACCCACCATCCCCCAGTCCACGAGCGTCGCTTGCGACAAGAACGTGCTGACGCGCGATCCGAACTCCCCAAGCCCCAACTCCCCCCACGCATCGACACGCTTCACCCACGCGTTGCTGTTCGTCGATGCGCGATCAAACCAACCGATGAAGCATGCCCCGTCCTCCGACGCGGCAATCTTCACCATGCTCTGCGCCTGATTCCGATCCGCCACCGCGATGTTCACGCCCGGATCGGAAGGCCACAATCCCGCCGTCGCGCTCACACACGCCAACGCCGCAGCCGCCAGAGCCATATGCCGCTCCTTCCGTGTTCCCCCGACCACGGGTCATTCTCCCGCATCCCCCGCCCGGCCGCAAGACTTTTCCCCGTTCACTTCCCCACCAGCGGCGCCCCGCGCCCCAGCATCGCCACCAACACCGCCACAAAGATCAACCCCATCGCCACCATCTCATTCACCCGCACCCGCTCCTTCAACACCACCACCGAAAAACCGAAGAACACGCACAGCGTGATCGCCTCCTGAATGATCTTGAGCTGCGGCGCCGTCAGCGGACCCCCGAAGTTCACATGCCCCAGCCGGTTCGCCGGAACCTGCAACAAGTACTCCGGTAACGCGATCATCCAGCTCACCCCGATCGCCACCACCAGCGGCCACGCCTTCTGCTTGAGGTGGTAGTACCACGCGTACGTCATGAACGTGTTCGAAGCCACCAGCAGCAACACCGTGCCCAACACGCGCATCGTCAGCCTCCCGTTCGCGCCCGCAGATACCCCAACACCTCAGCCGCGTTCCGATCGGGCGGGAACACGGGATAGAACACCTTCTCAACCCTCCCCCCCGCGCACACCATCGCCATCCGCTGCATCAGCCTCGTCCCCCCGTGCTCGAACGTCGGCAGCCCCATCGCGCGCGTCAGCGCCATCCCCTCATCCGACAAGTGCTCCATCGGCATCTTCATCCGCGCCACAAACTCAGCCTGATGCGCCGCGCTCACGCTCGACACCCCGTAAACCCGCGCGCCCATCTCCCCGAACTCCTCCCACAAATCCCTGAACCCGCACGAGTGCGGCGTGCACCCGCGCGCCCCCGGGATCTCGTCCCAGTTCGCAGGCGCCGCCTCGTCCGGCCTCCCCGTCCGCGGATACACAAAGAAACACGCCAGCCCCTCACTCACCTCCCGCACGTCCACCATCCCCCCCGACGTCGAAGCGAGCGCCACCCGCGCCATCTCCATCCCGCGCAGATGATCGCACGCCCCGTCATCCACAGGGATCGGCAAACCCGCAGGCAGCCTCAGAAAGTCATCGCGCACGCATCACGCCGCCGACGATCAAACCAGCTTCACGCTCCCGGAGATCAGTTCTCCGGCACGTTCTTCGACACCACGTCCTTGAACGCGCCACGCAGCTTCGCCGTCACCGCCCCCTCCTTCCCCGTCCCGATCTTCACGTCATCCACCTGCGTCACCGCGATAATCTCGGCCGCTGTCCCCGTCAGGAAGATCTCCTCCGCCCCCTTCACATCCTCAATCCGCAGACGCTTCTCCTCGATCGCCACGCCAGCCTTCCGGCACAGCTCCGTCATCACGAACGCCCGCGTGATCCCGTCCAGCATCCCCACGTCCAGCGGGCTCGTGTACACCTTCCCGCCCTTCACGATGAACAGGTTGTCGCCCGTGCACTCCCCCACAAACCCGTCCGTCGACAGCATGATCGCCTCGAGACACCCCGCGTCGATCGCCTCCACCTTCGCCAGGATGTTGTTCAGGTAGTTCAGCGACTTCAGCGACGGATCAAGGCACGCCGTCGGCGTACGCGGCCGCTTCGCCACCACCACCTTCATCCCGTCCCGGTACATCTCCGGCGGGTATAGCGCAATCTGATCCGCAATGCAGATCACCGACGCCTTCGGGCACTTGAACGGGTTCAACCCCAGCGTCCCCACCCCGCGCGTCACCAGCAGCCGGATGTACCCGTCGCCGATCCCGTTCGCCTCGATGCACTCGCGCATCATCTTCGTCATCGCGTCCCGCGTCATCGGGACCTCGATCCGCAACCGCTCGCAGTTCCGATAGATCCGCTCCAGGTGCGATGCGCACTTGAAGATCTTCCCCTGGTAGATCCGGATCCCCTCGAAACACCCGTCCCCGTACAGCAGCCCGTGATCGAACACCGACACCTTGGCCTGCGACTTGGGCAGCATCTCCCCGTCGATCCACACGAAGGGACGGTCCGTCGCCGCAGGCGCCGGATTCGTCGATACCGCAGGCCGTCCGGTGTTCATCGTCGTCATGCTGCGCTCCCTCTTGCAAACCGCGTGCTGCCCGCGCTCCGGGCCTTCGACAAGCACGATCATAGCGGCCGCGAACGCCGCGACCTCTCCATCGTCACTTCTCTTCCTCCACGAAACCCCCCACGACACACAACATTGTGTGTCTCAGCCCGCCGCGCGGGCCACATGAGGCGCCTCACCCACATCTACTCACCCTCCCCCGTCCCGGTTCGCCTACGCCCGACGTTCCGCGCCGAGCCGCTTCCCACACCGCGCAACCATCGCATCCACCTGCCCGTCCACCTCTTCGCGCCTGAGCGTCCGCCCACGATCCCGGAACACCAGCCGCAGCGTCACCGACTTCTTCCCGCTCCCAAGCTGCTTCCCCCGATACGTCCCCACGAACGACACGTCCTCCAGCCGCTCCAGCCGCGCCCCCCGAACCTCCTCCTCAATCCGCGCCCACGCCACCCCCTCATCCACCACCAGCGACACGTCCCGCTCCACCGGCGGATAACTCGCAAGCCCCTCCGCCCGCACCCTCGGCGGATACATCCCCACCACCGCATCCAGCCCGATCTCAGCCACGGCCACCGGATGCTCCAGATCAAACCGCGCCCGCGTCTTCTCCGACACCAGCGCCACATACCCGATCCGCTCCCCCTCCACCTTCACACTCCCGCACGCGCGCCCGTCCAGCGCCTCGCACCACGACCCCGCGCTCTCCACCTCCACCAACGCCTCCCCACCCTTCATCGCGCGCACCACACCCTCGATCGCCCCCCTCACCACGCGCAGCGCACCCTGCGCATCACCCCGCTCCCCCTCCGCCAGGATCGCCACGTTCCTCCGCTCAACCGTCTCCCCCTTCTCCCCCTCCGCGAACACCGCCCCCATCTCGAACAACCGAATCCCACCCTCCGGATGGTTCTGCGCATGCCGGTTGTCCATCGCGCACTTCAAGAGCGACGGCGCGACGCTCGGCCGCAACGCCGGCTCGCCCTTCCGTCTCTCCTCATCCACCGCCAGAACCTTCATCCCCTGCGGCAGCCACAGCCCCGCCTCCTCGCGCGACAAAAACGAGAACGTCACCGTCTCGTAGAACCCCCGCGCCGTCAACGCCCCCGCAACCTCACGCACCGCCCGCTCCCGCTCCTGCGGCGGCTTGATGTCCACCCGCAAACTCCCGCGCACCTCAATGTCATCCAGCCCCCGCGCTCGCCCCACCTCCTCAATCAGATCCACCTCGCGCGTCAAATCCGGCCGGTCCGCCGGAATCACACACTCCAGCGCATCCCCCTTCACCGTCGACTCAATGCCGAACCCCGCCAGCATCCTCGCCATCACCCCGTCCGAAATCTCCATCCCCAACAACGCCCGCGCCCGCTGCGGCCGCATCGACACCACCGTGCGCTGCTTCAACTCCACCCCGTCCTGTGCGCACCCCGCGAGCACCTTCCCACCCGTCAGCTCCGCGATCAGCCCCGCCAGCCGCGCGCTCGCGAACGCCGTCATCCGCGCATCCACGTACCGCTCGTACCGGTGTGACGCATCCGACCGCAACTGATGCCGCCTCGATGCGCGCCGCACCGTCGCCGGGTCCCACGTCGCCGCCTCCAAAAGCACGTCCCGCGTCCCCTCCGTCACGCTCGTCTCCAGCCCGCCCATCACCCCCGCAAGCCCCACGGCCCGCTCCTCATCCGCCACCACCAACTCATCCCCCTTCAGCTTCCTCTCCTTCTCATCCAGCGTCACCAGCCGCTCCCCCTCCTCCGCCCACCGCACCACGATCTTCCGCCCCCCGTTCGACAGCTTCGCCATGTCGAACGCGTGCGTCGGATGCCCCAGCTCGAACAGCACGTAGTTCGACGCATCCACCACGTTGTTGATCGGCCTCTGCCCCACAGCCTCCAGCCGCTGCGCCAGCCACGCCGGGCTCGGCCCCACCCGCACCCCACGAATCACCCGCGCCGTGAACAACGGACACGCTTCCTTCGCGCGATTCTCCACCGACGTCACACCGCGCGCCGATTCGCCCCCACCCGCGCCCTCCTTCTCCTGCAACAACTCCGGGGGCACGCTCGGGCCCATGAACTCCCGCCCCGTCGCCGCCGCGATCTCCCGCGCCGCCCCCGCATGACACAGCATGTCCCCACGGTTCGACGTCACCTCCATGTCGAGCCGAACATCCCCGCCCGCGACGTCCTCCCTCGACTCAATCGGAAACCCCGCGCCCGTGAGCACCCGGTCCGCCTCCTCAGCAGTCAGGTTCCCCGGCCTCAACATCGAGTTCAACCACTTCAGGCTCAGCAACATGGGGCGAGAGCATACCCCCTGAACGACGAGCCCCTCCCGCCCGCGCGGCTCCGCACCCGACCCCTCCCCCCCCGCGGGGGAGGGCGGTTCACGCACCCGTCAGGGGGCGTGAACCGGGTGAGGGGGCAACCATCCTTCGCCTTCTCCGTGATCTGCTCACAACGACCAGTGACAACCCCTCCTCCCGCTCGCTTCGACAGAAGCGAGCGTGGAGGAGGATGTCGCGCAGCGACAGGTGGAGGGCTGTTCTCGTCACGTGTTTCGATGCGTCGGGCGTCCCGTCGGCCTCTTCTTTCCTCCCGCCCACCAACCCCGCCCCGCCCCGCTCCTCGACCGGCATCCGTGCCACCTCTCCCATTCGTCTGCCTAGACGAATGGGAGAGGGCAGGGAGAGGGCTCCCGCATCGCTTTTTCATCTCGCATCAAGTAACGACGACGAACCCGTGACTCCAAATCCTCAATGCCTTTCAGGGGGTTGCAGGGGGTTCGGCCTGCAACCCAGCGCCCGCAACTCCGAAGCATTCCCCGCAATCGACCGTCACAAACGTACGCTTCACCCGAATCCTTGCGCGTTGTCAGCCACGAGAGAACGACAGCATGCACACCATCATTCAACCAAGGCAACGCCGACGAAAGTCACGATTGATGCGATGGCTCGGTGCGCTCGCGGTGCTTGCCACGATCGCGCTGATCATCGGCGTCGTTGTGGCAAACCACCGTGCCAAAACATTCGCGCGAGCGAAGGTGATGCTGCTGGCAAAGTCAGGGCTTTCGTTGCCCGCCGACGCTCGCGTCGTGTCATACGCCGACGAGTGGCCGCGTACCGGCAGCACCGACGAGTTCGCACGATGGGAGTTGAGATCTCGCTCCGCCTTTATGCTGCCTTCCGAGGACGGAGATTCCCGATCACGCCCGGATCTATGGACCCTCGAATCTGCGAAGCCCAGCTTTCGGACGGGGGACTATCTGCGGTACGTGGGCACAGTGGAAAGGACCTACAGCGCCAAGTGGCACGTAGGCCACTTGGAGTATTGGGCTATGGGTATCGACGGATCAAAGGGCCATGTCGTGGCGATCACGCAGCATCGACGGCAGTAGCGAAACGCCGCGCGTTCTACGAATCAGCGACGGTAGTGCCGACCCGCTTTCCCGAGCCCTTTCCTCAACTCCTTCAGAGCCGCGAGGGCAACCTCGCGGCCAACAACCACCGCATACCAACTCTGCCCGGTCACGCTCAGCGACCACCGATCACGCCACCTCTCCCATTCGTCGCTCTGAACGAATGGGAGAGGGCAGGGAGAGGGCTCCCGCATCGCTATCGAACCTTGCATCTATTGATCCTCGACTACCAGTGACTTCACTTCCTTCTGTCTTCCCGGGGGTTGCAGGGGGCTCGCCCCCAGCACCGCAATCTCAACGATTCACGCCGCAACTCCC
>JBFXJP010000010.1:0-73417 GCA_050174775.1 Phycisphaerales bacterium
CGTGCAGTGCGTATGCGATCGTGGCGCACCAGGAGCATGGGGCGTTGCGTGGTGGGGGGATGGGGGCGCGGTGGGTGTTGCGGTGCCATCCGTGGGGTGGGAGCGGGTGGGACCCGGTGGCGCGGAAGTGTGGGTGTGGGGATTGTGGAAAGGGGGAAGGGAGTGAAGCGGAGGCTGGCCGAGGTCGAATGTAAGTGTAGACTTACCTGCATGTGGCTTGCGGGGAGCGAACGAGGGATGCTGAGCGAGGAGAGGCGTTGAGATGAGTCGGCTGCCCGCAGAGAAGCGTCGCGAGCAGTTGCTGGAGGTGGCGGCGCGGTTGTTCGCGGACAAGGGGTATGCGGGGGCGACGACGGCGGAGTTGGCGAAGGCGGCGGGGGTGACGGAGCCGATCATCTACCGGCACTTTCAGTCGAAGCGCGACTTGTTCGTGGCGCTGATCGAGCAGGCGGGGCAGGAGACGATCGCGCGGTGGGAGAGGCATCTGGCGGACGCGGGGACGCCGGCTGAGCGTCTTCGCCGGTTGATCGGGGCGAACCCGATGGTGATGGAGGGGGGTCGGGGGCTGTATCGGGTGATCGTGCAGGCGCTGACGAACATCGATGATGATGAGGTGCTCAAGGCGCTGCAGAATCACATCGCGAACCTGCACGCGTTTTTGACGGCCGAGGTGGAGAAGGCGCAGGCTTCGGGGGTGGTGGGGAAGAGCTTCACGCCGGCGATCACGGCGTGGATGTTGATTCATCTTGGGTTGGGGTACGGGGTGCTGGCGCCGCTGCGGATTCCGGGGCACGCGCGGGACGAGCGCGGGCTGCACGTGCGGGACGTGATCGAGCGGTTGATGCTGGGGGTGAAGGACATGCCGCTGACGGGGCCGCACCGGCCTTCGGAGACGAAGGGGGGCTGAGGGGCTGGGGGTTTAGTGGGCGGGCTCGCGCAGGTTGAGCGCGGCCATGAGCTCGAAGTAGGGGCGGATGATGGGGGAATCGGATTCCTCGAAGTGCTCGTAGGAGCCGTCGAAGTAGACGCGTCCTTCGTGGAGCATGAGGATCCGGGGTGAGAGCCGGCGGAGCAGGTCTTTGTCGTGGGTGATGATGAGGGTGGTTTGTGTTTTGTCGTCGGTGCGCGGGGCAGCGTGGGTGTCGCAGATGAGCTTGTGGATCTGCTTGGCGTGCGCGGGGTCGAGGCCGGCTGTGGGCTCGTCGTAGAAGAGCATGACGGGGTCCATCGCGAGTGCGCGGGCGACGGCGACGCGTTTGGCCATGCCGCCGGAGAGTTCGTCGCGGTCTTTTTTGAGGATGGAGTCGTCGCCCTTGAAGCCGACGGCGTCGAGCGCGGCGCGGGCGCGCTCGCGGATGCGGGGCTCGGGCATCTGGAGGTGCTCGCGGAGCCAGAGCGCGATGTTGTCGTAGACGGAGCCTGAGAAGAGGGCGTTGCGCTGGAAGACGACGGCCCAGTGGGTGCGGAGCCGGTCGAGGTGGTCTTCGTCGATGGCGTTGATGTCGACGAGGGGGGCGTCCTGTTGGGAGTGATCGGCGACGAGGATGCGGCCGGAGTCGGGCTTGAGGTGTCCGATGATGTGGTTGAGGAGGACGGTTTTGCCGCAGCCGGAGCCGCCGACGATGGCGAGGATTTCGCCTCGGAGGAGTTGGAAGGAGACGCCGGTGAGGACGGGTTTGTCGTTGAAGGACTTGTGGAGGTCTTCGACGCGGAGAGCCGGGGGTGAGGACGTGGAGGTGGGCACGGGCTGAGGGTACGCGGGCATGGGTGAGGGCGCCGAGTGATGGAAGGGGGTCGGCGGGCGGGCGGCATGTGTAGCATCGGGTTGTGGTGTACCTGGACAACAACGCGACGACGCGTGCGTGTGGGGAGGCGGTGCGCGCGGCGCGTCGGGTGATGGAGGAGAGCTGGGGGAATCCGTCGTCGGTACACCGGATGGGGCAGATGGCGCGGCGCGAGGTGGAGCTGGCGCGGGGCGCGGTTGCGGAGTTGCTCGGGGCGCACGCGCGCGAGGTGGTGTTTACGTCGGGGGGGACGGAGTCGATTGATCTGGCGGTGCGGGGGAGTGTGGGTGCGAGCGGGAAGCGGGTGGTGGTGACGACGCGGGTAGAGCATGAGGCCGTGAGAGGGTTGGCGGAGGAGATGGAGAAGCGCGAGGGAGTGGAGGTGCGATGGCTGGAGGTGGGGCGGGACGGGGTGGTGGATGTGGAGCAGGCGCGCGGGGTGATTGATGGGGATGTGGGTGTGGTGTCGGTGCAGTGGGCGAACAACGAGACGGGCGTTGTGCAGCCGGTGCGGGAGATCGGGGAGGTGTGTCGGGAGCGCGGGGTGATGTTTCACTGCGATGGGACGCAGTGGGTGGGGAAGATGCCGGCGCGGGTGGAGGAGTTGGGGGCGGATTTGCTGACGGTGTCGGCGCACAAGTTTCACGGGTTGAAGGGGTGCGGGGCGTTGTGGGTGAAGAGGGGTGTGGGGGTGCGCGCGCGGCTGGTGGGGGTGCAGGAATTGGAGAGGAGGGGCGGGACGGAGAACGTGGTGGGGATTGCGGCGATGGGGGAAGCGGCGCGGGTGGCGCGGGAGTGGTTGGGGGATGCAGGGGAGAGGGAGAGGTTGCGCGCGATGCGGGACGGGTTTGAGCGCGCGGTGTTGGAGGGGGTGAGGGGCGCGGTGGTGAATGGGAAGGGGGCGGAGCGGTTGTGGAACACGACGAATATTGGGTTCCGGGGGGTGGAGGGCGAGGCGCTGTTGTTGATGATGAGTGAGCGCGGGGTGTGCGCATCGGCGGGGGCGGCGTGCTCGTCGGGATCGCTGGAGCCGTCGCCGGTGTTGCTGGCGATGGGGGTGGAGGAAGAGGTGGCGCACGGGAGCGTGCGGTTTAGTTTGTCGCGCGAGACGACGGAGGAGGAGTTGGGAGAGGCGGTTGGGGTTGTGGTGGAGTGTGCGCGGAGGTTGGGGGCTTAGGCGTCGGTGCGGTCGACGACGTTGTAGCGTTCGCGCTCGCCGCGTCCGCGGAGGGGGTAGTCCTTGCGGAGGGGGTGTGCGGGGTAGTCCTTCCAGAGGAGGATTCGTCGGAGGTCGGGGTGGTTGCGGAAGCGGATGCCGAACATGTCGAAGACTTCGCGTTCGGTCCATTCGGCGCCTGGCCAGAGGTCACAGACGGAGTCGAGGTAGAGGGCCGGGTCTTCGTCGATGCCGCCCGTTGGGATGGAGGGATCGAGGAAGGTTTTGACGAGTAGGCGGTCGGTGCGGGAGTAGGAGCAGAGGTTGTAGATGACGGCGAAGCGGCGCAGGGTGGGGGCGGGGTAGTTGAGGTAATCGACGCCGATCACGTCGGAGAGGAAGTTGAAGGCGCAGCGGGGGTCGGATTTGAGGAAGGAGAGGACGTCGTGGAGGTCTGAGGGCTCGACAATGAGGGTGGGCTGGCCTTGGTGCTCGGTGGCGCGGAAGCGCTTGGAGGGGAAGGCGGAGCGGACGACGGGGAAGACGGGGTGGTCGAGGTTGGGGGCTGGGGTGGTCGTCATGGGTGGGGAGTGTAGCGGCGCCTTGATTGCGGAGTGGGGGGTGACGGGGGATATGAGGGGTGAGGGTCTGTCTATATGTGGGGGTGGCGGGGAGCTGGGGGGCGAGCGATTGTGGCGTGCGAATTGCGCGTAAGTCGCGTGATTTCAGGCGGTTATAAGTTGTGGTTTGCGCGGGGGGGAGGCCGATGGATGTGGTCGCTATCGGACGCGGAGCGGTGAACGGGCGCGGAGCGCAGGATTCGATGGACCATCAAGCACGCGAGGGCGGAATCGGATGGTTGCGACGGCAGAATCGGCGCGAGAGGCGGACCTGGTGCATCGTGAGCGGCTGGTGAGGCACATTTGTGCGCTCAACCCGTCGGCGCGGGTGGAGTGGCTGGTCCGGTTCACGGTGGAGGAGCTGGGTCGGTATCTGGATCACCTGCAGTTTGCTCTGGAGCCGAGGGGGAAGGGCTCGAGGTGGCTGCGGATGGAGGCGACGCCTGCGATTTTGGGGTTGGCTCCTGAGGAGTAGAGGGGACTGGTCGAGAGTAGACGCCTCGGACCTTTGAGCGGCGGGCCGACCGGTGGGATCGGCCCGTCGCTCGGGGTGCTTTTGGGGGGAGGGGGGATGTTGCTGAGGGGGGTGTGGAGGGGGTAGAGTGTTGTGGTTCACGTCGGATCGGGCGTGGGCGGCTTGCGGCGGGAGGTTCCCGGCGCGGGCGGTGGGACTTTGTTGCAGCATCTCTCTGGAAGCGGGCACCCTCGCGTGGAGAGCGCCGTCGGCTTCTGTTCCCGGGAGGGGATGGAAGGGACGGGACCGATCTCGCTTTCGCGCGGCTCGCTGAGAAAGGCACGTGGATCGATGGCGAACTCGCTGGTGCAGGATCTGATTGAGTCGGGGATTCACTTCGGTCAGCGGACCGGCTCGTGGAACCCGAAGATGCAGCGCTTCATTTACGGGAAGCGGAACGGCATCCACATCATCGACATCAAGGAGACGGTGAAGGGTCTTCTTCTTGCGAAGAAGTTCGTTTCGAAGTCGGTGGGAGACGGGCGCGACATCGTGTTCGTGGGGACGAAGCGTCAGGCGCGTCAGGTGCTGGAGACGCACGTGCGCGACGCGGGCATGCCGTTCGTGACGGAGCGCTGGCTGGGCGGGACGCTGACGAACTTCCGGACGATTCGTCTTCGGCTGAAGCGGCTCGTGGAGCTGGAGAGCATCGAGGCGAACGACAACTTCGCGTCGTACTCGAAGAAGATGGAGTCGCAGCTTCGTCGCGAGATGAAGAAGATCAAGCGGAACCTGGACGGCATCCGCACGATGGAGAAGCTGCCCGGCGCGATGGTGATCATCGACGTGAAGCGCGAGATGAACGCGATCCGTGAGGCGAAGAAGCTGGGCATCCCGACGATCTGCCTGATCGACACGGACGGCGACCCGGATCTGGCGGACATCGCGATCCCGGGGAACGACGACTCGATGCGCTCGATCGACGTGGTGGTGCGCGAGCTGTGCTCCGCGGTGAACGAGGGCAAGCAGGTTCGTTCGACGAAGGCGAAGTCGGAGGACACGGTGGAGGCGGACGGGAGTGAGCCGGCGGGGGATCGCCAGCGTCGCTCGCGTCGCTCGCAGTTCCGCGCGGACGAGCCTGCGGCGAGCGCTGCGGCGGGGGACACCGCTGCCGCTGCGGAGTGAGCGTGACGCGCGCCGCGTCGCGCGTGCATCTCGGACGGGATTGACGGACAGGGATCCGGGGGAGTTGGTGTTTCCTCGAACAGAAGAACTGGCATCGCCCGATGCGCGAGACGTGAGGGCGTGGAAGTCGGAGACGGAACGTGAGCTACGAGCCGAAGTCGAAGGACGTGATGGCCCTGCGGAATGAGACGGGGTTGCCGATGATGGAGTGCAAGAAGGCGCTCATCGAGGCGAACGGGGACATCGAGGCCGCGAAGGACATCCTGCGGAAGAAGCTGAAGGGGAAGATGGACACGCGGACGGACCGAGCCGCGGGTGAGGGGTGCATCGCCATCGCCGTGGACGGGACGAGCGCGGCCATCGCGGAGCTTCGGGCGGAGACGGACTTCACGGCCAAGAACGATCAGTTCGTGGCCATGGCGCAGAAGGTGGCGCAGGAGGCGCTGAAGGCGCCTGCCGGGAACGTGTCGGCGTCGCCGGCGATCACGGCCGCGGTGGACGCGGTGCGGATCTCGACGAGCGAGAACGTGTCGATGGCTCGCGCGAAGAAGCTGTCGGGCGGCGCGGGGACGAAGTTCGGGCAGTACATCCACCACGACAAGAAGCAGGGCGCGCTGCTGCAGGTGGAGGGGGACGTGTCCGAGGACGCGATGAAGACGATCTGCCAGCACATCGTGGCGAACCCGGTTCCTCCGCAGGGCGTGACGCCGGACGAGATTCCGGCTGAGGTCGCGGAGAAGGAGCGGAAGTTCGCGATCGAGCAGGCGATGGAGAGCGGCAAGCCGCGCGAGATCGCGGAGAAGATGGTCGAGGGCAAGATGCGGAAGTTCTTCGAGGAGGTGGCTCTGCTGGAGCAGCCTCTGATCATGGATCAGACGAAGAAGGTGAAGGAGCTTCTGCCCAAGGGCGCGACGATCAAGGCGTTCGTGGGTTGGAAGGTCGGGGGCGCCTGATTCCGCGGCGCATGTGAGATTCACGAAGGGCTCCGCAAGGGGCCCTTTTTCGTACGCGTGCTCAGTGGAGGATGTTGCGGAGGGCCGGGAGGAACATGGTGTCGGCCACGCGGTCCCATGACATGCGGGAGGCGAGGGCCTGGCCGCGCTCGAGGAGGTCGAGGCGGTTTTCCTCGGAGGTGGGGAGATGGTCGAGGAGGCGTCGCGCGACGTCGGCGGCCACTCGGGACTCGATGCGGTCGCGCTGATCGCGGGTCATGGCCAGGGGTTCGTCGACGTCGTGGGAGGTGTAGTCGGCGATGATGACGTTGCGGGAGAGGGCGTCGTCGTTCCAGCCCAGTGAGTCGGAGGCATTCTTCACGTAGCCGACGCAGCCGCAGACGGTGGTGGGGATGCAGATGGCGCCTGCGTGGAGTGGTTCGAGGTGCGCGATGCCGAAGGGTTCGTAGATGGATTGGCCGAACTCGACGTCGGAGGCGCGTCGGAGGTGTGTGAGCGAGAGGTCGTTGGGGGCGGCTGAGCCGAGGCGGTCGGGGGTGAAGCCGAACTGGTTCACGAAGACGGCGCGGACGGCGCCGGAGCCTTCGCGACCGGGGTTGTTGAACTTCTGGAAGTCGTGCCAGAGGCCGATCTCGGGGCCTGCGAGGTCGGGGTATCCCTCTCGGTGGTCGAGGGGCCAGCGGTGATCACGGGCCATGGCGTCGGCTTGCTTGGCGGTGCGGGGCGTGGCGCCGCAGGCGAGGAGGAGGTAGGCGGCGGTCTTGGCGCGTTTCTTGAGTTCTCGTTCGAGGTGGGTGAGGACGAGGATGTCGCGCCAGATGCCCTTGGAGATGACGGGTCGTGTGACGTGGGTGAGCCAGTAGTCGGGGGTGAAGCCAAGGGCGCGGCGTGACCACTCGTTGAGGAGTGCGCGGGAGGCGATGGTGTGGTCGCGTGTGAGGGGTTCGCTGGGCACGCCGTTGTAGCAGACGACGAGGTTGTGGCGATCGAAGTCGGAGTTGAGGAAACGGAGTTCGTCGGCTGTGGCGTCGCCGACTGCGAGGGTGAGGTCGAGGCGCGGCGCGAGGGAGATGAGGGCGTGTCGGGGGTTGTGGGTCTGGGGCCCGAAGACCTGCTCGACGTGCTGGCCCTTGGCGCGTGCGCGGCGCATGGCCTGGTAGAACGCGAGGTCGTGGCCGGAGTGGTGCTCGACGATGGAGCGCGCGGTGGAGCACTCGTGGGCGTGGAAGACGGTGCGGAATCGTCGGGGGGAATCGGCCGCGGCGCGGAGGGCGGTGCACATGCCCATGTATTCGTGGGAGATGAGGACCGCGGGGAACTCGCCGGGCGCGAGGAGCGCGATGAGGGCGTGGAAGGCGGGGTCTGCGAGTCGGCAGTATTCCTCGAAGTCCCAGGAGGATTCGTAGCGTTGCGCATCGAGGCCGAACTTTTCGAAGAGGAGGAACTTGAGCGCGGCGAGGCGTGAGGGTTCGGGGGCGGTGACGTCGAAGAGGAGGACTTCGGCTTCGGCGTGGTGTGAGTCGTCCTGGAGGTGGCGCAGGCCGTAGACGATGGGCGTGCCGAAGGCCCATTCGATGGGTCGGAGGATCTCGCCCCATCCGCCTGCGTCGACGTTGTCGGGTCCGGAGTAGAGGACGCGTGTGGCTTCGGGGCCGAGGCGTTCGAGGGGGTTCTGGACGGGGCCTTTGATGAAGAGTGGTGAGATGAGGATGGTTCGTTTGACGGCGCGTTGGTAGGCCGGGGCCGTGATGAGGCCTTCGAGGACCGTGCCGATGCCGCCGAACTTTTCGGTGGCTTCGTGGGTGACGTGGGCGATGGTGATGGGACGTTCAGTCATGCGGCGCGTCTGCGGATTGGGCGCGTAGGAGAGCATCGGCGAGGTGGGGGTCGGTGGTGAAGACGAGGAGTGCGTCGGTGGTGAGAAGGACGCGTATGGGGCGTTCGAGGGCGAGTAATTCGGCGTCGGGGCGGGATGCGGCTTCAAGGATGAGGGAGGGGAGGTCGGTGTGGCGGACGGAGAGGGGTACCCAGCCTTGTGCGGAGGCGAGGGCGAGTTGGGTGACTGCGGCTTCTGCGAGGGCGCCGGTGAGGGCGATGGCGCGGTTCTGGGGAGTGGCGCCTGGGACCGGGATGGGGGTCATTCGGCTGCGCGCCTGGGGTCGGGGAGCCAGATGTCCTCCATGTCCTGATCGTCGTTGATGCGGCGGAGCGCGAGGTAGAGAAGGGTGGAGGCGGCGGAATAGAAGGAGAGGACGAAGCCGGCGAGGAGGGCGAAGCAGAGTGATTGCCAGATGCGCGCGAGCGCGGCTGCGATGGCTGTTGTGCCGGAGGGCTCGGGGCGGGAGAGGATGGGGCCGAGGGACCAGTGGCCTGCGAGCGCGCCGGTCCATTGGAGGACGACGACGATGAGGAAGGTTGCGACGAGGACGCTGATGACGGCTTGCGCGAGGAGGATGGCTGTGTAGAGGATGAAGCGGCCGGGTCGGCAGATGAGGTAGGCGTATGCGCGTTGTGTGGCGTCGATGGCGTCGGTGTTCTCGATGACGACGGCGGGCGCGAGGAGGGATTGCGCGAGGAGGAAGCCGAGGGTGAGGAGGACGATGGCGGCGCCGAGGAGGAGGTAGAGGCCGTAGAAGGCGCCTGCGAGGACGTCGAGGATGGGGACGCGGAAGAGGAGGCCGGCGATGAGGAGGATGAGGATGAGGAAGAGTGTGAGGAGGACGGGGCCGAACCAGGCGGCGAGGATGGAGGGCCATTTGCGCGCGGCGAAGCGGAGCGCGGATGCGGAGGAGAGGTTGAGGCGTTGGGAGACGTCGCAGGCGACGGAGCGGGCGAGTGCGGCGTGGATGATGAGGAGGACGGGGACGACGAGGATGAGGAGGGTTGCGAGGAGGGACCAGGCGTGTGTGGGGGCCTGCGCGAAGATGTCGGGCTTGGGGAGGCCTGCCGCTTCGGCTTGACGGTCGGAGATGGCAAGGGCCTGGAAGGCGCCGAGGTTGGCGTCGGGGTTGGGCCAGTGGATGGGACGGCCAGCGATGAGGTCGAAGGCTGAGCCGGCGGCCATGAGCCAGATGAAGGAGATGGAGGCGAGGAGGATGCGGGAGGGGTGTGCCGCGAGCGGGAGCGCGCGGAGGAGTCTCGGCCAGATGAGACCGGCGGTGAGGTCTGCGAGGAGCACGGGACGTGTGGAGTCGTCCATGCGTTCGATGGTAGCGAGAGGGGGTCGCGCGTTCAGGCGCGCGGGCGGAGCGCGGTGTGGATGGCGCTGAGGATGTCTTCGGGCTCGACCATGCGGCCTGGACCGACGGATCGGCAGGCCATCCAGCCCTCGGCTGGGCCGAGGAGTGTGTAGCCGTCATTGCGGAGGGTTTCGGCGTTGCGTTGTGTGGAGGGTTGCGCCCACATGACGTCGTTCATGGCGGGGGCGAGGAGGACGGGGGTGCGTTTGCGGTCGATGGCGGAGAGGACGACGGTGACGACGTCGGAGGCGAGGCCTTGAGCGAGGCGGGCCATGCAGTCCATGGTGCAGGGGGCGACGACGGCGAGGTGTGCGTTGCGGGCGAGGTTGATGTGTTGGGGGTCGTGGGCTTCGGCGTGCTCCCACTGGGAGGTGTAGACGGGGTGGGCGGAGAGGGCCTGGAAGGTGAGTGGGGAGATGAAGCGGGTTGCGGCGTCGGTCATGAGGACGCGGACGGAGGCGCCGGATTGGGCGAGGCGGGAGACGAGGGTGGCTGTTTTGTAGGCCGCGATGCCGCCGGTGACGGCGACGAGGATATTGGCGCCCTCGAGTGGGGCGGAGGATGTGGAGGCTGAGGGAGGCATGTGGGGGAGTTACTCGCGCTCGGCGTCGCGGGAGCGGGAGCGGGTGTTCATGGAGGTGAGGAGAGGTTGGTCCGCGAGTTCGAAGGAGATGCGTTCCTGCATGATCTCTTCGACGGCGACTTCGAGGTCGGAACGGCCGTCGCGTTCGACGAGGGGTCGTGCGCCTTCCATGAGCTGGACGACGCGGCGCTGGATGAGGGCGCAGAGGCGGAAGCGTCCGCCGACTTTGGTGACGATCTCGTCGCTCTTGAGGGCTTCGATCATTGCCTTGGGAGGCTCCGGCAGGCGTGATGAGGAGGGGCGTGTGCGGAGAAACGCCCGGCCCCCCCGGAACTCCTCGCGGGGGGAAGCGGGAGAGTGTATCATCGGAGGAGCCTGTGCGGCAAGCGTGCTGGGGTTTTCGGAGGGGGCCGGCGGGCGACCATGACGGGATTGTCTGGGTTTTCTCCCGGGAAACGGGGCTGTGATCACGGTGTCCTTCGAGCAGTTTCACTTTGGCGATCGGCTGTACCACGCGGACCGGCCCGAATGGGGGGAGGGGACGGTGACGGCGGCGGTTGCGGGGGTGCAGGACGGGAAGGCGTGCCAACGGCTGACGGTGCGGTTTGAGCGGGCGGGGATAAAGACCCTGTCGACGGCGCATGCGCGGCTGAAGAAGGCGGACGATCGGCCGGCGATCGCGGGGGCGCTGGAGAAGGCGAACACGGACTGGCTGGCGGACCTGGGCGCGAAGGAAGTGCAGGACGTGATGACTCGTCTGCCGGAGCCGGCCACGGACCCGTTTGCGTCGTTGGAGCAGCGGCTCAAGGCGACGCTGGGGCTGTATCGGTTCGGGAGGACGGGGGGGGCGTTGATCGACTGGGCCGCGTCGCAGTCGGGGTTAAAGGACCCGTTGGCGAAGTTCAACCGGCATGAGCTGGAGGCCTTCTATAAGCGGTTCGAGGCGAATCTCGAGCAGCACCTGAAGCGGCTGGTGGGGGAGATGCACCGGAAGGACCCTGGGGCGTTGGCGGCGGTGGTGGCCACGGCGCCGCAGCCTGCGCGCGACGCGGTGCGGAGGGTCGACGGCAGGTGATGCGTTGAGGCAGCGCGCCTGCGCAGACGGGGGGAGGGGCGCGGGGGTTTTCGGGCGGGGTTGAATGCGGGAACGTGGTTGAGGCGTGATACGCGGCGCTCTTTGCGGACGTGCGCGGTGTGGCACGGGACTTCGCGCGGGTGTGGCGCGGGGCTCGCACAAGGAGGAGCAGCGAGCCGGCACGGAGCCGGACGTGACAATGACAGACACGGCAGGAGAGAGATCCCATGAAGGACACTGATTTCCAGCAGAAGCTCGGCGAGCTGCTTGCCCAGATCGAACGGGCGCCTGAGTCGGAGCGTGGTCGTCTGCGTGAGTTGGCGCAGGAGACGAAGGATCGCCACGAGCGGATGCGGGCGATCATCGGGGATCTGCAGGATTCGCTGGATCACCTGCGTTTGTCGGTGAAGTACCTGGTGTTTGATCTCGAGGCGACGCGTCGCGAGAACACGTATCTGCGGAAGATGCTGGACTCGAACCGGGACGATGCGCCGGGTGGGGCTGACTGAACTCACGGCTGAGAAGGGTTTCGCGCTCGTGTAGGAGCGCTTCATCGGACTCCGTGCCGAACCGGCGGCCGCGTATGCATGCGGAGGCCGGTTTTTTCTGCGCGCACTGCGGGGTCGCGGAGCGTGGGAGTTGGGGGGAAGATGTGGGGATGCGAGGGCGTGGGCCTGTGTTGCTGCGGCTGTTTGTGGCGGTGTATCCGGCGAGCGAGGTTGCGCGCGCGATGCTGGGGTTGTTGGATGAGGTGGAGTTGGGAGAGCATCGGGTGACGCCGAGCGAGCAGGTGCACATGACGCTGCAGTTCGTGGGTGACACGCCGAGCGGGAAGGTGGAGGAGGTGGTGGAGACGGTGCGGCGGGCGGCGGGGGGCATTGAGGGGTTTGTGTTGCAACCGAGGCGCTTGATCACGTTGCCGGAGCGGGGCGGGGCGAGGCTGATGGCGTTGGAGACGGACGGTCCACCCCCACTGCTGGAGTTGCAGCGTCGGTTGGCGTCGAGGCTGGCGAGAAAGGCGAGGAGGGAGAAGGGGGACCGGTTTCTGCCGCACCTGACGTTGTGCCGGTTCCGTGAGGGGGCGCAGGTTGAGCGTGTGGATCGGGAGGTGGAGGTGGAGGGGTTTGCGGTGCGCGAGGTGAAGGTGGTGCGGAGCGTGCTGCGTCCAAGCGGGGCAGAACACGCGGTCGTGGGGAGCGTGGGGTTGGGGTAAGGAGGTTGTGGTGGTGGTTGACAGGGGAGGGGGTGAGGGGGACGATTCGGGTCGATGCGTGGTCGGGGGGCGTGTCGAGGACGGAACGCGGATTGGAGAGGTGGCCGAGAGGCTGAAGGCGACGGTTTGCTAAACCGTTATACGGACCAAAATCCGTATCGGGGGTTCGAATCCCCCCCTCTCCGCTTTTCAGGATGAGTCTGGCCGGTGGGTCGGAGGAGGCCGGGGTGCAGACGCAGAATCTGATCGGTGGCGTGTGGGTGCGTGCTGAGAACGGCGCGGAGATCGACGTGCGCGATCCGGCGACGGACGAGGTGATCGCGCGCGTGCCGAGCGTTGGTGCGGAGGAGACGGGGCGTGGCGTGGGCGCCGCGCACGACGCGTTTATGGAGTGGCGCGCACGGACGGGGGCGGAGCGAGGGGAGGTGTTGCGTCGGTGGCACGGGCTGATCCTGCGGGACATCGAGCGGTTGGCGGCGCTCATGACGTCGGAGCAGGGCAAGCCGCTGGCTGAGGCGCGGGGTGAGATCCGGTATGCGGCGTCGTTCGTGGAGTGGGCGAGTGAGGAGGCAAAGAGGGTGTACGGGGAGATCGTGCCGTCGAACGCACGGTCGAAGCGCATCCTCGTCCTGCGGCAGCCGGTGGGTGTGTGCGCCGTGATCACGCCTTGGAACTTTCCTGCGGCGATGATCACACGGAAGGTGGGTCCTGCGCTCGCGGCGGGATGCACGGTTGTGGTGAAGCCGGCGGAGGCAACGCCGCTCTCGGCGATCGCGTTGGGGGAGCTGGCGTTGGAGGCTGGGGTTCCTGGGGGGGTGATCAACATCGTGACGGGGGACGCCAAAGAGATCGGGGGCGCGCTGCTGTCGGATGCGCGGGTGCGGAAGGTGTCGTTCACGGGATCGACGGAGGTGGGAAGGGTGCTGATGCGCGGCTCCGCGGACCGGTTGCATCGTCTGTCGATGGAGCTGGGCGGGCACGCGCCGTTCATCGTGTTCGACGACGCGGACATGGATGCGGCGATCGAGACGGCGGTGGCGTGCAAGCTGCGGAACGCGGGGCAGACGTGCATCTGTGCGAATCGCTTCTACGTCCACGAGCATGTGCATGATCGGTTTGTCGGGGGGCTTGTTGAGGCGATGCGGGGCGCGCGCGTGGGTCGCGGAACGGAGGAGGGGGTGGGTGTCGGTCCGTTGATCAACGACGAGGCCGTGGAGAAGGTGGAGCGGCACGTGCGGGACGCCGTGGAGCGCGGCGGGAAGGTGCTGTGTGGTGGCGAGCGTGTGCGTATCGACGGGCTTGCGGATCGGTTCTATGCACCGACGGTTGTGGATGGGTGTCCGGAGGGCGCGCTGATGCTGCGTGAGGAGACGTTCGGGCCGGTGGCGCCGGTGCGTTCGTTCCGGGAAGAAGCTGAGGCAGTGCGTTGGGCGAACGAATCGGAGTACGGGCTTGCTGCGTACTTCTTCACGCGCGATGCGTCGCGGGTGGTGCGCGTGGCCGAGGCACTGGAGTACGGGATTGTTGGGGCGAACGACGCGGCGCCGTCGACGGCGCAGGCGCCGTTCGGCGGGGTGAAGCAGTCGGGGTTCGGTCGTGAGGGCGGGAAGTGGGTTATGGATGAGTACACGCAGGTGAAGTACGTGTCCTGGGGAGTGTGAGTCGGGGGAGAACTGCGCGGATCGGCGTTGCTGTGTTGGGGTGTGGGGATGTCGGCGTGCGGCTCTGTGCGCGCGGCGCTGAGGCGACGTGGATTCTCGGGCGTGCGCGTCTGAGCGTGTCTCCTGCGGCATCGATGCCCCGGAGTAGGGTGTGGGCATGTCATCGCGCGGGGTGAAACAGCGCGTGTGCGGAGGCCGCGCGAAAGGGACGAGCGGGCCGAACCGATGCTCAAAGGAGTTCCGACGCTGCGTTTTGACTGACTTGCAGGAGATCAGATGAGCACCGCGACCGGGTCAGAGATCGCCACGACGCTGTACACGCGCACCGGGGGCTGGCGCGACCCGCTCCCGGATCTGGATTCGGAGCGCACGTTGGTGTTGGCGTTCGCGGGATCGGGGTACTTCGACGATCACGCGCGCTGGGACGAGTTGACGCGTATGTACCGCAACTCGCACCTGCTCGGGTGCTCGACCGCTGGTGAGATCCTTGGGCCGAGGCTGCACGACGACAGCATTGTGTTGGCAGTGATGCGATTCAGGCACACGCGGCTGAAGACGGTGTGGGCGCCGGTTCGTTCGTCCGGCGCGAGTCGTGATTCGGGTCGCGCGCTGGCTCGACAGCTGGACGAGCCGGGGCTGCGCGGCGTGCTCGTGCTGTCGGACGGTCTGCACGTGAACGGGACCGAGCTGGTAGGCGGTCTGAATGAGACGCTGCCGCCGGGCGTGATTGTGACGGGCGGGCTTGCCGGCGACAGCGCGTCGTTCGAGCGGACGTGGGCGTTGCGTGATGGCCGCCCGGAGAGTCGCGTGGTGACGGCTGTGGGCTTGTACGGGGATCGTGTGCGGATCGGGCACGGGTCCAAAGGGGGATGGGACGTGTTCGGTCCGGAGCGTCGCGTCACTCGCTCGGAAGGGAACGTGCTGTTCGAGCTGGATGGGAAGCCGGCGCTCGCGCTGTACAAGAACTATCTGGGTGAACGGGCGGCGGATCTGCCGGCGAGCGCGTTGCTGTTCCCGCTGGCGCTGCGGTCGGGCCCGAGCGATGAGAAGCGGCTGGTGCGCACGGTGCTGTCGGTGGACGAGGATGCGCAGAGCATGACGTTCGCCGGGGACGTGCCCGAGGGGCATCTGGCGCAGTTGATGCGCGCGAACTTCGATCGGCTGATCGAGGGCGCGGCGGACTCTGCGATGATGACGAGAGCCACGCACGGCGAGGGAAGCGGGCTGGCTATCGCGATCAGCTGCGTCGGCCGCAGGTTGGTCCTGGGTGAGCGCGCGTCGGAGGAGCTGGAGCGAACGCTCGACGTGCTCTCGGAGGGCACGCAGCAGGTGGGGTTCTACTCGTACGGGGAGCTGTCGCCGTACGCGAGCGGGGCTTGCGATCTGCACAACCAGACGATGACGCTGACCACGATCGAGGAGGCATGATTGCACGCGGTGTTGGAGAGGCAGCTGAAGCACGCGGGGGTCCGCCCCGACGCGCCGCCCGACCAGGATGGCTGGTCTCGGGTGCTGACCGCTGTTTCGCGCGCGTACACGCAGGCCGACCAGGATCGGTATCTGCTGGAGCGGTCGCTCGCGCTGTCGTCCGCCGAGATGCAGGAACTGAACGCGAAGCTGCGCGCGGAGCACGACACGATCACGACGGTGACGTACTCGCTTGCCGAGGGTGTCTGCGCGGTGGATGAGCAGGGGGTGGTGCAGTTCATCAATCCTGAGGGGGTGCGGTTGCTTGGTCTCGCGAGCGCGGCTGAGGCGCGCGGGCGACGGCTGCAGGACCTGGTGAGCGCGGTGGACAGCCAGGGCCTGACGCTCGCGGAGGCGCTTACGGCGCGCACGCCGACGGAGGGTGAGGGTGAGCGGCTGATCGTGAACGGGGATGAATCGGCGTACATCGTGCATCAGCGGCTCCCGCTCGTGGGCGAGCGATCCGGGCTGGTGATCACGCTGCGCGACATCAGCGAGCGTCGGCGGCACGAGCGCGAGCGGGAGGAGTTGCACCGCCAGCTCGTGGACGTGAGCCGGCAGGCGGGCATGGCCGAGGTGGCATCGGGCGTGCTGCACAATGTGGGCAACGTGCTCAACAGCGTGAATGTGTCGGCGTCGATGGCGGCGGATCGGATGCAGCGGACAAGCCTGAGCGGTCTGGAGCGGATCTCCGCGTTGCTGACCGCGCGCGCTGATGATCTGGTGGCGTTCGTGCGTGACGATCCTGCTGGTCGGAGGCTGCCGGAGTACCTGACGGCTTTGGCCGAGGCGTTGCACGAGGATCACATGGCTGTGTCAAGAGAGATCGACTCGCTCATCAAGAGTGTGGAGCACATCAAGGAAGTGGTGAGCGCACAGCAGGCGTCGGCGCGTCTGTCGGGCCTGCGTGAGCGGGAAGACCTGACGTTGCTGATCGAGGAAGCGCTGCGGCTCGTGAGCGCCTCGTTCGCGCGGCACAGCGTGGACGTGGTGCGCGAGTTCGGGGAGATCCCGTCGGCCGTGGTGGAGCGGCACCAGGTGCTGCAGATATTGGTAAACCTGCTGACGAACGCGAACCATGCCATGGCGCACCGGCCGGCGCAGGAGCGCGTGCTCACGCTGCGGACGTCGGTGACGAGCGACGGCGAGTGGATTCGGGTCGACGTTCAGGACACCGGCGTCGGGATCGAGCCCGACACGATGACGAGAATCTTCTCGCACGGCTTCACGACGCGCAAGGACGGGCACGGCTTCGGGCTGCACATCGCGGCGCTGGCTGCGAAGGGGATGGGAGGGACTCTGCGCGTGAGGAGCGAGGGCAAGGGGCGTGGCGCGACGTTCACGCTTGAGATTCCGGCGGGCGCGAGTTTGGGGGCTGCTGCATGAGCGACATTCGACGGATCCTCATCGTGGACGACAACCCGGCCATCCACGAGGACTTTCGCAAGGTGCTCGAGCGTGACGGGGCGCCCGCGAGCCTGCGCGAGCTCGAGGCCGAGATGTTCGGCACGTCGTCGGACGACACCTCGACGGGGCTGCGCTACGAGTTGATCTCGGCGCACCAGGGGGAGGAGGCGCTGGCGCGCGTCGAGGAATCGATGCGCGAGGAGCGGCCCTTCATGCTGGCGTTCGTGGATATGCGGATGCCGCCGGGGTGGGACGGGCTTGAGACGATCGAGCGCATCTGGCGCGTGGACCCACGTATACAGGTGGTGATCTGCACCGCGTACTCGGAACACCCGCGCGACGAGATGACCCGACGGCTGGGCATGACGCATCAGCTGCTGATTCTCAAGAAGCCGTTCGACAGCGCGGAGGTGGAGCAGCTCTCGGCCGCGCTGTCCGAGAAGTGGCTGCGGACGCGCGAGGCGGAGTTGACGCTGAGCTCGATGGAGCGGCAGGTCGAGCAGCGCACGTCTGAGCTTCGGTGCAGTGAGGAGCGGTTCGCGCTGGCTGCACAGGGATCGAACGACGGGCTGTGGGACTGGAATATCGAGACGGGGGAGGTGTACTTCTCGAAGCGGTGGTGGGCGATCATGGGGCGGAGCAGCGCGCCGACGGACAAGCCGGCCACGATGCAGACGTGGTTCGAGCGTGTTCATCCGTTCGATCGAGAGGGGTTTGAGGACGCGGTTCGCGCGCACGTCGAGGGCGGCACGACACACCTGGAGCACGAGCACAGAGTGCTCGGCGCGGACGACGTGTACACGTGGGTGCTCTGCCGCGGGGCTGCGGTGCGCGGAGAGCGCGGCACGACGAGGCTCTCCGGCTCGCTGACGGACATCTCGAGACAGAAGATGACCGAGGAGGAGCTGCGCCGCGGAGCGTACTACGACCGCCTCACCGGGCTGCCCAACCGCACGCTGCTGTGCGCGAGCATCGAGCGCTTGATGCGCTCGGGGACGCCCTACACGGTGCTGTTCCTGGACTTTGACCGTTTCAAGTACGTGAACGACAGCATGGGTCACGCGGCGGGCGATCAGCTGCTCGTGGAGATCGCGCAGCGGCTCACGGCGACGATGCGTCGCGCGAGTGAGACGACGCTGAAGGGCTCGCCGTTCTCGGTCGCGCGGATGGGGGGTGATGAGTTCGTGGTGCTGCTGGAGAACTGCAAGGAAGCGTCGGCGGCCGAGGAGGTGGCTCGCGCCCTGCAGAACGCGTTCTCATCAGCGTTTCGGATCCATGAGATGGAGGTGTTCTCGACGGCGAGCATCGGGATCGCGACGAGCCGCGCCTCGGGCTCGGCGCCTGACGAGATCCTGCGCGACGCGGACACGGCGATGTACTGCGCGAAGGCGGGTGGTCGCGCGCGGGTCGCGGTGTTCGATGCGTCGATGCGCGAGCGGGTGATCGCGAAGCTCGCGCTCGAGACGGACCTCCGCCACGCGGTGTCGCGGAACGAGCTGTACCTCGAGTATCAGCCGATTCTTTGTGCCTCGTCCGCGCGCGTGCTCGCGATGGAAGCGCTGCTTCGCTGGAAGCACCCCCGCCTGGGGCTGGTGAGCCCTGACCGGTTCGTGCCGATCGCGGAAGAGACGGGGCAGATCGTGGGGATCGGGGAGTGGGTCGTGCGGCAGGCGTGCGAGCAGCTCGCGCTGTGGAGGTCCCGCAGCTCGGCGTTCGAGGACGTATCGGTGAGCGTGAACATCTCCACGCGCCAGCTGGTCGATCCGGGGCTGCCTGACCTGATCGTTTCATCGCTCAATGTCCGCAGCCTGCGCCGCGGATCGTTGCTGATCGAGGTGACGGAGAGCGCCGTCATGGACGATCTTGACTCATCGGTGTCGGTGCTCCGTCGTCTCAAGACGCTCGGTGTTGATGCGTACATGGACGACTTCGGCACCGGGTATTCGTCGCTCAGCTGCCTCAAGCAGCTGCCGCTCGCGGGCCTGAAGCTGGATCGTTCGTTTGTGGTCCAGGCGGGGCGCACCGGGGATATGCCAGCGATCATCCATGCGGTGGTCACCCTTGCGCGGAACCTGCGGATGAGCGTGGTTGCGGAAGGTGTGGAGAACGAGGAGCAGCTCGCGACGGTGATCGCCCTGGACTGCGATCAGGTGCAGGGGTTCTTCTTCGCGAAGCCGATGCGCGGGGAGAGCGCGCTCGGCTGGATGGAGCTGCAGAAGAGCGCCACGCCGCGCGATCGCTGGGCTGCGTGAGCGCGCGTGCCGCCACCCCGACCCATACCTTCACTTGCCCTTTGCATGAATCAGATGCGGCCAGTGCTGACTCGCTTTGTTGTAACTGATCTGGACATCCTCGTTGAAGAGGCGGTACGCCTTCTGTGAGTTCTGCAGAACGAGCCGTCCGCTCACGATCTGCCAGATCGTGGGGTCCGCCGTCGAGACTCTGTTGATCGAGGCCGCGTAACCGCAGTATCCGCCGAACAGCGGTGTGTACGCCTCCGGAGATGACTCGAACATGGCCTTGTGCTCGGGGGAGACGAACCTGTACGTGGCGCCGTCGTGCGTCGCCGTGAACGGCGCGGCGCCCTTTACTGCCTTCCCGTCCGTGAAGTACGCGACAGGGTCGTAACCCTCGATCGCAAGACCCTCGCCGTCCACGCTCACGAGCCTCTTGATCGGCTTTGCGTGCGCGGAGACGAGTGAGGGCCAACTCGCGTCCGCGTTCGCGAGGCACTGCGTGGGCATTTCATGCCAGAGATCCCATGCCCTCCGGTTCTTCTGGAGGAGCAGTCTCGAATCCACGATCTCCCATCGCGTCGGATCGGCGGACGCGAGTCTGTTGATCGAGGCCGCGTACGCGCAGTGCCCGCCGAACTGCGGCACATACTTCTCCGGGTCCGCTGCGAACAGCTCGAGGTGCTCCTGTGACGCGAAGTGATACACGGCGCCGCGGTAAGCCGAGACGAATCGCGGATTTCCTTTCTGCGCTCGTCCGAGCGTGAAGTACGCGACCGGGTCGTACCCGCCGATCGCGAGTCCCGTGTCATCCACGCTGACCAGTGCGACGGCGGGCTCAGGCGCATGATCTGCCCACGCTGGAGCCGCGATGAGAGCAACTGCGGCAATGATTGGAATGATCGTCCGTCTCTTCACGATTCTGTGTCTCCTGGTGTGATGTCGAGTGTGAGATGCCACTCGATTCGGAACGCGACCACGTCCCACACACCACGGAGATGCGTGCCGCCGGTCGCTGATCTCGCGGAGGCATTAGCTTCGGCGGCGGTCGCCGTTCATGGCCTCCGCTTCGAGCAGAAGCGTGATCAGCGCAGTCCAACCCGTCTGGTGTGACGCTCCGAGCCCGCGCCCCGTCTCCGGGTGGAAATGCTCGTGGAACAGCACCAGGTCCTTCCAGCGCGGGTTTTGAGCGAAGGCGCGGTCATCGGTAAGGCACGGGCGATGACCGTGCTCGTGGGCCGTGAAGAGCCGGATGAGTCGTCGGCGTATCTCGCTCGCGGCTTCGGAGAGTCGTACGCGCTTCCCTGAGCGTGCCGGGCACTCCACGGTGAGCGTGTCGCCGTAGAAATGGTCGTATCGCTCGAGCGCCTCGATGATGAGAAAGTTGAGCGGGAACCAGATCGGGCCGCGCCAGTTGGAGTTGCCCCCGAAGATGCCCGTGGTGGACTCTCCGGGTGTGTATTCGACACGGTGGTCCGTGCCGTTGAGATGAATGACGTAGGGGTTCTGCTCGTGGTAACGAGAGATCGAGCGGATGCCGTAGGGGGAAAGGAACTCGTTCTCGTCGAGCAAGAGTTGCAGCAGACGCTCGAGCCGGTCGCGCGTCGGAATCGCGAGCAGCCGCATCCCGCTCCCTGTCTCCATGTTCGGGTCGCCCGCGTGCGCGCACGCGCATGTCGAGTGCCACGGGAGATCCTGCCGATGGTCCAGGAACCACTGCATCCGCTTCTTGAAGCCCGGGAGACGGTCGATGACGTCGTTCTCGAGCACCTCCACGGCCAGCATCGGCACGATGCCCACAAGTGATCGCACGCGGAGCGGCTCGGTGTGCTCGTTCATGAGAAGGCGGTCGTAATAGAACCCGTCCTGCTCATCCCAGAGCCCGGCCCCACCGGCTGTGTTGATCGCATCCGTGATCGCGACGAAATGCTCGAAGAACTTGGACGCAACATCTTCGTAAGCGGGGTCCTCGCGGGCGAGCTCGAGCGCCATCGAGAGCATGGCGCCGCAGTAGAAGGCCATCCATGCGGTGCCGTCGGCCTGCTCCAGGGCATGCCCCATGGGCAACGGTTTGGAGCGATCGAAGACGCCGATGTTGTCGAGGCCGAGGAAACCGCCCGCGAAGAGGTTTCGTCCATCGGGGTCCTTGCGGTTCACCCACCAGGTGAAATTGAGCATGAGCTTCTGGAAGACACGAGCCAGGAACAGGCGGTCTCGTTGCCCGCGTTTGCCCGTCATCTTGTAGACGCGCCAGCATGCCCACGCGTGGACCGGCGGGTTGACGTCCCCCAGCGCGAATTCGTACGCCGGGATCTGGCCGTTCGGGTGCATGTACCACTCGCGGAGCATCAGGATCAGCTGTTCCTTGGCAAAGTGCGGGTCGACGCGCGACATCGGAAGCATGTGGAAGGCCAAGTCCCATGCGGCGTACCACGGGTATTCCCACGTGTCCGGCATCGAGATCACGTCGCGGTTGAAGAGGTGTGTCCACTCTGCGTTTCGCCCGCGCCGACGATCCCGCGGAGGCGCCGGCTGGAGTCGGTCTCCGCGCAGCCAGTCCTTGACCACGTAGTGATAGAACTGCTTGCTCCAGAGCAGGCCCGCGTTCGCCTGTGTGGCGATCTCCCGGTGTTCCGGCGGGAGCGCGGCGTGCAGCGACGCCCTCAGGTGTTCCCGGCACTCGCGCTGTCTATCCGCGAATGTCTTCTCGAACGACTCCCCGAACGCGTCCGCAAGCTCACCCCCATCCCGGGTGAGCCGCAAGCGGAGCGTGATGGACGCCCCTCCATCGACGGCGAGACGGAACCAGGCCGCGCCCTTTGTGCCCACTCCATCCTCGTTGACTGCATCTTCACGCGCGTGGATGACGCGCTCGTGGAACCCGTCCTTGACATGGTCAGACTCGTTCTCGGCGCCCCAGAGCCGACGAGCGTTCGTGTTGTTTTCCGTGAACAGCAGCTCCGGCGCCGCACCGTCGACGTCGTCGATCCGGAGCGTGAACCTGCCCAGGGTGGCGTGATCCGCATCGATGCGGTTCTGCGCAACGCGGCGCAGGCTTGGCCTGCGGTCGCCCTGCTCCTCCTCGCCGTCGTTCCACGACCATGTGTTGCGGAACCACAGCGTCGGAAGCACGTGGATCTCCGCTCGCTCGGGCCCGCGATTGTGCACGTGTAGGCGCACGCAGATGTCCTCTGTGTCGTGCTTCGCGTACTCCGTCTCCACTTCCCACACCCGAGACTCGTCGTACACACCGGTATCCCAAGCCTCAAATTCGCGCTCGTGGCGCCCGCGTTGCGCGTTTTCACGAACGATTACGGTATACGGATATTCCGCCTGCGGGTACACGTACATGGCGCGCATGTAGGCGTGGGTAGGAGAAGACTCCAGGAAGAAGTAGTGCTCTTTGACGTCCTCGCCGTGATTCCCTTCAGGCCCGGTCAGGCCGAAGAGCCGCTCTTTGAGGATCGGGTCCTTCCCGTTCCAGAGCGCGAACGCGAAGCACATGCGACACTCGCGGTCACAAATGCCGAGCAGTCCGTCCTCTCCCCATCGGTACGCGCGTGAGCGCGCATGATCGTGCGGGAACGTCGTCCAGCAGGAGCCGTCGGGTGAGTAGTCTTCACGAACCGTTCCCCACTGCCGCTCCGACAGGTACGGCCCCCACCGTTTCCAGTTGGCTTTGCGCTTCGCGTCGAGCGCGAGGCGCGCCGCTTCGGTGTTTCCGTGCGGCGCCTCGGACGGGCTCTGTGTCGCGTGGGTCGTTGGTCCCCGCACGACCCCCTCCTCCCGCCGCGACGTCGTGCGCTGCTTGGCCATGGTCATCGAACGATATCTCCTCGGTTGCGCGTCTGCGGCAGGCCCTCCGAGGCCTGCAGCGCCAGCACCGCGTGCCCGTCCGGGTCGCGAAACAACACGCCCGCTCTGCCTTCGCGCACGGACGCGGTCACTGCGGCTGATACCCTGCGTCCACCACCCAGCACCACATCCTCCGCGGCCTCTGTGACCTCGTCGACGCTCACGACGATCTGCCAGTGGGCCAGGTCGTTCGCTGCGAGATCGCTCGGGAATGGCTCACAGTCCCTCGGCTCGATGTACTCGAGCAGCTCGACCCCAGGTCCGTGCGCGGCACGTAACGCGGTGATGCGCAAGGATGCGCCGAGCACGCTGTTCAATCGCTCTTGCTCAGGGCCGTGATTGCGGCTCTCGCCGACTACGCGCAGGCCGAGCATGTCGCGATAGAACTCGAGGGATCGCTCGGTGTCGCGCACGACGATCGCGGTGTGATCGATCCCGAGGAACAGCCGTTCAGTCGGCTCGCGCCAGCGCGGATGGCCCTTCCCGTCGGGGAACCAGATGATCTCCAACGCGTGCCCGTCCGGGTCCTTGAAGTAGAACGCGCGGATGCCACCGGCGCTCCGGTTCCACTCCGGCAGGGTCTGCGGCGATGGCGACGCGTGACGGACGCTCGCACGGCGCAGCGCCTCGTACGCCTCATCCATATCGCGCACCACGATCGCGATGTGCTGGAACCACTGGTCGCACGACCGCCATGTCTCCGGCACGGATCGGCCCTCGGGCGCAAGGAACTGCGTCAGCTCGATCGTCTCGCTGCCCAGCCGCATCGTCGCTGTGCGCGTATGCGCGGCGAACACGCCCGTGACGTGCTCCAGTGTCTCTCCCTCATCCTCCTCGATCTTCATCAGCTCGAACGCCAGGACATCCCGGTAATACGCAATCGACCGATCCAGGTCTCGGACCGTGACGCCGAGCGCCTCGACACCGAGCACCCGTGCCGCGAGCGCAGGCGCGCACGCGAGAACGATCACCAGCAGGCGGAGCCCTACGCCCATGACCCTCATCGAGCGCTCCCTTCTGCAACGCCGCACGCCACGCCGCACCCGAGACGGTCCAGGATCACGTCTCCCACCCGCAGCGCGTTCGCCATGATCGTGAGCGACGGGTTCACGGCCGCGCTCGATGGAAAGAACGACCCGTCCGCGACATACAGGTTGTCCAGATCGTGCGCCTTGCAGTCGCGATCCAGCGCGCTCTTCGACACGTCGTCTCCAAACCGCACCGTGCCGCACTGATGGCTCACCCCGGATATCCCCAGCCGAGCCTTCAGAAACACCGGCGCTGCTCTTGAATGCAACGCCTCGGTGCGCGTGAGAGTGTCCTCCATCTTGCGTTCGAGTCGGTCGTACGCCTTGGTGTTGTTCGGGCTATACGCCACCTTCAGGCTTCCATCTGCCGAGATACGCACGCAGTTCTCGGGGTCGGGCAGGTCTTCGCTCGTGAGAAAGAAGTCGACAGAACGGCGCAGAACGTCTTGCGCGGACCAACCCGAGAGCGCGTCGCCCTGCGCCCATCGCACCGTGCCCTCGTCCGGCTTGCCCATGAGCTGTGCCGTGCCGAGCGGGAGGGACGAATCCTCCGCCCCTCGGTAGAAATCGGTCATGCCGAGCGTCTTTTGGAACACGGCGTCGTTCTCCCGTTCGCACACGGCCAGCAGCACCCCGTTGAGATGCTTCATGAGATGCCGACCCACTACCCCTGACCGATTCGCCAGACCCGCGGGATGCAGCTCGCTCGCAGAGCGGAGCAGCAGCACTGCGGTGTTGATCGCCCCGCACGCCACGACAACGATGTCCGCACGCACACGCACCTGCTCTCCGTCTCGCGTTGCCACGACCGTCGTCACCCGATGCCCGGACACGTCCGTCTCGAGCCGGTCCACACGGCAGCGCGTCAGCATCGTCACGTTGTCCCATGCCAGCGCCGCCTCCACACCCACCACGTGCGCATCGGCCTTCACCTCGGTTGGGTCGGGGTACCCATCGAACCTGCTCAGCCGCACCGGCGCCGCACCGGGCCGCGCGCAGATGCGCACGCCGATCGGCACGGGGAACGGCCTGTGCCCGAGCGTCCGCAGGTCTTGTGCGAGTTCCGCGATCCGCTCCTCGTGCGCGATCGGCGGGTACGGCAGCGCATCGGACCTCCAGGGTTCGCAGGGATCGATGCCCGATTGCCCGTGCGCCCAGTACAACCGCTCTGCCTGCCCGTAATACGGCTCGAACTCGTCGTACCGCACGGGCCACGCCGGCGAGACGCCGCCGTAGTGGCGCACCTCTTCAAAGTCATCCTCGCGCATGCGGAGCAGCGCCGCTCCATACACCTTCGTATTCCCACCGACGCAGTAGTGGGTAAAGGGCGTGAACCGCTGCCCGTCGGCATCGAGCCATGCTTCCTTCGCGCGGTAGCGGGCATCCTCGAACACCGCGCGCTCGTCCCAGTTCGCTTCTTCGCGCGGCAGGTAGTCGCCGCGCTCGAGGATCAGGATTCGCTTGCCCGATGGCGCGAGACGGTGAGCGATCGTCCCGCCCCCGGCGCCCGATCCGATGATGACCACGTCATACCGCGCGTCCGGGCTGTGCATGATCGCTCCCTGGCCGCGCTCGCAACGCGGGCCCGCGCGCCCGCGCCGCGAGCCGGCGTGTTCGTCACCCTCTGATGCCGATCCGCACCGGACGTTGCGCGACATCGCGCTGCTTCACCCAGCCCCGTGCCGAACTCATCCGCTTCTTGCAGAACCCCCTTGTTTCGTGCGCAGCCGTTCGTACATTGAGTCCGAACGAGTCGTTATGACCCCCGGAGCACCGCCGTGCGCACCCCCACCCGCGTTGTCCTCGTCCTCTCCGCTCTCACCACAACCCCCGGGCTCGCACAGCGGTCGTTCCTCTTGGCCGACCGGAACAACGACACCCTCTACCGGCTCTTCGACGCCAACTCGGACGGCGTCATACAAGCCAATGAGGTCTCCGTCTGGTTTGACGCCGCCAACACCCCGGGCACGCCCGGCCCCCTGAACACCACAGCCCTGGGCGCCGCGCCCAACGGCAGCGTGCTGATGGGCGATCAGGATGCTGCGCGCCGTTGCCTGTATCTCTTCCGGGACCACAACGGAGACGGCGATGCACAGGACGCGGGGCTCGCGGGCGCGCCCGACGAGAGCGTCATTTTCGTCTCACCGACCAACGCCTCGGGCGCCAGCACCGCGTTCATCACCGGCGCCGCATTCGACCGCCACGGCCAAGCCTTCTTCGTCAACGCAGGGAACGCGAACGGGCGGGACGCCGTGTATCTAGCACGTGATCTCAATTGCGACGGCGATGCCGACGATGCGGGCGAGTGCATCCTTTACCTCGGAAACGGCGCCTTCGGTCCGGGCAACGGCCCCTTCAGCCCCCAGGTCGTCGTCTTTGAGCTGAACGCCGACGTCGGGTACCTCCGAAACTCCTCCGCGAATCTCCACGGCGTCTACCGCTTCGAGGACCTCTCCACGCCTCCCAACGACAACGCCGACGATCCCGGTGAGTTCACCCCATACTGGGACGTCTCCGCAACGAATCAGACGGGCATCACCCCGACAGCCGGGTTTGCGCTCGTCCTCGACGCCGCACGCCCAAGATCGCTCTACACCCTCCAGACTGCGAGCGGAGGCGTCGATCAGTTGATCCGACTCACGGACCTCAACTCCGACAAGGATGCGCAGGACCCCGGTGAGGCAACGCTCGTCTACGACAATGCCTCGGCGGGCTTCACCGCTGTCGACATCGTCTCCCTCACAAACGGCAGCGTGCTGCTCACCGACAACTCCGGCGTCAGCGTTCTGGTCCTCACCGATGTCAATGGCGACGGTGATTTTCTCGACCCCGGAGAGAGCGCTCTCTTCGCCGCGAATGTCCCGACCGTTTTCGCGCAGGCCCGGCAACTCGTCACACTTTCCCGCAACCCGGAATGCCCGGGCGACACGAATGACGATCGCACCGTCAATTTCGCCGACCTCAACGCCGTGCTCAGCCAGTTCGGCGCCGCATCGGTCTACGGCTCCGCAGCCAACGTCAACGCCGGCCCCTCCGGAGGCTTCTGCGCCGTCACTTTCGCCGATCTCAACGTGATCCTTTCAAACTACGGCCAGACCTGCGCCCCCTGACAAAACGGACTCATCGACCCGCGGACATCGCGCCGGCGCACTTCCCCGGCGCGTGGTTGAGCGTCGGGCAACAGTGTCCCGGCTCCAGGCGCGCAAACAGCATCGCCGCGGCCAGCATCCCGGCTACCGGGGCCAGCGCGTATACCCACCATCCCCGGTACGACCGCGCCCATACCGCGCTCGCAAACGTCCGCGCGGGGTTGATGCTCATCCCCGAGATCGGCGCCTCGAGCGTGATGTACGCGGCAACGAGCGCGCCGGCCAGCGTGCCGGTCCATCGGATGAGACCCGGCTCACGCGCGAACGCAAGCACACCGCTCAGCAGGACGAACGACATCACGAACTCCGCAATGATCGCGGGCCGTGCACCCCAACGCCCCGGCTCCGTCACGACCCAGCGCACTTCATCCGATTCCACGACACGCCCGAGCACGGCACGCGCGAGAAGCACACCGACGGCGCCGCCCATGACCTGACCGAGCACGTAGCCCGCCGCATGTGCGCTGCCGATCTTTCCCATCGATAGAAAGGCGAGCGTCACTGCAGGATTCATGTGGGCTCCGGTGCGCCGCCCCCACGGGGAGTAGATCAGCCCGACCGCCGTGAGCCCCATCGCAAGCCCGATGATGGCCCGCCGACCGAGCGCAGAGCGAACGCGCCGGCGCACCGGCGAGCGCGACGACTCCACGATGGCCACCGATGCGCACGCCGAGATCATGAAGGCGCCGAGAAGGGCGCCCTCGATGCCATAATCCGGCCAGCGCGCCACGAACGCGCTCCACCACCCCCCCCACCACTCACGCGACAACCAGCACCTCCTTGATCCCGTCCGTCGCCGCGATCGCCCCCGCGAACTGCTCCAATGTCCACCGCCGTGTGATCAGACTCTCCACGACGCCCGGCCACCGAACTCGGAACTCGCTCAGGTCCCGCACCGCAGCCTCGAACGCATCACGCCCCGCGTTCACCGTCCCGAGCAGCACCTGGTTCTTCAGCACCATGTTCCGCATGATCCGATCGGTGTCCACCGGTGTCGGACCACGCAGACCGGGCACGCCCGTGAACACGAACACCGCGTTCGATCCCACGTGCTGCAGCGCGTTGAACGCCATCGATGACGCCCCTGTCGCCTCGTACACCACGTCGATCGTGCCGATCCGAGCGCTGATCTCCTCGAGCGCGACACTCTCGGCCGAGAGATACGTCCCCCCAAACCGACGCACGATCTCAGCCTTGGGGTGCGTCTCCGGCTCCCGCGAATACACGAACGTCGAGAACCCCGCGTTCGCCAGCGCCATCGCGCCGAGCATCCCGATCGGGCCCGCGCCCAGCACGAGCGCATGATGGCAATGCCCGGCCCTCTTCCCGCCCGCGTCCGGGCACTTCCAAGGCAGGCGCTGCTGCACCTGCCACACCTCGATCAGCGCCTTCTCCGCGATTGTCAGAGGCTCCACCAGCGCGGCCACGTCGCGCAGCGATTCCGGCACGCGAACCATGTACCGTTCGTCATCGACAACCCACTGTGTCATGTACCCGTGCCGGCCGCGAATGCCGCGCTCCGTGAACCGACCCGAGAAGCAAAAGTCCTGCCGTCCCTCCGTGCACGCCCCACACCCCGCCTCACCACAAGGCCTGCGCACCGTCAATGTCACCAGATCGCCCGGCGACACCGTGCGCACGCCCCCCCCGACACGCTCGACCCGCCCCACGGCTTCGTGACCGATGACGAGGTGCTCCGACCCCGCGGGAGATTCCCCGTAGTGAAACGAGCAAATCTCCCGATCCGTCCCGCACACCCCGATTTCCAGCACCCGAACGAGCACCTCCGTGGAACGCTCGATCTTCGGCGTCTCGACGTCGATCAGTCGCACCTCGCGTGCGCGCGGAAACACCGCTACCGCCTTCATGGGTCTATCTCCTGCATGGGCTGTGTCCGCGGGCTCAGGGACGCCCCGGCCCGCTGGGCCCGCGTTCGATGCCCCACCCTGCCCGGGGTGACGAAACTTCCCCGCAAACCGGGTTCATGAGAAACTGCTGCGTCGGACCGGCATCTGAGACAACGCCCCCCGACGCTCACCCCCATTTCTCTCGCAGGACACTCCGATGACGTGCCAGGAAGTGACCGAGTTTCTCATCGCGTACCTCGAAGGAGGCCTGGACGCCCCGACCCGCCGAGCGTTCGACAAGCACCTCTCGGTCTGCCCCGCCTGCGTCAACTACCTCAGGTCGTACGAGACCACCGTGCGCATGGCGCGAACGATCGCGAGCGAGCAGCACGCTCCGAAGGCCGTCGCCCCACCCGAAGACCTCGTGCAGGCCATCCTGCACGCACGAAAGACAAACGAGTAACCAGCCCCCCACACGGACCCCCGCGCGCCGTGACGCCGACGACACAGACCATCTCGGAAGCCGAGCTCGTTGCACGTCTGAAGGCCGGCGATGCCGCGGCGTACGAGCGGCTGGTGCGCGAGCACACCCCCCACCTGCTCGCGGTCGCGCTCCGCTACCTCCCCAACGAGCACGATGCGCGCGACGCCGTCCAGGACGCGTTTCTCTCCGCGTTCAAGGCCATCCACTCCTTTCAGGAACATGCCCGTCTCTCGACCTGGCTCCACCGCATCGCCGTGAACGCCGCGCTCATGCGCCGCCGCGCCATGCGCCGCCGCCCGGCCCGTTCTCTCGACGAGCTCCTCCCCGCCTTCGACCACACCGGGCATCACGCCCGCGCCCCAGCTCCGTGGCGCAGCGCCCCCGACGCGGAGGAAGAACGCGCGGAGCTCACCGCCCTCCTCCGCGAATGCCTCGACGAACTCCCCGACGAGCACCGGGAAGTGCTCGCCCTGCGCGACATCGAGGACCTCGATACCGCCTCCACGGCCCGAGTCCTCGGCATCTCCGAGCCCGCCGTCCGCACACGCCTCCATCGCGCCCGACTCGCGCTCCGCACGCTCCTCGACCCCCACCTCCGCGCCTGACACGCTGCGCCGTCAACGAAAAAGCGGGCCGCGCCACGCGCGACCCGCTCGATTGCACCATCGTGTCCTGCTCGCTCAGCCCGGCGTGTTGCTGCCGAAGTTCGACAGGATCACGTTCAGATCGGCGAAGTTCACCGTCCCGTCGAGGTTCAGGTCCGCAGCCAGGCCCGCGCCCGCAGTGCCGAACTGACCCAGCAGGATGTTCAGGTCGGCGAAGTTCGTCGTGCCGTCCTTGTTCACGTCCCCGCGCACGCCCACGGCCAGGTACACGTCGTACACCGTCGAGCCCGCCCACGTCGTGGGCTCAGGACCCGGCGCCTCCGCGTACAGACCCCCGAACACGCGACCCACCCGATGCTCGTTGTGCGGCAGCTGATCCACCAGGATCTGACCGCTCGCGTTCACCGGGATGTTGTGCCGCGGCACCACATGCGTGTTCGTCATCGGCAGCGTCGTATCGCCCGCGATCGTCTCGTCCGTGAACTGCCCGTTCTCGTACACAAGGTTCGACACCGTCGTGACCCACGGGACCAGGAAGTCGTAGTAGAACCCGAACTTCTCGTCGAACACCTGGTACGACAGCCCCCCCATCAGCAGCAGATTGTTCCGACCGGTGCTCTCCGAGTACACGCTCAGGCGCGGCCCCTCGTACTGGTTCATCTTCTGGATGAACTGATCGAAGATCGTCACCGAAGAATCCCCGTCGAACCACACCGCGGGGTTCTCCCACGGCGCCGCCCCGTTAAACACGCCGCACGCGATCGCGAACCCCGACGTGTGCCCGCCCCCGACCGCGGGCGCGCTCACCGGCGCAGCGTTCAGGTCGCGACGATGCAGCCAGTACGCGTCATGGAACGACACCAGCGGCGTCGTCATGCTCACGTTCCGATCGAAGATGTGCACGCGATCCGTGTACACGTTCGTGAACGGCTGCGGGTTCCCCTCGCCAAGCCCGTAGTCACCCGAGAAGTTCGACCCGCCGATCAACGCGAACTTGTCCCCCATCTTCACGATGAGCGACCCGGCCGACTGCGCCTCCGCGCACGGAAGCACCGTGAACGCCGACGCCGGCGCCGGCTGCCCGCCGTGCAGCGCCGTCCGCACCGCCTGCAGGTCCACCGCGAGCACCGACGCTTTCGTCGTCCACGTGTTCGGCGTGTCCACCGGCCCGTACCCGCCGTAGATGTACAGCGTGTTCCCGTACTGCACGAACCCGGGCGTCACGCAGCGCAGCTGCTCGCGCACGGCCTGCGGCAGATGGCCCACGCCGCTCTGCAGCAGCGTGCCCGCCGCCTGATCCACCAGGAAGATCTTGTCGCTGTACACCGACATCGGGAACGCCACCGAGCCCCCGCCCTGCGTCAGCGTGTGCAGACCCTGGCCCGAGATCCCGCCGAAAAACACCGCGTCATCACCCACCTCGCCCACGGCGTACGAATGCAACGGCGTGAACGGCAGCGCCGACGCCGACGTGCGAACTTTCAACGCCTGGCCGCTGGCCGCACACCCAACGACACCGATAGCGACAACGCCGGAGAACAGACTCCATCTGCGCATGTGACTGATCGCTCCTTCGTGCTCTGTGGCGCTCAAAACGCCTTGTTTTTCTCGCCAAACCTCGCCGACACCCACACCACTGCGAGGCCGATCCCTCGATCTCATTTTCGAGTCTATCACCGACCAGCCTGCGAACCACCCGACTACGAAAGAAAAACAAGGACATCTGTGTCCGCTGATTGCCGGGACTCGAAATCCTCTTTGTTAGGAATACGATCGGCTCTCCGCCCTGGTAGCCCCGGTCCCCCAAAAACCACAGTATTTGTAGGGTCAACCGACCTCAGCCCCTTGTGCCCCTCCCATGCACACGCTACAAAACCTAGTGGTATTTGAACGTTTTCGGACCGGAGCGACGGGTCGGACCCGCACTCCCAACGAGCCGACCCACAGTACGGAGAACGCACGGATGGCCAAGAAGACATCGAAGAAGAAGCCCGCCGCGAAGAAAGCGGCCGCCCCCTCACCCAAGGTGACCTCCACCTCCAAGCCGCGCACCAAGGGCGAGTTCTACAAGACCATCGCCGAGAACGTCGGTCTCAAGCGCACCGACGTCGCGCGCGTCTTCGACGTCGTCGGCGCGATCCTCGAGAAGGACCTCTCCTCCAAGGGCCCCGGCGTCGTCAACGTCGCCGGCATGATGAAGGTCACCGTCAAGCGCATGCCCGCCACCAAGGCGCGCGAAGGCATCAACCCCTTCACCGGCGAGAAGACCACGTTCAAGGCCAAGCCCGCCCGCAACGTCGTCAAGATCCGCCCCTTGAAGGCTCTCAAGAGCATGGTCTGATACTCGTCGGACCCTTCCGACGATCTCCCGCTACCCTCTCAGCCCGCGTGCCTTCACGCGGGCTTTTTTCTGCGCACTCGTGCGCCGCACGAACACTCATCCCACGCCGCCCGTACCAAACCGCCGCGCATGTCCGACGCACCGCCAGCCACAACCGACTCACCCGCGCTCTCGCGCGAAGACCACGACGCTCTCCGACGAATCCGCGCCGTCAACCCCGACGCCAATCCGCAAGCCCTCCTTCCCGACATACAGCCCTCGCGCATCCCCAGGCACGTCGCCATTATCATGGACGGCAACGGACGATGGGCGCAGCGCAAGGGCCTCCCGCGCCCCCTCGGCCACAAGGCCGGCGCTGACGCGGTGCGTCGCGCGCTCTCCACCTGCTCCGACCTCGGCATCGAAGCCCTCACCCTCTTCTCCTTCTCCTCCGAGAACTGGAAGCGCCCGCCCGATGAGGTCGCGGCGCTCATGGCCCTCTACATCCACAACATGCGCCTCGAACGCGACAACCTCGTCCGCCACAACATCCGCTTCCGACAGATCGGACGCACCGAAGACCTCCCCCCCGAGGCCGTGCGCGAACTCCACGAAACCCTCGACGCCACCGCGGGCTGCACCGGCCCCACGCTCTGCCTCGCCATCAACTACGGGTCGCGCGATGAAATCGTCCACGCCGCTCGCGAACTCGCCCGCGCCGCCGCGCGCGGCGAGATCAACCCCGACGACATCGACGAACCGCTCTTCGCCTCCCGGCTCCACACCGCCGGCCTCCCCGACCCCGATCTCCTGATCCGCACCGCGGGCGAGATGCGCCTCTCCAACTACCTCCTCTGGCAGCTCTCCTACGCCGAGCTCCACGTCACGCAAACACTCTGGCCCGACTTCCAGCCCGAAGACCTCCTCGCCGCCATCCGCGAATACGCCTCCCGTCACCGCCGCTTCGGCGGTCTCTGACGCGCGACATCCCCCCACCCTCGCTACCTTGCCCTCGACGTGACGCCGCTCGCGCGACGAATGACACTCGGCCCGGCCCTCATCCTCGCGCTCGTCGGGGTGCTGTGGCTCGATGGCGTCCTCGACAGAACTCAGATCACAGGTTGGCTCTCCACCCTCTTCGGCGGACGCGCCACCCTCCCCCCAGGCATGGCCATCCTCGCCTGCTCCCTCGCGCTCTCCCCCCTCGCCTCCAACGAACTCACGCACATCCTCCGACACAACGGCGTGCCCGCATCCCGGCGCATCATGTGGACGGCCTCAGCCATCGGCATCGTCGTCTCCTGCACCATCCCCGAGACGCTCAACGCCACCCACGCCATCGGCCTCGTGTCGACCCTCGCCGTCCTCGTCCTCCTCCTCTCACTCCTCTACCACGCCCGTCACCGCGAAGCGAAGGGCGCCGCGGCCGCGGCCGGCGGCGCGCTCCTCTCCTTCGTCTACCTCGGCCTCCTCTTCGGCTTCATCCTCGCCATCCGCAGACACCACTCCGAATGGCTCGTCCTCGTCCTTCTCCTCATCACAAAGTCTTGTGACATCGGCGCTTTCTTCACCGGCATCACCCTCGGCCGACGCAAGCTCATCCCCTGGCTCTCCCCCGGCAAGACCTGGGAGGGGCTCATCGGCGGCGTTCTCCTCGCCACGCTCCTGGGCCTCCTCGCCGCCCGATACTCCCACCTCAACCCGCTGGACCCGCCCTTCGCGCTCTGGGAGGGCGCCCTCCTCGGCGCCGTGCTCGCCCTCGTCGGACAAGCCGGCGATCTCATCGAATCCCTCTTCAAGCGGGACGCGGGCGTCAAGGACTCCTCCACCGCAATTCCCGGCTTTGGCGGCCTTCTCGACGTCATCGACTCCCCACTCTTGGCCGCGCCAGCCGCGTTCTGGCTCCTCGCCCTCTTCCACGCCACCTGATCGCCCAGACCCTGCTACACTGCCACATCGCCCATCCCGGCGGAGGATCGATGAGCGTTACAGGGAAACTGGTTCGGCTACATCGTGTCGAAGTGCAAATCCGGGGTCTCACGGAGCGCCTTCGCTCAGCAGAGCGATACCTCGCTCAGCAGGATGCGCTCCTCTCGTCCCTCAACACCCAACGCGATGCCCTCAGAGCGCAGCTCAAGCAGGTCGAGGCGACCTTCCGCAACGACGAGACCGAAGCCGCCGCCATCGACGACAAGATCAAGAAGCTCCGCGATCAGATGAACGCGGCCACCTCCAACAAGCAGTACGCCGCCTTCCTCACCGAGATCAACACCCTCAAGGCCGACAAGTCCGAGATCGACACCCGCGCCCTCACCTCCCTCACCAAGCTCGATGAGGTCAAGGCACAGGTCGGCGAGCTCGACACCCAGATCGACGAACGCGAGCAGGTCCGCAAGGTCGCCCTCAACGACCGCGATACCCAAGCCGCCGCCGTCAAGGACCGCCTCGAGGAGCTCCGCAAGGAACGCGAGGTCGCCGCGGCCGACGTCCCGGCGCACGCCCTCTCCACCTACGAAGCACGCATCCGCATCGCCCCCGATGACATCATGGCCCCCCTTGAGGAGTACGACCGCCGCAACCGCGAGTACGCCTGCGGCTCCTGCCAGATGCTCCTCCCCCTCGAAAAGCTCAACGCCCTTATCAGCCGTGGCGAACTGACCGCGTGCACCGCCTGCGGCGCCATCCTCTTCCTCGACGAAAACGTCCGGGAAGGGGTCGTCAACACCGGCAGGCGCTGATCCACCCCGCCCCCTCCGCTACACTGGCTCGACCATGACCCAGTGTTCGTGCGCCACCTCGCGTCGCGACTTCCTCGCTTCGACGATCTCCTGCGGGTCATGGGTCGCCCTCTCGCTCGCCGCGGCCGATCCCTTCGTCCGCTCAGCCTTCGCAGCGCCCCTCCCCACCACACACACGGTCAACGCCCAGCCCTTTGCGCGCATCGACCGTCTCGCCGACGGTGTCTATGCCGTCATCGCCACACCCGAAGGCGGCACGCAGGTCGTCTCCAACGCCGGCATCATCGCAGGCAAGGACGCCACCCTCGTCATCGAGGGGCAAAACACCGTCGCAGGCGGCGCCTGGCTCTCGAATGCCGCCAAGCAGCTCACCGGCCGCTACCCGACCCACCTCGTCCTCACCCACTTTCACGCCGATCACTCGGGCGGTCTCGCAGGCCACCTCAACGCAGACGCCAATCCCGCGATCATCTCCACTAACGCAACACGCCATCTCCTCATCGACAAGTACATCGAAGACCCCAAATACGATGCGGGCGTCAAGCCGGAGACCCCGCTCACCACCTTCCGACGCGTCCTCGTGCCCGACACCGTCCTCGTCCACCCGACAGACCCGGTCGTCATCGACCTCGGCCGCCGCTCCGTCACGCTCACCCCGCGCGCCGGACACACCCCCTCCGACCTCACCATCACCATCGATGATCCCGCGATCACATGGTGCGGCGATCTCGTCTTCAACGGCCTCTTCCCCTACTACGGTGACGCCATCCCCTCCGTCCTCACAGAGACCTGCAAACGACTCCTCGACGATCCCGACATGATCTACGTGCCGGGCCACGGCTCGATCGCAGACGCCGACGGTCTCCGCCCCTACCTCGATCTCCTCGCCGATGTCGAACGCGCCGCCCGCAACGCCGTCGCCAAGGGCGTGCCCGCATCCGACGCCTGGCGCAACTACTCCCTCCCCGCCTCGCTCGTCACGTGGACACGCTTCCGCCCCGACGTCTTCCGCTTCGCGTTCGAAGCGTGGGAGCGCGAACTCCGCGGCTGAACGCTCACTCCCCGCGCCGGCACGACATCCGCACGTACCCCACGAACCGATCCCGCCCCGGACCGTCACCCGGCAACTGCCGCGCGAGCGCCGCCTCGACTCGCTCCTCGACAACACCACCACACGCGCGCTGCAGCGCCGCACGCGCTCCCTCCAACGCCGATCGCCGCGCGCTTACCACGTCACGAGCAATCGCCTCAGCCACCACCACAACCCGCCCATTCTCCTCCACCACACCCTCGAACCACCACACCGGCCGACCGTCCGCGCGCCACACCTTCGACCCGCTCGCCGTGTCCGCCCCCTCCGACACGACCACCTCCCCGCCCTGCGCCGAGCCATCCTCACGGCTCGCCACGACCCCCTCGCTCACCCTCGGCCCCACCTCCGACGATTCCCCCACAACCTGCACCTCAACCTCCGGCGGCCTCAACGGTCCGCGCGAAGCGCATCCGAACGCAACGGCGCACGCCGCGCACGCAACACAGAACCGGGCGATCTGTCTTCCCAAGAACCGCACGGAGGTATATTGACCGCCGCTCCTCACCGGGCAACTCACCATGCCGAACGCCACGCCCGCGCCATTCCGGCCCGACTCCCTCACCCGCCCTGACGAGGCCCTGCTCACCTACTACCTCCTCTGCGCCATCTGCACGCTGCTCGGCTTCCCCTTCGTCTTCATCGCCTACTACATCCGCTTCAAGACGCTCCGCTATCAGCTCGACGAGGAAGGTGTCTCTCTCAGCGTCGGCCTCTTCTTCAAGCGCGAAACCACCCTCGCCTACCGACGCATCCAGGACATCCACGTCAAACGAAACCTCTTCCAGCGGTGGCTCGGCATCGCCACCATCGAGATCATGACCGCCTCCGGAGCCTCCGGCGCCGAGATCTCTCTCGAAGGCATCCGAGAGCCCGAAGCCCTCCGCGACTTCCTCTACGCACGGATGCGAGGCGCCCAGGACGACGACACACACCCCACACAACCCGCCCCGGCCGAGGACGACGCGCTCGTGCTCCTGAGGGAGATCCGCGACGCGATCCGTGATGTACGGAGGCCGGCCGCGCCATGATCCCGCGCTCCTCCTCACTCGCGCCGTGGATGTACAGGGGCATCTGGGGCTTCTTCGTGAAGTGCCTCCGCGTGCCCGATGTCCCGCCCTCCCTCCCCCTCCCGCCCGGCGCCACCGAAGCCGACCGCAAGCAGTTCCACCCGTCCCCCGACTTCCTCCGCTACCTCAAGTTCTGGTTCTGGCTCTTCTTCCTCCCCGTCGACCTCGTCATCCTCGTCCTCTGGCTCATTGTCTACTCCCAGAACCCGACCGTCTCCTACTTCCTCGCCGTTCCCGCATTCCTGATCGCGGTCGTCCCCGACGTCATCGCCTACATCGCGATCCACCTGCGATACGACACCACCTGGTACGTCCTTACCCCGCGCGCCGTCCGCGTCCGACGGGGCATCTGGACCATCAGCGAGTGCACCGCCACCTTCGAGAACGTTCAGAACATCTCCATCAAACAGGGCCCGGTCCAGCGCTACTTCGGCATCGCCCACCTCGCCGTCGACACCGCGGGCGCCGGCCCCGCAGGCCCGCACGGCGCCACCGGCTCCGCCAATCAGGTCATCCTTGAAGGCCTCGCCGACGTCCAGAGCATCCGCGACCTCATCGCCGAACGCGTCCGGGCATCAAAAACAGCGGGACTCGGCGATGAGCGGACACAGCGCCCACAGCGCGCGGCGAAACAAGGCCTGTCAGCGGCCCACGTCGAGCTTCTGCGCGAGATACGCGACCATGCCCGCGCCCTTGCGCACAGATCGTGACAGTCACATCTGCCCGAAGAGCGGCTGCTGCTCTTTCACGTCCTTGATGCGCGCGCGGAGCGCTTCAAGCTCGCGCATGATCTCCGCCGCGTCACGGAACTGGTAGTGCTCGCTGGCGTAGCGGACGTAGGCCACTTCATCCAGTGTTTTGAGCCGGCGCATGACCTTTTCGGCGATGGCCGCGGACGTCACTTCGCGGTCAAACTCCTGGTGGGCCTCCTCTTCCACCAGGTCGACCAAAGCGAGGATGGCGTCCTCTCCGACGGCTCGCTTGCCGCAGGCGGCCTGGACGCCCTTCAAGACCTTTTCGCGCTCGAAGGGGGTGCGCGTGCCGTCTCTTTTCACAACCATAAGCCTTGCAGTGGCTTCCACGCGTTCGTAGGTGGTGAAGCGCTTGGAGCAGACGTTGCACTCGCGACGTCGGCGGACGACACGTCCTCCCTCAGAAGCGCGGGAGTCGATGACCCGATCGTCGGACGCGTTGCAGAAGGGGCACATCATGGGCGGGCGACCCCAATAGATAGGTCGTCTGGAGACGGGCGCCACCATATCCGGCGCGGGGTGGGGAGCATGGCCATATCGTGGGCGGGCTGAGGCTCCGGGTCAACACCGGGGCACACCACCCGTAGAATCCCCGCTTTCGCCACCCCAACCCCTGACCTCGTAACGAGACCGCATGCCACGCATCACGCTCCCAGACGGCTCCGTACGCACCTACGACCGCCCCGTTTCCGCGCGGGATGTGGCAACCGACATAGGCGCCAGATTGGGCGCAGCTGCGGTCGGCGCGCGCATTAACGGCGTGATATGCGACCTCGGCGTAGTCATCGAAAGCGATGTTGAGCTCGCGATCATCACCCCCACAAGGCGGGACAAGACGCCCGATCCCGACGCGCTGTTTCTGCTCCGGCATTCCACGGCGCACGTCATGGCTGAGGCGATCCAGCGGGTCCGCCCGGGCGTGCTGCTGGTCTACGGGCCTCCGCTCGAGAACGGCTTCTACTACGACATGCACGTGCCGGCGGATGCGCCACTGTCGTCGAACGACTTTGCGGCCATCGAGGCGGAGATGGCGAAGATCATCGCGGAGGATCGGCCGTTCACGCGCTACGAGATGCCCACGGCTGAGGGCCTGAAGAAGCTGAAGGGTGAGGGCTCGAAGTACAAGCTGGACAACGCGGAGCGCGCGATCGCGGCGGGCTCGGACAAGCTCTCGTGGTACGCCACGGGCGAGCCGGGCAAGAACTGGGAGGATCTGTGCCGCGGGCCGCACGTGCCGAGCACGGGGCGGATCGGCGCGTTCAAGGTGACGTCGCTGGCGTCGTCGTACTGGCATGGTGATGAGAACTCAGACCGGCTGATCCGGGTGTACGGCACGGCGTTCTTCACTCCGGCGGAGCTCGAGGCGCATCTCACGCAGCTGGAGGAGGCGCGGAAGCGCGATCATCGCGTGCTGGGCAAGCAGCATCACTTGTTCCACATCGACGAGGATGTGGGGCAGGGGCTCATTCTGTGGACTCCGGCGGGCGGGGTGATCCGGACGGAGTTGCAGACGTTCATCTCGTCGGAGCTGCGCAAGCAGGGGTATCACCAGGTCTACACGCCGAACATCGGGAAGCTGGGGCTGTACAAGACTTCGGGGCACTATCCGTACTACACGGAGTCGCAGTACCCGCCGATCGTGGAGCGGGAGACGCTGGGGATGCTCGCGAAAGAGGGGTGTTCGTGCGCCGATCTCGCGGCGAAGATGGGCGCGGGCGAGGTGGACGGGTATCTGCTGCGCCCGATGAACTGCCCGCATCACATCAAGATCTACGCGTCGCAGCCGAGGTCGTACCGGGATCTGCCGTTGCGTCTTGCGGAGTTCGGCACGGTGTACCGGTGGGAGCAGTCGGGCGAGCTGAACGGGATGACGCGCGTGCGCGGGTTCACGCAGGACGACGCGCACCTGTTCTGCACGCCGGATCAGGTCGCGGCGGAGCTGCAGGGGTGTCTGTCGCTGGTGAAGCTGATCTTCGACACGCTCGGCATCAAGGAGTACCGGGTGCGCGTCGGGTTGCGCGATCCGGACTCGTCGAAGTTTGTGGGTGACCCGTCGAATTGGGACAAGGCGGAGCAGGCGTGCCGAGACGCGGCGAAGTCGCTGGGCGTGGCGTTCAGCGAGGAGCCGGGCGAGGCCGCGTTCTACGGGCCGAAGATCGACTTCGTGGTGAAGGACGTGATCGGTCGTGAGTGGCAGCTGGGTACGGTGCAGGTGGATTACAACCTGCCGGAGCGGTTCAAGCTGACGTACATCGGCGCGGACAACAAGGAGCATCGGCCGGTGATGGTGCACCGGGCGCCGTTCGGGTCGATGGAGCGGTTCGTGGGCGTGCTCATCGAGCACTTTGCCGCGGCGTTCCCGACGTGGCTGTCGCCGGAGCAGGTGCGCGTGCTGCCGATCTCGGACAAGAGTCTGGAGTACGCCAATCTCGTGCTCGCGCGGCTGAAGCAGGTCGGGGTCCGCGCGACGCTCGACGAGTCGAACGACCGGATTCAGGCGAAGGTGAAGGTGGCGGCGGACGACAAGGTGCCGTGGATGGCGATCGTGGGGCCCCGGGACGCCGAGACGTCCCAGGTGTCGCTGCGTGCCCGTGGTCTGCCCAAGGACCTCGGGAGCATGCCGCTGGCGGACTTCGTGAACGCGATCCACACGGAGATTTCATCGAAGGGCGCGGAGTCTCTGGCCTCGCGGTTTGCATAATCTCCGCCCCATGATGCTGATCAGACTGCTCCCGCTGCTCGCGTCGCTGTCCCTCGCCCACGCGTCCCCCGAGCCGGTCACGTTCACGGCCTTCGGGAGCCGTGTGTACGACATGATCATCGAGCGCCCCGCGGCCCCTGAGGGCGCAGCCCAGCGCAACGCGCTCGTCGTGCTGCTCGGGGGCGGCGTCGCGAACGACATGGACTGGACGACGCCCGCGGAGTACTCGATGACGGGGGAGGCGTATGCGGATGCGCCCGCGCTCAGCGAGATGCTGACCGGCATGGGCTTCACCGTCGCGCGGTATTCGACGATCCACCACGACGATCCGTTCAAGGACCAGTGGCCCACGAGAGCGACGCCATACACCTATCCGCAGTCGCTCGATCTGGCGCACGCGGCGGTGCGTGCGGCTCGGGAGGCGGCTGGAGACGCGGGGGCGCGTGTGATCCTGCTGGGACATTCGCTGGGCGCCCGGCGCGCCATCCAGATCGCGCTCCACGAGAGCGGCGTCGCGGGCGTGGTGGCGCTCTCGCCCGCGGACCTTGTGGACACGGGGATGAAGGGGGAGGAGGGGCGCACGCTGCGCGCCGACGCGGGGCGCGTGCTCGCGGACATCGACATCTCGGGGAATGACCGGGTGGAGCCCTACGAACTGCAGGCCTGGGCGGCACGACCGGAGGACTTCGCGCGCTTCCCGCACGATGAGGACGCGTTCGAGGCGCTGGACATCGACCGCTCGGGGCACATCCACCGGTGGGAACTCATGGCCCACCTGCTGCACACGAAACGCCTGACGCAGCCCCTGCCCACGGAGATGCGCAAGGACCGCTACGGCCTGCCCGTCCCCGAAGACGCCCTCGCCACGGGCAAGATCTCCGCTCTCCTGCTCTTCGGCGGGATCGACACGTGGGGCTTCCAGAAGCCTCTGCTGCAGGACCGACTGCGCGAGACCGTCCAGCATGACGTGACGATCACGATCCTGCCCGGGCTGGGGCACAACCTCTCGGAGCAGAAGGAGCAGCGGGCGGGGTCGGTGGATGCGCGGGCGCTGGAGGAAGTGCGGGTGTGGTTCGAGGCGAGGTTTGCCGGGAAGTGAGTCGTGCGCCCCCGGTGGTCATGGCACACAGTCGCAGGTGTAGGCCGAAGCACATGTCGCGTTGTCTTCGCATGGCCCCCGCCTTCGGCGTAGGCCATGGCACACGATTCGTACGAATCGATTGGTTCAGCCGTTCCAGCGTTTGAGCCAGAGTGCGTTGAGGACGACGGAGACGGAGGAGAGGGACATGGCGCCTGCGGCGAGCATGGGGTGGAGGTAGCCCAGGGCGGCGACGGGGACGAGGGCGATGTTGTAGGCGAAGGCCCAGAAGAGGCCGAGGTAGATGCGTCGGAGCATGGCGCGGCTGAGTCGGATGGAGCGCGCGATGGCGCGGACGTCTCCGCCGACGAGGACGACGTGTCCGGCTTCCATGGCGACGTCTGTCCCTGAACCCATGGCGATGCCGAGGTCGGCGCGGGCGAGGGCGGGGGCGTCGTTGACGCCGTCGCCGACCATGGCGACGACGCGGCCTGCTTCCTGCAGCTCGCGGACCTTGGCTTCTTTTTCCTGTGGGCGGACGCCCGCGAGGACTTCGTCGACGCCCACGGCCTTGCCTACCGCCTCACCCGTCGCGCGGTTGTCGCCGGTCATGAGGATGACGGAGAGGCCCAGGGAGTGGAGGTCATCGACGGCCTGTTTGGCGCCGTCCTTGAGTGTGTCCTGGAGGGCGATGTGGGCGAGGAGTGTGTTTGAAGTCTCGTCACGGACTTCGACGACGGTGCGGCCTGCGGCCTGCAGCGTGCGCACGGATTCGGAATCTTCGGAGGGACGGCCGACGAAGATGCGGCGATCTGCCACGTGCGCGCGCACGCCCCCGCCCGCTTCGCTCTCGAACTCGCTTGCCTCGATGAGCGCGAGTGATCGCTCTTCCGCGTGCCTGACGATGGCGCGCGCGATGGGGTGCTCGCTGCGGGACTCGACGGCGGCGGCCAGGGCGAGCGCACCGTCTTCGTGTTCGCGCACCTCGACGACTTCCTGCTTGCCTTTGGTGAGCGTGCCCGTCTTGTCGAGGATGATGGCGTTGACGCGCCCGGCGCGTTCGAGGGCTCCGGCGTTTTTGATGAGGATGCCCCGTCGGGCGCCGAGGCCCGTGCCGACCATGATGGCCGCGGGCGTGGCGAGGCCGAGGGCGCAGGGGCACGCGACGATGAGGACGGCGACGGCGGCGATCACGCCCTGGGCCCAGTCCCGCGTGAAGCCCCATGCCAGGAGCGTGACGAGCGCGATGACGAGCACTACGGGCACGAACCACCCGGACACGGCATCGGCGAGCCGCTGGACGCGGGCCTTGCCGGACTGGGCGCGGCGGACCAGATCGACGATCTGCGCGAGCGCCGCGTCTTTGCCGACCTTGGTGGCTTTGCACACGAGTGCGCCGGAGGCGTTGACGGTCCCTCCGATGACCTCGTCGCCCTTGGCCTTGTCGACGGGGACGGACTCTCCGGTGACCATGGACTCATCCACGGCGCTCTTGCCCTCGAGGACGACGCCGTCGACGGGCACGCGTTGCCCCGGGCGGACGATCACCTCGTCCCCCACCACGATCTCGCGCACGGGCAGCTCGACCTCGCGCCCCTGCCGACGCACGATGCCCACGGCGGGCTGGAGGTCCATGAGCGAGGCGATGGAGGAGCCCGCGGAGGCGCGAGCGCGGGCCTCCATCCATTTGCCCAGCGCGATGAGCGCGAGGATCACGGCCGCGGTGTCGAAGTAGAAATGATGGGCGCCGGAGAGGAGGGTATAGAGGCTGTACAGGAATGCGACGGACGTGCCGAGGGCGACGAGCGTGTCCATGTTGGCGGACGCGTGCTTGAGGGCGCGCCAGGCGCCCTTGTAGTAGGCCGCGCCGATGTAGAGCTGCAGGGGGGTGGTGAGCGCGAGCTGCAGCCACCCGCTCCACGTCGTCATGACGAACATGCCGAGGATGGCGACGGGGATGGCGAACGCCACACCGACGAGCGCACGGGTGCGCCACTGCGCGGCTTCCTTCTCGTTGTCGGCGAGCAGGTGCTGCGCGTGGTCATCGTGTGCCGTGTGGTCGGGATGGTGGTGGACGTGGAGGTCGGTTGCACCGACGTCGCTTCGCGAAGTCGGTGGCACGCGGGCATCGCCTTCGGCGCGGATGGACTTCACGTCGTACCCGGCCCGCTCGACGGCCTCGCGGACCGCGCGCTCGCGGGCTCGGGCGTCATCCACGTCCACCACGGCCTCGCGCATGGCGAAGTTGACGCTGGCGTCGGTGACGCCCTCGGCGTGCTTGAGGGCCTTTTCGATGCGTGCGACGCAGGAGCCGCAGTGCATCCCGTCGATACGGAGGGTGAGTTGTCCCATGTGCGTCGGAACGGTAGGCCGAGACCGGGGCGGACAAGGGTCGAGCCCGGGTGTGCGGCGTAGACTGGGCGCATGGCGCCCAGACGCGTGTTGCACGACAAGTATTTCAAGCAGGCGAAGGAGGAGGGGTATCTTGCGCGCTCGGCGTACAAGCTGAAGGAGCTGCAGCAGCGTTTCGGGCTGATCCGCAAGGGGGATCGGGTGCTGGATTTGGGCTGTGCGCCGGGGGCGTGGCTGCAGGTGGCGCTGGAGGTCGTGGGCCCGGACGGGGTGGTGGTGGGGCTGGATCTGAAGGAGGTGGACGAGCGGCTCGTGCCGGGGGCGTTCTCGATGGTGGGTGATGCGTTCGAGATTGATCCGAAGGCGTTGATGGGCGAGTCGGGCAAGCCGTTCGACGTGGTGCTGTCGGACATGGCGCCGAACACGTCGGGGCACGGCGACGATCTGCGCTCGTCACATCTGTGTCATCGGGTGCTGGACGTGGTGGGCGCGGTGTTGAGGCCGGGGGGGAACATGGCGATGAAGATTCTGGAGGGGGCGATGTACAACGAGGTGCTGCAGCGGACCAAGGGCATGTTCCCGGATGCGAAGGGGTTCAAGCCGAAGGCGAGCCGCGAGGTCTCGCGCGAGATGTACATCGTGGGGACGCGGCACAGGCCCGCGTGAGTGTGCCGCCGTAAGCGCCGCTGTGCGGACGGGTCAGTCCTCACACGAAAGAAAGTACTCGGACACGCCGCAGTAGGGGTCGGTGACGATGGTCATCGTCGGCAGGCGGTCCTTGCAGCATACGCCCGCGCACATGTATATCACTTCGCAGTCAATATGCACTCGGCGCACGCACGCGAACCATGCCATCCACCACTCGGGGCAGCAGATGCAACAACTGCCCGGCAGCGGATCGCACAGCGGGACCGGGGGGCAGTACTTCAGCTGGTTCGGCACGAGGAGCCCTTCGGGCGTGATGCACTCGCCCCAGCAGATGCCGTCGTTGTAGTAGCCGAGGTTGACAGGGTCGCACGTGCAGTGCCACGGGGTGACGGCGTCGGCCTCGCCCGCGAGCGATGCGAGGAGCAGAGCCACGATCGGCGCAACACAGGCCCTCCGACTTTTCCGTCGATTCACGACCGCACCTCCGTTGAGAGTATTTGCCTCAGAAATCGATGCCGAGATACCCGTTCACCGTTTCGAGCACCGGCACGCCGCGCTCGGCGGTGCGTGACGTGGCGAGGACGGCGGCCGGGAACGCATCGTCCGGCGATCGATCGCTGGCCGAACCATCCGCGAACGCGACTTGCCATCGTTCAGGCTTGGCGATGAGCGAGCGATGCAGGAGCACGCCTTTGCGGTCGGGGAAGGCGATCTGCGCGCGGCGCACGACGGCGTAATGCTGCGCCTGCTGCGTGACATTCAGGATCTGTTCGCCGGGCGCGCCCGGCCACATGCCCGGGGACGTCAGCATGGTTTTCGAATACCGGTACAGCGTGGGGAGGTAGCGGGTGCGAGTCTGCTCGTCGCCGTACTTCGCCATGTTGATCTGGCCGTCCAGATCGTCGTAGCCGAGCGTGCTGTGCCACTCGCGCTTGTAGACCCCGAGGTGCGTGCCCAGGAGCTGAGGCCACGTACGTGTCTGTGAGAAGTACATGCACTGCTGACTCGGCACGTTCTCCGTCTCGTACGCAGCAGCGCTCGCGGGGTCGCCCGGAAGCCCCATGTTCGGCATCGAATCGTCATGATCGGCGGACCACACCGCAAAGTCCTGCATGCACACGCGCAGGTGGTCGACATCTGTCAGGCGGGCCGCTTGGGCCGCGGCGCCCTGGAACGACGTGACGCCTACGAAACCCAGCAGGCTCACGACGAGCGTGGCCGCCACACAATCGGTCAGACGAAAGGACTGTCCCACGGATGCTCCTTTCCCGCCATGCACACTATATTGTTGCTTGGCGAAAAATCGCTGTACATCAATCCTACGCAATATATCGGCGACTGATGCCGGTATTCAAGAGTCGGCTTCATATATTGTTCCGATAATGAAAGGCCGCGGGCCCCGGCTTGTGCACCGGAGCCCGCGGTCAAGAGAGGCCGAACGCGTCCGTACGCCGAATTCTGTGCCCGCGTCGGTGTGACCCGTCGTGGGCTCGCGACCATTTCTCTGGGCGGCTCGTTGCCGAGCCGCTCGAGCGGTCTACCCGCCGTCCGCCATCGCTGGGCGCCCGGACCCGGCGCCGACCTTGCGGTCGCGGAGGCTGCTTGACCTTGCACGCGGTGGGGCTTGCCGTGCCACGCTCGTCACCGAGCGCGCGGTGCGCTCTTACCGCACCGTTTCACCCTTGCCTGATCCCCTTGCGGGGCCATCGGCGGTTTGTTCTCTGTGGCGCTATCCCTCGCCTCTCGGCCTCGAAAGAGAGGCGGGTGGGTGTTGCCCACCACCGTGGTCCATGACGTGTTCGGACGTTCCTCCGGCGGCATGGGCCGCCGGCGGTCGCGTGTCCGCGTTCGCCGGATGGTAGGCGTGGCGGTAGCATCCCGCCCGTATGCCCTCGGGCGGAACGACATCCAAAGGACCGTCGTGGCGGGCGCTCGTCTGGCTTGAAGAGAGCCAGAGCGCGCTCGTGCGGCAGATCGGCGAGGTGGCGCGCATGCGCGTCACGGCGTGTGGCTGTCCGGGACGCGGACGCAGCGCGTCGGTGGCGGAAAGTCTGGGGGCCGAAGGGTTTACGGATCTGCGCCACGCGCTGACCTCGGCGGAGGTGGACGTTGCGCTCTTCGCGACGGCCGCGGGTGAGGAAGGCAAGGGGCCCTCCCCGCTCGATGACGCGGAGACATTGCGGATCGCGGGAGAGCGTGGCGTGGCGCTGGTAAGCCTGGAACCGAGCCCGTCCTCGGTGGTCATGTCTCGGAGGGTGACAAAGGCGCTGACGGGGGTTGGTCGTGCGGAGGGGAGCGCGATCGTGAAGTTCGTGCCGAGCACGAGAAGAACCAAAGGCTTCCGCGCGGCGCGCGAGGTGCTGGAGGCGGTGGGTCCCGCACGGACCGTCTCGATCTCCCAGCGGAGCGGACTGGGGCAGGGCTCGCTCAGCGCGAAGCTCTACGACGCGATGCTCACGCTGCTCGTGCTGCAGGGCGAGCCGGAAGTGATCGACGCGGCCAACTCGGGGCCGGACACCTCCGGGGGCGTGCATCTGGCGCCGGGCGAGAACCTGCGCACCCTGCGGGGCGACATGACCGCGAACCTGCGGTTCGGGTCGGGGCGGTCGGCGTCGATCGTCCTGAGCGAGTCGGCGGGCAGATGGTTCCGCGGCGTGACGGTGATCTCGCGCGGCGGATGCGTGCGCCTCGACGACAAATCCTTCGAAGTCATCGACCAGACCGGCCGGACCACCGATCGGTCAAGAACCAGGCTCACCACGGGCGGGAGAGAGGACCCTGACGCGACGCCGGAAGCGGGCGGAGCGCAGGCGATGGGCGAGCAGATCGCGGCCATTCTCGAGGGCCGAGCGGAATCCGAGAGCGCCGTGGAGCGGGAGACCGCTCTGGCGATGTGTGAAGCGGCGCTGCTGAGCGCACGCACGGGGCAGGGGGAATCTCCCGCCACCATCCTGCGGATGGCCGGGGGCTGATCGGGTCGGGCGTGAAATGCGCGGGAAACACGAACCTCAACCCGGGCGGCGCGCATCAGTACTAGAGTCACCGACGAGCCGCGAGGCGTGCGCCCACGGCAACCAGGCCCCAGGACCAAGGAGCAGCGAATGCGAGGATGGATGACGGGCGCGGGCATGTTGGGCGCGGCAAGCGTGATCTGCGTGGCGGCGCTGGCGGGCGATGAGAAGATCATCCCGGCGGGCTCGATCGCGCCGGAGTGGACGCTCAAGGACTCGTCCAACAAGGACCACAAACTCTCCGACTACAAGGGCAAGATCGTCGTCATGGACTTCTGGGCCACCTGGTGCGGACCGTGCAAGCGCGCCATGCCCACCGTGCAGAAGATCCACGAGGAGTACAAGGACAAGGACGTCGTGGTGTTCGGCGTGAACTGCTGGGAGAAGAGCGATCCCGCCCAGTACATGCGCCAGCAGAAGTACACCTACACGCTTCTCCTCCGCGCCGACGACGTCGCCGCGAAGTACGGCGTCGGCGGCATCCCCGCCTTCTTCATCATCGACCGTGACGGCAAGGTCGCCTTCAGCGAGACGGGCTTCGGCCCCAACAGCGAGAAGGAGATCCGCGCCGCGCTCGAGAAGCTGATGAACAAGTCCTGAGGCGCACAGCACTCAACGCACACGAATCCCCAGCCCCGCGCACCCGCGCGGGGTTTTTCGTTGCGCTCCCGCAGCGCCTCAACCCTCCAGATCGAGCGAGGGCTTCGCGTCCGCCGTCGTCGAGCCGTCGCGACCGTACATCGCGTGCTCCTGACGGTCCTCGTGCGATTCCTCGTGCGAGTTCCCCTTGGTCGAGCGCACCGCCTCGGCCAGCGAAACCTCATCCACCGGCGCCTCCAAACCCTCAGGGTTCAGATGGAAACGGCGATTCTCCGCCTCCGCCGCGCGACGCGTGTCGCGCACCGCGTTCCGCTCCGCCTGCGCGGAGCCCGCCAGCGAGGACGCGATGGTCGGGGAAATGGGGTCCATGCATGTTCACTATCGGCGCCTTCTGCGCTCCCCCTTTCAAGAGCGTCTGAGAACCCTGCCGAAGGCCGATTACCGGACGGCTCGCGCGCCGATCGCGTCCCGCAACGCCCCCATCAGCCCCGCGTGGCGCGCGACATCGAACACATCCTCCCGCCGCACCGCAGACGCCGGGAACGCCCAGTACACCTTCGTCCGGGTCTCCTCTCCCTCATCCTCGAACCTCGGCATCGCGTGCGCATGCAGCGTCGGATCGACGTTCCCGAAAATCGCATAGTTCATCCGGCGAAACCGACGCGCGGGCAGCGCAACCCCGAGCGCCGCGGGAATCACATCCCCCAGAAACGCCAGGTCCGTGAGAAACCTCGCGCGCGCATCCTCGGAAAGTTCATTGAGCGAGCCCGCGAGCGGGTCCGCGATCAGCACGCAGTACCCGGGGAGCGTCTGCTGCTCGAAGAGCGTCACGAACCCCGATGCCAACCGCGCCACGAGGGCAGGGTGCGTCCCTGCTCGGCACGCGCGCCACTGCTCCTCGATCGTCATCGCCAACGCCCCGATGTCGAGCCCGACGCCGCCCCTTTCTTCACCAGCAGCACCACGGCGTGCGCCTCCACGGCCCGCCCCTCCCCCACCGCGTCCACGCCCTCGTGCGACTTCCCCTTGAGATTCACGGCCGCGGGCTCCACCGAGAGAATCTTCGCGATGTTCTCGCGGATCCGATCCTTCACCGGCCCAAGCCTCGGCCGCTCCAGAATCACCGTGCAATCCAGGTTCGCCACCACCCACCCCGCCGCCGCAACTTTGTGGGCCGCCTCGGCCAGAAACACAGCGGAATCCTGAGCGTCGTGGCGCGGATCGTTGTCCGGGAACAGCTGCCCGATGTCCGGGAGCGACAATGCCCCCAGCAGGGCGTCGGTGATGGCGTGGTAGAGGGCGTCCCCGTCCGAGTGGGCCACGGGGCCCTGAGGGTGCTCCAGCAGCAGTCCGCCCAGCACAAACGGCCGCCCTCGACCCTGTGGGGGAGGGGGCTCAAGCCGGTGCAGGTCGTAGCCATGTCCGATACGGATTGCGGAAGGGATCGACATGAGGGGGTGTGAACGGGCGGTTTGCCCAATTTGGCGTGCGGATTGACCGATCGTATGGTACCCGCCGCGGCGCGCGGGCCGCGCATGGCGGCGAACGCCCGCCGGCTCACCGACGTAGGGTCAGGACGGAGACAGGCATGACACGGAATCGGCTCGGCTGGATGGCGATGGCAGGCGTGCTGGCCCTTACGGGCTGCTACTACGAGGGTGGCCCCCTCTCCTCCCAGGACCGCTTCACCTACGTGAGCCGGCCCTTCCAGCCCTGGACCGTCGACCTCGTCGACGTCCGCACCGGCGAGACCATCTGGTCGGTCGACGTCCCCGTCGGCCAGCAGCTCGTCGTCGACTTCCAATCCGCCAAGTCCGGCACGAACGTCGACCCCTGGCGCCCCGACACGATGCTGTGGGACGTCATGCCCGAGGGCCGCCGCTTCGGCGCCCTCAGCAACAAGATGTCCGTGCCCGCCAGCAACGCGCGCCGCCTCGAGCCCAAGCTCCGCGCGGTCCCCGAGCTGCCCAGCGAGCCCTACGCCAGCGCCCCCACCCCGGCCCCCGAGACGGCCCCGATCGAGCCCGCCCCCGCGGCCGAGCCGACCGCGCCGCCCTCTGAGCCCTCCAGCGGCAACGGCGACGGCGCGCAGCCACACTAAGCCGCTCCCCGCCTCACCCTCACGACATCAGAGCCGATCGGCCGCGAGCGACGAGAGCGCCGAACGCTCCGATTTCGCCAGCGTCACGTGCGCCACCATCCCCAGCCCCTTCATCCGCTCCACGGTGTACGACAGACCGTTGGATGACGAGTCGAGGTACGGGTTGTCGATCTGCCCGACGTCCCCCGTCAGCACCAGTCTCGTCCCCTCGCCCACGCGCGAGATGATCGTCCGCACCTCGTGCGGCGTCAGGTTCTGCGCCTCGTCCACGATCATGAACTGATGCGGGATCGACCGCCCGCGGATGTACGTCAGCGGCTCGAGCACCAGCCTCCCGTCCGCGATCAGCTTCTTCACCCGCTGCTCCGGCGTCCGCGACTCCGGCGCGTTCATGTGCGAACCGCGCGTCGACAGCAGATACTCCAGATTGTCGAAGATCGGCTGCATCCACGCGGCCAGCTTCTCGTCCTTGGTTCCGGGCAGATACCCGATGTCGCGCCCCATCGGCATGATCGGACGCGCCACGAGCAGGCGGTCATACCGCTCCTCCTGGAACACCTTGGTCATGCCCGCCGCGAGCGCGAGCAGCGTCTTGCCCGTGCCCGCCGAGCCCAGCAGCGTGATCAGCTTGATCTCGTCGTCCAGCAGCACGTCCAGCGCCATCGTCTGCTGCACGTTCCGCGCCATGATCCCGAACACCGGCTTCCGCGGGCCCGACACCGGGATCACGTGGTCCGTGTCCGCCAGACGACGCGCCAGGCCCGTGTGCGAGGGATCTTCCGCGGCCTTCAGGATCACGAACTGATTCGCGTGCAGCTTCGACGCCGCGTCCGGAGCCTGCCCCTCCCCGTCGACCTTCGCCTCCGCGAGCCGCTCCAGCGGCAGCATCCGGTTCTTGTACAGCTCGTCGATCATCTCCGCGGGCGCCTGCACGCTGATGAACCCGCAGTAGAGCCGGTCCGCGTCGACCTTCTGGTTCTCGAAGTCCTCCGCGTGGATCCCCAGCGCATCCGCCTTGATCCGCGCGTTGATGTCCTTCGACACGAACACCGCGCGGTCCCCGGCCTCGTGCACCGCCCACGCCACCGCGATGATCCGGTTGTCCGGCGTGTCTGACCTCAGCGGCGCCGGACGCTCCGCCGGCGAGGTGTCGATCCGCACGATCCCCGACGGCCCCGCCGTCTCGTGCACCTTCGACCACTCGACCCCCTCCGTGAGCCGGCCCGCGTTCCGCAGCGCGTCGAGGTTACGGATCGCCTGGCGCGCGTTGCGACCCAGGTCGTCGTTCGACCCCTTGAACGTGTCCAGCTCCTCGAGCACCGCGAACGGGATGATCACCGTGTTCTCCTCGAACACGAACACCGCGTCCGGATTGTGCAGCAGCACGTTGGTGTCGAGCACGAAGTGCTTGACGCCCTGCGCCGCGCCCTGCGGGGCCTCGGCCTCATGCGCCATCCCGCCGGACTGCGGCGCATCGGTGGAAGATCGGGTCCGTCGCGCCGTCTGGGCGCGCACCTTCACGTCTCGGGCTGTCATACAACAGAATGTATCGACCGAACCGCCCCTCGGTTCGCCCCAAAACGCCTACAGTGCGCACTTCGCAGGAGTTTCAAGCATGCGCGTCGCCGATCTCGTGCAGGTGATGGACCGTCTGGCGCCCCCCTTCCTCGCCGAGACGTGGGACAACGTCGGCCTCCTCGTCGGCGACGCCAACGACGAGGTCCGAGGCCCGCTCTTCCTCACCATCGACCTCACCGAGGAAGCCCTCGCCGAAGCCGAGCTCGCCTCAGCCGGCGCGATCCTCGCCTACCACCCGCCCATCTTCAATCCCCTCAAGCGCGTGACCGGCGACGACCCCAAGGGAAATCTCATCCTCCGCGCCGCGCGCCGAGGCATGGCCGTCTTCTCGCCCCACACCGCGCTCGACGCCGCGCTCGGCGGCATGGCCGACTGGCTCGCCGAGGGCGTCGGCGCCGGCGGCGACCGGCGCGCCATCATCCCGGCCTCCGTCCCCGACGACCGGCAGACACACAAAATCGTGGTGTACGTCCCCACCGAGCCCGCCGACGCGCTCGAACGCGTCCGCAACGCGCTCGCCTCCGCAGGCGCCGGGCACATCGGCGGCTATGAACTCTGCTCCTTCACTCTCTCAGGCAAAGGCACCTTCTTCGCAGGCGCCGACTCTAACCCGCGCGTCGGCGAGAAGGGCCGGCTCGAAACCGTGGCCGAGCACCGCCTTGAGATGGTCTGCCCGGGCGCCGCGATCCCGATCCTCATCGAAACCCTTCGCGCCTTCCACCCCTACGAAGAGCCCGCCTTCGACATCTTCGCGCTCACCCAGCGCTCCGACCGTCGCATCGGCGCAGGGCGACGCGTCACCCTCGACCAGCCCGCCACACCCGAGGAGATCGCCGCGCGCGTCCGCGATCACCTCGGCCTGCAGCGCGTCCGACTCGCCGAGAGCGCCTCCAAAGGCTCGAAAGCCACCATGGTCGGCGTCTGCCCCGGCGCGGGCGCCGGACTCCTCGACGCCGCCATCGCCCAAGGCTGCAACGTCTTCGTCACCGGCGAAATGAAGCACCACGACGTCCTTCACGCCGCGGCCCACGGCTGCTCCGTCATCCTCGCAGGGCACACCAACACCGAACGCGGCTACCTCCCCCGTCTCGCCTCCAACATGATGGAAGCCCTGCCCGGCCTCGACGCCCGCGTCTCCGCCGCGGACCGCGATCACACCCGCTACGTCTAACCGACCCGCCCCGCGCTCACCCCTCCAGCACGAACGACCGCTCCGCGTACAGCTTGTCCATCAACGCGCGCAGCGGCTGCGCGCTCTCCAGCCCCGACGCGCACGCGATCAGCAATTCCACCAGATCGTGATAGTCCGCGAGCGAGATCGTCTCCGATTCGATCCGCGCCGCGCCCGCGTCCCCCCCCTGCACCGCGTCGAGATTCCCCATGTTGTGATAGTTCTTCAGCGGCAGACACACGCACGTGGCCTCGTGCCCGAACGCGCAGAAGCACGTCGCCTCGCACGTCCCCCCCGGCATCAGACGACGCTGCCACTTGAACCGCGGCTCGCGCTGCGCTGTCCGCTTCGCCAGAGCGTCCGCCACCCCCCCCACCGCAGCCGTGAGCGCCGGCGCGAACGTCGACGTCTTGTCCCCCACGCGCACGATCGGCCCCGCGTGCAGGGGCGATTCCTCGTACGCGCGCGAGTTCTCCAACGCGATCACCCGCGCCCCCTCCGGGATCACACCCTCCCGGCACGCCGCGATCGCGCCGATGAACCCCACCTCCTCAGCCCGCGTGAACAACGCGCACACCGGCGGCCGACCCTCCCGCGCGCCGCGCAACGCCTCCAACGCGGACACGATCGCCGCCACCGCGGAGAGATCGTCGCACGCCGGCGCACGAACCTCCCCATCCACCACTTCGGCCTGCGGCAGATCCCACGTCCCCACGTCCCCCGGACGCACCGCGTTGAAGTCCACGTGCGAATCCAGCTCCACGGTGCACCGGCGCAACGGCTCCGCAGGGGAGGCATCGAGCACCGTCCCGGGCAGGCGTCGACCGTCGCGCGTGTGGATCACGATCCGCGCATTCTCGAAGTACGGGTCCATCACGCCCCCACGGAACGTGCACGAGATCGTCCCCTCATGCACGATGTTCTCAACGACAAATGCAGGGTGATCCAGATGCGCGGTGAGCATCAGCATCGCGCCCCCCGTGGACGGGGCGTGGTTCTCGCACAGCACCAGATTCCCCGCGCCGTCGCGCGTGAGCGCAAGGTCGGGCCGCTCGCACGCCCATCGCTCGATCCACGCGATCACGCGATCCTCGCGCCCCGTGGCCGTGGGAATCGACGTCAGCTCCAGCAGCCACTTCGTGGCGGTCTCCGCCCAGCCTCGCTCCGCGTGCGTCATGACCCAAGCGTATCGCGCCCCGACCGGGCCCACCCTACACTCTCAGCCCGCATGCCCTCGCCATTCGCCCCCATCCCCGTCATCCTCGACGAGCTCCGCGCCGGCCGCATGATCGTCCTCACCGACGACGAAGGGCGCGAGAACGAGGGCGATCTCGTGCTCGCAGCGGAGAAGACCACGCCACAGGCCGTGAACTTCATGCTCTCCCACGCGCGAGGCTATCTCTGCCTCTCCCTCACCGGCGCCGACTGCGACCGACTCGACCTCCACCCCCAATCCCCCACCAACACCAGCGTCCGAGGCACCCCATTCACCGTCGCCATCGACGCACACCCCCGTCACGGCGCCACCACCGGCGTCTCCGCAGCCGAGCGCGCCAAGACCATCCTTCTCGCCATCGACGGCGCCTCCCGCCCCGACGACTTCGTCCGCCCCGGACACATCAACCCGCTCCGCGCGCGAGACGGCGGCGTCCTCGTCCGCACCGGACAGACCGAAGGCTCCATCGACCTCTGCCGGCTCGCCGGGCTCGCCGCTTCCGCCGTGATCATCGAGATCATGCGCGAGGACGGCGAGATGGCCCGCGTCCCCGACCTCGAGCAGTTCTGCGCCAAGCACAACCTCAAGATGTGCTCCGTCGCGCAGATCATCGAGCACCGGCTCCGCGACGAGCGCCTCATCCGACGACTCGACCCCGCGCAGGGCACGCCCATCGACACCGAGTTCGGCCGCTTCAACCTCATCGCCTACGACTCCCTGGTCGATCCCCTCCCCCACATCGCGCTCACCGTGGGGGGCGTCGGCGATCTGACGCAAAACGGCCGCGCACACGACTCCGACGAGCCCACCCTCGTCCGCATGCACCGGCGAAACGTGCTCGGCGACATCTTCTTCGACGGCGCAAACTCGGCCGACGGCCCCAGCGGTCGCGCCCTCCACGAATCCATGCGCGCCATCCAGGAAGCCGGGCGCGGCGCCGTGGTCTACCTCCGACCCGAAGGCGCCGGCGATGCGCTCGATCAGCGTCTCCATGCACTCAAACGATCCGCCTACACGCCCGAATCACACGACCTCACTCATCCCCAAGGCCCGGGCGCAGCCGCGATCCCCATGACCCACCGAGACTTCGGCATCGGCGGCCAGATCCTCCGCGACCTCGGCATCCGCAAGCTCCGACTCCTCACCAACCACCCCCGCGCCCTCCCCGCGCTCGACGCCTTCGGCCTCGAGATCACAGAACACGTCCCCATCCCCCACTGACACGCCCCATGGCCAAGCGCATCCTCTACACAGTCACAGCAACGCTCCCCGACGAAGCCACGGCCGCCGAGTACATCTCTTGGCTCGAAGACGGCCACGTCGACCAGGTCGTCGCCGCGGGCGCCCACAGCGGCATGATCATCCGGCTCGAAGGCCCCACCCTCCGTGTCCAGACCCAGTACGTCTTCTCCACGCGCGAAACGTTCGACCGCTACGTCGAGCGCGACGCCCCAGCCCTCCGCGCCGACGGCCTCAAACGCTTCCCGCCGGAGCGCGGCATCGCCTTCTCGCGCGAGATCGGCGAGATCGTCTAACCCCTGAGCCCGCGAACTCGCTCAGCCTCAGCAGGGGTTCCCGAAGAGCGACAGCACCTCGTTCAGGTCGGCAAAGCCCACCACGCCGTCCCCGTTCACGTCACCGGCCATCCAGCCGGCGCCGCTCTGCGTCTGCCCGAACTCCGACAGCACGATGTTCAGATCGGCGAAATTCACCACGTTGTCGCCCGTGGCGTCGCCCGCGCACGAGCCCGTGATGCGGAAGTTCACGTCCGTCACGTCCGCGCCCGTGTTGCCCAGCGCATCCCGCGCCGTCACACGCACACGCGCCTGCGACGTGTGCACGTTCGGCACGTTCCAGTTGAACGAGCCCAGCGCCGCGGCCCCCAGTGACAACGCGTTCCACGTCACGCCCCCGTCATACGAGGCGTGCACATCGACGCTGGCGACGGACACGTCGTCGTCCGAGTTCCAGCGGATGTTCTGGACGCTGGCAGGAGCGACGATCTCGCCGCCGTTGAGCGACTTGACGTACGCCGTGGGCGCCAGCCCGCCGTTCGGACCCGCGGCCCCGCGGTGCTTCGGCACGTGCATCACGATGCAGTGCATCACCCCCGCCGCCGTCACGATCGCCTGGCAGTTGATCGGGATGATCTGCTTGTTCGGCATCGCGCTCTGCCACGCCGCGAGCGCCTGCGCGTTGTGCGGAGACACCGTCCCGTTCGTGTACGACGGGATCAGCACGATGTCGTTGCACATCACCACGTTCGTGTACGTGTAGTGCGTCCCGCTCACCGACCGCGCCGGCACCCGCGTCACCGTGTACCCCAGCCCCGCCATCGTCACCGCCGCGGCGTCGCAGATCTGGTCCTGCGTGCTCCCCACGTTGTTGGGCCAGTCCGAGATCATTACCGCGTCGTCCGCGATGATCTGCATCCACATGTCCAGGTGCTGCGTCGCGTCCACGCTCGTCGGGAACGGCTGAAACAGCGTCGTGTTCACGTTCTGGTACGCGTTCCAGTGCCCGATGATCTGGCCTTCCGTGAGGCCCGGGTTCTCGTTGTTGATCAGCCGCGTCGCGTACGACCGGTCCAGCGCATCCAGGTGATAGTTGCCTCCGCCGTGCACCAGCGGCAGCTCGTAGAACTGGTGCCCGCGCTGCGCCGCGTAGAACGCCGTGTACGCGTCATCGTTCGGACGCGGACGGTTGTACGTGTGATCCACCACCGCGCGCGTGTCCCCCTCGAAGATGTACCGAGGGCCGTAATCCCGGATCCAGATCGAATCCGTGCCGCGGATCACAAACTTCACCCGCGACATGTTCGCGCCCGCGGCCTGCATCGCGTTCGACGCCGACACCTGCGACGACGCGCTCGACACCGCCACCCACACGTCCGCATTCCCGGCCGTCGTGATCTCCTTCGCCATCTGCGCCGAGATCGACAGCCACGACGAAGACCCCTGCCACGAGAGCATGATCGAGTCCATCGGCTCGTACTCAGCCGCGCAGTGCACCGGGCCCGTCGGAGGCGCCGTCACGGCCCGCAGGTCCGCCGTGATCGGGGTCTGCGCCAGATACTCGCGCTCGGCCGGCGTCAGATGCCGCGGCAGCGCCCCGCTCCGATCCACAGGCAGCGTCAGCCCCTCACCCAGACCCGACGCCGAGACCAGCAGCCCCGCCGACACACCCACCAGCAACGTCCGATACGACATGCGTGCGCTCCCACATCTCTCGCGCGCGGCAACCACGTCGCCCGCACGGAGACGGCCCGATCCTACCCTGCCACATCCCCGACCCCAAGCCAATCCTTCCGCCGATTTCGCGTGTTATTCCGCGCCCCAATGCTCCGGCGTCATCACCCCGAGCGCCTCCTCCGCGCTCCCCACCTGCACCGCCGAGAACTGAAACCGCCCCTGCGCCGGCCGCTCCAGCCGACCCGCGTGCTTCGACTCGAACCGCGCCGCGTCCTCCTCCCAGCGCGCATCGAACGACCCCCCCGAAAAATGGACCACGCCCAGATCGCACACCACACCCACACGCAGACCCTCGAGATGCGCCCGGAACGAAAAATCCACGTCGTACAGATGAAAGCCCCCGAACGTCGACCCATCGAACCCCACCCGCTCCACCGCCTCGCGAGTCGCGCCCAGCAGCACCCCGTCCAGCACACGCATCCCCCCCACCCTCCGGCTCGGCGCCGAGTACACGCACACCGTGTACACGCCCTCGTTCCCCGCGCGATGCGCGATCTGCCCGTAGATGTGCGGCGGCCCCGCACGCACCCACCCCGCCCCGGCCACGCGCGTCGCCCCCGCCACGCCCCACACGTCAAACGCCTCAAACCCGCGCGCCACCCGCGCCCCCACGTTTCCGCCCAACAACTCCACGTCGTCGTGCGAGAACAGCACCCGCTCCCCCCTCGCGCGCGACATCGCGCGCGCGTACCCCTCGCACATCGACCGCGCGTCGTGCACGCCCACGATCTCGTGCTCCACACCGTGCAGCACGCGCGCGTACATCTCCACCACGCGCCGGAACTTCTCCCGATCGATCGAACAGATCACGACGGTCAGCATCGCGCGCGATGATACACCGCGCACGACCCGCCCCCTCCACTCACGGACACACCGCGCCGAACGCGCTCAGCACGATGTTCAGATCACGGAAATCCACGACCCCGTCCGCGTTCACGTCCCCCTCGAACCACGCCTCGCCCTGCCCGAACTCCGACAGCACGATGTTCAGGTCCTGGAAGTTCACGGCCCGGTCCTCGTTCGCGTCCCCAGCGCACGCCGACTCCACCGTGCCGCCCACGATCTCACTCGCCTCCAGATTCCGATACTCCGGCCCCTCCTCCGAACCGTCGTAATCCGTCCGCGAACGAGACATGTGCATGAACGGCCCCACCGACAACCCCGCCCACGCGGAATCCATCACCGGCGCCCACACCACCGTCGCGCCCGTCACCAGCCGATACTGCCGCACGGACCCGTCCCCGAACACCGACACGTCCCCCTCGATCCCGTAGTGCAGCCCCTTCGGCGCGAACGGCGCGTCGAACCCCGAGTGCAGCTGCCAAATCCCCGCGACCGGGCTCCGCGTCAGGCGAGACACCCGCACAGACCCGTCCCCCGCCACCAGCACCGACCCGTCCGCCGAGTGCACCGCCATGCTCGCCGCGCCCTGGATCGGCGGCAACGCCGTCGGCAACGCGTCCGACGGAGGCCCGCCGATGCTCAGCAGCCCGCGCGGCACGCGCACGATCCGGTTCGTCGCTCGCGAAAGCACGAACACCTCGTCCGTGCTGTCCGAATAGTCGATCGCGTCCGCCGAGTTCCCCGCGCCCACACCGCCCGACCCCAGCAGCGTCGGCGGGCTCACGCGGCAGTTGAACCGGCGCACCGTCGTGCCGTCCAGCACGTACAGCTCGTCGAACCGGCTCATCGTCATCTTCTTCGGGTTCGCCAGCGCCGACACCTGCGCAAACGTGTGATCGATCGGATCAACGCTGTACAGCCCCGCCGGATGCACGCTCCCGTCACCCAGCAGCAGCAGATGCACCGACCCGTCCCCCGCCGACTCGATGTCCAGGATCGGCCCGATCCCCGCCGGCAGCGGGATCGTCGACTCCTGCACACCCACCGCAGGCCTGAACGGCGTCGGCACGATCTTCTTCAATTCCACGCCCCCGTCCGCCGACGAACCCTGCGTCAGCCCGTAGCGCGGGAACACCGCGATGTACGAATCGATGAACCGCCGAATCCCGTCGTTCGCCCCCGTCATCATCTCGCTCAGCACCATCGGCGCCCCCAGCCGGATCACCCCCGTCGTCTGGATCGGCATCACCGTCGTCGCGAACGACGACTGCGACGAATTCGCGCCGTCACTCGCCGGGTCGCGATACTTGATCCGCTGCGTCGTCCCGTTGATGTCCACGCGGTTCAACGTCACCACGTGCCCCCCCGTCCGATCGATCAGGTTGTGGTAGTTCGGCGAGTTCGGGTTCGTCGACTGCGGCACATACCGCCCGTACGCGAACGCCACCAGCGCCCCGTCCACCCCGCGCAACCCCAGCCGCTTCGCTGTCACGTCGTGCCCCGCCCCCGCGCGACGGTAGACCACGTCGAACTGACCGCCCCCGATGATCGTGAACCACGTCACCGCCCCGCTCCCGAACCCGCCCGTCGTCCCGCCGGTCGCGCTCGTCCCCATCAGCGAGCCCATCAGCGAAATGTTCGATGTGGCCGCGTTGTAGATCGACGTCGAGTTGCTCTGCCAGTTCTGCGAGCCCGGCGGCAACGACGGATACCCGTGCGTCGCCGCGTATGCCGCGATGTTCACCGCCGCCGTCGGCGCGCAGTACATGTTCCCGTTGTTGGGCAGGCCGGGCCGCCCAGACGCCACGCTCCGACGCTGGTCGAGGTCAACCATCCCCGTGACCCGCCACGTGAACAGATTCGAATTGGTGTAAGACCAGTACACCGCGCCCTGCGCCGCGCCCGCCCACAACGACAACGCCGCAACTCCCGCGCACCCGACACTCGAACGTCCCATGTTGTGCCGATCCTTTGCCTTCTCCCCGCACTCGCGCCGACGCCTCGGCTCCGGCCGAGCGTCACGCCGCGGCAATCTACACGCCGCGGCGCTCGACCCCAAGAGAGAACCCCACGAAATCTCCGGCGCGCTCCCCCCTATCCGTTCAACAGCTCACGCCGAACACCCCCAACACCGCGTTCAAATCCGCAAATCCCACCTCCCCGTCCCCGTCCACATCCCCCGCCAACCCAACACCCGCCTGCCCATACATCCCCAGCACCACGTTCAGGTCGGCAAAGTTCACAATCAGATCCCCCGTCGCGTCACCCGGGCACTCCTGCCGCTCGTACGCCCCCATGTCCACGCCCGCGCCCGGCGCGAGCACATCGTCCACTACTCGCGTGCGCCCCGCGAGATCAGCCGTGATCGCGCTCGACAGCGCGCCCGAATCTCCCGCATCCGCGCAGGCCGAGTACGGCCGCAACCGAAAGTCACCGCCCGACGCGTTCACGAACCCCGGGTCCATCGCGATGTTCCCTACCCCAGGCGCGCCGCCCTCAACGTCGCAATGCGAGAACTCCAGGAAGAACGAGTTCACCTGCGGCTGCACGCCCTCATTCCCCCAAACCACGCAGTTCCGAAGCGCGAGCATCTTGTTCGCTCGGCTCTCGATCATCGTCCCGTTGAGAAACGACGCCGCTGCCGTCCCGACATTCCCGGTCAACGTGCAATTCACCAGGGTCGTCGTACTCGCTCCATCATCGAACACCGCCGCGCCCGAGACCCCACAGTTCCCCGCGAACAGACCGTTCACGATCAGCACGTCCTCACACGCCGGCGTCATGAATCCGGCCCCGAAGTCCGCGACGTTACCGAGGAACCTGCACGACTCCACGACCACGTTCTGACCCGTGTGCGCCAGACCGCCCCCGCTGCTCGCCGTGTTGCCCACGAAATCGCAACGCACATACCGCGCGCTCGGCCGCTCCGCGAAGAACGCCATGAACATGTGCTCCGTGCCCCCGCCCGTCACCGCCGCGTTCCCCTCGAACACGCAGTCCTCGAACAACGGCACGATGTTCTCCGTGTGCACCGCCCCCCCCCGACTCGCGCGCGAATCCTCGAACCTGCACCCACGCGCCGTCAGCCTCGCCGCGGCCTCCAGCCCGCCCCCCTTCGGCGCCCTCGCCCGCAACGCCGCGCCGCGATCAAGCAGCCCGGTCCCCTCCTCCGATTCGCCGCCACGGAACGTCACTCCCTCCACCACGGCCTCGCCCAGAAACTTCAACGTCACCTGCGTCCCCAGGTCCAACGTCGCGATATGCAGCGAGTTGTCCGCCCGATTCACAAACCCCGGCGCATCATTCCCGTTCAGATCGCCCGACCACACCGTCGGGAACATCCCCGGATCACGCAGGTCCGGCGTCGCCGACGCCAACCCCGCATACCCACCGCGCACCGCAACATCCGTCTTGAGCGTGAACGTCGCCTCGCGCAAACCGCCAGGGCCGGCCGGCTTGTACACGCCCTGCGCAATCCTGATCTCGTCACCCGCCTGCGCCGCGTTGAGCGCCTCGTGCGGGCTCCGAAACGCCGTGCTCCACGAAAGACCGTTCCCGCCCGCCGGCGCGCTCGCATCCACAAACCACGTCGCGCCGAACGTCGAACCCGCACACACCGTCATCGCCACGATCGCCCTCAAACCGCTCATGGGCACACTCCTCCGAACGCGCTCAACACCTCGTTCAAATCCGCGAAATTCACCACCCCGTCCCCCGTCACGTCCCCCGCAAACGCGCCGATCGCCCCGCTCTGCCCGAACTGCGATAGCACCACGTTCAGATCAGCAAAGTTCACCACCAGATCGTCCGTCGCGTCCCCGGGGCATACCTGACGCTCCAACGCGCCCATGTCCACCGGAAACACCCCGTTCGGCGCCGACGCGGGATCATCCACGAACCGCCCGCGCCCCGACCAGTCCCAGGGCGTCGGCTCGCTCGCGTTCCCGTTCGTGTTCAGATCAAACTCGTCCGACAGAACGAGCGCGTTCGATCCCGCGTCCACGCACGCCGAGGCGCGCCGCAACCGGTAGTCCCCGGCGCTCGCGTCCCTGAACAGCGGATCAGCGTCGATGTTCCCCACCCCAGGGAACCCGCCCTCGACGTTGCTGAACATCGCAACCGTCTGCCCGAGGTCCGTGATCGAGCCCGCAGGCGACGAGTTCCCCCACATCACGCAGTTCGACACCTCGGCGTCCAGCCCGAGGAACCGCACCGTCGACCCCGCGATCGACGTGAGCGACGCGCTGTTCTCCGTCATCGTGCAGTTCACCATCCGAAGCGTGCTCGTGAAATCGTCGAACCACACCGGACCCGACAGCCCCGAGTTCCCCTCGAACACGCAGTTCATCGCGCGCGCATGCACGTCCGACGCGCCCCCGGTGTACACGGCCGCGCCGCCCGCCCCCTCATTCCCCGTAAACGTGCACCCCGACAGCGACAACGTGTACGTCACGCCGAGGCACGTGATCCCCGCGCCCCCGAGCCCGTTCGCGCGATTCTCCTCAAACACGCACCCCACGAACTCGAAGCGGGAGTGCGACGTCTCCACCGTCTGATCGCCGAACCCGCCACCCATGCTGATCGCGCGATTGCCCCGGAACGTCGTCCCCGTCACGCGCACGCTCGCGCGCATCGTGCCCATCGCCGCGCCGAGCTTGCCCTGATTGTCCTCCAGCACGCAACCAACCATGCGCAACCGCCCGCTCTCCCCGAAGCCCGCGGCCGAACGCACGAACACCCCGCCCCCCCGATCATGCGACACGCTCGACGTAAACGGCCCGTCCGCCTGCCCGCCCACGATCCGCACGCCGTCCAGCGTCGCATCCCCCGTCAACTCCGCAGCCGACACCACGTGGTGCGCGTTGTCCGCGCGATTGACGAACCCCGGCGCGTCATCCCCGTTCAAGTCCCCGCTCAGCGTCGTCACAAACACGCTCGGCGCCCGCGCATCCGGACTCACACCCCCCAACCCCGCATATCCCCCCTTCACCGTCACGCCCGTCTTCAGCGCGAACGTCGACTCGCGCGACGAGCCGGCCACGCCAGGCCTGTACACCCCCTGCGCCACCCGCACCTCATCCCCCGACTGCGCCGCACTCAACGCAGCGCCCAACGACGCAAATGCAGCATTCCACGACGACCCATCACCACCCACAGGTGCGATCGCATCGACGTACAGCACACCACTCACAGCAGCGCCACTGCAGAGCAACGCAACAAGCACGAGCACACCGAATCGATCTCGCATGGATGATCCTCCTCGCACGACAATGCGCCATACGCGCGCGGCCGAGCGATCACATCCACCGATCCGCTCCCCAATTCACGCTTCCGAGGGAAGCCCCTCCCCTACCGCTCCCCTCACGCCGCCTCCACCGTCTCCGCCTCGGCCTCCGCCGCATCGAACGGCTTGCCCTCGATCGTCAGCCCCAGATGCGCCAGCGGTCCATGCGGCTTTCTCGCCTCCTCCTTCAGCCTCTTCGCGGCCCCCGGATTCGCATACCGATTGAACACCATCGCCTTCACCGTCCCCCACATCCCGCCGAACGACGTGAACGTGTGGTCCACCGCGCTGGCCTCGTACCCCGAGTGCACCATGCACTGCTGGCACGCCTTGTTCCCGCTCGCGCGACCGTAGTTCTCCCACTTCGTCTCCCGCATCAGCTCCGCGAACGTCTCGGCGTATCCGTCCTGCAACAGATAGCACGGCTTCTGCCAGCCGAACATGTTGAACGTCGGGTTCCCCCAGGGCGTGCACTCGTACTCGCGCTTGCCCATCAGGAACTCGAGAAACAACGGCGACTGGTTGAACTTCCAGTGCTTCTTCCGGTTCGACAGCGCCATCTCGAAGAAATTGTTCGTCCGGGCGCGCTCCTGCATGAATGACGCCTGGTCCGGCGCCTTGGGATACGCATACCCCGGCGACACCATCATCCCCTCGACCCCCAGCTCCATCGTCTCGTCGAAGAACTTCCGCACCGCGTTCGGGTCCGCCCCGTCGAACAACGTCGTGTTCGTCGTCACGCGGAAGCCCCGCTGCACCGCCAACCGGATCGCCTCCGTGGCGGTCTCGAACACACCGTCTCGGCACACCGCAAAGTCATGGTGCGCCCCGTGCCCGTCCAGGTGCACGCTGAAGGTCAGATATTTGCTGGGCTTGAACCACCCAGCCTCCAGCTTCTCCTTCAGCAGGATCGCGTTCGTGCACAGGTAGATGTACTTCCGGCGCGCGATCAGCCCCTCCACGATCTCCCGGATCTGCGGGTGCAGCAGCGGCTCACCACCCGGGATCGACACCATCGGCGCCCCGCACTCATCCACGGCCTTGAAGCACTGTTCAGGCGTCAGGTTCTGCTTCAGGATGTGCGCCGGGTACTGGATCTTCCCGCACCCCGCGCACGACAGATTGCAGCGGAACAACGGCTCGAGCATGAGCACCAGGGGGTACTTCCGATTCCCGCGCATCCGCTGCCCGAGAACGTACGACGCCACCGTCCACATCTGCGAGAGGGGTACTCCCATTCCGCCTGCGCTCCTCATCTGCCTGCCATGCGACCGTCGGAGAGACCACCCCGACTGCTGCGAAGCCCCCATCCTACCCCATCACCCCCCCACTCTCCCCGAACCAGGCCCCGCCCCCGAGCGTTCCACCTCCACACGCACTCCCCGACGCAACGCGTACACTCCGATCGTTTCCCTGACAGGCACGGAATCGCCACAGGAGAAGCCCCCGTTTGCCGGAACGCACCGACGAACAACTCATCGGCGACTACCGAGCAGGCGATGCCGCGGCCTTCCGTCTCCTCATCGAACGACATCAGGACGCGCTCCTCCGCTTCCTCATCCGATTCCTCGGCAACCGCGCCCTCGCCGAAGACGCCTTCCAGGACGCCTTCCTCCAGGTCCACCTCTCCGCGGACGCCTTCGACGTCGAACGACGCTTCAAGCCCTGGCTCTTCACCATCGCGGCCAACAAGGCCCGAGACCTCCGACGACGCTCCGCACGCCGGCCCACCGTCGATCTCTCCGCGCCGATCGGTGGCGCCGATGACGACGGCGCGCGCACCTACATGGACCTCATGGCCGCCGACACCCATGGCGTCGGCGAGGGCATGGACGCGCGCGAACGCGACGCGGCCGTGCAACGCGCCGTCGACACCCTCCCCGACCACCTCCGTGAGATCCTCCTCCTTGCCTATTTTCAACGGCTGCCGTACGCGGTCATGGCCGAGGCCCTCGATATCCCCCTCGGAACCGTGAAGTCCCGCCTGCACGCGGCCGTGGGCGCCTTCGCCAAAGCGTGGAAGGCACAGACCGAAAACCCCGATGAATCCGGCGAAATTCCGGGCGCCGACGACGGGGCGCGAACACGGACAAAGCGATGACGTACGAACCGGGCTGCCACAGCCACACGGATATGCGCTGACTCGGCGGGATCGACCATCGACATGACCAACCCGGCACGACACACGGACGGACTGAGCCAGAGCGACGCGCAAGCCCTCGACGCGCTCATCGACGCCGGTCTTGACCTCACCAAAGTCCCCGCACACCTTCAGGCCCGGGCGGGCGCCGTGGCCTCTCTCCTTTCCCGTCTCGATGTGGAGCGTGACCGCGCGAGCGACGCCACCCTCGTGGACGTGACGCTCGCCCGTACTGCCCGCGCCCCGCAGGGCGTGGATCAGGAAGCCCTCGACGCCCTGGCCGAGGCCGGCTGGGACCTCACCAGAGTCCCCCCGCCGCTCGCCGAGCGGGCCGCCGAACTCTCGGCCACGCTCGCGGCTCTCGACGATTCTGCGGATCTTGCCTTCTCCCCTGACGACAAGGCCGCGCTGGTCGAGGCCACGCTTTCGCGCGTCCAACAGGCCATCGAAACGGAGCAATCCCGCTGGGGGATCGACAGGGCGGACCGGTTCCGGGTCGGGTCATTCCGGCTCGCCGACCTCGTTTCCGTGGCGGCGGTGCTCATCCTGGGCTTGTTCGTGCTCTGGCCCACCGCGGCCCGCTGGCGCGACCAGGCCCGTCTGACGGCGTGCGCCTCGAACATGGCCAACTCGGCCGTGGGCTTCTCGCTGTACGCCCAGGACCACAAGGGCGCCCTTCCGATGGCCACCGCGGGCTATTCGGGCGGGTCGACGTGGTGGAACGTGGGCACGGCGGGGGAATCCCACTCGGCCAATCTCTTCTCCCTCGTGCGGGAGGGCTACGCCCCCCTGCACGACCTGACCTGCCCGGGCAACACGGACGCGGTCATCCACCTCAACACCAAGCAGTTCACGGACTGGCGCAACCCGCGGGAAGTCTCGTACTCGTACCAACTTCCGACTCCGGCCCTGAAGTGGGACGGGCCGGTGCGGCTCATCGTCCTGACCGACAAATCCCCGGTCGTGGACCGGGCCAGGCGGGGTGAGGCGATCGACCCGACGGCCCGATCGGTGAATCACCGGGGGGCGGGGCAGTGGGCGCTCCTGAACGACGGCTCGGCGTTATTCCTTGCCTCGCCGGTACTTCCGAACGGGGACAACATCTGGCTGCCGAAGTCCAGGCAGTACAACCCGCATCCCTCGCTTCAGGGGGTAGAGATCCCGGAGGCGGAGGACGACGCGTTCGTGGCGCCTTGATGCCAAAATCAGTAATCGCGCCCGAGCACGCCATGCGGCGTGTTGTAGAGCGGGGCGTCAAAGAACGAATCCATGTGAAGAACGTTGCGAACCGGTGGCACCGCGTCGCGCGGCTGTCGAGCCTCCGCGTGGCTGTCCGCGAAGAGCATCGGCGTGTTCATGTCCGGAAGTCCCATGTAACGCTGCTTCAATCGCACGTACGCGACTTCGTGGTCGTACATCATGACCTTTGCGGCTGGATACGCGACGTGCGTAGCCCTGGGAATCGACAAGAACGAGGTTGAGTTGCTTGTCACCGATGACGGGTGCGTCTCAGGATCCCAGAGACGGGGCGAAGCGAGGAACGAATGGGAGTAGCGATAGGAAGGAACAAAGCTCCCGCCTTCCGCGCGTTGCTCCACATCAACGCCCGGGCTTACCCACGTCGCCAAATGCTGCTGCCAGGGTGAGACCGCGTGCAACACGCAAAACCAGTTGTGCGCGGTCATCCACCGTGCGTCCCGCTGCATGATGGAACCGGTCGCTCCCGGCGCATTCCACGGGTACCATATGCCGTCCTTCATGCACGGCAACTCCTGAGCGTTGGCGGAGAGATACATGTCGATCGAGCGACCTATCTGAGAGAGATTCGAAAGACTCCGCGTCTCACCGGCGCTGCGCCGAACCTGACGCAACGCCGGCGCCGAGATCGAGAGAAGCACGCCGATCACGCCGATGGACACGAGCAGTTCCACCAGCGAGAACGCGTGATTCAGGCGATGTGATGTCAACCGATGCTTCCTAGAACTGCGGGCACACGAGATTGCCGATCCTCAGCGGGTTGTACAGGCGGGTTTGATGGATGCGCCAGTCCGAGGCCGCCGCGTCCCAAACGAACCAGATCGCGAAGTACACGGGCCCGGCAACGGGCTGATCGCCGTCCACGGACCGGAGATAGAACACCGGAAGCATGACCTCCACGATTGTGTATCGGTTCGCCGCGGGTTCGCCCGAAAGCGCAGGCCAGCGATCTGGCATCGTCACGATGGTCGCCACATGGCGATCGTCTGAGACTGGCCGTTCCTCTCCGTTCTTGTAACGCACGCGCGCCGTGACTTCTTCGAGCGACACCGGATGCAACGCGATCGTGGACGACATGATGTCCCACACTTCCCGGACGGTGCGCTCGGCCGATTCCCTGTCCGGTCCCGGCGCGGCACGCTCGACGAACTCCCGCCGACCCCCGCTGCGCTCCTGGAACGCGAGGTACTTCTCGTACGAGCCCGCGAGGTAAATCTCCATCTGTTCCTGTACTGCATGGAGCAGCGACTCGCGAGCTTTCACGCCCAGCCCCGAGAGTTCCGGTCGTTCTCGGAACTGGTGCGCAACCCTATCCTTGATCCGGCTCGCAATCTCCATCGCGTTTTCACGCGAAACCTGCGTTTCCATCTCCGGATTGACATTCAGCGAGAACTGCGGAAGCGGGATGACCGCTGCTTGTGCGGTCTCCGGTGGCGCGCGACGAACTCCGGCCGGCCACAGCTGCCACGCGGCCAGCGCGACGCCTCCCGCCGCGATCATCACGGCACCCTGGATTGGCGTGGGAAATCGACGACTCATTATTCCCCCTTTCGGCCGTTACTCAGGGTCCCCGAAGCAGTTTGTGCAGTCGACGCAAACGCACCCGCAACCCACGACGGTCGTGCCGTTCAGCTGTTCACATTTTCCGCACGTCCGATTCAGCCCCGTGCAAGTGCTTCCGACACACTGCACCGTCGAATACCCGCCACCCGTCAGATCACAGGTCTGCCACAGCCCGCCGGACTGCAGCCCGCACCCTTGGTTGTTGCACGTCGCGGACGCGCGCGTGCTCATTACTGATACCGCGCTGCCGAGCAGAACCACGCTCAACGCCACCCGACCGGTCAATCGCTTCATGACTGCCTCCTTCATTCAGAAAAGCCGCAGGCAGCAGGCAGCAGGCAGCAGGCAGCAGGCAGCGCTAACATTCGCCGCCGATTGCGGCCCGCTCATTCAAGGGAGTATGGTATAATGCGGGTGTTGGCCGGTCAATAGCAAGCCCCCCCCGCAGCTGTGATTGGACGGCTCCGCCCGTGCTGCTACACTGCTCGGCTCGTCTTTGGGCGGCTGTAACGCCCCAGGGCGGTGGGACCATTTCACACGACTTTTTTGATTCGGCGCGGGAGCGATCTCCATGCCCAAGAACAAAGCACACAAGGCCCTTCTGAAGCGCATCCGCGTGACGAAGACCGGTCTGGTCAAGCACAAGCGTTGCGGCGGCAAGCACCTTCGCTCGGACAAGCCGGGCAGCCGCATCCGCCACTTCCGCAACGCGGTGTTCATGACGACGGGCGAGGCGAAGCGTCTGGAGAAGATGATCTTCCGTCGTCTCCGCGGTCGCAATCAGCCCCGCACAGCGCTGCGTCGCAGCCCGTCTCCGGAGCAGCGCAAGGCCGCGGCTCAGGGCTGAGTTTCGTTCGGTATTTCGAGCATTTCCACGCTGTCCGGGACCGAAGCCGGCCCGCCTTCGCGGGCCGCCCCGTCCGGCAAAGTTTGAGGAGTTGATCCATGCCTCGCGTTCGCAAGGGCGCCGCCCGCAAGCAGAAGCACAAGCGCGTACTCCGAGAGGCGCGCGGGTATTTCGGGACGAAGAGCCGTCACTTCCAGCAGGCCAAGGTGGCGCTCATGCGCGCCGGTCGGTTCGCGTGGCGTGACCGTCGACGCCGCAAGCGCGACATGCGTCGCCTGTGGATCACGCGCATCACCGCGGCGTGCCGCATGCGGGACACGCGCTACAGCCTGTTCATGAACGGGCTGAAGCACGCGGGCATCCTGCTGAACCGCAAGATGCTGAGCGAGATCGCGATCCACGACCCGGTTTCGTTCGATGCGTTGGTGGCGACGGCGGTGAAGGCCTCGAAGGCTGTCCCCGCGAAGTCCGCCTCAAAGGCGTGATTCTCGAACAAATGGCCGAGAGGGCCTAGTTCCGGGCCTTGTGCGCATTTTCGCGGCGGTACCCCTCGGGTATCGCCGTTTTCGTGCGCGCGCCGGGTGCGAGTGCGCGGACCATGAAGGAGGGCTTGAGTTCGGGGACGAGTGCGAGTCCTGCGCGCGCGCCGAGGATCGAGGAGGCCGCGGTGTATCCGGAGCGCGCGGCGCCTTCCATGGTGGCCGGCCATCCGGTGTTGGTGTAGTCGCCGGCGAGGATGATGCCGGAGGCGCCCGAGGGGCCGAGCGCGTCGGGGCGGAGCGGTTCGATGTCGGGGGTGTCGGCGAAGGTGGCGCGTTTTTCCTTGACGGGTCGCGCGTTGACCATGCGCGCGTTGCGCGACTCGGGGATGCAGGCGTTGATGTCGACGAGGACTCGGTGGGCGATCTGGTGCTCCTCGAGGTGCATCCAATCATCGGCGGCCGAGATGACGGCGTGCCAGCGCTGCACCTGCTCGCCTTCGTTTGACTTGTTGAAGAGCCACTGAGTGGGTCGGTTGACGAGGACGGCGTGGGGGAGGTCTGAGATGGGTCGGTCGAAGGTGAGGTGGACGCCCAGGATGGGAGAGTGCTGGAACTTGTCGAGGGAGGCGAAACGCGGGTCGGTCTTGAAGAGTGGTGGGTCGATGATTTTGGCGGCGCGTTCGGGGGGCACGGCGCAGATGACGTGGCGTGCGTGGAAGACCTGGCCGTCGGTGGTGAGGACGGAGCGCGGGGTGATGCGCTGCGCGGAGACGCCGAGCCGGACCTCGCCTTTGGCGGCGCGGATGCGTTCTTCGGCCGGGTCGTAGAGGCGGACGAGGGGGACGGCGGCGAGGGACATGCGTGAGGCGTGCTTGTTTGCCAGGAAGCCTTCGCGGAAGACCTTGAGCGCGGCCGCGGCGTCGACGCGGTCGCAGGGGAGGTTGCAGGCTGAGATGACGATGGGGGACCAGAAGGAGTCGACGGCGGACTTGGGCTGGTTGTGGACGTCGAGCCAGTGGGCAAAGGTTCCGGCGCCTCGGGGCTCGCTCGCGCTCTTTCGGAGGATGGCGAGCATGGCGCGGGCGATGGCGGTTTTTTCGGAGAGGGAGAGGAAGTGGGCTTTGGCGAAGGACTCGGTGAGGTGCGCGGGGGCCGGGAAGAGGCCGGGCTTGAGGGTGGAGACTCGTCCGCCCGCTTCGATCCAGTAGAGGCGTGAGGTCCACTTGAGGAGGTTGTCGACTTCGAGGCGCTTGAGGAGGTCGAGGTAGTTGACGCAGCAGGCCAGCGCGACGTGCTGGCAGTTGTCGAGGGTTTCGCCGGTGCGGACGTCGGTGAAGGAGGTGGCGCGGCCGCCGAGCTTTTTGCGTGTTTCGAGGAGGAGGATGCGCGCGCCGTGCTCGGCGAGACGGATGGCCGCGGCGACTCCCGCGACCCCGGCGCCGACGATGATGGCGTCGTATCGGTTGTTCATGCGAGCGCGCGTCGAGCGCGGAGGAGCGCGGTGGCGGCGATGGCGGCCTTGGTGGGCGCGGGGAGACGGACGCGCCGTGTGGTGACGATGCGGTCGGGTTTGGCGCGGAGTCTGAGGAGGAGGGAGTGGTAGATGGTGGTCATGGCCCAGAGGGTGGGGAGGCAGGCCGGGTCGATGAGGTCGTCGAGGGGCTGTGAGGCGTCGTACTCGGCCTGCGCCCAGTCTGCGAGGTCGGCGATGAGGGCGGCGCAGCGGTCGGGGTGGCGCCAGTGGAGGAGGTCGTCGGGGGTGAGGTTGTGGCGCGCGAGGTCTTCGCGCGGGATGTAGCAGCGGCCGGCGGCGAGGTCTTCCTTGATGTCCCGGAGGATGTTGGTGAGTTGGAAGGCGAGGCCTCGGTGGATGGCGAGTTCGCGTGCGCGGGGGGTGGTAGCCGGGTCTTTGAGTCCCCAGACGGAGATGCAGATGAGTCCCACGGTGGAGGCGACGCGGTAGCAGTAGCGTTGGAGATCGGTGCGGGTCTGGTAGCCCTGGTGGTCGAGATCCTCCTCGAGGCCCAAGAGCATGTCGTGGAGGTCGTCGGAGTTGATGGGGAAGGCGCGGAGGGTGTGCGCGAGCGCGAGCCAGACGGGGTCGTTGGGGGCTTGTGCGCCTGAGAGGATGGCGTTGAGGGTCTCGCGGCGTTTTTCGAGGCGTGCTTTGGGGTTGGAGGAGGTGAGGTCGGTGTCGTCGTCGGCGAGACGGAGGAAGGCGTAGAGGGCGTAGATGGCGGAGCGTCGGGGCTCTGGGGTGAGGCGCAGGCCGTAGTAGAAGTTGCGTGCGTGCTCGCGTGCGATGGCGCGGCAGTGCTCGAAGGCCGAGTCGAGGGAGGAGGGTGTGTTGGAGGAGAGTGTGGTCATGGGAAGAGGCGCCAGAGACGCGTAGAGGCTACTAGGACGAGGGAGGCCTTGCGCATGGGGGTGAGGGTAGGACGGGTCCAGAGGGTGGCGCAGCCTGCGCGTTCGACGGATCGGAGGACGGATTTACCGCCTGCCGCGAAGAGCCAGACGATGGGGGCGACGTCGGGGCTGAGGGAGGATGGGAGATGGCGGGCGGAGTGGAAGAGGGGCCAGGTGCGCTGGACGAGTGGCCTGAGTGCCTTGATGAAGCGGATGCGCGCGGCTGGGTCGTGCTCGCGCTGCATGAGGTCGTGGAGGTCTTCGGGGGAGAGGCCTGTGTCTTCGCGCGGCATGTAGACGCGGTCTCGTTCGAGGAGGTCTCGGCGGACGTCCTGCCAGAAGTTGGTGAGCTGGAGGGCGGTGCAGATGGAATCGGAGTGGCTGATGCGTTGCGCGTCGTCTGAGTTGGAGGAGGCGCCTGAGCCGTCGGCGTGGCCGAGCAGCGCGAGGACGATGCGTCCGACGGGGTTGGCGGAGCGTTCGCAGTAGTGGAGGAGCTGGGGCCAGGAGTCGTAGCGGGTGACTCGCTGGTCCTGCTCGAAGGCGTCGAGGAGTTGGTGGAAGGGGAGGGGGGAGAGGTTGTGGTTGCGGATGGTGTGGGAGAGGGCGCGGAAGGCGGGATCGGGGAGGGAGTCTGGGTCGGAGGTGGAGGTGGCGCGGTCGAGTTCGGCGCGGAAGGAGGAGAGGAGGGAGAGGGCGCGGTGGCGGGCCTCGGCGTCTGAGCCTTGCTCGTCGGCAAGGTCGTCGGCGCGGCGGCAGAAGGCGTAGACGGCGGCGAAGTCGGTGCGGAGTCGCTTGGGGACGAGCCGGGAGAGGACGGAGAAGTTTTCGTAGTGGGTGGAGGCGAGGGTGTGGATGTCGTGTGTGGGGGGCGCGGGCGCCGGGGTGGGGGTGGCGCTGGTGAACGCGCCGCGTGGCG
>JBFXJP010000011.1:0-25351 GCA_050174775.1 Phycisphaerales bacterium
GCGGAAGGCAAGACAAAAGGGGGCGGCACCTGTCGGCCCGCAAAGCCAGTCTGCACGTGGGGGTGGCACGGCACGCAGCGGCTTCGCCGCCGTGCCGCTTGGGGCGTGTGGCCCGCGCCGATGCAAGCATGTCCGCGTGCTTCGCACGACCGGACACGCTGGAGCTTTACCGGGATACAACCATGACCAATCGCCGCGACGACGATTTCCGCATCCGCCCCAACGCCCCAAAGAACCGGGGCCAGAGCTTCGTTTCCAAGGTGCTCAAGCAGGCGGGCAAAGCCAGCAGCGGCAAGTCCTCGGTGCGCCGTCCTGGGCCGGCTGGCAGCACCGGCCAGCGGCCCGGCTCGCGCCTGGGGCGCGGCCACACGGCTGCGCGCTTCGCGGGCGCGAAGCTCACGCCCATGTCCCGGCGCGTGACCATCAAGACCTTGCTGGTCAATCAGCAGCGGACCAGCCCGCAATCGCTCGCCAAGCACCTGCGTTACGTCGAACGCGACGGCGTGGGCCGCGATGGTGAGCCGGGCCGGGCCTACGGGCCGCAGACCGACGAAGCCGACCTTGACGCCTTCAAGGAACGCTGCGCCGATGATCGGCATCATTTCCGCTTCATCGTTTCGCCCGAGGATGGCGCCGAGCTGGAAGACCTGCGCACCTATACGCGGCACCTGATGGGGCGCATGGAAGCCGACCTGGGCACGCGGCTGGAATGGGTGGCGGTCGATCACTGGAACACCGACAACCCGCACACCCACCTCATCGTGCGCGGGCGCGACGACACGGGCAAAGACCTCATCATCGCGAGCGACTACATCGCCGATGGGTTCCGGCATCGCGCGGCCGAACTGGCGACCGAATGGCTGGGGCCGCGCACCGAACTGGAGATCCAGCAGGCATTGCGGCGCGAGGTGGAGCAGGAGCGGTGGACGAGCCTGGATCGCACGCTCAAGCGGGAAGCGGACGATGGCCGGGTGCAGATCGAGCACTTTAACGAGCCGAAGCTGCAACGCCAGCGCCTGCTGCTAATCGGCCGCCTGCAGCACTTGCAGCGCCTGGGTCTGGCCGACGAGATGCAACCCGGCACCTGGGTCGTCCATGCCGATGCCGAGAAGACCTTGCGTGCACTGGGCGAGCGTCGCGACATCATCCGCACCATGCAACGGGCCATGAGTGGCGAGCCGCGCGAATTGGCGGTGTTCGAGCCGGGTGATGACGGCCGCACGATCGCCGGGCGTGTCGCTGCGAAAGGACTGGCCGACGAGCTGCGCGACCGGGGCTATCTGGTCATCGACGGTGTGGACGGCAAGGCCCACTATGTCGCGCTCAATGCCCGCGACGAGTTGGCGAACTATCCGACCGGCGCCGTGGTGGAGGTGAAGGGTTCTGCCGACGTTCGGGCAGCCGACCGCAATATCACTGCGCTGGCGAGCGGTGGCCTGTACCGCACCGACCATCACCTTGCCGTGGCGCAGGGCCGGGCCGTGCCTGGCCGCGATCCGCAAGAGGTTGTAGCCACCCACGTCCGGCGTCTGGAAGCCTTGCGCCGCGCCGACATCGTGGAGCGCGTGGCCGAAGGACTATGGAAGGTGCCGGACGACCTGACCGAGCGTGGCCGTCAGTACGACGCGCAGCGCTTGGGCGGCGTGGCCGTGGAGCTGAAATCGCACCTGCCCATCGAACGGCAGGCGTGCGTGATCGGTGCTACCTGGCTCGACCAGCAACTGATCGGCGGCGGCAAGGGGCTGGGCGATCTGGGCTTTGGTAGCGAGGCCAAGCAGGCGATGCAGCAACGCGCCGACTTCCTCGCAGAACAGGGGCTGGCCGAGCGGCGCGGGCAGCGCGTGATCCTGGCTCGCAACCTGCTGGGCACGCTGCGAAACCGGGAACTGGCCCAAGCGGCGAAGGGCATAGCCGCCGAAACCGGGCTGGAACATCGCCCGGTGGCTGATGGGCAGCGCGTGGCTGGCATTTACCGGCGCAGCATCATGCTCGCCAGCGGGCGCTACGCAATGCTCGATGACGGCATGGGATTCAGCCTGGTGCCGTGGAAGCCGGTGATCGAGCAGCGGCTAGGGCAGCAGCTCGCAGCAACGGTGCGCGGCAGCGGGGTCTCCTGGGCCTGGGGGCGACAGCTCGGCCCAACAATTTAGCGAATCGACCGAATCGTTTTCGCAGTTCAGCGCCTCTATAGGGCAAGTGGGAGCCGTGGGTGCTTCCATCCCAATCCGGGATCAACTATCCCCAATCATGAGGAGCTTGAATCCATGAATTGTTACGTTCGTTCGATGGTGGCCGGATTTGTCGCCACTGTGGCGCTGTCGCTGCTGATGCTGATGAAGGGCGCCATGGGCTTGATGCCCGAATTGAATCCGATAGTCATGCTCACGGACATGGCGCACGCAAAAATGGGCATGCCGGCCTCCCCCCTGGTCGGGTGGGTGGCGCACTTCATGATCGGCACCGTCCTGTGGGGCATCCTGTTCAAGCTGCTATATCGCTGGCTCCCCGGCGGAAACGCGCTGCTCAAGGGCATGTCTTTCTCCGCATTGGCTTGGCTAATGATGATGATCCTGCCCATGCCGATGGCCGGCGCGGGCCTGTTTGGGATGAAGCTCGGCATGATGGCGCCGGTGATGACCCTGATGATGCCCCTCATTTGGGGTGCCGTACTGGGTTACGCCTATGACCGGCTCAAAGTCAATTCGAGTTCTGGGCAGTCTGCTACGTCCTCCTAAACACTAACCGCTACATGGAGCTATTCACATGACGAACGAGACAGAGGTCACGACGGGAAACGAGATTCCCCCGGATAACAGTACGCTCTATGTCGGGCTTGGCTTGGGGTTGGGCAGCTATGTCACAGCGACAACCCTTCTCGCTGGCTTCGTCTGCCCAGTATGCGTGGTGGCGGCTCCTGCCCTCATTGCGACGGGCGTGTACCAGAAGATCAGAAATCGCAACCGCATGTCCAAGAATGAAAGCAAGATGCCAGCATTGGAAATAAAAGCGCACTGATTTAATCCGATCAGTGAGTCAAAACAGAGGATTGTCATGGGTGCTACTGCTGGAGAGCGCAACAATTTGATTATGGCGGCGCAGACGGGAGACGCGGCCGCCCTCAATCGTTTGTTGGCGGTGTGCCAGGCCGACGCGCGCCGCTATGCCTACAAGCACTGCCACGCCAGCGACGTTGATGATGCCGTACAAGAATCGCTGCTCATCATTTCCCGCAAGGTCAGCGGTCTTAAGGCGGCTGCGGCCTTTTCATCGTGGATGTTCACGGTCATCAAGCGCGAGTGCCGAAAACTCGCGCGCATGATGTTCAGGCATGAACCGCTGCCCGATGAGGTAGCGGAGGAGCTGTTGCTGCATCGCCCTGACAACGAGTTGAGGATTGACCTGGCCAATGCCCTGGAGTCGTTGCCTGCCCACTACCTTGAAGTCGTGCTACTGCGCGACTTCGAGGAGCTGACCATTGCCGAGATCGCGGCTCGGCTGAACGAGCAGCCCGGCGCGGTCAAGAGCCGGTTGCACCGCGCCCGCGAGCTGGTGCGTGAATACATGCTCAGTACGGAGCCATCCTCGGGACACCGCGCTCCGGTGAAATAGCCAGGCGAACTGCAGTTGCCCTCTTGCGACCGCAGGGGGTGCAACCTTTCTCGTGGATAACCCTCATGCGTCAGGTTTCGGCTGGCGGATGAGGGCTTTTTTCTGCTTCCCCGAACCGTTTTGCTCGATCCCTCCCTCTTAGTTGCTGAGGCTGGCTACTGCTGGCCTATTACCCGCAGCTCACCCGGCTGCTTCTTTACTTCAGGAGATCGAAATGTCAAACCGCATGCTGTCCGCCGCCGTCGCCACGGCCTTTGTCACCGCGATCGGCGCATTTGCCCCCCCCGGCTTCGCCCAAAACATGGGCATGAGCAAAGCCGACATGGAGAAAATGCAGAAGGAAGTTCAGGCCAAGAACATGGAAAAGATGAAGACTGGCAACTTCGAGAAATGCTACGGCGTCGCCGAGAAGGGCAAGAACGACTGCTTCGCCGGTGCCGGAACGACCTGTGCGGGCACCAGCACCTCTGACTACCAGGGCAACGCCTGGAAGATGGTCGCCAAAGGCACCTGCACCACGATCTCGACGCCCGCAGGCAAGGGCAGCCTCACTGCCAAAAGCTGATACCGGCTTCCGAATGGGTGGGCGGTGGCATCTGGCTTCGCCCATCCCCCCGTTTGAGAGAGGATGAGACATGGGTGTTCACCATCCCGCAGGTGTCGCCGGGCGGGAAATCCCTGCACGTGCAGGCGTCGGCCTCAAGGCCGACCACTACCGCGCCATCATCGAGACGCGGCCCGATATGGGCTTCTTTGAAGTCCACGCGGAAAACTACATGGGAGCCGGCGGCCCACCCCATCGCTACCTGACGGCCATCCGCGAACACTACCCCCTGTCGCTGCACGGCGTGGGCCTGTCAATCGGTGCCGACAGGCCACTCGACCCAGAACATTTGCAGCGCCTCAAGGCGCTGAACGAGCGCTACGAACCCGCCCTGTTTTCCGAACACCTTGCATGGTCTTCGCACGGCGCCAGCTACCTCGATGACCTGTTGCCGGTGCCCTACACCGACGACACGCTGAACCGCATCTGCCAGCACATCGACCAGGTGCAAACAGCCCTGGGCCGGCAAATGCTGCTGGAGAACCCCGCGACCTACCTCTGGTTCAAGGAAAGCACCTGGCTCGAGACGGATTTCATCCGGGAGATTGCCCAAAGAACCGGATGCGGCCTGCTGCTGGACGTCAACAACGTCCATGTGGCGAGCGCGAACCAGCAGTGGGACGCGCACGCCTACATCCACAACTTCCCCCTTGGCCATGTGCAGGAGATCCACCTAGCCGGCCACTCCCGCCAGACGGACGAGAAAGGGCGTCCCTTGCTGATCGACTCGCACGACCAGCGCGTGGACGAACTGGTCTGGAACCTCTTTCGGCAGGTCGTCCAACGCGTCGGGCCAGTCCCTACGCTGATCGAATGGGACTCCAACGTGCCCGCATGGCCCGAACTGCAAGCGGAGGCGGTGATGGCCGAGGTGCTGATGGACATGTCGAACGCGAAGGAGCGGCGCAATGGCACGCTTGGCTGAACGCCTGGAGGAATTCGCCTCGGCACTGCTCGACCCCGACCGCGCCATACCGGCGGGTCTTGTCGGCCCCGATGGTGAGACCAGCGCCCGGCGGTTTGCCGTCTATAGAAACAACGTCTTCGTTGGGCTGACCGACGCGCTGCGCGCGGGCTTTCCTCGCCTCGTCAGGCTGGTCGGAGACGAGTTCTTTGCCGCGATGGCCCGCGTCTTCGCGGCTGCCAGGCCGCCCAGCTCGCCTGTGCTGCTGCACTATGGCGCCGAGTTTCCGGATTTCATCGCGTCCTTCCCGCCCGCCGAATCCTTGCCCTATCTCGCCGACGTGGCCCGCATCGAGCGCGCCGCGACCGAGGCTTACCACGAGCGCGAAGCGGCCCCCTTGACGCCCAGCGCGCTCGCGGACGTGCCGCCTGAGCAAACGCCATGGCTGCGGTTCAGGCTCCACCCTTCTGTGCGCCTGGTGCGCTCGCCATTTCCGGCCTTCACGATCTGGCGGATGAACGCCGCCGATGCCACGCCGGCGCCGGTGGATCTTTCCGAAGCGCAGGACACGATGGTGCTGCGCCCCGACGCCGAGGTGGACGTTCGCCATATGCTGCCCGCGAGCCATGACTTCGTGGCCGCGCTCGGGCAGGGCCTGACGCTGTCGCAGGCCCTGGAAACAGCCCTCGCCGTTGACGGCGATTTCGACCTATCGGAAAACCTGCGGGAACTGATCCAGATGGGTGCTTTTGTCGGCTTCGAGCTGGAGCCCGGGGAGAACAAATATGAGTAACACGCAAGTGGTGAAAAGTTGGCCGGGTGTACCGGGCATGGTGAACTGCGCACTCCGCTGGATGGCAAGGGTCGCTGGTATGGCCGCGCCGCTCTTTCTTCGGGTGGCGCTGGCGTTGCCCTTCTTCAAGTCCGGCCTCACCAAATGGGACGGCTTTCTATCGCTGTCCCCGGCCGCGAGCTTTCTGTTCGAAGAGGAGTTCAAGTTGCACATCCTCGGGCAGGTCTATGACCTGCCCGTCCCGGACGTGCTCGCGTTCGCCAGCGGCTTGGGCGAGATCATCTTTCCGATCCTGTTGATTCTTGGTCTTGCTACGCGGTTCAGTGCCCTGGGCCTGCTGGGCATGACGGCGGTGATCCAGCTCATCGTGCCGGAGGGGTGGGCGAACTTTCACCTACCCTGGGCGACCATGGCGATTGCGTTGATCGCCATCGGGCCGGGCCGGCTTTCCCTTGACCAGTGGATTCGCAGGTTCTGCGGGCTTCGCGCGACCTCGACCTGAAAGGACGTAAATATGCTTGCATTGCGCATCACATCCATCTTGATGGCATGTTGCTTCGCCTCGGCGGCCGGAGCCGCCGAAGGGCTGACTACCGTGCAGAGTCCGTACAGCGTCAAGGAAACGATTGACCGCTTCGAGACAGCCGCCAAATCTCGGGGTATCAACATCTTCTTGCGCCTCGATCACGCGGAGAGCGCCAAGAAGATCGGCAAAACTTTGCGGCCGACCGAGCTTCTGGTGTTCGGCAATCCCCAGGGCGGCACGCCGCTGATGGAGTGCGCGCAGTCCGCTGGCATCGACTTGCCACTCAAGGCGCTGGCCTGGCAAGACGCGGCCGGGAAAGTCTGGCTCGCCTACAACGATCCGAAGTATCTCGCGCTACGCCACGGCGCCGACAACTGCGGCCCCGTCGTGGAGAACCTGTCCAAGGCGCTGGGAGGCTTGACGCACGAGGCTATCCAGAAATGATCACGCTCCCACAATCGACGGCTGGGATGACGAACGGCAGCAGGCCCACGACGAGCGCCGGCGGCACATGCAGATCGGATACCCGCATGTCTGGCGATCACGCCGTCGTGCCATCAGCCGCCATTTGAACGTTCAGTCACCATGCAGCGCGTCAATCAGCGGACAGGCCACGTGACCGTGACGCGCGCAGCATTCGTCTACCAGCTTTGACAGCGCAGTCTCCATCCGCATGAGGTCGGTCAGACGAGTGCGCACGTCGGCAAGCCGCAGCGCGCCGAGTTTGGCCGCCTCGCTGCAATGGGTGCCGTCTTCCAGTTTCAGCAGCTCGCCGATCTCATCCAGGCTAAAGCCCAGTCGCTGGGCCGACTTCACGAACTTCACCCGCGCCACGTCGGCCCTGCCGTAACGGCGAATGCTGCCATAGGGCCGGTCCGGCGCCAGCAGCAAGCCCTTGCGCTGATAGAAGCGGATCGTCTCGACATTGACCTCGGCCGCCTTCGCAAAAGCGCCGATGGTCAGGTTCTCCAAATCGGTTTCCATTCCGCTTGACTCCGTACTTGACTACGGAAGTAACGTTACAGCATCAAGCGAAATCCAGAAAGGAGAACCTGATGTCGGAAGCGCAAAACGGACGCGGCGCGCTCGCCGCCGGCGGCTTGGCCGCCATCCTCGCCTCGACCTGCTGCCTGGGGCCGCTGGTTCTGGTCGGGTTGGGTCTTTCCGGGGCCTGGATCGGCAACCTCACGGCGCTGGAACCGTACCGGCCGCTCTTCATCGGCGCTGCGCTGGTCTCTCTGTTCTTCGCCTGGTTGCGCATCTTCCGGTCGGCCCAAGCCTGCAAGCCGGGCGAGGTGTGCGCGATTGCTCAGGTTCGCACCACCTACAAACTGATTTTCTGGATAGTGGCCGCGCTGGTCGTGGTCGCGCTCGGGTTCCCCTACGTGTTGCCCTTCTTCTACTGATCAGGAGTCCATCATGAACAAGCTGTTTGCCTCGTTCGCTCTCGCCGCCATCGTCACACCGGCCTGGGCGGCCACCCAAACCGTCACCCTGTCCGTACCTGGCATGACCTGCGCGGCCTGCCCAATCACGGTCAAGAAAGCGCTCTCCAAGGTCGAGGGCGTCGGCCAGGTTGACGTGACCTTCGAGAAACGCCAAGCGGTCGTTACCTTCGACGACGCCAAGACCAGCGTGCAGAAGCTGACCAAGGCCACCGAAGACGCCGGCTATCCGTCCAGCGTCAAGCGCTGAGCCGGTACGGTCTGGCTGCGACCTTGCCGGCCACCACCAATTGAAGAGGAAGGACCTCATGACACAGTTGACAATCACCGGCATGACCTGCGACTCGTGCGCCGCCCATGTCAAGGCGGCGCTGGAGAGCGTACCCGGCGTGCAGTCGGCCGACGTGTCCTATGCCCAAGGCAGTGCCCGACTGGCGCTCGATTCCGACACCTCGCCCGACGCTCTGATCGCCGCCGTCGCCGGACTCGGCTATCGCGCGGCGCTAGCCGACGCGCCGGCCGCGCCCGTGAATGGCGAGCTGCTCGACCGCGTGCGCGAGTGGGGAGGTGGCGGAGACAAGGCCGGTCGCGAAAGTAGCGGGCTGCATATCGCCGTCATCGGCAGTGGCGGGGCGGCAATGGCGGCGGCACTGAAGGCGGTCGAACAAGGGGCGCGCGTCACCCTGATCGAGCGCGGCACCATCGGCGGTACCTGCCTTAACATCGGCTGCGTACCCTCGAAGATCATGATCCGCGCCGCCCATATCGCCCGCCTGCGCCGGGAAAGCCCGTTCGACCCCGGCCTGTCGCCAGCACCATTGGCCATTCTGCGCGACAAGCTGCTCGCTCAGCAGCAGGCGCGTGTCGATGAGCTGCGTCACGCCAAGTATGAAAGCATCCTCGACGGCAACCCCGCAATCACCGTGCTGCACGGCGAAGCGCGATTCAACGACGGCCACAGCCTCACAGTACGGCTGCACGATGGCGGCGAGCGCATCGTGCGCTTCGACCGCTGCTTGGTCGCCACCGGCGCAAGTCCCACCGTGCCGCCGATCCTTGGCCTCAAGGACACGCCCTACTGGACTTCGACCGAAGCGCTGGTGAGCGACACCATCCCGGAGCGCTTGGCTGTGATCGGCTCGTCGGTGGTGGCTGTGGAGCTGGCGCAAGCCTTCGCGCGGCTCGGCTCCAAGGTCACGATCCTGGCGCGCAACACACTGTTCTTGCGCGAAGACCCGGCCATCGGCGAAGCCGTCACTGCCGCGTTCCGCGCCGAAGGCATCCAGGTGTTGGAGCACACCCAGGCCAGCCAGATCGAGCATGCAAACGGTGAATTCGTGCTGACAACTTCGGCTGGCGAATTGCACGCCGACCGGCTGCTGGTCGCCATCGGCCGCACACCGAACACGCGCAGCCTCGATCTCGATGCTGCTGGCGTCGCCGTCAATGCGCAAGGAACCATCGTCATCGACCAGGGCATGCGCACCAGCGCCCCGTACATCTACGCCGCCGGGGACTGCACCGAGCAGCCGCAGTTCGTCTATGTCGCGGCGGCGGCCGGTACGCGTGCCGCCATCAACATGACCGGCGGTGACGCGGCGCTGAACCTCGCCACCATGCCGGCGGTGGTGTTCACCGACCCGCAGGTCGCCACCGTTGGCTTGAGCGAGCAGGAAGCGCGCCACGCCGGCATAGCGACCGACAGTCGCCTGCTCACGCTGGACAACGTGCCGCGTGCGCTCGTCAACTTCGACACGCGCGGCTTCATCAAGCTGGTGATCGAGGAAGGCAGCCATCGGCTGATTGGCGTGCAGGCGGTCGCGCCGGAGGCCGGCGAGCTGATCCAGGCCGCGGCGCTGGCGATCCGTGCCCGGATGACGGCGCAGGAGCTGGCCGACCAGTTGTTCCCCTACCTAACGATGGTCGAGGGCTTGAAGCTCGCCGCGCAGACCTTCAGCAAGGACGTGAAGCAACTGTCCTGCTGCGCGGGATAGCAGAAGCAAGGAAGGAGACTCACCGTAAGCATCTACGCGGTATCGAAGGTGGCGCAGGACGCGGGCGTGAGCGTGGTGCGCGACGATGTGCTGCGCGTCTTGCCCATGCCAGCGGGCCATACCGAAGGCGGCTATGGCCTCTACGATGTCCACGCCCTGGAGCGGCGCGCCTAGTCTTCAGGATGGTGAGAGACTTATTTTCGTAGCTTGCTCCATACCAGGAACAGCAGGGTCAGTGACAAGGTGCCAATGCCCACGGAGGCCGCGAACTTGTAGTCGACGGCCGGGATAACGAACGGCAGCAGGCCCACGGCGAGCGCCGGCGGCACATGCAGATCGAATACCCGCAGGATCAGGGTGCCGCATGCCGTGCTGGCAATCACTGCCAGCGGCGCATCCCAAAGGTCGTGACCAATGCAACGCCGGCGAGCGCACTAAGAGTGCATGCAACCGGCAGCAAGAGCGACTTCTTGGCCCAAGGGCAAACGTCCGAATGGGCAAACATTTCAAAGCCGATCACGATCAGCGGCGGGAACAGAATCAGCCGCCATCCAGTGACTTCAGCCAGCACGGCCGTACCGACTAAAAACACCCCGAAGAAAGGAAACCACGAATAGCTGCGGGGAGCTTCTTCGGTCATGTCATCGGCCACATCAACAGGGGTTCGCACTGGCGGCGGCGCAACGATGCGGCGCCAGATGAGGGAGATTGCCGCGAGCAACGCCAGCCCAATCAGCAACGATGCAGGGTAGTACCAGCTCGTGATGTTGAGCGAGATCGGCAGGACGCCCGCCGAGATGGCCGGGGCAATTGGCGATTGCAAGGCACGGATGATGAGGATGGCCGCAGCGATCGCCAACAGGATCGGCACGATTCCGCTGCCCATGCTTTGGACGAGGATCGCTCCCACAAGCCCGGTGAGCAGCGGCGTAAGAACGAGCACCCCCGGCGCTTTGGCCCAGGTGCCGTGTGGCTGCTTGATCACGACATGGGCCAGGGCGCCCAGTTCCGGAAAAAGAATGTAATGAACCTGCGTGGCCGCCGCGATCCACGCGATCACACGCATGTAGAGCGCTGCCAGCAGCTCGCCAAAGAATCCCAGCGGAAGCGACGACCGCCGGATACGAAACAATTTCATGCCTTCTACTCGCAGCATCCCCCGGCAACACCTTCTTGCTTGGACGGACACTTGCTGATGCCGTAAGAGCAGAAGACACAGCAGTCGCCCGGCTTCGGTTTCAGCAATTCATGGCACGCCGGGCATTCTCAGAAAAACTGGCACGAATCCACCGGCATGACTTCCGCTTTCTTGAAGCCGCACCTCGCAACACGTGATGGTTGACTCCAGGGTGGGCGCAGAACTCATTTCGGCTCCGCTGGCACGGCATAGGAAGCAGGAGCCGCATCCATCGGCATCGTTGTCACCGCATCCATCTTGCTTTCCTTTCAAGGATGCTGCGGGCGAGACCATCGAAGTCGTTTTCGACGAGGTCGTAAGCCATGTTCGGGTGGGGATCGGGTGGACCGGACGGCCCCCATTCTTCGGGCCGGTACACGAATGCGGTGCGGAATCCGGCTTTGTGCGCGGCGTTGAGGTCGAAGTTGTGGCAAGCCACCATCATGATTTGCGACGGCTGCAGATCCAGCCACTTCGCGGCGGTGGCGTAGGCCTGCGCATGGGGCTTGTACGCGCCGATCATCTCGCAAGAGATGACGGCATCCCAGTTCAACCCGTTCTTGCGCGACACGTCAACGACCAGCGACGTGGGCAACATGGTGAAAGAGACCACAGGCAGTTCCTGCCTCAGCTCGGCCAGCGCCGCCGGGAAGTCCGGCCAGGTATCCAGAGCGTGCCAGGCACTCCACACCTCATGCCGGTCATCGGCGGTGAATTCCTGCAGCCCGAAGTGCGCAAGAGACTCGTCCAGGGTTCGACTGTGTACATATCGTCCATGTTGAATTCAGGCTGCAGCTGCCCGACGATCGCTTTCATGGCGCGACGCCGCCAGTCGTTCACGACTTCATGCCAGTCGACCGAGAGGCCGCACCGCTGGCCGACACGCTCGATGGCGCCAAATAGACCCGCGTGCCAATCGAGGATCGTGCCCCCGGTGTCAAATGTCAGTGCCTTGATGCGCATAACAATCTCTCAATGAAATGAGCGCGTCCGCATCGGCAGCGAAATTGCCCGACCTGGCGAGAATGCCGGCCCTGGGTCGACACAAGCGAAGCAGGCCGGGGCCGCTTGGCCGCTCGATCGGGGCAATTGCGATGTACCCGAGCCCGTTCAGCTTGCCGTGCTCGTTCCGGTCCGAGTGCTCACTTCGTCCCCGCCGGCAAGACATAGGACGCGAAAGCCGCGTCCACCGGCGTATCGAACAGGTGATTGGTGTAGTTAGAGATCGTCTTGACGGCGATGGCGAGCACGACCTGTAGGGCTTGCTGCTGGCTGTAGCCTGCGCTGGTGAAGGTCTGCAAACTTCCTTGGGACGGGTTGCCCTGCGTTTGCACCATCTCTTTGACGAACTCGGCCAGGGCGCGCAGCTTCGGATCATCAATCGTCCCGCCCTCACGAATCGCCTGGATCGCCTGCGCCGGCACCTTGGATACCTTCTCGGCGATCATGCTGTGAGCGGCCACGCAGTAGTGGCAAGCGTTCTCCCGGCTGATGGTCAGGAATATGACCTCCTGCTCGGCCGGCGTGAAGCCGGATTCCTTGCGGAACCAGTCGTACCCATGCAGATAGGTCGAGAGCGCGCCGGGGGCGTTGGCCATTTCCCCGTACATGTTGGGAATGCGTCCCATCTTCTTACGCGTGTTGCTCAGTATTTCAAGCGCCTTTTCGTCGGCGGTGTCTTCGGAAACCAGGGGGAGTGTCAGTTTGGCGTTCATGGGTTGGTCCTCGTAGAAAGAAATCCTGCTTCCAGGGTGGGTTTGATGATGGCGAAGTAGGGTGAAACATCGAAGTCGCGCGGGGCGAACAGGCTGTGGTGCCGCACATGAAGGATCTCGTCCACACAGCCTGGGCACATCGGGTTTTGCGACGGCACGGTCTCGATCAGCGGCAGGATCGGATAGCGGATCGACTGGAAGGCTTGGGCGATCAGCGTCGAGCAGATGGCGCGGGTGGGATCGCCGCTGCCCAGGGCGAGCATGCGGCGGCGCCAACGCACCGGCACCGGCGGCGTAGGCAGAAGGTATCGGGCCAGGTCGATCACGTTCTTCAAGTCGTACTGATGGCCCAGCCGGGCCACCGCGGTACCGATCAGGGTGTCGATTTCGGCAGCGGTCAAGCCCACCGGCCGACACACTCGGGCATGCAGGTCGGCGAACTCGGCCACGCTGACCAGGCGCACACCTTCGTTCAGGTCGGCTTCGAGGAAGCAGCGGGGCCGCCCTTCGGCATCGGCGGGTCTGCCGGCCGAGCCGACAAACAGTGCCGCATGCGACCAGGTGGATTGGGTCAGGTACTTGATGGCGACGCTGATCCGGCTCTGGCCTTCGACCAGCAGCACGTCGCCGGGCCGCAGGCACGCCATGAGAAGGTCTGGATCAGTTGCCGGTGCGACGCCATGCACGTGATGAGGCTGACTGAGGTAGCGGCTCAGTCCCGCCCCACACTTGCGCGCGATGCTGTCCAAAATACCTGCCATGGCGTCACCCGGTCGAAATGACGGTGAACTTCGGGCCGAGCATGGCTCAGAACCTCGTCGTCAGTTGCGTGAGCCAAGCCGGCGAATGCTCGACCAGCCATGCTTCCATCGGCTTGTCGGCGCCCGTCAGGATCAGGACGGCCAAGGCCACCATGACCGCGCCCAACAGGACTTTTCCGGTCTTGCCTACGTGCATGAGCTTGGATCGGGTGCGGCCCATGGCGCCGCGCGACACATAGGCAAGGGCCACCAGCGGCAGCGCCGCGCCGACGCCGAACACCGCCATCATCAGGGCGGATTGCGCCAGGTTCGTGCCCTGGCTGGCCAGGACGATGGTGGCCCCGAGCGTCGGCCCCACGCAGGGACTCCAGACCACGCCGAGCACCAGGCCGATTACGAACTGCCCAATCAGCCCATCCAGTTGAACGCGCGCGAGCAGGATGTTTCCGGCGCTGCCGATGCCCGATGTCAGCGACGCGAAGCGCTGCTGGAGGACGCTGGACATGAGCACCAGGCCCAGCAATCCCAGGAGGGCCGCACCGACGCCCCGGAAGATCGAAGTGTCGATGCCGAGCGAGGCGCCTGCCCAGGCCAGGGCCGTACCGACGATGGCATAGGACAGCGCGAGGCCAGCCGCCAGGGCCAGCGGCGCGTGTCTATGGGCGTTCACCGCCGAGCCAATCAGGATCGGCACGATTGGCAGGACACAAGGGGATAGCGTCGAAAGCACCCCCGCGAGCAAGCCGAAGCCGTAGGAACCGAGGCCGAGTGCCATCAGCGCGTGGTTTTCTGAATCAGGCCCTCGATGCCGACCTCGGTCGTGTCACCTACCGAACGGGCCACCTCTTTGGCGCCCTTGAAGCCCACCAGCGTGCTTTGCATGCTGACCTTGAACGCGCGGACGGTGCTCTTTTCGCTGTCGAAATCCACGGTCAGCAAAGTCACATCCTTGTAGGCGGGCTGCTTCATTAGCTTCTCCAAGATGGGCTTTTGCGCCTTGCACGTGGGGCACCATGTCGCGCTGACATCCACCACCACAGGTTGGCCAGCACGTGTCAACCGGTCGAACTCGGCCTGGCTGAACGGCTTGATTTCGCCAGCGGTAGCAATGCCTGCGAGCGCGCAGAGCGCGAGAAATGCGGTGGTCGTGCGTAGCTTCATGGTGCATGTCCTTATAAGGGGTTACTCGGCTATCGGAGTTGGCCGCCTTGTCTTAAGAGGTGGAAGACGGTCAAAACGGTTCGCGGGCGTCAGAAAATATTTCTGCGCAACGAGAACCCAACGCCCCCCCGGTCACCTCTTAGTGAGGCGAGGCAGCCTTTTGCGGTCTCGATTCATCCACCACAGAGGAACACCCGTGAAAACATCATCGAAACTTGCATCCCTGACTCTGGCCGCACTGACGGCGGCTACCCTTGCGCTGCCCGCCGCCGCGCAAGGAACGAGCGACGCTGCGAAGTGCCAGCCCAAGGCGGGCATGGCCCAGTGCGCGGCGAAATGTGCTGGCAAGTGCGGCGCTCAATGCGGCGCCAAGTGCGGAACGAAAAAATCTGCCGCCAAGCACAGGGCGAAAAAATGTGCTGCCAAGTGCGCCCCGAAATGCGCTCCCAAGTGCGGCGCCAAGAACTGACCTGAGTGCGGCGGACAAGATCCACCACGCCTGCCGCCAGCGGTGCTGTTCGCGCCGCTGGCGGCAGGCTGCTTGAAACCTATGCAAGCCTCGCTGAGCGCGGTGAGCATCTTTTTGGCAGTTTGCTCGGAGGGCAACCCCCGACGCAATGGGCGCACTACCCCGAGGACGACGCGATCGACCCCGGCAGTGGATTCCAATGGTTCTATCACTCGCACTCGCCGCAGGATCGTTCAAGTTCCGCCGAGCATGGCCACATCCACTTGTTTGCAAGGCGCAAGCGTTGGTCACGTTTCCTGAGCACCCGCAGCGAATCAGAGGCGCATTTTTCGCGTCTTGAGGGAGGGCCGCTCAAGAGGGGCAACACCCGGCATCTCCTTGCCATCGGGTTCGATGCCAAGGGTCTACCCACCAGCTTGTTCACCGTGAATAGCTGGGTCACAGGTGACTCGATGCTGTCCGCATCGTCCACGGCCGCCTTGCTCGATCAGCTCGCATTGAACACCGGTCATCCGAATGTCGATGCCGTGGTGCAGTCCGTCATTCGCCTCTACGCCGGCGAGATTCGCGGGTTGCTTGAGGAACGTGACCGTACCCTGTTCAGCTTTGCCGGCGGCGAAGTGCTCGCAGACGAGTCACTTGAGATTCTTTCGGAACTCTCACTTGATCTCGATGGAAAGCTGGCTGGTGAGCCGGCTGCTTCAAGCGCTTGAAAGCTGCGGCTATCTGTGCCTAGCGGCATCAATCCTGCCGGCTGCTCGTTTAACTGAGCTGCCTTCTTGGCGCTCCCCCTGCGATGACGTGCAGAACTATTTCTCTCTCCCTGCGAACCGTTTTGCGCTGCACGGCCCTCTTTGCTCACGAGGGATGTCCTCACACACCACCGGACCAAAGGAGATCGCAATGTTTTACGTCAAGAATGTCCCTACATGGGAGCGCATCTTGCGCGTCGTCATGGGCGTGATGGGCCTGGCTTTCGCCGTGATGAACTGGGGAAGCTCGGGCTGGGCCGTCGGCATTGGCGTCATGGCCGCCATGCTTGCCATGACCGGGCTGTTCGGCTTCTGCCCGATGTGCGCGATGGTCGGCCGCAAGCTTGACAAGAAACACTAACCCGCCTCGGCGACACTCGGTTTGGTCATTGCCTTGTAGCCGCTGAAGTCGTCGCACATGGCTGCGCGCCTCGTCCGAGCCACGTTCTAGCCGTCGCCATTCAGACTTTTTGCTTAAGCGCGAACCGTTTTGGCGCTTTTACGCCTCTTCTAAGTACCCACAGGGAAGAAGGCCGCCACGGCGGCCTTCTTCCCTGTGACCGGCTTCTCTCTCAACAGACCGCTTCAGGCGATGGGGGCTCATCATGTACTGCAGCACTTCCGTGACCGCGCAACTGATTCGTGGCGTCTTGGCAGCAGCATCCATTGCGGGGGCAATCTTTTTGACACCGCATTTTTGGCCGGCGCTAGCGCTACTTCCCCTGGCCATCTACTTCATGCGGGGATGTCCTGCCTGCTGGCTTGTGGGGTTGATGGAGGCCATTCGGGTTCGCAGCGAGCGCAAGCCGCTGCTGTAGTGCGATCCACAAACATGGAACTACGTCATCTACGATGCTTTCTTGCAGTCGCGGAGGAACTCCACTTTGCCCGCGCTGCCGAACGACTGCACATTGACCAATCGCCGCTATCCCGCACTATCAAGGAGCTGGAGGAAGAACTTGGCGCTCGCCTTTTCGTTCGCACCACCCGCAGTACACAACTGAGCCGCGCAGGCCAACTGTTATTGGAGCACGTGCCACGTATCTTTGCTGCGCTGGAGCAAGCTCGCGATAGCGTTAAATCCGCGGCCAATGGTTTTCATGGCCAGTTGCGCATTGCCTTGTCCGACGGCATTACGCCATCGCGCCTGCCAGCCCTGTTGGCACAATGCCGCGAGGAAGACCCCGAGGTCGAGATACGGCTGTTCGAGGTGCCACTGGCCCAGCAGATCAAGGGCCTGCACGACGATCTCTACGACGCTGGTTTTTCGATGGCCGATGAGGTGGACGATGGCATCGTGGCTTGCCCGGCCTGGGAGGACGAATTGATGGTGGCGGTGCCGGCTCGCCACCCTGTGCTTGCATTCAAGCGCGTTCCACTGGGGGAGGCGCTGCGCTATCCCTTGGTACTGGGCGACCCGGCGGTATGCGAAGGCCATGCGCGGCAGGTTGATCGCATCCTGCGCAAGCACGAGCAAGAACCACTGATTGCGCAGTACGTCGCTACGTTCGATCTGATGATGACCCTGGTCTCCGCTGGGCTTGCACTGGGCCTGGCAGGCACGGCGCACATCGCATCCAGCCGCGAATCCGGTGTCGTGGCCCGGCCGTTGGCGGGGCGGCCGCCGATGCTCACCACCTATCTGCTGCGCCGTGACGCAGAGCCTTCCGAGATGCTGGCCCGGTTCATCGAACGAGTGGCCTTCATTGATTCAGCGGATGACCTCGACGCCGCCGAGGACTCCCACCCCACCCGATGAAAGGACTGGCACCATGAACAAGGTGATGCTGCTGATGCTGGCCGCCACGCTGACCGCATGCGGCCCCTCTCAACCTTCGGAAACCGTGGATTTCCTCGTGGCTCATCCCGAGCGCATCAAGGAGATTCAACGGCAATGCAAGGAAGATCGAACAAAGGTCGGCGATGAACTTTGCCGCCGCGCCGCTGAAGCCGCCAATCGGCGTTTCTTCGGCGATCGGCCGGAGCAAAAATCCAAGTAGCACCTTCGCAGTCGCCTCGCCGCGACGAAGTTCTCGCTGCTATCTCACCACGCCGCAACGCGCTCGCGTCTGCGGCGTTTTTATTGCCTTCGCTCCCGCAAGAAATCAGGCTTTTTCGGCCTGAATCCTCGCCATAACGGCCTTTGACCGGCCTGCACCCACACCTTGATCCTCGGTGCTGCGGCACCTGCGTGTGCCGTGATTGGAGGCAGGATCATGCAAGGGACGAACGTGCTGTTCGGTCAGATCGCCGTGGTGTTCGGCATCGTGATCACCGGCGTGTGGGCAGCCACACAATGGACAGCCGCCGCCCTGGGCTATCAGCTACGCCTTGGCTCGCCCTGGTTCGACTTCTTCGACACGCCCATCTATCACCCGTGGCGGCTGTTCGAGTGGTGGTTCTTCTTCGACGCCTACGCGCCGCGTGTCTTCGACATCGGCGGTGCCATCGCGGGCGGCAGCGGCCTGGTGGCCGTGCTGGTGGCCATCGGCATGTCGATCTGGCGCTCGCGGCAATCGCGTCTGGTCACGACCTACGGATCGGCACGCTGGGCGAACGCGGATGACATTCGCAAGGCAGGGCTCACGCAGCCTGGCGGTGTGTTCCTCGGACAGCACGAACGCCAGTACCTGCGGCACGAAGGCCCGGAACACGTCCTGACCTTCGCGCCCACCCGCTCGGGCAAGGGCGTGGGCCTGGTGGTGCCGACCTTGTTGAGTTGGCCCACGTCCGCCGTCATCCACGACATCAAGGGTGAGAACTGGAGCATTACCGCCGGCTGGCGCTCGCGCTTCTCGCATTGCCTGCTGTTCAACCCGACCGATGCGAAGTCAGCGGCCTACAACCCGCTGCTGGAAGTCCGGCGCGGCGCCCACGAAGTGCGCGATGTGCAGAACATCGCGGACATCCTGGTCGATCCCGAAGGCGCGCTGGAGCGGCGCAATCACTGGGAGAAGACTTCGCACGCGCTGCTGGTCGGCGCCATCCTGCATGTGCTCTACGCGGGCGAGGACAAGACGCTGCGTGGTGTCGCCAACTTCCTCAGCGACCCCGCGTGTCCGTTCGAGCTGACCCTGCACCGGATGATGACCACGCCGCATCTTGGTGATGGCCCGCATCCGGTGGTGGCGTCGGCGGCCCGCGAGGTGCTGAACAAATCGGACAACGAGCGCTCTGGCGTGCTGTCCACGGCCATGTCGTTCTTGGGCCTGTACCGCGATCCCACGGTGGCCGAAGTCACCTCGCGCTGCGATTGGCGCATCGCCGACCTGATCGCGGCCGAACATCCGGTGTCGCTGTATCTGGTGGTTCCGCCATCGGACATCAGCCGCACGAAGCCGCTGATCCGTTTGATCCTCAACCAGATCGGGCGGCGGCTCACGGAATCGCTGGATGGCAGCGATGGCATTGCCCGCCGCCACAAGCTGCTGCTGATGCTCGATGAGTTTCCCGCACTCGGGCGGCTCGACTTCTTCGAGACGGCGCTGGCCTTCATGGCGGGCTACGGCATTCGCAGCTTCCTCATCGCGCAGTCGCTCAACCAGATCGACAAGGCGTATGGGCAGAACCATTCGATTCTGGACAACTGCCATGTGCGCGTGACGTTCGCCACCAACGACGAGCGCACGGCCAAACGGATTTCCGAAACGCTCGGCACCGCGACCGAGCTGCGTGCGCAGCGCAACTACGCGGGCCACCGGCTCGCGCCGTGGCTCGGACACCTCATGGTGTCGCGCCAGGAAACGGCACGTCCGCTGCTGACGCCGGGCGAAGTGATGCAGCTACCGCCCGACGAAGCCGTGGTGATGGTGTCCAGTGTGGCGCCGATCAGGGCCAAGAAGTTGCGCTACTACGCGGACGCCAATTTCAAGCGGCGCGTATTGCCGCCGCCTGTGCTCGCAGGTGGTCAGTACGTCGATGTACCGCCATCGCGGCCCGACGACTGGATCGGGCTGGCGATTCCCACCGTGCCTGTCGCTCCGACCACTGCGTCCGCTGACGGCCTGGGCAGCGCCGCCGACGACGGCGGCCCGCGCCGTCAGCCCGAGCTTTCCGAGGCCGTCGCCTACGACACCGAGCAGGCCACGCCCGCGGCCGACCTCGCGTTGCTCGATGACGACGACGACCTGCCGCTCCCCCTTCCTCGCCAGCTTGATCCGGCCATGCAGCGCACGGCCCGGCTGGCTGCTCTCGACCCCAACGACGGAATCGAGCTATGAGCCAGCACCGCTTGAACCTCTTCATCCAGCCCGAGCACGCCAAGCGGCTCGATGAGCTGGCCGCGACCAAAGGCGTGTCGAAATCCAGCATCGTCGCGGCAGCGCTCGCATCGTGGCTGTCGCCCGATGCGGCCGACCAGCGCGAAGCGGCGATTGCCAAGCGGCTGGATCGCCTGTCGCACCATGCCGAGCGCATGGAGCGCGACCAGAACATTGCCATCGAAACGCTGGCGTTGTTCATCCGCTACTACCTCACGGTCAGCACGCCCGTCCCCGAGGCCCATCAAGAGGCCGCCCGTGCCCAGGGCAAGGCGCGCTTCGAGCAGTTCACCGAGCAGCTTGGCCGCCACCTGCTGCGCGGGCGCAGTCTGGTGCGTGACCTGGTGGAGGAACTGCATCCCGACCCGATGCGGATGGAGGACGCGGCGGCAGCCGCGCAAGCGCAGGAGCGTGCGTCATGAGCGCCGTTCCGCGGTCAATGAGTGCGACGTCGCTCGACCGCCGCATCCAAATGCTGCGCACGGCGATGGGGCCGCTGATCGCCGCCGCGCTCGAAGACCCGGACGTGGTGGAAATCATGCTCAACCCGGATCGAACCTTGTGGATCGACCGGCTTTCATCGGGCCGCGCACCGATGGGTGTGGAGCTGTCCGAAGCGGATGGCGAACGCATCATCCGACTCGTGGCCGCCCACGTCGGCGCAGAAGTGCATCGCGGCCAGCCGCTGCTGTCCGCCGAGCTGCCCGAAACGGGCGAACGCTTCGAGGGCATCCTGCCCCCGGCCGCGCCGGGGCCGGCCTTTGCCTTGCGCAAGCGCGCCATCGGCGTGATCCCGCTGGAGCGGTACGTCATCGACGGGATGATGACCAGCGCCCAGGCGGGCTTTCTGGTGCGGGCCGTGCGCGAGCGCCAGAACATCCTGATCGCGGGAGCCACCAGCAGCGGCAAGACCACGCTCGCCAATGCCTTGCTGGCCGAGATCGCCGCCACGGGCGACCGCGTGCTGGTGCTCGAAGACACGGTGGAGCTGCAATGCGCGGCACGCGACCACGTGCCGCTGCGCACGCGCGCGGGCGTGGTGTCGATGACAGAGCTGGTGCGCTCGTCCATGCGCCTTCGACCTGATCGCGTCGTGGTCGGCGAGGTGCGCGGCGCCGAAGCACTGGATCTCATCAAGGTGTGGGGCACCGGCCATCCGGGCGGCATCGCCACCGTCCACGCCGGCTCCGCGCTGGGCGCGCTGCTGCGCCTGGAGCAACTGATTCTCGAAGTGGCGGTGAACCCGCCCCATGCGCTGATCGCCGAGGCGGTCAACGTGGTGATCCACATCGCCGGGCGCGGGCGCAAGCGCCGCATCGAGAGCATTGCCCGCGTCGTCGGCTTCGACGGCGTGGGCTACCGACTGGCGGACGCGATGGAAGCCTCGTTTCCAGAGCTGCCGCCGATTTCCGATGCCGCACCCGCTGCGGCGACTTCCTCATCCCCTGACTCACCTGGAGAACTGCCATGACGCAGATGATCGTTCCTGCTTTCCGTCTTTCTGTAAATCCGGCTTTGCGCCTTGTGCGGCTGCGCAGCCTGGCCCGCCCTGCGGGGCAAGGACTGCTGCTGGCCGCGCTGCTGTCGTTCCTGGCCGGCACCGCGCAGGCGGCCGGTTCCTCGATGCCGTGGGAAGCGCCGCTGCAATCCATCCTCGAATCCATCCAGGGGCCGGTGGCGCGCATCGTTGCCGTCATCATCATCATCGCCACGGGCCTGGCGCTCGCCTTCGGCGACACGTCGGGCGGCTTTCGCAAGCTGATCCAGATCGTGTTTGGCCTGTCCATCGCGTTCGCGGCTTCGAGCTTCTTCCTGTCGTTCTTCAGCTTCTCGGGCGGGGCCGTCGTATGAGCGGCCCGGACACCTTCGCGGCCGGCTTCGAGGTGCCGCTGCATCGCTCGCTCACCGAGCCGATCCTGCTGGGCGGCGCACCGCGCACCGTGGCGATTGCCAACGGCACGCTGGCCGCTGCCGTCGGGCTGGGCCTGCAACTGTGGATTCCCGGCGCCGTGCTCTGGATCACCGGCCATGCGCTGGCGGTCTGGGGCGCGCGCCTTGACCCGCAGTTCATGGCCGTGTTCGCGCGGCACATCAAGCACCGCCCACTGCTGGACGTGTGAGGTGATGCCATGCTGAACCTTGCCGAATACCGCCAGCGGCCCGCGTTGCTCGCCGACTGGCTGCCGTGGGCCGGGATGGTTGCGCCGGGCGTCGTCTTGAACAAGGACGGCAGTTTCCAGCGCACCGCCCGGTTTCGCGGCCCTGATCTCGACAGCGCGACACAAGGCGAACTGATCGCCACGTCAGCGCGGCTGAACAACGCGCTGCGCCGCCAGGGTTCGGGCTGGGCGCTATTCATCGAGGCCGAGCGCCGCGCCGCAGCCGACTATCCACGCTCCGAGTTTCCAGAGTCGCTGTCGTGGCTGGTGGACGAGGAGCGCCGCGCCGCGTTCGAGGAGTCGGGCAACCACTTCGAGAGCGGCTATCACCTGACGCTGGTGTACCTGCCGCCCGAGGAATCCCGTGCCCGTGCTGCCGGGATGCTGTACGAGAACCGGCCCACCGAAGGCGTGGACTGGCGCGAACGCCTCTCGGCCTTCGTCGCGGAGACAGATCGCATCTTCGATTTGCTCGACGGCGTGATGCCGGAGATCGCGTGGCTCGATGACAGCCAGACGCTGACCTACCTGCACGCCACGGTTTCGACGCGGCGCTACCGCGTGGGCGTCCCGGAAGTGCCGTTCCATCTCGACGCGCTGCTGGCCGACTCCGCGTTGGTCGGTGGCTTGGCGCCCATGCTGGGCGATCAGCACCTGCGCGTGGTGTCGGTGCGGGGCTTTCCCACCTCGACCTGGCCGGGGATTCTGGATGACCTCAACCGCCTCGGCTTTGCTTATCGCTGGAGTACGCGCTTTCTCTGCCTCGACAAAGCCGATGCGGAAAAGGAGCTTTCCCGCCTGCGCCGCCAGTGGTTCGCCAAGCGCAAGAACGTCATCGCGCTGCTGCGCGAAACCATCTTCCAGCAGGAATCGCCGCTGGTCGATACCGACGCCAGCAACAAGGCCGCCGATGCCGATGCCGCCTTGCAGGAACTGGGCAGCGATCAGGTGGCCTTCGGCTACCTGACGGCGACCATCACCGTCATGGATGCGGACGCCGCCGTAGCCGACGAGAAGCTGCGCATGGTGGAGCGCGTAATCCAGGGGCGCGGCTTCGTCACCATCCCCGAAACGCTCAATGCCGTGGATGCGTGGTTGTCCTCGATCCCTGGCAACGCCTACGCCAATGTGCGTCAGCCCATCGTCTCGACGCTGAACCTGGCGCACCTGATGCCGGTGTCCGCCGTTTGGGCCGGGCCGGAGAAGAACGACCATCTCGATGGCCCGCCGCTGATCGTCACGCGCACCGATGGCGCGACGCCGTTCCGGCTGGTCACGCACATCGGCGACGTGGGCCACACGCTGGTGGCCGGGCCGACCGGCATGGGCAAGTCGGTACTGCTCGCCACTTTGGCGATGCAGTTCCGCCGTTATCGCGGCTCGCGCATCTTCGCCTTCGACATGGGGCGCTCCATGCGCGCCACCATCCTGGGCCTGGGCGGTGAGCACTACGACCTGGGCACGGACGGAGAAATCGCTTTCCAGCCCCTGGCCCGCATCGACCGCGAGGGCTACCGCACCTGGGCGGCCGAATGGATCGAAGGCCGCTTGCGACATGAAGGCATTGCGGTCGGCCCCGACGAGAAGGCCGCCATCTGGTCGGCGCTCGGCAGTCTCGCCGGCGCCCCGCTGGAGCAGCGCACGATGACGGGCCTGTCGGTGCTGCTGCAATCGAACGCGCTGCGGCAGGCATTGGCTCCCTACGTACTCGGCGGCGCGCACGGCAAGCTGCTGGACGCCGACCATGACCGGCTCGGGATGGCCGACGTGCAGGGCTTCGAGATGGAGGAGCTGATGCACAGCAAGGCCGCCGTCATGGCCGTGCTGCATTACCTCTTTGCTCGCTTCGATGAACGCTTCGACGGCGCGCCCACGCTGCTGATCCTCGATGAAGCGTGGCTGTTCCTCGATGACCCGGTGTTCGCGGCTCGCATCCGCCAGTGGCTCAAGACGCTGCGCAAGAAGAATGTCAGCGTCATCTTCGCCACGCAGTCGCTCGCGGACATCAAGGATTCGAGCATCGCGCCGGCGATCATCGAAAGCTGCGCCAGCCGCATCTTCCTGCCGAATCCGCAGGCCACCGAACCGCAGATCAGGACGATCTACGAAGGCTTCGGGTTGAACTCGCGCCAGATCGAGATCGTGGCCACCGCGCAGCCCAAGCGCGACTACTACTACCAATCGCGTCTCGGCAACCGCCTGTTCGACCTCGATCTGGGCGCCGCGACCTTGGCCTTCGCGGGTGCCTCCATGCCGCAAGACCAGCGCGACATCGACGCGGTGCTCGCTGCGGTCGCTATCTCCACATCTTCCTCTTCCTCCCCGTTCGCAGCCGCCTGGCTGCGCCATCGCGGCCTCGATTGGGCGGCTGACCTGCTGCCTTCGTTCCCCGGCCTCGCGCCGGGTTCCCTCCGTACCACTGACCACCCCCAGGAGAACCTGCCATGAAATTGCATACCCCCAAGCTCGCCGCGTTGACCGCCGCCTGCGTGCTCGCCTTCGGCATCGCGCAGCCCGCGCACGCGCTGTTCGGCGTCGGCGACATCGTGCTCGACCCGACCAATCTGGTGCAAAACACGCTCACCGCCGTTCGCACGCTGGAGCAGATCAACAACCAGATCCAGCAACTCCAGCACGAAGCGCAGATGCTCATCAATCAGGCGCGCAACCTCGCCAGCCTGCCGTCCAGCGTGGTGGGCCAGTTGCGCGCGAACCTGGCGACCACCCAGCGCCTCATCGCGCAGGCCAAGGGCCTGGCCTACGACGTGACGAGCATCGACCGGGAGTTCGCGCGCCTGTATCCCGAGAAGTACGCCGCCACGGTGAGCGGCAATCAGATGTATCTCGATGCGCAGGAGCGTTGGAAGAACACGCTCAATGGCCTGCAGACCACCATGCAGATGCAGGCCCAGGCGTCGCAGAACCTGAGCGACGACGAAAGCGTGCTGGCCGACCTCGTGGGCAAGAGCCAGTCGGCCGAGGGCGCGCTGCAAGCGATGCAGGCCATGAACCAGTTGCTGGCC
>JBFXJP010000012.1:0-18125 GCA_050174775.1 Phycisphaerales bacterium
GGTGATGGCCGACCGGTACAACGCCGGCTACCGATGGCCCCACCCTGCACCACGGCTGGCCTTCCCGCCACCTCTACTCGACGCAGATTGACCTCGCGGCCCAGTCCCATGGAGGCCACTGCTCTGCACCATCGCCAAGACGCCGAGCCGTCGAACGAGTCGCGTCGGAGGCCACAGCAAGGGCGTCACCTACATATCGCTGCCGGTTACCGAGCGGTTACCTGAGGAGCATCGCTGAGCGAAGTGTGCGCTCCGATCCGGCGTTCGGGGGGCAGGCTGTTTTCGAGTCAGACGTCGCTGAACCGTGGGGCACCGGGCTCGAGGTCGACTCGCGAACCGTTCGATGCGTAGCTGATGGCGTGGTACCAACCGGCGAGCATGAACAGGTCGAGCGCCTGCTCGTCGGAGAGGTGCTCGCGGAGTCGGCGCCACAGGTCGTCGTCGAGGTCGGCGTTGTCGTGCAGCGCGTCGGTGGCTTGGATCAGGACCCGATCGCGCTCGTCTGGCCAGCAGGGATCCGAGGAGTCGCCATGGGTGAGGGATGAGATCTGTGCGCCGCCCAGCCCGACGCGCTCGGCGAAGAAGGCCACGTGAACTCCCCACTCGTACTCGCAGCGACATCTTGCGCACGTTCTGTCGATGACGATCTCCCGGTCCCGCATGGTGAGCGAGAGTCGCTTGCTGAGTTCGTAGGCGCCCCACGTGCCCATGGCATCGGACATCGGAAGGTTCCGGACGAATGTGCGGAATAGGCCGATGGGCGGCACTCCCGGGGGCATCATGTTCTCGAGGCGCTCGGCGACGTTGCTGGGGTAGGGAGGTCGCGCAGGGCGGATCCGGGTCATAGTTCCCTTTCAAGTCAAATGTTTCGGAATCCGAAACGCAGTCGCAGGGTAATGTAGCGGAATCCGAAACGTCAACGCTGAACTGACAGGAATGGCCGAGTGACTCCTCGATCGGGACCCAAACCGGGGCACGGCGTGCGCGGTTCCACCACAGGCCGACCCCTCATGGCGGCGATGGACCTGTTCGGCCGTCGATGGGCACTGCGTGTGATGTGGGAACTTCGGGCTGGTCCGGTCGGTGCCCGTGCCCTCATCGCAAGGTGCGAGGGGATGTCCTCGAGCGTGCTCTACGACCGGCTGCGCGATCTGAGCGAGGCTTCGCTGGTCACCCAAGGGGACAACGACGAGTACGAGCTGACGAAGCTCGGCAGGGAGCTGGGCGAGGCGCTGCAGCCACTCGATGCATGGGCTCGCCGCTGGTCCAGCGCGCTGGACGCCTAATCATCGAGTCCGTCAACAGTGACGATCGCCTCGGCGAGGTCGACGCTCCTCGCGCGTTTCCGAGCACCTCGCCGCCCGAAGAAGTGCTGATAGCGCGCAGCCACTGCGACGTGAGCGCAGCGTGATCTGGGCGGTTCCGCAATCGCTCACGTTGAACTCAACGCAGTAGGGGACGCCCTGACTGCGAGGATGGGTCAATGCCACTCGCCATAGACCTCGTCCTCATCGACTGCGTCGACCTCGACGCCATGACGGCGTTCTGGTGCGATGCGCTTGACCTCGAACATGTCTGGACCGGACCATCTGGCGGGCATCTCCTCGAAGCAGCAGACGGGTCAGGACGCCGACTCGCGCTCATGCCGGCACCGAGCGCCAAGACGACGAAGAATCGAGTCCACTTCGATCTTCGACCTGACGTCGATCAAGGGATGGAGGTTCGTCGACTGGAGGGCCTCGGGGCGAGCCGTGTCGACGTCGGGCAGGTCGATGCAACGTGGGTAGTGATGGCCGACCCGGAAGGCAACGAGTTCTGCGTTTTGCGTTCACTCGCCGAGAAGGAGGCATCTGCCCCGTTGCCGTAGTCGCTGCAACACGATCCCCATGGAGCACGATGTTGGAGCACTTGGGCCGACAACAGCTGTCACCCGCTGATTGCCGAACGACGGTGCGGTCGAATGAGGGTTCTCGGGCACCAGACCGAGCACCGGCGTGCCGCTACGAGCGGTTTGGAGAGCTCCGTCGGCAAGGCGACATGCGCCCCAGGTGGCCGCCCACGCAGTGCGCGAAGCATGAGCAGAGGTCGGCTTCCCGCTCGCGATGCGCTCGGCCGATAGCTACGTCGTTGCGCCTGGCTCGATGCCGAGGGTCCGGCGACAATCGGACACGCCGCTCATGGTGATGTCACTGCGTCGCCGCGCCCGCCACGTTTCGCGATCCAGTCGCCATCGTTGACCGAGCACAGGCTTGCCCTGGTGCGTCGCCCATGCCAGACCGTTGGGTTCATACCCGAGGCGCTCGGACACAGCGTTCGATCCGACATTGTCGACCGCTCCTTCACTGTGCGCCTCCACAGCGCCAAGACCGTCGAACGCGAGATGAAGGACTGCTGATCTCATCTCGGTTCCGATCCCTTGCCGCCGAACCTTCGTCGAGACCCACGAGGTGCTCTCCACAGTGCCGAATACATCGAACTCGCTACCGGTGAGGTCTTGTTGACCAACTGGTTGGCCGTCGACAAACACGACGAAGTAGAGGCGCCACGCATCTGAGCGGACCGTGCCACGCCCACGCCACACCGATTGCATCCATTGCTGCACTCGAAGGTCCGGATCTGGTTCGTAGAAGGCGCAGGGGTCGTCCCACGGAGGCGGATCGGCGTTCGCTTCGCCGGCGGCGACCAGCGGAGCGAGCGCCTCGAGGAGTTCGTCGGTGGCGGCGCGCAGTTCAAGGCGCGGCGTCGCGACCGACACGTTGAGCGGCGCGTACAGGGACATCGAAGGAACGATACGCACTCAGTCAGACGCGCGACGGAGAGCTTTCTCGTCTCCAGCAGCCTGGCTGCGTACGATCTCGCGCACTCCCCGCTCGCAGTCGTGCCGAACCAGAACGTGCGACTGAGATGTGGAGTGTCGGGCGGTCAGGCTGCGGGGGCGTCGAACAGCGCCATCTCCTCGGCGTCGGGTTCCTGGAAGAGTGTCTGCCACTCCTCGAGGTGGGCGCGACTGATCGGCTCGTCTTCCCACGGCGGTGCCGAGTTTCGTTCATCGATTCGACGCCAGAGCTCATCGAGTGGAGCGTCGAGGTAGTGCAGTTCGACCCCGACTCCCAGGCGGCGCGCCTCAGTTCGTAGCTCGTCGCGCTCGACACGCGCCCACAGTCCGAAATCGAGGACCACGCTCACACCGAGTTGTAGAAGCTCCCGCGTGAGGCGCCACAACTCGCCTTCGAGCTTCTCGCCGACCTCTCGGTCCCATGGGCTTGACCCGAGCGCCCACTGCCACTCGTCCTTCGTGAGACGGACCGCGCCGCGCTCCTCGGCAAGCTCGGCTGCGAGCGTTGTCTTGCCGGCGCCAGGCAGACCGCAGGTGAGAATGAGTCGAACGTCGTCCATTCCTTGCCATTCCAGCACAGGGGAAAGCCGATCCGACCAGGCATTGCGACGCAACGCTGTCCCACACTCGACAACGACGTCGCCACCTGCCTCGCACCCGGCGCGATATCCGGCAGTTCTTCGCAGCCCATGAGCGCATAACGCGCGCTCAGTACGCCGGCCGCCGATGGAGACCCTGCGCCACACTTCGGCCCTTCCCGGGCGCCGACGGCCGGACGTCACCCAGAGGTCCGAGACCGCGCACTGGCCACGCAGGCGGTTAGCGCCCAGGATCGCCGGTTCTCGGGCGCTGGTTGGAGCGTCTCGCCCGCGATTCCTAGCGGTCGCGCGAAGTCGTCCCGGCGATCGGAAGTGCCGATCCAGCGCGGCAGCTCGGAGCTACGTCACGTACGATCGGTGATGCGGGCGGCTGCTCGCACCCATGCCGAGGAGGCCCTGATGGATACCGCACGTTTCGACTTCACGGCCCTCGCTGCGTGCGGTCTGCTCATCGCCTGAGCCGCCCGGTTCGGAGCCGGGGCATTCAACGTTCCTTCCTTCAAGGAGAGTTATGCCGCACGGCACCATCACATACGGCTGGCGCGAGCCGATCACGAATCGCGAGATCCACGTACTACACGCTGCGGCGTTCAAGACGCGACTGTTCGACGAGTCCGAATGGGACTGGATCGGCCAGACCCAGCGGCACAGCCTCGGTTGGGTCGTCGCGCGAGACGGCAACCGCCTCGTCGGTTTCGTCAACGTGCTCTGGGACGGCCTGGTCCACGCGTTTATTGAAGACGTCATGGTCGACGCGGACTACCGGCACCGAGGCATTGGTGTCGGGGTCGTTCACGCCGCACGTGACGGAGCGCAAGCCGCTGGTTGTGAGTTCTTACACGTCGGCTTCGACGAAGACCTTCGGGACTTCTACATCGACGCCTGCGGGTTCGAGCCCACCCTCGGAGGGCTCATGGAGTTGACGTAGCAGAGGCGCCGGTCGAGTCCTCCCTGGGGGCTCGACCGGCACAAGTCCAGTCCAGTTGACCGCCCGGTAACCGGCAATCGCGCGTACGTTGCCGAGCGCATGCGCCGCCCATATCGGGGGCGCCATAGCGCGGACATCGGCGTAATCGGGGCCCACGGGTTCGGCCCTTATGCGTGCCCGAGTTGCCCCGGCTACGTCAGTCCGAGTGCTGGCTCGTCGAAAACCGATGGTTGGGCGACCGCTGGTGACGCATCGAGCGCAACGGATACCTGCGCGGCCTCCACTACGTGCGGCCAGTGCTGCAGGATCCAGTGTTGACGCTCGTGATGGGCTGAGGCCAGGTCCGCCAGGAGACCCTCGAGCTCGTCGAACGGCAGCGGGGCCATGGACTGCATCTTCTGGATGAGACCTCGAACGTCTCCTGGTGCGGTCGCGAGGATTGCGTCGAGTTCGACTTGGCGCTGCTGCAACTCGTCGGGCGTTCGCGCTCGCAACGCTGGCTTGAGCGTCGGGTCGGCGATGTCGTCGAGCCAGACTCGTGCGCTGTCGACGGTGGCTGAGACCGCCGTCCACACGGCTTCGTCGCCCAGGTTTTGGGGGTCGATGATGCCCGCACGGAGTCGATGCGCAGCGACTTCTCGTACCGTGTCCTCCCAGACCTGCGTCGCCGACGGGTTGTCGACCGGCCGTGTACCGAGCGGTGCAACCAGCCAGGCAGGCTCCGCAGCGCGGAGGGCCGCAGCGGCGCGATCGACTGCGAGCGATGCTGCTGCTGTGTACACGTGGGCATCGTTGGGCTGCACCCCCGCTGCGGAGAGGTGCGCGTGCCAACGGTCGAGGCGGTCGCCGATGTCCGCTGCGGTGCGCTCGACGATGGCCGCCGCACTGTCGCTGAGTTGGCGTCGCTGCGGGTGTGACGGGTCGACGATGGTGATGTCGCCCCAGTTGAACGTCCGAACCGCCGTCGTGCCTTTCGACGAAACGAACTCGACCTGTGCGGTGCCAGCGCGGTCGTCGAGCGAAGTGACGGTGCCGATGTTGCGCCGGTCCCAAGCCTTGACCCGGTGGCCGACGGCGATATGCCGAGCGGTGTGATCCATGCGAGCGAGCCGCTGGTGGGCGTCAGCGGGATCGCCCCCGATCAAGTGGGTGGCTCGTGCTTCGATTGCGCGTGCGTGGGCGGCCCAGCGCTCGAGTGTTGGCAGGTCGAGCGTGGTGGCCTTGTGATGGATGTCGGGCGCGTGCGGGTAGCGGGTGGTGGCGAGTGCTTTGCGGCGGGAGGCGTTGAGCCGGTCATGGAGCAGGTCGTCGATCGTGTCGGGTTCTTCGACGAGCAGTCGCAGGGGGCTGTCGTGTCGGCCGACGTCGTGATCGAGGCTGTCGAGTTCGGGCTGGGTGAGGATCAGCCAGTTCGACTGGCGGCCGCGTGACATCACGAGGTAGCCGGCTTCGCGGTAGAGACCGTCGAGACCGACCGCGATCGCGAGGTCCCAGGTGCCGCCCTGGGCTCGGTGGGCGGTGGTGGCGTAGGCGTAGTCGATGCCGCCCGCTGCGAGGTAGTCGTTGTCGATCCGGACGAGCATGTCGTCGTGGTCGAGACGCACGACGAGTCCGGTGTCGTAGATCGCCGTAAGGGTTCCGGTCTGTCCGTTGAGGACTGCGGTGTCGTCGCCGTCGATGGTCCGCGCTCGGTAGTCGTTGATGCGCATGACGAGTCGCTCCCCGACGGCGAGCCCGTCAGCACCAGCGGTGAGGATGCCAGCGCTGAGTAGGCGATCGCGTACCGCGTGGTTGAGGGCAGCCACGACGTCGTTGGTTCCGGCGAGGAGCACCGGCACCGCTCCGGCTTGGTGGGCGTCGAGCCACCGGTCGACTGCGGTGGCGATCATGCCGGCGCGGTCGTCGGCGACGACGATGCGGTCGTTGTCGCGATACGCGCTGACGGCGGTGGCGACGTGCCCGTCGCGCAGTTCGGCGAGGGCGTCGCGCTCCCATTCGTTGAGTTGGCGACGGTTGGCGGTGAGTTCGGCGATCGTGACGTCGGTGTCGGTCGCGAGTGCTGCGAAGCCCCCGCCAGCGGTGATTTCGGGGAGCTGGTGGTGGTCGCCGACGAGCACCACACGTCCGCCTGCGGCGATCACTGGGCGGGTGACCCGCTCGAGCTCGCGGATGCCGGCCATGGCGGCTTCGTCGACGACGAGCACGGTGCGCTGGCTGGGAAGGTCGAGTCCTCGGTCCCATGCGCCGAGTTGGCGGTGGATGGTGGCCGATGGGATGTGGGCGTCGGTTGCGAGTTCGTGGGCGGCTCGGGCAGATGGGGCGACGCCGACCACGTGTTGGCCAACGCCCTCGAACACTCGGCGAACGGCGTCGAGCGTGAAGGTCTTACCGGTGCCCGCAGGGCCGACGAGCACCGTGACCGCGTCAGGCGAGGTCGTGATGGTTCGGACGGCGAGGTCTTGGTCGGCGCCCAGCATCGGGCCGTGGCCGATGACGTGGTCGACCGTCGCTTCGTCCACCGAGGTGCGGCTGTTGCGGGTGTCGTGGACGGCGGCGAGGAACCGTTGCTCGATGTCGAGCATGCCGGTGGTCGTCCATCGGGGCGTGTTGTCATCGGCGATCGGGACGATCTGCAGCGAGGCGAGCACGCGGGCGACGATCCGGTCGACGATGGCGACCGACGCCCCTTCACCGATCCGGGCAGCGACCGCTTCGACCAACTGCGGGCGGGTGAAGGTGGTGTCGTGGACGGTGAGTGTCCGGCCGAGGTCCTCGATCCAGTCCTCGGCGGTCACGGTGTGATCGACGGCGGCGCCGCTGATCGGGTCACTGACCACGAGTCGCCAGATCTCGTCGTAGGCGACGGTCCGTCCGGCGGTGGCCGACAACAGCACTTCGGCCTGCGCTGGTCCCCAACCGGCCTCGATCGCGGCAGCTTTCCATGCGGCGTCGAACCGTTCGCCCTCTACCTCGGGCTTCCCGCGTCGTGTCGCAAGCACCGCAGCCTGCCGCCCCTGCGAGTTGTTCGGGGTGCCGGTGGCCTCAAGCCACGCTTCGATCTCGGCCGCCCGCTTCGAGAACACCTCGCACAGGCTTTGCGGGACGCCGGCCACCTCGGGGACATGGCGGCCGGGGCGCCATTGCAGGCCGAGGCGATCGGTCAGTTCGTCGCGCAGCGCTGTCTGGAACAGTTCGCCTGCGGCGCGGACTGATCGGTAGAGCTCGGGATGCACGAAGGCGCCCCAGCGGCCGTCGGGGCCTTCCACGAGGTTCGCGACCAGCGTGTGCCAGTGGAGGAGAGGGTCGCCGGCGCGGCTGGTGCGATGCCGGAACACGGCGGCCACGACACCACGCCCGGGAAGGACGCGGACCTTGGCGGCCTCGGCGGCAGCCGGATCGCGGGCGGCGAGATCGTTCAGGTAGGCGGCGTCACCGGACCCGCGGCGCACATGAATCGCTTCACGCTCCAACCATGCGACCGCCTGGCGGACGGCGGCCTCACCTGCTTCGATGATCTGCCCTTGGACCCGAGGATCGTCCGAAACTGCGTAGAGCACGGACACCGACTTCGGGGCCTTGAAGGTGAGGTCGAACCCGGGCACCCGACGCGGATGCGTGCGCAGGGTCTCCCCGTTCGGGGTCAGCCCACCAGTGCCCGGCGCGATGCCAGCGAGCACCGCTCGAAGGTCGTCCGCCGACACCGGACCGTCGAGGCCGAGGCGTTCCGCGCCGACGCCGATCCAGAGACCGTCGGCTTCACCGCGGCCGGTGTAGTAGTCGTCCAGACTCTGGGCGACACCGGCGAGCGTGTAGGCCTCCTGCCCGACTCGCAGCTTGGCGATGCTCAACATGGACGGCAGCGTGCGCTCACACACTCCCGGGCACGCTCCCGAGGTCACTCCCAAACTCCCGAAATTCGTGCACAACGCCCCGGTGATCATCTGTGAGTCCGACCTGGGTTCACTCCCGATCGCCTGGGCGGGTTCGCAGGGGCGGTGGCGAGTGCGGATCGCTCGTCTACGGGCGTCGGTGGTGGCGGTGTCGTCCTTCGCGACCGGTCCGGTCGCACGAGGTCGTCGCTCCCGGCGGTTCGGTTGGCAGCGGGGGGAGGAACCGTTCGAGCGCGAGGAGCCGCTGCGCGTCATTCCACGCATCGGTCGGGGTCGGGTACGGGCCTTGGATCGTGGCCCAGCGGTCGGGCTCGTAGGAGTCCATGATTCCGAACCACCGCACCGGCCGCGCTGGCGTGTCGGCGCCGAACTCGATGACGTCGCCGGCGGCGAGCTCCATCGGAAGGCGCCAACCACGCCGGGATGGCTCGGGCTCCCAGAGGGCTCGCGCCCAACCTCCGGCCCGGTCGTCGGGCCAGATCGTTGCGACCCACACGTGAGCATCGACGGCGGTCGGTACCGGCAGATCAATCACGACAGCGGCCGGCGCTCGCAACCGGTGTCGGCCTCGCCGGTTCCAGTCGTAGGCGGTCGATCGTGGCAGTTCATCAGGTTCCATAGCAGCCTCCTTCCGGCATGACCGTCGAAGGTAGGAGGCGCTGTCTCCCGAGATGTCGGGCGGTTGCTGTGGTCACCCAAGGGACCTGCCATCCGGCGAGTACCAGTCGGCGGTCGATGCCGCCACGCTCCGTAGCAGGCTCGTGAAACTCCGGCAGCCACGTGGGCCGCTCGTAAGGGCCGTACCCGAGTGGTCGTCCGACGGCGGTGCTCGGGTTACGGCGCTCGCGTTATGAGCGGCGGCCACCAATCCGGGCCCCGATCGAATTGCCGGATCTGCTCGGCTCGCCACGTACGAGGCGTGAACGTTACGAGTGGCATTCACGCAGTCCAGAGGCCTCTTGAAGATCGAACCCCGATACCTGATGTTTGGGGCGGTCCAAGTAGTCAGCAACCCAATCTGTGTCGGTCCATCCGGGCTCGAGTCTGCCGGCGAGGCGGCGCGAGGTCCTGCCCGACCTCGGCGACGTCGCCGACCAGTTGATGGCGCAGGCCCGGTCCCAAGGGGGTGAATCTGGCCAGATACTTGACAGACCTCTCGACGACCCGAACCTCATCGAAGTGTTGCAGACGGTCTTCTAACCTGCGTTTCGGGTGCGCGGGCGACGGCGGATTCCGGTGAGGATGATTCCGCTGAGGAGGAGGCTGAGGCCGATTGCGAGAATTCCAAGGATCTCGCTGCCGGTGCGTGGAAGCGGATTGTTCGTGTCCGGAGTTGGTGCCTCTGGGATTGCGCCACCGGCTGTGTCGGTTGGGTCACTGTCGACGCCGAGGCCGCCTGGCAACTCGACGGTCGCGGTGTTGGTGAAGCTGGTGCCTTCGGCTCCGACGACCGTCGCCACGAGTTCAAATGACGCAGTGCCACCGACGACCAGCGGGACTCCGAGTTCGCACGTCACCGTGCCGGACGCGTGGGTGCAGGTCCAGTCGGTGCCGGCCGCCCCGACGAAGTTAAGTGCTGAAGGCAACGGGTCGGTGACGACGATGCCAACTGCCGTCGACGGTCCCCTGTTCGTGACGCTGATGGTGAACGTGGCATTGTCGCCTCTTGCGACTGTTTCCTGACTGATGGTCTTGGTGATGGCGAGGTTCGAACGAGGGTCGAGCGTGTCGGTGTCGTCGGCGTCGTTGTTGGTGGGATCGGTGTCGGGGACATCGGTTGGCGGCGTGACGGTGACCGAGTTGACGAGTGAGCCGGTGGCGTCGGCGCTGACGGTTCCAGAGACGGTCAGTGTCAGGGTGTCGCTTTCGGCGAAGTCGCCGATGCCGGTCCACAAGCCGGTTACGGGGTCGTAGTCGCCGGCCGATGGGATGAACGTGACGAAGTTGAGTGCGTCAGGAAGGTTCTCGTCGAGCGTGAACTCGGTGATCGTGGTGGGGCCGTTGTTGGTCACGGTGATCGTGTAGGTGAGGTCTTCGCCGGGGATCGCCGTGGTCTGGCCGTCGGTCTTGGTGACGGCGAGGTCGATGCCGTAGGTGTCGGTGTCGTCGTCATCGTTGTTGGTGGGGTCCGAGTCGGGTCCGTTGGTGCCGTCGTCGGTGATCGTCACGTTGTTGACGATGGTGCGAGTACCGGCTGGTACGGGGTCCGCGACGTCGACGGTAATGGTGTAGGTGCCACCGTCACCGGGAGCGAGGTCACCGACGTTCCAGGAGATAGTGGGAGCTGCGCTGGAGTCGCATCCGTTGCTGCAGGAGGCGAAGCTCGTCGCAGCGGCGAGGGTGTCGGTGATCACGACGCCGAGCGCATCTTGGTTACCGACGTTGGAGAACGTGATCTGGTAGGTCACGCTCTGGCCGTCGGTGACGGACTCGACGCCATCGGTCTTGGTGATCTGGAGATCGGGTGCGGCATCGAGCGTGTCGACGTCGTCGTCGCTGTTGTTACCAGGTGTCGGATCGGCACCATTGGTTCCGTCGTCGGCCACGGTGACCGAGTTGGTCAGCGTGTCCAGGCCGCTGGTGGCCGGGTCGTCGACCGTGACGACGACGGTGAGCGTCGCCTGGCCGCCTGCATCGAACGCCAGCGGGTCGGCTGGCGACCCAGCGACGTCTTCGACGAGGGATGTCCAGGTCAACGTCGGCAGCGCGGTGTCGTCGCACGATGCGCTGCACGACACGAAGGTGACGCCTGCAGGGAGCGTGTCCGTGACGCTGACGCCGGTTGCCGCCTGGGTGCCGACGTTGGTGATCACGATGTCGTAGGTGAGCGTGTCGCCCGGTTGCACCGTGGTCTCGTTGTCGGTCTTGGTGACCTGGAGATCGGGCTCGGCGTTCACGGTGTCGGTGTCGGTGTCGGTGTCCTCGACCGGCACCCCGCCGGTGTTGGTGCCGTCATCGACGGCACGGACGCTGTTCGTGAAGTCGTCCACGCCCGATGGCAGATCGTCGACGAGGACCGTCAGGGTCAACGTCACTGAAGACCCGAGAGCGCCAGGTGCTCCGCCGTTCAGGTCTCCGACGTTCCATGTGACCGTCCCTGCACCGGCATCGATGGTGCACGGGGTCGGTGTGGCCGGACACGACACGGCGCTGAGTGCGTCCGGCAGCGTGTCGGTGACCGTGACGCCGGTGGCGGCCTGGTCTCCCGTGTTGGAGACGGTGATGGTGTAGTCGAACGTTTCACCGGCGTCGCGTTCGGTCTCACCGTCGTCTTTGGCCACGTCGAGGATCGGTGCGGCATCGAGCGTGTCGGTGTCGTCGTCGGTGTTGTTGCCCGGCGTCGGGTCGGCGCCGTTCGTTCCGTCGTCGGCGACCGTGGCCACGTTGGTGATCGACTCGAGGCCGGAAGCGGCCGGGTCGGTCACCTGGACGGTGAGCGTGACGGTCGCCTGTCCGCCGGCGCCCGCGATGCTTCCGGGCAGGGTCCAGGTGACGGCGGGGAGCGCCGAGCTGTCGCACGAATCGCTGCACGAGTCGAACTCGATGCCGGCGGGCAGCGTGTCGTCGATCGTGACGCCGGTGGCCGCGATGTTGCCGTTGTTCGTCACGGTGAGCGTGTAGGTGTAGGTCTGGCCCGGGGTGACGGTGGTGAGACCGTCGTCCTTGACGATGTTCAGGTCCGGGGCGTTCGCTGCGAGCGGGATGGTGTCCTGGTAGATGTTGTTGGCCGGGGTGGGGTCGGCACCGCTGGCTCCGTCGTCGGCGACGGTCACGTCGTTCACGAACTGCGTGGTGCCGGCGAGTAGCGGGTTGCCGGCGGTGGTTTGGTAGGTGAGCACAAGTGTGCCGCCGGCGACAAATTCTCCTGGCGTGGAGCCCGCGCTGTCTGCGAGGCCGGGTCCCCAGGTGATGACTCCGGTGCCGGGGTCGCACGATGTGGGTGTCGGTGTCGCCGAGGTGCAGTCGATCGTCATCTGTGCGTCGACGGTGTCGGTGACGATCACTCCCGAGGCGTTCTGGAGTCCGGCGTTGCGGACGTCCAAGCGGTAGTTCACGAGGCCGCCCGGCGCCACGTTGGGCTCCGTGTGGGACTTAACGACGACCATGTCGGGCGTTGCGACGATGTCGTCGGTGTCGGTGTCGGTGTTGTTGCCCGGGGTCGGGTCGGTGCCGTTGGCGCCGTCGTCCTGGACGGTGACCGAGTTGATGACGGTCTCGTTGCCGGCGGCGACCGGTTGGTCGACCGTGGCCTCCACGTCGAAGGAAGCGCTGCCGCCGCCACCCGCGATGCTGGCGTAGGTGATCGTGACCACCGACGCTGCTTCTGAGCACGTGACGCTCACGGTGCCGCTGATGGGCGTGCAGCCGGCGAACGACAGTCCGGCCGGCAGGGTGTCGGTCACCATCACGTTGGTGACACCGATGTTGCCGACATTGGTGACCGTCACCCGGTAGGTGGTGGTCTGGCCGGGCGCGAGCTGTGTTTCGCCGTCGTCTTTCGTGACGACGAGGTCCGGAGCGAGGCCGGTGATGGTGTTGTTGTCCTGGGCGGTGTTGTTGCCGGGCGTCGGGTCGGCGCCGTTGACGCCGTCGTCGGTCACGGTTGCCGTGTTGAGATAGCCACCCGTTCCTGCTGCCGCCGGGGCGGTGATCGCAATGGTGATCTGACACGTGACCGAGTCGTCTGCGTCGCCGCTGGCGGCGATCGAGCCGGACACGTTGATGCGCTGGACGCCTGCGGACGGCGAGCCGCCGTCGGAACAGGCAGCGTCTCCTCCGACGCTCACGAGCGTGGTGCCGGTGGGAAGTGTGTCGTCGATGAAGACACCGGTCGCCGCGAAGCCACCGACGTTGGTGATCACGAGGTCGTAGGTTGTCTGGGCGCCCGGAGCGATGACGGTGACACCGTCGTCCTTGGACAACTGCAGGTCCGGTCCGACCGTGTTGAGTTGAGCTGTGCTCGCAACGTCGGGCTCGTCGCGCTCGCCGGCCACGGTTCCTGGGAGGGTCGTGTTCTGTGTGACGGTCGCCGTGTTCTGGACGAGCGTGCCCACCGGAAGCGGGTTGTCGAGATCGACGGCGAAGCGGAAGCTGATGGTCGCACCCGGGGCGATGTCGCCGCCGGTGTAGGTGACGGTGCTACCACTGCGCGAGTAGGCGAAACCGGCGGGCGTCGTCCCCTCTGCCGCAGTCGCGTCGTCGAACTCCGACTGGAGGATGTCGTCGATGATCACGTCGTGAGCGGTGCTCAGCCCGGTGTTCTCGACGACGAGCACGACGTCCACGGTGTCGCCTTGCGATGCAGAGGTGGGGTCGAAGGACTTCTGGATCGTCAGTCGAGGTTCGACCACAGGGGTCGCAACCACAGCGGAGTTCACCACGGGGCCGCCGTCGATCTGCACCGATCCGGTGTTGTTCAGGGTGGTCTGGCCGGGTGTGAACCCGACGTTTCCGGCGACGTCGAGCACGAGTGCGTTGATGCGCACGACGATCGTGTTGTCCGTGTCGTCAGCCGGATCGTCAGGGTTGACGGTGGTGGCACCGAACGTGAAGACGACGTCGTCGCCGTCACCTGTGCCGCCGGTGATCGCCAACGCCCCGAGCGTGCCGTCGAAGTCGGCTGCGAGCCCGGGCGTCGGCACGGCTGCGCCGTTCGTCGTGAAGACCTCGCCTGATGCGGCGACGTACTGCAGGCCGGGCGGCAGCACGTCGGTGACGACGAATCCGTCGATGTCGCCTTCGGGCAGGTCGACGGTGATGTCGTATGTGAGGATCTCACCGATGGTGACGTTCGGGTCCGTCGTGGTTGTCTGGTCGGTTGCGACCAGCGCCTTGTTCAGGGACGGTGCGATCGGGGTCACGGTCGCCGTGTTCGACGTCGCGTAGTCGTTGAGGCCGCCGGCGCCGGTGCGTTCCTCGCCGCCGCCGATCGCGGTCGTTGGAGATCCGGGCAGCCCGGTGTAGGTGATCGAGGCCGTGTTGTCGATCGGTGCGACCGGGTTGTACGACCCCGAGACGATCACGTCGAAGGTGATGGTGGTGGTGCTGGCCTGAGGGAAGCTGGCCCAGGTGGCGTCGATGGTGCCGGACGATTCGGTGAGCGTCGTCGGCGCAGCGCCCGTGGACGCCAAGGTGCCTCCCACGTAGGTGAGACCGGCCGGGATCGTGTCGGTGAGCGCCACGTCGAAGGCGTCGGCGTTCGACACCGGTGCGGTGGTGCGGTGGTTGACGACAATGGTGTAGGTGAAGCGGTCGCCGGCATCGATCGTGGGAACACTCGCCGACTTCGCGACCTGCAGCGCCGGCTCCACGATATTCACCGGGACCTGAGCGGTTGCGGTAGTGCGGGCGGTGCCGGTTGCGCCGCTGGCGTAGCTGATTGCGGCGGAGTTGCGGCGGACCTGGCCGTCCTGGTTCGCGGCCACGTTGGTGACGACGGCCCAGTAGGTGAAGGTGATCTGGTCAGCTGCGTCGACGGTGTTGGCGCTGCCGGTGGCTCCCGAGTTGGTGATGTCGCCGAAGTTGAACGTCAACACGCGCCCACCCACAGACACCGTCGGTGCAGCCTGCGCAGTGGCGGTGAGATCGGCACCGAGCACGGCCGCGGTCGGCGGACGTGACATGACGAGCCCGGTGTCGAGGGTGTCGACGAGGCGAACGTCGCGCGAGGTGCCCTCGGGCACGGTTACCGTGACGGTGTATTCGACCTCTTCGCCGATCGCCACGTTCGCACCCGAGGTGGAGGCTTGGCTGGTGTCGGTACGAGTCTTGGCGACCGTCAGGGGCTTCGTCGCAACGAATGCGGTGTCAACGAGGTCGGCGGCGGGGGTGACCGGGAGGAACGACGGGCCGCCCTCGGTGGCCGAGTAGTTGGTGACGTTGGCGGTGTTCGTCAACGCCGTGGTCGCGGTGTTCGCGCCAGTGGTTGCCACCAGAGCGAGGTTGTAGGTGATCACCGCGACATTGTCACCCGACGTCGGATCCGCGGGTGCGAGCGACCCGGTGGTCGTGTCGGCGAGCGTGATCGAACCGGTGCCGAGCGGCGATGCCGTGGGCGCACCGCTGAAGAACCCGGTGGTCGTGTTCGGGATCGGAGTGCCTGCGCCGTTGGTGACGCACAGATCGAGGCCGGCTGCCGGTACCTCGAATCCGGCTGGCACGACGTCGTTGATCGTCACATCGAAGGCGCCGTTCAGGCCGTTGCCGGTGTTCTCGACCACGATTGCGTAGCGAACGATGTCACGAGCATCGAGGCCGGTGGCGTTCGCGTCCGGCGCACCGTTGGCGAGGTTGTCCGAGGACACGGTTCCCGAGTAGTCGGGGCACGCTGCGGCCGTGGCGACCGGGTCGAACACGACGCCGGTCGGGTTGATCGGTGCGGACAGCGCCGATCCCGGATTCGTGGAGCGAGCAACCACTCCTTTGTCGATGTTCAGTTCCGGCTGTGTCAACTCGATCTGAACGATCGCCGGAGAGGTCGACTCGGTGTTGAAGCTGTTGTCCTCGGTGGATTGCACCTGGTTGGTGAGGAAGAGACCGTCGCGGAATGCCGCGTCGGAGATTTCGAGCGTGAAGATCAGTTCGATGACACGTGCCTGGTTGTCGGGGATCTCCTGAGTTCCGAAGTCCCAGGTGATGCTGTTGGCGGTCGTGTCGAACGAGGTGGTCGGGTCGACGAAACCCGGAGCCGAACTCATGGTGTCGAGGGGGCCGTAGCACCACGAGTCGAGCGCTGGCGCGGTCGTGGCGGTACAGGCGGCTCCTTCTTGGGTGAGACCTGTGGCGACCAGCGTCGGCAGCGGAAGAAAGTCACCGATCCTGAGCGATTCGAAGTCCGACGACGGGACCGTCAGGGACAGGCGATAGCTGATCGTGTCGCCAGCGGCGAACTGGGCAGGATCACCGAGGCCACCGACGACACCGTTGCGTCCCCAGACCGACTTCTGGACCGAGATCGGCTCGACGTCGAGCCGGGTAGCGCTGTCATCGGACTCGAACTGCGGCACCGCCTGAGGTGCCTGCGTGGCGTTGTCGAGCACTTCACCCGTCACGCTCACGTCGTTGGTCACGAAGTCGTTCGGGTTGAGCGGTCCGGTCCCGGAGAACGTGCACGTGTAGGCATCGTCGATCGTGGCGCGGAAGGTGATCTCGAAGGTGGTGGCACCGGTCGGGATCGCTGGCACGAGTCCGCCGGTGAGAATTCCGTTTCCCGATCCTGCGGCGTCTGCGTCGCTCACGGCGAAATCGATCGCCGTGGTCCCGTCCCCACAGGTCGTGCGAGCCGACTCGTCCACGGTGAAGAAGCCAGCGAGGCCAGGCGCCGTTGCCGCACCGCCCTCGGTGACGGTGAGTGTCGGAGTGAACGACGTGTCGAAGGTCTGGCCGTCACCGAGGACATCATTGACGTCAATGTCGCCGAACGAGTAGTAGTCGCTCACCTGACCGCTGATCGTGTACTCCAGCACGTCGCCAGGCGTCGTCCCGGTCGCGCCGGCTTCGGTGACGGTGGAGACCGACTTTTGGATGGCGATCGATTTCGCCTCGATGCGAGCGTCGTCGTCGTTGTCCGGATCCACGACAGGCGTGTCGAGCACGAACGGAGCATCGGCATCACGCGGGTCGAGCGGATCGACGGTGCCGGAGGCTTCGCCATCGTTCACCGTCTCGACGTCGTCACCGGTCGACGGGTCGAGGACCGGGTCACCGGCGAAGTCGAGGTCGGAGATGTAGTAGTCGAACGTCATCGATGCGTCGACCGCTGCGGACGTACCGACGGTCGGGCTGGCATCGGTGTACTCGAGCGTGTTGTCGGCCGGGTCAACCACAGCGCCGACCGTCGGCTGATCCAACAAGGTCGGAAGTGTCGACGTTGAGCTGAGATAGACATAGCTGTCGGGCAGCCGATCGGTGATCGTGAGATCGTTCACCGTCTGGCCATCGGCGATGTCGACCTCGAGAACATACTGACGCGGATAGTTCGGTCCGGTTGCCGTCTCCTCCTCCGGCGCGACGACACGCTTCGTGAATCGCACCACTTCGGGAACGAGGGTCGCGGAGTCGGTGGTGCCCACAATGGGGGTCGTGCCAGTCGGCGAATCGCCGTACGCGAAGCCGCCCGTCGCGGTCACCCCAAGGCTGATGCCGACATCAGCGAGGCCGCTGACCGACGCATTGACGCTGACCGGCGCCACCGGCTGGCCGGGAGTGAACGACCCGAACGGCAGTTGCAACACGATGATCTGCGAACCGACCGGACATGCGACGCTCGCCCCCGTCAGAGGATGCGTTTGCGCGGTCCCGGTGCAGTCGAACACCGCCAGCGGTGCGAGGGGCGCGCCGAGGTAGGCCGCCGAACCGAAGCTCACTCCGTCATCGCCATCCGCTCCGCCGGAATCGAACACGAGATCGACGTACGGGCCGTAGCCGGTGTCGGTGGTATCGGTGTTGTCGAACGTCACCGTCAGGGCCACGTCCTCGCCGAGCAGCGGTGACGACGTCGCTGCGGTCACCGTCGAGGTCGGCACCGCTGGCGCCGCCTGCAGCGCCGACGACCCCGTTGCGACCAGAACCGAAGAGAACGCGAGCGCAGCTGCGGCAGCCCACAAAGTTCGGTGGCGAAGCCTCTGAGACGTTCGTGGCATAAAAGATGCGGTCCTAACCGTTGGCAACCTTCGAAGTGCGTTGAGACGCGAAGTCTACTTTGAGGATTGTCGACACGAGGACGCTCGACCTTGAGCAATAGTTTCACAGGCTGGGTCCGTCGGTGGCGTGACGCGCGAAGCGGTGCGCCATGGCCATGCCGATCGTTCCGATCGAGGGCGTGTACCAGACGAGCGCGTCGTCGGTGTCGGTGCGCACGGCACCGGGGGCTG
>JBFXJP010000013.1:0-17181 GCA_050174775.1 Phycisphaerales bacterium
AGCACAACCGGGCCTCGCTAACCGCACGCGACCCAATCACGACAGCCCACCCCCGCCACCGCCACCAACCCCATCACCGGCCGACGGAAGCACCATGACCACCCCTCACTGCAATATCCGGGTCTGATTCAGCGCAGCCACGCGCCCGAGTATCATGGATTCGGGAAAGACTCCGACCGGTTGAACGCCCATGGGATCAAGGCTCAGTTCGGCGATGTCCCTGAGGTCCGCCGCGCCAAGTGCCTTTCCGCCACTGACGTAGGTACCGCCGAGCGAGGGGTCGTACAGGAGCCAGCGGGTGCTGTCCCACACCTCCACCAGGTTGTGGCCGAAGTCGGTGCCATTGGTGATCGACACGAACCGAGCCGGTATACCCGCGCTGAGTAGGAGCGTGGTCACCGCAGAAGACAGCGGTACGCAATGCGACGGCTCGCCGGCCAGCAGCCGCTGGAGCGCAACGGCTGGGTCATAGCCGGGGTCCACATACTCCGTCGAGGGATTCCCAAACGGCGACCGGACCGTGAGTACGTTCGACGCACACGCCGCGGCGTCCACCCCGGAGCGTCCACGACAGTGCGCGTCGAACACCTCCCGAAACGGCTCGAGCGCTGCTGCAGCGTCGTACTCATCACCGGCAAAAGGCAAGCCACCGAACGGCTTCGTCGCATCCGCGGGCGAGCGCTCCGCCAGCGCCTGCGGCAGGGTCACGAACCACGAGGTGCTGTACGGCGCCTGGAACAGCAGGCCGAGCCCTGCTACGACGCACAGCATGCCGACCATCAGGACGAGTACGTGCCGCCAACACGCTGCGCTCAACACTCCCACTAGAGCTCCCACTCCCCGGCTCGGCGGTCCGCCCCACCAAGCGCAGACCGCTCACCGTAGCGGCATGGACTCGCCTCCCCACGCCCGAACACGCGCAGGTTCCAAGGGTGCGATTCCGACCACCGTGTGGATACGCTGACTCCACAAGCGGTGCTACAGATGGCGCCAGGCGGTGCAACAACGACGGATGGCGGTTGGTCGTGTGCGGGATCGTAGGTGTGGTTCGAGCGGACGGCGCGCGCGTCGAACCGGCGCTTGTGGAGTCGATGTGCAACGCCATCACCCACCGGGGACCTGACGACGAAGGCATCCATGTGGACGCGGGGGTCGGCATCGGGATGCGCCGCCTCGCCATCGTGGACCTCGACTGCGGCCACCAGCCGATGCACAACGAGGACAAGACCCTCTGGGTGGTCTTCAACGGCGAGATCTACAACCACGACGAGCTCAGGCGGACGTTGGAGGGACGGGGCCACCGCTTCCTGACCCGGTCCGACACCGAGGTCATCGTCCACGGGTTCGAGGAGTGGGGCACCGATGTGGTGCGCCACCTGCGCGGCATGTTCGCCATTGCCGTGTGGGACGAGCACCACCAACGGCTCCTCCTGGCTCGTGACCGGGTCGGCAAGAAGCCGCTGTTCTACGCCGAGCACGGTGGCACGCTCTACTTTGCGTCGGAGCTGCAGGCGCTGCTGCGCTGCCCGGTGTCTCGAGATCTCGACCACACCGCCTTGTGGCACTATCTGACGTTCCTCTGCGTACCGGCGCCGCGCACTGCGTTCCGCGCGGTGCGCAAACTGGAGCCCGGTCACGTGCTCGTCTGGCAACAAGGGACCATCACCACCGAGCGCTACTGGCATCTCGACTTTTCGCGGAAACTCCAGATCGACATCGGCGACGCCCAGGAACTGGTGTTGGCCAAGCTACGCGAGGCCGTGCGCTTGCGGATGCTGGCCGACGTGCCGGTGGGCGCGTTCCTGTCCGGCGGCATCGATTCATCCGCCGTCGTCGCACTGATGGCCGAGGCGTCGAGCACCCCGGTGCAGACCTTCTCCATCGGATTCGAGGAGAAGGACTTCGATGAGCTCTCCCACGCTCGGCGCGTGGCGGAGATGGTCGGCTCCGAGCACCACGAGTTCGTGGTCCGGCCCGACGCGCTGGAGGTCCTGCCCGAGTTGGTGCAGCACTACGGCGAGCCCTATGCGGACTGGTCCGCCATCCCGACGTACTACGTCGCCCGCGAAACGCGACGCCATGTCACGGTCGCCCTCTCGGGGGACGGCGGGGACGAGGCGTTCGCCGGCTACCGGCGCTACGGGGCGATGCAGTGGGCCGGCCGGATCCAACGCACGCCTGCGGGCCGCTCGATGTGTGATCACGTGGGTCGTCTGGCGGTGCGCAACCCCCGGTCTCGGTTGGGGGAGTTGACCCGGTTCGCCGCGGCGGCCCAGCGGCCGCCCGTTGAGCGTTACCTACGGTGGATGAGCGTTGCCGACGCGGAGACGAAGTGGGCCCGTACCACCCCGGAGTTCCGGACGCTGGCCACGGCGGCCGAGGACCGCGACGTCCTCACCCCGTGGCTCTCCGACGATCGGCTGGACATCATCGACCGCTGTCTTCGCTGCGACACGCACGTCTACCTGCCCGACGATCTGCTCACCAAGGTCGACATCGCCTCCATGGCCGTCTCGCTCGAGGTGCGGGCGCCCTTCCTCGATCATGAGGTCCTCGAGCTCGCCGCCTCCCTACCCGCGTCGTTCAAGTGGCACCGCGGCGGCAAGCACGTGCTGAAGCAGGCGTTGGCCGGCATCGTGCCCCATGAGAACCTCCATCGTCGCAAGATGGGCTTCGGCGTCCCCGTCGGCGCCTGGCTGCGGGGGCCGCTGCGCCAGTTCAGCCGTGAGCACCTGCTGTCGGACACCGCCCGAGGGCGCTGGTTGTTCCCGCCCGCCGTCGTGCGAGGCGTCCTCGATGAGCACGACCAGGGACGGGCCGATCACAGCTTCCAGATCTGGACGTGGCTGATGCTCGAGCTGTGGTTCCAACGCTTCGTGGACGCGCCGTGAGCCAGCTGTCGATCCCCCGGGTGCACGGCATCAGCGCACGTGGCGCCCTCGCCGGATCCGCCGCCGTAGCGGTCGCCGGTGTCGTGGCCTATGAGCCGCGTCTCGGCGCGCTGGCCGCCGCGCTCTCGCTGTGGGCCATCGTTGTGGCGGTCATCACGGCGCGGGTACGGGTGCATGACGGCGCGCACGTCGTGTCCCTCATCCACAACGCCGCCATCGCCAAGGTGGTGACCAGCGGCCTGCTCCTGGCGCTGCTCGCCGTGGCCTATCGCGGCGGGGATGCGTTGCACTACCACGGGTCCGGCACGCACATCGCCGCCCAGATCCGCGCCGGGCTGCCGGTCACCACCGTGTACCCGGCACCCGGCACCGGCACCGTCGAGCTCATGACCGGCTGGCTCTACCTCGCCATCGCGCCGGTCCAGTACGCCGGCTACCTGGTGTACTCCTGCGGGGGCTTCGTCGGCGGGTACTGCTGGTATCGGGCCGTGCGCATGATGGAACCCTCGGTGGATCCGCGCCGGCTGGCGCTGCTGCTGTTCTTCGCGCCGTCGTTCCTGGTGTGGACCTCCCCCATCAGCAAGGACGCGGTGATCTTTCTGTACTTCGGCGTGGCGGCCATCGGCATGGCGCACCTGGCGTGCGGCCGTCTGCGCGGGGTTGCGCACGTGGCCGCCGGCCTCGGGCTCACCGCCACGATCCGGCCCCACCTCTCGGTGATGTTCGCAGCCGCGTTGGCCGTCGCGCTGGTCGCCGGTCGGGCCCCGCAACGCCGGGTCGCCCGCCCGCGGCTGGGCGCCCGGGTGCTCGCCGGCATCCTCGCGGTGGCGGTGGGGTACCTCGCGCTGCAGAACCTGGTCGCCAACTCGTCCATCGCTCAGGGCAAGAGCGTTGCGGAGGTGTCCCAGACCCTGGCCGACGTCGGCACCGCCTCCCAGACGGGTGGTACCGCATTCGAAGCCGAGCCGGTGACGAGCCTCGGGGCCCTTCCCCAGGCGTTGCTCACCGTGCTCTACCGGCCGTTGCTGTTCGAAGCGCGCAGCCCGCTCGTCCTGGTCTGCGCGCTGGAGTCCGCGCTGCTCCTCGGTGGGCTCGTGATCGTGCCGGCACTGGGCGGCGCCCTTCGCTGGCGTGCCCTGCTCCACCCCCTCGGCCTGTTCGGTCTGACGCTCATGATCATGTTCGCTGTCGGGTTCGCCAACTTCGGGAACTTTGGCTACCTGGTTCGTCAGCGCACCCAACTCCTGCCCGTGCTCATCGCTGTGCCGCTCATGCTCCGCGCGGCCGCCTCCCGGGAGGAAGCGTGACGCCGCTGCGGGTCCTCTCACTGACCTCGTATCCCTCGCTCGCGGCAGCCACGCGCTACCGGGTCCAGCAGTTCCAACCTGCGCTGCGCGAACACGGCGTGGAGCTCACGCTCAGCAGCTTCTTGGACGACGATGCGTTCGGCCGGCTCTACGAAGCCATCCCGCTCAGCCGGAAGGCAGCCGATGTTGCCGCGGCCACGATGCGACGCATCCGCCAACTACCGTCGATGCGACGCTATGACGTGCTCTTCATTCAGCGCGAGGCGATGCTTGTCGGTCCACCACTCATCGAATGGTTCGCGCACCGATCGGGTCTACCCATCGTCCTTGACCTTGACGATCCCACCTATCTGAAGTACCGCAGCCCCAACGTCCGCCCGCTCGTCGCCCGCCTCAAGTGCCATCACAAGGGTGACACGTTGATCGGTTTGGCTTCGCACGTCATCGCCGGCAGCACCGCCGTGGCCGAGTACGTCCTGGCCCATGACCGCCCGGCGACCCTGTTGCCCACGATCGTCGACCTCGAGCAGTTCCGGCCCATGACGGCCGACCGTGCCGTCCCAGTGCTCGGCTGGGTGGGAACGCCGTCCACCTTTCCGTTCCTCGAAGCGATCTTTCCAACGCTGCAGCGCTTGGCCGAGACGCAGCGCTTCACCCTTCGTGTCGTCGGCAGCGGGAAGGACCGTATCGTGCTGCCAGGGGTCGATGTCGAAGCCGTGCCGTGGAGCCTCCACCGCGAGCTCGACGACTTCCGGTCCATCGACGTCGGCCTCTACCCCCTGCCCACATCCGGTGCTCTACGGGAATGGACGTTGGGCAAGTCGGGTCTCAAAGCTATCCAGTACCTCGCCTGCGGGGTGCCGTTCGTGATGACTCCTGTCGGCGCCGGCGCAGAGATCGGCGAGCCTGGCCACACACACTTCGCCGCCACCACCGACTCCAGTTGGCACCATGCGCTGGAGCTGCTGTTGAAGGACCCCGCGCTGCGATCGAACATGGGCGAACGAGGGCGTGGGTGGGCCACGCAACACCTCAGCTTGTCGGCACAAGCAGCCACCCTTGCCGGGGTGCTGCGCTCCGTCGCGGCCGCACAGCCGCGTACCGAACGCAATCTGGAGCGCACCGCATGACCAAGGTTCGCCTACTTGCCCACTTGATCACCGCCTTGCTGCCGCCACGGCTGAAGCCTTTCGTCTACCGCAGGATCTTCCGCTACCACATCGGTCGCGGCGTGCGCATCGGGCTGTCCATCATCGACGCGCGCCACTGCATCATCGGTGACGACGTCCGCATCGGCCACGGCAACCTCTTCATCGCCTCCCGATCACTCACCATCGGCGCCCGCAGCTCGATCGGCTTCGGGAACTTGGTACGCGGCGGTGAGCTCGTCGAACTCGGCGAGGACGTGAGCATCCTCCGCTTCAACGAGATCAACTCCATCGTCGGCCCACTCGTGACCACCGTGCCACGGCCTGAGCTCCGAGTCGGGGCCGGATCAACCATCGCGTCCAACCACAAGATCGACTTCACGGATGCCATCACCATGGGGCGACGCGTGATCATCGGCGGTCGCAACTCGTCCATCTGGACGCACAATCGTCAGGAGACGGCTCCGATCGTCATCGGCGACTACGGGTACATCGGATCTGACGTCAAGATGGCACCCGGCAGCGAGGTTCCCGCCCATTCCATCGTGGGCATCGGTAGTGTCGTGACGGGGCGCCATGCCGAGCCAGGCGTGCTGCTGGCCGGTGTCCCTGCGCAGCGGGTCCGGTCCCTCCCGGCGGCAACGCTCGCCATGCTGAACTTCGACAATCGCGCCGAGTTCGCCCTCAGCGGCGGCGTCGTGACCAGGCAGGTGAGCGCTCATGGGTAACCAAGCTCCGACGACCCCAACGGTCGACGGGACATCGTATGCACGTGGCGGTGAAGCAGGGCCAAGCCGGGGCGCGCCAACGCAACCGCTCATGGAGTCCGGCCGGGCGCGCATCCTCGTCGCTGTGGCCGACCTGTGCTGGCTCGTGCGTACACAGACGCTCGGAATCGAGGGCCGGCCCGGGAGAGCGTCATGAGCGCACACCGCAGCGCCCGCATCTCGGTGGTCATCGCGAGCTACAACTACTGCGACTTTGTCGTGCGGGCGGCGAGGAGCGCCCTCGAACAGAGCAGCCCGCCCCATGAGGTCATCGTGGTAGACGACGGCTCCACCGACGACACGGTTTGCGCCCTGCGGGAGCTCGGACGTGCGGTCAGAGTGGTCAGACAGGTCAACCAAGGCGTATCCGTTGCCCGGAACACGGGCGCCGCGCTTGCCACCGGAGACCTCCTCGCCTTTCTCGACGCCGATGACTATTGGCGTCTCGACAAGCTCGAGCATCAGCTCGAGCTTCGCGACGCCACCGGCGGGCCGGCACTGATCCAGACGGGCTATCGGTTCGTGGACCGCCACGGTGAAGCCTTCGGCGAGCGACCGGTCACCCCCATCGCAACGCTCGAGGGAGCGCTGGCGTTGCAGCCGACCTTCAGCGCCTTGGCCAGCAGCGCAGTGGTCGATGCACGGCTTTTCCAACGAGTTGGCGGATTCGATCCGAAGCTCTCAACCTCCGCTGACTGGGAGTTCGGGCTGCGGTGTCTTCGCACTGCGCCCGTCCTCTCGGTCGATGAACCGCTGGTCTTCTACACGCAGCACGGCGCCAACATGTCTCGCAACGTACCGCTGTTCGAGCGCGACATGCGGTACGCAGTCGCCAAGGTTGCCCCCGCACTGGACCAAGACCAGAGGCTGCTCGTCGAGACGGCGCTGGACTGCACGCTAGCGAAGAGCTACGCCGCCAAGCGCGAATGGTGGCAGGCGGCTCGAGTCGGGCTGGGGCTCACACGTAAGCATCCCCGACAGGGGCTCCGAATCGGTGCGGACGCGTGTGTTCAGCTCGCCCGACGACGAAATGGAGGACACTCATGACCGACGAACGATTCGTCGGGCCGACTCGGTGCGACGCTGCTGCGCACTCGCCCTATTGGGGCGAACACGTCGCCCGCTACGCCTACGCGGTCGAGCATGGCCCGAGCGGGGACATCCTCGACATCGCCTGTGGCTCGGGCTACGGGCTTGATCTGCTTGAGCGGCGCGGCCGGGTGATCGGGGCGGACATCGACCTCAACGCGTTGCAGGCCATCCGCATGGGAGGCGATCGGCGCCTCGTGGTCACCGACGGCACTGCGCTTCCGTTTCCAAGCGACGCGTTCGATCTCGTGACCTCCTTCGAGACGATCGAGCACGTCTACGACCGGCGGGGCTTCGTGCAGGAGATCGCCCGGGTCTTGCGGCCCACCGGCACACTCTTGCTCTCCACCCCGAATGCCGTCTACACCAAACCGGTCGGCGGCGTTCCGACCAATCCGTTCCACCGGCACGAGTACGTCGCCGACGAGCTCAACGTCGCCCTCTCGGAGGGCTTTGCATCCGTTCAGCTGCTGGGCCAGACCCTCTCACCTCGGTTCAGGACCCCGCCGTTCGAGCTGGACCAGCGCAGGCTTCCGCGCGGCGTGCGAACCCACAGCCGGCTGTTCGGCTGGAAGCTCGTCAACAAGACCGGCCCAACGGTGCGCGAGTTTCTGGCGCAGCGCTTCACCGGCCGCCCCTTCTATCCCCTCCCCGGCGACTACGGCTTCAGCCCGAGCACGACGTCGGACGCCCCTGTGCTCGTCGCTGTCTGCCGCGAGCCGCTCCACCCGGTGCACATCGCGATGGCAGCCATGGAGTCCGGCCTTGGAGGAGCGCAGCCGTGCGGGTGATGCATCTCATCACGTCCAACCCCGATGGGCGCTACTTTCGGGATCTCGTGCCGGGTCTCGAAGCGCGAGGCATCGACGTGTTCATCGCCTCCGTGATGCCGGGGAGCTTGCCGACCTACCTCACTGAGCGCCCTGAGCGCTTCATCGCCTTGAACGCTCCGGGCCGGCGATCGTATGCCTCAGCGGTGAGGTCCCTCGCGCACGCACTTCGCGCCAACCGGATCGATCTGCTCCAGACTCACCTCACTGACGCAGCGGTGATCGGTGCAGCGGCAGGGCGCCTCGCCCACGTCCCTGTGATCATGACCCGCCACCATCTCGACGAGCCGGCCCTCCTCGGCTCACGCCTCACGGTGGGGATCGACCGCATCCTGCCCCGCCTGGTCAAGCGATCGGTCGTGTTCTCGCAGGCGGTGAAGCGCTACATGGTGGACGTCGATCACGCACCGGAGGATCGAATCGATCTCATCTATCAGGGCTTCGACTTCGAACCGATGCTGCCCGATCCCGCCGCAGTCGACCGCGTCCGTGCTGAGCTCGCCATGGACGGTACCTTCGCCCTCGGCTGCGTCGCCCGGCTCTTTCCTACCAAGGGGCACTGCTATCTCATCGAAGCACTCGCCCGCCTGAGAGATGCCATCCCGAACGTGCAGCTCTACCTCGCAGGATCGGGGGACGAACGGCTCGCACTCGAGCCGGCGCGGCGCTTCGGCGTTACGGACCGTGTTCATCTACTCGGACACCGCGACGACATCCCCGCGTTCATGGCCGCGGTGGATGTCGTCGTCCACCCGTCCCTCACCGAGGCCTTCTGCCAAACGCTGATCGAGGCGCTGGCTGCCGGCGCGCCGCTGGTGGCAACGAACGTCGCGGGTGCACCCGAGGTCATCACCCACGGATGGAACGGACGGCTCGTCAATCCTCGTCGTGCCGACGAGCTGGAAGCGGCGATACGGAGCCTGCACCTTGACCCAATCGGGCGCCGAGCTTTGGCGCAGAACGCAACCGCCTCCGTACGCCAACGATTCACGGTGCCCAAGATGGTCGAGCAGCAGGTCTGCGCCTATGAGCTGGTGCTCACCCATGACTGAGCTCGCAGCCGAGTCCGTGTGTCCCCTCTGCGGCTCCGCCTCCACACCGAGACCTTCATGGCTCGGCGCGACGCGCCACGACGGCGCCGTGTTCACTTACCACGATTGTGCCAACTGCGGCTCCATCTTCCTCTCGCCGATGCCAAGTTCTGACCAACTCGCTGCGCTCTACTCGGCTGACTACGGTCATGACACTGAAGCCGTGAGCTTCGGAGCGCTTGGCGGACGTTTCGCTCGGCTGCTTTCGTTCCTCGCATCGAGCAGCCCTGGGCGTCTCCTGGACGTAGGGTGTGCCGACGGCCACGTGCTTGAACTCCTTCACGAACGCGGTTGGCGAGTGGAAGGGCTCGAGAGTCAGGAGGAGGTCGCCGCTGCAACCCGTCTACGGACTGGTCTCCCTGTCGCAACGAGTACCGACCAGTTGATGCTCGGCCCTTACGACTTCATCTTCCTTGGTGACGTGCTGGAGCACCTACCCGAGCCGGCACCCTTTCTCGTACACCTCATCACGCTCCTAGGCCCGAACGGGCGCATCATTGCTCAGGGCCCACTCGAAGCTGAGCCCACCCTGTTCCTTAGAGTCATGAAGATGGGGCGACACATTCGCCGACAGCCGATTGCCGACATGGCGCCGTTTCATGTCTCTCTCTCGACGTGCAGGGGGCAGTCCGACCTCTTCGCACGCGTCGGATTGCAGACCGTTCAGCTCACTACCGTTGAAGCACCGTGGCCCGCCCCGGGTACGCTGAGCGACATCCATGGCGCTCGCGAGGCCCTATTGTTCGCCTTGCACAAGATTTCTTACTTCATCCCCAACCGAGTGGTGCACAGCAGTGGAAACAGGTACTTCTACGTGGGCAGTGTGCAGGCAGTCCATTCACCCGTACCACCTACCGAGTTCAATGGCTGGCGTCGATTGTTCGACCGGCGGACGACGGTGAACAGCCGTTTCCGCCACTCTCCAGCACGTTCCACGTAGTAACTGCCCGGAGCAATACGCGAAGGCCAGGCTCCACTCGAGGTTGCCCGGCTGCCGTGGAACTCCACACGTGCGGCCCTCGCTGGTGACCCTATGCGACGGCTTCGGTGCGGCCGAGTCGTCGCGGTTGGAGGGCGGCGGCGAGGGCGGGGAGTTGCCGGTGGCTATTGACCCGGCGGTATTGCTGCTCAGCGGCGAGGAGTCTCGCGACGGCCCAGCGCAGTCGCATGTCGGCGGTTCGTTCGCGGTGGCCGCGGCGGTCGGCGTTCCAGTTCTTCACGTTCTTCGCGTGCGTGCGGACGATGTCGATGGAGGGCTCGATGGGGTTCGTCGTGGCGAGCGTGCGGCCGAGGGTGCCGGTGATGCGGAGCCGGTTGATGGTGATGGTCTCGTCGAGTCCTTCGCGTAGCGACGGCGCGGCGTCGGGGTTGAGCCGGTCCAACTTGCGGGCCAGCTCCTGCAACGCGCCGCGGGCTTCTGTCGGGTCGGGTTCGGCCCGGGCGGCGGGTAGCTTGCGGCGCACCCAGCCCTTCTCGGCGGAAAGGGAGGTAGCCGTGCAAACCCAACGGGTGTAGGCGCTACAAGTGCGACAACATCATCACGGGTTGGCCGTCGACGACGTCGCGGACGGCGGCGTGCAACGCTTTGGCGCCGTCCAACACGAACAACAAGCCATGCATGATGCCGAGTGGGCACTTGGTGCCATCCGCGTCGACGCCGAGCGCGCCGATCATGGTCTGGCCGGCGAACTCGAAGCCATCGACGTACACGACCAGCCACCTGCGTCCGGACGGATCACGGTTGCGGAGCTCGTCGAGCCGGGCGCGGGTGGCGGCCACGAACCTTGCCGACACCGTCGACTTCGCCGTCGAACGGGCAGCCACCTCACCGACGGCTTCAAGGGCGGCGCGCTGGTAGTTTTTGGGGCGACACCGCGGCGAGCCCAGCGGCGACCATGTGGTCGGACAACAGATCGACCGCCTGCACCGCGTGCCAGGTGTCCAAGCGGATCTCACCGGAGCCGTCGGCGGCGCGCAGGCGGGGCTTGTCGACGGGCACGCGCCGGTCGCCCAACGGCACCGTGGCCCGTTCCGTGCCGTACCGGACCGCGGTGCGCTCGGCGTTGTGGCGGCCCTTCGGGCCGGCCTTCTCGGCGGCCTCGACGGCCAGAACTCGCCCAGCACGGCAGCGCATGCGGGCCTGGAGCATTTTCGAGTTGCCTCGACGTTCGGCTGGTTCAGCGACCTCGAGCTTGCCCCAACATGAGCGGTAGGAGGCGGAGGACCACCGCCATCAAGCTCTACGGTCAAGGTGTAGACCCACCCCAGGCGCATATCGCGGGCGACCGGGCGTTCTTGCCGCCAGGCGCCTCCACCATCGCCACGAATTCGGGCTCAAACTCAGGAGGGAACTTCCGGCGCGACCGCCCTTACCAGCTTACATTGACACTCCGATCCGCCCACGACCCTCACGGTAGCTGTCCGTCAGACGGGATCCTCACGAGCGACGATCGATGCCCGCACTCACCTGACCGTCGTCGGGCCCAGCTAAACCTCGTATACCCTCCGGGCGTCCAACGCTCGCTGGCACCAAGCGACACCCTAAGCCTCGGATGAACTGTCGATCGGACGGCCGGAGCATGCTCCGATAGGCCCACATCCAGCCGCACACGCACGTCGCAGCGCCCAACGCGAGTCTTGGGAGCGTCCCGGCCATCAGGCCGAGCTGGGACACGCCGAGCAGCATTACAGGGGGAGCGACAATCGGCACCGCTGCTGCCCACTGCAGCAACAGGGCCCTTGTGACGCCCGGCACAACCCGGTCTGCCGACCGCGCTCCCGTCACAAGTCCCACGATCGACCCTGTCAACGTGCCAAGCGCGACACCTGGTGCTCCGAGAGCGGCGCCAAGAGGAATGCTCATGCCAACGTTGGTGGCCGCCTCCTTCCACACGATTCGGGCGAAACGCGCTTCATGTCCGGCGGCGAGCAGGGCATGTCCGAGAAGAGTCGTCTGTTGACGGAGCAGCAGCGCGAGTAGCAGGATCGTAAGGCTCCTAGCGCCAAGGCGGCCGTTCGCAGCGCCCAGCCAAAGAGACATCAATGGGTTAGCACCAACGAGCAGAGGGAGAACCAGGGCAAGCGTAAGAAACCCCGTGCAGCGACTCGCCTGCCGGAGGAGCCGGCCGAACTCTCCACTGCCTGCATCCAAACCAGCGAACCTCGGCAGCAGACTAGAGCCGGCGACGTGCATCATCGAGGCAAGGAACGTCACAAGCGTGGCAGCGGCCGCATAGGGTCCGACACTCGCGAGATCGAAGATCGCGACCAATAGACCGTCGAGATTGACGATCACGTAGATAGCGATCCCGCCGACACCGACCTGCCATGCCGTTCGGAGCAGCTTAGATGCCAGTGGCCGCGCGATCATACCGAGACGAAGGACGGCTCGGCTCTCGCGGTAGCCAGCCAGTGCTGCGACACTCACTAGATTGCCGGCCGCAAGCACGATCGCAAGGGCAAGAAGGGGTGCGTTCATGTAAGCGGCGACGGCAACCCCGATCGAGCCAGCCAGCCGCCCCGGCAACATCAGGACCACGGCGACGTGGGACCGCATCATCCCCGCGTAGTAGCCCGACAGTGCCGAATGAGGCAGGCAGATTAACGCAGATGCGCCCGTGACCGCCAAGCACCACCCAAAGGTGGACGACGATTCGGGACCTGGTATACCAACCGCCCGAGCAACCAAGACGCCCACTGCCAGCACGGCCAGCCCGACGGCGCCTGCCCCGGTGAGCAGCGCAGCGGCTGTGGATACGATCTCGCCACGACGGATCCACGCGTCAGTCCCCCCTTCGACGGCCGCCACCATTTTCGTGACGGTCGGTTGGACGCCGAGGTCAAACAACCATACGTAGTTGAGCACCACCAGCATCAACGCCCAAACGGCGTAGGATTCCGCTGGCAGCCACCTTGCTACGACGCCCGTCGACGCGAATGAGACGGCCGCCACCACCGCCATGCGAGCCACTCCGGCTCCCGCGTTGTGGAGAACCGATCGCGCCGCCGGTTCTTCCTCCATCGAAGTGGGGGGCTGCGTGCGCGCCGTTGTGGGTCTCATTGCTACGCTTCAACACCCGCGTGCTGCCACCCTGGGACCACTAGGCTGGCCCCAGAGAGCTCGTCACAGACGTGCCCGAACAGGATTGACTGCTCTTGCGGAATCGCAAGCACATTCCAAAATGAAGATCGCTGAACAGTGGGGCGTTCCGTTAACCAACCTGTGGCATCGTCGATATCGAAGAAGCGATAGTCCAGCGCCCCAAGAATTTGTTGAATGGAATCGGCGACATCGTCGTTGAGCACCTCCACTTGCAGAATGGGGCGTCCCTTTTTAAGGAAACGCCCCAAGCCGTCGAGTACCGCCGGCTCGTGAGTCTCCACATCCAACTTCATGAGAAACGGGCCGTCGCCGAGGTCAATTCCAAGGTCCACAGCTAGCGAATCGAAGCGTCGCGTCATCACGCGGCTAGCAACGACGGGCGCGTCATCATCGTTCAAATTGTCGTTAACGGTGACGCTGTAGACGTGCGAGGCACCTTCCGGTTCATAGACGATGGCCACGCCATCAGCATCCGAGAGAGCACAGGGCACCACATCAATGTCGAGGTCGTTCGCACGGACGTTCTGGACGAGCCGCGTTAGGACACCCGGAAGGGGTTCGATTGCAAGGACTCGGGCGGACGGATTGATAGCCTTTGCGTAGAGAGCGTAGATTCCCGAGTTTGCGCCAATGTCGACGATGCAACGGGCGTGCGGACAGAGCCTCATCCACAGCTCCATCGATGCCCATTCGACACCACCGGGACGTCTCGTCCAGAAGATCTCGTTCTCAACCAGTGCGCCGAAGTGATGCAGCTTGACGGCCTGCCCGTTCGGCAGGCTAGCGTCAATCACGCCCTCGAAATGGAGGTGCCGCCACACAGAGGCAGGTAGGTTGAAGTATCTGCGAACGACATGGAGCACCGGCCGCTTCCCTGGTACAGCTCGGTAGAGAGCAGCTACACCCTTTCGACAGCGGTCTAGGAGAGCCACGGACTGTCCTCCCTTGAGGAGAAGCCTGATTGGCAGGCCGGTGAGTTGTTGTGGCCAGTTCGAGTGTCGCTAGCGAGGGCTGGGTTGGAGCCACACTGGGGCGACGAGCCCACCGGCTTCATCGGTTGCGCACCGGCATGAATAGAGCCGAGGACTCAACTTCAGGTCGAAGATCGACAAGCGGTGCCGTGTAGCCGGTCTCATCTGGCCTAAGCCCACCACTCGAGAACCAGTCGATGGTCGCGGCTAGACCGGCCTCCAGCGCTCGCGGCGCAGCATCAGGGAATAGCGCCTTAAGCAGCGTCGGGTCCGCCTGGGAGGCCCGGATGTCCGCTAGGCGAGTCGCAACGTGCTGGCGCTCAATCGGCGCGCAGTCGGACAACTGCTCGATCAGGTCCAACACCGCCTGCAACTCGGTCTGCACACCAAACGCGAGGTTCACAGGGCTCGGGTGCGCCAGCCGATCGCGCAGCGCCATGCAGATGGTGTCCACCACGCTGCCGACGAACGTAAAGTCCCGAGTCTGGCGCCCGTCGCCGTGGATGGTCACCGCCTCCCCACGGTGGGCCGCGGCGATGAATTTGGGGATGACGGCAGCGTAGTCGTGTTCGGCCGCTTGATAGGGGCCGTAGACATTGAAGAAGCGGAAGGCCAGGGTGGGCAGTTGATACGCATGCTGGTAGGCCAGCACATAGGACTCCGCCGCCAGCTTCGATGCGCCATAGGGCGAGATCGGCATGGTCGCCAGATGCTCCGCCTTGGGCAGGATCGGGTTGGCGCCATAGACGGATGAAGACGACGCGAAGACCAGGTGGACATCGCCCCTCGCGCGGCACGCCTCGAGCACGGAGAGCGTGCCGTTGACGTTGACCTGGTGGGTCGCCACCGGGTCTTCGATCGAACGAGGGACCGAGCCCCGGGCAGCCAGGTGGACAACGGCATCGACCTCGTTGACAAGCGTCCGCACGAGGTCAGCGTCAAGGATGTCGCCCACGACGAGATCTGCCGTGCAATCTTCGAGGTTCTGGCGATAGCCGGTCGAGAGGTTGTCCAGCGCGATCACTCGGCCGAATCGTTCGTCTTCGCTGAGGAGGCGACACAGGTTCGTGCCGATGAAACCGGCCCCGCCGGTGACCAGAACGTTCATTGTGTGCTCCTCGTTAGAGTCTCGTAGACGGCGCGGTAACTCATGCAGCCGTCAGTGAGGGAGAAGTGCTTCTCGGCCAGCGCTCGGTAACGATCTGGATCACCGAGCAGCTCGAGCAGCTGCTGAGCGGCGGCGTCCATCGCATCCGACTCGTAGCTCTCGATGAGTACACCCGCGCCCTCAGCGCCAACCAGCGTATCCATGTCCCCTATCCCCGTGTTCGCCATGATCGGCAGGCCGCACGCCAGGTACTCCCCCACCTTGGTGGGGGAACTCGCTCGCTTCGAGAACGACGCTCGGATGAGGCTGATGCCGGCGTCAGCCGCCCCTAGCAGGCTCGGCATCTCGGCTCGCTCGGCCGCGCGCACGGTGATCGACGCCGGATCGAGGTCGAGGCTCCGAGCCTCTACAAGGACTTGTTCGGCCGAGTCAGGGGTCAGAATCAGGAAATGGGCACGGCCGGCGGCGTGACGTTGCAGGGCGGCGAACGCCTGCAGCATCTCCGAGAGCATGTACCACGACCCCAATGAGCCGGCGTACACCAGCACCACCGCATCGTCGGGCACGCCGAGCGCCGCCCTGACACGAGTTCGCTGCTCCGGTGCCGGGATGGTGAAGTGCTCAAGGTCGGCCACGCACGGGATCACAGTGATGGGCGCGTGGGCGCCGGGTGCGTGCCAACTCGACACCACGTCACGGGCGTTCTCTGTGAGCGAGATGACGGCGTCGGCGTCGGCGAACCATCGGTGTTCGGCCCGCTTGAAGAACCGGAGGATCGGGCCGTAGACCCGTGAGTCAGCAGACCAGAGTCCGGCGTCGACGCGTTCATCCGCCCAAAAGCCCCGCATGTCGAAGACGAACGCCACGCCTCGGCGCTGCAGGCGTGCCCCGACCAGCGCGGCGAGGTAGCTGCGGCAGTGCACGATTGCGAACCGGTGCCGACGGTGCAGCCAACGAGCGGTCCACGCCATCGTCCCGACGTCGAGCAGCGTCGCGAGCACGGGAGGTCGCTTGTGGTAGCGCCGGGGATGCCACGTGATGCCGGCTCCGGCGCATCGCTCGGCGATCAGGTTATGCCGGGCCGCATAGCGGTCCGACTTCTCGAAGCTGAGCACGTGCATCTCGTTTCCAGCCGCTGCAAGGCCCTCGAGGTACGGCAGCACCTGGGACTGGCCGAGCGGGTCGGTCAGTCCGTCGTAGGAGATGAACAGAGCCCTGCTCATCGTCGGGCTCCCCAGAGCTCGAGGAACTGCTCCTGGATCACTGGCGTCGCAAAGGCTGCGGCACCTTCGACCGCCGCCCTTGCAGCCCGTCGGCGCTCAGCCGGATCATCCAACCAACCAATCACCGCGGCTGCGATTGCTGCTGCGTCGCGGACCGGAACAAGTCGTCCCGCGCTTGGGTGGGTCAGCGCCGCGCGGCAGCCCGGGATGTCCGACGTCACGACGACCCGGCCGACTGCGGCCGCCTCCACGAGTACCTTGGGCAGCCCTTCGTGGTAGCTGGGCAACACCACGACGTGACATTGACCGAGCACCTCGGCCATGTCGCTCCGATGACCCCACCATTCGCAGCAGCCCTCAGCGACGATGTCTTGGAGATCTCGTTCGCTGGCACTTGCCCGGTTCTCCGGATCCGGCGCTCCGACCAGCACGAAGCGGACGTCGCGCCGTTCGGCGCGCACGAGCCGCGCTGCCTGCACGAACTCGCGGAGGCCCTTGTCCCACAACATGCGAGACGGGAACAGCACCACCGGCGGGCCGGGCGGCTCGGGAAGGGCGGAGAACACCTCCAGATCGACGCCCGAGCCGCGCACCAGGCTGGTGCGCTCCGCTTTCACGATGCCCCGCCCGACGAACTGCTCGGCCGCCTCACCG
>JBFXJP010000014.1:0-14253 GCA_050174775.1 Phycisphaerales bacterium
TCGAGATGGGCTTCATCCCCGGGATGACGAACATATCACCGCGCTGGGGATCGCGCTCGACCCGGGGGGCCTCGTCCCGGAACTTCGGGTCGATGTGCTTGGTATAGCAGTCCGGCGGCTCGGTGATATGCGAGTCCGCCGAAATGATCGGCCGGTCCACAACTGTTGAAGCCATTGGTCCCCCTTCGCAGGATCCCCCTCGACCGGACCTACTGGTCCGGCGGGCGCATGGTACACTAGTCTGCGATCGTCTCGTCCGTCGTCCACCGCCGTGCGGAAGGACCACCGATCCCCGCGCCGCAGAGCACCATCGAGGAACAGCTCCGATGCCCACCTCGTTGTTGTACCTCCCCGGCGTTGACACCCACGCAGCAGTCGACCAAGGCGGCGCCGACCTACGGGGCGACCCGTACGAGAAGGTGCTGCGCAAGGTGCAAGGCGGTGCCAGCTCGCCGACGAGCTGGGGGCCGACTCGGTGAGCTTCACCGAGCACCACTTGCACTACGAAGGGTTCGAGCTCCCATCAACCGGTGATGCTGGCAGGCGACCGCTTCGCAGAGGGTCCCGGCGGCGGCACCGTCACTCGACAGCTCGAAGCACTGCGGCAACGCATCCTCGTCGAATGGGTCTTCGCTTGGAAACTTCAACGGGCTGGTCGCCGATGATCGCATCCGCCGCAGCATCGAAGCATGGCGCGTCACGATCGTGCCAAAGGTCACTTCCTAGGCATGGGCGGCAACTCAGCGCAGCACGACATCACCGCTAAGGTGTCATGAAGGGCCCCGATCCACCCCGCTGAGGAGTGCACCTGTGACCACCACCGCAGAACCGTCGCAGTATCGGATGGAGTCTTCGCCGTTCCGCTTCACCGGCAAAGGCCGTCTCTCCATCGCGGGTGAGCAATGGGGGCACCGTACCGCTGCGCCGGTGATCCTGCTCCACGGCGGCGGCCAGAATCGCCACGCCTGGAAGGGCAGCGCAGCAGCGCTCGCAGGCGCTGGGTACTACGTCATCGCTTATGACGCCAGAGGCCACGGCGACAGCGAGTGGTCAGATGCGGGCGAATACGACATGGAAGACAACGCCGGCGATCTCACGGCGCTGCTCGCGCTGCTTGGCCGTCCCGCAGCGGTCGTGGGTGCCTCCATGGGCGGGATGAGTGCGCTGTGGGCACAGGGCGCAGCGGCCACACAGCTGTACTCTGCCGTTGTCCTCGTCGACGTCACACCACGCATGGAGCTTTCCGGCGTCACCCGCATCGTCGGCTTCATGACCGCCAACCCGGACGGATTCGTGTCTCTCGATCAGGCAGCCGACGTCATCGCCTCGTACAACCCTCACCGCGAGCGCTCCGGCAACGTCGAAGGCCTTCGCCGGGTGCTGCAGGAACGTGCCGGGCGTTGGCACTGGCGTTGGGACCCGCGCTTCATCACCAGCAAAGCAGAGATGATGAGCGGTGAACCCTACGCCATAGAGCAGCGCATGGCGGGCATGGCCCAACAGATGCTCTCTGCTGCGGCACGGCTCGAGGTCCCGACGCTGCTGATCCGCGGTGGCCAGTCCGACCTGGTCAGCCCGGAAACAGTCCGCGAGTTCCTCGCTGTCGCACCGCACGCCACCTACGTCGACGTGAGCGGCACCGGCCACATGGTCGCAGGCGACGACAACGACGCTTTCACCGCCGCAGTGCTCCACTTTCTGCGCGAGCACGTGCCCGCCGGCGCGTAGCGTACGCTGTGCGCCGCTTCGGCCATGTGCTTGTGCACCACGAGGCACCGGCGGACGTGTTGGAGTTCGTGAGCGCGCACCTTCGGGCTGCCGCAGACGACCTAGACAACGAGCTGGACAGCGATCGCCTCACAGCACTTCTGGCCTGGCAGCGGATGAAGGTGATCGTGAACGGCGAACCTCCGCAAATCCCCGCCGTCGACGAGACGCTCGGCGTCACCCCCCTTCGGCGTCGACGCTGTCTACATCTGGCGCGGTGGTGACGTCGTTGCAGAGGTGAACCTCCGCGCTGCGCTCGCAGGCCCACCTCGATGCGCTAGCGGCGTCGCATCCGCCATCCTCACGAGAGAATGACTGCGCTGCTGGGCGCTGTCGCGTTCACGGCCGGGCTTCAGGTCGAGCACCTCGGCCCCACGCCCCTCCACACACCCGCTCGGAATTCTGAGCCACCCTGATCGGCAATGCAGGTCGGGCGCTCCCGATCACCTACCCCGGCCGTGCAAGCGACCAGGAGTTCGCCCGAGCGAACAGGACCTTCTTGAAGCCGACCACACCGGCGTCTGTAGGGCGATTCGATCACCTGAGCCGCGCGTAGCCCCGGCTCGGTGCCGTTGTCCGTCGAGGGCCTTTGCACGGCCGGCGACCGTGGAGGGCACCGCGGGCTATGATACACATCGGGTTGGTCGTCTCTCGCGGCGTTCGCGACGACACCGACTCTTCGTTGGAGCAGCCGAGTCAGGGGAGCGCCCAGTATGAGAGAGAAGGACGAGTCGGAGCTGCGACGGCGGGTGGTCGATCTCCTCACCGAGGGCCGCGAACCGCTGGCCGATGCGACGTGGGAAAACCCCATTTCGGTCTATTCGAGTCAGAGCCACTTGGCTCGCGAGCGTGAGCACCTCTTCTCGGCCTTCCCGCTGATCATCGGCCGGACGGACCAGCTGCCCGAGCCGAATGACTTCTTCCTCCACGAGCACACCGGCCGCTCGCTGATCGCAGTGCGACAAGGCGACGGACAGATCCGAGTGTTCCACAACGTGTGCCGGCACCGGGGTGCCAAGGTCGAGTGGGAGACGCACGGGAAGCGACGTCGGTTCAGCTGCCCCTATCACGCCTGGAGCTACGACACCGCGGGCACCCTGGTTGCGATACCGAACGACGAGGGCTTCGACGAAATCGATCGCTGCGCCTACGGCCTTGTCCCCGTGGCTTCGGCTGAGCACCTCGGTTTCATCTGGGTCGACTTCAGCGCGGCGCCGGCCGCCGGCATCGATGTGGCGGGCTTCCTTGGCCCGATCGGCGACGAGCTGGCCGGGTTCGGGATCGACGATCACGGCAACGACATCCACGAAGTGCTGCGCGAGCCGTTCAACTGGAAGCTGGTGGTCGACGGGTTCCTCGAGACCTACCACCTTCGGTTCCTCCACCGGAACACGATCGGACCCTACATCCGCTCGAACTTCGCCCTGGTCGACCCCTACGACCGACACCTGCGCATGGTCGCTGTTCGCGAGTCGGTCGAGGGCTGGCTCGCCGGAGACCGGTCCGAGTCGATCCTGCCCCACACCGCGATCATCTACCTGCTGTTCCCGAACACCGTGATCGTCTGGCAAGGTGATCACTTCGAGACCTGGACTTCGTGGCCGGGCGCCGACGGGCCGGCGTCGACCGTGGCCGAGGCTCGGCTGCTGGTGCCGCGTCCGCTAGCCGGAGAGGATCGGCACCGGTGGGACAAGAACTGGAAGATCCTGATGGGCACCGTGCTCGACGAAGACTTCGTGGTCTCCAGGGGCATGCAGGAGAACTACGGGAGCCACGCCCAGACCCACGCCCTCTTCGGACGCCAGGAGGGCGCCCTCCAGCACTACCACCAGACGCTGCAGGCCGAACTGGCGGCCGCTGCCATTGACAAGTCGGTCGATGACGTCAGACTCGAGGCGGACGAACGCTGAGCCTGCCAGGAACCGCGAAGTTCAGAGCACGCCCTGGTACTGACGGCCATTGATGATGAGCGAAGCGCCGGTCATGAACTTGGCCTGATCCGAGCACAGGAAGGCGACCGCAGCACCGAAGTCGTCCGGCTGCCCGACCGAGCGGGTAGGGACCATCGGCAGGAGGCGATTGGTGTCGATCCCGAGTTGGGCCATCCGGTCGGTGGCGTGGACGCCGGGCTGGGCCGAGTTGACAGTGATGCCCTTCGGGCCGAGCTCGTTGGCCAGCGCCCGAAGGAATTCTGTCAGGCCGGTGCGTGCAGTGGCCGACGAAATCAGGAACGGCAACGATGGATGCGACCCCAGCCGGCGTCGCACATCTTCGGTACGGCCGCCTGGCAGCTACGTGCAGCGTGTTGTTGCCAGACGGACAGCGCTGTTGACCACGCTCGACTCGAGTTCCACGGCTTGCTCGTTACCGCGACGCAGCGCATAGTGGAGGCAACACTAGGCCATAGTTGTCTCGACCGTCAGGCGGCCCGGCCGATGTGGCCTTTCCGCGCAACGCAGCGATTTGGAGACGAGATGATTGCGCAGAGCAAGCCGCTGGTGGCGATCATGATCGGCGACCCAGCCGGCATCGGTCCCGAGGTGATCGCCAAGGCGATCGCAACCGGTCTTCCCCACGCTGTCAGCCGACCGGTCCTGGTCGGCCATGCACCGGCGATGGAGTGGGCGGTCGAGATCAGTGGCGTTGACCTCGTCGTCCGCCGGATCGAGCATGTCGACGACGCTGGGCTCGATCCCTCCGTCATCGACATCATCGACGACGGTGACCTAGAGCCCGGCAGCTACCGGCTGGGTGAGGCCTCGGCGGCGTGCGGCAACGCCTCCTTTGCCTGGCTTGATCGGCTCGACCAGATGGCTCGATCCGGCCAGGTGGCAGCGACCATTATGGCTCCGATCAACGCCGACTCCCTCCGGTTGTCCAACCAGCGTCGACCGGTGTTCAGCATCGAACAGGGCTCGACGTACCTAACCCTGCTCAGCGGGCCGCTCCGCATCGTCCATCTCACCGATCACGAGCCCCTGCGGGCAGTGCCGGAACTGATTACGCGTGACGCCGTCGTCCAGGCGATCGAGGTCATCCACGAGCGGTTCAGCGCCTGGGGTGTCACCGATCCCAGCATCGCCGTGAGCGGCTTCAACGCCCACGCCAAGGGACGGGAAGAGGCCGACCGCATCGCACCCGCCGTCGAGGAAGCCGCCGCCCGAGGAATCGACGTCGTCGGCCCGATCTCCCCCGACACGGTCTTCCGGCACTGCATCGACGGCCGCAACGATGTCGTGCTCGCCATGTACCACGACCAGGGCCACATAGCGGTGAAAACCTGGGGCTTCGTGGGGAACTGCGCCATGATCCTCGGCCTGCCCTACCTGCAGTTCTCCGTCGGCCACGGCACTGCCTTCGACATCGTCGGCCAAAACCTCGCCCGCCACGAGATGATTCTGTCGGCCATGACCGAGGCGGCCAGCCTGGCCGCCGGCCGGGGGTTCCGACCGGTCGGCCCGACTCCGGCCTGATGGATGCCCAAGCCGGACACGGGCGCGAGACAACACCTCAGGCGCTCTCGACCGAATGCACGTTGTCAGCCGAGCACCCCTTCGGCCACCAGGTCGGCGATCCGGTCGTCGTCGTAGCCGAGGATCTCGCTCAGCACCTGCCAGTTGTGCTCGCCCAGCGTCGGTCCGGCGCGGCGAATATCAGCCGGGGTTCGGCTCAACCGGAACCGTGTCCCCTCCACCCAGGTCGTCCCCAGCGACCCGTGCTCAACCTGCTTCCAGTAGTCGCGGTGGTGCAGCTGAGGATCCTCGAAGCACTCCTTCGTGTTCTGCACTCTGTGGCCCGGGATCCGACTGCGCTGCAGCTCCGACATTGCGTCGTCGGCGCCGCGTGACATGGTCCAATCGGTGACGATCTCGTCGAGCTCGCGACGCCGCTCCCATCGTTCATGCTCGGCCAGCGCGGCGAGGTCTTCGCGGCCGAGCAGCTGGCAGAACGCGCGCCATTCCTCGTTGTTGGTGATGGCGACGGCGACCCAGCAGTCCGTGCCCTCGCACCGGAATACGCCGTGCGGCGCGAAACGCTCGTCATCGTTCCCTCGCCGTGGGTACGGCTGCCCGACTCGTTGCGTCTCGAGCAGGGCGGGCGTGAGCTGATGGAGCGAGGCCTCGGCCTGAGACATGTCGATGTATTGGCCCTGTCCGGTGCGGCGCCGATGCTCAAGTGCCGACATGACGGCAGCGACGAGGAAGCGCGGCGAGATGTAGTCGGTGTACGCGCCAAAGGGCCCGCTCGGCGCCCTGTCCGGCCATCCGGTGATGTTGAAGAAGCCCGAGATCGCCGCGGCCATCGTGCCGAATCCGGCGAGCGGGGAAAGCGGCCCGCTCTGACCCATGAGGCAGGTAGACGCCATGATGATGTTCGGGTTCACGGCTCGCAGGTCGTCATAGCTCAGGCCCCACTGTTTCATGCGGCCGTGCGCGAAGGACTCCATCACGACGTCCGCCCAGCGGACGAGATCGAGCACGATGTCCCGCCCTGCGACGTTGGACAGGTCCAGCGTCATCCCGAGCTTGTTGGCGTTGAGGTTGTGGAAGAGTGCCGACTCGTCGGGATGGTTGGAGTTGTTGACGTAGGGCTGCAGCGTTCGTGCCCCGTCCATGTGGGTGTCGGACTCGATCCGGACCACTTGGGCGCCGTAGTCGGCGAGCACCCTCGTCGCTGCAGGGCCGGCCATGACCCACATCAGATCGAGGATCTTGACGTCCTCAAGGGGTTGGTGGGAGGACTTCGGATCCACCAACGGCGCCAACGCCGGGAGGCGGGGTTCCAGCGCCCGTATCGCAGCGGTGTGCTCACCCAGACGCGGTGTTCTTGTGAGCGGCGGTGCGGGCGACGCCCCGAAGATCGCTATCCGACCGGGGTACCGAACGCCGTCGACCACTTCCCAAACGCCACGCTGTTCGAATTGATCGAGATCGAGAACCTCCTGTGTGGTGGTGACCGGCGCGATCAGGACCCTGCGTTCGAAAGAAGCGTCGAACAGCTCCGCCTTGGTCTTCGTGTTGAAGAAGTCGGCGAGGCACTGCTTGACCCGCGTGTACTCCTCGTGCGGCTCCTGACCGGTGAAGAGGCTGACGGCGTAGTTCACCCAGTCCTTGTTGCGCGTCGCTTCGTCACAGAATCCCTCCTCGCACACCCAGTTCATGAGGTTCTGCGTGAATTGCGCGATCGCGACACCGAAGAGGAAGGTGACGGACACGTGCCCGTCCTTGCACGGCCAGGTGAGCTGGATATGGAACGGACCGAGCTCGCGGCCGTCGGGCACCGGGATCGGCCCGACTTTCATGCCGCCGGAGACACGGCTGCCGTGGGAACTCCCCACAGGCTCACACAACATCCACGATTGGGACGCTTGCAGCATCGACGTCTGGGCCGAGCAGTCCACGTGCTGACCCAAGCCGCTGTGGTTCTGACGCTCGTGGAGGGCGATCAGCGCCGCCCCGACCGCCTCGACACAGGGGTGGTACCAGGCCTGGGGAAGGCTCATTCGCAGTGGCGCACGATCGTCATCACCGGTCATCGCCATCTGCCCGGACGCCGCTGCGATGACGAGGTCTGATGTCGCCCAGTCTGCCTTCGGACCATCGCTGCCGAACGGCGAGATCGAGACGTACACGAGCGCCGGGTTGAGCGCGGCAAGGTCGGCATACGCGAGGCCTCGTGCGGCAAGGGTCTGCTGCCCGTCGGTCTCGATGAGCACGTCAGCGCCGGCTGCGAGCCGTAGCAACACCTCACGGTCGGCATCCTCGCCGAGGTCGAGCTCGACGGACCGCTTGCCCCTGTTGTAGCTCAGCCAGTGGATCCCGCTGTCCGCCGGCTCGTTCTCGGCCATGAACGGACCCGCCTTTCGAGCGTCGGACCCGCCGGCGGGTTCGACCAGTATCACCTCCGCGCCAAGACTGGCCAGCAGGTGACCGGCCAACTGGCCGCGCGCATCGGTTAGGTCGAGGACCCGGTAATGATCGAGCATTGCTGTTCGCGCCTCCATCTCATCGAGAATGTGCGTTTGTCGGGTGAGGCCAGGGTCGGGCCGACCCTGCGGTGTTTCCGATCACGAGGGACGGCCGTCCGCGTCGAGGTAATCGAGGGACAGATGGCCGGCTCGGTCGAGGGCCGCGTACTCCTCGTCGTCCAGGCCGAGAACGTCGCGGTACACGTAGTCGTTGTCGGCGCCCATCCGCATGATCGGATCCCAGCGCAGCTCGGGTCCGCTCCAGCGCCACAGATGACCGGGATAGTCGTGGGTACCGGCGTCCTCCGAACCGTTCGGTCGGAAGAAGCCACGGGCCCGCAGATGCGGGTCGGCGAAACATGCTGACTCCCTAAGGACGGGCCCGGCTGGGACGGCGCGGGCCTGGCACGCGCGGAACACCTCGTCGGCGGATCGGGTGACGGTCCACTCGGCGACCAGCCCGTCGATCTCGTCGTGGTGGTCGCGGCGACCGGTCGACGTTGCGAAGGCCGGTCGGGCTGCCGAAACAGGCGATCCCATCGCCTCGACGAGACCCTGCCACTCCACGTCGGAGCCGACGCTGATCACCACCCACTCGTCCTCGCCGGCACACGGGTAGCACCCTTGCGGCGCGCGCCATGGGTGTCGGTTGCCCTGTTGGGAGAACTCCCGCGCTGACCGGTGCCCCTCGATCAGGTACTCACCGATGTGCTGCAGCATGTTCTCGGCCTGCGGCAGCTCGAGAAGGCAGCCCTCGCCAGAGTGCTCACGGCGACGCAGCGCCATCAGCACGCCCAGCGCACCCATCGCTCCGCTCGCGGGGTCCATGTGGTACACCGCGGTCGTGCTCGTCGGGTCCGAATCTCGGTAGCCACGGATCGTTGTCAGACCGGACAGCGCCTCGAAGTGCGCACCGAAGCCGACGAAGTCCCGGTACGGCCCCTCCAGACCGAGTGGCGGCATGCGCAAGAGAATGAGCCGCGGGTTCGCCGCCCGCAGTTGCTCCCAGTCCAACCCGAGTTTGGGCAGCGTTCCTGCAGCGTTGTTCTCGACCAGGACGTCGGCCTTAGCCACGGCACCCAGGAACGTCTCGCGCCCAAGCGGCCGGGCGAGATCGAGCGTCGCGCCTCGCTTGTTGCGGGCGTGCGCATTGAACATCGCGTGGCGGTTCCAGGGGCGCCGTCCAGGGTCCAGGCCAGGGAAGCACGAACCCAGGAGACCGAGCGCCGGAAGCATTTGCTGGGGGGGGCGCGCCATGAGGCCGCGTGTGGAGGAGGGGAAGCGATGCGGATTGTCGAAGCGGATTACCTCCGCGCCGAGGTCGCCGAGCAACATCGTGCACCACGGCCCCGCCCAGACGACCGTAAGGTCGAGGACCCGCACACCATCGAGCGGCAAGCGCCGCGGCGGGTTCGCGGTACCAGTCGCCGTGGTCCGGGCATTGGCCGTTGTCTGGCGTGTGGCCCGAGCCCTGGCACGAAACTCTTCGGTGTGCTCGCCAAGCAAGGGCGCGTGCCGCGTCGTGCGCCAGCCGTCGTCCATGCGCAGCGGCGCGTTTGGTTGGCGCACCTTGCCCGCAATCGGATGGTCGACGTCGACGAAGAACTCGCGTGCGACGAAATGCGGGTCAGCGACTACCTCGGCGGGCTGGTTGACCGGGGTGACCGCCCAGCGATTGTCCTGCGCCTTCGCAGCCGCTTCACCCTTGCCGCGGCTGAGCAGCCACGGGTAGAGCACCTCGTCGCTGCGGCCTGGCACGGTGGGGTCCAGCATCCAATCCGAAGCGTTGAAGATCTCCGCAAGCACCGGGTCCTCGACCGTGGCGATCATCCTGGGCACGCATGCAGGCACGGTGATGATCTGCACGTAGCCATCGCTGGTCGGGTAGATCCCCACGGGTGCAGGGGACAGTCGCGACGTGCCCTCCCGCTCGGCGTTGCGGCCGGTGTACGCGTAGTTCAGCAGGAACGTCGTCCGCCGGTCGACGCTGCCGGCCTGGACCTCGAACTGGGACAGATCGAGGTGCACGGGCTCCCTGTTCGTCGTGGCGGCCATCAGCGCAGCGACGCTGGCCATCGCCGCGACGTTGCCGCACTGGTATTGCATGAGGTCGCCGCCCAGCTTGACCGGCTCGCGTTCCTCCACGCCGGTCGCGGACATCGCGCCGCCCATTGCGTAGTACACGATCTCCTCGCCTTTGAACGGAGCGTACGGCCCGTCCTGGCCAAAGGGCGTGATGCTCGCAAGGACCACCCGCGGGTTGATCGCCTGCAGACTGCTGAAGCCGAGACCCCAGGTCTCGAGCGTGCCCGGGGAGAACGACTCGATCACGATGTCGGCACCGGCGATCAGGTCCAGGACGAACCGGCGGTCCCCCTCGGAGCCCTCGAGATCGGCCACGATCGACTTCTTGTTGGTGCCGAGGTGGAGATGTAGCGCGCCCAGCTCGACGTGGGGATCTCCGGCGAACGGTCCGAGGTGGCGGGCGAGGTCCCCGTCCGGTGGTTCGACTTTGAGCACGGTCGCGCCGAACCCGGCGAGCACCTTACCGGCGTACGAACCGGCGATGCCCTCTGCGAGCTCGACGACGGTGATGCCCTCCAACGGTTGCATCATGTCACCCTCCCAAGGTCCGGCAAATCAATGGGGTGTCCGGCGACGTGACGCCGCGTTCGTCGATCCAACCCCGTGTCGGGGCCGAAAGACGGCGACGTTGCAGTCGCTTCCTTCTGGCTGGACGACGAGGGCTTCGACGGCCATGGCGACGTGCACCTGGACGGGCTCCACCTCAACGAGCAGGGCCGGGACCCGTAGCCCAGCCTGCTCGGCCAGTTCGACGAGCGCGATCATGTAGGGAGGGGTGAAGCCGGGCACCGCGGCATGGTGCACGACGGTGAAGCTGTACACGTGTCCCTCACCGGATACGCGCTCGAAGGCTGTTGCCTCACCGCAGACCCGACAACGCGCCAACGGTGGTTGGATCCAGGTCCGACAGCCCGAGCAGCGGCACAGCGCCAGGTTGCCGCCACGGAGTGCTTCCCAGAACCCCGCCGTGTCTCGATCGGGTTGCGGTTGGGGCGGTACGCCCCTCGCGTGGCGTTCGGCGCCGCTCATGGGGTTCCTTCGTACAGTACAGCGCCGCCGTATGGCCCGGCACCGGCGGTGACCAGCGCCACGCTAGCGTCAGGAACTTGGCGAGCGCCGCCCTGACCGCGCAGCTGCAGGACCGCCTCGTAGTGGTGGTTCATGCCGTGGATGTAACCCTCCGACAGCAGCCCGCCGTGTGGGTTCACGACGACCGAGCCGCCGTACGTCGCGGCCCCGGAGCCGAAGAACTTCCCTGCCCCGCCCTTCGGGAAGAAGCCGAGGTCCTCCATGACGGCCATCACCGTGTATGTAAAGCAGTCGTAGATACAGGCGACGTCGATGTCTGCCGGTCCGATCCCGGCTCGGCCCCAGAGTCGGGGGGCGAGGAGCTTGGAGAACATGCTCGTCTGGTCGGGCCACTGATCCCACGACCCTCCATTCGCTTGGGCATCGGCCGCGCTGAGTATGCGCACCGGTGGCTGGGCGAGGTCGCGCGCCCGGTCCAGCGTCGTCAGCACCAGCGCGGCGGCCCCATCGACCTCGAACGCGCAATCGAAGACCCGCAGCGGTTCGTTGATCCAGCGCGAGTCCAGGTAGCGATCCATCGTCAGTGGTTCGCGCGCCACGGCATGGTCGTTGCGAGCCGCGTGCGCACGTTGGGTGATGGCGATCTGGCCGAGGTCCTCACAGGTGGATCCGTGGACCGCCTGGTGGCGCTGCGCCCATACCGCCATCCACTGCGGTGGCACGAGATAGCCGTGCGGCGCCCCGAACTGTGCCTCGCCTGGAACGCGCATCGCCGGGCGAGTTCCACCCGCCGTCGATGCGCCGGCGCGACCGAAGCGCCGCCCGGACCGACCGTTCAGGGCGCGGAACACCACGGCGGTGGTGCACAATCCTGCATCGATCGCCGCTGCGGCGCCCGCAACCACTGCCGCGGCCAGATTCCCGCCCCCAAGACCGTCGACACACCAGGCGAGGTCGTCGATGCCGATTGCGTGAGCGACCGCGAGCGCTGGCGTCGAGTCATTCACATGGAACGAGCAGAACCCGTCGACGTCGGCCGGACGTAACCCGGAGTCGACCAACGCTGCGCGGCTCGCATCGGCGGCGAGCGTCGCCGTCGAAACACCTGAGTCCGTGGAGTAGGCCGTACGGCCGATCCCCACCACAGCAACACCGGGACGGTTCACCGCGAACTACCTCCGCACCCGAGGACGAGACGCTTCGCGCGAACTGTAGCGCCCTGGCGGCCTCGCCATCGCCTTCCTTGAGGATCTTGTTGTCGGTGACGCTGAAATCTCGGCCTCCGCGCCGGTCGAGGGGCGTTGCTGCCAGGCCAGGACCTCCTCCGCGACCGAATCGACGATCTTGGAGATCGTCTCATGGGACAGCTCGGTGCCATCGTGGCAGCTAGGTGATGGCCGATATCGCGCACCGCAATCCCGCCCGTGTGCAACGAGATGATCTTGGCGTCGGGGCCAGCCCACGTTCGACGGCCCCTGGTCAGCAGGTCCCGGCAGACGGTCCCTGTTCTCGATGGTGCCCTGCATGATCCCCAGCGGGCACTTGCTGCCGTCGCTGTCGGGCGCGGAGGTCACCGATCATGGTCTGGCCGGCGAACTCGAAGCCATCGACGTACACGACCACCAACGCCGACCGGACGGGTCCCGGGTGCGGAACTCCTCCAGCCGGGCTCGGGTGGCGGCGACGAACCTCGCCGACACCGTCGACTTCGCCGTCGAACGGGCAGCCACATCGCCGACCTGCTCGAGGGCGGCGTGCTGGTAGTTCCGGGTCGACACCCCAGCGAGGGCGGCGGCGACCATGTGCTCGGACAGCAGGTCCACGGCCTGGCCTGCGTCCCAGGTGTCCAGGCGGATCTCACCGGACCCATCCGTGGCGCGCAGGCGGGCTTGTCGACAGGCACCCGCCGGCCGCCCAACGGCACCGTGGCCTGCTCCGTGCCGTGGCAGACTGCCGTGCGCTCGGGGTTGTGGCGGCCCCTTCGGGCCGGCCTTCTCAGTCACCTCGGCGGCCAGGAACTCGTCCAGCACGCCAAGCCCGACCGCGACCGAGGCGGCCAACAGGCCGTCGCATGCGGCTCAGGAACACCTTGAACTGCTCGGCCGCGATGCCCGCAAGCCGCTCGGTCAGCTCAGGGTGAGGTTGCCCGGCTGATCGTGGATCTTTACACGTGCGGGCCTCGCCGTTGAGCCTATGCGACGGCCTCGATGCGTTCGACCCGGGCCGGGGTCTGATGCGGACACGACCGAGGACACGACGATCGGTCGACCAAGCCGGCCTCGCCCTCGAGCTGATAGCGGCGCCACCACTTGTGCGCGCTCTGGCGGGACACGCCGCTCGCCTCCGCAGCAGCGGTGATGGACCAGCCCGACCCGATCCGACCGCACAACCGCCGTCGTCCTTCAACGGTCAAGGGAGCGTTAGCGTGCACCAGGGCCTCCTGGGTTCGTGTGATGCCTTCGACAGCTCCACACTCGCCCAGCGGGGTCAACCCACCGCGGATGTCAACAACGTCCCTGCCTACAACACCTAGTCTCCGCAACCTCGTCGAGGAGGTGCGCGTATGGGCTAGTTGTGGAGGAGTGGCGGCGAAGCCGTCGGCCGCGAACGACACTTTCCCAAGAGGGTGGGCCGCCGATCATCGACGAGGATAGTGGGAACACGTTCATTTAGGCGCCTGACGAGCCGTCTAGCGGATAGGTGCGCAGCACCACGCCGCGTGGAGTGAATGGCCACGGAACGGCTCGCTGTCTGCCGATACAGGTCCAGAACGACGCCGAACAAGTCGCCGCTTACGGCCTCACCGGCCGCGTCTGCACCCATCTCCCATATGAGCCACTCGAGATGAGTCAACACGCCTGCAGCATGGAGTGCCGCCTTATGCTCATCCTCTTCGAAGCATCGTATCGTTTCGGGCCAACACACCCCCATCTCAGGGCCCATGGGAGTTATGAGTCCAACGCGGTGTCGGAGCGGCACAATAACATAGTAGGAGTTACCACCCATATTGCACTCTCGAATGAAGCTTAGCAAGCCGGAACCGCCAACGCCGTCGGCGACAATGAGCACGGGACCCGGCCCCGTCCGGGAGCTATCGACCCGCATCGGAGACAACTGCCGCTGCGATCGCTTGGCTAGTCAATCCGGCGAGCGCCGAGCTGAGAAGCGCAACTCCATCTCTCCGTTCAATGGTCAATAGCAGATCGCAGATCTCCCCCACCTCGCGTCTCCAGAGCCGAACGGGCGGCGATGCTCCCCGGCGTGCTTTGAGTGGGGACCTCACCGCCACCCTGCGTTTCCACATTGATACACCTCACTGCTTCTATCAATGATCTCACGACGACGGGACAATCCGTCGGCTGCTGTCAGGTCGTACCATTCCGATAGTCACAACTATTGAGGAC
>JBFXJP010000015.1:0-13214 GCA_050174775.1 Phycisphaerales bacterium
CCGAGGCGCTCGCGCGCTACGACCGAGCCGGCAAGGTCGTCCGTTCCCGCACCGCGGGGGAGTCGTTCGATGCGATCGTCGCCGACTGGTACGCCGCCCACCTGCTCGGCGACGCCGACCCGATGATCGCCGGGCCGAACTCCACCCGACGGGCCCTCAACGACCGCGCTCGGACTCTGCTCAAGGCCAACGGCGAGCTGACCGGCCCCGCCCTCGTCGTCGCAGGACGGGAGTTCCAGGTCGGCGATGTCGTGCTCGCCCGCCGCAACGACCGAACCCTCCGGGAGACGGGGTCACGAGACCACGTGAAGAACGGATCAGCCGGCCGAGTCCACGAGATCGATGGCGACGACCTGGTCGTCGAGTTCGAACGCGAAGGCACCGTCCGGGTGCCACACAGTTACCTCGCTGCCGGGCACCTCGAGCACGGCTATGCCCGCACCACCTACGGCGTGCAGGGCGCAACCCACGACGTCGCCCGCTATCACCCGACCGACGTCTCCAGCTTCGAGGAGGGCTACGTCGCCATCACCCGTGCACGCAGCGCAGCGCGCATCTACGTCGTCGACGGCGACATCGCCGAGATGGATGACGACGTCGCGCACGTTCCACCGGAGCGGCGTCCGTTCGGCATGGCCGAAGTTGCCGACGCGCTCGGTCGCCGACGGGCAAGCCACATGGCCGCCGACGCCTCCGGTGACCTCGACCAACTCGCCGCCACGCTCACCGGCCAGAACCTCGCGCAGCTCACCCACCGACGCCGCGAGCTCGCCAAGATCTTGCGCAACGCGCCACCCGCGGTCGATCACGTCATCGACGAAACTGCCCGAACGATCGACGCCCTACGCGCCCGCCGCCACGCCTGGCTCGACCACCACGACACGCATCCCGACCAGGGGCCGACCAGCCGAGCAGAGCGCACCGTCGCGCACCTCGACCGCGCCATCGCCCGCCAGGAACGCCGACTCACGGCAGCCGAAGGCCAGGCCGCCGAGCGGCGCGCGTGGCTCACGGACCACGCCGACGTCGTCACCGACTACGACATCGTCAGCCGCGCCGAGCGAGCGCGCGAAATACAGATCGCCGCCGCAGCAACTCACGATCTACCAGCAGCACTGCTCGCAGTCATCGGCCCGGAACCGGGCACCCAACGCGAGCGCCACACCTGGCGCAAGGCGGTCGAGACGGTCGCCGTCTACCGGGAACGCCACGGCGTCACCGCCACCGGCAACGGCCCCGATGCAGTCCTCGGTCCTGCGCCATCCGATGTCATCGCCGCCGCAGAACGATCCGAAGCGTTCGCCGCCATCAGCGCTGCGGCAGCGAACCAGGAGCGGGCATTGGACGTCGGGGCCGAGCTATGAGCGGCGGAAGCGCGAGTGGGCGGACTGCATCGAGATGTCGAACCGCTCGCCCACCTGCTCCCACGTCACCCCGTTCAGCTCCCGTGCGCGGTTAACGTTCTCGGCAGCGAGCAGTTCGAGCGCGTCGCGGGCCCGCAGCGCCAACACCGCCAGCTCCAACGGTTCCGGCTGGGTCTTCAGACGCCCCGGGTCGTCGGGGTCGGGGAAGCGGCCCCGCGGTACACCGAGCTCACGCGCAATGTCGACCAGCGCGCTGCGGACGACGCGCATCGTCGCGTCGTCGATCGTGGTGGGGTTGGGCGGACGCCCAGGCCGTCGAGCCATCCGAACAGCATACGCCGCGGCTCAGGTTGAACGTGAGCGACCGACTCAGACGATCTCGACGCTGAAGTCGACTTCAACCGGCCGGTTCGCCCCGGGGTGCTCGACGGGACCACGGGGATGATCGAGCCCCGCCCTAAGACCGCTGCGCGTCGTGAGCACCGCTTCACGCTCGCCAAGACCCACCGCCAGCGCGCTGTCGACCAGCACCCGCTCCGCCACCCCGGCGTCGAGCAGGCCTGCGCCGACGATCTGGCCCAGGCAGAACGCCGATCGGTTCAACGTCGCGTTCCGCACACCCTGCGCAGCGCCGCGCACCGCCCGCGCCTCACCGTCGACGGCCGCCCGCACCCAACCCGACGCATCGCCAACCCCGCCGGCCACCAGAACCGAGCGACTCGTCACGGCCGGCTCGCGTGATGCCGTCGTCAACTCTCGCAGCCATTCCGGGAGCGGCGGCAGGTCTCCGGCGGGTACCTCCCAGCGGTACGCCCGGCCGCTGACGTGGACGCTCGGAGGAGCGATCACGTAGCCACCATCGCCACGGACATCGATGCCGGTACCGAGGCGGCCCGCCGAGTTCGGCACGCGCTCGCCGGGGTGAGCGAAGAGCAGATGCCAGCCACCCGATCCCGTCCGCACGCGAGGCACGTCGCGAAGGCCGCCGTAACGGTCCATGAGCGCCCGGATGCTCCGCCCACCACCGTGAACGGTGTCGACATCGACCACCACCAACCCGGTCTCCGCTCCAGTTCGGACGCCGACGTTCGCCTGCGGCCACCGCCGCCACCAACGCTCGACCACCGCAGCGTCGGCGGACGCCGCGTGCAACCCCCGGGGGACGCGCGGGTGCTTCCCTGGCGACGAGCAATCAGGCGCCCGACACGAGCAGCCGCCGCCGACGAGGTGGTGGCACGGGAGGACCATCCAGCCGCGTGCTGCGTATTCCGTTGCGGCCTCGCCTGGCAGCACTGCGCGCTACCAGGACAGCTCCGGAACCAGGCTCAGCTCAGGCCGATCCGGCGGGATCGATTCGGGCAGCGTCCGCAGGTCGATCAACGGCGCGCCCGACTGCCCGACCACCTCCGCGTACCCGTACCCGAGCGTTGTCGCAGCGGGCGAGCAGACATCGAGCCTGTTCGTGCCCGCGATCGAGAAGTCCACCACGAAGCTCCCGGCGTCGGGTTCGGTGCGGATCACCGTCCCCAGCACGCCGGCCGGGGGCAGTTCGACACCGTCCAGGTCAACGAGTGGCACGTGGTGCTCGCCGACCATGACGAGGTCACCGACGAGAAACTCCCGGCCATCGACCTCGACCGGAGCGCCCCTCAGATCGCCGTCGAGTTTCAGGAGCGCCCGCGCTGCACCGTTTGCGATCGCCAGTGCATCCACGGCGGCGACCTCGATGGCCCGGGGTTCACCGGACCGGTGGGCCTCGCGCCACGCACCGACCTCGGCGAGCAGCACCGCGCCCTCTGCGGTCGCCACCAACGACGTCAGCGTGCGGATCGCCTGCTCGACGGGCGACGGTTCGCTCGGCGCGAGTGCTGCGGCCGCCTCGGCTTGCTCAACCTGCGAGGGGTGCGGTGCAGCGCTCTCGACGGTCTGTTCCGCAGAGAACTGTTGGCCGCACAGCCCGCAGAGCACCGGTCCCTGTGCCAGCACCGATGGCGCCATCCGCATCCGGCGTCCGCACCCGCACATCGCCGGCCCCGAGGTCGGGCCGCGCTCGCCGTCAGCCGCTGCGCTGCCGTCTTCGGCTCCGCCGCCGACCTCGGCTGTCTCCTCGGCCCCGCCGAGGCGGACGCTCCCGCCGATGCGGCGAGCGATCCGCATCGCGTCGCCGATCGCTGCGATGTCGCTTTCGTAGGCCATGAGGGCTTCGGGACCGAGCTCGGTCTGCGCCCACCCGTAGGGTGGCATCTGGGAGACGACGAGCCCCAGCTCCTCAGCCGTCGCCTTGAACCGCGCGTTGTGGTAACGGCCCCCACGCGAGGTGTCTTTGAAGCCACGGACGGCGTTCAAGCCGTGGCCGGCCTCGTGGAGCAGTACCTCGAAGACCTGGGCCGGAGGAAGATGCAGGGCCTCCCCGGCCAGCAGCACCTCGCCCCGCACCTCGCCGTCGGCCATCCACCGGCCATCCCACCAGTGCCCGAGCTTGACGAGGCGTCCCCGCTCGACGCCTGTGCCAAGGATGAGTACGACGTCCGGGACCCCCTCGTGACGTTGCCGAATGGTTCGCCAGGCCTGTTCACAAGCGTTGACCAGGGAACTTGCAGACGGTGACCCATCAAGGCGAGCGCTGACGTCCATGCCTGCGATAAGCGCGCACGGCAGCGAAAACGCGACGCGGACGGCCGCGATCGCGATCAGCAGAACACCTTGGCCATGTCTGGGGCCGTCGCGGGCTCCAGGCGGCTGCTGGCGAGGCATCGCTTCGGGCCGAACGGTGTGCACTGAGCGGGAACCCGCAGACGCGGCCGGTCCGCATGTACTTTGAACTCCGTGATGGGTGGGTGGGGCGGAACTGAGAGCGGACGGGTGGACCTCACCTACGTCTTGCGGCTCCGCCTCGTAGTCGCGCGGGTCGGCGAGCTCGATCTGGCGCGGTGGTGGAACACGCGAAGCCAGCTGGGATCGATGGGCGCGTTAGTGCTCAAGAGAGGCTTCCCGCGCACGTATCGGTTCGCCCAGGCCCGCTCCGTCTTCGCCGTCGCCGCTCACCGCTGCGCACTGCTCTACAGCGTGCCGAACTCCGTCACCCTGTGGAACCTGCCCGCCCAGCTGGAGGACGACTTCAACGAGGCCTGGGCAACCTGGATCGAGCACGTTGCTGAATGGGAGCCGTTCTTCTCCGAGCTCGAGGCCTGCTCGGCGGACCTCACCAGCGAGCTGGTCCGACTTGGACTCGTCAACGACAGCCACCTCGACCGGCTCAGCCGGCTGAAGCGCTCGGCAGAGCAGCGGGCTGTGGCGCTGCCCGGCGACTTCAGTGGGACGTCGGATGACTTCGCCATGCTCGCTCTGGGGTTCGTCCGTGGCGAGGAGGGCAGTCCTGCCGTCCCATACCAGCGCCAGGTCGACACGCAGTGATCAGTGTTGGTCGCCAGCAGGTCGTGTCGTCGTTCACGGTCGTCAAGGGTGCGATGATTCCCGAGACGTACGAGGTGCTCGCACGCTGGGACTTCAACCTTGGCAAGAGGGAGAACCTCGACCGGCTCCGCAGTGAGAACTACGTGGGAGCCAAGAGCGCGAACTGGCTCCGCGACGTTGCCAAGGTGCTGAACCGACGCCTCGATCCACACGACCGGGATCGTCCACTGGCCATCCTCGCCAAGGGGGGCCTGCCGATCGACGAGTGGAAGCCCATCCTTCTCTGGCACATCACGCGCGACGAGTTCCTGTTCCGCGACTTCCTCGTGAACTGGCTGTTCGACGCCTATGAGCGTGGCGTCTATCGGATCCACCCTGAGGACCTTCACGAGTACCTGACCACGGTCGGTCGGCGAGGAGGCCGTACAGAGCACGCGTGGACGCCTGCAACCGTCGGGCGGGTCGCGGCCGGCCTGCTCAAGATGGCAAAAGACTTCGGGCTCCTCACCGGGGGAGCAGCCAAGGAGTTCGTCCATTATCACCCTCCGGAGCGGAGCGTCGGGTACCTCATCCGTGCGGTGCTCGCACACGAGGCAGGCAGCGCTCAACGCATGCTCGAGTCACCTGAGTGGCGGATGTTCCTCATGCGAGAAGACGATGTCACGAGGGAACTACTACGCCTCCACCAGTTCCGTGCCTTGGGCTTCGAACAAGCGGGATCTCTCGTGCAATTGACACTCGCTGTGGAGTCGCCGCTGCACTTCGCCGAGGAGCTGGTGGCGTGAGTGATCTCCGAAACCGCCTGATCCAGCAGCTTGAGCCGGTTCTGCTGTCGCCGGATCCGCGCCCACAGATCAGCGCATACCACGACATGCCGTACGCGCTGTTCCGGTACGGCCCCGAGGACGAGTTCGAGCTTCGGAAGGAACTGAGCCTTCTCCAGGTCCGACTTGAGCAGGCCGGCAAGCGCGTCACCAGGATCTCACTCGCGCAGTGCCTCGAGGAGGCAATGACATCGATCCAGCCGCTAGACGACTGGTTCGCTGCAGAGCGTCGTCAGGGCACGGAGGCACTCGTCGAGACCATCCACGCAGTGCTTGCTGAACACGCCAGGCTCGACGATCTCGTCGTCGAGCGCATGCCCGACAACCCGGACCCGCTCAAGGACGTCGTTCTCATCCACCGAGCCGGTGCCCTATTTCCCGTCTACCGGACCTTCACGCTCCTCGAGCTCCTCAAGGGGCAGGTGATCGTCCCGACCGTCCTGTGCTACCCGGGGACGCTCGATGGGCCGGCCGGTCTCCGGTTCATGGGTGTTCTCGAGGCTGAGCACAACTATCGACCGAAGATCTTCTGAACGGTGGCAGACATGAGCGCGTCCCGCATCTCCGAACTGTTCGCCTCCGACGTCGCGCGTCCCATCGAAGAGGTCATCAAGGTCGACCAGACCGATGAGGACGTCATCAAGTTCGAGATCGACGAGTACGTCGTGACCGACGCCATCGCTGCGCATTACGCGGCGATCCTCGACGTCTTCAACCAGACGCCCAACAAGCCCCGCGACGGCGTCGGTGTCTGGGTATCCGGGTTCTTCGGTTCGGGCAAGTCGAGCTTTGCGAAAATGCTCGGCCTTGCGCTGGAGAACCGGACCATCGTCGGTGTGCCGGCTGGTCAACGCTTCGCCACCCGTACCAGCAACAGCAAGGTGCAGGCACTCCTCCCGCAGATCGCTGAGCGGATTCCGGTTCACGCTGTGATCTTCGACGTGTCCACCGATCGCGGAATTCGCAGTGGGAACCAGACCCTCACCGAGATCATGTATCGCCTGCTTCTTGGCAGTCTCGGATATTCGAAGGACCTCGATCTTGCAGAGCTGGAGATAAGCCTCGAAGCAGATGGGAGGCTCGGAGAGTTCGTCGACGCCTTCCGGGAGATCACCGGCAAGGAGTGGGACGACCGCAAGGAGCTGGTCGCCTTCGCGATGGGCGAGGCGAGTGCCACGATGCACCGCATCAGTCCGGCGATCTACCAGGACAATGACTCCTGGTCCGACTCGGCCAAGGGCAAGGCCGACATCAACCCGGGCAAGCTCGCGGAGCGCGCAAGTCAGCTGATCGAGCGACACAAACCTGGGCACACGCTGGTCTTCGTGGTCGACGAGGTCGGTCAGTTCGTCGCACGGGACGTGCAGAAGATGCTCGACCTGCAGGCCATCGTGCAGCAGCTCGGCGTCAAGGGCAGGGGCAAGCACTGGCTGGTCGTCACCTCACAGGAGAAGCTCAACGAGCTCACCGCCGGACTCGACGACAAGAAGGTCGAGCTTGCCCGCCTGATGGATCGGTTCCCCCAGCAAGTCCACCTCGAACCCTCCGACATCTCAGAGGTGACTTCCAAGCGGGTCCTGGCCAAGAACGCTCCCGGCCAGCAGGTACTCGGCGAACTCTACGAGCAGCATCGTGGCCAGCTCGCCAGCCATACGAAGCTGTCGGCGGACATCACGCTTCCCGAACTGAGCCGCTCCGCCTTCATCGACCTGTACCCGCTGCTGCCGTACCAGATCGATCTCATCATCCAGGTCGTCTCCGGTCTGCGCACCCAGGGCGGCGCGAGCAAGCACGTCGGCGGCGCCAACCGAACCATCATCAAGCTCGCTCAGCAGCTCCTCATCCACCCCGACGTCGGCCTCGCGCAGCGGACCGTCGGGGCGCTCGCCCGTCTTGACCAGATCTACGACCTCGTCGAGTCGAACATCGACAGCGAGATCCGGGCCAAGATCCGCCGCATCCCCGAGCAGGTCGACCATCCGCTTGCGGCCAGCGTCGCCAAGTCGATCTGCCTGCTGCAATTCGTGCAGAGCGTGCACCGCACTGCCGAGAACATCGCCGCCTGCCTCTATCCGGGCCTCGGGGCACCGTCCGAGCTCGAGTCGGTCAAGTCGGCGTTGCAGGTGCTCGAGCACGCGAATCTTGTCCGGAAGGGAGATGACGGTTACCGAATCCCGACTCCAGCGGAGGACGACTGGGACCGGCTGCGCAATGGCAGCTCCCCGAAGCCGAGCGAGGCCAAGCGCCTCCATCGGGAGGTTCTCTCTGGCTTCTGGAAGCCGCAACCGACCTTCACGCTCGATGGAGTGAAGTCGTTCCGGGCCGGCCTTTCGATCGACGGGCACGAGGAGGAGAAGGGTGAGTTGATGGTCCACCTTTCCCTGGCCGACGAAGGTGAGGCGTTCGAGCAGCTCGAGACGGAGCTCCGGGCACGCAGCCAGCGGGACACCGACGCGATCTTCTGGGCAGTGCCGCTCAGCGACGCCATCGACCGAGAGACCGTCGAGCTGTTCCGCAGCCGAGAGATGGACGCCCGCAAGGGCCGCGACGCACGCACCCCCGACCAGGCCCGACTGCTCGTCGACGAAAGGGCCCGCGCTCGCCGCCACTTGTCAGAGCTGCAGCGCCTCCTGCGCTCAGCGTGCCTGAACGGCTCGGCCTACTTCCGCGGCAACGACCGCAGCCCGAGCAGCGGTGCCGGCGACGTCGGTAAGGCCACCACCGCGATCCTCGGCCAGGTCCTACCGGACGTGTTCACCCGCTTCGGCGACGGCGCCGCAAAGCCGGCCGACGCGAAGCGTGGCCTCGACAACCTGATGACCGCCGCAGACCTGCAGGGCCTGCCGTCGGTCTTCCCGGCACTCAACCTGCTGCGTGATGAGGGCGGCAAGACCGTCATCGATGCGGAGAGCAACCCGGCGCTGCGCGACGTCTACGCCGAGATCGAGGAAGGCGCGAATCTGGGTCGCAAGGCGACCGGCAAATCGCTCACCGAGCACTTCGGCAACGCCCCCTACGGCTGGGACCTCGAAGTCGTGCGGCTCTTCGTCGCCTCTCTCATGCGGGCCGGCAAGATCCAGATGACCCACAAGGGCGACGCGATCGACGACCCGAGGTCGGTCGCAGGAAAGGACGGCCTCGGGAACAACAACCACTTCAAGGCCGCTTCGTTCCAGCCCAAGAAGGGCATCGACTTCGAGGAGCTCATCAAGGCCAACCAACACTTCAAGGCCACCTTCGGGTCCGAGATTAAGGAGCTGAGCGAGTCGGCTGTCGCCAGCGCGATCCGCGCAGCGGTCGATCAGCGCCGTGACGAGGTCGAGACCCAACGCAACCGGCTCGCCTCGCATCGCCTGCCCGGGCTCGACGTCCTCGACGACGCCCTGGCAGAGGCGAAGGCCATCATGCGGGGCACCGCAGGCGACGCGATCGTCACGTTCAACTCCTCGCACGAGAAACTGAAGGACGGCATCAAGCGCGCCAACGAGCTCAAGCAGCACTGCAGCGACGATGCCCTCACCTCTATCGAGCGAGCCCGCGGTGTGCTGCAGACCCAGTGCCCGTTCCTGGCCAAGGAGCCGGACCTCGACCCCGAGATCCGAGACACCGCCGAGAAGCTGAGCGATTACCTCGACCAGGAGCTGTTCTTCCAGAAGCTCAACGACATCGAGTCCACCCGCAAGGTCATCGAGGCAGAGCACGAGCGCCGGTTCGGCGAGGCTCTCCACGCGAAGGTGCGTGCCTACGCCGAGGCGCTGACGAAGCTTGCTGCGGTGCCGGAGTGGCCGGCGCTCGACGACGACGCCAAAGGCGAGGTCGCAGCACTACTGCAGCACCATGCCCACGACGATGGGGCGACACGACCGCCCATCCCGCAGCTCCGGGCGGATCACGACGCCTGTATGGGACGCCTTCACGAAGCAATACAGAAGGTGCAGCAGATCGTCGAGGGCGACCGGATGGTCGAGGTGAGCATCGAGCCCTTCTTCCGGGGCGGGGTGAGCGACCTCGAGCAGCTCGACGCCGCCCTCCAGGGTCTCCGCGAGGTGTGCGAGCGCCACATCGCCGCCGACAAGAAGATCTTCATCAGGTAAGGCCGTGGACAAGAACCTTCGCACGGCGATCGGCAACGCCGCACAGGCCGTCCGGCGGCTCCTCGAGGAGGAGTATGCCGAGCAGCTCGACGGCATCTTCGACATCCAGCGATCGGGCTCGATCGCCGAGCAGCCCGGCTCGCACCTGTCTCCGGCGCAACGGGTAGGCCGTCGCAAGATCGTCGCCGCCATCGGCTACCACCAAGCAGCTGGCGTGAAGCCGAGCGAAGCGGTGGCTCGGTTCATTCGCGACGCCGCGTTCACCACCCTCAACCGATTCGTCGCGCTCAAGATGCTCGAAGCTCGTGAACTGATCCAGCCTGCGATCACCGACGGCGAGAGCTCATCGGGCTACCGCGAGTTCACCGGCCTCGCTCCTGGCGTCACGACGCTCGGCGACGCCGCTGGCTATCGGCTCTATCTCGAATCGCTGTTTGACGAGCTCGCCTCGGAAGTGAAGGTGCTGTTCGACCGCCATGACGCAGCCTCGCTGCTCTGGCCGCGTCGCAACGCTTTCGAGTCGATGCTCGCCAGCCTCAACGCCACCGAGCTGGCGCCGGTTTGGGGCGACGACGAGACGATCGGTTGGTTCTACCAGTTCTTCAACAGCAAGGAGGAGCGTCAGAAGATGCGCGACGAGAGCCAGGCGCCGCGTAACAGCCGCGAGCTGGCCGTTCGCAACCAGTTCTTCACACCCCGTTACGTGGTCCAGTTCCTCGTCGACAACACCCTTGGCCGCACTTGGATCGAGATGACCAACGGCGAGACCAGCCTCATCGATCGCTGCGAGTACTTCGTCACGCTCGAAGATGAGCGCCCGCAGCGCCCGGTGATAGATCCGCGGGACTTTCGGATCCTCGACCCGGCATGCGGCTCCGGCCACTTCCTCCTTTACTCCTTCGACCTCCTCGACGTGATGTACCGCGAGGCGTGGGCGAGCGGCCTCGGCAAGGAGGAGGTGACGGGTCAGTCGCTGCGCGAAACCTACGCGACCTCCGAAGAGCTTGAGCGAGCGATCCCGTCGCTGATCGTGGAGCGAAACCTGCACGGCGTCGACATCGACCCCCGGGCTGCGCAGATCGCAGCCCTTGCGATCTGGCTCCGTGCACAGCGCGCGTGGCGCGACGCCGGCATTAGCGCAGCGGACCGCCCGCAGATCCGCAAGACCGGCGTCGTCATCGCAGAGCCAATGCCCGGCGATGCCGAGCTTGTCGCACACTTCGCTCGCACGCTGCAACCACCCCTGCTGTCACGCCTGTTCAACGAGATGGTGCAGGCGATGTCGCTCGCCGGCGAGATGGGCACCTTGTTGCGGGCCGAGACGCTGCTCGCCGACGCGATTGAACGAGCGCGACGCGAGTTCGTCAACCAGCGCATCCAAGCCCAGGCACTGCCCGGCTTCGACCCAGAGGTCGAGCAGGGCGAACTCGACCTGTCCGGCATCGACGACGACGCCTTCTTCGCCGAAGCCGAAGACCGTCTGCTGCAGGCGCTCTTCACATTCGTCACCAGTGGGGGTGGATCAGATTCGGCCCGCCGACGGCTCTTCGCTGACGACGCCGCCCAGGGGGTGGCGCTGCTGGAGCTGCTACGAACGCGGTTCGATGTCGTGCTGATGAATCCACCGTTCGGCGCCGGCAGCACGAAGGCGAAGAAGGTCTTCGACGCCAGCTACCCGAAGACGAAGAACGACGTCTACGCCGCGTTCGTTGAGCGCGGCATACAGCTGTTGGTGAGGAGGGGCATGCTCGGCGCGATTACGTCGCGTACGGGCTTTTTCCTCTCCAGCTTCCAGAAGTGGCGTGAGGACGTCATTCTCGACACTGCACCGCCCTTGGTCTTCGCGGACCTTGGGCAGGGAGTGCTGGACGGTGCGATGGTGGAAGTCGCCGCCTACGCTTTGGAGCGTTCACGGTGAAGGCCGCCTTCGTCCATGCCGTGACAGGCGTCGATGGCGGGCAGCTCCTAAAGGAACGTCTCACCCATCTCCACCTCGTCGAACTCATCGCCGAATGCACCACCCCAACTATCGACGCCGTACGAAACCACGCCAACCCATGACCGTCTTCTTGAGGGTGCTCGAGTGCTCGCCGGATGAGCGTGCCCAGATACTGGCCCGCTGCGATAGCAGCCGTCGTTTCGAGGTAGATGCAAAGGATCTCCGTCTCGTCCCCACCAGCCCCTTTGCGTATTGGGTTACGCCCGCAATTCGTGACGTGTTTCGTACGTGCATGCCGCTAGCGCACGGTGACCGTGTTACACGGCAGGGTCTTGCCACGTCAGATGATTTTAGGTTCATTAGGGGCTGGTGCGAGGTCGCCGCCACAGTAGTCGAAGGTTCAAGCTGGCTGCCGATTGCGAAGGGAGGCGCTTTCGCGCGCTTCTATCGGGATCTTTACGCCATCGTTTCGTGGGCGCGCGAAGGAAGCGAGATGAAGGCGTTTGCTGAGAGCCGTCCTGGTGTCGATCACTGGAGCAAACGCATCACCAACACGGACTCGTATGGAACGGCGGGTGTGACATGGCCGCTAAGGGGTATTACCTTCTCTGCGCAAGCCGTGCCGGCAGGTAGCGCGTTCTCAATTGCTGGCAAGATGGCCTTCGCTCCCCGGTCGCAGTTGCCCGCGTGGCTCGCCGTCATGAACTCAGCGCCGTTCGACAGTTTGATGAAGCTCTTTGCAGGTAAGGTCGGCGGCGTTCAGTACGAGTCTGGACTCCTGCAACGGACGCCGACGCCACAGATTGCGGCGTCGGACTCCGAGCGACTTGGTGAGCTGGCTCGCCGAGGGTGGTCGGCTCGTCGTTCTTTGGACACTGTGGTTGAGGTGTCGCATGCGTTCGTGGTGCCGGCGGTGTTGCAGGTGGGCGGTTCAAGCTTGGGACTGCGTGTGGCTGTGTGGGGGGACCGAGTCGCGGAGGTCGAGGCTGAGTTGGGTCGGGTGCAGTTGGAGATCGATGAGCTGTGCTTCGAGCTGTATGGCATCTCGGAGGAGGATCGGCGGGCGATCACCCAAGGAACTGAGGCCAGCGACAGCGACGACCAATTGCCGGGTGACGACGGCTCGGACGACGACGACGAGGCTGAGTCCGAGGTCGAGCTGGATCCCGTGGGGTTGGCAGCGGGGTTGGTGTCGTGGGCGGTTGGCGTTGCGGTCGGCCGGTTCGATGTGCGCCTCGCGATGGGTGATCGTGCGTGGCCGGGGGAGCCGGATCCGTTTGATCCGCTGCCGGTGTGTTCGCCGGGGACGCTGACCGGCGAGGACGGTCGACCACTGTTGTCGCCTCCCGAGGGCTATCTGCTGGAGCCCTCACCAGTGTTGGTCGACGATCCAGGGCATGAGCTGGATCTGACGGCGCGAGTGCGGGCGGTGTTCGACGTCGTGTTCGGTGGCCAGGCCGATGCGTGGTGGTCCGACGTGGGTGCCGTGCTCGACTCCAAGGGCGGTGTGGAGGGGTGGTTGCGCCGCGGGTTCTTCGACCACCACCTCATGACGTACTCAGAGTCCCGTCGTAAGGCA
>JBFXJP010000016.1:0-5556 GCA_050174775.1 Phycisphaerales bacterium
AACGCGAAAAATCTCATATCGCTGTCGTCCCAATATTCGGTTCATCCCCGCGTGTGCGGGGAACGCTCCCAGTCATTCAGGCCGCGCCACAACACCGCCGGTTCATCCCCGCGTGTGCGGGGAACGCCGAGCGGAAATGTGTAGTGGTGATGAGCATCACGGTTCATCCCCGCGTGTGCGGGGAACGCGGCGACCATCGGACCGACCCGCGAGGAAAACGCGGTTCATCCCCGCGTGTGCGGGGAACGCATTGCCGAAAGCTCTGCAATCCTCGCGGCAACCGGTTCATCCCCGCGTGTGCGGGGAACGCCGGCGCGGCCAGCCTTCGCGGTTCTCCCGGATCGGTTCATCCCCGCGTGTGCGGGGAACGCTATACGCCCGGGCCGCGCGCTTTGTCGCGTTACGGTTCATCCCCGCGTGTGCGGGGAACGCGTTATCGGTATCGACTTTGTGCGCAGTCCAGGCGGTTCATCCCCGCGTGTGCGGGGAACGCCTAGAACTAGAGCTTTAAATATTTAGATCTCACGGTTCATCCCCGCGTGTGCGGGGAACGCCCACTGGCTCCGAACGCACCAGGAGGATAAATCGGTTCATCCCCGCGTGTGCGGGGAACGCCTCGCGACGCCGGTGCCCGACCTGGTGGTGTTCGGTTCATCCCCGCGTGTGCGGGGAACGCCCTGCCGCCTTGGCCGCTTTGGCCGCGATCGCCGGTTCATCCCCGCGTGTGCGGGGAACGCTATGTGCCGGTTGCGGTGCGTGGCGGCAAGATCGGTTCATCCCCGCGTGTGCGGGGAACGCGCCGCCGCCACCGGCGGGCCGGCCCAGGACGCCGGTTCATCCCCGCGTGTGCGGGGAACGCCACGCTGGCGCCGGGCTGGTAATCCCAACCCTCGGTTCATCCCCGCGTGTGCGGGGAACGCTCATGGAACAGCCCGGTGATGCGCGGATCAGGCGGTTCATCCCCGCGTGTGCGGGGAACGCCGCCCCGGCACCTGGCCCGCCTCGCCGGAGGACGGTTCATCCCCGCGTGTGCGGGGAACGCCGCCAGATCGGCATTTCGTGGGCCACCGCCTACGGTTCATCCCCGCGTGTGCGGGGAACGCATGGCCTGCCAGTGCGGGTCGGTCTCGGTCGCCGGTTCATCCCCGCGTGTGCGGGGAACGCTGGGGCAAGGACGCGGTGCTCGCCTACACCAACGGTTCATCCCCGCGTGTGCGGGGAACGCACGCCAGCACCTGCCGACCACCAAACGGACGCCGGTTCATCCCCGCGTGTGCGGGGAACGCGCCCTTGTCCCACATGCGCACCTTTTTCGTCACGGTTCATCCCCGCGTGTGCGGGGAACGCGCCCTCGGTGATTCCGCCTGGTCGCCGCAGGCCGGTTCATCCCCGCGTGTGCGGGGAACGCTTCCCACCCGGCGCCCGCGCGGTGGCATAAAGCGGTTCATCCCCGCGTGTGCGGGGAACGCGTAGCGGCGTATTTCCGCGTGCAGTGGCGGGTGGGTTCATCCCCGCGTGTGCGGGGAACGCGCAGACAGGCCGTCGACCAGGATACGCCGGGCCGGTTCATCCCCGCGTGTGCGGGGAACGCCCGGCACCGCCAAACAACGTGTTGACCGACAGCGGTTCATCCCCGCGTGTGCGGGGAACGCACGCTGGTGACCGACTACAGCACATTCAAAGGCGGTTCATCCCCGCGTGTGCGGGGAACGCATCGGCGACGCTGATGTGGGTCAGGCCGGCGGCGGTTCATCCCCGCGTGTGCGGGGAACGCGTATCTGCCGCAACTCAAGTTCCCATTTACGCGGGTTCATCCCCGCGTGTGCGGGGAACGCGAAAAATCACGACGAAAGACGGGCGCGATTTCCGGTTCATCCCCGCGTGTGCGGGGAACGCGCAAGCACTGCGGAAAGCCGGACTCCGCCCATCGGTTCATCCCCGCGTGTGCGGGGAACGCTGACACAAAATCAGCGCTTGCCGCGTTGCTTGCGGTTCATCCCCGCGTGTGCGGGGAACGCGCAAAGCGCGCAAGTCCGAAAAGCGGCCAACGCGGTTCATCCCCGCGTGTGCGGGGAACGCTGATGTCGGCGAGTTTGGCGTTGGTCCGAATCCGGTTCATCCCCGCGTGTGCGGGGAACGCTTGCCACCGTCGATGGCGACGGCCGAGATTGCCGGTTCATCCCCGCGTGTGCGGGGAACGCGCGACAAGCCGCATTGATGAACTTGACGCCGACGGTTCATCCCCGCGTGTGCGGGGAACGCGCTTACGCTTGCGCCGCCGAAGAACGCAAATCCGGTTCATCCCCGCGTGTGCGGGGAACGCGCCGCACGACACTAGCCGGACCGGCCCGACCACGGTTCATCCCCGCGTGTGCGGGGAACGCCACGCCCGAATACCAGGCCTGCACAACGCAATCGGTTCATCCCCGCGTGTGCGGGGAACGCCCCTGGATCAACCCCGTGCACGAGATCGACGGCGGTTCATCCCCGCGTGTGCGGGGAACGCCCGAAGAATCCGGCGCTCGGTGCAAAAGTTGACGGTTCATCCCCGCGTGTGCGGGGAACGCCGGCGCCCGAAAAACTCAAACAGGTGCGCCACCGGTTCATCCCCGCGTGTGCGGGGAACGCCGAGAGGATCTTGCGCACTTGGCCGGAACCCACGGTTCATCCCCGCGTGTGCGGGGAACGCGGTCTCTTTTTTCTCGGGATCGAAATAGGTCACGGTTCATCCCCGCGTGTGCGGGGAACGCCCGCATCGGCCGCCACCACCGTCAAGGTCAGGCGGTTCATCCCCGCGTGTGCGGGGAACGCGTGGTGATGGACGGGCTGGCGATCTACAACGCCGGTTCATCCCCGCGTGTGCGGGGAACGCAGAATGTGTGCGGCGGTGACCTGAAAAGTCTGCGGTTCATCCCCGCGTGTGCGGGGAACGCGCGCGTACCTGTCGCGCCCGGGCTCGCAATAACGGTTCATCCCCGCGTGTGCGGGGAACGCTCGCAAGCTCTCCCACTCGACGGACCCATCGGCGGTTCATCCCCGCGTGTGCGGGGAACGCCCGCAGCGACGAAGGTAACAAGCCCCTGTGAGCGGTTCATCCCCGCGTGTGCGGGGAACGCCAATGCATACGGTGACACCGGGCACGGAGCGGCGGTTCATCCCCGCGTGTGCGGGGAACGCACAGTCCAGCGGCCTCGAATGCCGCCTTTTGCCGGTTCATCCCCGCGTGTGCGGGGAACGCTCAACCCTGCCAAACCGCGCAGCGACGATCAGCGGTTCATCCCCGCGTGTGCGGGGAACGCCGTGACCGCCGAAGTGGAAGGCAAGGTAAAAACGGTTCATCCCCGCGTGTGCGGGGAACGCCGGGGTAATCGAAAGCGGATTCGATCAAACGTCGGTTCATCCCCGCGTGTGCGGGGAACGCTCCTGCCGCTGATTATCCACGCCGCTGTCCCCCGGTTCATCCCCGCGTGTGCGGGGAACGCAGCGACGCGCATCCGCTCGCCTCCGGATGATCCGGTTCATCCCCGCGTGTGCGGGGAACGCAGCGACGCGCATCCGCTCGCCTCCGGATGATCCGGTTCATCCCCGCGTGTGCGGGGAACGCGAGGCCACACGATGCGGACGCTCAAATTATACCGGTTCATCCCCGCGTGTGCGGGGAACGCCCCAGCAGGCCGAGAGCGGGAAGCAGAACAATCGGTTCATCCCCGCGTGTGCGGGGAACGCCGGGAAAGAGCGTACAGCGCCTCAAGAAGCGCCGGTTCATCCCCGCGTGTGCGGGGAACGCCCGGTTCAGCTTGGAAAGTGCTTTGTTGTCCGCGGTTCATCCCCGCGTGTGCGGGGAACGCATAATCTCGGCCAGCCGACCGAACGCGACCACCGGTTCATCCCCGCGTGTGCGGGGAACGCGGCGTAATTACCGGGAGCACCTGCCAATTCGGCGGTTCATCCCCGCGTGTGCGGGGAACGCCGCACCCGGCCAACCACTTTGTCCCAGTCAGCCGGTTCATCCCCGCGTGTGCGGGGAACGCTGCCGGCGTCCACGCGCCATTTCCGAACGGCACGGTTCATCCCCGCGTGTGCGGGGAACGCTCGCGCGAATGCCAGCACGTCGGTGTCGTCGGCGGTTCATCCCCGCGTGTGCGGGGAACGCCTGGACCACCTTTTTGTCAGGAGCTGGACCACCGGTTCATCCCCGCGTGTGCGGGGAACGCATCCGGCACGGTTCCGATAAACCGCGCTTCAGCGGTTCATCCCCGCGTGTGCGGGGAACGCGGATGAATGGCTTGCCCAGGCGGGGGTGTGACCGGTTCATCCCCGCGTGTGCGGGGAACGCCTATCCTTGGCGGGCCAGCCGGATGCGTGTGCCGGTTCATCCCCGCGTGTGCGGGGAACGCAGCCAGTATCAACCGTGCATTGCCGATGGTTACGGTTCATCCCCGCGTGTGCGGGGAACGCAGTAGCCCATGTTAGCCATCGCTTGAACCCTCCGGTTCATCCCCGCGTGTGCGGGGAACGCACCATAGCTATTCGCGGTCGCGAGCCCGGTGCCGGTTCATCCCCGCGTGTGCGGGGAACGCGCCGCTTTTTGCGCGGCAGTTCGAACCGTGGCCGGTTCATCCCCGCGTGTGCGGGGAACGCTTGAGCCCACATAGTTAGCTATATAGCCTCGCCGGTTCATCCCCGCGTGTGCGGGGAACGCCAGCCAACTCAAGCCGAGCGCCTTTGTTGATTCGGTTCATCCCCGCGTGTGCGGGGAACGCGGGCGGACAAACGCGAGCAGGAAGCCGCCGCACGGTTCATCCCCGCGTGTGCGGGGAACGCCGGCGCGGAGAAATCACCGTCTTGGTAATCCCCGGTTCATCCCCGCGTGTGCGGGGAACGCGGTTCTGCGGCGGGCGGGATTGGCGGTGGATTGGGTTCATCCCCGCGTGTGCGGGGAACGCTATACCGTATTGCTAAACGCTAGTCAACCACCCGGTTCATCCCCGCGTGTGCGGGGAACGCCAACTTGATGCGCGCCACTCTGCCTCAAGCGCCGGTTCATCCCCGCGTGTGCGGGGAACGCGCCTCCCGATGCCACAGAAGTCGAGCGCAAGCCGGTTCATCCCCGCGTGTGCGGGGAACGCGCCAGCAACGCGCCACCGATCAGGATATAGGCCGGTTCATCCCCGCGTGTGCGGGGAACGCGCGGTATCGATTGCCAGCGCCGCAACGGTCAACGGTTCATCCCCGCGTGTGCGGGGAACGCTCGTGCAATCAGCGCCGCGCCACGATCCCGACAGGTTCATCCCCGCGTGTGCGGGGAACGCATCCGCTGCGCTTACGCGCCCTGCTGCATCGACGGTTCATCCCCGCGTGTGCGGGGAACGCCCATCCCGGGGTGCTGCGGCAGCCGGAATATCCGGTTCATCCCCGCGTGTGCGGGGAACGCGCGCCCAGCTCGGGGAGCAGGCAAGTAAAACTCGGTTCATCCCCGCGTGTGCGGGGAACGCCTTGGCTTCGAGCACGCGATGCAGCGGCACCACGGTTCATCCCCGCGTGTGCGGGGAACGC
>JBFXJP010000016.1:5656-12725 GCA_050174775.1 Phycisphaerales bacterium
AACGCGCGCCCAGCTCGGGGAGCAGGCAAGTAAAACTCGGTTCATCCCCGCGTGTGCGGGGAACGCCTTGGCTTCGAGCACGCGATGCAGCGGCACCACGGTTCATCCCCGCGTGTGCGGGGAACGCATTTGCATGGGGCCATCATTGAGAAGGCCAAACGGTTCATCCCCGCGTGTGCGGGGAACGCGAATGCGCCCGGCGCGTGCTGGGAAATATCGACGGTTCATCCCCGCGTGTGCGGGGAACGCGTGCCACCCGCGCGCTATATTGAGCGCTCAGCCGGTTCATCCCCGCGTGTGCGGGGAACGCTTCGGCATCGATCAGCACCCCGATTCGAAACGCGGTTCATCCCCGCGTGTGCGGGGAACGCCCGTCCGGCAACAACGACGTGATACCCGGATTCGGTTCATCCCCGCGTGTGCGGGGAACGCTGTCGTGGGTTACTGGCGATGACCTTAATCGGCGGTTCATCCCCGCGTGTGCGGGGAACGCACGATCCCGGCGCCCGTTGCTGGTGCCGCGAACGGTTCATCCCCGCGTGTGCGGGGAACGCAGCTGACGAACCTGGGCGGGAATATCCGCCGACGGTTCATCCCCGCGTGTGCGGGGAACGCGTGGCGGCAATAGTCCGCCACATCAAAAAAACCGGTTCATCCCCGCGTGTGCGGGGAACGCGCCATGGCCGCCACCAGGGACGCCAGGGCCGTCAGGTTCATCCCCGCGTGTGCGGGGAACGCATTTCCACGGCGTCAATCTCGCCAACACACAGCGGTTCATCCCCGCGTGTGCGGGGAACGCCATCAAATCGTGCCGGTTGAGGGTGGGTTTGCCGGTTCATCCCCGCGTGTGCGGGGAACGCCGTCCCAGCCGACCTGCCCCGGTACCGCCCACCGGTTCATCCCCGCGTGTGCGGGGAACGCCTTCGACACCAACGAATGGTGGCCTGGCGGAACGGTTCATCCCCGCGTGTGCGGGGAACGCTAATCAAATCGGGCACCGCGTCCCGGTTCATGCGGTTCATCCCCGCGTGTGCGGGGAACGCTCGCGCGGCGCGTCGTTGCCCGGCACGGCAAACGGTTCATCCCCGCGTGTGCGGGGAACGCTCGCGCGTCGTCGATTGCAGGTCAGAAAGCTGCGGTTCATCCCCGCGTGTGCGGGGAACGCAGCGCGAGCGCAATTTGATACCCCTCAAGATACGGTTCATCCCCGCGTGTGCGGGGAACGCGGCACGCAGGGTTATCCGGGCTACGCTCCGGGCGGTTCATCCCCGCGTGTGCGGGGAACGCCATCTTATCATCGGAGACAAACCAATTGAAAACGGTTCATCCCCGCGTGTGCGGGGAACGCTTCGTCGGGGACGATCCACGCCCGCAAGACTTCGGTTCATCCCCGCGTGTGCGGGGAACGCTCCACCTGCTGGCCGCTGGTGTTAGTCAAGAGCGGTTCATCCCCGCGTGTGCGGGGAACGCCTCGCCGTAGTCGGTGGCGCGACCCTGGAGACCGGTTCATCCCCGCGTGTGCGGGGAACGCCTCGCGTTCCTTGTTGGGGGAGCGCTTGGGTGCGGTTCATCCCCGCGTGTGCGGGGAACGCGTCGTCGGTCAGGATCGGCAGATCGCCCAGCACGGTTCATCCCCGCGTGTGCGGGGAACGCACCGGCGCGCCGGGTGCAGGCAAATCGTCGTACGGTTCATCCCCGCGTGTGCGGGGAACGCCCGGTCACTTTGTGGGCCGCGATGCGCACCTCCGGTTCATCCCCGCGTGTGCGGGGAACGCGACCGGCGCCGGCGGCTCGAAGAGCAGATCACCGGTTCATCCCCGCGTGTGCGGGGAACGCCGGGTGCGGTGGAATCGGAGTCCGGTGGATGGCGGTTCATCCCCGCGTGTGCGGGGAACGCCTACGTCCCGTGCCATTCCCCTACGTCGCATCCGGTTCATCCCCGCGTGTGCGGGGAACGCCACCGCGCTGCCCTGTGCAAACGCGATGCGCTCGGTTCATCCCCGCGTGTGCGGGGAACGCGGTGAACGGGTGATCGTGCAGCCACCGTTCGCCGGTTCATCCCCGCGTGTGCGGGGAACGCTCTCCCCCCTGATTTATCTCACGTCCTCTCACCGGTTCATCCCCGCGTGTGCGGGGAACGCATCGGCGCCGGATCGGGGCTGGCCGGGTTTGACGGTTCATCCCCGCGTGTGCGGGGAACGCGTAGCCGTGGCGACCTACGGCGAGACCATCAGCGGTTCATCCCCGCGTGTGCGGGGAACGCTTTCGAACGCGAATTGGCGAACGCGGTTGAAACGGTTCATCCCCGCGTGTGCGGGGAACGCCTGATAGACCGCCGAGGGCGTGATACCCAGCGCGGTTCATCCCCGCGTGTGCGGGGAACGCTCATCATCCCAGTCAACGGAGGCCACCACATTCGGTTCATCCCCGCGTGTGCGGGGAACGCTCGGTATGGATTACCGCGGACCCAAACGGCGCCGGTTCATCCCCGCGTGTGCGGGGAACGCCCCAACGTGAGCGTCAGCGGGTTGCAGTCCCCCGGTTCATCCCCGCGTGTGCGGGGAACGCGTCGCGCGCGCGATGGCCGATCATGAGCAACGCGGTTCATCCCCGCGTGTGCGGGGAACGCGACACCGGCAGCACGGCCAGGCGCGGATCCGCCGGTTCATCCCCGCGTGTGCGGGGAACGCGCAATGAACCCGGCGCACATCCTCTACGACACCGGTTCATCCCCGCGTGTGCGGGGAACGCTTTGATGGTGCGATTGGCTGATTCAGGTGCAACGGTTCATCCCCGCGTGTGCGGGGAACGCCCGCCCTCGGGATTGTTCTGAGCGTACTGCACCGGTTCATCCCCGCGTGTGCGGGGAACGCGTCCCCTCCGGTTTGGTTTCGATCTGCGTGACCGGTTCATCCCCGCGTGTGCGGGGAACGCCAGTCCCAGCAAATCACCGGAGCGGCGAATGCCGGTTCATCCCCGCGTGTGCGGGGAACGCCGGCAGGGCGAGCACGCTTGGTCAATCCGCGTCGGTTCATCCCCGCGTGTGCGGGGAACGCTACCTGGAGGCGGATCCGCAACGCCCTGTTGCCGGTTCATCCCCGCGTGTGCGGGGAACGCTGGGGTCCGGGAACTGGAAGTGCATCGCCTACCGGTTCATCCCCGCGTGTGCGGGGAACGCAAACACGGGCACCCAGCACCATCTTCGGATGTCGGTTCATCCCCGCGTGTGCGGGGAACGCTGCCGATGCCGCGATGCCCCGCAACAAAACGACGGTTCATCCCCGCGTGTGCGGGGAACGCGTCGCGGCTCTCGAAGTGCACCGGCATCAAGGCGGTTCATCCCCGCGTGTGCGGGGAACGCGTCGGCGGCGCGTACGATTTCACTGAAGATGGCGGTTCATCCCCGCGTGTGCGGGGAACGCGAGCCGTTGACTGTTGCGCCGGCCCCCAGGGCCGGTTCATCCCCGCGTGTGCGGGGAACGCTAACACATACAACGTCCAGGCATATCGCCACACGGTTCATCCCCGCGTGTGCGGGGAACGCCGCTTCGCGCAATGCGGCAGCTTCAATTTGAGCGGTTCATCCCCGCGTGTGCGGGGAACGCCGGCAGAGTCAGTGCGAACGCGATCGAACCGGCGGTTCATCCCCGCGTGTGCGGGGAACGCAGAATTTACCGAACGTTTTCGGATCATCGAAACGGTTCATCCCCGCGTGTGCGGGGAACGCTTGTTGGCGGTACATTTGCTCGCGCATCATGTCCGGTTCATCCCCGCGTGTGCGGGGAACGCTACCCGATCACCATGGCGGCGGTCGGTAGTTTCGGTTCATCCCCGCGTGTGCGGGGAACGCAATGGCATTACTGAAATAAATCAAAAACCCAACGGTTCATCCCCGCGTGTGCGGGGAACGCCGGTCCGCCGCCGTCAGAAAATAATTTCCCACCGGTTCATCCCCGCGTGTGCGGGGAACGCGCGCCCTTGGCCGCGTAGCCAGCATAACCCGTCGGTTCATCCCCGCGTGTGCGGGGAACGCATTCCCGATACAGTTCCCCATCATAATACCCCCGGTTCATCCCCGCGTGTGCGGGGAACGCGGACGCCATTGCCGCAGCCCAGTAGGCCACAACGGTTCATCCCCGCGTGTGCGGGGAACGCCCGGTGGTGTTCGAGCTGATCACCCTGGCCGCCGGTTCATCCCCGCGTGTGCGGGGAACGCCGGACTCACGCCCGGGGCGTAGCCCGGATAACCGGTTCATCCCCGCGTGTGCGGGGAACGCATTCAGGGTGGGCAACGAACTTGTAGCGAAGGCGGTTCATCCCCGCGTGTGCGGGGAACGCGCTGGGCGACACCCACGTCAAGCTGATTGCCGACGGTTCATCCCCGCGTGTGCGGGGAACGCCTCCCGCACTCGTTGCTGCTCTTTCGGTAATGCGGTTCATCCCCGCGTGTGCGGGGAACGCCTCGGCAGAAACCGCGCGTATTGCGGCGGAGTACGGTTCATCCCCGCGTGTGCGGGGAACGCATCACCGAACGCATTATCGAGCCGTTCAACGCCGGTTCATCCCCGCGTGTGCGGGGAACGCGGCCACTATCGTGCGTGAACTGATGTTGGAGGCGGTTCATCCCCGCGTGTGCGGGGAACGCCGCCGAAGTCAGCCAGTAACAAGTCCAATCATCGGTTCATCCCCGCGTGTGCGGGGAACGCTGGAGTACGCGGTGGGAGCAGATCCGGCCAGGCGGTTCATCCCCGCGTGTGCGGGGAACGCCCCCAGCAGCCCTGGATCACCTGATAGAAATCCGGTTCATCCCCGCGTGTGCGGGGAACGCATCACTGCCGCGGGCGGCAAGCTCCCCTCCGCCGGTTCATCCCCGCGTGTGCGGGGAACGCTACCCGCCACTGCACGCGCAAATACGCCGCCACGGTTCATCCCCGCGTGTGCGGGGAACGCTCCACAATCAGCGCATCCGCCACGTCCCACCCCGGTTCATCCCCGCGTGTGCGGGGAACGCGAGCACGCGATGGAGCGGCACCACATTGGAGACGGTTCATCCCCGCGTGTGCGGGGAACGCGCGATTGAGGGCTACCAGTTTTCGTGTTGCCGCGGTTCATCCCCGCGTGTGCGGGGAACGCCTTCGGGTTCCAGATCGGCACAGTCCAGCCACCGGTTCATCCCCGCGTGTGCGGGGAACGCTGGTTCGCGCGCCGCCCTCCTTGGGAAGCAGACGGTTCATCCCCGCGTGTGCGGGGAACGCCGACGAATCGATCTAACAGGGCGTAAATACCGCGGTTCATCCCCGCGTGTGCGGGGAACGCTGTTTCGGCACTGATCAAAGATGCCGGCAATACGGTTCATCCCCGCGTGTGCGGGGAACGCAGCGGCCCGGATGGCCGGGCCATATTCATCGGCGGTTCATCCCCGCGTGTGCGGGGAACGCGTCGAACAGCCCAGTTTCCACGGCGGCCAAAACGGTTCATCCCCGCGTGTGCGGGGAACGCGACTACGCGGCCATGTGCGGCCGCCCGTACTACGGTTCATCCCCGCGTGTGCGGGGAACGCATCGGCGGTTCGTCGCAATTGGATACGATATCCGGTTCATCCCCGCGTGTGCGGGGAACGCTTTATGTTGCCACGCTAGATCACGTCACATGCCGGTTCATCCCCGCGTGTGCGGGGAACGCTTTCTCTGTGGCGCGCCGCATTTGCATGGGGCCGGTTCATCCCCGCGTGTGCGGGGAACGCTTACCCCGCTTTACGTCGGCTACCCAGTGCAGCGGTTCATCCCCGCGTGTGCGGGGAACGCGTATGCTCCCTCTCCGCTGGGCCAAGACGCTGCGGTTCATCCCCGCGTGTGCGGGGAACGCGATGCGGCGACCGACACCCTGACCCGCACCACCGGTTCATCCCCGCGTGTGCGGGGAACGCGCGCCACTCGCCAACAATGCCCTCGAACTCGGCGGTTCATCCCCGCGTGTGCGGGGAACGCTCGCGGGGGTGGCGTCGTCACCGGCAATAATCCGGTTCATCCCCGCGTGTGCGGGGAACGCGTGCGCGAGACTGAGCGGGATTTGTACAGCGCCGGTTCATCCCCGCGTGTGCGGGGAACGCCAGGACCTGCTGCAATACGCGCAGGCGAAAGCCGGTTCATCCCCGCGTGTGCGGGGAACGCTGGCCCTGGGAGCCGGCGCAACAGTCAACGGCCGGTTCATCCCCGCGTGTGCGGGGAACGCTCCGTCTGTGCTGCTGTGGGTAGATGCTTGGCCGGTTCATCCCCGCGTGTGCGGGGAACGCGATTTCCTGGCATTTGTATTCGACCAATCCGTCGGTTCATCCCCGCGTGTGCGGGGAACGCTCAGATGAGGCCTGGGACGGATTCAAGCGCGCCGGTTCATCCCCGCGTGTGCGGGGAACGCTCCGCCCGCTTCGGCCCCCAAGGCGCTGAAATCGGTTCATCCCCGCGTGTGCGGGGAACGCTGGATCGGTTTCACAGTCGGCGGCTGCTATGGCGGTTCATCCCCGCGTGTGCGGGGAACGCCGTCTTTATGCCGCGTTTTGTGGGGCCCGATTCGGTTCATCCCCGCGTGTGCGGGGAACGCCCCAACCGCTGGCGTCTCTGGTAGAAGCAAACCGGTTCATCCCCGCGTGTGCGGGGAACGCCCATCAAGCAGGCCGAGATCGAGCTGGAGAACCGGTTCATCCCCGCGTGTGCGGGGAACGCGCCGAGCTTGCTGGCGCTGACCCTGTTGCGGCCGGTTCATCCCCGCGTGTGCGGGGAACGCCTCCAAGCCCGGTCAAGGGTATATTGACCGGGCGGTTCATCCCCGCGTGTGCGGGGAACGCTATGGGTAAGTACCGGGCCGAGGATTACCTGACGGTTCATCCCCGCGTGTGCGGGGAACGCCATGCGGCACGGCACTCGATCTGCCGGGTATTCGGTTCATCCCCGCGTGTGCGGGAACGCACTTCCTCTAATCCCATGAAATCAGGACAGAAAAAGTTCAACAAAAAAGCCACCAACAAATCGACGTCGCTGGCTAGGCTTTTCCAATTTGTTAAAAAGCACTGTCA
>JBFXJP010000017.1:0-12072 GCA_050174775.1 Phycisphaerales bacterium
AGCTCAGCCCCACGCCTCAGGTTCGCCATCCGCGACATAGCCCGAACGTCGACATACGACGAAGCACTGTTGCCACCGGGCCACGTCGTCCTCCACGAGTCGACATACCCCGTGAACCGAGGAACACCGGCCGCAGACACGCGGATCAGGCGACCCTTCTTCACGTTCGGGTAGTACACGCTGCTCGGGTTGTCCGGGGAGAACCGACCATCCTTGTTGTTCAACATCAGCGACAGCGACGACGGCCCGATCAGCTCGAACTCGTCACCACGACCGCGCTGGATGCTGACACCGTTGGCGTACAGGACGTAACTGGTGATGTCCACCCACGCAGGCGCAGGGTCGAGTGGCAGGGTGGTGAACGCGGCCTCCACCTTGTAAGTGGGGAGGCTCATGCGCCCACCAAGATCGTCTTGCCGGTGCGCCGCTGATACTTGAGGATCGCCCGGATCACGGTCTCGCCCTCGAGTTGCAGGGTGATCGGGATCGTGATGTCGCCACCACCGAAGTCACGACCGCCACGAGAAAGCGGCACCACGGCCTCGGGTCCAGCCTCACCAATCATGGCCAGCGTCGGCCGGTTGACGATGCCGCCCTTAGCCAAGTACGGAATGTTCGGGGTACTGATGGTCACGCCGGGGATGTGAATCGGGCCCTTATCGACACCGGGGAAACCAAACGAAAGGTTGTTCCACCATCCGATGATCGAGTTGAGCACGCCCCGGAAACCGTTCTTAAGCCCATCCCACGCACCGGAGGTTGCGGCCGTGATCTTGCTGGGGATGCCCTTGAACCAGTCGATGAGAGAAGAGAACTTGTCGGTGATGAACTCCTTCACCTTGGCTGCGCCGTCCTTGATCTTCGACCAGTTCTTCGCGATGACCAGCACGGCGATACCGAACGGGCCCGTGAGGATCGCGAGGATCAACTTCCAGTGGCCCTTAATCCAATCGAAGGCCGCACCGGCCGCGTTCTTCACGGCGTTGAACACCGACACGGCGACGTTCTTCACGGCATTGAAAGCACCGTTGACGATCTTCCGGAACGTCTCAGACTTCTTGTACGCGAGGACCAGTCCACCAACCAACAGGGCGATGGCGACCACCACAAGGCCGATCGGGTTCGCCGTCAGGGCGGCGTTCAGCAGCCACTGAGTTGCCGCCCACGCCTTCGTTGCGGCCGAGACAGCGAGGCTTGCGACGGTGGATGCAACGGTGGCAGCAGTCGCCCGGAGACGGGTAAGCATCCCAACCCGCTCGACGCCATTGAGGAGCGCCAACTGGGCCGCTAGGGCTCGCTGCGAGGAGGCCAGGGCGAGGTTGGCGACCACCTGGGCGGCGAGGATCGGGAGGTGTGCGATCGCGACTACGTTGGAGGCACCCTGGGCTGCCTTGTAGGCGATGAACGCGGCGACGAGTAGCGGCAGGTACTTGGCCAGGGTGTCGACGTGGTCAGCAGCGAACCCGATGGCCACCGAGAACACCGAGATAGTGTCACTGACCCCCTCGCCTAGGGCATCACGCAGAGCGCCAAAGTCAATCTTTCCGATCGCAGCACCAAGCTTCGAGAACGCCGGCCCTAGCCCCTCGAAGGACGCCGCGAACCCGGACATGTCCAGGCTGCCGAGACCGGACGTGATCTTCTTGAGGTCGATCTGGCCCAGGTTCTTCTTCAGCACGTCACCAAACTTCTGGATGATCGGGACGGCGCCGTTAGCGATCGTGGCGACAACCTTGGCTCCAAAAATCGTAAGCGGCTGAATCGCCAACCCAAATGCGAGCATCGCAGTCTCGATAGAGCCACGCATCGCCTCGAGGGCGCCGGCCGTCCCCTTCATGTTTGCCGCAGCCGCCCGCTGGGCCGAACCTTGGTCAGAGGTGGCCTTCGTCATCTCCCGGATGCCCTTACCGCCCTCCTTTGCCAGGATGGTCGCGGCCCTCTGGGCGTCCGAGCCAAAGATGGTGGTGATAGCAGCCTTGCGCTGCGAGGCAGACAGACCCTCCGTCGCGTTGTGGAGAAGTTCCGCAATCTGGGCCGCGCTCTTGTACTCACCGTTGTTCTTGATGAACGCCGAGCCGAACCTACCTGTTGCCAGACCCAGGTCATCCAGCGCCGTAGCCTGCTTCTCTGTCGACGGGTGTAGGCGGTCCAACATGGTCTTCAGTGATGTGCCGGCGTCCGAACCACGCAGCCCGTTGTTGGCAAACGCCGCCAGGACGCCCGTTGTTTCCTGTAGCGAGAAGTTGACCGAGTCGGCTGCCAGACCACCAGCCGCGAGAGCCTGAGATAGTTCCGAAACGTTGGACGTCGATGCGTTCGCTGCGCCAGCCAAGGCAGCCGCGATAGACGCCGCATCCTTGCCCTTCAGGTTGAACTGCCCCATCGCCTTCACGGTGATGTTCGCAGCATCCGCCATCCCTAGTTCCCCAGCGGCGGCAAGCGTCATGGTTCCGGCAAGCGCGCCGGCCTCGATCTGCGCCGGCTTGATGCCACCACGTGCCAGTTCGAGCATCGCGGCGCTGGCGTCAGATGCCGAGAAGGCCGTGTCGGCACCCATCTTTATAGCGAGCGCAGACAGCGACTTCATCTCCGCGCCACTCGCCCCAGCCGTGGCCTGGAGCACGTTCATGGTCTTGGAGAACTCGGCCTCGAGAGTGATCGACTTCTTGGTGACCGCGACAAGGCCGACGCCCAGCGCTACGGCACCGACCTTCGCGGCACTCTTGAGCGCGCCACCCATTCGAGAGCCGGACTGGCTGAGCTTGTTCATGTCACGGGCGGCAGCGGTTGCCCCCGTGTCGCGGTAACGCGTGACGATGTTGAACGCAAGAGTCGCGTCAGCCATTGCGCGCCTCCTTGTTCATGTCATTGATGGCGCGCTGATAGGTGGCGATCACCTCGTCGGACTCCTGGCACAGCGCGGCGAATGGGATGCCGGTTTTGAGGCTCAGTCGGATGAGGGTGTCGGTGGCTGAACCTCTGGGGTAGGGTCCACCGGCGTGCCCTCGATGGGCTCTACCTCCTCGACGGTGCCCAACCACTCCTCGTATCCGACACCGGAATCGATCAGCCTGCGGTGGACGAGAGCCTCAAAGGCCATCCGTGCGGTTGCCATGATCGCGTTCTTTTCGCTGATCCCGTGGACGGCCTGTTCTGCACGGGTCTGCGCCAGGAGGGTGCACTTCACTTCACCCTCAGTGCCGTCCATGTAGTAGATCTTGAGATTGAGTGCCGCCATGATGAATCTCCCTGACCAGTTGTTGTGTTTCCCGACCTATTGCGGTTGAGCGGCGGACCGACCCGGTCAGGGGGGTCGGTCCGCTGGTACTAGGTGCCGATCTTGCGTGCGGCGTTCGCTGCCACATCGTCGAGCAGCCCACCCATCGCCCTGGTGACCTCGTCCCGACCGGCCTCCATCGGGTCCGTGAACCAACCGGGCGTGACCCGCTGGGCAACCCACACGTTGGGGTTACCAAAGACGGGGTGCCTGACCCATCCGGCGTTGATCCCCGCCAGTTGGTGCATATTGTTTACGCCTTCAGCACGGACGCTGAGCCCCCCATGAATGGGGACGGTAGACATCTGCGCCGCAGCAACTCGCGCCGCAAGGCCACCGCTACGAGGTGGGCGCCGTCCACCTTCCCGCAAGGCGTCCTGCTCCAACTTCGTGGTGACGCGGCGCAGTCCCCGAGAGAGCCCCTTGGACTGCGCCTTGTCGATGTCCTTGAGGACTCGCGCGACCAGAGCGAGCCTGCGGGGCTCTTCGACCGAGACCTCGGTCGCCATGGCTTACGACGTCAGGTAAGTCATGCCAGCGTTCGCGGAGTTCACGAACTCGGCGGTGATCGTCGACGCCTCACCGATGCCACCCGCCAGCATGTTGTAGTTCATCAACAGTCCGGTCATGAGGGCGGCAGGGTTGGTCGCCGAACGGGCCGAGCTGGTAGCACGGACCTCGATGGTGACGCCGGTCGTCGAGCCGATGAGCGGCTGAAGGGTCGCGTGGACCTTCCCGGACGCGAAGTCCTGGAAGAAGTCGACCGTGATCTTCGCGTCACCGAGCCCCTTCGTCATGGCCTTCGACGACGCACCAAACGCGGTGATGTCAACGGAGTCGCGGGTGTCCTCAACGGTGACACTGTTGGAGTGGTCCGACAGCACTACGCCATTGACGGCAATGTAGGCATCGGTCAAGGTGAAAATGGCCACGGGTCAGTCCTCTTTCTGGTTGTCGTCGGAGTCGGCTGACCCGAACTTGTCGCGAAGCTCGTCTCGACCGAGCGGCTTCCCGTCTTCGTTGAGCAGGTCGTCCTCGGACGCCCCGTGCTTGAGGGCGTATGTGGCCCACTCGTCACGCTTCGCGTTGCCAGCGGGGAACTTGTCGGGGTCAACCCGCTCGATGTGACCGCCTGAGATCAGTGCGGCTTCCTGCTCGACCACGAACGCGGCCTCGAAGGTCTCTCCCTGCTTGGCTGCCGCGTAGTTGTTCGACAACTGCCGGTAGGTACGCGGAACCAGCTCGAGGTGCCCCGAGTCCAGCGCGTCGCGCTCGTCGGACGGCGACAGGTCAGCCTCGAACTCGCCCGGCTGGAAGTAGTGCTCACCCACGGTGTCGAGCGCCCGGTACGTGTTCATGAGTTGGCGCTCCAATCTATTGCGAACGACTCGCTCCACTCGACGGGGTGCCCATCATGGAGAGCCACCCGACCCTCGCTGTGACGCCATCCACTGACGGTCAGGTCGAAAGGCGTAGCGACCAGACTGCTCACTTCGGCAGGCTCGTATCCCAGCGTGCGAACGAAGTCCCTGAGCACGGTGCCAGCGAGAATCTTCTCGTCGGTGTTCATCAGATCGCGTAGAGCTGGTAGGTGACGCCGGACGGCTGGCTGTGTGTGACCGTGACGAGTCCGGTCGACGCGTTCACCTGGGCGGGCGTGATGCGGAACACCTTCGAGACGCCACCGTTGGCGACCGTCAGGCCGGTGATCGCGCCCGACGCCAGGGAGTTGCCTGCCGGGGTCAGGCCCGCGTCAGAGATGGTGATGGTGTCCGTGCCAGCGCCAGCGTTGATGATCGAGAGGAGCGCGCCATTGGGGCCGAGCATCGTCTGGGCGATCGTGTCGGAAGCAGCAACGGCAGCGGGTGCGTCGAGCGTCCCCGAGTTCGTTGCTGTAATGGCGGTCAGTGCGGCCATGGGTCGGTCTCCTTGTGGGTCGGTCTAGATCTGTGCTTGGAACTTGACGCTGAACGACAGCTCGGCCCCAGCGCCGTACTCGGTCTGGGCCTGTCGCAACTCGCTCGACTCGCCGAAACCGAGGGACATCAACCCAGGCACGGCCAAGTCATTCGGGCGAACCGAGTCGGACAGCACGCCGGCGATCGCATACACGGCATCGCGGGCGGCCTCTTGGTCGGCGTCACCGTTCCACGAGAACGCCGTCATGAAAACGGACCCGTTCTCGAAGCGCGGCCGGGTGCTCCCAAACGCACCGAACTCCTCGGTGCTGGTGATCGCAGTGGGCACCGGCTTCGTCGGGTCGTCCACGCCGATCATCAGATAGTCGCCTGGGTCATTGGTGACGCCGACGCCGTCAAGGACGAGTACGCCAGGGAGAAGCGCAGTTGCGCTCTCGATCAGCGCCTTGAGCAGGTTGGGGCCGACTGAGGTTGCCATCAGTTCCCGACCTGGACGTGTGGCCCCATCAGTTCCTGCACGCGATTGGGGAGCAGGTAGCCAGGCCCCGGGGTGGGGGAGGCTTGCACGGTCGGGCCGCGCTGGGGGGTCCACAGGTGACGGACCAGCTCTTTGACGGCCAGCAGTAGGTCGTCAGGACAGGATGCGCGACCTGAGGAGTACGTGACGTCATAGCGGCCGGATTGGAACCCGGAGGGGCCGTAGACCCACTCGACGACGCCGGACGTGGGGTCCACCATCAAGTCACCAATGGTGTACGCCGTGCCACCAACAGGGGTGACGCTGGTCAGGGAGATGACCGGCGTGTATCGCAACACCAAGCCATAGCCACCACCAGACAGGCGTTCTGTCCGTGCGACCACCGACAGTGGGCCGCACTTCTTCGCTATGGTGGCCTCGGCGCCGTCGATGACGTCCTGGAGGTCCCTGTCGTACTTGCCGTCAGTGATCCGCAGGTAGGACTTCGCGTCAGTCAGCGTTAGGACTGACATCGACTGCCTTCTTGGGTGCAGCCTTCTTCGCAACGCGCTTGCGCGGCCTGCTCACGGACCGCCTCTCGCCGGGCGCTGATGTGGCCTGCTCGATGACGCCGGATGCCTGGACCAGCGCGGCGTTCGGGTCACGCAGTAGAGCGTTGTCGGTGGTAACCGGCTCGAACTTGTCCGCGCGACCCTTGACGGCAGGGTGGTCGCTCGACACGACGTCGCCGGTACGCAGCACGTCGGGGTAGTTGCCCACCATGTACGCGAATGATTCGCGGACGCGCAGGAGTGTGGGTGCAGACATGGGGTGGTTCCCTTCGCTGGGTGGGGGTGAGAGAGGGGCGCCCGGTCGGGCGCCCCTCTCTCTTGGTGCGTCAGGCAGCAGACGGGACGTCGAGCATCCTGAACGCGTTGTCCGCCACCGAGTCGGCCCCGACCCGGTAGTGGGCGTACCAGCCGCGAGATCCGCTGGGGCGGTTGTTCGAAACGTGGAACAGGTGCGGGATGAACTCGACGGTCATGCCGATCCGGTCAGCGATCACGTAGTTGCTGAAATCGCCGTAGACCGCGACGAAGTTCGAGACCGCACCGGAAGTGGTGACCGTGCCGTCCATCGCCTCGGCCTCCAGAGCGCGCCGACCCAAGAGCTGCGGGGGGCGACCGTCGTTCAGGTTCGTCCAGAACCCGCCACCACCGGAAGTGTCGAAGCGGCGGATCAGGTTGTAGATCGAGTTGTTCGCCAACCACGAGGCATTCGACCGGTAGCGGGCCGGGAGAGCGCCCTCCAGCGTGTACACGTCCGCGATCGCGAACGTGTCGTCAGCCGCCGCGCTGATCTCCGACGCGGTGCCAGTGAGAGCAGTCACGATCCCCGTCGGCGCCGTGGTGCCGTTGCCGGTAACGAATGCCACGGCTTCAAGGTCGTCCTTGCCCTGCGCGAGCAGGCGCCCAACTTCCTGGGCAGCGTTTGCCATGTCCTCGTAAGCCTCGATCGAGGTGGGCACGAAACCGGCCGCCTTGAAGATCGGGATGGCCGGCTGTGCGAACGTGGGCGCGTCATCCGAGACCTCAGCGGCCTCAGCGTCCCACGACCACGAAACCGCAGCCGCCGAGACGCCGTTCCAAACGTCGCCGGTTGCGACGACCTGACGAGCAGCCTGACGGATGTCGTTGCGTGACCCGGCTGAGGTGATGATCACGGTGGGGTCCAACTGGAAAGGCACCAGGAAGCCACCAGCAGCATCGGTCAGCGACATGGCGCGAACCTCGTCCATTGCCCGCGACTCGTCCGTAGTGAGGGTCTGCGGAGCGTTGTTGGCCATCTTCGACCACGCCCGCATGTAGGCGGGCGAGGAGGTCAACAGGATCTGCTTGGCGAGCTTGGTCGGGTTGTCCGACCGGTTCTCCAAGATGTCCATCGCAGCCTCGCGGACCTTGTCATTCGCCACCGGCATCTTCTCGATGGCCGACATTGCGCGCGAGCGCAGCTCCTGACCGGTCTCCTCCGTCGAGCGGCCATAGGTGCGAACCTCAGTCAGGTCCCACGGGTTCTTGAACCGGTGGTCCTCGACCGAGTCGGGCTCGAGAATCGAGTCGCGGTCGTAGTCGGAACTCGACGACGTCGACCCACCCAGGAGGCGCCCGCCATTGAGGCCCTGCGCCATGCTGCGGATCTCGGCCAGTTCAGCCGAGCGCTCCAACTGCTTGCGGTGCAGGTCGACCTTCTTGAAGGTTTCGCGCAGGTCGGCGAACTCCACCTCCTGCTCGGGGGTGATGTCTTCCTGTGCGATGGCGCCGAGCCGCTCGAGTTCGGCGCCGAGTTCTGCGAGGCGAGTCACCGACTGCGAGTGAGTCAGCGTCACGCCCGTCTTGATTTCCTCAGTCATGAGGATTCTCCTTTTGTGAGAGTGGTCAGGGTGTGTCGCACTTGCTCCAGCTCGGAGAGCCGGGCAAAGTGCCGTGCCGTCAACTCGTGCGTCTCGGCCACGGGTGTGGTGATCGGCGGCGGGTCGTTCCGAACCTCGACGTGCTCCCCGGCCTTCACGGTGGGTTGCGGCGTCTCGGTATCGACTTCTGCCTGGTCCGTCATGAGGACGGCCTGGGCAAGCTTTGACCGCTGGGCCGGGTCGTTGAGCCGGGCCAGATCGATGGTGAGAGTCTGTGACCGGACGGCGACCGAGGTGTCCCCGTATGCCGGCCACACAACGGGGCCGAGTTCGGGGACGCGGAGTTCCTTCAGAGTGCGGACCAGGAGTTCGTCATCGGGGACGTCTTCGTTCCATGTGCGCCGCAGCAAGTCGCGCAGCTTCTCGGGGTCGGTGACCTTCTTGCCGTCAGCCTCGTGCCACTCTTCGCGGACCACGCTGAACCGGAACGACATACCATCGACCGAGCCCGACGCGATCGCGTCACGGACAGGCTGGATCAGCCAGTTGTCGTGCAAGCGTGCGATGACATGGGCGCCGCCTTCGGGCGCGAGAACCGGGTCGACCTCCTCGCGGACATCCTCGACCGACCCAATTGGGATGGACCCGATCAGCGGGTGGTGTCCGTGGTCGAACTGAACACGCGGGGGGTTCTCCCTAAACGACTTCTTCATCGCACCGGGGGCGATCTTCTCCTTGAACCGGCCCTCCCAGGAGTCGATTACCGTTTCGCGGTTGAAAACGGCGGCGTACCCATCAAGGGTCAGGCCGTCGTCAGGCTCGCCAGCAGCCACAGCCCGGAGAGCGAATGGGACAGACCGGCGCAGATACTCCTGCGGCGGGGTCTCGCGACGCTCGATAGGTGCCTGAGTGGTTGTCATGGTGCTGTCACCTCTCCTGCGGCGGGGGTGCTGCCGCCCGGCTTTTGCAGTTGGACCGAATAGAGCCCGGAATGGACAAGGACACGGAAGTCGTCAGGGGTCTGCATGAACTTCGCCACCGACTCGGGCGTGTAGCCCGCCTGGAGCAGCGAGGCCACCGTCGCGGCGCGAACCTGCGTGATCTCCGCAGCGTCCTTCTCGTCCTCACGCAAGAACGGAATATCGTCCGCGTCGTACCAAAGGCGGGTGTCCGGCCCCGGCGCCTTGATGATCGTGGACAGTGACCCTGCTGCGTTCTGCCACAGCGGGTGCATGGTGCCATCCACGAACAAGCGCCGCGCGGCACTGAAGTTCCCGTCATTCAGGCTCGAGCCCTGCAAGCCCTCTGACAGTCCGGCGATCACCGGGGGCACCATCGCAGCAGCAGCGATGCGGGTCTCGCCCGCGCCCTGCACCGACTTGAAGTCCAGTTGCTGCATATTCGCGCCAACCACGGTCGCGTCTGCGCCGGGGTACAGGTTCAGCGTCTTGTAGGCGTTGTTGGTGCCCGAGTTCTCCGCATCAAGGCGCTTCTGGAAATCGAGCACCTTGTCTCGGTCAGCACCGGCCGGGTGCTTGATGATCATGTTGGGCGTCGCGCCGTTCTCGAAGAACCGGCGCTTGTGCCTGGTCATCAGGCTGTCGTTCTCGATCTCGCGGACCACGGGGGTCAGCCAGGACATTCCACGGAAGTCAGCCAGTGGGTCGGGGATCGGTGCGAAGTGGGCTACCTCGTCCAGCCCTAGCGTGACCCAGTCGTTCCCGGAGTGCTTGCCACCCTCGGTGTAGATGTAACCGACACGCTGCCATCCGAGTTGTCCGTCAGGTCGGTAGCGACGCTTCGCCACGATCTCTACCCAGTCGGGACGGAGACGGATGATGCTGCTCTGGTCGTCGCCACCAAGCCGGGTCAACGGGGTATCCAGCACCTGATAGGAGTTGCCGGCCAGGTCGGCATCCTGAATCATTCGGGACAACATGTCCTGGGTCGTCTCGCCTGGTCCTGGTGTTTCCAGCAGCCGAAGAGCCGGGGTGCCGAACATGTCGGACGGCTTCCCGTCGCGGAGCCGCTGGAAGCGCAGCCGCATCGACGAGAACGCGAACTGGCGCCGGTTCATACACGTGGACACGACACCGTTCGACATGAACCCACTGGAGGCATACCCGACGAACGACGAGCCGATCGGCTCGGCCTTGTTGTTGCCGGCCCACGACTGCTCGATGCTCGGGTTGTAACCGTATTCGTTGACCAGTCCGATGTAGCCGTCCATAGTCATCCGCGCCTCAGCGGATGATCCCGTGAGGCGGCGCAACAGGTTCGCCATCAGACATCCACCAGCAGGCCAGCCGCGACAGCCAGCACGCCGCCAACGATCAGCGTGACAGCGAGGCCAGTGAGCAGGTAGACGCCTGTCAGCACGGATACGACCCCAAGAAGAACTAGGAGTACGGCGACCGTGAGTCCGGGAATGCGCTTCACATGCCTCACGTCCACACCTCCCACACTTCGGTTGACTGGCTGGCGACCCAGCGGGCGAGGATGGTCGCCTCAAGTGCGGCGATGTCACCGAACTTGCGGGACAGAACCTGCCGGTCGTTCACGGTTTTCCACCGTGCGGCTGCGGCGGCGGCATTCAGGTCTGGGTCATCGGAGTGCGTCAGTTCGGCTGCGCTCATCGCCGTCGCCCAGCCAGAACCGGCTTGGACAAAGTCGTCAAAGGTGGCGTCAACAACCCGCACCCCGGCATCCTCAAGTTCAGGCTTGAGCGACCACGCCGGGCCCTTGACCTGGAGAGCGACGGGGGCGCCGTCGGTGATGCGGGCGACCGCTGCGACGAAAGTCTGTTGCTGTCGTCCAGGAACACGGGCGACCCCCAACTCCCGGGGTGTGATGATCGCGGCATGACCTTCACCGAAGGCACCCAGGTAGAAGCACGACATGCCGACCGGAGCGGCAATACCGAAGGTGAGTGACGGTGATGGCTTCACGTTCGGTGCAGCACGGTCCTCCCAATCCGGGAAGATCCTTTCGGTGCGGTCTCCACCCAAGAGCAGTGGCCACACATTGAGGTACTGGGCTGCCCAGCCACGGACCGGGTCCGGGTCGTCAAACTCGGGCTCATCTTGCCCGGCGAGGGCGGCGGCATACTTCCGTGCCAGCAGGTCGCGGCGGGCCTTCGACCAGTGCGGCGAAGCGGCTCGCCACGCAGCCTCGTCAGCAATGTCGGCGTCGGGGTGCGCGCCCCAGAACAGCAGCAAGACATCCGGGTCGGCACTCCGCAGGGCCGCAGTCAAGCGGCGGCGCATCAGTGACGACGCCCGCACGTGGGCCGTTGAGGTCAGGTGAAGTTGCGGAGACTCCCGCTCCAACAGTGCAGGTTCGAGGCCATCAGTGATCGCAGCCGGGTCCACATCCCACGCCTCATCGACCTGACCATAACCAACGTCATAGCCATAGACAGCGTTCGGAGCACGGAGCAACCACCGGTCACCAGTCGGGGTCTCAACCTCCTGTGCGCCACCAAGCCGCAGGACGCCCCAGCCCTTCGTGCCAGCCCAGCGCCACGACCCACGGTGGATCTCCTTACCCACGGCCAAGTCCTTCGACACCAGCATCGCAAGCTGTGTCTCTTTGAACCGCTCCGCGTTCGCGAGCCGCCACAAAGCAACCACACGCAGCCTTGTCGACTTGCCGATTCGACGCGGCCCCGACTCAACGATCTCGCGCCAAACCAGAACGCCATCGGCGTCATGCTCAAGCTGACGAGTGACCGCAAGCGCCTGCCACCACCGCAGCGTCACGCCCAACTCGACGCGCGCCCACTCGACGCACTCAGCACCGTATGAACCAACCGCTCGAGGATGAGCATCCGACATCGCCAGGGGCATGCCGGCGTCATCCGGGACCTTCTTGAAGTGCTTCAGCCACTTCAACGAGCACGCCGCCATCGGGTCTTCACGAGCCGCGAGCAGGTCGCTAAGTGAGCCAGCCTGTGCGGTCTCGATCACAGGCCCTCCATCGGAGAGAGAAAAAGGTGAACTGGCGAGTC
>JBFXJP010000018.1:0-7913 GCA_050174775.1 Phycisphaerales bacterium
CCACGAATCGCAGATTTGAAAGTGAACAGGAAAGTCAATGAAATCAACGATCTACCAACACCACCTCCGCGCCAGTGCTAGCTTTTCGTACCGTCACTTATTGCACTGAAAACGAGGAGACCCCGGCCAGCACATGCTGCCCGGCGGGCAGCCGAGTTTCCAGCACGAACTGTCGCCATGCGTATTTGCCCATATCTGGCCCGACAAAGCGCGCATCGACCCAAGTCTTGCCGCCATCGACAGAGACCTCGACTCGTTTGACCGCATGCAAGCCACCGAAGGCGACCCCGCTGATTTGAACCCGCCCTTTTTCAAGCGGCGCGCTGTCTGAACCAGGCGAGTTGATCCAGGACTTCACAGTCATCTCCTGCACCGAGGGCTGGTTCGGATCACCCTTGCCGCCGGGCGGTGAAATACGGTAACCGTGCGACATGATCTTTGCGTCGGTCTCTTCGGTCGTGAACGCCAGTCGTTTGATGTACTTGATATTGTTAACGCCGGTGTAGCCGGGCACGATCAGACGCAGCGGTCCGCCGTGTGCGAGAGGAATTGCAGCCCCATTCATCTCCCAGGCCAACAGGGCATCGGTCATGGCCGAAGCGGGAACCGAACGCTCGACGATGATGCTCTTGGGGTCAAGGCCTTCAGGCAGTTTTTCACCACCGGTGCCCGTCATGAATCGCATGCCGCCATCCATGCCTCCCAGCGCCTCGGCCACCGCGCGCACAGGCACTCCGCTCCAGACCACGCACCCTGCAGCGCCGACAGTCCAGGGCGTACCACTGGGCTTGCTGGGAAAGAAGCCGCGACCGTTGCCAGAGCATTGCAGCACCATCGCAACCGTTTCGAGACCCAGGGTCTTGAGTTCGCGCAGGGTCAGCTTGCGCGGCTTACTGACACCTTCGATGGCGATCTCCCAGGCATTACGGTCGGCCACGATCGAGGCATCGGGTGCTGGCAGGTTGTTGCGAATATAGAGTTGCTCGGCCGGGGTGATGACGCTGGTGCCGAATGCGCTGCGTTTGGTCTCGATGGTGGTCGCGCTATGCACAATCGTGCTGTTGGCATCTTTCCAGGAGACGTAAGCGGGCAGCGGCTTGGCCTGTGCTGCCGCGCCATTGCTCCAGGTCGACAATCCGACAGCGGCCAACGCGCTGGCGCTGCCCACCAACAGGTGGCGACGATTGAGCGCCGAGGGCACCATCGCTGGGGCGGTATGACGAAGGTCTTGAGTGTGCATGGTTTGTCTCTCTTTTGATGAATGGCAACATGGAACGGGAAAGGCGCTGGGGTCTGGCGGACGTCGGGCGTCCGCTCAAGGTCTCAGATAAATCGCGGCCAGCACAAACGCGGCCATCCACAGGGTTTCAACCAGCAGCAATGTGAACGGTTTCCATCCGGCGCGGGCCAGTTGCCGGAACGAGGTCTTGATACCCAAGGCAGCAATGGCGACGACCAGGCAAATGCGGGACACATTGCTCAGGCCCTCCTGAACGGCCACGGGCACACCACCCATCGAGTTGAGAGCCACCAGGGCCACAAAAACCCACAGAAACCAAGGCACCAGCGCCTGCTTGGCTGCGACCGTGCCGTCTACGGACTGCTCACGTTCTTTCTTGAACATGCTGGACACCACCACCACGACCACGGCCAGCATGGCCACCCGGAACAGCTTGACGATGGTGGCGTAGTCACCCGTTTCATGGTTCAACATGTAACCCGCGCCGACAACTTGAGCCACGTCATGAATGGTACCGCCAAGGAACAACCCCGCCAACTCCGGCGACAGGTGCAGCACTCTAGCGATCAGGGGGTAAACAACCATGGCCAAGGTGGACAGCACGGTCACAGTCACCACCACCATTAGGGTGAAGCGTTCACTTTCCTTGTTGCGCGGCAGCACCGACGAAATCGCCAGCGCCGCGGAAGCGCCGCAAATAGCAACGGCGCCGCCCGACAGCACGCCCTGCGCCCGCGTCAGGCCCAGGCGCCGTCCCAGCAGACTGCCGCACAGCATGGTGGTTACCACGGCGGCAACCACAATGGCGGCGGTTGACCAGCCCAGCCCGGCAATCTGGGAGGCCGTGATACGCGCACCCAAGAGGCCAACACCCAGGCGTAACAAGTTACGCGAGCAAAATTCAATTCCCGGCTTGGCCTTTGGGTCTTGACTCAGGTAATGAAACGCCACGCCGAAAAACAAGGCGTACAGCAATTGTGGACCACCATGCAGGGTGGAGACAAAGGTGGCGGCCATCGCGATCACACAAGACAAGGCGGCACCCGGGAAAAGTTGCAGCAGGTGCTGCGGCAACCAAGCGGGGCGGGCAGTGTCGGCGGCTGACGTTGGCGACAGGAAATTGAACACAGGAAAACCTCTTTCGAACAGCGCGCGTGGGGTACGCGTGGGAGGGTTGTGGTCCTCAATGAATTAGATAATAGGCAAAAGTCATTAAAGAAAAAAGCGGATAATATCGCTCAGGATGATCGATAAATCCAATCAGCAATCGTTCCAACGTCTGCGCCTCAACCTGCGTCAGCTTGAAGTCTTTCTGGCCACGGCGCGCGGCGGTAGCACACGTGCGGCGGCCGACCGGATCGCACGCTCGCAATCTGCGGCCAGCACCTCGCTGGCCGAACTCGAGGCCGCGCTCGGCGTCGAACTGTTCGACCGCATCGGCCGGCGCCTGCTGCTCAACGAGAACGGGCGCGCGCTGTTGCCCAAGGCCCAGGCCCTGGTCGAGCAAGCGGCCGAGGTGCAAGCCCTGTTCACGGACGAGCATGCCGCGCCCTTGCTGGTCGCTGCCAGCTTCACAATCGGCGAATACCTGTTGCCCAGCCTGGTGGCGCAATGGACGCAACAACACCCCAAGAGCCAGATCCATCTGCGCATAGGCAATACCAGCGAAGTGATAGCCGCGGTAGCTGCCCTGGACGTCGACATCGGCTTCGTCGAGGGGTCGCAGACGCATTCCGACCTGGTCGTGCGACCCTGGCTGGATGACGAAATGGTGATCCTCGCTGCACCGGGCCACCCGCTGGCGAATCGCTGCGCGACGGCCCGCCAGTTGGCCGACGCCACCTGGGTGCTGCGGGAACACGGCTCCGGCACGCGCCAGATTGCGGATGAGTGGTTGCTGAAAAACCTGGATCGGGTGCGCGTCGGCTTCGAACTCGGCAGCACCGAAGCGATCAAGCGCGTGGTGGCGGCGAGCGATGCCCTTGGCTGCCTTTCGCGCTACGCGGTGGCGCAAAGCGTGGAAGACGGGCACCTGGTCGAACTGCGAACACGCCTGCCCAAGGCAAGCCGCAAGCTCGCCATCGTGCTGCACCGCGAAAAGCGGCTAGGCCGCGCGACCACGGAGTTCCTGGCGCACTGCAGCGCCGCCGAGCAGCACAGCGCTAGCTGAGCTGCGAGCACCGATTTATTTCGTCGGCGCCATGCCCCGGCTTCAAACAGAGCGCAGGCGCTGGTGCAGCCGCAGCAGCCCGACTACGCCCAAGCCGGCCGAGCAGGCTGCGACTCCGAACGGAATGGCATACCCACCCGTCAGGTCGCGCAGCCAGCCACTGGTCCAGCTCCCGATTCCGACCGCGACAAATCCGAAGAAGTAGATCTCGGTGATCCGGCGACCCGCCTGCGCGGCAGGAAACATCTCCCGCACGAGGACCGCGTAACCCGGCATGTAGCCTCCGAAGCCCAATCCGATCAGTACGGCGCCCACAGTGATCGCGACGGGCCCCTGCGCCATCGCCAGCCAGGCAACGCCGAACACGTGCAGCATCGACATCGCCAGCAGCACGCGGTAGCGCCCCTATCTGAGCGACAGCTGTCCGGCGGACAAGCGCGAAACGAGCGTCACGCCGAGCATCGCCGAAACCACCGCCGCGGCGGCTGCCGGCGCAAACCCTTGCTCCTCGCCGAAAGCCGTCAGGTGTCCGATCACCATGAGGCTCGCATGATTGGAGAGGGCCATGCAAAGGCCCAGCATGAGGAAGCCGCCGCGTGCAGCGGATCGTACCGCTTCGCTCGGGCCGGAAAGATCGGGAGGAAGGACGTGCGGCGGAGGCGCACGCCGGAACGCGAACGCGCATGCCATGAGTGCGACGCCGGCGACAAGCCCGTAAGTTCCGATTGTCGCCCGCCATCCGATCGCATCCGCACCCCATCGCATCAGTGGCGGCAGCGCCAACCCGCCCACGCTCTGCCCGCTGGCCGCGATGGCGATCGCCAGCGCCCGATGCCGATCGAACCATTGGCTGACGGCGGCCGTGAGCGGGCTGAAGAACGCGCCCTGGCCGATGCCACCAATCAGCACACCATAGGCCAGATGCAGAGTGAGCAGATTCCGGGCCGATGCCGCGAGCAGGAGGCCCAGGCCGGTGGCCGTCGCGGCCAGTATCGCGATGCGAAAGAACCCGACCCGGTCGAGCATTCGGCCCAGCACGAGACTGCCGATGGCCGCGCCAAACATCGCCGAGGTATGCACGAGGGCGACGGTGCTCGCTCCCTTCTCCCAGTGGCTGGCAAGAGGCTTCAGCAGGACCGGAATGGAGGTGACAGCACCGAAGCTTAGAGACGCGATCACCAGCGTCATTGCTGCAACCCACCAGCTGTAGCGGCTTTCGATGGAGCGCTCTTCCCTTTGCACGCCAGGAGCGCCCTCTGCGCAACAGCTGGAAGGCTCAGCCATAGAGATCAACCGCTACGCGTCGCCGCACGCGAGCGGCGCAGTGTCCACAAGGATTTTTCCGTTCTCGATGCGCACTGGTGCCACCGCGAGACGTCTCTCCGCGATCCCGAGAGGATCGCCCGTTTCGAGATCCCACTGCCAGAGATGCTTGGAGCAGGTCAACACATTGCCATCGGCAAAGCCGAAGGCGAGCCGCTCTTCCATGTGAGGGCAGACCGCCGGGCAGGCGACGATGCGATCGCCGACGCGCACCAGCAGGATCTCGCGTTCGCCGGCACGGCATTCCATCATCTCCTCGCCGTCGAAATCCGCGGCGTCGCAGGCCGCTTCCCATTTCTCGTTCTGTTGCATTTTCGTATCCTTCGCGTGGTCTCTCGGTTGATCCGGGTTAACGGCAATCACCGTCTCAGGAAAAGCTGTCGTAGCGAATGCCCGCGGGATTCAGCCGGGCCTTGGCGATCAGCATCCGCAGCGTGCTCTGAACCATGGGTGGCGGCCCGGCGACGAACACCGCGTGGTCCTTCCACACACCTTCCAGGCAACGCGCCGCGACCTCGTGCGCCATGCCCGACTCGAACTGCAGATTGGCACCGGCGCCGGAAAGCGCGACGGATCGGCTGTCTTCGTCGGACAGCGCCACGACGATCCTCAGTCGATCCGCAAAGCGCCTGGCAGCCTCGGCCAGTCGATCGATGACTTCGGGACAGCGCGACGTGCGCAATCCACACACGAAATCGAGACGATGCCATTCCAGGTGGCCCGAGGCGACCGCCCAGTCGAGCACCGACAACGCCACCGCCGCGCCGGATCCTCCGACCACCACGGCTAGGTCGCCGTCCTCGTCCGGCCGCACATGCGCCGCGCCCAAGGGGCCGAAGACCTGCACGCGAAAACCTACCGAGTCGGGCGAGCAGAGCAGCGGTGAGAGCCTGTGAAAATTTCCCGGCATGAATTCTGCATGTCCTTCGGCATGACCAACATGATGACAGTACCGGGATCGAATGCAAAGACGGGCGCACTATTTGAGGGCCTGTGTGTTCCCGCAGATAGCGCGGCTGTCCTCAAGCGCAGCACCGCCCCGGGTGCACCGCGCGTGCAAAGCGCCATACGCAATCAAGTCGAGCTGCGTGTCTGTGACCTGGATGCCAGCTTGCCCGCCGACCACCAGGCCCGTGCTGTCTGGGCCTTCGTGCAGTCGCTCGACCTTCAAGGCCTGTACGCGCGCATCAAAGCCGTCGAAGGCAGCGTCGGGCGCGCGCCCATCGACCCGGCCATCCTGATGAGCCTGTGGCTGTACGCCACACTCGACGGCGTCGGATCGGCCCGCGAACTCGACCGCCTGTGCGCGAGCGAAGATGCTTACCGCTGGTTGTGCGGCGGGGTCGGCGTTAACCATCACACGCTGGGCGACTTCAGGGTCAAACATGAACAGTGGCTCGACGGCCAGCTCACCGCCAACGTTGCAGCCCTGTTGTCCCAGGGGCTGGTCAGCATGAACCGCGTGGCCCACGACGGCATGCGCGTGCGCGCCCACGCCGGTGCGGCCAGCTTCAGGCGCAGCGAGACCTTAGTCTTACTGTGTCACAAAATATGCTATTATTTCAATAGCATCAATTCTGACCGGAGGCTTTATGAACGCGGCCAAGGAGTTCAACCAGTACACCGCACATTTGTCTGAAGGGCTCGGGCATGCAGACCGGCATGCAGGACTGAGCGGGTATTGCACCGGCCTGATGCTGCCCTTGTCGCGCAAAAGTGTCGAGCCCATGGCCGCCCGCGTTGACCCCCTGCACACCAGCGCACGGCATCAGGCGCTGCATCACTTTGTGGCCAAGTCCGAGTGGTCGGACACGGCGGTCATGGCTCGGGTACGCGATTGGGTCATGCCCTCGCTGGACCTGGATAGCGGCTGCTACTGGATCATTGATGACACGGGCTTTCCCAAGAAGGGCAAGCACTCGGTGGGTGTGGCCCGCCAGTATTGCGGCCAGCTGGGCAAGCAAGACAATTGCCAGGTGGCCGTCAGCCTGTCGCTGGCAAGCGCTCAAGGCAGCATCCCCATCGCCTACCAACTCTACCTGCCCAAGGACTGGGCAGCTGACCCGGCGCGGCGCAAGTGCGCTGGCGTTCCCGAGGACATGGCCTTCGCGACCAAGCCCGAGATCGCCCTGGCGCAGATGCGCCAGGCCATTGCCGCAGGTGTCCCCATGGGCGTGGTGCTGGCGGATGCAGGTTATGGCGATGAAACCGCTTTTCGCGATGGCATCACTGCATTGGGCATGCTCTACGCCGTCGGTATCCGCCCGGCCACCACGGTATGGGCACCGGGGACAGCGCCGCTGCCACCCAAAGCCTGGGCTGGTCGCGGCATACGGCCCACGCGGCTGCGTCGGGAGCCTGGCAATGAGCCAGTGGCCGTCAAGGCGTTAGCGATGGCCCTAGCCGAGCAAGCCTGGCGCACTGTCACTTGGCGGGAGGGTACCAACACCGAACTCAGCTCGCGCTTCGCCGGGGTGCGCGTGCGTTGCGCGCATCGGGATTATCTAGGCACCGAGATGCGCGCCGAGGAGTGGCTGCTGATCGAATGGCCCGAAGGTGAGGCCGAGCCGACAAAATACTTCCTCACCACCGCCCCAGATGAGGCCACACTGGAGCAAATGGTGTTCGTTACCAAGATGCGCTGGCGCATCGAGCGGGACTACCAGGATTTGAAGCAGGACTTCGGGCTGGGCCACTATGAGGGAAGGGGCTGGCGCGGGTTTCACCATCACGCCACGCTGAGCATCGCGGCCTACGGCTTCCTGATGGCGCAACGCCTGAAGGCTGGCAGCAGTGCCAGCAGTAAAAAAAACTTCACTCAACGCCAAGTGCCTGCCGTTCCCAAAGATTACGTCCCACGGGGCAGCCCAGCGCGCGCAACGGCACATGGCGGACTCGATCACGACCCTGCGCTTACGCCTGAGCGTCGCACTCGCAAGCGCCCTGGGACATTGCCCGCATTGCAATTGGATAAGTCCTAAATTTCGTTTATGACACAGTAATATTAATGCGCTGAACCAGTTTTATTCTTGTTTCGCCTGGCGTTTAACGACGTCGTGCGTCAGCCGCACATGGGCTTCTAGGGCCAACGCAGCGCGCGCTTCCTGGCGGTCGATGGCGGCGCGAAAGATGTTTTCGTGCTCGCGGTGCACGTCGCGTCCGCTGGCGTGGGCGGCCGTC
>JBFXJP010000019.1:0-5538 GCA_050174775.1 Phycisphaerales bacterium
CGGCAAGCCCCCTCTGATTTTGCCCGCACCCGTACGACGCACACCCTCACCGGCCACACCGACCGGGTGTCGAGCTGTGCGTTCTCCCGACGGCACCACCCTCGCCACCACCAGCTGGGACAACACCGTCCGCTTGTGGGACCCCAACACCGCCACCCACCTCCACACCCTCACCGGCCACACCAAGGAGGTGTACGGCTGTGCGTTCTCCGCCGACGGCACCACCCTCGCCACCACCAGCTGGGACAACACCATCCGCCTGTGGCATCTCGAGCGAGCGGCGCACAACCTGTGACAGACCGCCTTCGGGATCGAGATGGGCGATCATCTCGATCCCGTACCGTGAGATCCGGCCAGTTGGCGCCTGTCCGCCAGGGTTTCCGCAACAGCTCCCGGCTGCGCGTCCTGCTCTACACGGGCCGCAGCGTATGTGCTGCCTAATCCTCAGATCGCGCCCGAATGGAGAGTCCGTTTGACGATCCCTGCCGGTGCTCTCCTCGTCATCGTGAGTGACGAGGAAGCACTCTGCGCCAAATGTCGCCGACTACTCTGGTGGATGCCGCTTTCCACGGGAGTGGGCTGCTTCCACGCGTCGAGACGCCAAGGAGCGTGGCGCGACGGTCCCGGGGTGTGACGCAAGAGCGTTGCCGAGCGGTCGCGGCCGCCGTGGGCAGACGCATGATGAGGTGACGACCGTGAATCCGTCGAGGTATGGGTTGCGCCACACGCGTACCGATGGTGCGCCGAACCCGCCCCTTTACGCTCCGCTCGACGGGCGACGCTCAAGGGAGGGGCTTCCGCTCGAAGAGCTCAGATGGCTGAGCCGTGGATCGGGTGGTCCGAGCTCGGGGTAGCCTTGCTGCGCATATTCGCCGGGCACCCGTTGGTGGGCCTCCAGCGCACCGCCCGAAGCATGGAGGGGAAGATGAGCCATCACGAAGCGAACACCGAGGCGGCACGCTCGAGATATCCGGAGGCTGGTGACCTGCCAGGGCGGCGACCGGTGGCGGTGCACGTGTTCTGGCACCCCGATGACCTTCCTAAGCAAGAAGACGGTGATTCGCTGATCCGGGCCGAACCCTGGCTTGTGTTGCGAACGTTGATGGGCGATCCGTTCGATGCGGCGGGAGAGGCGGTCGGCATTCCAGTCGTCTTCCACTCCTGCCTACCCGGCGCTGGATCCGACCCTCCACCGCCGCCGGATCTCGACGCATCGGATCGATCGCTGGTCGTTGCGTTGGTTGGAGCAAATGTCCTGCGCCGGACGGAATGGCGGAGCTGGGTGGCCAGTGTGCGCCGGGAGGTGGCTGACCGACCGGGCCGGTGCGCATTACTCGGTGTGGCGCTGGTCCCCGAAGCGCTCGACCAGGAAAAGATGTGGGCGAACACCAACGTACATCGAGCCGACGACGAACCCGACCTGCGGCCCGGTCGCGTGCTACTTGCTGTCCTATCGGCGCTGGCGCGGCTGCTTGCGGTGGAGCCGGGCAGGCGGGTCCGGGTGTTCTATAGCTACGCCCGGGCCGACGGCGGTCCGTTCGTTGCCGAGCTGCAGGATCGCAGCCGGTTAGCAAGATTGGATGACTTCATCGACGCACAGGACATTCAGGAGGGGGACGACTTCGCCGAGGTCCTAGGCTCGTCGGTGGCGCATACAGACACCGCTGTGCTCGCCGTTGTCACTGATGCGTACTCGAAGCGCGATTGGTGCCGCCGTGAGGTGTTGATCGCGCGGGAGAACGAGGTTCCGCTTGCAATCCTAGACGCTGTTTCCCTTGGCCAAGCACGGCTCGCTCCCTACTTCGGACACATGCCGTCCGTTCGTTTGCCCATCGACGTGCCTGGCTCCCTGCGTCGGTTCACCCGCCTCGACGCGGCGCTCGTCGCACTGCTGCTAGAGGTGGTTCGCTTCCGCTTCCTACCTCTGCGTTTCGAGAGGATGGCGAAACAGCTCGGCCGAGCGTCGTCCTGGTCGACGCTGCCGACGCCCCCAGAGCCTCTGACGTTGCTCGGCCCTCGGCTCCGGGCGGGAATCGGCACGTTCGTCTATCCGGACCCGCCGTTGAACCCCGATGAGTTGTCCCGCTTGCAGCGCGCTCCGAGTAAGGCTGGGGGGCCCGATGGACCCACTGGCGGGATCAGGTTTCTCACGGCTACGCAGGCATTCGCCGAGAGTCGAGCGGCCGCTTCGGCGGGGCGTCCGGACCGCCCGTTGCTGGTCGGCGTCTCGATCTCCGACATCCCTGAGGAGTCGCTGCTCCCGCTCGGGCTCTCAGCAGCCCATGTGGATCTGCTGTTCGCTGAGGTCTGCCGTCATATCTTGGTGGCGGGTCACCGGATCGCCTACGGGGGGGATCTACGGCTACGCGGGTTCACCGAGCAGTTGCTCGGCCTAAGCCGGGTGGTCCGCCGCTACCAAACGACGGTCTCAGGGCAGGATGATCCGATGGTTGTGTCCTACCTGACCCAGTTCAATCTCGACGGCCCGGATGGCGCTCGGATCGGCTCGTTCGTCAATGATTGCGACATCGTGGAGTTGCCAGTACCGGAGTGGGTGCCTGCCGGTGGGGCTGGGCCCATCCGCGCCGCAATGGAGTTCACGGCCATGCGTGAGAGAATGACGGCTGACATCGATGTCCGGCTCGTTGTCGGTGGGAAGGTGTTCGGCGCCTTGGGTCGCGGCCCTGGAGTTCTGGAGGAAGCGGCGCTAGCCTGTGAAGCGGGCGTTCCCCTGCTCGTGGCCGGCGGCTTCGGCGGGGCCGGAGGGTTGACCGCTCGTGCGCTGACCGGCCGGCTCACAGGGGATGAGCGGGAAGCCGTCTGCAACTCCTACCAGGAGATCAACGCCAGCCTGGTCCGTACTGCTAGGCCGAGGTCGTGCGCGGAGCTGTTGGACGCGCTGACCGGAAAGGGTTCCCAACTCAACAACGGGCTCGAGCCGGCCGAGAACGAGCGGCTGCTCAACAGCGCTGACATCGATGAGATCGTGAGCCTTGTCCTTCTGGCCCTTACCCGGCTCGGTCGTCCCCGAGGTTGAATGGAGCGGCATCGCTGAGCATCGTGCCCATATCTCGCGGACCATCGGTGGGTCTTCCCCGGCGGGAATCCCTGGAGGGCATCGCATATCCCGCGCTGAGCGCGTCTGGCACGGGCGCATCAGTGGTGCTATCTCGCCTACCATCGCGGCCGCTGCGCCGAGCTGCCGCAGCGAACGACAGGGGAGGGGTCATGCCAGGTACGCGACAGGGGACGTCAACTGACGCTGCGGAAGATTCGTCGAGTGAGCTTGCCGGCGTGCTCACACTGGAGCAGTTCCTGGCCGAGGCTGGAAAGCTGACGGTCCAGCAACGCGCCAAGCTCATCGAGCAGGCGCAGGTGTTGATCGGCCAGCTCTACGTGCACCTACCGCTCAAACGTGCGATGCATGCCTGCGATCCTGAGCAACGCTTGCGGTTGCTGGCCAAACGTCAGGAGGCGCTGTCGGAGCGCGCCTTCCACGACGAGATGATCGACATCTTCACGGAACTTCGGGACCTGCACACCAACTACATCCTGCCCATGCCCTACCAGGGGCGAACGGCGTTCCTGCCGTTTCTCGTGGAGGAGTTCTTCGAAGCCGGCCGCCGTCGCTACCTCGTGTCGAAGACGCTTGCGGGGCTGAACCATCCCACGTTCCGTGCAGGCGTGGAGCTCACCTCGTGGAGCGGCGTGCCCATCGAACGAGCGGTCGAACTGAACGCGGAACGTCAGGCCGGCAGCAACGCCGACGCCCGGCTGGCCCGAGGCCTCGAGGCGCTGACGATCCGCACCATGGCGATGAGCGCCCCACCCGATGAGCATTGGGTGATCGTTGGCTACAAGGACGCGGCCGGTGACCACGAGCTTCGCCTGCCGTGGCAGGTCTTCCAACCAGATCCCGCACCGAGCGGGCTCGCCGCCCTCGGCGCCCAAGGTTCCGCAGCGCGGACCCTTGGCCTCGACCTCCGCACCGAGCTCGCCCGCCGTGCGAAGAAGTCGCTGTTCAACCCCACCGCCATGCGAGTGGAACAGGCGGTCGGCAGCCGCTCGCGGCGCCGCCCGAGCCGCGAGACGATCGTGGTGGCCGACGACGGCACGGCGACAACGCTTAGCGCCGACGAGACCTCATCGATGCCGGACGTGTTCGCCTTCCGGACCGTTGTCACACCCTCGGGCACCTTTGGCTACGTGCGCATCTGGACGTTCATGGTGCAAGATGCAAACGCGTTCGTCGACGCGTTCGTGCGGATCACCCGCCTGTTGCCGCAGAACGGGATCATCATCGACGTCCGCGGCAATGGGGGCGGGAACATCCTCTGTGCGGAGCAGCTGCTCCAGGTGCTCACCCCCAACCACATCGAACCAAGCGCGTTGTCGTTCATCAACACCCCGCTCACCGAGGAGCTCTGCCGCCGCAACAGCTTCATCGGCCAGTGGGAGCGATCGATCCGCCAGGCGTTCGAAACGGGAGAGACCTATTCACAGGCGTTGGCCTTGCTTCCCGACGATGCGTACAACGAGCGCGGGCAGCAGTACCCGGGGCCGGTCGCCTTGATCGTCGATCCGTTGTGTTACAGCGCCACCGACATCTTCAGCGCCGGGTTCCAGGACAACGCCGTCGGCAAGATCCTCTCCGCCGGTGGGCGCACCGGGGCCGGTGGAGCCAACGTCTGGGACTACACGCTGCTGCGCAAGCTGTGGACTGGGAAGGGCTCGCCGTTCGTTGCGCTGCCGAACGAGGCGACGTTCCGCGTGTCCATTCGGCGGGTCACCCGCGCGGGAGCGAACCGCGGTATACCCCTAGAAGACCTTGGTGTCACGCCCGATGCGACCCACAACATGACCCGCAACGACATCATGAACGGCAACACCGACTTGATCAACGCTGCCGGTGCGTTGCTGATCTGAGCTTGGAGCGCCCAGCAGGGAGGGGAGTGGTGTCCGCAGTGGGCGAGACCGTGCCGCTGGGTGCCGGGGACGTCGTCGCCGGCCGGTTCGAGCTGCTCGGGCTGCTCGGCGGTGGGGGCGAGGGCGAGACCTGGCTCGCAGTGGATCGCGACCTCAACGCCCGAACGGTGCTCAAGGTCCGCAGGTGCGCCGGTGACCCGGCCGCATCGGAGGGTTCGCTCCCATCACTGCAGCGGTTCCGCCGGGAAGCCCGGCTGTTACGGCAGCTGGTGCCGCACCCCGCATTGCCCGTGGTGCGATGGGAGTGCACTATCCCGGGCCGCCACGTGCTGGTCGTCGACGAGGTCCCCGGCGAGACCCTTGCTTCTTGGCTGGCACGCCAGGGCGATCCGGGTCTTCCGCTCGACCAGGTGGTCGATGTCGTCGGTCAGCTCGCCGATGCCCTCGATCATCTCCATCGGCATCACCCAGCGGTGGTCCACGGGGACGTGAAGCCTGCGAACGCCATCCGCCGACCGGACGGCCGCATCGCGCTCGTGGACTTCGGGCTCGCCCGCCCCCTCGCCCCTCGGCGAGAAAGCGGCCCCACTGACGGCATGGCGTCGAACGGGA
>JBFXJP010000020.1:0-5503 GCA_050174775.1 Phycisphaerales bacterium
CAAAAAAGTTCTGGTGTCAAGTCTTTCGCGCAAAGCACGCAAGGCTTGAAACCGTATATGGGACAGTAGGTTAGCTCTTTTCGGGGCCGCGGCGCAGGATTGCGGCTTGGTGGGCTAGGTACCACATAAGAGCGTCGAGAGGGAAAGCCGGATCGCACTTGGTCGTGCTGGATTGCCGAGTAACGGCGGGCTTGTTTTTTCATCATAGCCCAAGTGGCTTCGCAGCATCCAGAATGAAGAACGCGCAGCTCAGGGGCTGCGCGTTCGATGGATGCCGTTGGATGGTGTGCAACGCCATCATGTCGGCTTCAATGGCGTGCCGCCCCGTGTCGCAGTGCCCTTCCTGAATCCCCGATCCCCCGCCATGAACGCCTCCAGCATGTGCGGGATCAGCGTCGCGGCGTCCACCGCCTCGCCGTAGGTTTGCGCATGTAGCGTGGCATAGCGGTCAAGGTCAGCTTTGAGGCTGGCCGGACATGCGAAGGTCAGCTTCGTGGACTCCAGTTTGGGAAGCGGCCCCAGCCGCAATTTCTTCGCCGTGCTCATCGCATCGCTCCCCGGTTGAAAAACATCGGCTGGTACGGACGCAACACCAGATCGCGGTTGACGATGATCCGCACCGGCAAGCCCGGCCGCTCGGTCAGCGTCGGCTGGATGTTCATGTTGCGCCGGGTCATCTCCTGGCCCACCTGATTCACGCTGTCCTGCAGACTGCCTTGCCCGGCGATGATGACCCGGTTGCCGTCCTGCCGGTTCTGCGGCGCGGCCAGCTCGGCACCCACGCCCAGCAGCGTCGTCAGCGCCGCGCCGGCAAAGACGCGATCCCAGTGCCAATCGACGTCATCCTCCAGGCCGGAATAGCCGGCAGGATCGGTGCCCGCGAGGTTGTCGAGCTTCAGCGAAGACGTGTCCGGCAGGATGACCCGGTTCCACACCACCTGCACGCGGCTCTGCCCGTAGCTCACCTGGCTGTTGTATTTGCCCAGGATGCGCGAGCCCTGCGGGATCAGCAGGAACTTGCCCGTGGCCGTGTCATAGACCGGCTCCGTCACCGTGGCGATCACATCGCCCGGCAGATCGGACTTGATGCCCGTCACCAGCGCCGCCGCGATCACCGTCCCGGCCATGACCTGATACGGCGAGGACGGCATTTGCAGATTGCCGGAATTGCGGGTTTCCGTAGAGCCGCCTTTCAGGAAAGACTCTTTCTGGTCTTGCCGGTTCTGCGCAGCGGTGGGATCGCTGGGTTGAGCCGCTGTCGAGGCCGGCCCGGCGGCCAGCGGGTCGAACCCCGCCAAGGCCGATGTCGAGCCGGCCGCCGCGACCTGCGCAGTGGCCGGCGCAGCGGTCTTGCCGGGGGTGCCCGCGCGGAAGAACACCGACGAAGCCGCCGCCGCATCGGCCTCCTTGCGCCGAGCGTCCTCCGGGTCGTGTCCCGGCGGCGCATACGTCGGCGTTACCGGCTGCTGCGACTTCACAATGGCTGGGCCAAGATCGCCTGGCAGCGGCGGCCCTAGCTCCGGCACCTTGGCCGGCAGCTTGGAATAGTCCGAAGGCAGGCCGTCCAGCCCTTCGGACTTCGACACGCGATCGACGTTGTACAGCTCGGTCTGCTCGCCCGCGCCGCGACGGTGCGGCTGCAACGACCAGATCGTGGCCCCGAGCACGGCGACCGACAGGCCGCCCGTGAGGATGGCCAAGGTGCGCCGGTTCAGGCGCGTGACCGGGCGCGGCTGGGCGCGCAGCGCCACCGCCTCTGGCGCGACCTTGCCCGCCTGCGGTGCAAGATCAGGGGAATCATCCTGGCTCATGGTCAGTTCCTCCGCGTGCCGTCCGTGCGCTCGATCCGCACCACGTCGCCTTTGTCCCCACCTAGGCGCAACTCAGCCGCGCCAAACAGCCGATCCACGATGTAGTACGGCGAACGGAAGCGGTAGTTCACCAGTTGCCCGTCACCCTGCGCGCCAATGACGAACAGCGGCGGCAGTTCGCCCTGGGCGATGCCCGGCGGGAACTGGATGTAGACCTTCTCGCCATCGTCGAAGGCACGCAGCGGTTTCCACGGCGGATTGCTGCCGCTGACCGCGTAGCGGAAACGGATCTTCTCCAGCGACAGGCCAGCATCGACCGGCGCGGCGGCGCTGGCCGCCTGCGCCTGGCGCTGCAGGGCCAGCATCTTGTCCTTCGGATATTCCCACGACACCGATGCCATCCATGTCTTCTCGGTCGAGGTCAATTCCAGCAGGTACGTCCTGCGGCTGGTCGTGATGACCAGATTGGTCTTCAGCCCTGAGCGGATCGGTTTGACCATCACGTTGACGCGCAAAGCATCGCCACTGCCGCTGGACGTGTCGCCCACGATCCAACGCACGGTATCGCCAGCGGCCACCGTCACCAGCTCCTCGCCCGGCTGGAGCGCAATCACGGTCACGCGACCCACGGCCGCATAGACTTGGTACAGCGCGCCATCGGTGAAGGGCCACACCTGGATCGCGTTGACGTAGCCTTCGCGCGTGGGCGCAATGCGCGCCTCGGCGTTGGCGCGAGCCACGCGCACGGTTTCATCGGCGGGTTCTGCGGCGGGCTTGGCGTCCGGGATGGGTTTCATCTGCGCCGGCATTGGCAGCACCTCGGGCACAGCCACGACTTCGACCGGCTTCGGCGCCTTGGGCAGCGGCTGGGCCTGCACCGGCTCATCGAGCGAGATGGTCGGCGGCGGCTTTCCCTGCGTGGCGCAACCCGCGAGGGCAAGCAACACGATCGGCAAGGCGGATTTACGGAAAAGATCATTCATGGTTTTGCTCCTTCATTCGCTTCCAGTTCGCGGCTCCACGACAAGCCGTTGACGTAGATTCCCAGGGGGTTCTTGCGCACGCGCTGCTCAGTGCGCGGCGTCTGCTGCACGATGGACACCACCGCGTTCCAGCGCTCGGTGCGATCCAGCGCGCCGTTGACGAAACGTGTCTCCGTCCAGCGCACGTTGAACGACGTGTCGCTGGCGCGGGTCACGCTGCTGATCTGCACCGTCACCGATTCCTTGCCGATGCGCGCGAACGGGTCGTTCACGCGGGCGTACTCGTTGAGCACCACGGCGCCCTTGTCGGTCGTGTAGTCGTAGGCATCGAGCCAGTTCTGCCGCACCACGATGGGGTCGATGGACAGGCTGCGCACCAGGCCGATGAAGCGGCCCAGGTGGTAGGCGATCTGCGCATCGCTGGGCCGATAAGGCGTGGCGGCTTCGCCGACCGCGCGCACCTGGCCCGCGTTGTCCACCTCGATGACGTAGGGCGTGACGATGGACTGCGCCGAGCGCCAGACCAGGCCGCCCGCCATCAGTACCGCCAGCGTGAGACAGCCGAAGGCCATGAAGCGCCAGTTCTTGGCCTGCACGCGGGCCGAGCCGATACGCTCGTCCCAGACCTGGGCCGCGGATTGGTACGGAGTGGCAGGCTGCGGCGTGTCGGCGTAGCGCACCTGCGGTCGTTTGAATCGCATGGGGTTCTCCTTGAAGATCAGGAATCGGAATCGCGCAGGCTCGGGCCTTGGCTGGAGCTGCCGCCGTCGCCGCCGCGCAGCGTGTGGGCGGCGGTCGTCGCGGCATGGGTGAGCTGCTGCCTGCGATGCAGGCGCTTGGCCCACGCGGGTTGCGCGGTGGACGGGGTTGAAGCGGGAGATTCGTTTCCAGCACCGGCCCCCGACGCCGATCCAGCGTCATCGGGCCGGAAGGCGGCGGCGACACGCTCCTTCATCGAGTGCGCGCCTTCGGCCACCTTCTGCCCAGCGGCCTGCGCGCCGGTCTTGGCGACATTGCCCACGCCAGCGGCAGCGCCCTTGAGGCCACCGCCGGCGGATGCAGAGCCAGCCTGGAACGCCGACCGTGCGCTACTGGCCGTCGAAGCGGCGGCACGCGCTCCGCTACCGGCCAGCTTGGCGGCTGCGGGTGCCATGCGCGCCCCGGCGGCCACTGCGCCGCCGACACCCGTGGCCGCAGCGCCTACGGCAACGGCAGCGCCGGCCACACCCAGCGCGGCACCGGCCATCGCACCTGCGCCGAGCTGCGGGCCACCGGACACCAGCCCGGTTGCAATGCCCGGCCCGAAGATGCCCAAGGCCAGCAGGGTCAGCGAGGCCAGCATCACGACCACGGAATGGTCAATGGATGGTTCGGCGGGCTGTACCTGAAACTCGGCGAACAGTCCCGAGCCGATGCCCACGATCACCGCCAGCACCAGCACCTTGATGCCGGACGACACCACATTGCCCAGCACCTTTTCGGCGAGAAATGCGGTCTTGTTCCACAACGCGAACGGCACCAGCACGAAGCCCGCGAGCGTGGTCAGCTTGAACTCGATCAGCGTGATGAAAAGCTGGATCGCCAGCACGAAGAAGCACAGCAGGACGATCAGCCACGCCAGGAACATCACGACGATGGGCGTGATGTTCACGAACACCTCGGGAAAGCCCGCCATGTCGCCGATCTGCTTCAGGATCGGCGCCCCGGCGTCGATGCCGACCTTCGCCAGCCGGCCCGGCTGCAGGAAGTTCTCCATGCTCAGGGTCGAGCCGCTGGCCGTCAGGCCGAGGCCCGCGAAGGAGCGGAACACGATGCCGGCCAGCCAGTTGAAGTTGCCGATGATGTAGGCGAAGGCACCGATGTACAGCACTTTGCGGATCAGCTTGGCGATCACGTCCTCGCCCTGGCCGGTGGCGTGGCCCATCGCCCAGAACAGCCCGGCGAGCGTCATGTCGATGACGATCAGCGTGGCGGTCAGAAAAGCCACCTCGCCGTGCAACAAGCCAAAGCCCGAGTCGATGTAGCGCGAGAAGGTATCGAGGAAGCGGTCGATGACCGTCACGTCGTTCATGGCGAGTCCTCCTGCCCAGGCAGAGCGACTGCCCCATTGCCACCGGCGGGTTCATCGAAGCTGGGTGGGATCGGCGGCAGGTCGGCCAGCGTCTGGTACTCGCCCGGCCCGGCCTGGCCGGAGAGAAAGCGCCGCAGGTCGGCCTGCGCCACCTGCGTGCAAAACGCGCCGTCGTGCTCGCCCGCGCGGCACTGCGCGCGCAGCGCGTGCAGCCGGGACGCATCGGCGGCCAGCGCATCCACCGACAGCCGCTGCGGCTGGTCACAGCCGGCCAGCACAAGCGCATGAACGGCGAAGGCGAACACGACGGGCGCGCGTTGCATGGCGGCCTCCGTCAGCGGTTGTAGAAGTCCACGGGCTGCGGCGTGTACGGCGTGCCTTCGCCCAGGAAGCGGCGCGTCACCTCGCGCCCGCGCTCCGTGGCCGCCGCCTGCCGCGCCAGCTCCAGCGAGGCGGCGCGATCCTGCGTGATCTGCAACCGCTGCGTCTGGATCGACTGCTTGGCCTGCAGGGCCAGCAACTGGTTCATGGCCTGCATCGCTTGCAGCGCGCCCTCGGCCGACTGGCTCTTGCCCACGAGGTCGGCCAGCACGCTTTCGTCGTCGCTCAGGTTCTGCGACGCCTGGGCCTGCATCTGC
>JBFXJP010000021.1:0-5050 GCA_050174775.1 Phycisphaerales bacterium
GGGCGGTGTTCGACGTCGTGTTCGGTGGCCAGGCCGATGCGTGGTGGTCCGACGTGGGTGCCGTGCTCGACTCCAAGGGCGGTGTGGAGGGGTGGTTGCGCCGCGGGTTCTTCGACCACCACCTCAAGACGTACTCAGAGTCCCGTCGTAAGGCACCGCTGATGTGGCCGATCGGCACCGCGTCAGGGTCCTACCGGGTCTGGATGTATGCCCATCAGGTCACCAAAGACACCCTGTTCCGGCTCCTCGGTGATGTCGTCGAGCCGAAGCTCGCCACCGAGCAGCGTCGTCTGTCGGATCTGACCCACGAGTTCGGGCCGTCACCGTCGGCGTCGCAACGGCGCGGCCTGGCTGCGCAGCAGTCGTTGGTGGACGAGCTGATCGAGCTGAGGGACCAGCTGCGTGCTGTCGCACCGCTCTGGTCGCCCGATCTCAACGATGGGATCGTGATCGTGCTCGCGCCGCTGTGGCGGCTGTTTGCGCACCATCGGGCGTGGTCCAAGGAGCTCAAGGACCGTTGGGGCAAGCTCGCGAAGGGCGAGTACGACTGGGCGCAGCTCGCCATGCACATCTGGCCCGAACGGGTGATCCCGAAGTGCGCTGCGGATCGCAGCCTGGCGATCGCCCACGACCTCGAAGACACGTTCTGGGTCCAGGACGCCACCAACGCCGACAAGTGGCACCCGCGCCGCCTGCCCACCACACCGATCGATCAGCTCATCGCGGAACGCACCAATCCCACCATCGACGCCGCACGGACCCACCCCAACCCATGACCGACACTTTCCACACCTACGTCGCCAACCAGCTAGCCGGGCAGCTGAAGCAGCGCCGCATTGTCGTCTGGTACGACGTGCGCGCGGAGTTCACACCGTTCGTCGAGCAGCTCACGGGCGAGGCGGCCAACCGCGTCCCGGTGGAGGTGGATATCGCTGGCACGAGGGCGCACTTCGTGGTCGATGACGGGTCGCGTTACTCGACCCGATTCCGCGTCGAGCCGCTCGTTGCAGCCGATGAGCCAGCCTGCGTGGTTGCGTATCTGCCGGGCGTGAAGCGCGATCACCACGGCTCGGTGTTGATGGAACTCGAGAAGGCTGGGACCACCTGGGAGCCACAGCTGAAGCACTTGGCCCGGACCGCTCTCCGCCAGCGCTATACCGACGGCGTCATCGACGAGCTACTCGGCAAGGAGTCAACGGGCTATGGCGAAGTCTTCGCAGCGCTCGACGGCGACGGAGCGAAGCCGCCCTCGGCGCTGAAGTCGATTCTGCCGAGCGCGAACAGCGACCAGCAGATCGCAGTGTGGCTCGCGCGGGACGAGCTCGACGAGACCATCGTCGCGAAAGAGGCCGTCGACGAACTTCGCATGCTCGTCGCGTCCCGGCTCGGGCTGGATCTGGAAGGTGCGGACCTCGGGAAGTGGCGGCGGATCGTCGCCCGGACGGCCCTCGGCTTCGAGTTCCGCTCCGACTACCGTGGCCCGACGCCGGGCCACCTCGCTGGCCTACCCGCTGCGTCAACCGACCGGGAACGCGACGCCCGCTCCATTTGCGAGGCGCTCCGCAGCCAGCACGGCGAGGCCTACCCCCGTCTGTCAGACCAGGTCGCCGCTGAGCTGCAGCTCACCGAGCAGTCGATCGACGCCCTCGCGCTTGGATCGATCGACACGTTCCGCTTCGAGGAGCGAGCGCTACTGCGCGCCTGTGGCGAGTTGGTGCGTGACGGCCAGTACTTGCGGGTGATCGAGATGCACGCTGACCGGGCCGGCAGCTTCTGGCTGGCGCACGGCGTCGATCGTCAGGCCCAGTGGGAAGCGATCCGGCTCGCCGCTGAGCTCGGTGTCGCAGCCGATTCCGTCGAAAGCGACCTCGCCAGAGCGCCCCGCTCGATCGCCGACTGGGTCGAGCGGTACGCGGAGAGCTGGCACGTGCTCGATCGTGCTCAACGCCACCTCGAGGCGTGGATCCCGAAGCTCGAGGACGACCCCGACGAGATCGCCATCAACGCCGTGCGCAACCGGTACGACGTCGTACTCCACCGGCTCGCGGAAGGGTTCACAGCCGCCCTCGAGGCAGCGAGCTGGGATACCTCCTCCGTCACCCAGCAGACCAGCACCTTCGATTGCGTCAAGCCGTCGCAAGGGCCGGTCGCCTACTTCATCGTCGACGCGATGCGATACGAGATGGGTTCCGAGCTCGCCGCACGCCTGCAGGAGCACTCCGAAGTCTCCATCAACCCGGCGATTGGCGTGCTGCCGAGCATCACGACCACTGGGATGGCTGCGCTCATGCCTGGAGCCGCCGAGCGCTACGACATCGTGGAGGAGGGCGGCAAGCTCCAGGTGAAGGTCGACGGGAATCTGCTGTCCAACCTCCCCGCCCGCAAGAAGCACATCGCAGCCCGGCACCCCGCCTCTATCGACTTCGAGCTTGGCGACCTGCTCAACCACAGCCGCAAGAGCCTCGAGAAGAAGATCGGGAAGGCCGACCTGATCGTCGTACGCTCGCAGGACATCGACCTCTTCGGTGAGGGCGGAAGCTTCCTCGCTCGCACGGTCATGAACACAGTGATCGACAACCTCGTGCAGGCGGTGCGCAAGCTCGCCGACGCGGGCGTGGGGCGAGCCGTCATCGCTTCCGACCACGGGCACATCTACGCCTCACGCGAACGTGAGGAAGCCATGCGGATAGACGCACCGGGCGGCGACACAATCGAGCTGCACCGTCGGTGCTGGATCGGACGCGGCGGCAGCACGCCGCTCGCAGCGGTGCGAGTGCCGGCAGCAAGCCTCGGCAACGCAAGCGATCTCGACTTCCAGTTCCCCAAGGGAGCGGGCGTGTTCCGCTCCGGTGGCGACCTCGCGTTCCACCATGGGGGTGCTTCGCTGCAGGAGCTCGTCATCCCGGTCATCACCGTGCGGACCAAAGGCGCCACGTCGCAGGCGCCTCCAGGAGTCACGCTGCAGGTCCTCAACGAGCCAGCTGCGATCACCACACGGATCTTCACCGTCCAGTTGCTCTTCGGCACCATGCAGCCCCCACCGGTGCGACCGGTCCTGATGTCGGCCGGGCAGCAGGTCGGAACCGTGGGCATTGCGCACGGCGCCGCCCTCGACCGCTCGACCGGTATGGTGACCGTCCCGACCGGCCAAGCAGCGACGATCGCGTTCCAGTTCGACGGCGACAACGGCACGGCCGTGCGCATCGTCGTGATCGATCCTCAATCGGACGCCGAGCTCTACCGCTCTGCTGAGATCCCCGTGCAGCTCGGAGTCGCCTGATGGAAACCCCAGCGAGAGACGCTCTCGACGACAAGGTCAACGCGGCCTTTGCGGGCAAGGTGGTCCGCAAGGACCTCGTTCGCAATGTCAAGGTCGGCGCCAACGTGCCGGTCTTCGTGCTCGAGTTCCTCCTGGGGAAGTACTGCGCCTCGTCGGATCCGGTCGTCATCGAGATGGGCCTGCAAGTCGTAAACGAGACGCTGGCCGAGAACTACATCCGACCAGACGAGTCGATGAAGGCGCAGAGCAAGGTCATGGACCAGGGCCGCCACAGCTTCATCGACAAGGTGAAGGTCCGTGTCGCTGATGGCGAACGATGGGCTGAGGCGGTCAACTTCGGCGAGCGCTATCTCCACATCCCACCTGAGTACCCCCGCGACTACGAGCGGCTGCTGACCGGCGGCGTGTGGGCGCAGATCGACGTGCGGTACATCTACGACGACGAGTCGCGAGGCAAGCACTCGTTCTGGATCTCGCAGCTCGACCCGATCCAGATCGCCACGTTCAACCTCGACGAGTACCGGGCGGCGCGAACGGAGTTCACCACCGACGAGTGGACCGACTTCATGATCCGCAGCATGGGGTACGAGCCGGGGGAGATGGACCGCCGCCTCAAGCTGCTCTTCCTCACGCGGCTCATTCCCCTCGCCGAACGCAACTACAACCTCGTCGAGCTCGGCCCTCGCGGCACCGGCAAGAGCTACGTGATCCAGGAGATCTCGCCATACGCGTCCCTCCTGACCGGGCCGACGACGGTCGCGAACCTCTTTGGGCACATGAGCGGCCGGCAGAAGGGCATGGTGCAGATCTGGGACGTCGTCGGCTTCGACGAGGTAGCCGACCTCCAGAAGATGCCCAAGGAGGTCGTCACCACGATGAAGACCTACTGCGAATCGGGCACTTACCAGCGCGGCACCGAGTCGGCCTCCGGCGACGCCAGCATCGCCATGTTCGGCAACACCAACCAGCCGGTCGAGGTCATGGTCCAGAGCGGCCATCTGTTCGAACCTATGCCCGACGTCATCCGCAACGACATGGCCTTCATCGATCGGGTGCACTACTACCTGCCCGGGTGGGAGGTCCCGAAGATGCGGACCGAGCACTTCACTGACCACTACGGCTTCGTCGTCGACTACCTCGCCGAGGCACTCCGGGAGCTACGCAAGCAGAATTACACCGAGGCCCTCGACCGGCACTTCTCGCTCGGATCCCACCTCAACAGCCGGGACAAGAAGGCGGTCCGCAAGACCGTGTCGGGGCTCATGAAGATCCTCTACCCGCACGGGATCGTCAGCAAGGACGACCTCGCCGAACTCGTCGAGTTCGCCATCGAAGGCCGCCGCCGGGTGAAGGAACAGCTCAAGAAGTTGGGCTCGTTCGAGTACTACCAGACCTCCTTCAGCTACATCGTCGAAGAGACCGGAGAGGAGCGCTTCGTCGGTGTCCCCGAGCAGGGAGGGCGAGACCTGATCGCTCTCGACCCACTGGCGCCGGGCTCAGCCTACGCAGCCGGCGTGACCTCCGAAGGCACCGTCGGTCTGTTCCGCGTCGAGGTGTCCGTCTCCGCCGGTACCGGCAAGCTGAAGTCGGCCGGTGGTGTGAGTGGCGCCATCAAGGAGTCGATGCAACGGGCGTTCGCCTACATGCAAGCGCACGCCGGCGAGCTGAACATCGGCCGCGAACTCGGCGTGTCCGACTTCCACGTCGAGGCCATCGACCTGCTCGCCAACCGGGCCGAGATCGAGGTCGGCGTGGCGTTCTTCACCGCCA
>JBFXJP010000022.1:0-5038 GCA_050174775.1 Phycisphaerales bacterium
GGGTCGGTTGGCGAGAGAACCGCGGGGACCCTCTCGGGGGGTCCCCGCGGTGCTTTTGGGGGGTTGACCTGCTCTTTCTTCTAGAACGCGGGGACCCGCGGGAAAAGATCTCCCCCTAACGTGCGAGAGAATTTCCGTTCCGCTCTCCGGTACGCCTAAACGCATACGTATAGGAGGGGGCGGTTTGAACCCGCGGGTCCCCGCGCTTTTCTCGTTTGTGCTGGTCAGGGGGCAAAACCGGTCGCGGGGACCCTCGAGGGGTCCCCGCGTTTCCGGGCTGGTGTCAGTCAGGCAAATCACAAGTCGTCGGCCGTGACGTCGAAGGCGATCGTCCAGATCGCCGACTTGAGCCTGTTCTTCTTGTCGACGATGCTGCCGTCTGCGAGCACCTTCTGAGCCCTGACGAGCCGCATCCCTTCCTCGTCCCATCGCCGGCCGGCCCGGTTGCCGAAAGCCTCACCGATGGCCTTGGACAGCTCCGTGCTGCTCTTACCGACCCGTGGGGCGATCTCTGAGGGGATCACGTCCCGCCAGGTGATGGGGGCGCTGAGGAGCTTCTCGGCGACGTCACCGGCGGTGAATTCGCCCTTGGGGAACTCGGCCTGCCGGATGGCGGTCAGGAACCCGATCCACTCCTCCGCGTCGACGTTGTTCGCCTCGTAGAGCTGCTCGGCGTTGGCGAGGAATCCCTCGATGCCGGCGGTTTCGAGGATTCCGGCGACCTTGCGGGTCCAGTCCTCGAACGTGCCGATCTCCTTGGTCTTCGACTTCGGGGTGCCGGCGGCGTACCAACCGCGTGCCATCGTGAGGATGGCGGCGAGGATCTCGCCTCGGTTCTTGCGGACGTGCTCGATGAGGTTGGGGTGCCGGAACCCGCTGCGGGTCCACGGCCGGGCCTGCTGGGCTTCCATGCGGATCCAGTAGACGCGTCGGGGGAGATCGCCCTTGAGGGTCACGCCGTTGCCGTTGACGATCCACGAGCAGCGCACCGGGAGCTCGAGCTTGTTGGTTTGTCCGAGCATCCGGTCCGACCAGCTTCGTGCGGTGATGGCCTGCGTGAGGACCCTCGACCGGAGTCCGCCCTCGACGTTGTCGATGGGGAGCAGGGTTGAGCCTCCGGCGAACGCGGAGGTCATCATTTTGCGGGCCTCCTCCTCGTCGTTCGGCCAGGCGATGAACGCTGCGGGCCGGCCGGTGGAGATCACGGCGACCATGTCGGTGAGCAGGCTCTTGCCGGTGCCGGGTGAGGTGGCGTCGACCACGGCGAGGGGGGCCGGGCCGTCGACAGCGGACCGGATGACCGATCCGACGATCATGCCGATTGCGTTGGCTCGGCTGGCCTGGTCGACGAACGGGAAGTCGGCGACCAAGTCCTCGAGGGTTTCGCGGGCTGCGGCGAGCTGCTTCCCGGTGGGCCGTTCGGGGATCTCGGGCATGTCGACCGGTTCGCCCGGCAGGTAGTAGAGCCGTGTTGCCGGGTCGTAGCCCGGTTCGGTGCGGATGCTGCCGTCGGGCCGGATGATCGGTGCTTCGGTGAGCGCCACGAGCGACGAGAACGGGAGCTTGCCGGGGGGCAGTGCGAGGATTGCCTCGACGACGTCCGTGGGGGGCGACACGAGGGTTTCCACGATGTAGCTCTCGCCGTCGCGGTGCCGGATGTTCTGCGTTTTGAACACGGCGGCGTCGGTGGCGTAGTTGCGGAGCGCCGGCTTGGTGGTGGGCACGATGAGCGCCCGGCCGTTCTCGTCGCTGGTGACGGTGACGATGACCCCGGACCGCAGGAACAGCGCGGGGTCTGCCTCGTTGGCCTTGTGGATGGCTTCGAGGGTTTCGTCCCGGATCTCGCCTAGTTCCCGGTTGTTGGTGACGACTTCGGGGCGTTCCTGCCCGTCGTCGTCGCCTCCGGCGTTGTCGGTGTCGTCAGGGCCGCCGCTGTCGCCTTGTGGGGCTTCCTGGGCGGTCTGGCGGGCTTTGGTGGCCTGCTGTGCGCCTGGGGTCCATCGGGTCTTCTCGCGGGCGGTGACGCCCTTCTTGAACTTGAGCGGCGGCAGGAAGTACGGGGCTGCTTCGCCGATCTCGATGCCGCTGTCGATCGTCTTGGCGACGGTCTTGTGTCCTTCGTGGCTGACGAGATCGCAGCAGACGGCGGCGTCGTACAGATCCTGTGCGGGGTCGGCGATCTTGGCCTCGCGCAGGTAGTGGAGGTGCGACCCGATCCAGCAGGCGGCGTCGCGCACGGCGTTGTGCCGTCCGCTGTCGGCCGTCATGGTCTCGATGTCGCTGATCCTCTGCTGATAGCTCTCGACGATCAGCCGGACGCCTTGCTCGAGGTGTTCGGGGATCTCCTCGTGCGTGCGCTGCTGCCGGGGCTGCCGGACCGGTTCGGGCGGCGCCCAGGCTGCGAGCTCGTCCCAGCCGTACGACGGGCCGTAGCTGGTGAGGAGCTGCACGGTGACGGGGTCGCATCCGTCTTTCTCGCGGATGGTGCCGGGGACCCGGAGGATGCGTGCGAGGTCGCCGACGCTGTCGACGTGCATCCCCATCTCTGCGGCGGTTGCCTTGAGGTGGGATGCGAACCGCTTGGACTGAGCGGCGATCTCGTCGCGGTTGTCGTCGCCGGTGACGACCCACGCCCGGTCGGCGAGCCAGTAGCACTGTGCGCCGCCGCCGGACATGACGATCATGGTCGGCTCGGGAACGCCGGCTGCGTCGAGGATGGTGCGGGCCTCGTTCCAGTCGGCCGGGAGGCGCAGGTTCTTGGTTGCGTGGCCCGGCACGTCGAAGTCGAGGTCTGCGACCCATCCGACTACCGCCGCGGTGGTGGAGACCTTGCTCCGGCCGCTGGTGATCCCGGCGACGGCGGGGTGCACGTTGATGTAGGCGTTGGTGCGCTCGTTGCGGGCTGCGTTGGCGAGCGCCATCACGTTGTTGACGTGGATCCACTCGCTGGCTGCGTAGCCGGTGCTCGGCCCGACGATCGCTGCGTAGGCGTCGATGTCGTCGGGGACCCCGGCGTAGAGCCGGATCAGGAACTCCTCGTCGACTGCGAGGAGCTGCTCGGCGGTGCTCATGCTGCCACCGCCTTGTCCCAAGCGCGATTGAGGCTGACGGCCAGCTCGTGGGAGCCCCCGGCGTCGGGGTGCACGGTCCGCACGAGCGCCTTGTGGGCCTTGGGCCGGATGTCGGGGGGCAGCATCCGGAACAGGGTCACGAGGACGTCCTCGAGGCTCTGCACGTTGCTGGTGGGCTGCTGCTTCGGCGGCGGGGTGTGCTGCCGGCGCTGCTGGTCCCATTGCTGGCGGGAGCCGCCGGTGATCGGCCGGCACATCTCGACCCACTCGAATGCCTGCTCGACGGCGAGCCGGTAGTTGCAGTGGATCGCCCAGCGCTTGGCCTTGGGGTCCCAGGAGCGCTGTGCGCCGGGGACAGCCTTCTTGATCGCCTCGACGTAATCGGGGTCGTAGGCGAAGTCGACGTACAGCCAGGACGGCAGGTACTGGTCGCGGGTGAACGTGGCGCGGTGCGATGCCATCACGCCACCGCCTCAAGGTTGGCGTCGAGCTGGTACCAGCCGCTGAGGATGTCGCGCTCTGCGATGCGCAGTGTGGCGTCGGGGTCGGAGTTGCGTGCGATGACGTTCCGTGCGCCGGCTGCGCCGCGGTACACGGTCCGCCATGACGTCCAGCTTGTGCGGGTCATGGCGATGCGGTACTCGCGCCCTTCGGCGACCTCGCCGTTGGAGACCCGCCAGTCGCTGGCGTCACGGCACCACAGCGAGCAGACCGCGTCGGGGATCTTCGCCCGTACTCGCTCGGCGGCCTCGATGGCGGCGGTGATGGTTTGGTACTGGCGGCTGCCGTACGAGGTGTCGCCGGCATGGGACCAGCGGAGCTGGTAGCCCCGCCTTGTGTCGCCGTTGTCGGGCAGTAGCTGGTCGTTCGGTGGGATGGCCCGCAGTAGCGCCGCTCGGGTCGGGATGCCGGTGCCGCCGCCGTTGGCTGCTGCGAGGATGTTGCGGACGATGTTGGCGGCGTGCTCTGCGTCCGCAGCGGGCACGTCGATGCTGATGGTGATGCGAACGTTGGATGCGTCCACACCTTGGATGGCGTACACTGGTGCCATCGGTTGTCCTAACCGAACTCGCTCGCTCTTGTCTTGACCGGACCGGGGGCGAGCGAGTTCCTTTTTGGGCGCCTAGGTGATCCTGGGCGCCGCGCCCTGTGCCGGTTGCTTAGTCGTCTGCATTTGGGCTCTCCGTAGTGGGTGTTGGAGACGCCCCGAATCCTTGGGCGGGTTTCGGGTGTTCAGGGTGTGGGGGTGTTTGCGTCCGCGCTTTGGTTCCGCCTGGCACGGTGCCCCGTTAGGGCGGCGCTCTGGTGTGGTGGTTGTGGTTCATTAGGCCGCGTCCTTCGCGATTCTCTGGTCAATGGCCTGACGGATGAGCTCGGACCGGGAGAGACCTTGTTCCTCTGCGACGGTGTCGAGCCGTTCCAGCGTGTCGGCCGGTAGACGAACCGCTATGGGGGGCGTTGCGCCTGTCCTCAGCGATCGGGGCATATCGGCATCGTAATACGCAGCGGCTCTCATTGCACGGACCCTCGACCGCCTGTAGTTCCATCGCTGTGATTCGCCTGACGGTCGTCTGTGCTCTGACCTGCTCGTTCGCCCCGGCGAACCGCCCCAAGAAATTTCTCCGATCGGCCGCCGATCGGCCTCGCCGGCCAGTCTGTTGGGGGTGGTAGCGACACGCTCATGGGGGAGGTCAGCATACGTAGGGACAGACGTTGTCGTGCGTATGGGCTGCGGACGCGCAACGACCCCGGTCCGTGGGCGCCGGTCCGGGGTCGTTACGAGCGGTGGGGCTGGGCGGTTGCTACTTGGTGCGGGGTGAGACGCCGGGGACGCGCTGCTTGGCGTGTTCGATGATCCCGGCCTTGACCCGGTCAGACGCCCCGTTGAGGAAGTGCGCGACGGCTGAGGCGACGAGGCTGCTCGCTGTGGTGCCCTGCTCGAACGCCATGCGCCGGAGCTGCTGCCA
>JBFXJP010000023.1:0-4534 GCA_050174775.1 Phycisphaerales bacterium
CCACCATACCCGTTTACAAAGCGAACAGGAAAGTCAATGAAATCAACGGTCTACCCAGACCACCCCCGCGCCAGTGCTAGCTTTGCGTACCGTCACTTATTGCACTGAAAACGAGGAGACCCCATGACCCACGCGCCCAGATGGCAGGTAGTCGCGCAGCTTCACGGCCACGTCGCCCTCGACAATCTGGCAATGGTAGAGATCCATCTGCACCTTGAGATGAGGTGAACCGATGTCCTGAACGATGGCATGAGCCTCAATCTGGCGGTTGAGGAGGTAGCCGGGGATGTCGCGCGTATTGATGGGTTCGATCAAGATGTCGATCCCGACTCGCGCTGCCTCATCGGCAGCCCACGCCAGATTTTTGAGATAGATCGCATGCGCCGTCTCGAGAGCGAGCTGTGCGGGCAGGACACCCGCCATCACGTGAATGCGCGGACACGCCAATGCCGTCGCATAGTCCAATGCCTTGTAGATGCCGGCCCGAAACTCGGCTTCGCGCCCTGGCAGGCAAGCGATTCCGCGCTCGCCGTGGTTCCAGTCCCCGGGCGGGCCATTGAAAAGCACCTGACGCAAGCCATTCGCGGCCAGGCGCTGGGCGATGGTTTCCCTGGGATGGTCATAAGGAAACAGGTACTCCACCGCCTTAAAACCATCGCGCGCAGCGACCTCGAAGCGCTCAAGGAAATTGAACTCCGGGTAGAGCATGGATAGGTTGGCGGCAAAGCGGGGCAAGGTGCGGACTCCCTGGTTGATGGTTCACCAGCGCGCGCCGAAAGCGCGACGCAGTTGTTCGAGTGCCTCGTCGTCGAGCGGTACGGCGTCTGGGCACAGGCGCGAGAGCCGGGCGCTCTCTTCGAGTTCCTCGAGAACGGTCATGGCTGCAACGGGGGAGTCATGCCAGACCATGGGGCCTAGCCGATCCAGCATCACAGCCCGCAGCGGAGTGCTGCATGCGGCATAACGATCGATGGCCTCAGCCACGGCCTTGACGGTTTCCGGAGCACCTGGACGGTCGTAGGGAATAACGGGCACATGCCCAACCTTCATCACGAAATAGGGTGTGATCGCAGGCAGCAGTTCGCTGCGGGATTGGTCGAGCGTGAGCGAAACGCAGTGGGTGCTGTGGGTGTGTAAGACACAGCGCGTCTCCGTGTCGAATCGGCCGGCCTTGTCGTAGATGCGCGCGTGAAGCGCCAGCGTCTTGCTCGCTGGGAGCCCACCGATCTGGCGTGCAAGGGCGTCGGTGCGCGCAAGTTGCGCGGGATCGAGAAAGCCCAGGCATGCGTCCGTGGGCGTGATGAGAAAGCCGTCGTCCAGCCGCACCACCCCGGCCGGCGCCGAGATCGGGCTGGCGGTGCGCCGTGGGTTGCGCATCCTGCGCGAGGAAGTCATGCAGCGTGTGCCATTCGATGCCGCGTCGACGCAGCGCGCCTTCAACCTCTGCATGACCGACGTGAGCGAGTTCACGCTCGTGCCGGCACTGGTCCGACGCCTCGCTTCCATGGCACCGCATTCCGAGCTGCGGCTGCAGTCGTTGACCGTGGGTGAGCTGCCGGCAGCCATGGCCGCAGGCAACATCGACCTGGCCGTTGGCTTCTTTCCGGAGCTACAGGATTCGCTGTTCCAGCAGCAGCTGTTCGAGACCGGCTTCACCTGCATCGCGCGGCGTGGCAATCCGTTTGCCGACGGCGGGCTGACCCTGGAGCGTTTTTGCACCGCACCGCAAGTGGCGATGAAGGTGCGCTCGCACCAGGGCATCGTGCAGCGAGACTTGCGCGCCGCTGGCATCGAACGTCGGGTGAAGGTGACGGTTCAGCACTTTCACAGCCTGAGTGCGATCCTCTCGCAGACCGATATGCTCGCGGTGGTGCCGGAGGATGTCGCGCCGCACCTGGCTCGCAGCTTCGATGCACAGATCCACGAGTTGCCTTACCCGTCCTCCCGTTTCGAGGTGCGACAGTATTGGCACGAGTTGTACCACCGCGATCTGGCCAACCGGTGGATGCGCGGGCAGGTGCGCGAACTCTTTCAGCGCGAGGGCCGTCGGCCCCACCCCTGACGTGGGTCATCGCCTCGACGAGATCGCCGCGCTGCGCTGGTGATGTGGCGTCGCGACGATCAATTCGTCCTGCTCGATTCTGGCCTGCGCCGGGGTCGCTGGACTTCAGGACGCGCACGTGCATGTTTTCATGCCGCTGCGGTCACAGGGCTCAATGGGAAGATGCCGATGCCTTCAACCGCTTGGTGCCGGACTTCCTGGAGCACAGGAATGATGTTCATCATCGTCGGCATATCGGTTGCCCTGGGGGCCACCCATTTCACGTTCGGTGACGCGCACCCGTCCGCTATGCCCCTACCCTCAGGTTGCGAAGTACAAGGGTTCGGGCAGCACGGATGAGGCGGCGAACTTCAGTTGCACGAGTCCGTGAGAAGAGGCTGCGGAGCGGCTGAAGCCGGGGTTTGCTCCGCAGCCGTTTCAGTCACGGATACCATGTGCGTCGGAACCAGTTCCCTGCCCCTTACCCAGACAAGCTGGCGAGTGAGCCTGGATCCAAACGGTGGATGCGCTCGCCTTGGTAGAAGCTTTTTTTTCGACTAGGGGTTGCCGCAAACGAAGTTTGTCGCTTCGTTGATGTCTCCGCTACCCGTGTATCGGGCGATCTGAGGATGTGGGCACAGAGGCCTGCTGCGCGCACTCACGCCGAAGTAACCCGGCGTCGACGACGAGGCCTCGACCCGCGCCGGGGCCGTGCCGTTCTCGACCCAAGCGACAAGAGGCGTCAGCATGTCGAACCTGTCCGTGCCCGGTCCACCGCTGCAGTGGCCCATGCCCGGAACGAGGAAGAGGCGGGAGAAATCCGAGACAGAGGGCATTGCGGTGCTCAGCCTCTCGTAGTAAGCGATCGTGTCCAGCGCGGAAAACGCGGCGTCGGCCATCCCGTGGTACAGCATCAGCTTGCCGCCTCGACTGCGAAATGCGTTTAGGTCGGTGGATGTCGCACCATGCCACTGCATGCTGGGTTGCGTGAACAGGCCCGACGTGGCGAATATCTTCGGGGGGTCCACATCGAAGTCAAAGTTCATCATTCGAGTGGCAACCTGGTTCAGGGGCACAGGTTCCGGAGGCGTCGCAAAGTCCACCAGCCACGAACGCGCCGAAGACCCGTTTACGCGTTGCGCATTGTTCGTGCTGCTGTCATAGGAGCCGAGCCACCAAGAGCGCCACCCTTGGAAATACGTGGTGCCATTGAGACCGCTCATCCCGGTGTCCCATGGCCATTTGTTGTAGAGCGCGGTGCCCGCAGTGTCCACTGGCCCGCTCATGGCGCGCTTGATTGCGTCAACCTGTACCGGGCTCAGGCAGTCGTCGGTTTTTGCGCCGGTGCATCGCAGTGGCTGGCCGGTAGCAGGATTGAGGGCTGTAGACGGATCGAACAAGGACTGGCAGGCGGAGTAGTTGCCCACGATCCCATCGGCCAGCCCATCGAGCGCATCGCAACTGCCCAGGATAGCCTGGGTCAGCAGATACAGATCTGGGTCGGAGAAGGATTTATTCACGAGAGGCGCTCCATCAGGATCGACACCCACTGCCGCTGGCGCGAGCGACTGTGTGGTCCAAGCGCCACTGATGCCCGCCTTTGGTAACTGGTAACCGGGAGCGCCCGCCACGATGCCGTCGTAGTGCGCGGGGAAACGCTGGGAGAACATCATGCCTTCGCGCCCCCCCTCCGAACAGCCGATGAAGTAGGACTTGTCCGGGCCGCGCCCATAGAAAGTGCTCACGGCGGACTTGCCAGCCAAGGTCACTTGGTCGTACGAGTTGTACCCATGGTCAAGACGGGCTTGAGGGTCCATACCGAAGGCGACCGATCCAAGGGCGGCTGGATTGTTGTTCACTGCGTTGTCATGCCCTCCATCTGTGCTGACGGTAGCAAACCGACGCGACAGCGCGTTCGATGTCTGTCCACCTCCCAGACTTCCCAACGCCGCTGACAATGAGCCGTTGGTGCCTCCTCCGCCTTCCATGAAGAATCGCCCGTTCCAGTCCGCCGGCATGCGCAGTCTCATCTTGATCTCATAGGGGTATCCGTCGACACCCGTCCTCTGGTTGATCGAGCCTGTTACCTCGCAGTGCTCCGGCAGTTCGGGGGCATTCGCCGTGGCAGGGGTCACCGCATGCCAGACAGATGCTTTGACGACGGTGTTCTGATTGGGCCAGTTCACCTTGGTCGCACCTGAGGCGATGCCTTCGCAAAGTTCTTTGGACGCAAGGGGCACAGTCGGTTCGTTGCTGGTGTTGTCTGGAACACTGCCACTGCCACCGCTGATCAACGCCGTGGCCAGCATGCCGACGCTGATGGGAATGCTTGATTTCATGATGTCTCCTTTCGTGGTTTCGAAGCGCGTGGGGCTCGTGGAGCCCGAGGCGATTCTCAATGCCCTCTACAGCCTCGCAATGCGGTTTTTGCGACATGCGAAAAAATGCCCCGTGTGCAGGGTTTGTCCTTATGTGAAGCCTTGTTCCAACGCT
>JBFXJP010000024.1:0-4462 GCA_050174775.1 Phycisphaerales bacterium
GTCCTCGTGGGTGCTTCGCATCCCGGCCCCGGATCGACAGCATGCGGGATGGTGAGTGCGGGACGGATTCGCCCACGTCGCCCGTGGTTGCGAGATTGCGGGGCAATGCCCGAAAGGCCCCTTTACCGGCACCCTGAAGGCACCCGCGACCGCAGCGGCCCCCCTCTACTTGACCGCCTACGCATGGCATACGTCGACGACCTTCTGCGCGTCGGCGCTAGTAGGCTAAGCGACTCCGGCGAGTCGACCTCTATTATCGTGCCGCCGGCGGTCATGTCGAACGCATTCGCCGCGCTCGCCGCAAGGGAAGGTCAGCTACGACGCCCGTGCAGCCTGCAGGCCCCGAGCCTGGCCAGGACCCCCACCTGACCCTACGTTCGTGCCATACTGGTTCCGGTATGAGCAGAGGTGCAGTACGGTGGGGGTTGTCCGCGCCCGAAGACATCGTCGAGGCCCGAACTAGGATCCTCGACGCGGCAAAGCGCTCCTTCGAAGCGCGCGGCGTGCTCAAGGCCACGGTCGAGGACATAGCGCGTGCCGCTCAAGTGTCGCGAGCGACCGTGTATCGCTATTTCGCCGACCGTGACGCGATTCTTCTCGGCGTACTCCTGCGAGACACCGATCAGTACCTGTGTCGAGCGCGCGCTCGTATCGAGCGCCAACCGACACTTGGGGCAGCGATCTTGGAGTTCGTCGACCTCACGGCCCGCGCTGCGACGAGAGACGTCAGCCTTGGCATGCTGTTCGCAGGCGAGGAGGCCAGGGCAACCGGAGGGATCGTTGCCGGCGCCTCGGCCGCGTTGTTCGAACGGGTCGAGGAGTTTTTCCGGCCCATGTTCCTGCGCTGGAGCTCACAGGTGCGGCCAGGTGTCGATGCAGGCGAGGCGAGCGAATGGATCCTGCGGGTGTTGTTGTCCCAGCTCACCGTCGAGGGGCCGCGGCGCCGCAGCGCCGCTGCGCAGCGCGCCTACGTTGAGCGGTTCCTGTTGCCAGCGGTGGTGTGTTCGGATGGAGACGCGGACCGATAGAGGCGGCCCACATCGACGCTCCGCAGCGCGGTCTCGCGCTCCCATGCGTCTGAAAATAGACGATCAGGTTTGATGTGAGCCTTGCTCGTCGTAGCATTGGAAACAAATTGCCCAGAACACCACCAAAATCACCACTCGAGCTTCCTCCAGTCCCGGGTTTCCTTCGCCCAGCCAGACGGTCCGAATTTCGTCCCTCCCCTCGATTTGTCGGCAAGCGCATCGGTTGTTGGATGCCTCTCCACGGATGTCTGATGCGTTCACTTATGCCGGAGCGATCAGACTACTGTTGCGCAGCAGTTCCGATCTGAGCAGATCGAAGGCATGATTCACTGTGACGCCAGCACGATGCGAACGGGTCTCCGGAAGCTGAGCGCTCACCATGCGTTCCAAGCACCCTTCGTCAATGACAAGTGTGCCGCCTACCGTCTCAACTCGCCTGCGGAGCTGCTCGGTGTAGCGGTCGCCAGCTGGAGCTGTTGATTGTGCTCGTCCATCATAGCGTGCTGTCAAGAGAACTCCAATCCCTTCATCGTACTTCACGGTGAGAGATATCGATGTGCACTTAGAGGTCCGAATTGCACGGCGGATGATGTCGACTACTACCCAATATGCAGCGTCCTTGAGTTCGCACGGTAGGTCCCAAGCCTCAGTGTCGTCGATGTTCAGAGCTACCCCGAAGTCCGCGGCGAAAGGTGCAACGAGTTGGCCTACGGAATCGGAGAGGCGGCTGACGTCCGTGTCAACAGGGTCGAGTGACGCGGCGATCCGCCGCAGATCGTCGATGACTGCTCGAAGCTGGCACTCGAGCTGGGCTGTCTGAGCCGCCTGGCCCGAATCCGCCGACAGTCGGCGAATGTGGACGCACGTGGCTTCGAGTCGTCGTATTGACGCCTCGTGCAGGTGCCTAGCGATGCTGCGGCGTTCTTGCACAGTCGCGTCGTGGAGAAGGTCGAGCAGACGGCCAAAGTCGACCTCGTCAGTGGGCCATATCATCGAAGTACATGCAGAGTCGGGCGCCTTGACGGCAGAACGGATCGTTCTCCGCCCCCTGCGTCGTTCAGCGGCGGGGCGCCGGGCGCACCAGCATGCCGGGGCGCTGGTCGAGCGCCTCGTGCAGGTGCTCGCCGTCTCGGGTGATGGCCCGGCCGTTGACGAGGATGTGGCGCATCCCGGTAGGCGCATCGGCGGTCAGGCGCTCGGAGCCGGCGGGGAAGTCGCGCACCCGGCGCACCGGGCCGGGGGAGACGGTGTCGAGGTCGAACACGGTGATGTCCGCCCAGTACCCGGGGCGCAGGTAGCCACGCTGCTCGAAGCCGAACAGGTCGGCCTGCTGGCCCGACAGCTTGCGGATGGCCGTCTCGAGCGGGAGCGTGCCCCGGTCGCGCACCCAGTTGCCGAGCAGGTCGGTGGACAGCGGCGCGTCGCACAGCTGGCCGACGTGGGCGCCGGCGTCGGACAGACCGAGCGTGGTGTGCGGGTCCTGCAGCAGGGCGGTGACGCCGTCCTCGTCGTCGTTGGCGATGACCACCTTGATGCGCAGCAGCAGGTCGGGCTCGGCGACCGCCAGGTCCATCAGCGCGTCGAACGCATCGATGCCGCGCTCCTCGGCGATGGCCGACAGGCGCCGACCGACCAGCTCCGGATGGGCGGCGGACTCCATGATCTCCATCGTCGACCAGCGGGGCCGGAACGCCCGCTGCTTGTCGTCGTTCCAGGCCTCGCGGGCGCGGGCCCGCCACGAGTCGCTGGCGTAGGCGGCGCGGCGGCCCTCCAGGTCGCCGGCCATCAGCTCGGCGAACACCGGGTTGGTGTTGAGCGTGAAGGGCTCCACGAGCGTCATGGAGAACGTCAGCGGGCGGCAGCTGACCTGCGGCCACACCTCGGCGCCGTCCGCCCAGCCCTGCCGGTTGATCTCCATCGCCTTGAGGTGGCTGCCGTTCGGGGCGGTCAGCACCGCCGTGTAGGTGAACGGGATGCCCACCTGCTTCTGCAGCACGTAGTTGTCCCGCAGCGACAGGTTCTGGCCGCCGTTGACGCCGATGATGCCCTTGCCGGTCTCGGCCACCGCCCGGAACAGCGCCTCCAGCTCGGCGCGGTCGGCCCAGCGGCTGGGGATGGGGCTGCCGTCGGCGCCCACGTGGGTGGCGGCGAAGCTGGTGGCGAAGCCGACGGCGCCGGCGTCCATGGCGTCACGGATGATGGCCGCCATCGTCTCCAGCTCGTCGGGGCGGGCGGCGCGGCCGGTGGCCTCGTCGCCCATGGCGTACAGGCGCAGGGCCGTGTGGCCGATGTAGGCGCCGTAGTTGAGCACGGTGCCGCGCCGCTCGACCGAGGCGAGGTACTCGGGGAAGGTCTCGAAGTCCCACGGCACGCCCTCGAGCAGGGTGGCGGGGTTCATGTCCTCCACCTTCTCCATCGTGTTGGCGATCAGCTCCCGGTCCGAGGGCTTGATCGGGGCGATGGAGAAGCCGCAGTTGCCGGCGACCACGGTGGTCACGCCGTGGAAGCACGACGGCGTGAGCGCCGGGTCCCAGAACACCTGGGCGTCGTAGTGGGTGTGGATGTCGATGAAGCCGGGGGCGACCACGCAGCCGTCGGCATCGAGCGTGCGGTCGCCGCGGAGGTTGTCGCCGATCTCCACGATGCGGCCGCCGGCGACGGCCACATCGGCCCGGCGGGGCGCCTCCCCGGTGCCGTCGACGACGGTGCCGCCCTTGATGACGAGCGTGTCTGCGTTGCTGCTCATGTTCGATCCCCCTGAGCCCGACTCGTTGACGTGAGACAAACTGGCGCCATAGTATCACGATTCCATCCAACCAGCCGCACGTCCCTTGCGGGATCTGTCGACCGCCAGAAACGATCTACTCTCGGGGAGCACAATGCGGCACGGTCTCAGATCTTCGATCATTGGCGGCTGGGGCACTCGTCCTTTTGCCGCGGTCACGGATGTGGAGAAGTATGAGCAGGGGCAAGGCGATCGACGCCCTCCATCGCGTCTCCACAGGGGCTAGCTGGTGTCACACGCTGTCCGAGCTGAGCTCGATCCTGAACGAGACGCGCCCAGGCGCTCCCTTGGGAGTGGACCATCGGCCCCCGTCGATATTAATACTCTACTGAAAGGCTGAAGCATATGACCCTGTATTCAATTATCGATGTGGACACACACGTCAGCGAGGCACCCGATCTTTGGTCTAGCCGCGTGCCCGCATCCATGCGGGACCGGGTACCACATTTGGAACAAGACGCTCGGGGTCGCGACATCTGGGTAATTGATGGCGAGCGCGTGTCCTTGGCCGGACTGCTGGCTACGGCGGGACGGGGAGACTTCAAGGAGTATCCAGCCACGTACTCGGACATGCATCCAGGTGCCCACAACGCCCGAGAGCGCCTGAAGTACATGGACGAGTTGGGCATCTGGGCCAAGATCGGAAGAG
>JBFXJP010000025.1:0-4435 GCA_050174775.1 Phycisphaerales bacterium
TGTTCCTCGGTTCACGGGGTATGTCGACTCGTGGAGGACGACGTGGCCCGGTGGCAACAGTGCTTCGTCGTATGTCGACGTTCGGGCTATGTCGCGGATGGCGAACCTGAGGCGTGGGGCTGAGCTTCCCGACATCATCTCGTGTGAGTACAACCTTGACTCTCTCGCCGCGCACTACACGCTGGGCGAGCCCGAAGCGGCCACCCAAGCCAGCGATTCCTCAGGGAATGGCATCGCGCCGCTGCTGTTGACCGGATCCGGGGCGGCAGTCACCTTCGGGAACGCGACTGGGCCAGGGACTGACGGCCTCACAGCCGCCGAGTTCGTGGCTGGTAAGTACCTACGCAGCACGTCCGACATCGATCCGCTTTCTGCGAGCAACCCGGTATGGACAGAAGCGTTCTTCTTGACGTCTTCGGCGGCGTCGCAGGAACTTCTCAAACTCGCGTCACCTGGCGGTGCCTACGCGTTGACTGTCTCCATGTCGACTGGCCTCATCACGGCCAGCAACGGTGCACCCGTGGCGACGACAGCGAGCACCTACAACGACGGTCTGACGCACCACCTTTTGGTCACGTCCACGATCGGTGGACCATTCACCACCGTGCGCATCTACATCGATGGCGCGTTGGTTGCCACCAGCAACGCTGCGATCGGCCACTTCCTGACTTCGGCCCGCGTGGTTGATGTTGGCAACGGTTGGACGGGGACGGTGGCGCAGGTTGCTTACGGCGCCGGCGTGATCGCTGTTGGGCGTATCGCCGACCACGCCGAAGCTGGGTTGACCGGGTTCGCTGGTGACACCCCAGCGGATCGGCTCGCGCGTCTTGCGACCTATGCGGGGATCCCTGCCGCTTCTCTTGTAGCGGATACAGGGTCGGCCACGAACCTGCCGCACCGGGATACCACGGGTCGCACACCGCTGGATCTGATGCAGGAGGTCACGGCGACCGAGAACGGCACCCTGTTCGACGGCAAGAACGGGACGCTCGTCTTCCAGGGGCGCGACCACCGGTACGCCGCTGCGGTCTCCGCGTCGTTCGCTCCTGCTACCGACCTGGCGCCCGTGCTGGACGACTTTGGTATGACGAACGAGGTCACCGCGACAGGTGATGGTGGGGTCCTTGCGCTGGTGAGGGACCAGGCCAGCATCGACGACCACGGTTATTACCGGGTGTCGGTTGAGTTGATGACCACCAGTGCCGAGGATGCCTATCAGGCGGCGGCGTGGCGAGTTGGCACCACGGCGCAACCCAAGACGCGCATCCCTACGGCCACGGCGAACCTTCACGGGATGAGTGCCGCTGTCCGTGACCAGATTCTCGCTCTCGAGATCGGTGACCGGATCACTCTGATTAATCTGCCGAGCCAAGCGCCGGCCACGTCGATGGACTTCTTTATCGAGGGCTACAGCGAGCAGATCACCCACATGACCCACGTGTGGACCGCGAACCTGTCACCCGCAGCCGCCTACGTCGGGACCTTCCTTTTCGATTCGGCGTCGCGTGGTTTCGATATCGGCACCTTCGCCTACTAAGGAGACCTGATGGCCTGGAGCACCCCGGCGTCTGCCACTGCGGGCACGGCACTACCCGCCGCCACGTGGAATGCCACGGTCCGCGACAACCTCAAGGCCATTGGTGACTCGTGGACTGCCTACACCCCAGCGCTGACCGGGTGGACGTTGGTCAATGGGACGCTGACCGGCAAGGCGGTTCAGGCGGGCAAGTGGGTCACTGGAAGCATCGTCTACACGGTCGGGGCATCTGACACGAAGTCCGGCGCCCCAGTCTTCAGCCTGCCCGTAGCGTCGGCAGCGGGTGCGGTCGGCCCTGCGATCGGCACTGCTGGGCTGCAGGACACATCGGCTGGCGCGCGTGCGTTCCGTTTCGTGTTCAACGTCGGGACCTCCACCATCCAATGCACCACAGACGCCGACGTTCGACTCTCCCCGACCGTTCCATGGACGTGGGCGACAGGGGACGTCTTCTACATCTCATTCAGCTACGAGGCGGCGTGAGTCGATGAACACACTTTCTCGGGCAGCGCGCACATTCTGCGATCTGTGCATCCTCACCCTCGGCATCATGTCGCTGCTCTCCACGCCCCCATCGTTGGCGGCTGGTCTGTCGTACTTCCTGACCTACGTGTGGGCGATCCTGCTGATCGTCGCGGGCACGGTCTGCATCGGTGGGTGGCTACGTGACTGCCCCATCGTGGAGATCGTCGGCTGCATCGCCGCTGGTGTCGCGTTCGCCACATGGATGGTTGCCGCAATCACACAGCCCGAGGTCACCTCGGCTTCGGTGCAGGTCGCGCTCCTGCTGCTCGTCGCCATCGCCCTCGAAGTGGTCCGTGCTGTCGAAGTGGGGCGATCCGCTCGATGGGTGGTCGCCCCGTGACGCTCGACCCAGCAACCGTGACCCTCGTCCTCGGTATCGGTGCCGGCGTCGGGTCTCTGCCTCGTGTGCGCAAGTGGCTGAACAAGCCTCGGAAGGCGACCACGTTGGAGGAGCGTGTCGACGGGCTCGAGGTCCGTGAGCGCGTGCTCCTGGACTACATCGAGGACCTGCGCGCCCACATCTCTGAGGGCAAGGCGCCTCCGCCACCTGACTGGCCCGACGTGCTCAAGCGGCGCCGCAACTTCTACCCGACCGAAGGAACCTCATGAAGCGGATCGCCCTCGTCCTGTTCGGCGTCATCCTCGGCGCTGGCACCATGCTCGGCGTCGGTCCGGCGTTGAGCGCTGGGACAGTTCACGGCCCGGGCGGTAACCCGCCGCAGTGGATGACGTTCGCGTGCCCCGAGGAGGATTCAGCGGCCTGCTACTGGGACGCGACCACGGCTGGTGACGGCGGCGGCACCGGTCACTCGTTCTACTCCATCGTGTTTGACCGTGGCACCCCGAAGGCACGCAACTGCATCGCCTTCTGGGACAAGGAGTACGGCATCCCGAACAACCGCTGCTACCCGATGCCCTGACCATGCGTTACGCCGACCTCCCTGGGCGCTTCGATGCGACAGACCCCCAGTGGGTGCGCTACTTCATGCGCTTCCCGAACGCCCTGTGTCGCGGTGCCACCGAGGCACTGCATGCTGACCTGTCCAGCCTCGACACGATCCTGGTGCGCGGCGATGACTGTGTGCTGACGTTCAACCCGAAGCTGACCCTGTCGGTGCAGCGGCTCTCGGCGAAGGTGACCAACCTGCCGTTCTCCCGCGACTCCAAGGGCTGGGGTGTCGCCACCGCGTTGTGGACCGGCCGCGATGGGCAGCAGGTCATCTTCTCGAAGGGCCACGCGCCGGCGCACCACTTCATCGGCCGCAACCGGCGTGCGTGGGTGGATGGCATGAAGGGCTGGGGCGAGCACATCGCCGAACTCGAGGCCCGTTTCCCTGACGCTCTCGGCGTCGTGGCTATGGACGCGAACCTGAAGTTGCAGGCCGAGAAGAACCGTGCCCGCATCGAGGCCTTCTTCCCCGGCTTTGAGTTCACATGGGGCACGCACTCGGCCAACCGTGGCACCCGTAACCGCAGCGTGATCGACGGGGTTCTGACCAAGGGTTTCGACGTCGCCAGCACGCATGTCTACCTCGCCTCTGCGGGGTTCGACCACCGCCCCTCATCGCACGACCTGACCCCGAAGAAGGTGACCCCCGTGCCTCCCAAGACCGAAGACGCTTACGACATCATCCAGTTTCGCGGCGCAAAGATGGATCGCATCACCGCGCAGGCACTGCAGTTGGCCGAGTTCCTGCTCGGCTACGAGCTGACCATCACGCAGGGCTCCTACAACAAGGGTGGCGTCTCGGCATCGGCTGGCACCCATGACGGCGGCGGGGTCGTGGATCTGGCTGCCTTCGAGGCGAAGCGCAAGGTCCGGATCCTGCGGGCGCTCGGCTTCGCTGCGTGGCACCGTGAGGCGATCCCCGGCCTGTGGCCCGAGCACGTGCATGCGGTGCTGATCGGCAACAAGAAGTTGGCCCCGGCCGCGATCAACCAGGTCGCCGCGTACCGCGCTGGCCGAGACGGGCTGAAGTCGAACGCGGTCGACAAGACGCCGCGACCGGACCCCATCCCGTTGTTCCGCTACGGCTCCCGCGTAACCATCCCTAGGAAGGCATGACCATGAAGAACGAACCACTCGTCACCGTCGCCAGCATCACAGCGATCGTGGGCGCGATCATCACGGCCCTCGTCGCATTCGGAATCGACCTGTCCAAGGACCAGCAGACCGCGATCCTCGGCCTCGTCACTGTTGTCGCCCCGCTCGTCGTCGCCCTCGTCGTGCGTTCGAAGGTCACCCCGGTGGGTCAGGAGAGCAGGCGACGCGGCATCAACAGGTAGCGGAAGCCGTCGGAGTCGGAGTCGTCGGCCGCACCGCTCATCACCACCGGTTTGGACGCCTGGGTGAACGCGAGCTCGACCACGGGC
>JBFXJP010000026.1:0-4412 GCA_050174775.1 Phycisphaerales bacterium
GACCGCCGACGCCCGCCCGGCCGCCACACGCCGGGCCGAGCGCCCCAGAACAAGCGAGAAGCCGGTCAACAAGCCGGCCCGGACGGCCCGCTCGGCCCCAACAAACCGAATTTCAGCACCCTGCTAGCACTGTCGATGCCTCGTAGCGGAGGCCCATAGATCACCCTCCTCAGATAGGGAGCGCCTCACCGTCGCAGAGGTGAGCAGCGATAGCGACAGGCACTTCGTTGATCCAGCAATGCGGGTCGCCCGCCAACGGATCTCCACCGCTGTAGGCGAAGGCGACGGTACGACAGCCGCCACAGGCTTCGATGTACTCGCAGGTGCCGCAGTTCCCCGTGAGGTGGCCCTGGCGCTCTCGGAAGGACGCCATCAACTGCGACGTCGCCCAGATCGTCTTGAACGGCGCATCACGCAACGAGCCGACGATGGTGGGGAGGAACACGCACGGGGTGATTGCGCCGTCGGGACAGATGCGCGCCACCAACCTGCCAGCGCCGCAGCCAACGTACGCGCGCTGCTCCTCAGGTGGAGCCAGCATGCCGACCCGGCAGTCGTGCCACATCAACTCAATCTGGTCCTTTAGGCGAGCGCGGAGCCGAATCCACGTCTCGAGCATCGTGCGCAGCTCATTCGGCTCCAGGGCCAGAGAGATGGGACCTCGTCCAGCGGGCACGTACTCGGAGAGGTTGACGGCTGACGCGCCGAGACCAAGGGCGAGGTCAACCACGTTCGGACCGTCGTGCCAGTTGAGCCGGGTCGGGGTGTACCCGACGACGACCCGCACATTCCGGTCGACCAGCCGCTCGACCGCGCGCAGCGCACGGGGGAAGAGGCCTGGCGTCTGTCGGAAGTGGTCGTGTACTTCGGCGCGGTGGCTGTCGATGCTGATCGTGACGGAGTGCACGCCGACGCAGGCGAGCGTGTCGGCTCGGGCCTCGGTGACCATCGAGCCGTTGGTCGCGATATTGACAGCGAGGCCACGGGCGATGGCGTGAGCCGCCAAGGTTTCCCAGTCGGGGCGCAACATGGGTTCTCCGCCCGAGAAGGCCAGGACTAGGACGCCAGCCTCGGCGAGCTCATCGATGACCCGCAGCGCCTCCGCGGTCGTCAGGTCCCGACTGGTGGCGGCGGTCGGTGACGAATCGGAGTAACAATGCAGGCATTTCGCATTGCACCGGTGCGTTGTCTCCCAGGCAACGTACAAGGGCGCGGTGAAGACGAGGTCCTTCATTGCGGTCCTCCTGCGAGCAATGGAGTGAGATCCTCGTAACGCTCAACAGCGACGGGCTCGATCAGGAGTGCACGCCAGCGGCGCAAGTAGGCGGCCATTGTCGGGTCTGTTGCCACCCGGTCGTTGTCGCGTAGATACGTCGGAGTGTCGGCGTAGCGGACAACTTCGATGAATCGGCCGTTATCGGCGTGGTCAGCGTCCCATAGAAGCTCTACCGAGATGCCCGCGGGCACCTCGTAAAATGGCTTCGCGTCGGCAAGGAAGGCCGAACCGCGTCTCACGAACCCTCTCGAGCAGCCGCGCCCTGCAGCGCTCTGAACCCACTGGGCGACTACGGCCGCGCCACCAGCATTCCCCTCACCGCCACGATCCGCTGTCCTGGCGAGTCGACCGCGCTGTTGAGCGACGGCGGAAGGCTCGACCGATCACTCCCCGCGTAAGCGCGAAGGTCCCGGGTGAACGAGGCCAGCACGCGGTCGGCGTGTTGGCCAGCCGTGATCCTGGCTCGACGCTCGTCCATGACCGCGCTGCCATGTACTGGAACTACGAGACCGGTCACGCTGTGTGCGCCGCGCACCTGCTGCGCGATCTCAGTTCAGTGTGGGCTGCGACCAACTTCCCGTTCAAGACGACATCGAAGCCGTGACGTGACCGCCGGGGCGATGTTCGCGACGGCGGCGGACGGGCAGATCGTGGCGGTCGACCCGACGTCGGGGCGGGTGAACTGGTCGGTGGGTGCTGCCGGCCGGGGACGAGATGTACGGCGACCTCGTTCTCTACAAGAGTGTGCTGTACCACCTGACGCCCGGTGTGAAGTCCGTCGGTCTCGACGCTGCGAACGGGGAGCGGACGTTCTCGTTCGACATCAAAGAGAGCGGGACGCTAACAGGGTGCTGAAATTCGGCTTCTGGGGCCTGGGGTGCTCGCGTTCGGGGCCGGGATCGAAAAGAATGGGGGTATGCGAGGTAGCAGCGATCGGCAGTTGGCGTTGTTGGTGTCGGTCTCGACGGAGGACTTGATCCCGGCGGACCATCCGATCCGCCGGATCCGATTGGTGGTCGACGCAGTGCTCGCTGAGCTCGACGCCACGTTCGACTCGATGTACGCGACCACGGGTCGCCGATCGGTGCCGCCGGAAATCCTGTTGAAATCAACGGTGCTGATGGCGTTGTACTCGATCCGCTCGGAGCGGGCGTTCTGCGAGCGGCTCAACTACGACCTGCTGTTCAAGTGGTTTCTGGACATGCGGATCGACCAACCCGCGTTCGATGCCACCACGTTCTCCAAGAACCGCCAGCGCCTGTTGGACCACGAGGTCGCCGACGAGTTCTTCGAAGCTGTCGTCCGGATCGCCAAGCTCCGCCGCTACGTGTCCTCGCAGCACTTCTCCGTTGACGGCACGCTGCTGAAGGCGTGGGCATCGCACAAGAGCTTCAAGCCCAAGGACGGCCCGCCCTCCGACCCGCCTGCCGGGCGCAACAGCGAGGTGGGTTGGCATGGCCACAAGCGCACCAACGACACCCACGCCTCCACGACGGACCCCGAAGCACGGCTCTACCGCAAGAGCAACAACACCGCCGCCACGCTCTGCTACGCCGGGCACCTATTGATGGAGCACCGCTCCGCACTGATCGTGGACGCCGAGTTGACCATCGCCGATGGCTACGCCGAACGCTCGACCGCCATCGACATGCTGGCCCGACTACCCGAAGCGGCGCGACGACGCACCGTCGCCGCGGACAAGGCCTACGACACGAAAGGCTTCGTGGTCGAGGCCCGCAAGCTCGGCTTCACGCCCCATGTCGCCCAGAACACCAAGCACTCCGCGATCGACCGACGAACCACCCGCCACGCCGGGCACGCCATCAGCCAACGCATCCGCAAACGGATCGAGGAACCCTTCGGCTGGGCCAAGACCATCGCCGGCGGACGACAACTCCGCTACCGCGGCCGAGACCGCAACCGAGCCTGGTTCAAGATCACCACCGCCACCTACAACCTCATCCGCATCATCGCCCTGGACACCCAACACGCCCTCGCCTGACCCCGCCAACCCGGCGTCGGCCCTCGCCGGGCGACCAACGGCAGCCAGCCGGCAACCGCCAACGCCCCGCCAACGGGGACCGGGACCACCAACCGCACACCAACCGCACACCAACCGGACCCAACCGGCCCAGATCACACGATTTTCAACATCCTGCTAACGCAGCCCGTTGTCGTTGACGGTCCGCTGTGAGGTTGACCCCGGTCGGCGGACGGGTTGTTATGCGGCGAGGCCGTCGCCGCGACGGTAGTACAGGTTTTCCCATTCGATGGGGCTGTTGTAGTTGTTCGATGAGTGCAGCCGGCGGGCGTTGAACCAGCCCTCGATCCAGCGGATGAGATCGCGGCGGGCTTCGGCTCGGGTGGCCCAACGGCGTCGGTGGGCGAGTTCGCGTTTCATGGTGCCGAACCAGCTCTCAGCCACGCTGTTGTCCCAGCACACGCCGGTCGCTCCCATCGACTGGATGACCCCGTGGGACTCGCAGAGCTCGCCGTAGGCCGCTGAGGTGTAGACCGAGCCTCGGTCGGAGTGGAACACGACACCGGCGACGTGGCCGCCGCGGGTGGCGACGGCCATGGTGAGCGCGTCCGCGACGAGTTCGCTGCGCATGTGCTCCGCGGCGGCCCAGCCGATCACTCGGCGGCTGTAGAGGTCGATGACCGTGGCGAGGTAGAGCCAGCCCTCGCCGGTGTGCAGGTACGTGATGTCGCCGCACCACGTCACGTCAGGCGCGGGAGGGTTGAAATCGCGTCGCACGCGATCGTCAGCGGCGACGGCGCGTTTGTCCACGACGGTGGTGCGGACCCGCCGACGACCGGACTCGCCCTCCAGGCCCAGCTCACCCATGATGCGAGCGACGCGCTTGTGGTTGACCTCGAAGCCTTGCCGGCGAAGCCACTGCGTCATGCGGGGCACCCCGTAGGTCTCATCGGACGCGATGTGGATCAGTTCGATCTCGCGGGCCAGTATCCGGTCTTCGAGCTGCCGGGCGGAGGGGCCGCGGGTCAGCCAGTCGTAGAACCCCGACCGGGACACCTCCAACGTGCGGCACATCTCAGCCAGGGACCACTCGCACGCAGGGTCCGCCTGCTCCTCAGCGATGAACGAGTACACCGCGGTCACACGTTCTTGGGG
>JBFXJP010000027.1:0-4280 GCA_050174775.1 Phycisphaerales bacterium
TGTGCCCTTTCCCAAAATCTTGGCCGCTAGCAGCGGTTAAATCAGTGGAGGAAGGGTCTTCTCCCATTCTAGCGGCGCAGCCGCGGGAGAAGGCACGATGTCAGCGTTTTGGAATCAGGTGTGGCGTCCCCAGCAGGACGAATCGAACCAGCGGCCTGACGGTTTAGTCCCCGACGGTCCAGTGGATTTTAGTCCGGCGGCGCCGCCTGGTACACGCGACCAGGAACCCACATCGGCGCGTAACACCGTCGCGGAGGAGAGCACGGCTGGCTTGGTATTCGCGCCCACGCCCGCTCCGCCGGCAGAGCCCAACACGTCACGTGACAACTTCGCGCCAGCGCCCGACGGTAACACCGGCTCCAGAGATGGCGATGCGGAAGCCGAGTGGCACCAGGACGCCGACGAGGAGTTCGGCCCAGACCACATCGCGGACGAGGGCGATGTTTCAGGCCGGCGCCGCTTGCCCGCGAGCGGGCCCCGGCCCTCCAAGTCGCCATCCAACCCGGCTGCTTCCTTTGGCGTCGAACCGGCGCGCCGGCCGCTCGGCTGGAACGGTAAACCCAAGGGACGAGGCCTGGTGAAGCCGGATGAAGTACGGCTGGCTTTCTCGCCGCACGAGCGGTTGTTGATCCTTGACACCTGGCAGCGGAGCGGGCTGCCGGCCGGGGACTTCGCTCCACTGGTAGGGCTGTCGAAGCACACCATATATCTCTGGAAGAAGCGGTTCACCGAGCTGGGCCCAGCCGGCTTGGCGGAGCAACCGCGGGGTGCCAAGACCGGCAGCAAGCTGTCGGAGGTAACGCGCCGCACGATCGTCATGCTCAAACAAGCGCATCCCGAGTGGGGATGCCAGCGGATCAGTGACGAGCTCGTCCGTGGCCCGGCCCTGGCCGCCAGCCCCAGTGCCGTGGCGCGAGCGTTGCGTGAGGCCGGCTATCAACTCGAAGAGCGCGTCACCCGCCCGCATCCCGACAAGGTGCGGCGTTTTGAGCGTGCTCGTGCGAACCAACTCTGGCAGACGGATCTGTTTACGTTCGTGCTCAAGCGCCAGAACCGGCGGCTGCATCTAGTCGGCTTTTTGGACGACCACAGCCGATTCGTTGTTGGCTACGGACTCCATGCCAGCGCCAGTACTGCCTTGGTGCTGGAAGTGCTGCGGGCCGCCATCGTCTCGTACGGGTCTCCAGAAGAGATCCTCACCGACAACGGGCCGCAGTATGTTACTTGGCGAGGCAAGAGCCAGTTCAGCCGCGAGTTGGAGCAGCAAGGCATTCGCCAGATCGTATCGCGCCCCAAGCATCCGCAAACGCTAGGGAAGGTCGAGCGCTTCTGGGGAACGCTATGGCGCGAATGCTTGCAGCGGGCCGTCTTCCTGGATCTGGAGGACGCCCGTCGACGGATCGGCCTGTTCATCGACCATTACAACTTCCAGCGTCCGCACCAAGGGTTGGAGGGGGCCACGCCCGCCGATCGTTTCTTTCACGCGGCCCCCACGGTACTCGCCACGCTCAAGGAACGTGTGGCGGCTAACGCGCTGGAACTAGCGCGGCAAGGCGTACCTCGTTCACCGTTCTACGTGACCGGCCAGGTGGCGGGCCAGCCGTTCAGCGTTCACGCGGAAGGGGAGCGGGTATTCTTGACGCGGGCCGGACAGCCGCGGCAAGAAGTGGAGCTCGTGGGTCCGCCTGCTGCCACTGAGCAGATCGATCCGCTTCCCGAACCCCTCTGTCCACACGGCGCGCCAGAGAGCCGTGATTCGTTGACGGAACCAGCGCCCGGCGCGAGCTGGCTCGACAGCGCGCCACTGCTGGCGGATGCCAATCGATCGGCCGCCGATGACACCTGGCAGTCGGAGTTCCCGCAGGCAGAGATGCAGGAGCCAAGAGAGGAGACGGACAATGAGTGATACGCATCCTCAGAATCAGGAGCAGCCGTCCCGCTCGAGGGCTCGGCGCCGAGGGCCTGCGCCAGCCAGTGGCTCATCTCCCGCACGGCTGCGCGCCGCGGCCATCTTGGAGGTATTGGCTGGGGTGCGGCGACCGAGCGAGGCGGCCCAGGTGCTGGGCACCAGCCTGCCGCGGTATTATCAATTGGAGCAGCGGGCGCTAACGGGACTGTTGCGGGCCTGCGAACCGTCACCCCGTGGTCCGCGCTTGGAGCTGACGCGGCAACTGGCGACGTTGGCGCGGGAGAACCAGCGGCTCAAACGGGAGTGCGATCGGCAGCAGGCGCTGGTCCGGATGGCGGAGCGCTCGTTAGGACTGCCGTCGCCGGCGGCCGGGAAGCCACCTGCCAAAGGACAAGAGGTGCCAGGCACGAACGGCTCGAAGAAACGACGGAAACGGCGTCCAAGCATCCGCGCGTTGCAAGTCGTCCGCGGCTTGCGTAGTAACGACGTGTCCGAGACGTCGTCCTCGGAAGGAACCGCCCCGGGCGCCGCAGTTCGTATCTGAGTTGATCCTGAAGTTGTGGGCGCTGTTGCGCGTCACACTGTGCCGCGCAGCAGCGCTACTTCTCCTTCAGAAAGAGGAGAGACGAACATGACACGGATCGGGCGCAAGCCGCAAGGAGCCGAACTGGTGGAAGCCCTCTATGGTTCGGAGCACGCCAAAGCGCGCTTGAAGCTGTTTCTGCAGACGATCTCGGGCGAGGTCAGTGTCGGCGAAGCTTGCCACCAGCTCGGGATCTGCGAGTCACGGTTCTACGATCAGCGCAATGCCTGGTTGCATGACTCGCTGGGCCACTTGGAGCCGCGAGCGCCCGGCCGACCCCGCAAGGAAGAGCCGACTCTCTCGGCGGCGGAGGCTGCGGCCCTGCGGCAACGTGTCGCCGAGTTGGAAGCGCGGTCCGCGGCGGTCGAGGTGCAGGCGGAACTGGCGCGTACTCTGCCGCACGTGATCGCGCGGGTTAGCGCGCCAAAAAAAACGACCTGACCGCCCCGGTTGCTACACCAGGATCTCTTGAGGTGAAAGTCATGTCCGTCTCTCGCCGCCGGGTCCGGCAGCATCAGGTGCGCCGCCGGGTCGCTGAACAGTCCGCCCGCGGTCAGGTAGCCGCCGCCTGTGAGTCCGTGCAAACGTGCGGTGTGCCCGTGGCCCACGTAACCCGCCACTTGGCCCTCGCGGAGCGGACCGTGCGTCGCTGGCGGCAACAGGGAGACTCCTTCCCCGTAGTGCACCGTGGGCGACCACCGCGCTGCGCAACGTGGGAAGAGCGCAATGCCGTCTATCGATTCCTCAAGCAGCGGGGTCCCACCACGCCGCTGGCGGCCGTGCGGGCGGCCTTTCCCGTGTTGCGCCGCAGCGATCTGGCAAACGTCTTGCGGCGGTTCAAACAGGTCATGCGACGGCGGGCCGAGCGTTTCCAGAGTCGGCTCGAGTGGCGCCGTCCAGGGGCAGTCTGGGCCGCCGATTTCAAAGAGCGGCGCGAACCGCTCGAGGGGCGCTACGGTTGGATCATGTCGATCAAGGACCTCGGCAGTGGTTGCCAACTCGCCTGGCAGCCGCTGGAGGAGGCCACGGCCGACGTCGTCAGTGCCATCTACGCCCGGCTGTTCGCCGAGCACGGCCCACCGCTGGTACTGAAAAGCGACAACGGGAGCCAGTTCAAAGCCGACTTGATCAAGGACCTGTTGGCTGACTATCGAGTCGTCCCGCTGTACTCCCCCAAGCGGCATCCGCAGTACAACGGCGGCGTCGAGCGGGCCAACGGCCAGGTGACCGGTTACCAGGAAGCCCTGGCCCAATACAATTCCCGACCCGCGGGCCCCACCTACGAAGATGCCTGCCAAGCTCGGCAACTGGCCAATGAGCTGGCACACCCACACGGTTGGCGCGGCCCGACCGCGGCCCAGTTGTGGGACGAGCGTGTGCCGATTCGCTTTGCGGAGCGGGCCGCCTTCCTGGCGACCGTTGCCGACAATCGCACTCTGGTGCGCGGCCACTGGCAATTCAACTCTGACGCCGAGCTGACGCACTATCAGGCCGCGGCCGTCGACCGCCGCGCTGTGCGCGACGCGCTGCTATCGCACGACCTCTTGAAGATCCACCCGCGGCGCCAGCGCGCTGGCCAAGCAAATCGCCAGTTGCAATTCGAGGCGCAGCGCGCAACTGGCGCGGGTACAATTGAGAGCACGCAGCAACTGCTGTCACCACCGACGGTCGGTGGTGCGGCGAACCACCGATGGAGCCTACTGTCGGTGGTCAGATCCCTGTTCCGAGGAGGCCCATTCCTCCGCTCAAAAAAACCTCGCTAGCGGTCAGAATTTAGGAGGGGGCACA
>JBFXJP010000028.1:0-4209 GCA_050174775.1 Phycisphaerales bacterium
GACGGACAACCGCTCCGCACCTCACTCATGGCACTCGGTGCTGGCACCCACACACTCCCCGTCACCACCGACCTCCAACAACTCATCAGCAAGACCGAAGGCGACACCGTGACGATTCACCTCACCGAACGAATGCCACGCTGACGCGCAGCGACGTCCGTACGCAGCCCGTGCCCCCGGTACGACACGCTCGCTACGGCGCCCGAGTGTGAGCGTCTGACCGCCCCTCACACGCTCCTGGCTGAGCGGCTCGTCGGGTGCGACCAGTTCCCCTCCTGGCGTAACCAGCGCACGAGAGCGACGCCCCGAATTCCCGCCCCGATGCCCTGCGATCACGCACATAGCGGCCAGATGCGGGCGGTGGGAGAGCGCCCGATCACGCCGGATATCGGGTGGGTCGCTCCGGTGGAAGGGTTGCTCGAAGTGTGTGTCCGGTCCTTTGGTGACATGACAGCGTCGCGGAATTGCCGGTCTCATCGGGATCGCCAAGATCAGAGCCGCCGCGAAGCGTTGCAATCGCGGTGTTGGGCTGGGGATGCAGGCCTGGGGCTGGGATGCATGCCTCGGGCTGAGGTGCTGGCGAATCGAGACCGCTTCGCCTCGAGCTGATGTTGCCCGACCCTCATGGATGGTGTCACGTCGCCGCTCAGTGTTGGGCAGCGCCGAGGATCGCCTCGACGAGTTGTTGGCCGTCGGCTTGTTGTGTGAGGGGCGTGTCAGGGTCGGAGAGGGCAATGACGACGACACGGTCGAGATCGTCGGTGGCGAGTCGGTAGGCGAGCGTGACAACGCCAGGTTCGGAGCCGCCTTTGAACCAGGTGGTGGTCCAGGCTCGCGCTTGATCGGGCGGCAACCCCGGGTTGGCGCTCAGGATCCCATCGAGTGGTTCTAGTCCGGTCTCGTTGGATAGGCGCGCAAGATCGACCATGGTTCGACAGAGGTCGGTGCCGCTAGCGAACCACTCGATCTTGTCGATGAAGCTGGGCGTGGTCAGGTCGAGACGGTTGACAGCCGCGGGGTCGTCCGGCCAAGGAAACGGACCACGTTCGGGCAGTGTGAGCACGAATTGCGATCGGGCATCCGGGTCCAGGCCCGCGTACTGGCGGCCCAGGTTGGGATGCACGAACTTGAGACGTGCCATGTCCGCGGTAGAGAGCAGCGGCAGGGTGCGCTCCGCTCCGTCCGGGGCGAGCTCGCGGATCACGTCAGCGACGGCCTTGCGGCCGATGAGGTCGATGAGGTGGTCGGTTGCGGTGTTGTCCGAGATGGAGATCATCAGCTCGGCGAGCTTTGACACGGGCACTTCCTGGCCGGTCGGGTAGCCGTACGCCTCACCGGACGGGTCACTTCGGAGGGTGTCACGAATCGCCACGGAGGTGTCCCAGCCGATGTCATCGCTTTCAATGGATCGGGCGACGGCGTCGAGTATCCACAGCTTGAACACCGACGCGACCGGCACGGGACTCGATAGGCCGTCCCCAGCGACCAATGTGCAGCGGCCATCGCCAGAGTCGTAGATGCCGTACCCCGAACGGGGGGCGAGGGCCGCCAAGTCCACGGAAGCGGTCGGCGGGGTCGCAACGGTCGTCGTCGACCCAACATCGCTCGTGGCGTTGCTACATCCGGCGATGACCACGCCGGCGATCATGACTGTGAGAGTGGTGGCGGGGATAGATCGCATGACGGTCAACCTTAGTTGACTTCCGTTCGCCGAGTCAACTAAGGTTGACCATGTGATTGAGAAGGTGCCAGATCCGAGCAACCCGGTCGAAGCGCTTGCTGCGGTGGTGTCACTACGTCGTCTCGCCGATCGGCTCGAAGCGGCCTCCGTACAGGCTGCAATCGATCAAGGTTGGAACTGGGTCGAGATCGCCGGGGCGCTCGGTGTCACCAAACAGGCCGTCCATAAGAAGTACGCCCGACGCGTTCAGCGCCGGGACACCTGACCGAAAGGGAAATCAATGATCAACAAGCTGCGCCGCGCTCGAGCCGATCTCTCCACGATGAACTCGTTGTTCCCATCGGCGGAGCGGGTTGCGCGTGATGACGGGATCGACCAGCCAGGCGCAGAGCATCTCCTGCTCGCAGCCCTCGACCTCGAAGATGGCATCGCGAAGGCGGCCATGAACACCTTCCAGGTCGACCCGGCCGAACTCCGAGCTGCCATCGTCGAGCAACACGAAGAAGCCCTCCGCACGATTGGGGTGATCGCCGACGACAACGCCATCGCCGCTTCCCTTCCGGCCAGCGGCCAGCCGCGAGGACTCTACCGAGCGCAAGGATCGATGCAGACTGCCTTTCAACACGCGGTCGCTCTCGCGAAGGGTGACAAGGCACCACTGAACAGCGGCTACCTCCTGCTCGCCATCACCGAGGCCGATCACGGCACGGTTGCCCGGTCGCTCGAACATCTCGGCGTCGACCGAACCTCGCTTCGCGACCACACCCGCAGCCTCCTCGCCCGATGACACGTGTTGGGACCACGTGTTCACGAGAACCACCTTGACCTTTAGGTGGACTCCGACGTCGTGCCTCCTCTCGCCATCAGCGATCGCCGCAGCGCGACCAGACAACGACCCATCCGATGTCTGAACCGCCCTGGCTTTGGTGGAGGCTCGGGCTATTGGTTTCCAACCCCAGCGGGGTCGGTCTGTTGGGCAGCGTAGAACGCTGTCTCGAACTCTGCTGGTGGGATGTCGCCGCAGTGGCCGTGGAGCCGGTCCTCGTTGAACCAGTGCACCCAGCTGAGGGTCGCGAGTTCGAGCTCGTCGACGTCGTCCCACGGCCGCGGCGCGTCCGGGCCGTAGACGCACTCGGTCTTGTAGAGCCCGTTCGTGGTCTCCGCGAGCGCGTTGTCGTAGGAGTCAGCGATCGTGCCGATCGACGGTCGAGCACCGATCTCGTCGAGGCGTTCGGTGAAGCGCACGGACGTGAATTGCGACCCCGCGTCCGAGTGTGTCACGAGTCCGATCAGGCGGTGGCCACCGCGTGAACGGCGCGCCATTTCGAGCGCGTCGAGGACCATGTCGGTGCGCATGTTCGCGGCGACGCGCCAGCCGACGATCCGGCGGCTGAACGCGTCGACGATGAAGCACACGTAGGCCATCCCCGTGCGGGTCGGCACGTAGGTGAGGTCGGTGACCCACAGGGCGTCGGGGCGATCAGCGGTGAAGTTCCGGTTCACGAGATCTGGTGCGCGGACGGCGTCGGGGTCCTGTCGGGTGGTGAAGACCTTGCGGCGTTGCCGGCTGATCCCCTCGATCTCCATGGTGCGCATGAGGCGGGCGACCTGGTCGCGGCCGATGTCGTGGCCGGCACGCCGGGCGGCTTTCCAGAGCTTGTGGGCGCCGTAGACCTTGCGGTTCGCGATCCACAACACCATCAACACCTGGATCATCACCGCGTCACGCACCGCGCGGGCCGACGGGGCCAGCTGCCGCTTCTTCGCCGCGTAGTAGGTGCTCGGAGCGATCTGCAACACACGGCAGATCGACTCGACTCCGAACTCCTCGCGATGCTCGTCGATGTAGTCGACGATCACTTCGATGGGCGGTCGAGCTCTGCCGCGAAGAAAGCCGACGCGGTCTTCAAGATCGCGTTCGTGCGACGCAACTCACGCACCTCTTGTTCGAGCTCGCGGGCACGCTGCTCCAACTCGCGGACGCGTTGAGCGTCCGGGCCGGCCAACCCATCACGGGCATCCGCGTCCGCGACCCACTTGCGGACCGACTCGACGCCGTAGCCGAGCTGCTTCGCGACCCGCTGCACCGTCCCGTGATCGGTGCCCAGCTCCTTGCGGAGCTGACGCACCAACCGGACCGCATGATCCTTCTCCGACTCGGTGTACCGACGCGTCGTCGGCTTCCCGGGTGACTTCTCTCGTGGCATAACTCCATCCTCGTTTCCAAGGTCTGGAGCCTCCAACGAAGCCAGGGCGATTCAGTCCCAAAGTGCCACTCGGTGACACTCGCATCACCGGTCGATATCGCGGTCGTTGCGCAGGAGCTCGCGCGCCGCATATCGGCCCTTATGCGTGCCCGAGCTGCCCCGGCTACGTCAGTCCGAGTGCTGGCTCGTCGAAGACCGATGGTTGGGCGACCGCTGGTGACGCATCGAGCGCAACGGATACCTGCGCGGCCTCCACTACGTGCGGCCAGTGCTGCAGGATCCAGTGTTGACGCTCGTGATGGGCTGAGGCCAGGTCCGCCA
>JBFXJP010000029.1:0-4105 GCA_050174775.1 Phycisphaerales bacterium
GTCTGGACCGCCGACGCAGACCGCGTCGACATCACCGACGTCGCCCATCGAAAGCTGCGCACCGGGCGCATGACAGCCATAGACACCGCGGTACGGCAACAACGCCAGCACCCGTTCCGCCTCGGCTTCGAAACTGGCCAAGTTCGATCGCAACGGCGCCTCCGCGCTCGGCTCTCGCCCACAGCCACTGAGGAGCGTCGCCAACGCCGCCGTGGCGGTGGCGGCGAACACCATCCTCGTCACCGCCATCGGCGGTTGCTGCACCCGTGTCGTGGATAGCCGCACGGACCGACCGTAGCCAACCCTTCAGCAGCCATACTCGGCGCCTCACCAGCGCGAATCGCCATAGATCTCCCCGCGAGGGGCGATTCGTTGCCCTGCAAGCCGTCGAGCAACTCTCAGCATGGTCGGGCGAGCCCAGCGCCGCTCGTACGGGCCGCCGAGGTGGGCGGCATTCTGCGCGGTCTGCAGAGGGCCGTTCGCTTTCGGTACGCACGTTAGTTCCGAGCGCCCAGACGATGCGGCAAGGCGATGGCCGGTCGCTTTGGTCATGTGAACATTGTCGATTCGGTTGCCTTCCTCAGCCTCTACGGCGTCGGGCCTTCGCTCGCGTCTGGCATCGCTCGCTGCAGAACCGCCGAGTAGCGCCCTGAGAGAGGTCGATGTAGGCGTCGCGGCAACGGTGGGCAGTGCAAACGCCAAGTCGTGCCAGCGTTGGATCGGATCGGGCGTGTTGCAGCAACGCCGCAGCCGCAAGCGCCTCGATCCTCAAGGCTTCGTCGGCCACCCACCACAGCCCTGGGGCGCTTCGAAGCACGGGTCGAAGGTGAGCGGCAGTGACGCACTCATTGGCGCGGTGGAGACGCTCCTCGATGGGAGCAGCGAATACCAGGTAAGCCTGGCCGGCGATCCTCGCCAGGGCGGGATCGGAGGCCGACGCGGCGCACGGGATGCCGAACCGCTCGCTGAAGGTTGGCCACGCCGGGAAGGAGCGACCGGCCGCAGGGGCCGGATCGTGGTACACGGATTCTGCCCAGGTGTTCACGAACTCGCTCAGAAACTCGATGGGTGGGCTCTGGACGACCATTGGCATGGCCGGTAGCGTACCGTACCTGCCTCACAACTTCGAGGCAGGTACCGATAGATCGGAGTTCCGATGTCAATCACAATGCCAACACCCGTGTCGATCGATGACGCCCTGGAGTCGCTGACCTTCCTCCCCGACCGAACTCCCCTGACCAACCGCGGCGACTACTTCGCTGTGCTGACGCCATACCGCGACGGTGCGATGTTCCTTGCCCACTATGCGGGCGCCACGGAATGGGAACGACACAACACAGGCGACGAAGTCGTTCTGGTGCTGGAAGGGCGCACCACGCTGATCTTGCTGATCGACGGCAAGGAGCTCGACCATCATCTGTCACCTCGGGAGCTCCTCGTCGTTCCCCAAGGTGTTTGGCACCGCTTCGAGACCCCGGACGGGGTCAAGGTCATGAGCATCACCCCACAGCCCACGGACCACCAAGCCGAGCGGCCGTAGTCGTTCCGATAGCTCCGCTGGCTCCGAACTTCGCATACTCGGCGTTGCCGGGTAGGCCTCGGGCCGATCTACCCAGGACAAAGGACGGCGAGATGCTCCAACCGCCGCAAATCGCCGAGGCCCGACCGGGCCAGCTCTGGCATGCAACTCGGGAGGGGCCGAAGTCGTGCGGTCATGTCGCTCCGTGCCGGTCCGTCGGTGTGGCGGCTCGTACACATGGCGGTTCTGGACCGATTGGGACAGAACTGGGGTTGAGCCGCTACGTTGGGATCGATGGAGTGCTCGATCGGAGGACGGGGCCGTGACGTATCTTGATGACGCGTGCGTCACGGCGCTTGGCGATGGGCACCATCGGGCGATCTTGTCGCCGTCGTGGCGTGCCATGCTTGATATCCACGGCGGTTACGTCGCAGCGATCGCTGCCCGCGCGGTGGAGATGTCGATCGATGATGCGTCGCGGCCGTTGCGGAGCTTCGGCGCGCAGTTCCTCCGCCCTGCCCGAGCGGGCGAGGTAGGGATTTGCGTCGATACCGTGCGGAGTGGCCGCACGGCTGCGTTTCTCCGCGCCACCGTCACCCAGGATGGGCAGCCCGTGCTGATCGCGAACGCGGTTGCAGGGGCCGAGCGGGGCGGTCTCGCGTTCTGCGAGGTCGCGCCGCCGCCGGGGGCGACGATGTCGCCGCCGCCGGGCGCGGAGCGGTTTGTCGGCACCGAGCCCGGTCTGCACTTCGAGCAGTTGGAGCTTCGGTTCGAGCCCGGCTTGTCGATCTTCGGTGCACATGAACGTGCCCGGGTCGCCGGATGGTTGCGCCCTCTGGACCCCGCGGAGCTCATCTCCTTGCCCTGGGTCATCTGCGCCACCGATTTCATGCCTCCGTCCATGGTGTTCCGAACCGATCAACCTGTGCAGGCCGCCACGATCGACATGGCCGTACAGATGATGCGGTCGCAGCCTGCCGCGATCGTGACGCCGGGGACGTACCTGTATGCCGAGGCGATCTGCGCTGTCTCCTGCGAGGGGTACTCCGTGGAGGATGCCACCTTCTGGGCGTCCGACGGTCAGCTCGTGGCCACCTCCCGTCAGGTTCGTCTTGCTGGCACACCTCCGCCCGCCGCACCGAACTGAACGCAAGACGCCCACCGGCTGCTGGAGTAGATGGCCGACGGGTCGTGCTGGCGCACCGCGAGCGGTCAGCGTGGCGTAGTTGTACTCGGCAGCAGCGCGAGCGCGGTCGCGCCGATGCTGCGGAGCGTCTCGGGGTCTCGTCCGGCTTTGCCCAATGCCTCGACACCGCGCAGCACGGCGAGCAGGAGCGCCGCAAGCTGGTCGGCATCGGCGTCCGGGTCGAGATCACCGGCCCGTTGTGCGGCGGACACGCACGACGCCAGCAAAGCTTCGAGCCGCTCGATGGTGGCCTTCGCCCGCGCGACGATGGCTTCGTCGGTTCGAGAACGCTCGGCAGTGGCGTTGGCGAGCAGGCAGCCACGCCGCGCGTCATCGAGTGCCGTCGCCTCGACAAGACGCTCGACGTAGGCGATCAAACGCGTCATCGCCTCGTCATCGTTGCCCAACAGATCGCGCTCCGCGTTGCGCACTGCCCCGGCGCAGTAGTCGTCGAACACCTTCAGGAACAGCTGGTGCTTTCCACCGAACGCGGCGTACAGGCTGCCCTTGCCCAAGCCGGTCGCAGCCATCATCTCGTCCATGCTCGTCGCCGAGTAGCCGGAGAGCCAGAACAGGTCACGCGCCGCTTCCAGCACAGCTGACTCGTCGAAGCTCCTCGGCCGCGCCATGCCGTCACCATACCGGATTGTTGACCGAAGAGTCCACAACCACTACGGTTCTGGACCGAATGGTCCATGATGGGTAGCACCCCACCCAACCGAAGGATGACGATGGTCGACCGTCCACCACTGCGAAGTCACCTCGACGGAAGCCATTTCCTTCGATGACCGGCACGGCGCGTGGTGCGGTTGCACGCAGCACAGCATCGGGACTGGGCGCCGCGAAAGGTGTCGACGCGATCAGCCGTCGTGCCTGGCAGACCCTTGCCGTCACGTCGATCTCCACGCTCCTTGCTTCGATGGATGTCACCATCGTCGGGGTCGCTCTGCCCGGCATCACGAGGTCGTTCGCCGAAACACCTGCCTCCACGCTCGCGTGGGTGTTCACCGCCTACAACGTCACCTTCGCCGCGCTGCTCCTGCTGGGCGGCAAGCTGAGCGACCGGTTCGGCCCCAAACGGACGTTCTTGTGCGGGCTCGCTGTGTTCACGGTTGCCTCGCTCATGGCGGCCCTCGCCCCGAACGCAGCCGTGCTCATCGCCGCACGTGCGTGCAAAGCCGTTGGCAGCGCGCTCATCTACCCGGCATCCATCGCGCTGCTGCTCCAGCAGTTCCCGCCCACCCGCCGATCGCTCGGTATCGGTGTCCTCGGAGGGGTGTCCGGGCTCGGCGGCGTCATCGCACCGACACTGGGTTCACTCCTCGTCCAGCTCGCGAACTGGCGCGCCGTGTTCTTCATCTACCTGCCCGTCACCTTCGCCGCGCGGCTCCTCGGCGCCG
>JBFXJP010000030.1:0-4103 GCA_050174775.1 Phycisphaerales bacterium
TCCGATCTCTGTCCAGCACTTCGCGCCTGGACTTTTCCATCGCCCCCCGAGCCACCAGCGCCGAGCGCCGCCAGCGGGGCACCGGGCCGTGGGCGTGGGCGGGTGCCGACCCCTCGAGTGAGGTTGCAGTGTCGGCAGGCTGCGATGAGGTTGGCTTCGTCGTCTCGGAGGTGGGGGGCGTCTCGCCAGTGGGCGAGGTGGTCGACGGTGGCGCAGTCGTTGCACCCCCGGTCGCAGCGTGGGTGGATGCGTACCCCACACCACCGGCACCGCCACCGGTCCCGGTCGAGTACGGCCTGTCGGATCTTGCGGCTGCGCCGGCTGGAACCCGGCCGCTTGTTCGCGGCGATGGGGGCGGCGTGGGTGGGTGCCCCGCCCCGGCCGCCTTGCCTGCCCCCTGCCCCTGGGTACCCCGCCCCCCTCGTCACTGCCGCCCCTTGTCGTCGGGCTGGGGGGTTGGTCGGCCGCCTGCCCTGACCACGCACCACAGCAGGAACGCGGTGATGCTGCCGCCGACTGCGAGGAAGGTGAGCAGGGTGCGCATGACCTTCAGGGTAGCGACATGCTCAGCCACAGATCGGGCACTCCGCCTGTCCACAGGTGGGCGTGGCGCGGGCCATGCAGGCTCGGCAGCCGTTGATGCCGTGGTCGTGGTTGTGCGTGGCGTTGGCGTGCTTGCCGCAGATGGGGCATTTCTGCCAGCCGTTGTGGTGGTTGTGCTGAGTTGCGCCGGCTCGAGCCCATACGCCTGCGATGTGGTCGATGTACTGCTTTGGGGTGGGCATCAGTTTCCTAGGGCTGGGCAGTCGACGGGGCCGTTGGGGTGGGCGGGTTGTTTGCAGATCCCGCATCGGGGTTGGGCTGCTGGGGTTGCGTCGGGGGCGTCTCGTCGGGTGGCTAGGTAGAGCTCGGCTAGTTGTGCGGGATCGGCCGCTGGGTTGTCGTTGGCGAGGACGTGGAGGGCGTCTTGGTGGTCGGTGGGGTTGCGGAGGATGGCGGCTTTGTATCCGGGTCGTCGTTTGGGGGCGATGTCGTAGAGGTCGGCGAGTCCGTCGGCGATGAGTGGGAGTGCTTTGTGGATGCGTGTGTCGTCGTTGTCGTCGTCCCCCTCTGCACTCCCCTGACTGACTGACGACTTGTTAAGACCACTAGACGATTGGGACTGGACGGGACTGGACGGGACGGGACGGGACGGGGTTCCGAAAGTCGGAAGCGACGGCGAAGCAACTTGCTTCGGCTTTGCTTGGGCCGTTTGGCCCTTCGCTGACCTGGTCTTTCCGGAGTTCTGACCGCCTCGTTTCCCGGCTTGTGAGCGCTGTTCGGAGATGTGTTGGCGTTGCACGGACGACGGCTGGAACCCGAGGTAGTCGTGGACCTTCCAGCCGCCTGCGTCGAGGTCGTACAGCCCTGCGGTAACGAGTCGTTCGGCTGCTTCGTAGGGCTTGGTGACCCCGGCGCAGAAGGCGACCATTTCGAGCATGGGGCCGTCGAGCCGGCCGTCGGTGTTCTGGGCTGAGCAGTAGGCAATGCTCATGGACCACATGAGCCGGTCGAGTGGTTCGACTAGGCGGAGCTTGCGGTGGAAGGGCCATTGGTCGTCCATCTTCACCCAGCTCATGGCAGTTGCGGCGTCCCTTCGGGCAGACCCTTGACGCCGTGCTCGCTCGCTGCCGTTGGCTGGGCATGGGATCGAGGCGGGGCCTCGATCCCTGCGGTATCGCCTTGGGCATCGTCGGGGGCGCTGGTCCATCCGCCCACCACGGCGCGCAGCGCTGCGTTCGGGTCGTTCACGACATCTCGCAGAGCTGCACGAGGAACCGCCTGGCTTCACCCTGGAGCGCGCTTACCGTCGGGGCCAGCGCGGCCCCAGCGGCGGCCCAAGCGGCGGCCCAAGCGGCGGCCCAAGCGGCGGCGTCCCCAGCGGCGGCCCAAGCGGCGGCCCAAGCGGCGGCCCAAGCGGCGTCCCCAGCGGCGGCCCAAGCGGCGGCCCAAGCGGCGGCGGCCCCAGCGGCGGCCCAAGCGGCGTCCCCAGCGGCGGCCCCAGCGGCGGCCCGAGCGGCGGCCCAAGCGGCGTCCCCAGCGGCGTCCCGAGCGGCGGCCCAAGCGGCGGACGCCGCTTCACGGGCCCGCTTGATCGGTCCGGCTGTTGCCGCTTGAGCCTCCTCGACGCTCGTGATCGGGTCCAGGCCGGCGAGCGTGTCGGCCTCGGCGTTGAGCCCTGCGAGTCGGAGCCATTGTGGGGTGTAGACCCGCACCGCCCAATCGGCGGCGGCCATTGCCCGCCTGTCCTGCAGGTCAGAGGTTCCGGCCGTGCCGATCGTGAGCGGGATCAGGTCGCGGAGTAGGGCGGTGCGCTGGTCATCGGGCAGCGAGTCGTTCCACGAGCGGACGAAACTGGCGATGACAGGGCAGACGCATTGCGGATGGTCGGTGTGGGGTTCGTCGGCGAGCCACGCGGCGACTTCCATGCCGCAATGCCCGCTCTCGAAACTGTCGTGGTTGCCTGATCCGATGGTGATGGACGGGAGCTGGGCGAGGCGTTCTTCGTTGATGGTCACGGGGTTGCTCCTTGATTGGTTCATAGCTGATTACTCCATTTCGAACAGTGCGGTGAGGTGGCCGGCGCGGCGGAGCCCATCCCTGCGACGCTGGCCTTTCCCGTGTTGCAGTCCCGGCACGCTGTGACCAGGTTTGTGGGGTCGTCGGTGCCACCGAGCGCTTTGGGGGTGACGTGGTCGACTGCAAGGACGGCGTCCGGTGCCTTAGCACCGCAGTAGCGGCATTGGAATCCGTCGCGCCGCAGGATCTCGAATCGAAGCCTCTTGCTGACGGCCATCAGGCCACCTCTTTGGTAGTGCGCTGCCGCTTGAGCAGGGCTTCGGCGTCGGCGTAGGCGCGTTCGGTGAAGGGTGAGAGGCGTGCTGGTTCGTAGTGGTTGAGGAGCGCCGCTAGTAGCTCGACCACCATGTCGATCTGGTTCATTGCTGGTTCCCGTCCGCTTGGGGCCGTCCGTGGCCCGCTCCGCCGTCCGTGGCTTGGGGGTGGGTTATTCGGGTTGGTTGAGGATGCTGGTGACCATGTGGGCGATCCAGCGGCCGCTGTAGTTCTTGTTGGGTTCGACGTTGGTGGCCCAGCGTTGGGCGAGGGTGCGGATGCGTTCGAGTTCGGCGCGTGCGTCGGCGGGGTGGGATTGGGTCATCGCTGGCCTCCGTTGACGGCGCGCACCTTGTCAGCGAAGTGCGGGAGGTTGTTGTCCCAGAACCAGTCGGCAAGCCGTTCTATCTCGGCGCGCATGCGGCGGATTTCCCGGCTGTATTCGGCGACGGTTTCGGCGTCGCTCAGCGGCGGCGTGATGCGGCTCATTCGACGACCTCCACGTCGATGTAGTCGTCGTTGACGATCTCGTCGGGTTGGGCGTCGATGTCGGTGCGTACGGCCCCGTCGGAGGCGAGTGCGGTGCTCATCTCGACGGTTAGCGGGAGAAGCCGGCAGACCTCACGTACGGCCTTGCTGAGCGCCATTTCGTCGTACCACTGGTCCCAGGCGGGTGACTTGCCTCGGTTGGCTTTGCGGCGCTTGTCGACCTGGTGCCGGTCAAGCACAGCGAACCCGAGCAGCGCGCCGGTGTCCCGGTCGCGTGCGACGGCGTACCAGTACTCGCCTTTGCCTCGGTCGCCTCGGGCGGGCTTGTGGTGCAGGGTGGGGTTCAGCCCGAGCTCGTAGTCGAACTCATCTCGTTCGTACACGGTGTGGGCTTGGATGGCGACCCCGGCGCGGGCGGCGAGGGCGACGAGCCCTTTGTAGCCGAGTTGGAAGGTGCATTCGCCGCCGTAGGGGATGAGCCAGGCTTCGCCGAGCACGCCGGGGGTGAGCCCGAGCTGCGCGGCTTGCATGGCGGCCCCGATGATCGAGGTTGGGTTGCACTTGAGCAGGTTGGGGTCGCGTGCGACGCAGGTGAGGACGGTGCGGGCGAACCGTTCGGGCCCGCCGACGTAGCCGGCCGGTAGGGCGTTCTCGATCTCTCGCTTGTTGATCTCGACGACGTTCTTGATCTGCTGTTTCGGGCTGAGCGGGGCGACGCTGTTGCCGGGCTTGGTGACGGC
>JBFXJP010000031.1:0-3805 GCA_050174775.1 Phycisphaerales bacterium
TCGTCGGGCTCATAACCCGAAGGTCGCAGGTTCAAATCCTGCCCCCGCCACCAAGTAAAGAACCAGCTCAGCGGCCCTTTCCGAGAAACCGGAAAGGGCCGCTGACGTTCCGGAGGGGCCGGGATGCGAACAAAACGCGAACAAGCCGTTGGAAACGTGATCCAGGGCCCCTGGAGCACACCAGCGCCCACGGGTGCCGACGAGAGCGAACGTCAGCGGCTGGCCGAGGAGATCGCGGCCCAGATCGTCGCCGGACACGGCAGCGTGGTCCGCTGGACGGCTGAGCTGGCCGATGTCGAGGACTGGCGTCGAGCTGCTCGACGCGCCGGCCGGCTGCTTGGCGTTCGGGTGCGAACCGGCGTGTCGGACGATGGCACCAAGGTCTGGGTCGTGGACGAGTCGTAGCTGCTGGAAGGACCGGTCGGCCCACCACTCCCGGCCGAGGCGGTCAGGCAGTCGCCCGGGCGCCGCAGACGGCGTTTGATCATGCGCGGTCTGGCTGCTGCCGTCGATCAGATGCCGGGACCGCGGCAGGTCTGCGGTCCCGTCTGCCCAGGGATTACCGAGCACGGCATAAGGGCCGAAGTCGTGCACCCGCACGGGCAGACGCAGCGTGATCCCGGGCGGACGATATGTGTGGCTCGGACCGTCACCCGGCCGGGGCCAAGACCAGCTCGTGTAGGCCGGTTCCAGGATGGTGTGGGTTCCCGATACTTTACGGTGGCTGGTTGGGTCGCCTTTCCGCATTCAATGGTCGGCGGCAGCAACAGCGAGGTCATCCTTGGAATGACGTAGCTCTTGAGCGCAGGCTCAGTCGTGTCCGATGAGGGACGCGACGATGGCTGCCACGCCGTTGAGGTCTCCGTTCGGGTAGTGACGGACCAGTGATCCGTGGCGGCGGAGCACGGCAACGCCGTGCGCCATCGACCATGCCGCAGCCGAAAGGGTGAGCGGGTCGTGTTGTGGACGCCATCCGAGCATTTGGCAACCGTCGATGACCGAACGCAGCGCCGCGAACGCTTCATCGCCGGCGGCGATGTAGGCGGGGTCGTCGACGCGGATGAGCGCGGGGAGGAACATGATGTCGAAGTAGCCAGGCTCGTCGTCGGCAAACTCGGAGTAGGCCTTTGCCAACGTCAGCAAGATCTCCACTGGCTCGGCGGGGCCCATCGCGATCAACGCGGCCGCAAGGTGGGCCGAGAAGCGTTCGAAGCCCTCAACCGCCACCGCGGTGAGGAGCCCGGTCTTGTCACCGAAGTGATGGGCCGGGGCCGCGTGCGACACGCCCAACGTGCGGGCCAGTTGGCGAAGGCTCACCCCCTCGGGGCCGCTGGTCGCGATCGCCTCGGCCGCCACCTCGAGCAGAGCGCGGCGAAGGTCTCCCTGGTAGTGGATGCCGACCGGTCGAGACATGTTTGACATTGACAATCTTTCGGACGTCGGCCTAGTTTTCCAGTGTCAAACATAGCGTCCGGAGGTTCACGTGATCGCATCAATGGTTGCCCGCCGCCAATACGCAGCAGGCCTGACCTCACTCGAACAGGGAGATCTCGATGGGCTGCTGCGTCATTTCGCTTCGAAGTGCACCCTGACCTTCGTCGGAGACACACCGCTGGGTGCAGACCATCTCACGGGCCCGGCACTTCGACTCTGGTTCGAGCGTTTCCTCCGCCTCCTCCCGGATCGCCGCTTCGAGGTTCAACGGGTAGTCGTCACCGGTCCGCCCTGGAATCAACAGTTGGCCGCCCACGTGCTCATCCACAGCTCGATCAGTGGCGAGCCCTACACCAACCAGTTCGCCCACTTCCTTCGAATCCGATGGGCAAAGGTGGTCGACGACTTGGTCCTCGAAGACACGCAACGGTGGGATCGGGCCTGCCGCCAACTAACAGCCGAAGGCGTTCCCGAGGCTGGGGCGGCGCCGATCTCGAGCCGGCAGGCCGGGTGACTCCAGCGCCAACAGCGAGGCCGGGCGGGCGCCGGCAACCATGCGCTGCAGTACCGGCGATCCCGCGCGGTGTCGGGTCGCCCGACTCCCGAGCTGTCTCGACCCTCCGCTGACGCTCTCGCCGGGGGCACGTCACGGGCCGAACCCGTGCGGCCCGATGACGCCGAGCACCGCGCTACGGTGCTCTCGATATGGGCGGGGTCGGCGTGTTCGGCCGTGCGTGCGATTGCCGGTTCTGCGCTATTGAAGGGGCGTCTCGGGACTGTTGATCTGATCGGGTGCACCACTCGATGGGGGGGCTTTGCTAGTCCTCGAAGATGAGTAGCAAGGCGAGCGGGGCGACGACGGCCACTGCGAGGGCGATGCGGGTTCGTCTGCTCCAGCGATCTGAGGCAAGAACCATGGCAAGGCCGACTGGAGATACAAGGGGCATGACGGCTGCGGTCAGCGCCATGGTCGCGACGCCAACTGGTGCGAGTACCGCTCGAGGTAGCGGAGCAAGGGGCTCATGTTGATGTGGTGTCTTGAGCGCAGCGTCAGCGGCGAGGAATGCCAGGGGAATCACGAGTGCGATGCTCAGAAGCGCGACCGAGTAGGGGGAGATGGTCTGGAGGTGGCTGGCATTGAGGTCTTGGGCGAACCAGCCGGTGCGCTCGATGAAGAGGCCGCTCTGTGACGTCGACCATCCACTGGCGATGACCAGGGCAGCGGGTAGCACATAGGAGCCCTGTCGGATGCGCTGCACGGCTCTGAACCCGGCGAAGAGCGCAAGAGCGACGATCGGTAGGACGAGGTACGGGGCGGTTTCGGTGATGAACGCAGCGGTTGTCGACGTCGAGTCTGTGTGATCGAGGGATCTCCATGGTTCGAGGTGAGCGCCGTACACAGCGAGAACCGCTGCCACGCACATCGCCGCGATGGGGGCTCCAGTCAGAATCGTGGGTGCCCATTGCATCGCTGAGCGTGCTCGGCGACGCGCAACGAGGGTGGCGATCGACGCTGCGTCGCGTCCTCCGAGTGGGCGGCCGGCCACCTCGGTTTGGTCGAAAAAGCCGAACAACTCGGACTCGAGCCTGTCGCGGTCGGATCGAGGCAAAGACCGGACGAGGTGCCTTGCGATACGTGACCAGGTCATGCCAGCCCTCCAAGCCTGTTGAACGCGTGCTTTGCGGCCCGTTGGCGTTTCGTTGCTTCGGCTTCGAGGACGACTCGGCCGGGAGCGGTCAGCGCGTAGTATCGGCGCAGTCTGCCGTCGACGACATCCTCTCGGTCGACTGCGACGAGTCCGTCCTCGGCGAGCCGGTCGAGCGCGTGATAGAGCGCTCCAGCGCGCGGGCGGCTCTCGCCGTCGGTGAGTTCGGCGATCTCATCACTCAGTCCGTAGCCGTGACGCGGTCCCGATGCCAGTGCAGTGAGGATCAAGAAGCGCTGCTCGTTGATAGTTGCCATGCCACATATATACCGAAGTTCGGTATGTAGGGCAAGGGCCAATCTCCCAAGCGGTATCGCCACCTCCAAGACTCGACCGGACCCGTCCGCCATCGGCACGTATCGATCGGGCGACGGCGGGGCCGAGGGCATTTCAAGGGCACTCGATAATCGCGACCTCGGACGGGCGCGCCAGCACTGCACTCCCGGCGTTATGTGGGACGTCCGACTGCTGATCGGGGGGCGCATAACCAACGTGGGAGAGACGCTGAGACTCGGTCGGCATCGGCATCGTGGCGACCGAGGTATGACCTGAACCTGTGGATCGGCCATCCGCTCGAGGGCGCGGCGTACCTTCCTCGTTGAACCAAACGAGTGAACGCCGGGGGTGCAACCCCGGCGAGGAAGGCACGCCGATGTTGAGAGTAG
>JBFXJP010000032.1:0-3396 GCA_050174775.1 Phycisphaerales bacterium
GCGGAGCCCCGCCCTTCAGGCCGGTCTTGGCCTGGAGCGGGGTCCGCCGTGCCAGGGGCGTCCGCTTCACGCGGCGGCCTTCAGCTCCGTGATGATCCACGGGTGGTCAGCTCCGGTCCGGGAGCCAGCCGGGATGACCCGCTTCCGGACCAGCTCCAGCTTCCGGCGGTCCCAGGCCACCACGTCCAGGCCCTGGTCCGCGTGGTCCATCTTCCGGAGCCGGAACAGGCGGTACCAGGTCACGTCGTAGTCCGGCGTGGCCATGACCCCGGTGATGACCACGGCGAAGTCCTCCGCCTGGAGCCAGCGCGTCAGGCGGTTGAGCGTGGCCATGAACTCCGCGTACTCCCGGACGCGGGCCACGTTGGTCCCGTGCCCACGGATGGCGGCGTTGGGGTGGACGTTCAGGTGGGCCACGGGGCCTACGGCGTGCTGGAACAGGGAGCCCGTGATCCAGCGCTCCGGCGCGATCCGCTCCGGCTGGACGGTCTCACTGGCCTGGATGGTCACGGAGCCCAGGGGGCTCAGCTTCTTCTTGGTCAGGATGGGCGTGTCCCAGGTCCCGCGCTTGTCGTTGCGCGTGGGTCCCAGGTCCCCCACGGTGACGCGGTAGCCGGAGAGCCGGGGGAGGAGCCTCATCAGGTTCATCCCCTCATTGACCCCCCAACTGTCCGCCTGAATGGAGCGGATGGTCCGGAGCGCCTTCAGCGGCGTCCGGTTGGCCACGTAGACGTTGCCGTGGCCGATGGTGAGTGTGGCGGTCATGCCTTCCTGCCCTTCTTCTTCACGCGGGACAACGCCCCGCCGGTCTCAGAGTTGCACGGGTCACACGCCGGGCGGAGGTTGGTCCGGCGCTCCTTCTTGTCCCGGCGGACGGTCCCGTAGAGCCCGCCCAGGATGCCGGGGAAGATGCGATCCAGGGTCATGGCCAGGGACTCCCCCACGCCCTTGTCCGTGAGGAGCTTCCCGCACCTGAAGCAACGGACCGTGGGGACCGGCTCCCCGCTCTCCGGGTCCACCACGGCCACGTCCGCCTTCCAGGTCTCCAGGACCCAGGCCCGGCGCTCACGCCTGGCGTAGCTGCTCCCCCGACTGTTCCCGTTGGTGGCCCCCCTGGTGCATGTCACCAGTCCGCGCCCCTACGGCTCTCACCCTGGAAGGTCAGGGCCGTGAGCCGGTAGCGGAGCCGGTCCCGCGCGGTGGTCTGGTGCTCGTTGGGGAACAGGCTGCGCACCTTGGGGAACTCGCTTCCGACTCTCCCAACGCGAGCTGACCTGGCAGCCGAACTCGCCCGACGAGTCGCTCGCAGCGCTGGTCCCGGCGAAGGCGGTTCATGGTGACTCCATCAGGTGTGAAGCCTGCGATTGGGTGGGCGCCCACGTTGCTTCTACCAGCTCCTCGACGAGATCTTGGAGGCGAGCACGGACCTGGGTTCGAGGGTCCGTTGGTCCCCAGTTGCGACTACCGCGAGGTAGACCATCTACACCGGGAACGGTGAACTGGCCGAGCTTGAACTCAAGCACCCGAGCCGGCACCTCGGCCTCGTCGTCGACCCAGACGGCGACATCGAAACCCAGGTCGTGCGCAAACGCTGGCGCCAACACGGCGCTGTCGTCAGGCTCTTCGTCGAAGCTCACTGGTACTACCCGCAGTGCCGCGACCGCATGCCGAACGGCTGATGGTTGCCCACCGGTGTCGTGCTTCTCGTCTACGTAAGTGACCAGGACCGCTCCAGCTGAGTCCTGCCAGCGGACTCTCCACACGTCACCAACCCGAGGTGGAGGCGTGTTATGCGCGGACGCGTTGCGCGCTACTTCAAGGCTCGCGCGCAGAGCGTCGCCTAGGCGCTGGTCAAAGCGATGAGCGAAGTCCGCATCGAATTCTTTGTCGAAGTCTTCTCCGTCAGCCATGGTCGTCCTCCTCCTTTCGCGTCGACGAGAGGATCGATTGCGGGTACCGCGGTCGTTGCGATGCGGTTCATGGTGACTCCATCAGGTGTGACCCATAACTTACGTTATGCGTTCGGTAGGGCTAGAATGGCATACATGGAGACCACCCCGCAAGACTCTGTCGACAAGTTCCTCGCATGGGCCGAGCATGACCGCAACCGCTCAGAGCACACCATGGCCCGATACCGCGCCGTGCTAGGACAACTACAGGACCCAGGCACCGCCACACGTGACGACGTTGAGGCCTGGTGGGCTACTAGGCTCCACATGTCGCCCAGCACCCGCGCCAACGAACTCGCCTGTCTACGGGCGTTCTACAAGTACGCGATTCGGTTCGACGTGCGCCCCGATGACCCCACCGGACGGCTCGACGCACCGGCGATACCCAACAGGCTGCCCCGACCGATCGCAGAGTCTGAGCTGACCCGACTGTTTGCAGCCACTGAGGACGCCCCCGAACTACGCAGGGCCGTCGCGCTCGGCGCCTATGGCGGGATGCGCGTCTCTGAAGCCGCCGCACTCGACTGGTCCAACGTCAACCAGGAAGCGCGGCGCATGTTCATCAGGGGCAAGGGCGGCAAGGAGCGGGCGTTCGGGCTGTCGCCCGTGCTGCTCGACAAGATCCTCCCCGATACTGGCGGCAACGTCGTCACCGCAGGCGGCGCACCCATCAGCGCGGCCACCTTGCAACGGCGGGTCAACAGGCTGATCGACCGTTGCGGCATCGAGCACACGTTCCACGACCTCCGCAAGCGAGCCGCCACACTGAGCATCGCCCGGACCGGCGATGTCTATGCGGTCGCCAAGGCGTTCGGATGGTCCAGCATCGAGACGGCGAGCACCTATGCAGCCGTGTCGGATGAGTCGCTCGACGCCATTGCCAACGCGGTCATCTGAGAAAGTCATGCACAACCTATTGACACAACGTGTTGCAGGGAGCAAGGTACTACTCATGACCGACCTACTCACCTCCGCAGAGACCTGCGAACGGCTGGGCATCGACAGGTCAACGCTCTCACGATGGGTCGCCGCTGGTGCGATCGTGCCGGCACACAAGCTGCCCGGTACCCGTGGCGCGTTCCTGTTCGAAGCCGCCGACGTCGCCCGTCTCGTCAAGGCTGCATCATGACCACGCAGCCCCAGTGGAGCAGTGTCGACGACAACACCGCCGACCTCCTCGACCTGATCACCATGCAGGACGAATCCGAGGCCGAGTGGCAGGAATACGTGACTGCGTTGAGGCACGTCGCGCGCATCCACGGCAAGATCCTGCCGAACGAACTTCGCGTGTTCACCCGTGACGCGATCAAGCCCCAGCGCATCGGTGCTTTCACTCACCGCGCGATCAAGCAGGGCCTCATCAGGGCTGACGGCTGGGAAGTGTCGACAGACCTCCGTGGGCGCAATAGTGGCAAGCCGGCGCGGACTTACACCTAGATCGGAAGAG
>JBFXJP010000033.1:0-3284 GCA_050174775.1 Phycisphaerales bacterium
CTCCGATCGAGCGCGCTGCTCGAACGGCTGACCCGGCTCGACCCGCGGTTCGACCTGATCATCGTGGACGAGGCGCACGCCCTGCGGAATCCGAGCACCATCAGCCATGCGCTAGGGCTCTCCCTGAGCGAGTGGGCGGACGCCCTGCTCTTCCTCTCGGCAACACCGCTCAATCTGCACACCGGTGACCTGTTCTCGTTGCTACACCTTTTGCGACCGGACGAGTTCTCCGACGCCGGCGTCTTCCCCGTTCAGCTCGAACCGAACCGGTACCTGAACGACGTCGCCAGCGGTCTGCTTGGCCGGCAACCACCACGCACCTTGCTGCCGATCCTCGAGATGGTTCGCCGCTGCGAGCTCGGCGGGGCGATCGCAACCCGGCCCGAGTTCACGGCGCTCGAGCAGCTGCTCGCGAAAGGGCAGTTGGACGCCGGCGAGCTGGCGCACGCGCGACGATTGGTGTTCGAGCTCCACACCCTGTCATCGGCGCTCACCCGCACCCGCAAGGTCGACCTACCGGCCGAGAAGGCCGTCCGCGAGCCCCACATGGTCGACGTCCAGTGGGAGCCGGAAGAGCGGCGCTTCTACAACGCCGTACTCGATTGGGCCCGTCGCCGCACCAGCGGCGCAGGCCCTGTCGCGTTTCGCGCTCAAATGCCCCTTCGCCAAGCGGCGAGCTGTCTGCCAGCGGCGAAGCAGATGATCGAGGAACGCGACCCGGTCCTGTTCGAGCTACTCGAACGCGACGATCTCGACGACCTTCCCGGTGAGTACGACCCCGACGTCGAGCAATCCGACAATCCGTCCGACTTCTTCGCCAACCGATTCATCGTGCAAGCGGCGGCTGCGCTCGGCGACGCCGACACCAAGTTCACGGCCTTCGAGACCGCCCTGAGGGAAGCGCGATCGAGGAACTACCGACAAGCGCTGGTGTTCTCCTTCTTCCGACGAACGCTGGCCTACCTGGCTGACCGACTCACCGCAGCGGGCTGGACGGTCCGTGTGATGGACGGCGGGACACCGGTCAGCCGCCGGCGTCAGATCATGGCCGACTTCCGCGCCGGCCTCTTCGACGTGCTGCTCTGCAGCGAGGTCGGAAGCGAGGGCCTCGACTTCGAGTTCTGTGGAGTGCTCGTCAACTACGACCTCCCGTGGAACCCGATGAAGGTCGAGCAACGCATCGGACGCATCGACCGGTTTGGGCAGCAGCACGAGAAGATCTTCATCGTCAACTTCCACGTCCCGGGCACGATCGAATCCGACATCTTCGAACGTCTCTACGAACGCATCGACGTGTTCCGCAACGCCATCGGAGATCTCGAGCCGATCCTCCGTGACGAGCTGACCGCCCTGCAGCACTTGGCGCTCGACCCGACTCTTACCACCGCTGAGCGCGAACGACGCGCGAGCGAGATCGCCGTTGCCCTGGAAGAGCGACGCAAGCAACTCGACGATCTCAGTGAGGCCCGAACGCTGCTCAGCGGGATCGACCAACTGCTCATCGAAGGCTTCGAGGAACAGACGAAGGGCCGGGGTCGGTTCGTCGGACCCGCAGAGCTGCTCATCCTCGTGGAGACGTTCCTTCGCAAAGCCGGCGGCGGATCGCTGCGTATGATGCAGGATGGCGCAACCGGGGCGCTCCGGGGTGAGCCGGTGCTGGCGCAACTCGTGTCCCGTCAGGGCGCCGGTGGCGGAAGCCTGCACGCCACCACCGACCTCGTCAGGATGTTGAACGATGGTGACGACCTGAGCGTGACCTTCGACAACGAGATCGCCAGCCGGAGCGGCGTCGACCTGCTGAGCCTGCGGCACCCCGTGGTCAAGGCGGCAGCGAGATATCTCGCGGCGGAACCTGCTGGGCTCCGGCGATATGGGCACGTGACCGTGCCTGCGCAACAGGCAGGTGTGGAGGCCGTTGTGGTCCTCTACCTCGCGGAGTCCACCGGGATCAGGCCTGCACTGGAACTCTGGCCCCTCGCGATTCGCCTCGATACGCTCGACCTCGACGAGGCGTTGGGCGACAACTTCCTCGCTGCGCTGTGTGTTGGTGAGCTGGGGGACCTCGACGCCCCGCCGAGCGCCGACCTACGCCCTGCCGTTGAGCGGGCGAAGGCTGCGGCCGCATCGCGTCAGCTCGAGATGGAGGGCGAACGTCAGCGGCTCAACAGCGCGTTGGTCGACGCTCGGCTCGCGGCGGCGCGAGCGGCGACCAAGAGTCGTGCGGACAGCGCCGCAGACACGATCGAACGGTTGCGTGTTTCACGCGCCGACGGACGAATCGTACGGCTCCACGAAGGACGGCTGCAGAATCTCGAGCGGCGGCTCGCGGAGACCATTGAACGCCTCGACGGCCAGCGGCGACTCTCGCTGCTGACCCGGCCGGTGGCGCTGGCGTATGTGAGGACACGGGAGGCGGGGACCTGATGGCGGAGAACGAACGCATGCGACAGGAGGAACAAGGCTTCGCCGACTACGCGAAGAACGTCCTCGAGGAGAGGATCGCCTTCTGGAGTCGCCAGGAGGGTCCCGGCTACGACAAGCAGCGAGAGGGGAACGTCAAACGCGCCCACAATGCGCTGCCAGAACTTCTCATCGGCCGCTTGGACCTTGCCGAGGACCAGACCTACTACATCGGCAAGACCGGGGTCTCCCCCGCTCAGGGAGCCGACGTCGTCGTGATGGATTGGCGGGCGCCGATGGCGAAGCTCTTCTACCAGGCGACCCGCTCCGACCCACAAGGTGTCGCTCGGCGCCGCTCGATTCGAATGCGTCAGGGCCGGGTCCTCCACGTCGCCGAGGAGCACTTGGACACGCGTTTCCGGCCCGTCACGCGCCTGCAACCTCCCGAGGTCCGACAGCCACCCGGTGGACCGACACGGCGGACTTTCGGCGGAAGCGGGCCAACTCCTAGGCAGCACAGAAGCCCGACACAGGGCTCTCGCTCCGAGCCAGCTCGCCGCCATCGCCCCAAGCCGCCCCGCGCACCCGGAAGTCCAGAGCTCCGGGCGGAGGACCAGCTTCTTGAGGAGCTCAACAGCGCTCGCACCAGTGAAATGGCCGACATCGTCGCCACCCTGCAGGCTGATCAGGATCGCCTCGTGCGCGCCGATCCGGACGCACCACTCGTCATCCAGGGAGGCCCTGGCACGGGAAAGACGGCTCTCCGCGATTCAGCGGGGTGACGGGGGTGCGGTGATGGCGGGGGTCCACCAGTAGGGGTCAGGGGTCCAACCATGCTTCGGGTTGCGACACCTAAAAGCTGGAAGGACCCCTGATGAGCGTGG
>JBFXJP010000034.1:0-2883 GCA_050174775.1 Phycisphaerales bacterium
GCGGCACAATGGATCAGCGGCACCCAGGTGGTGGCCATTACGCAATCCGCTCCGAGCGATCACAATTTAGCGACAGGCACAGGCAACAACGACAGTGCCGCGACACTCCAGGGCGCCAACGGAGTGGTTTATGCCCTGGTTTCCGGCTGGGGGCCTGGCTTGGCGCTGTCGGATATCCGTGACGCGAACGGGAATACCTCCAACGGCTGGGGTGTTGAAGGGAGTACGGATGGCGAGCTAAATTCCGGCGAGTTCCTGCGGTTCGACTTTGGTCCGGGAACGGATTTCGATGGCGCTGGAACCAACTTCACCACCGGCGGATTCAATGGCTCGCCCATTGTTGCGGCGGCATTCGCGTTGCGCAGCTTTGGTAGCGGCAGTCATACGGTGAACTACACCGTCACCTATTCTGACGGTACTTCCGCGAATAATACGGAGAATTTCTCCGGCAGCAGCACCCATAACCTGACCATCACCGCAGTTGCCGGGCTGACCATCGACCATATCGCGTTTTCGGTGCCGAGCGGCAGCGGGGCGGTCGATCTGGAATCGGTTACCTTCCCGGGCCCCATTCCCGGTGCCGACGTGAATACCCTGCTGTTCATCTCCGATGGGCAGCCGACCTATCATTACTCCGGCAACGGGACGACCTCGCTTGGCGGCGATGGTAGCAGCCTGGATGCCGATACCATTGCGCATATTACCGGTACGGGCGACGGCGATAGTTCCTCGGAAGTAGGCACAATCCTGGGCGCTGGCTTCGACATCCAGTCGGTGGGTATCAACGTCAATGAAGCTGCGCTGGATGTGCTGGATCAGGTGGAAGGCGACCCGGCCGGTAATCCCCCAAACCATTCGGCCGACAACATCACCACTGCGGAAGATCTCACCGAAGTCATCGGGGCGATCACCGGAGGCGGTGTCGTGGCATCTACCGCCGGCAGCGACCAGATCAACGGCGGTGGCGGTGACGACATCCTGTTCGGTGACGCGCCCTTTACGAACACTCTGGCCGATGCGCAGGGATTGACCACGCCGGATGGCGCCGGATGGCTGGTGTTCCAACAGCTCGAGAGCGGCCCCACCTGGGACCGCGCAGATACCATCAACTACATTCAGGGCAACCTCGCTGTGGTTGCGGGGGAAAGCGGGCGTAGCGGTGGGAACGATATCCTGGATGGCGGCGCCGGCAATGACACCATCTTCGGTCAGGAAGGCAACGACCGAATTACCGGCGGTTTGGGCAATGACACGCTTTCCGGCGGTAGCGGCAATGACACCTTTGTCTGGAACGCGGGAGAAACAGGAACGGACACCATCACCGGTTTTACGGTTGGTGGAGCTGGTGGAGATGTGCTGGATCTCTCAGCGCTGCTTCAGGGTGAGGAGGGTGCCAGCGATTTGAGTGGTTATCTGCAGGCCACCGTCGATAGTGGGACCACAACCATCAGCGTCGATGTCCATGGTACGAGCAATTTCAGCGCTCCGGACCAGAGCATCGTGTTGCAGGGCGTGGCTACCGACATCAGCACCCTGTTGTCCGGCGGCAGCCTGGTAACCGATCAGGCTCCCTGAGGCCGGTTCGGTCCCAAACCCCGCCACATTCGCTGTGGCGGGGTTTTTTTTGCCTGGTCGGCGTTGCGTGGATTGCCGGAGGCTTGGTTTGCCGGATGCGCCGCGGTGCGGCTTATCCGGCCTACGGCGACGATGCCTGGTGAGGAGTAAGCGCAGCGCACCCGCCGCCCTATACGCCTTTACGGCCCGGTCAGCTGTCCGGCGAGTCGTTCCCGCAACTGCTGCCAGTGGGAGAGGGTGGCGGCATCGCCGGAGTGGACCTGCTCACGGCGATTGCGCGCCAACCACAGCTCCGCGCCGTTGAAGCTGTACACCGGGATCAGATCGATCCGCTGGCTCGCGGGCAGGATGCGCGGCTCGATGTTGTCGAGGATCAGGGGGTCGGCGTCGAGGGCGGGGTACCAGGCCAGCACCATGTGGGGCTGGCCAAGGGTGAGCGCCTTGACATAGGTGATGCGCAGCGCGTCTTCGGCGATTCCCATGCGGCTGAGCGTGAAGTATTTGGCGATGGCGAATTCCTCGCAGTCGCCGGCATCCTCGATCAGGAACTCGATCGGGGTCGCCCAGTAATCCTGCTGTTGCCAGACTGCCGGGTCGGTCGTAAAACGGGCGCCATTAAAAAAGTTGTTGGCGAGGTGGAGGCGCTCGGCATCAGGCGCCGATCTTCCCTGTTCGATGAGTGCGAACCAATGGCTTACGCGGGCCGCCGCCTGGGGGCCGTTCTCGCGTTCTATCCTTTCAAGCAGACGCTCCGACACCGTGGGTACAGGTTCCGGGCGGGGCAGGGGCTGGCCGGCGCAGCCGGCGAGCAGCAGGGCGGCAAGGATCAACGGGCGGGGCAGGACCAATGCCATGGGAGCCGGAGTCGGCGGCGTCCGGTAAATGGTCGGGACGTTCAATCGCGATGGGATTCGGATTCACGCCAGCGGCGCCGGTCTTCCGGGCTCATCTGTTGCCAGCGTTGACGCAGGCGCTCGCGATCCTCCGGCGGCAGTTGGAGAAAGCGCTCGCGGGCTCGAATGAGCTTTTGTTGCTGATTCGGGGGCAAGGCTTCGAAGCGACGGCGGCGGTCTTCGATGCGATTGCGTTGTTCGGTATTGTCCCAGCGCTGGTCGGATCCGTCGCCGCGACGGCCCTGATGCGACCTTCCCCGCTCACCGCCGCGGTCATCGTCGTGGTTACGGTCATGGTCGCGGTCTGCCAGTTGAACGGCCCAGGTAGCGGCAGGAAAGGGGTTGCGGATGTTCTGCACGCGGCTCGCGGCGAACGAATTTTCTGCAACCACGTTCGCGGAGGCACACAAGGGCG
>JBFXJP010000035.1:0-2878 GCA_050174775.1 Phycisphaerales bacterium
CGCGGCCCCGCAGGAACAGCACCTCGCAGGCCGGGCTGGCGGTGGCCCGCTCGAAGGCGTCCAGCGCCTCGTCGGCGGCCAACGGCAGCAGGCCCAGGCGGCGGACGATCGGCCCCACCCCATGCCGGGCCACCATCCCCAGCCCCGCCCACTCGCTGAGCACCAAGGCCGTCACCCGCGGCCGCGCAGCGCTGGAGTCGTGAGCGGTGACCGAGAGTTCGTGCGCCAGGGCCCGCTGGTAGCGGTTGGCCGCCGCGTAGTCGCTCTGACCGGCCGCCAGCGGCGGACTCAAGCTGGCAATCGACGAGAGCAGCACCAGCGGCCAGTCGCGGCCGGCCGCCAGCGCGGCCTGCCGATCGGCGGCCGTCAGCTCCCACAACGCGCGGGAACCAGCCACCTTGGCCGCCAGCGTGGCCCGCCACACCGCCAGCGACTTGGTCCGCAGCGCCAGTTGGTCGGTCTCCAGCACCCCGGCCGCGTGGATCACCCCGTCGAGTGTCTCCCCCGCCCCCTGCAGTTCGGCCAACAGCGCGGCCAGCGCCGCGCGGTCGCCGACGTCCACGGCCCGATATTCGACGGCAGGCGTTAGCGCCCGGAGCTCGGCCAGCGCCGCGGCACGACTAGCCCCCGGGTCCCCCTCACCCTGTCCCGCTCCCACCAGGGGAGAGGGTGAGTCCTCCAGCGGCGTCCGCCCCACCAGCCAGAGCCGAGCCTGATAGCGCTTGGCCAGATGCCCGGCCAGCGCGCGGCCGATCCCGCTTAAGCCGCCGGTGACCAGGTACGTCCCCCCTGCGCGCCAGGGAGAAGAAGATGCCGACCCGGCGCGATCGTCGCCAGTCACCTCGAGCGGTTCGACGCGCGGCGCCAGTCGAACGCCAGCCCGGTAGGCGACTTCCGGGGGGCCCTCGCCGCTGGCGCGTAGCTCAGCCAGTTCGGCGGCCAACTGTGCGAGTTCCTCATCGCTCCAGGCCGCCGTGGTAGGGGCCTCCCAGTCCAGCGCGCGGACCCGCCAGCCCCGCCCCTCGGCGGAGAGCGCCTGGGCCAGGGCCAGCGTGGTGGCTAGCGCCGTGTCTCCCGGCTCGCCAGGCAGGGCCCTCTGCACGCCGCGACTGAGGACCACGCAGCGCAACTCGCCGGCCCGCGGCAGCAGGGCCTGCGCCAGGTGAAAGAGGGGTTCCTCGCGCGCCGTGGAGTCGGCGGCCGTCGCCGCGGCGGCCGTCCCCCAGCCCGCCTCCCAGAGCACCCCGGCCAGGGGACCCCCGGCCAGGGCCTCGTCGATCAGCCGGCGATAGTCGGCCGCCACGGCCGGATCGAGCGTCTCGCCGGCCCGCACCACCAAGGGCTCACCCCCCCCGGCGCTCAGCCAGGCGGCTAGCGCCGCGGCCGAGGCCTCGCCGGCGGCGAACACCAGCCAGCGGCCCGCCAACGCCGAACGATCCGCCAACGCCGAATCCGCGTCGCCCATCAAAGACGGGGCCAGCGGCCGGGGCCGCCAGGCCAGTTGCCAGAGCGTCTCCGTGCGCGCCGGGACCGCCGCCAGATCTTCGCCGCCGCCGGCGCTGGCGTCCCCCGGTTCGACCGGTTGCTTGACGGCCGGCCCTTCGACTGCGCTCAGGACCGGCCCTTCGACGGCGCTTCCTTCGACGGCGCTCAGGACCGGCCCTTCGATTGCGCTCAGGACAGGCGGGCTGTCGAGCCAGTAGCGGCGCTGCTCGAAGGGGTACAAGGGCAACGGCACCCGCCGCCGCGGCGCCTCGTGTTCTTGAACCGCCGACCAGTCGATCGTCTCCCCCCGCGCGTAGCGGGCCGCCAACTCCTCGAGCTGCCGTTGGCGAGCGGACTCGGGGGCGCTGGGGGCCGGCGAGACGACCGCCGTCTCCCCCGCAGCGCCGGGCTGCTCCTCCGCCGGACCGGCGAAGATCGCCAACTCGCGATGCCCAAACCGCCCCTCCCAGGGCTCCAGCAGCGCCAGCTTCGAACGCAGCTCGGCCCGCGTGCTGGCCACGATCGCCAGCCGCTGCCGCTGGTGCAGCCGCCCGGCCTGCAACGTGAAGCAGAGGTCGCCCAGACGGTGCGGGCTGTCACGCAGGGCGCTGGCGTGCGCGGCCACCAGCCGCCGCAGCGCCGCCTGGCTGCGAGCCGACAGCACGAACACTTCCGGCCGCGGCGGCTCGTCCGGCGCCGGCGCCGGCTGGGGCGCCTCTTCCACCACCAGATGGACGTTCGTCCCCCCGAAGCCAAACGCGCTGAGCCCCGCCACCCGCTTCTGTCCGGGAGGCACCTGCCACGGCCGCCGCCGATCGACGGGGACCAGCGGCGAGCTCTCGAAGGCGATGTGCCGGTTCGGCTCGGCGAGGTGCAGCGTGGGGACCAGTTCCCGATGCTCCAGGCAGAGGATCAACTTCACCAGCCCGGCGATCCCGGCCGCCGCCTCGGCGTGCCCCAGGTTCGATTTCACGGAGCCCACATAACAGGTCTGCCGCGGCGCCGGCGCCCCTTGTTCGGCGCTGAGCGCTTCGGCCGCCGCGCGGTAGGCTTCCACCTCGATCGGGTCCCCCAACGCCGTCCCCGTGCCGTGCGCTTCCAGGTACGACAGCTCGCCAGCAGCCAGCCCCGCCTGCCGCCAGGCATCCAGCAGTACCTCGCGCTGCGCCGCCGGGTTGGGGGCCGTCAGACCATTGGAGCGGCCATCGTTGTTCGTGGCGCTGCCGCGGAGCACGGCGTGGATCGTGTCGCCGGCCGCCAACGCGTCGGCCAGCGGACGCAGGACCACCACGGCCACCCCTTCGCTGGGGACGAAGCCGTCGGCCCGCTGGTCGAAGGCCCGGCAACGCCCCCCCCGGGCCAGCGCGCCCATCGCCTGGAAGGCCGCGAAGTT
>JBFXJP010000036.1:0-2805 GCA_050174775.1 Phycisphaerales bacterium
GCACGAACGAAGGCCGCAACAGGCCATGCTCGGCCAACTCCGCAATCCAACGAGCATCAGCGACATCGGTCTTGCGGCCCGGCACGTTGCGCATGTGCGCCGCGTTGACCAGCATCAACTCGAAATCGGCCTCCAACGCAAAGAACACCGGCCGCCAATAGATCCCCGTCGCCTCCATCGTCACATGGGTCACCCCAAACCCGGCCAGCCACTCGGCCAGCGCGGCCAGTCCGCCCGCCGTGGTCGAGAACTCTGCCACCGTCGAGGACCGACCCCTCCCCGACGGGCGAGGCACCCTTGCACACGCAGTCACCTGGTCACGATGTACGTCCAACCCGGCAACCCGATCGAACAACACTTCCACCCGGACACTCCCTTCGCTCACGGTCCATGACCGCCACCGCAAGGGAGTCCGGTGTCAGACGAGTCTGAGGTGCGTGCTCAAAGCAACAATCCACAATTCCCGGAGAACTCCAGCGTCATGCTTTTCCACGGGCGTAACAGCGCCAGTCAGTGCCGACGTCAACAAGCGGTGACCCCACCAGGATTTCATCCCACAACCGTGAGCGTCCCGCCCATCGAAGCTTTTCCCAAGATGTCTCGCTCGCGGGTGACCCGCTCGAGCTCGGCTTTCAACTCGCGGATCTCAGCGCGTTCCTCGGCCGTCGGCGCGCTGCCGTCCCTGGCCTCGCGGGCTTCGCGAACCCAGTTCCCCACCGACGAGTCGTGCAGGCGCATCTCACGGGCGACCTGGGCGATCTTGCCGCCCGAGGCCTCCACCATCGCGACGACCTCGGCCTTGAACTCAGGGGTGAACTTCCGGCGAGACCGCCCCTTACCAGCTGACATGGACACTCCGATCCGGGCACAACGGCCCTCAACGTAGCTGTCCGTCAAACGGGGGGAACCTCACTGGTCGCGGCGACCAGCGCTGGCGGCGGCCAAATGATCGTCCTCGATCTCGCCTCGGAGTCGGCCAGCGTGTTCCCGCGATCGGGTGGCGGTCGGTGACGGGAAGGTCTTCGTGAACTCGTTCCCCACCGACGGCACGCCTCGTTATGAGCTCGCCGAGTACGATCTTGCCACCGGGCAGAAGCTACGCGGCGTCGGGTCCGACACGGTCGGAGCGTTCCATTCCGACCTGCTGTATGCGGACGGGATTGTGTTCACCGCCCCGACCGCGAAGACGAGCGAGTCCCCCTTCCCCCATAGCCGCCATCGACGCGACCACCGGTCAAATGCTGTGGGACGGCATCCAAGGGATCAGCGTCTCCGGAGAGCCGGTGCGCATGTCAACTGCGGGGGACGCTGGGGCGTATGCGCAGGGCCGCATCGCGCGGCGGGTCCGTCGTCGACCCCCGCACCGGGATTCAGCAGTGGACGGCCGGGCTCGACCAGTTCGACCAGTTCCAATGCCTCGTCGTCGGCACCCCTGACTGGGTGCTCAGCGCGGACGGGGTGATCACCACCCTCCTCCGCTCCGCCACCGACAACGATTCTCCTCCTTATCGGCCTCGACGTCACCACCGGGCAGATCGCCACGACGGTCCGCACCGGGATCTGGGCGTTGGACATCACCGGCCAAGGCGACCTCTCGTTGATCGATAGCGTGGCCCACAGCGTCGCCGGCGGCAACACCCTCATCGCCTGGTTCGAAGACGCTTGCGTGTTCGCCGGGTTCGTCGCACCTGTGAACGTTGGCTAGGAGAGCTCGCCTCGCGCTGAGGGCGGATCGCCCATATTTCTCCAGTCGTCCGATTTTGGAATTCGACCGCACAACAGCCCTTGTGGCGACTCGGTCTGTCGAGTCGGGCCTGCTGTTTGCAGTTCCACAGCCTTGGGCTTCAAATCGAGCTAGCTTCACCGATGTTCGATCCGGGGGGGAGGGGGACCGTTGGCGCCGAACAGGACTCCAGTGGTGCTCGATGGCGCAGAGCAGTAGCTCCGCGGCGTTCGTGATCCGTCTGGGCACGTCACGGGCGGCCCAGGCGGCTGCGTCGCGCCTGCTCGCCGCGGGGTTCGAGGATGCCTCCGGCGACCGCTACGGCGTCGCGGTTCTCGATGCGCTCACGCCTGATGCGATCGCGGAACTGCGGGCGCTGCGCGCTGCCGGCCGCCGCTTCGTGGCGCTCGCCACCGACCCTTGGACCGCCAACGGCTTTCAAGCCTGGGCTGTGCTCGCGGCAGGCGCAGATGATGTGCTCGAGGTCACTCCGACCGCCTCTGCCGCGGTCGTCGAACGAATCGAGCGGTGGCGCCGGGTGGACCGCACGCTCGACGAGCTCCTACCCGTACTGGGCGGAATGGGCGAGAGCACGGCGTTCCGGTCCGCCATGCAACGTGTCGCTGATGCTGCGTTGCACAGCGACGCCCCCGTGCTGCTCGAAGGTGAGACCGGCACCGGGAAGGAACTGGCCGCGCACCTGGTGCACTTGGTGAGCGAACCGCGACGTTCCGGCGAGTTCGTCGTGCTCGATTGCGGCGCCATCGTGCCCAGCCTGTCAGGCAGCGAGTTCTTCGGGCACGAACGGGGTGCCTACACCGGCGCTGCGGCAGCCAGGGCGGGAGCGTTCGAACTTGCGCATGAAGGCACGCTCTTCCTTGATGAGCTCGGCGAGTTGCCGCTGGGCCTCCAGCCGGAGCTCCTCCGAGTTGTTCAGGAGGGAACCTTCAAGCGGGTGGGCGCGAGTGAGTGGCGCCGCTCGGACTTCAGGGTGGTGTCCGCGACGAGCCGTGACCTTGCCGTAGATCAGCAGGCGGGCGAGTTTCGTTCGGACCTCTACCACCGGCTGGCCGCGGTCACCG
>JBFXJP010000037.1:0-2574 GCA_050174775.1 Phycisphaerales bacterium
TAGGCCGCCGGCTGGCTTCCTGGGGAGTGCCTGTGAGTCACGAAGTGTTCGCCTTGCTGCGGGCAAAAGTCGAATTCAATCGAATGCGCGCACGCATGCGAGCGCGCCCCGTTGGGGCCCCACTTCTGATGATGCGCGCGCTGCTGGGGAGGGCGTATCGGAACTGCTCGCTGGGCTGGAAGCAGCTCATCATCGACCTGCTTGCGGTCGCAGTCGCGTGAAACGTCAATCGCTTCCGCGAAACAAAATAAATGGCTCCAGCACGTTGACGCCGAAACGAACCCCATGGATGTTTGGCGGTAACCTTTGGTTTCGGGTGACAGATGAAAGCCTCCGGTACCACCAAGTCCAGCGCTGGGCGCGGTGTTCGCCAGTCCCCGATGGGCGCTCGTATTTATGGGAAATGCTTTTTGTCAGATCGCTCCCGTGCCGGCCGATGCGGAACATGCCGCCGACCACAGATGTGCTGCATGGCGGTGGAGACCCCCGGTTGGCTCCGGTATCATCCGGGCCATCGCGCGTCACCGAGCGGCGGATGAAATCTCAGCGTTGCAAACATTCTCCAACAAGGCGCCGGCAACATTGAAAGTCATCATTCTCGCCGGCGGACTCGGCACGCGCCTCGCGGAAGAAACAACGGTCCGGCCCAAGCCGATGGTCGAAATCGGCGGCAAGCCGGTGCTGTGGCACATCATGAAAACGTACTCCAGCCACGGCGTAAACGACTTCGTCATCTGCCTTGGCTACAAGGGCTATCTGATCAAGGAGTACTTCGCCAACTACTTCCTGCATTCCTCGGACGTCACTTTCGACCTGGCCGCCAATCGCATGGAGGTCCACCAGAAAGAAGTCGAATCCTGGCGCGTCACGCTGGTGAACACCGGGGAAGACACCAGCACCGGCGGGCGGCTGTTGCGGGTGCGCGAATACATGGGCGACGACGATTTCTGCTTCACCTACGGCGACGGGCTCAGCGACGTGAACATCGGCCAGTTGATCGCCTTTCACCGTGCCCAGGGCAAGCTCGCAACCGTTACCGCCGTACAGCCACCCGGTCGCTTTGGCATGCTGGGAATCGACGGGACCAGTATCACGTCTTTTCTGGAAAAGCCCGCCGGCGATGGGGCCTGGATCAACGGCGGTTATTTTGTGCTCTCGTCGGGTGTTTTCGACTACATCGCCGGTGACGACACGGTGTGGGAGCGCGAACCCTTGGAACGCCTGGCCGGCGATCAACAGCTCAGCGGTTTTCCCCACGACGGCTTCTGGCACCCGATGGATACCCTGCGCGACAAGACCTTGCTTGAGTCCTTATGGCAGACCGGACAGGCGCCGTGGAAAATCTGGTGACAAACCCGTCTTTTTGGCGGGGCCGCCGGGTGCTGGTCACCGGGCACACCGGCTTCAAGGGCGGCTGGTTGGCATTGTGGCTGAAAAAGCTTGGGGCGGAAGTCAGCGGATACGCCCTGCCACCGCCAACGACCCCCAGCCTGTTCGACCTGGCGCGGGTCGGCAGCGGCATCGAGAGCACCATCGGCGACCTACGCGATGCGCCGGCGGTGACCGAGTCCGTGCGCCGCGCGCGACCGGAAATCGTTATCCACCTCGCGGCCCAGCCGCTGGTGCGGGCCGGCTACGCGGACCCGGTCGCCACCTACGCCACCAACGTCATGGGTACGATCAATCTGCTGGAGGCCGTGCGCCGGATCGGCGGCGTGCGCGCGCTGCTGGTGGTGACCTCCGACAAGTGCTACGAGAACCGCGAATGGGTCTGGGGCTATCGGGAAGGCGAGCCCCTGGGCGGCCATGACCCCTACAGCAGCAGCAAGGCGTGCGCGGAGCTGGTCACGCAATCCTGGCGGCAGTCGTTCTTTGCGCCGGAACGCTACGCCGAGCATGGGTTGGCGCTGGCCAGCGCCCGGGCCGGGAACGTCATCGGCGGCGGGGACTGGGGCGCGGACCGGCTGATTCCGGACATCCTGCGCGCCGTCGCCGCAGGTCAGCCGGTCGCCATTCGCAATCCCGGTGCGGTTCGTCCGTGGCAACATGTGCTGGAGCCGCTGGCCGGATATCTGCTGCTGGCGCAGCGCCTGATGGAAGACGGCCCGGCCCATGCCGAGGCGTGGAACTTCGGCCCCGCCGAGGTCGATGCCCGCCCGGTGCAATGGATCGTCGAACGGCTCACCCGCGCATTGGGCGAAGGCGCGAGCTGGCAGACCGATCCCGCCCCCCAGCCGCACGAGGCGAACTGTCTCAGGCTCGACTGCGCCAAAGCCAATGCCCGTCTCGGCTGGCAACCGCAGTGGCCGCTGGAGCGGGCGCTCGAATCCATCGTCGCCTGGCATCGTGCCCATGAGCGCGAGGAAGACATGCAGGCGGTCTGCCTGCGGCAGATCGATGAATACGCCGGTGGCGGGGCATGAACCTTGTTTCCACGCCACTCTCCGGCGTGTTGGTCGTCACCAGCAACCCCCACACCGACCCGCGCGGCAGCTTCGCCCGCCTGTTTTGCCAGCGGGAACTGGCCTACGTGCTGGGCGAGCGGCGCATCGTGCAGATCAACCATTCCCGCAC
>JBFXJP010000038.1:0-2544 GCA_050174775.1 Phycisphaerales bacterium
CCAGACGGCGGCGCCCAACGGCGCCGCAGCGCGCGTGGCACACGAACTGGGGCTTCGGTGGAGTGCGTACGTCGAGTCGCTCGGCATTCCCTATCCGGGCCAGGTGAAGCGGCTCGATTGGTCGAGGCGCACCGTGGTGGCCGAGATCCGGCGACTCCATCGGGCAGGCCTGCCGCTGAGCGACCGGGCCATGCGAGACCAGAGTCCTGGGCTCGTGCAGCAGGCTCGGCAGCGCTTCGGAAGCTGGGACGCAGCGCTTCGGGCAGTCGGCCTCGATCCGGCGCGGATCCGCCTCACGCGCGTCTGGACCAGGCAAGCCGTTCTCGCCGCCATCCGCAAGCGCAAGAGGGCGGGCAAGTCCCTCCAGCGCAAGGCGGTATTCGCCGACGATCCGCGCCTCGTGAAGGCGGCCGTGCGTCTCTTCCCGACGAGTTGGAACCGAGCGCTCGCGGCTGCGGGCCTCGGGGACGACCGTCACGGACGGGGCCCGGCGCGTCTCGGCCCACGCGGCCCGGACGGCACAATTGAGGGATGGCGGGACGTGATGCTCGTCGTGCTGCTCCGAGGCGTGAACGTCGGGGGTCACAAGACGTTCCGGCCAGCTGAGCTCCCCCGAGAGCTCCATCTCCTCCGCGTCTTGAATGTCGGAGCGGCGGGGACGTTCGTCGTCAGGCGTGCGCCGGGGCGCCGGGCGTTGCGCGCCGAGATCGTCCGCCGCTTCCCTTCGACACGGAGATCGTGATCTGCGAGAGGCGCGAGGTCCGAGAGCTGGTCTCCCGGGACCCCTTCACGAACCATCCGGAGCGCCCCGATGTCGTGCGCTTCGTCGGCACCCTCGCGCGAGCCCCGCGTGTGACGCCACAGATCCCGCTGCGTCTGCCATCGGGCGGTCCCTGGCTGGTCCGGGTCGTGGCGGGGAAGGACGTTTCCTGGTCGGCGTGCATCGGCGACAGAAGAAGGCGATCGGATGTCTCGGCACACTCGATCGCCAGTTCGGCGTGCCGATCACCGTCCGGAGCTGGGGCACCTTCCGCAAGATCGATGGGGTGCTCGCGGAGGACGAAGGCGGGTGAACGACATGGCAGGTGCACTAGGGATCCCGCCCTCCGCGGCCGCCGTTCGGCTCCACCGGGCCCGCCACGCCCTGGCGGAGGCACTGGGGATGGTCGTCGATGGGACTGGCCCGGCACGAGGGAAGACCCCTGCACCTCACTGGGTCGCGGCCCCCGCGGCCATGGCTTGCGATTTCGCCTAGGAGTCTGCGCCACAGAACTGCGCTCGGGGTTTCTGGCGAAGTTCTCCCTTGGCCTGGGCGAGGTGCGGTCCAAAATTGGGCATGCAACCGTACTTCCGGCCCTACGAGCCCGATCAGCAGCTTCTGCTGCCGCCTTCCCTGCAGGACTGGCTGCCTGCCGGTCACCTCGCCTACTTCATCGCGGACACGGTTGATCAACTGGATCTCTCCGAGATCCTGGGCGCCTACCGGGCCTCGGGCCAGGGCAACGTGGCGTACCACCCCGCCCTGATGCTCAAGCTCCTGATCTACGGGTACGCGACGGGGGTGTTCTCTTCGCGTCGCATCGCCCGGGCCTGCGAGACGGACATCGCCTTCCGGATCTTGGCGGCAGGGGATCCTCCCAGCCACCGCACCCTGGCGCGGTTCCGCATGGCGCACCTGGGCGCCTTCCAGTCGCTGTTCGTGCAGGTGGTGCAGATCGCCCAGGCCTCCGGTTTGGTGAAGCTCGGGACCCTGGCCATCGACGGATCGAAGGTCCGCGCCAACGCCAGCAAGCACAAGGCCATGAGCTACGAGCGCATGCAGAAGGAGGAGGCGAAGCTGCGGCACGAGATCGCAGCCCTGACGGCACGCGCCCAGGGGCAGGACGAGAGCGAGGACGTGGAGTTCGGGCCGGACTTCCGGGGCGACGAGCTTCCGGAGGAGCTCGAGCGTCGGGAGAGTCGCCTGGCCACGATCCAGGCGGCGAAGGAGCGATTGGAAGCGCGCAAGCAGGCGGCGGAGGCGGAGAAGATCGAGGCCGAGCGGCTGGCCGAGGCGAAGCGCAAGCGCGAAGGCAAGGCCAAGCGGGGACGCGAACGAAAGCGTCCCCTGGGGCAGCCTGAGGCCAAGGATCAGGAGAACTTCACGGATCCGGACAGCCGCATCATGAAGACCCAGCAGGGCTTCCAGCAGTGCTACAACGCCCAGATCGCCGTCGACGGCGAGGACCGGATCATCGTGGCTACCGAGGTGACGCAGTGCTCGGCCGATGCGGGCGCGTTGCTTCCCGTGGTGGACGCCGCCCGGGAGAACACGCAGGAGGACCCCGGCACCGTGCTGGCCGACTGCGGCTACAAGTCCGAGGCGAACTTCCTCGGCATGGAGGAGCGCGGGCTCACGGCCTGCGTTCCCCTGGGGCGCGAGGGCAAGGCAGGGCTGAAGAACATCGACAAGGGCCTCGTCGCCACGCGCCGCATGCATCGGCGCATGAGCGGAGAGCGCGGCCGCAAGAAGTACAAGGCGCGCAAGCACATCGCCGAGCCGCC
>JBFXJP010000039.1:0-2519 GCA_050174775.1 Phycisphaerales bacterium
TGACGATCTCACGCTTCGTGGACGCCACGGTCGTCGTGGTGAAGGCAGGGTCGACATCGGGTCGCTCGCTTCGTCGAGCGCTCGAGCAGCTACAGCAGGTCGAGGCACCGGTCATCGGGTGTATCTTCAACGCGGTCGATCAACGCTCGGCGGGCTATCGCTACGACTACGGTCACCGGCGGTTGGAACGACGTCGAGGACGGGTGTCACAGGGGGCGGACGTCAGCAGTCGTTCCGCTGCCATGCCAGCGTCGGCATCGAGCACGCACTTCTCCGTGCCGAACTCCGTCGACAACGGACACGCGCTCGTCCCGTCGCATTCACCACCTGCTACGGAGAGCCCCGCCTCGAACGGCATGGCGGTCGCTCGGGTGACGCCACCGCGGATCCAGCTCGAGCGGCCCCGGCCATCCGATGAGCGGAACGGCGTCGCACCACACGACCCGGCGGCGGCACTGCGCGAGTGGCCTGATCTCGAACGTAGGCTTCGGACGCACCTCGGTCTTGATGGACAACAGCGGGCGACACCTGCACCCCCGGACGAGGACAGGTGAGCGCGTCGAAGCAAGCGACGGAAGGTCGAGACAGTGTTTCGCTCAGGCCGGATCTCGGTGCGATCGCCTATCGATCGCTCGGCGACGAGACGCTCGTGCTCGACGTACGTCGCGGGTGTGTCCTGACGCTGACCGGCGCAAGCAGGCTCGCCTTCGATGCCATGCTCGGCGGCGCAACGGAGCACGAGCTCGCGCTCCGGCTCCGGCGCGCCTATGCCATCGAGGCCGAACGCGCAGTGGTGGACACGGCTCGTTTCGTCGGCGAGCTCCGCGCTCGCGGTTGGCTGGAGCCCTCCGGCCCCAGTCCGGCCACGGATCTGTGCGGGCTCCCAAAGGCGAAACCGTGGCCCAGGGCGGGCCTGTCCGAGCCGGCCCAATGGCTGCTCGATGCCGTGTACAGCTGCAGCGACGACCGTGGCACGCGTGCCGGCGCCCCCGATGCCGATGCAGTGCTCCGCCTCGCGGCCCATCACCGCGTGTTGCCCATAGCCGTGTCGCATCTGCTGGCTCGCTCAGACACACCAGATGTGTGCTTGGCCGCAGCGCACCGGGCCGGTCGCGTCGAGGCGGAACAAGCGTTTCGGTCGCTGACTGACTTGCGCCTCATCGCTACTGTGCTTGCGGACATCGAGGGCGGCTGGATGCTCATCAAGGGCGCAGCACTGGAGCGAGCGATCCGACCTCCGAAGCTGCCCCGCCAAGCGGGGGACCTGGACGTCCTCGTCGAGCGTCACGCCTTCGGCGATGCGCTCGCCGCGCTCGAAGCCTCGGGTGCACGCCTGGTCACGCGCAACTGGGGGCTGCTATACCGGGACCATCGGAAGGCGGTCGTGCTTCAGGCGCCGGCGGGAACCCTGATCGATCTGCATTGGTCGCTCGTGCCTACGGGCGCCGCGGCAGGTGCTGTAGGTCCCGAGGCACTTGCGCCACACCGCCGGCGGATGATCATCGGCGGCACGACGGTGCACACACTCGGACCACTCGCCACCGCAGTGCACACGTTGAGCCATGCCGGAGGGCATGGGGGCAACACGCTCGGATGGATGGTCGACTGCGCACTCGCCTTGCGCTCTGTCGGCGCATGCTGGACCGCACTCGCAGCCTTGGCGGAGGGCTGGGGCGTGAGCATGGTCACCGCAGGGATGCTGGGACGCCTCCGCCGGCTGCATCCTGACCTCGTGCCCGCTATTGCTGTGGAGACCGTGGCGATGCGCGCCGGTTGGCCGTCGGCATTGCGGCGAGCGTGGCTGGCGGCCTTCGTCCGATCGGACTGGGCGCTGATCGACCGAGGCAGGGGCTCCGTAGCTGCGGTTCTGGGTCTGCACACCCACGACCGTGGCTTGGAGACCATTCGATCGCTTGCTTCATTCGGTGGACGATACGCCCGTCGAGGCGGGCCCTGCCGCGACCACGTGGAGCACTATCGGCTCGATGCGTCCGACGCTCGATCGGATTTCTACGATGACCCCTCGCAGCGCGCTGCATACGTCAGATGGGTTCAGGAGTAGCGGCGGCTGCGCGTCGTGGACGGCCGTGAAATTCGAACATGCCGTTCCAGCCGCCTCCAGTTCGCTTGAGCACTCTTGAACGGGTGGGCTCTCGAGTAGACCTCGGAGGCGTGGTGTGGGCAGCGGCGGTCGAACGTGCGGGCCGGAGCACACGCCTTCAGGCTCCGAGAGCTTCGGCAAGTGCGACCGGTAGGTCCGTCGCGAATGGGGGACCCCACGGCACGGTCACTAGGCCTACCGGGATCCTCCGTGCCAGCCCTGCCAGAAGATCGAACTGGGCGCGAGATGTCGATGGATCGGTCCATCCAAGCACACGAGGAAAGCGGAGCAAGGACGCCATCGCGGCGGCTGCCCGCAATGGCTTGACCGAGACCATTGTGGCAGCGCGATCTGGGGTCGGGTTGTAGATCGCCCGCAGAGGGAGCACCGACGTGGGCGAGGCCCGGACTGCTAGGGG